>NZ_JBQHDC010000001.1:0-1343146 GCF_052068075.1 Micromonospora sp. L31 | reverse complement strand
ACGAAGCATTCCTCACCCTCGCCTGCGCCATCATCTGCTGGCGCAGACTCCAACACTCAAAGAGTTAGGAGCACTAAGCCCGACGATTGCGGGTAGCCGCTTCTGCCGCTGACCGCGCGCCTCTAACGGGCCGTCGAGTCCGCCCGGCGTCCGGCTGAGTAGTAACTCCATGTAACAGCCGCAGCCCATCGCGCGGAAACCCGTAACGCGTCAAGTGGAACCAATGCGTCACGCATCAAGTGAAGCCCGACATTTGCCGGCAGCCGGCTGTCCGGTTTGAGGACCTGCGTGACATATCGGTATCAGGACCTGGGTGACACTCCGCCCTCTGTAGCACCGGCCCGACGCTTGGCCAAGGTCGACGAGCTAATCCGATCCAGCGGCGACGGATGGAAGGAACTCACCGGCCTCGACCGTCGCCCGTCCGTGTAACGCGGGTCGCTCGATCCAGTCCACGGCAGCACGTCCGCGGTCACCGCCGCTGCCGCATGTCAGAATGCTCCCAAACCTGGAGCAGAGCTGGCAGAACGGGCGAGCCGATGACGACGAGCAGGGCGGCCGGGCTGGTGCGGAAAGCCGGGGATCCACAGCGGGCTACGTTCCTGGAACTCTTCTTCGACCTGGTGTTTGTCCTCGCGCTCGCTCAGCTCTCGCGCGGCCTGGCCGAGGATCTCGGGTGGAGCGGTGCCTTCCGGACGCTGGTGCTGTTGGGGGCCATGTGGTGGGTCTGGTCCAGCACCGCGTGGCTAACCGACCGGACGGACCCGCAACGACCGGTATTCCAGGCGCTGGTCATCGCGACCATGGTCGGCAGCCTGGTGATGGCGGCCGCGGTGCCCGAGGCATTCGGCGACACGGGCCTGATCTTCGCGGGCGCCTACGTCGCCATCCAGCTCGGCCGCGGGCTCGTCCTCGTGGCCGTTCTGCGTAACCACCAACTGCAGCGCCACGCCATGCGCGGGCTGTTCTGGTACGGCCTGTCGGCGCTGCCGTGGATCGCGGGGGCGCTCATGCACGGTACGGCGCGTGGCGCGTTGTGGGCACTCGCGGTGGTCCTTGACCACACGGCAGGCAGAATCGGCTTCCCCACCCCGGGGGCGGGCCGAACGCCCAGCCAAGACCTCGTGATCTCGGGCGAGCACCTGTCCGAGCGCTACCGGCAGTTCTTCATCATCGCGCTCGGCGAGCTGATCCTGGTTACCGGACTGGCGCTGAGCACCAGCGGCTTCACGCCGGACGGGGCCGCCGCGTTCGCAGTGTCGATCGCGACCACCGTGCTGCTGTGGCGGATCTACATATACCGCGCTGGACAAGTCCTGGCGGAAGCGATTGCCGTGTCTGCCGACCCGGTCCGCCTCGCCGGATCGGCGTCATACGCCCACCTGGCCATGGTGGCCGGCGTGGTCGCTGTAGCCGTCGGCGACGAACTTGTCATCGCCCATCCACTCGGGCATACCCCGCCGGCCTGGATCGCCGTCATCCTCGGCGGACCCGCGCTGTACCTGGCCGGGCGCGCCCGCTTCGAGCACGCGGTATTCGGCCGCGTGTCCCGGTCCCGACCGATCGGCGTCCTTGCGCTGGCCGCCCTGACGCCGGCGATGCTCCCCCTGCCGCCAGTCGTGGTCGCCGCCGCTGCTGCCCTCGTCCTGACCGGGATCGCCATATCCGACGCAGCCCGCGCCCGCGGACGCCCGCCCGAGCCGCCGTCACCACCCGGCTAGCCGGAAGTGGCGGCCGTGCGGCGCACGATCAGAATGGTGCGGGTCCGCGGCCTGCCAACGACATCAACACCTGCGTGGCGAGTAGCTTGCGTATGCCGGTGACGGCGACTGTCCCCATCCGATCGTAGGGCAGTTCCAATTGCAGCCCTTCGACGGCGTTGCGAAGGTCTGTCGTGATCTCGTCCGGACGGAACGTGCCGCCCCAGCCGTTGAGTCCTCCGCGATGGTTGGTACTGAGGGAAGCCATGCCGGATATGCATGCGCCGTCGACCAGGATCAGCCTCGCAGGACCCGAGTAGGTCGTCGTCATAGTCATCAACCCTTCAGGATGTAACGCCGCGCACCCCGGGTCCCGGCTGTCTGACAGTCATCAGGAGGCGAGGCGTTGAGTCCGACCATGGTGTGCTCCACTTGGACCGCGACCGTACGTGCCTCGACCGTCAGGACGACGGCGATGCGGAATTCGGGTCGTCAGCGATAAGGGTCGACGTCTGTGTCTGTCTGGTTCATGAGCCGAAGGCGCGCCTTGGGCGAGCTGACAGTCGGCCTGGGCAGACTAGCGCCCGAGGTCCGAATCGATCCGAAGAAGAGAACACGGGGGCAATGCTGAGCTGGCTCCACACCGAGATGGCCGGCCTTCTGCCGATCAGACGATTTTCGCGATGCCGTGGTGAGCGCATGAAACGCCGAACGGCGGCCCGCTGAACCAGTCGGGCCGCCGTTCGCAGTGTGGATCAAAGCGGGCGGATGTTCTCCGCCTGCGGGCCCTTCTGGCCCTGGGTGATGTCGAACTCCACCTTCTGATTCTCGTCGAGGCTGCGGAAGCCGCTCGCAGAGATTGCAGAGAAGTGGGCGAAGACGTCGGCGCCGCCGTCGTCCGGGCTGATGAAGCCGAAGCCCTTGTCGGCGTTGAACCACTTCACGGTACCTGTAGTCATGTCTGCTCCTTCGCAGGCTGTTAGAGACCGCACTCTGCGGACCCTTACGCCGCCGCGTTGATCACCCGCGTCGAAACGACACGAAAAACGAAAAGCGCCTGGATGGGTTTCAGATGCCCCATCAGGCGCCGGAAAACGTCTACGGAAATCAAAACTGCAACTCGGTTACCGTAGCACATGATCTGTCGTCGATCCCATGGCGGTGAGTGGACCTGGTCACTCCTCTGCTTGCCACGCCGCGTCGACGGCACGTTGACCGGTTTCACGATGGGCTGGTTGCAAGACTGAAAAAGTAGCAGCGACACCGAGAATCGGCAGGTCGCGCCCGGTGTGGCGTGAATTCTAGTCGGGCGCCGTCAGGCCGAGCGGCCACGATGTCCGTCCACACGGGCTCGGCGTGGGCACCTGCGGAAGCGCTGTCTCGCTCTGAGGCGGGACGGGGTCAGGTAGGCGGATCGGCCGGCTCGCCCAGTGGTTTCGGTGGAGAACCTTGGTGTGGTTCGCGTCGTGCCGACGCTGGTGGCCGTGCGGGGCGGCCGCACCCGCGCGATCGCCTGACATCGGAGGGGCGCCTTGAAGCAAGGTCAGGTGCGCGCACATCGGCAGACGAGTGCGTCCGACGAGTCGCCGCCACCTGACGCCACTCCGAGTCTCCTCGGATCGACTCATGCTTGTCGGCGTCGGAACGTCCTCCTATTTCAGCCGGCGATCTCGATCAGTCGGCTGCGGTGCTCGTCCTCGCCCGGTACCCGCCAAAGCTGCTCATTCGGCCAGTGCCGATACAACATGTTCCTGTTGGTCGTGGCGATGAGCGCCCGCAGCGGCTCGCGGACCAGGCCGGCCAGCAACTGCTCCTCTCGTTCGGCGTCCTCGGCGACGACCAACACGGCCCCGACCGGCACCACCGGATCGGTACGCCGGTAGCCGGCCAGCAGCCCGCCCAGCCCGTACGTCCGCTTCTCGTGTTCGGCGACTACCTCACCTACCGGGCCACGGTCGACGTGCACCAGGAACCGTAGGCACCGTCCATCCTCAAGCCAGACCCCATAGCCGTCGGCGCGCAGGTACGCCAGATCGTGCTGGCGCAGCCACGCCGAGGCGTCCATCGTCGCCAGCCACTGGAACAGCCCACACCGCCCCGGATTCCGCCGCGACACCTCGACCAGCGGCAGGAACAGCAGATCGTCCGACGCGCTCGGATGCCGCCGGCCCAGTTGCAGAGGCACCGGCCGCCCCGAGGCCGCCAAATCACGGCGGAGCCGCTCGGTCCCCTCGGCGGTCGCCTTGTACCACCAGGTGTGGGTACGGTCCTCCTCCGAGCGCTGCCGGCTCACCAGCCCCGCCTCGTGCAACCAGACCAGGTCCCGGTGAGCCGTCAGCCGCGACACGTCACAGACCAGGGCCAGATCCATCGTCGACGCCAGAGCGTGCTGCGCCAGGAACGACAAGATCCGCCACCGCCGCGGCGACAACCGCAGCACGGCCGCGTCGTCACCCATCCTGTGATGATCCCTCCAGACACCGACAGCTGGACAGCCGGTTTCGCCGACCGGTAACGGAGGGTGGTCAGAGGAACCGCCTCGGGGCAGCGCAACCGAGATCACCGAGGCCGAGGACGAGCCTCTTCCGGGGCATCGGACGAAGCACTGGCGGGCTCTGCAAGCACCCCTCGTCTCCAAACCGGGGTTTTGGGGCCGATTTTGGAGATCACTGTTCAGAGAACCGGCCGAAGAGCTGAGGGCAAAAACAACGATGGAGGCAGACCGGACCGCGGCGAGTTGATCTTTTAAGGCCAGACTGCCCGCCTCGCAACACCCGCCATACAGCGGCCTCGCCGGCCCGGTGGAAGCTCACCGCCGCATCGGAGCCATCATCACGGTCGTCACCGAGGGTGACACCAGCAGTCCCGCGCCATCGACGCGCTACGGTAGCCCGCCCGGCGAGAACCACACGGCGGACTGCGGCCACATCAGAGCACGCGTCCATGACCACCGCACCGCGTCCACCGCCGGCCGGAACGGTCCCACCGCTCCCGATCACCCACCGAGCACCCAGCCATCGCCACGGACACGAAAAAGGCTCTGGCCTGGTGGAGAACCACCAGGCCAGAGCCTTGATCACCTGTGCGCCGCCAGGGACTCGAACCCCGAACCCGCGGATTAAGAGCTTGATCTTGGTCGCCTCACACAGTGCAACCGGGTCGCGTGAGTCCATCTGCTCGCGGCTCCGGCCCGATTCAGTCGAGTAAGCGTCCCAGTCAGTCCACCCGACCACGGGTCCGTCCACAGCGCCCGAGCACCCGTCGAGCCACCCAACGGTGCCCATCGTGGCGGCGGGTAGCCGGCGCAGGCACGGTCGAAACGACCCGGCCCGTCCGGCTGGTTCGCAGCCAAAACTAACCGCAATTGGAATCGTCAACCTGAACACGGATGGCGACCAAGCCCGAGCAGACACACTTCGCCCCACCCAGGTGCGGGTAGCTGCATCGTGTCGGCTCCGCCTGGAGCACGTTCGGAGGCCAGACCAGCGCAAGTACGACACCCCCCGCGCGGAGAAAGCGGAAGATCGCGGTGACATCGCGCTGCCGCAGAAAGTCACTGATCGGCCGGCCGTTCCACAGCCCCGAGCTCCACCACTCGGAATCCACCTGCGCGGCCACGATCATCCCTTGCTCGGACAACGACCAGTTGTCAGTCCAACGCATCCGCACCGTCACATCAAGACAAAGACGGACCGAGTCGCTGAACGCAGCACAGAGTCGAGGCATGTGGCATGCATCCGGACCACCCACTGCGGGCCCTCACGATGTCCAGGAAGAGACCAAGCAGAGTCGAAGCGCCACGACCTTTCCTTCCAGCGGGCTATCCGGCGGGCCCGCCCTGCCGCCCGCGCCGCGCTACCGCGAGCATCCAGGCCGCCCTCGTCCTGCACCACGCCGAAGCGAGCCGCACTCAGGAAAGAAGCTCATTTCGAAATGATCACAAGTCGCAACGGTTCGTTTAACTCTCAAGCTTCCTCAGAAGTAAGTATCCTAGCTGCTGAGAGCGAATTCGGCGTGATCCCAAGTCGGACGAGTTCCGAATACCTGACATATAACCTTCGATGGCCTTATCGACTTCCTCTGGTGCCATTTCGAGCATTGTTGAAAGAGATGCAGTGAGGCCGACGCTCTCACCGTTCTCGCTGTTTCGCTTCTTGGCCGAGACTGCCCGCTGAAATAGGTCCAGAAGATCCCGAATCTGCTCCGTCTGAACCGAGTCGGCATTGCCGAACTTCTCGCGCAGGCCCCAAGAAACGTGCAGCAGCGTGAACATATCGACAATGTTCGACCACCTGGTTCGACCTGCCCACTTAATGGTGTTCTTCAGGAACGTCAGTAGCGCGAGGAACTCTATTGAACGATCCTGGTAGTCTTCGAAATCTGCAGAGATTTTGTCATAGCGCTCGTCGAGTTCGGTCTTTTTGTTAGAGAGCCCAAAGATGCAGGTGCCGAATACCTCGGCATAGAACTCTAGGTCACCGCCTCGCTTGCGTCGTTCACCACTAAAAACTCCGGACACCGCACCTATTGGGTGAGCTACACAGTCCTTCAGAAAGTCGTTGAACGGGCCAGGCAACAGAGCATTTCGGAGCTCTTGCTCCGTTAGCACCATATTAACCCTGTTGACGCGGGCGAAAACTGCGCGCACAAACTCATCGGCAAGGTTCGATAGGCGCCGAATCGGGAAACGGTACTGGAAGAACTCTTGACGCACATCGTCGGGGAGTTCCGTGAAAAACAATCCCTCGAACTTCTCCCTCAGCTTCTCGTCCTCTAGCCCATCCAGCGGGAATTTGTTGTTCAGAAACCCAAGCAGAGAGGTAAGGCGCTGTTGACCGTCAACAACGGAAGCTTTTTGCTCACCTTCCGGCGAGGTTTCGTAAGCGAGATAGATCTCCGGGATTGGATATCCGAGGAGGATGGTCTCCATCAAGGACACCTTGGCCCGTTCGGGCCAGACCGCCTGACGCTGGTATTCAGGCTGAAGGATCAGTTCGCCGGATTTGTTCAGCGACCGAAACTCCGCTACAGTTTTCGACTCGATCTCGAACTTGAGTCCGTGATCAGCCATTGTGCACGCCCTCCTCGATCGCACGATTCCGCGCGATATTCACACTCTTCACCTGATAGACCCTGAGTGACTTATGGTTGCGGTACAGTCGATAATTGACTTCGCAATTTATGAAAGCCTCGCCGAGATCCTCGATGAAGCTATCTCTCGACCGTGACCACCGCTCACCGAAAGACAGGCGAGGCAGTATGACATCGAGGGCGATGCATTCTTCGAAAACCAGCTTCCGGAGATAGTTCTTCTTACTGGCAAAGAATTCGTCCTCGATTATTTCTCGGAGCTCACCCCACGCTCGATCGAACAGCTCTGGCGAGATCACCGCGATGTCCAAGTCCGAGCTTTCATGGAACTTCCTAAAGTTTTTCTTTGGGTTAAGCGAATAGCCCAAACGGGCGCTTCCGACTAACTGGACCGCCATCGGGTCGACGCCAAGTTCGGTTGCAACCCGATGCCGCCATTTGATGTAGTTGAGTTCGTGAGGCCATGCCGCGGGTGTCCCGTCGAACAGACGGGCAGTTACAAAGTAGTCAACTTCCTTTCCTAGAGAGCAAAACTCCTCCCAGAATTCGGGTAGTCCTGAAATCTCGTTCATGCTCTCCCTAGCGAACATCGAACTGAGTACGTCACTTGTGCGCCGTACCGGTTGGCGAATGGCCGTCGGGTCATCCGCGATCTCCCATGAATTCGTGCCAAGAGGGTGGCGTGTCTTTCCCAATCGCTCGCGCTCACACCGGTAGAAATCCCTTCCTAGCGCTCCGGGTCCGGCGCTAAATCCGCCCGGCCGAGGAATAGATCTCGGCTCGGCCGGTCGGCGGGCGACGAATGCGTTGGTTTACGCATGGGCGGGCAGGTCGGTGCGCAGGTGCTCGACAATGAGTACTCCGCTTCGTCACCCCAGTACGGCCACATCTCATCTCATCCAAGCCGGTCCGAAGTCGTGGGATTCCTGGATCCGGCGGCATCCCGCAGCGTTGGTGTCGGATCCCCGCGTCCGAACACCCGCCGAGCGATGTGCTCCTTTCAAAATCGGAAGCCGAAGAGGCCACCGTCGTCGTACCGGTCCGTGAGTCGCTGCGACAGCAGAAACTCGTCAGCATCGAAGCTCCGCCGACGGGCTTTGTCCAGATCATCGGAGTTCAAGGTGACGATGTACTGGAGACCCTCCCGAGCGGTTACCTCTGCGGCCAGTGACAGTGCGGCCGCCAACTGCCGGTCGTCGACGCCGTCGAAGAGGTGGCTGTCGTGGACGAGGATGCCGGGAGCGCGTCCTGCCCGGGTGGCGAGGACGCTGAGGGTGAGATCGAAGCAGAAGATGACCATGCTGCTGATGCCGACGCTGTTGTCGCTGTCAATGTGCGGATCGATGCGCAGACTCTTGTCGCCTGCTTCGAACTTCAGGTGGGCGGTGCGGCCGGGGCCATAGAGGCGTCGGGCGAACTCGGAGAACATCACGGTCGCTTCGTCGACGAAGCCCCGCCGGTCCTCGATGTCGCGATCCATCTCCTGCTGGAGCGTCAGCCGAGCCTGCGTAATCTCTCGTTTCGTCGCTTCAAGAGCCTGGGCGGCCTCGTAGCGGTGGCGCAGGGCGGACAGGAGCGCCTGCTGCTGCGCGAGGACCTGCTGGAGAGTGGTCAACGCTTCTAGGGCGCCGCCTTCTTGCAGGGTGCGTAGCGTGGCGGCGAGCTGGTCGCCGAGCTGTTGACGGTCGGTCTCGCTTTGGGCGAGGCGTCGCCGGATTGTGGCGGCCTCTTCGTCGAGGTAACGGCGCCGGTTCCGTACGACGGACTCGTGGAAGGCTTGTACCTCGTCGAATCGCCGCCGCACCTGGTCGTTGAGTAACACGCCGAGTTCGGCGTACACCGGCTCCAGGTAGCTTACGTCGGGGTCGGTCGTCTCCTGCAGTGCGTGTTCCAGGTCCTGGAGATTGCGCCGATCCACGACATCGCGAGCGCGTAGCTGTCGTATCTGCTGGTCAAGCCCGTCTGCCTGTTCACGAAGATGCTCGTACTGTGGGACTACGCGGAATTCGGAGACCTGGCGTTCCAGATCCCACACCCGCCGCTCGGCCAAGGCGATCTCGCTACGCAGGTCTGCGACCTTGCCAATGATCCGGCCCAGCAGTGGGTCCTGGGCGGCCTTTTGCATCTGAGTTCGCGCGGTGTCGCGTGCCTTGAGCAGGCGGTAGCGATCGGCGAGATGCCAGTCGAGGCCGAAGAGGTAGGCGAGATTGGTGGTCGCGTCCGCGTCCGACTGCCGCCCATGACTACGCACCGCTGCGTTGTAGCCGTTGGAGCTGGTGCGTCGGATGAGGAAAGACACCAGGCTTCGACCGCTGATACCGGCGTGCTCGTCAGGCAGGCCGAAGAGGTCACGCTCGATGAGGCGCTGCCACTCCGGGAGCCGGAGGTGACCGGTATTCAGCTCCAGCTGGCCGCGGTCGGTGTCCGGCGGCAGCGGGTTGAGGTGCACCCAGCCAGGGCGCGAACCAGTGCGTTTGACCTGCAGCGGGGTGGTGAGCTGCGGCCAGTCCAGCGACAGAGTGAACTCGATGCCGCGTAGCTCCAGACGTGCGGCAAGAGTGGAACTGTCTGCCCGTTCCCCGAGTAGGAAGTGCAGCAGTTCGATCATGCTGGACTTGCCAGCCCCATTGCGACTGTCGGTGTCCCGCGACCCAGGGGTGATGTCGGCAACGAGAATGTTGAGCCCGGGGTGGAAGGTCAGCGTCCGGAACCGAGAGTCATCGGCTCCGAGCTGACGCAACATCCGCCTGCCTCCTCGTGAGCAGTTCCCGCTCCAGCTCTAGCGTCCCCAGTGCGAACAGGACATCCAGCGATAAAACGAACCACCAGAACGGTACGGGCGTGTGGTGCCCGTTGGCGGCTCGCCACTCCCGCAGCCTCGTCCACGTCTGACTGATCGTCATGGGTTGGTCGAGAATCCGCAAGATCTGCGCCCCGACGACCAGCAGCGCGCGCTGCGGTGCGATGCCCTTCGTCGGCGCGATCATTAGGCCGTTCCCTGCAGGGCCGGCGCCCGCCAGTTGGTGGGCGGTTCTTCGAAGATGTCGCAAGTCTCGAAGAAGTATGCCAGGACCACCACCACGGCCCGCTCGTGATCGCGTCGGCCGCGCGCGTTGCCGGCGACGTACTCCTGCAGCTTCCACAACACGTCCCCCGGGTCGTCGTAGTCGGCCTTGACCTGCTGGTAGTACGCGTTGAAGCCCTGCGCGACCTCGTCGCGCTCGGTGACGTCCTGGCGCTGCTGGTAGTACTCGTCCACCAAGGGGGTGTACCGCATGGCCGAAATAATCTCGTCACGGTCCTCGGCGGCAAGGCGGTTATAGGCGAGTTTCTCAGGCGGAACCTCACGGGCGGGTGCCTGGGACGTCGCCTGGCGCCGTTGCGCGACCAGATGCGTCAGGAGGGGTTCCAGATCCTCCAGCCCGATCCGGTACACACGCTCCGACACCGGAATCTCACAGCCAAGCAGTTCTTGGATCTCGTCGCGCTCCAGGCGGCACAGCTCCCGGTGCAGGTGCTGCGGGCCCCGCTGCTCGAACCGCAGGCTTGGATGTGCGGCGCGTGCCTCGCTCAAAAGGATGGACAACTCCGGGTGAACACCGCGAAGGTCGTTGTGCACGAACACAAAGGTGTCGAAGTGGTCTCCCCGCTTCGCGACCGCCTTATCGAGATCGTCGGTGAACTTCGTTCGGACGGCCTTCGCGTCAGGGACTTCGGGCGCGTAGCACGCGTAGAGCTTGCCGTCATGCAGACTCAAGCCGTCAGCTCCGATGTCACCGAGTTTGCCGTGGGTCCTGACATCAATGAAATCGGGATAGCGGACGCACATCAAGTTCTGGAAGAACCGCTCGAACGCCTTGCCGAAGCGTTCGTCGAGGAGGCGGCGAAGCATGGCTCGGACGAAGCTCTGCTCCTCGAAGCTCAGCACCAGCCCTCCGTCACCTTTTTGGATGCACTGCCGCACTCAAGGTAACCAGCCGGAGGGCATTTCGGAAGGTACCAACGACCGAGGGAGCACCGACCAAGCATCCCCCTGTCATGGGATGCGCAGCCAGGAGGTCGCCGATGCCACGGTTCTCGTCGACGGAGGCATGGCCTCGTCAGCGAAGCCGAGCCTCACGGGCTTGCCCACACGCGCCAGCACAGGGCTATACGCCAGCCCCAGGGTCGTCTGAAGGAGCAGTAATTGGCCTTCTGTCGCCCACCGCGACCGCCGTCCCTGCCAAGGCCGGTCGCCAGGGAAGCCGCCGTACGGGTCCGAATTGCCTCCGTAAGGTCAGGTCGCCAAGGTAGCGGCGGCAAGCCAGCGAGGTGCCGGCTGGCCGCCGCTGCCGACGACGGGTGGCAGCTTCCGGGTTACGCCGGCTTTGTCGCGCCACGCCGACGGGGGACGACTGATGCGGTTGCTTCGGCGGCGGCGTGGGATAGCTCGGGGAGGACGTCGCCGTAGAACTTGGCAGTGAAGTGTGGGCTGGAGTGACGGAGCCGGTTGGAGATGACCTTCATCTGTACACCGGCAGCCAGGCCCATGGTCGCGGCGCCGTGGCGGAGGTCGTGGAGCCGGATGGGTGGTAGCCCGGCCTGGGTGGCGAGGTGGTGGAAGTTGTCCGTGACGTCGGCAGGGTGAAGGCGTCCACCGGTCGGGGTGGTGAACACCAGGCCGGTCTTGGTCCAGGCCGCCCCGGCCGCGAGGCGTTCGCGGTGTTGCCGGGCACGGTGGGCCCGCAGCACCGCGACGGTCTCGGTATCGAGAGCGACCCCGGCTTCGCTGTCGGTGGTTTTCGGAGTGTCGATGGCGGTGGCCCAGCCGTGTTGGACGAGTTGCCAGCGGACGGTGAGAGTGGCTGCGTCGAGGTCGAGGTCGTCCCAGTGCAGGCCGCAGGCTTCCCCTCGGCGCAGGCCGGTGAAGGTGATGAGGTGGTAGAGGGCGTAGAGCCGGTCGTTCGCGCCGTGGGTGTGGTCGAGGAATCTGCCGGTGTGCTCGGGGGTCCAGATCATGACGGGGCTAGGGGTATTGCCGGTCTCGCGCCACGTATTGACGCGTTGGTCGGTCCAGATGGTGGGCTTGGGTGGCCGGGCGGTCGGTAGTTCGACCATGAGGGCGGGGTTGGTGTCGATGTAGCGGTGGCGACGCATCGCGTCGTTGAGGGCCTTGCGCAGGGTGGCGTGGATGACGTGCAAGGTTCTGGGGCTGACGATCCGCTGGTTCTTGACCTGGTCGCGTTTGGCGGGGTCGCGGCTGGCGCGCAGGGTGGCGATGGTGGTGTTGCGTTCGGCGATGGCGTCGTACATGGCGTCGATGTGGCCGGGGCGGAGCCGGTCGATGCGCAGGTGGCCGAGGTACGGGATCAGATACAGCCGGATGTGCCCTTCGTACGAGCGCAGGGTCCCTGTCTTGATGTTCTTGCGCCCGGCGAGCCAGTCGGTTAGATACGCCTCCATCGTGGGCAGGTCGGTGGGGGTGATGTCCAGGTGCAGCGCCCGCCGGACCTGCTCCGGGCTGGGGACGGGCGCGCCGGTCTTGACGGCGGCCTCGATCAGGTCGCCGGTCTTGACGGTGGTGTGCGGGTCGGTGGGATCGGGGACGGCGAGCGCAGCCCGGATGCGGTCCAGCACCGCGTCCGCGTCGGCCTTGGTGGCGTATGGGCCGTGGCGGAGCGGGCGGCGGGTGCCGTCGGCGCGGGCGGGCACTTCGATCTGCCAGTGCCAGTGGCCGTGGGTGCGGGACCAGCCGCCGCCGGGCCGGCGAAGCTGGGGACAGGAGCGTCCCAGTCGCCGGCCCGTGACGCTGTCGCGGCAGCCGCAGCGTTTGAAGGTGGATCCCTTCACTCATCGTCTCCTGGATGCTCTCTGTGGTGCCGCCAGCGGTGTCGGGTGGAATTTGCTGGTGGCGGGGTCGTCGCATCCACGCTCACCTTCGCGCCGGCTTCAAGTCGCCCACCGCCGCCGGTTGCGGCGCGGTCGAGTTGGAGGAGATGGAGCAAGGCGGCGACCGGGACGATGATGCGGCTGCCGGCCCGGATCAGCGGAATGGGGAACTGGTCGGTGGCGGCGAGCCGGTACGCCTGGGATCGGCTGATCCCGAGGACCGAGGCGGTGGTGGCGAGGGTGGTCGTTACGCCGAGGGCGCGGACGCGGTCGACGGTCCATACCTCGCTGGTGACCGGTGCGACTGCGGCGGGCGTGCTGGCTACTGCGGCGGGCGTGATGTCTGTCGTGTTGTTGGAGGTCTGCTCAGTTGGGTTCATGTAGGTGCTCATGATTCGGACTTCTCCTGCCCGTTCCGTGGATGTCTGAGATGCGTGGGTTCGAGAGGCATAAGACTCGTCGGCCGGGGCAGCCTCACGCCGTCCGGCGCGCTGGCGTGAATCGCCTGGTGCTGACTTGACGGCGGTCGTGGCGTCAGGCTCACCGCTGGAGTTGGGTCCTCCTGGGGCGCGGACGGCGAGGCCGCCTCAGCTTTGAGGATCTTGAGGAGTTCGGATACCCGGGTGTTGGACACGGTGTGGCCCGTTCCACGGAGTGCTTCGGCGAGTGCTGCCCGGGTCAGTGCCTGCCTGTCCGCGGTGAGTTGGTCCCGGACGCGCCGCGCCGCTGGCAGCAGCTCGGCCGCGTCGCCGAAGTGCTGCGCGGACCGTCCCCTGCCGGCTTTGCGGTGACGGCCGTTCCGTCCGCGGGTTTGATGGCCATCATCTGGTGGGCGGACGGTCCGCGAGGTGGACCGCTCCCGCGCCGTCCCGCCGGACCCGGTCCGCTCGGCCGGTCCGCTCTGGGGCGCGGTTTGCGTGGGCTGGTCCGACAGGTGGTCTGCGGTCCGGGTGGCGTTGGTTGGGGTCGTGGTGCCTGCGTAGCCGAGGGCGACCTTGACCATGACGAGGAAGCCGAGCGCGGGCACGGCCGCGGCGATCCAGCCGATCGGTGACGGTTCGGCCTCCACAACCTGCGCGGCGAGAGACAGTGTGACCGCGCAGGCCAGCACGCTCGCGGGGAACACCGTCGAGGTGTGGGCGCGTTTGCGGCGGCGTAGCTCCAGGCCGGAGGCGATGGACATCAGTTCGAGGACGATTGCGTCGGCCCAGGCGAGCCAGCCGGGTTGGCCGTGGGCGGCGGCGACGTTGTGGACGTGGGTGAAGCTGGCCGCTGCGGCCGCCCCGCCGATGGCCAGCATGATCACGATCTGGACGCTGCCCTCGATGCGGCTGCTGCGGGGACCAGCGTCCGGGTCAGGTGCCGGTGCTGTCGTGGCGGACCACCTCCCCGGACCGGGCTGCGGCAAAGGTTCGTCCGCCAGCTGAGTAGAGCTGGACCGGTACGCGGACGGTCCCGGCGTCGTCGTGCGGGACGGTGATGGCGGACGGGGACCAGCCGCCTGTCGCGGACCGTCCGCGGTGGGCGCGCGACGATACCTCCGCGCTGTCACTGCCGGAAGGGATCGGCACTCTCCCGGATCTGTCGGGCCCAGCGGACCGGGGGCTGACAGACCGGTGAGAGTGGCCATGTCTTGCTGTCTCCCGCGAACGCGAGGTACTGTCCGCGGCCGCGTTGCCGCTGCCGGGCGTCACGCCGCCTCACTCGTCCGTTCAGCGTCAACGACATACGGGGCCAGGTCGGGCAGCCGCTGCCGCTGCCCTCCCCCGCCGGGCACGGCCCAGACCGCCTCAGCGGGACACAGGCCCGCCGTGGCGGCGTGGTCGCGGGCACCGGTAGCGACGGGCACCTGTGGTGCCGTGTCGGCGAGTAGGCGGCGCAGGTTGGCCTCTCGGGCGGCGGAGTGCAGCCAGAACAGCACCGGCCACGCCCGTCCGATCGTGGCGAACAGCTCCCGGTACCCGGCGAGCTTGCTGGTCAGGACCGCGAGCTGCTCGCGACCGGTGTCGTACTCGATGAAGAACGGGACCGTGACGGCGTTCTCGGTCCAGAGGCCGTAGCCGTCCGGGCGGACCCGCGGCTGGTATGCCCGGACCAGGCCCGGATCCTGCGGCTGCGTGAACGTGCCAGAGCGCTGGCATGCCGCCTCCGACAACCAGTCCACAAGATGGGCGCGGGGGTGGGTGCGGGCGTAGCCGGCAAGGTCGGTGAAGAGGCTGTTCACTCCGAGCCGGTGCGCGAGGCTTCGGCTCGAGGTCCAGCGTCGCCGCTCGACGCGGGCGTGGTCGCGCCGGGGTGGCCGTTCGTCCCGGCTGGCGGCGACGACCTCGGCGCCGATCTGGTCGATGACGTAGTGGTACGGGTACGAGCCGCCGTCGGCGCGCTGCGGCCGGAACCGGGCCACCAGGCGCAGCCGGTACAGCGTCCGAAGCCGGCGCTGGCAGAAGTCCAGCGATGGGAACAGCGCCTGGGCGATCTGGAACGACGTCAACACTCCGTGGTCGTACAGCCAGCCCAGCAGCACCCGGTCCCGGTCGGTCAGCTGCGACTGCACCCGCAGAACCGGATCATCCAACAACCACCACCTCCCTCGACGGGGATGGCGCTCCCCAGGGGGAGAGACCCGAGACCAGACAGGGTCTGTCGCAGGACAAGTCTCCAGCGCTGACAGACGGGCTGACCTGCGGTGTGAGAAGGAACAGGGGGTCCGTTCGGGGGTCGGGCTGAAGACCGACCCCAACGGGGACGTCAAGCCCGACCCCCGGACGGGGGTCAAGCCGGAATCTGTCACCGCCAGCGATCCCGGCGGCGGACGAAGGTACTCGGGAGAACAACGGAACTCCTTTTGTCGTGTCCAAGATGTGGTCGGCGCCGGACCTGCGGCACCGAGTAGAGCGGCCCGCCCTGCCCCCGTCGAACACCGAATGGCGGGCAGCAGACAACTGACGACCGGGATCACGTGGGCCGGCGACTGGAGGGCGAGCAGGTGCAGCCCACTGTGGAGATGTCAAGGAACGTGCCGTACCGGCACCGATGCGGCAATGCGGACGGGGTCAGCATCTGCCGCCGCAACCGTGACCTGCACGGCCGCCTACGGGAGATGCTCGGACAATGGCGAAGCGAGCCAGCAGGGGGCCATCCCAGGCAGGCCCTGGACCCGCACGGGCCGGGACAAGGCGGCGCCTACGCGCTCAGACGCCGAAGCGCGGCGGCGCGACGCACCGGCTCAACTCGCCGGGAGAAGATCCTTCATCGCGGTCCTCCTGTCGCTCCTTCGGCACCCGGTCGACGGGCCGCTCAAGTGGGGGCCAGAACGACAGCGAGCGCCCCTACGGAGCGCCCACGCATCGACCGATATGGCCCGGCGAACGCGACCGCCGCACGGGGAACGTGTATCCAGTACCGCTCGACAGGGGTGCCGGTGTCAAGGGCTTTCAGTCACAGCACACAGCGCATGATTCGCCTCCGCAAGTCGACAGTGCTGGAGTCTCGTGACTGCCCGCGCCAGGGCTTGCAGGTCTACCAATCGTCCTGGACCGTCGCGCCAGGGCAAAGGTGCTGGCCGTGCGGCCAAGCCTGCGCGGCAGAGGTCGCAAAAGTGCAGTGTCGGCGTAGTCGCTGAATGCCGCGATGATCTCGGAGACGTACCGCAGGTCACCGGCTCGGGCCAGGATTGCCGCGATCGGTTACTGGAGCACGTTGCCGGCGACCAAGTCCCTGAACTGTGGGGTCTGATGTCGCTCAGGCTTCTGGCTCCTCGGCCGGTAGGGGGAGGGTCCTGGTCATCCGGTGGGAGCGGGTGTGTCGTGCGGGCCAGCCGAGGAACCGGTCGAACATGTCGGCGGCGCTTCCTGTGGTGCTGGGGTTGAGCTTGTGCAGGTCGTCGATGGCGTCGTGGAGGAGGTCGGCCAGGTAGAGGAACAGGCTGACTGGGCTGCCGTCGTAGTCGGCGAGGAGAGCGAGCTTCGCTCGTCCGCAGGGCCAGGGTTGGCCGCAGGTACGGCACAGCCAGAGCGGACGCAGCGGCAGATGATCCCTAGGCACCGAGCTGAGACGGTGGACCCTCGCAGGGCGTGGCTGCTCTCCGCTCATGGGCGGTTGCTTTCTCGAGCCTGCTGGTCGAACAGCTGACGCCATACGTGGGTGAGCAGCGGCGGATCGGCCGCTCTGACCGGTGCCTGCGAGGGAACACGTGCCGGGAGTTCAGGTCGCCACGGTTGACCGAGTGCCGCGTTGCGCGAGACGTACACCGTCATGCCCGCTCCCCCGCCGAATACGTCCCCCACCCCCGGTGGGCTCGCCGCGGTGCCGACGAGCCCACCGCCGAGATGCGGTGGCGCGGTGTCGGTGCGGAGCGCCGCCAATCCACCCGCATAGCACTCGTGGCGGTGCGTAGGCGGGGAGTCACCCGCACGCGTGATGGGATGCTCGGCGGGTGCATCGGCCGGTGGCCGCTCTCGATCTGCTCGTCAGACAGCGCTGCGGATGAATCGGGCCGGTCTCGCTCGTCGACGCTCACCTGGTATCCCCACTCAACAGTTCGGGCTTGGAGTGGCACCGAGACGGGCGGGAAGCTAGGACAACGTCTCGCCTTGCACTGCTCGGCGCCGTCCGCCAGCACCCGTCCCGGGCCATGCGTCTACACAACCGCTGGCGATCGCCGGTTCCCAGCGCGGCAACGGCGCAGAACTGACGCATCCCCATTGCGTCACCAGGCGTGAGCTGGATGAATGGATCCGTGACGATCAGCGGCGGAGGGAGGCGGTACGTGGCGGGCAAGCGCCGGCACCGGCTGGCCCAGCGCCGCAAGGCGATCGGGCTGAGCCAGGAACGCCTCGCCGAAACCCTCAGCATCGACCGCTCCACCGTCGTCCGGTGGGAACGGGCGGAAACAGATCCGCAGCCCTGGCACCGACCGCGCCTCGCCGCAGCCCTCAACCTGTCGGTCGAGGAACTGGCCGACCTGTTGGCCGACATCGGCCAGCCGCCGTCACCGCCGGACGAGCGTCTCGGCTACGTGCTGCGCCACCCCAGCCGCGTCGACCTGGTCGCCGTCGCGTACCTCCGGGAGCGCGTGCAGCGCCTCGACGAGCGCTACGACCACACGCCCTCGACGCTCCTGCTCGCCGAGGCCGGGCAGCTACACGGTCAGACGATCTTCCTGCGCCAGCACTCCAGTAACGGCCCGGTTCAGCGCGAACTGGCGGCAGCCGTCGCCGAGTCCGGGACGCTGATGGGTCAACTCGTCTGGGACGCTTCACAGCGGCGCGACCACGCCACCAGCACGGTGTATTTCGACCAGGCGATCAGCGCGGCTCAGGAAACGCGCGACGTCGTCACAGAGGCCAACGCGCTGCTCCGCAAGAGCTACCTCGCCCTCTACGGCACCAAGCAGCCGGCCACTGGGCTTGTCCTGACCACACGCGCCGCCGCGATCAGCCGCAGCGACAGTCAGGTCATCGCGGGCCTCGCCCAACTGCACCGCGCCGAGGCACACGCGATGCTCGGCGAGGCCCGGGACTGCTCCGACGCTCTCGGCGCCGCTGAAGCTCACTTCGCCGCCGTAGACCCCCGTGACCCAGCCACCGCCCTCTTCTGCCCCAGCCACCACGCACGGCTCGCAGGCTCCTGCTCGCTTTTCCTGAACAAGCCGGTCGAAGCCGTCTCGGCGTTGGAGAACGCCCGACAACTGATCGCCGCACGCCGGAAGTCCACGGCCGTCGTCCTCGGCAACCTCGCCCTCGCCAGCGTCCTCCGGCGCGACGTCGACGCCGCGACCTCCTACCTGCACCAGGCGATCGACGTCATCGAGCGGACCCGCGCCGGCGGCGGCCTCAACCTCGCCTTCGCCGCCGCCCGGCAGCTACGCCCCTGGCGCGACGAGCCCTCGGTCCAGGACGTCAACGACCGACTCCTCACTCTCATGACCCCCTAGGAGCACCAGCGTGACCAGCCTCGACGAGATCGACCACGCGAAGCACGCCGTCCGGCAGCACGTCTGGGACCTCCTCGAACGCGAAGGCGCCGCCCCACCCGGCGTCCACGGCCACATTCCCGACTTCGTTGGCAAGGAGGCGGCCGCAGCCCGCCTCGCGGAACTGGATGTATGGAAGAAGGCTCGGGTCATCAAGTGCAACCCCGACCGGGCACAGCTGCCCGTCCGGGTACGAGCCCTGCAAGAGGGCAAACTGCTCTACATGGCGGTACCGAGACTCGCCACCCCCAAGCCCTTCTACCTGCTCGACCCCACCGTCCTCGAGACCCCATTCGAGAAGGCCGCTACGAGTACCGGTGCACCTGAGCTCGCCCCCACGGTGGGACCCGACGAGATGCACCCAGTGGACCTGATCGTCTGCGGCAGCGTCGCCGTCAGCCGACACGACGGCGTACGGGTCGGCAAGGGAGCGGGGTACTCCGACCTCGAGGTCGCTCTCCTCGCCGAGGCGGGGCTCATCACAGCGGACACCTCCATCGCGACCACGATCCACCAGATCCAACTCGTCGACGACCGACTACCTCACGCGGAACACGACTTCAGCGTCGAGTTGGCGATCACCCCGTGCGAAATGCTGGCCTTTACGTCCCGACGAGGACGACCGCCTGGAATCATTCGAGCCAACCTTCGTCCAGATCAACTTCGTAACATCCCCGCACTGGCCGGTTCAAACCCATCACAGCGGTAGCTGAGAGGACCTGTCGGCCAGCACTCCCAGAGGGAGCCGTAGGACAACGCCGATCTGCGCAGCCGCGCCCAGGAGCGGGTTCAGCCGAAAGCCCCCGGACGATCTCCATCAAGACTCGATGGTCGAGCCCGCTGAACCCGATCATGCCGGGCGGGAATGATCTCCGCCCCAGCCGCAGCAGAGCTGATCGCCAACACCGCCCTTGTGATCACGCGACGAATCTGGACTCCAGCAACCGGTACCACCCGGATCGCGGGGTGACAGTGCCTTGGTTCGCTGTCACGCTGATCGGATGCGGCGTTTCGTCGATGATGACGCAGGCTACCTCGACTGGCTTGCTGCCCACCCAGACGGTTTCGTGATCAACACCCTCAGGAAGCCAGGGCCGGCGTACCTGGTGCTGCATCGCGCCAACTGCAGCGCCATCGGCGGACTTCCTACCTACGGACGACAATGGACCGCCGCTTACGCCAAGATCTGCGGCGATCGGGACGAACTCGAAGCGTTCGCGCGCCAGGGGCTGGGCGGTGAGGCAACGCTGTGCGGTCGCTGTCTCGACCGCACCGTCACACCGGGACCGCACGCTCCGCCAGCTCACTCATACCCGGTGCCGCAGCCCGGGTCGGCACCAGCTCGACCGCCACAACTGGAACGCCGATCCCCACGCACCGCCCCATCGCCGGCCCACACCAACATCGGAATCGCCACGAGGCCCGCCGGTCCGCTGTTCGCTCCGCCGACCAGCGATCCCCTGCGGCTCGATGTACAACCCCGCCTGGCAAGCTGGAACACCGCTGGAGACCCCGACCAGGTCCGGCTCCAAGCGTTCCTCGCCGCCGCCGAACGGGTGGTGCGACCGCGGCTGGAAACACTGGCCGACCCGCTCGTGCTCAGGCTGGACGTCGGCCTACCTCCCGCTACGCCCCTGCTCGATCAACACGACCTCGACAACTACCTGTTCCCACTGGTCACTCACCTCGCCAAGCGAACTGGACGGCGGTTCGTCAGCGCGTGGGCCACCAAGCAAACGTCGGAGACATCGTGGGTGCGGGTAGAGCAAGCACGGCCGGTCCACGGCAGCCCCATCTTCGATCGCCCCTACACCGTCCGGACCACGGCATCTAGCCAGTCGTCCGGGTTCAAGCAGCAGATCCACGACCAGCTCAGCGCCGCCAACCCGCTCCCGGACGGCCCAGTCTGGCTTCAGTTGGCCTTCACCGTGGGACCACAGCGCAACTGGACAAATCTGTGGAAACCGACGATCGATGCGCTCGACCCGATCCTCGGAAGCATTACGCCCGGCCGATCCTGGCACCCCCGAGACGGCCGCATCATCGAACTCGGCCTGCACTGCCACATTGATGCGGCGCTCGGAAACGACGTCATCGTGACCATCACCGCCAACCAGCCCCGTACCGGTTCCGGCTACGCTCAGCGGTAGTGGCCGCAGTTCACCCGCGACCGGCAAATGAGTGCGAGCCCATCGCATCGGGGTGGCCTCGATACGCAAGGATTGTGGGATGTCTGACCCTGCCGCCCGCCTTGTGCCGCACATCGTTGCGCTAGTTACCCACGTCCGACATGTGAACCTATCTATTGACGCACACCAGCAGAGCAGCTACGGCCACGTGGGCGCCATTCTCGTCGATGCGATTCTGCAGGCAGGGATGCGATACGAGACGGTTAACGCCCGGGCGCGGCGGTTTCGCTCCGACCAGCCAGGTGCCGATACAACAAGCGGTCTGTTGGCGCTCGGCGGCCCCGACCGCCTACGCGAGGTTCTCAGGTGGCCCGGCAAGAAGCCGGACCAAATCCATCGACTTGCGCTCCACCTGGCCGACCATGGTGTCAACACCGTCGACCAACTTGCGGTCTTCCTTAGTAGCCGCGAGAACGTCAGCGGACTCCGTGCGGTAAACGGTGTCGGTCCGAAGACTGCGGACTACCTGTGCATCCTGGCTGGCATGTCCACTGCAGCAGTCGATGTTCATCTTCGTTCGTTTGCCTCCGAAGCCGGGGTGCCGGCTCTCTCATACGCCGATCTGCACAGCTGTTACCTAAGTTCCGCTGAGCGCCTTGAAGTAGATCCCCGGGACCTAGACCATGCGGTCTGGAGGTATGTCTCGGGCCGTTCGAGAAAATGATCGCCGTGAGGCCCGATCGGGCACCACAGGACGACACCAAGCGCAGAGGGTGAGCACTCCGATGGCAGGGCAGGCAGATGAGTCGATGAAAGAGTTCGTCTATCCAGTCAATGAGAACGACCCGGAAGCGTGGGGATACGGGGAGGGTGTACTCGACACGTTTCGAGCCGTCCGGCCAAGCGGCATCGCCGATTGGCACCTGGGTAGCAGCTTCCGCCTACTGACGGCTGGCGACACGATCTGGGTGTACGCAGGCGCCCCCCACTCTCGGATCGTCGCACGCGGCATTGCTATTGATGATCCACGCTGGTCGGAACGCGATAATCAATGGCGGATCTACATTCAGTGGGATACGCAGACGACCAGGCAGCTCCTCTCCGTCTCGACGCCACCCGAGGTCCTCTCCTCTTCACCGCGGACCGTACGCACGCTCGACTTGGATGAGATCAGCCGGATCCAGGACTGGCTCGATGCCTTACGTGCACCGCGACCACAGGTACTGCCACAGACCCGTATACGGCGACTCCAGCAGGTATTGGACCGGCAAGGCCAACCGGCATTCCGGGCCGCGCTTATGAAGGCCTATCATGGACGGTGCGCGATTAGCGGGTGCGACGTCAGCCACGTGCTTCAGGCCGCGCACATCGATCCAGTCGCTCATGGTGGTCGCGACCACGTCAGCAACGGCCTACTGCTGCGCGCCGACCTGCACAACCTCTTCGACAAGACGCTCATCTGGATCGACGGCCGCAACCACGTCCGCGTAGATCCAAAACTCAAGGACACCGAGTACGCCGAGTTCGATGGAGTTTTGCTACGCCGGCCGACCGGATCCGCTAGCCAGCCGAACAAGGAGGCGCTCCGTCGTCACCGAGAGCGGGCTCTCCACGACTAGTAAGTAGCGCTCATCGGCTACTTATCTACTGCTGGTACGACCGCAGCCCGGCAGGCTTGGTCGAGGTGACCGGTGGAATCGCTTCATCGGCTGCCCACCGCGGTTTGGTGGGGCTCTCCTATGGCACGCGTCCTGCCGGTCACCGGGGCGCGGAGAGGCTCAAGAGGATCAAGGGGTCTGCCCAAGCTCGCAGTACGCTGCCCTCCTCGCTGACATCAGCCCTTGTCTGATCGAGGAGGACGAGCGTGAAACGCGTCCTCATCGGCATGGACCCGCACAAGCGGCCCGCGGCCATCGAGATCATCGACGACCGAGAACACGTCCTGGCAACGGGCCCATTCGGCACCTACCGGTGCGCCGCCAGGGACTCGAACTCAAGCTATAAAGCTGCGGGGTCGCCACGTGAAATTGCATGCGGGTCAGGCCACGAGTTGTTGCGAAGGCGGCCGTCCGGCCCGAGGGCGGCGGTCTCCGTGTCGACGACACGCGCCAAGATAGCACCATGAACACCGGGCCTGCGGAAGCCCTCACGGCGGATCGCCAAACCACTACTACATTTTACGCGGGTTCCGGTCGAATTGCCGCCGAAGCGCCGCTCAGTTCACGGGTGCATCAGTGAAGGAAAGACCAGATCGCGCAGGGATTGCATGATCGAGGCACTTCGCTCGCGCTGTTCGATATGCACATCGATTGAATCCATCGTGGCTGCGATTTCCCGCTGCACCACAACCGATGGCAGCGGTATGACCAGTTCTCGCAATGTGGCGGCGCTGATGTGCGGGATCGCGGTGGAGTAGCGCGATTTGGACGTGATCCACCTGTGCACATCGGGACTGTTCAGGTAATGCACGAGGTACTCGGGAACGACCTCATCGCCACCGGGTCGCAGGCGCATGCAGCTGGGTCCCAAAAGCCATCCGCCTTCGCCTTCCCGCACGAGTCCGTGTCGGCCGAGCGTTCCTGATCGCGCGCAGACGATGTCACCCGGTCGGAGCATGTAGTTTACGAGTTTCGCGGAGATCTCGGGCTTGACCGTGTCCAGCTCATCGTGGCTGAGGTGGCCGCGCTTGATGTTGCGGGGCAGCACGAGCGGCGTCCAACCCTGCACAGCCAGCCCGCGCTCACGGTCCACTGTGCCCGGTCCTGAGTGAACGTCGCAGATGTCGCCGAGAGACACTTCGCGCCGATTCCGGGCGGTCGAGTCGTGTAGCGCCGCGAGACGGGTATCGACATCGCGGCGAGTCCGCTTTGCCCGCTCGTCCAGCCCGTCCATCTCCCGTTGCAACGATTCGATCCTCGCTGATGGCGTTTCCGCCAGCAGGCTGCGGGAGTCGATCTCTTCGCGCACGTACCGCCGTGGCTGGAGGTCATAGTCGTTCCGCCGGATCTCCTCGATGCTGACTGGTCGAGCGAAGGCAGCTGAGTGATCGAAGTTCCCCGAACGGCCGAAGTCGTGCCAGTGGCGGTACTCCTGAACGATCTTCGCCACTTCGTCGTCACGTAGGACACGTTGAGCGCGCTCGTTCGTCACACCCATGCTCGTGGCGTCGACGAGGAGGATCTCCGACGGTGCGGGCGCGTCAGGCTTTGGTCGTCGGATAAGCCAGAGCGACACCGGGATTCCGGTGGCCGCGAATAGCCCTGCGGGGAATGCGATGATCCCCTCGACCACTCCTGCTTCAATCATCTTGCGCCGGATTTCCGCGTTCACTCCACGGATGAACAGTGTTCCGTTCGGCATGAGAACCCCAGCACGTCCGCCCGGCTTCAACTTGTGCAATGCGAGCTGCAGCCATGCGAAGTTCGCGGCGCGCTTGGTCGGCGCCTCGAATGGCCACGCGTCCTGTTCGATGTCGTCTGGAAGTGTGACGTTGAAGGGTGGATTGGACAGAACGACATCGAACTGTTCAGCGGCGAACGCCCCGCGCATGATTTCGGGGCCGCCGATTCGCAGTTTCGCCTCACTGTCGTGCATCGACAGGTTGAGCAGCGTCATCCGGAGCGAGCGTACGTTCATCGCCTGGCCAAATAGCGACTCCACGCCATGCTGTGCCGCTGCCACGAGCAGTTCGCCAGATCCGCACGACGGGTCGTACACGGTGTGCGTGCTTCCTGGATCGAGGACCTCAAGCATGCACCTCACCACGGAGGACGGTGTGAAGTGGCCGCCGTGCCGGCCGAGGTCGCGATTAACCTTCTCCAGCAGCGCGTCGAACATCGGGGCTGACCCCACGCTGTCGAGGTCGATCTCCTCGAAGAGCCTGATCGCCTCCACGAGCTGCTGCTCGCCGGAGAGATCCGAGGCGACGGTGGGGAACAGCGCAACGTCGTGCTCCCACAAGGGCACATCGCGCAGCATCCAGTTCACGGCTCCCCAAGAGCGCTGCTCCGTGACCACACGCCAAAGCTCTGGATCGGTTGTCCGGAGGTACAGCATGGCCATGATGAAGTCGACAGCAGACACGAGCTCGAGGTCGCTGCGTAGCAGATCCATGATCCGCCACAGTTTGTTGGTCCAGTCAGAACGAACCTCTGCCGGGACGTGCGATGGCTCCGCCTGAACGCTCGGTGCGGGTGCGCCACCATTGCGGATGAACCTGTCGCCGTACGTGGTACCTGGCACCTCGTCAGACTGCAGGCCGTTGCGGGCGATCTTGCGCTGAGTGAGCCAGCGTGCGACCTCGTCCGAAGCGAACAACTCCTGCCCGGACACCACGGTGGGTCGGGGGAAGCCAGTGTGCCGCTTGCGCCAGTTGCTGGCCGCACTGACACCGACCTGCGCCAGCTTCGCGATGTCGGTGAGTGTCAGCCTCTGGCCACGTTCGGTCATGAAGGGATCCTCACCGGTCAACGAGCCGCAGCACGTGCGGGACCTGGTCGACCAGCCGCACGGCCGCGGCCAGCCCGGACGACATGTGGTCGATCAGCCGGTAAATCTTTGCGTGATCAGCCTTCAGGTCACGCCGGTGGATCGGCTCGTGGTGCATCACGCGATTGCGCAGCCACAACACCTCCTTGAGCTCCGCATGCAAGGCGTCGCGACGCCCGCGGTAGTGCGGGAACGCCCGGTGCAGAGCGGGCACCCACAACGTGCGGTCGTAGGTCTGACTCACTAGTGACACCCAGAAGCCGAAGGTCAGCTTCGCCACCAGGTCGTCCGCGTTCTGCGGCGAACGCTGCCCGAACAGTTTTTCCCGCGCCTGCTTCACCAGTTGCTGCCCATGGTCGTTAAGCGGTGCCACCGACCACCAGTCCACACGTCCGAACCGGGCACCCAGCTCGCGGTGCAGCGCGTTACGCAAGGTGATCTCAACGAAGTGCAGCAGTGGGTAGAATGCTGCGGAAACGCCCATGTTCCACATATACAGTCGCCACCCGGCGGCCATGTCGCCGCCGCATTCCTCAAGGTACGGGGCGAACCTCGCCTCGGAGAGCGCCTCGCTGATCCAGTCGTCGTTGTCGTCGGTGGAAGTCATCTTGAGCCCCCTCGGATCGCGACACCACGGCAGCATGATGCCGTGATACGGTGCATGAGTAGGCCCCAGGTCCGCCTCTGCTTCGGCATGCCGCCTGGGGCATCGTCTTTGGCGCACCCGATCCGGGACCGCCGAGTTCTTCCGACCACGTTCACCGGAACGGTATCCCGACGACCAGTGTGGGGTCAAGTACTCCAACGTACTGGAAACTGTGAACCCGTCCTGTACGTGGGGGTACACGGCCTGGCGAGGCTCAGAGCTCCCGAACCACGTTCACGTAGACGTATTGCGGGCCGCTGTCGCGACTTGGCCCAACTGTGGGTGCCGCTGTGGGACTGCTACCACGCTGCCCGCTGACGTCCTTGCCACTAGCCGGGACGAACCCACCGCCGTTCACACGTCAACCGGCCTGACGCTCGTCGGCAGAAAGCGCGTCAACGGCCGGCACCACTGATGGCCGCTCTTCTCGTCAGATCGCCCGGACGCAAGTCGAGGGTGGGCCAGCACTGGAGTGCCACCTCTCAAGTTGCAAGGTTGATCAGTCGTCGGCGGCCCTTCATCGCCCGCCATCCGCCATACCTGCTCGTCGGCGTTCCGGTGCAGTAGGTCCTTCGCGGTGGTGGCGACGGGGCTCGCACGGGCCGGCGGATCAGGTCGACCTGCAACTGCTGCTCACGCTCGCCGTAGTCGGCGATGAACAGCACGGCCCCGACCGCCGCTGCCGGATATCGGCGTGCCAGTAGCCACTCAGCACGGCATCCAGCCCGTGCGCCCGCTTGTCGCTCCGAGACCAGCCTCAGATTAACGGCGACCTCGGGCGAGTCGAGGCGTCCGGCCTGCCGGCAGTCGATCAGAGCCGCAGTCCCCGGCGGCCTCCACCATCCCGAAGCGCCCGAGCAGTCCAACCGCTCCCGAGCACCCAATGAGCACCCGGCCACCGCCCACCGCAACGAAGAAAGCCCCCGACCGGCGTGAAACGCCAGGCCAGGGGCTTTCCCAGTGGTGCGCCGCCAGGGACTCGAACCCCGAACCCGCGGATTAAGAGTCCGCTGCTCTGCCAGTTGAGCTAGCGGCGCTCGTTGGCAACGGAGAGAACATTAGCAGGTCCCTGAGCCGGGTTCCAATCCGATACCCGGCTCACCTGTTCGGCCGAGCTTAACGGGCAAAAGCCACGAAATCGCTCGTCCGGCCGCTTGGCGGGACCAGCGCGGCGGCGTCGATACGGCACCATGTCGCCAGGCACGCGAGAACTGAGGTGGGAATGGGCAGGTTCACGCGGGCCGGGGCGATCGTGGGTGCCCTGGCCCTGGTGACGTCGTTGGCACTGACCGGGTGCGGAGACGACCAGAAGAAGGCCGCCGAGTTCGTCGGCGCCGGTGTGGCTCCGGGTACGGGCGCACCTGCGGCCCCGCAGGACGCCGGGACCTCCGCGCCGGCCCAGAGCCTGACGGTGAGCCCGGCCGACGGGGCGAAGAACAAGCCGGTGAGCACCGAGATCAGCGCGAAGCTGCCGGGCGGCGGCACGGTGTCCTCGGTCACCCTCGCCTCCGCCGACGGCAAGCAGATCGCGGGCAGGATGCGGGTGGACGGCTCCTCCTGGGTGCCGTCGGCCCCGTTGAAGTACGGCGCCGAGTACACCGCCACGGTGACCGGCACCGGCACCGGCGGCGAGCCCCGGCAGGGCACCAGCACCTTCACCACCATGGCCAAGCCGAAGTCGATGATCAGCTCCGGCCTCTACCTCTTCGACGACAAGACGTACGGCGTCGGCATGCCGGTGGTCGTCGAGTTCCACCCGGGCATCCCGAAGAAGGACCGGGCGGCGGTGCAGAAGCGGATGTTCGTCAAGACCGACCCGCCGCAGCCGGGCGCCTGGCACTGGGTCTACAACGGCACCCAGGCCTACTACCGGGCTCCGGAGTACTGGAAGCCGGGCACCACCCTCGACGTCCGGATCGCGCTGGCCGGCATGCCGTTGAGCAACGGCCGCTACGGCAACGTCGACCGTACGGCGACCGCCAAGATCGGCCGGTCCTTCGTGATGAAGGTCGACAACAACACCAAGAAGATGACCGTGTACCAGGACGGCGAGGTGGTCCGCACCCTGCCGGTCAGCCTGGGCAAGAAGAGCACTCCCTCCTCCAGCGGCACTCTCGTGGTGATGGAGAAGAAGGAGAAGACGGTCTTCGACACCATGGACGACCCCGACCCGGACAACCGGTACCGCACCGACATCGACTTCGCCCAGCGGCTGACCTGGGGTGGCGAGTACATCCACGCGGCGCCCTGGTCCGAGGGGGTGCAGGGTCGGCAGAACGTCTCGCACGGCTGTGTCAACGTCTCGATGGCGATGGGCCGCTGGCTCTTCGAGCAGACGAAGATCGGCGACCCGATCACCATCAAGGGCACCGAGCGCCGCGTCGCCCCCGGCAACGGCTGGACGGCCTGGAGCCTGAGCTGGTCGGAGTTCGTCAAGGGCAGCGCCCTGCCCGTGCCGGACGGCGGCTCCGGCCCGCTGCTGTAACACCCACCCGGTCGGGTCGGCGGTCACGCCGGCCCGACCGGAGCGGGCCCGGCCCGCGCCGGTCACTGGAGCGTGGGGGCCAGCGGAACCGAGCAGCCCTCGCGAAAGCCCCATATTTTACCGGTATTCGCACTCCCCCATCAACGTGTTTCTGTTCACGGCCGGCAACCGACCGGCGCTCTCTCGCGTCAGTGGGAGAGGATGGGGCATCGGGGACCACGACTGTGAGGGAATCATGCGAGCTACCCACCACCGGCTGACCCGGCACGCCGGGCGGCGCCGCGCACTCGCGGCGGGGCTCCTCGCCGCGACACTGGCGCTCACCTCCGCCTGCACGGGCTCCGGCGACGACAAGCCGTCGAGCTGGCAGGGCAGCGGCGAGAGCGCCCCGAAGGCCGCGGCCACCATCACCGAGCCCAAGGCCGACGCGACCGACGTCCCGGCCTCCACCGGCATCACCTTCACCACGAAGGACGCCAAGGAGACCAGCGTCGAACTCACGGACGCCAGCGGCAAGGCCGTCGAGGGCGAGCTCGCCGCGGACGGCAAGAGCTGGCTCCCCGCGGGCGCCCTGGAGTACGGCGAGAAGTACACCGCCACCGTCACGGCGACCGGTGACGACGGCAAGCCGGCCACCGCGACCAGCGCCTTCACCGTGATGGCCGAGCCCGACAAGCAGGTACGGATCACCAGCTTCCTCGGCGACAACCAGGTGGTCGGGGTGGGCATGCCGCTGATCGTCCGGTTCGGCCGGGCCATCCCCGAGGACTACCGCGACGACGTCCAGCGTCGGATGACCGTCACCTCCACGCCGGCGCAGGAGGGGATCTGGCACTGGTCCAGCCCCACCGAGGTCCGCTACCGCCCGAAGGAGTTCTGGCAGTCGGGCACCACCGTGTCGTACCGGGTGCAGGCCGGCGGGCTGCCGATGGGCGACGGCTGGTACGGCCGCTCCGACCTGACCGTCGACATCAAGATCGGCCCGTCGCTGGTGATGCAGGTGGACAACAAGACCAAGCGGATGACCGTCACCAGGGACGGCAAGGTCGTCAAGACGATCCTGGTCAGCCTCGGCAAGAAGACCACCCCCTCGTCCAGCGGGACCATGGTGGTGATCGAGAAGCTCCGCAAGACGGTCTTCGACACGCTGGCGGAGCTGGGCCCCGAGGAGGGGTACCGGACGAAGATCGACTACGCCCAGCGGCTCACCTGGGGCGGCGAGTTCATCCACGCCGCGCCCTGGTCGGAGGGGAAGCAGGGCCGGGTCAACGTCTCGCACGGCTGCGTGAACGTCTCGATGGCCGACGGCAAGTGGCTCTTCGAGAACACCCGCATCGGCGACCCGATCACGGTCAAGGGCACCGAGCGCAAGCTCCAGAACGGCAACGGCTGGACCGACTGGAACATGAGCTGGGACGACTACGTCAAGGGCAGCGCCGTGCCGTACGAGGAGCCGGAGGCCACTCCGAGCCCGGAGGCCACCCCCGGCGACGAGGCTCCCAGCGTGGAACCCACCCCCTGACCGGCCCGGACACGACGAAGGCCCCCTCCGCGAGGAGGGGGCCTTCGTGTCTGGGGTGACTGATGGGAATTGAACCCACGACAACCGGGACCACAACCCGGTGCTCTGCCAACTGAGCTACAGCCACCATGCCTTCCGCGCCGGTCGCCCGGGCGGTGCGGACTAATAATAGCCACACTCCCGCCGCCCCCGTCCAGCGGGTTGCGCACCGTCCGCCCGCGCGGGCCGACGCCCCGGTCTACAACTGGGCGGCGATCCCCTTGGCGGTCTCCACGTCCGGTCCGGGCAGGGGTACGAAGATCGTCCGCCGGTAGTACTCCAGCTCGCGGATGCTCTCCCGGATGTCGGCCAGCGCCCGGTGGGCGAGGCCCTTCTGCGGCTGGCCGAAGTACACCCGGGGGTACCAGCGCCGGGTCAGCTCCTTGATCGAGGACACGTCGATCATGCGGTAGTGCAGGTGGGCGTCGAGGCGGGGCATGTCCCGGGCGATGAAACCCCGGTCGGTGGCGATCGAGTTGCCGCACAGCGGGGCGGTACGCGGGTCCTTGACGTGGCTGGTGACGTAATCCAGCACCAGGTCCTCGGCCTCGGCCAGGGTGACGGTGGAGCGCCGCACCTCCTCGGTCAGCCCGGACTTGCCGTGCATCGTGGCCACGATCTCCGGCATCGCCGCCAGGGCCGCCTCGTCGGCGTGGATGACCACGTCGACCCCCTCGCCCAGCACGTTGAGGTCGGGATCGGTGACGAGCGCGGCGACCTCGATCAGCGCGTCGCCGGCGAGATCCAGCCCGGTCATCTCACAGTCGATCCAGACGAGAAGGTCAGCCACCGGGACAGACTAGCCGCAGCCCAGGTGTCGCGCCTCGGCACCGGCGGCGGAGCGGACCGCTAGGGTTTCCCCGTGCCAGCAGAACCGGTCGCGCCACCCGCCGTCGACTCCGACGACCAGGGGGGCCGGACGGTCCGTCGGGTCGTCACGGTGCTGGCGCTGGCCGCCGTGCTGCCAGCGCTCTACCTGCCCGGCATGGTGCACGACTTCTTCGACCTGAAGATCTACATGCGGGCGATGGACTGGTGGTCGTCCGGGCACCCGCTCTACGACTACGTGCAGCCGGACCGCGTCCAGGGCGAGCTGTACTTCACCTATCCGCCGTTCAGCGCGCTGCTGCTGCGGCCGTTCGCGATGCTCCCGCTGGGCGTGACGATCGCCGTCTTCACCGTCCTGACCGCGATCGGCGTGATCGTGACCACCCGGTGGCTGGTCCGCCCGGTGATCGAACGGCACGGGCTGCCCCGGACGTTCACCCTCACCGTGGCGGTGCTGCTGGTGTTCGCGGTGGAGAGCACCCGGGAGACGATCACCTTCGGGCAGATCAACATGCTGCTGGTGGTGCTGATCCTGGCCGACCTGCTCTTCGCCGTACCCCGGAGGCGGCGCTGGGCCGGGGTGGGCGTCGGGCTGGCGACGGCGCTCAAGCTCTTCCCGGGCATCTTCATCGCCTACCTGCTGGTGAGCCGGCGGTGGCGGGCGGCGGTGGTGGCCAGCGTCACCGCGGCGGCGGCGACGCTGCTGGCCGCGGCGTTCGCGCCCCGGGACTCCTGGCGCTTCTGGACGCACGAGCTGTGGGCCACCAACCGGGTCGGACGCACCGACTACACCGGCAACCAGTCGTTGTTCGGGCTGCTCAGCCGGATCGACGCGCCGGCCAAACCGAACCAGCTGCTCTGGCTGGCCCTGGTCGCGGTCGTCGCCGGGTACGGCCTGTGGCGGGCGGCCCGCGCCGCCCGGGCCGGTGACGAACTCGCCGGGCTGACCCTCACCGGGCTGGTCGGCGGCCTGGTCAGCCCGATCACCTGGACCCACCACATCTACTGGTTCATCCCGGCGGTGGTGGTGCTGGTGGACGCGGCGCTGCGCGCGGACCGGGACACCATGGCGGGGGTCCGCCAGCGCCGTCGACTGCTCGCGCTCGCGGTCGGCACGGCGTTCGTGATCATCTACGGGGTGGTGTCCTTCTTCGACTGGGGCGTGGCCCCGGCGCGTACCGACACCCCGGCGGAGTTCCTGGTGCGCAACGCCTACGTGCTGCTGGCCCTGCTGTTGCTGGTGACGCTCCCGGTGCGCCGGCGGGCGGAGCCGACCGACAGATAAGTTGCGCTAAATGGACAGATCTTCCAGTGGCCGACTTTCGCCGCTAATCTGGCGACACCTACCGCAGACGTCTGTCGGGTAGCACCGATCCCCCGGTGAGGACGGCCCTCCGCGTCGGCAGCGCGGCGGGCCGTTCGCCGTGGCGGGTCAGTCCGTACCGGCGGGCCGAGGGCTGCCGGGCACCGGTTCGGCCGTCTCCTCGGGACGCTCCGGCGGCCACGGCGGCAGGTCGGCGAGGGTGGCCGGACGGCGCGCCGGCACCGCGCCGATGGCGGCCCGGGACCGCTCGGGTGCCCCGACCGACACCAACTGCCGCTCCGGCTCGGGCGCCGCGCCGAGGCCGCTGAGCGAGCTGACACCCAGCCGACCGGCGAGCACCGGAACCTGGTCCGGCTCGACCACGAAGACCACCTCGCGCGGGCGTACCGGGCGCAGCAGCACCAGCACCGCCAGCACGATCAGCAGGAGCCCGCCGGCCAGCGCGCCCCAGGCCACCGGGCGGAACCAGTCCGACCGCACCTCGGCCCGCAGGTCCAGGGCGAGGTCCGCGCCGCCGTCGGGGCGCATCACCACCAGGCTCAACCGGCGGTCGGCCAGCTCACCCGGGGTCCACTCGACCGCGCCGATTCCCTCGCGTACCCAGAAGGGCGCGTCGAGCGGGGCGGCCGGGACCGCGCCGGCGGGCCCGGCGGTGGGCGCGGCGCCGGCGTCGGTCAACCGGACCGGCAACGGCCCGCGGGCCAGCGCGATCCGGTCGACCGTGACGTGCGGGACCGGGGCGAGCCAGCGGCGGACCTCGTCGGCGGGCGCCAAGCCGACGAAGGCCGGCCCGTCGGCGGTACGCGCCGTCAGCCGCAGCCTCGCCTCGCCGACCCGGGTGAACGGCGCCTCCGCGCGCAGCAGCGCGTCGACGTCCTGCACCACCACCGCCCGGCCCGCGCTGCGCACCGGCTCGAAGCGGGCGCTGAAGGTGCCGTCCGTGCTCGCGTGCCGGGCGACCAGACTGAGGCCGCCTCCCGCCAGCAGGGCGGGAATCCCGACGACCAACAGCAGCATTCCGACGAGCGACCGCACGAACCGCATCCGTTCCGTCTCCTTCGGTGACCGGGTACCCGGCCGACCTTACCGACGAGACCGCCACGATCTGCGCATATCGGTGGGGACGGAAAGCCGCCGGCCCGCCGGAGCGACTCCGACGGGCCGGCGGGCGGAACGGGTCACGCCTTCGGCGTCGCCTCCCGGCGGGTCCGGGCGAACGCCAGTCCACCGAGGAGCAGGCCGGCCAGCCCGGCCACCAGACCGGCGATGGCCAGCCCGGTCGCCGCCCCGTCGGAGTCCTCGTCGTCATCGTCGTCGGCCGCGGCCTGCCCGGCCGGCGCCGCCCCCGGCGTGGCCGAGGCCGAAGCCGAAGCCGGGGCCAGGGTGAGCACCGGCGCCGGGTTCTCCGGCTCCTCGGCGCCCGGCGTCGGCTCCTCGATCCACCGCGCGACGTTGCCGTCGGAGTACGTCTGCAGGGTCTTGAAGACCATCCGGTCGACCTGCGGCAGCGGGCCCATCGAGACCGGGAACTCCTGGAACTGGCCGGGCTTCACCGCCGCGTCGCCGGTGGCCGTCCAGGTCAGCTTCGACACCGCCTCGGTGAGCTGGCTGCCGTGCACCTCGATCGGCGGGTCCACCTTGCGCTTCTCCACCGCCACCGTCCAGCCGGGCACCGGCATGGTGGAGACCGAGCCGACCGGCGCGTTCTCCGGCAGCACCACCTCGACCTTTGTGGTGGAGGCGGTGTCGCTCTCGTTCGGCACCCGGAAGGCGAAGCGGCCGTAGGAACCCTGCGCGGCCTCCCTGGGGTTGACGGTGACGTGCGCCGAGGCGGGCCCGGCGAAGCCGAGCACCGCCGTGGTGACGGCGGCGAGCGCGAGAGCGGCGGCGGTTGCGGGACGCCGGAGACGGATCATCTGTGGGAGAGCCCTTCTGGTTACCTGATCGGCACGGTGGCGGTCACCGTGGCCTGGTCGATGTCGGACGTGCGGGCGGTGACGCGCAGCTGCCACTCGCCGGCGCTCGGGAAGCTGATCTCCCCGGTCACGTGGTTGTCGGTCAGCGGCAGCAGCGGGATGTCGATCGGCTCGATGCCCGCCGACGGCAGCGCGGCGGTCACCTTCCACTCGGCCACCGGCTGCGGCCGGTTGTCCCTGGTGTACGCGTACAGGTGCAGCGAGTTGTTGCCCCGCTCGGCCGGATCCAGCTCCACCTGCAGCGAGTAGATCGGGCTGGTCAGCGTGGTGGAGAAGTAGCCGGCGGGGGCGCCGGCCACGTCATCGGCGGCGACCCGGGCCGGGGTGGTCTGCACCAGGCTGGCCGTCACCCCGAGCACCACCGCGGTGATCGCCAGCTCGGCCCAGATGGCCCGCCGCACCGGCACCGGACGCTGCGCGGCGGTCCGCCGCCGCACCAGCCACCGGGAGTACGCGGCCACCGCCACCACCAGCACGAACAGCCCCACCTTGGCCAGCAGCAGCCGGCCGTACGTGGTGTCGACGAGGGGCCGCACGCCGCCCACCTCGATCAGCCCCTGCACGATCCCGGCGAGCAGCAGCGCCGCCACCGCCAGCGCCGCCCAGCGGGACCAGATCGGCAGGATCGCCCCCAGCTCCCGCTCGTCGGCGCGGCGCAGCAGGAAGACCGCCAGCATCACCAGCCCGCCCAGCCAGACCGCCATGCTGCCCAGGTGCACCGCGTCGACGGCCACCGACACGGCCGGCGCCGGGGAGGCCGCCGGGTGCCCGGCCAGCGGCCAGGTGAACAGCCCCGCCCCGCCCAGCACGGCCAGGATGAGCGCGTCACTACGACCCACCGGGCCGCGGGTCAGCGGGCGCAGCAGGAACGCCGCCGCCGCGAGCAGACCCAGGCGGACCAGGTGCGCGGTGCCGTACGTGCTGCCGAGCATCTCGCTGAAGCCGGCCCCGGTGACGTCGGTCAGCCCACCCCCGGCGGTGTACGGCACCTGCAACCACAGCTCGGCCAGGGTGGCCAGCGCGAGCAGCCCGACTCCCGCCCAGGCGAGCCGGGCCGGGCCCCGGCGGGACAGCCGGTGCGGCCAGAGGGCGACGAGCACCAGCGCCGGACCCACCACCAGCAGCAGGCCCACGTAGCCCAGGTACTTCGCCACCTTGACCGCGTTCTCCACCACCGGGTTCGCCCGGCTCTCCGCCCCCGAGTCGGTGGGGGGCGTCGAGGGCGCGCCGACCGAGTAGGTGAAGGCGCCGGAGACCGGGTGACTGTCGGCGGAGATCACCCGGTAGCTCACCAGGTAGGTGCCGCGCGGCCCGGACGGGTCCACCGGCACGGTCACCAGCGCACCCTCGAAGGTGGGCTCGCCCCGGTCGGCCCGGGAGCCGTCCGGGGCGATCACCCGGATCTTGCCGGTGACCTTGCGCACCGACTCGCTGAAGGTCAGCACCACCTCGGCCGGGGCGCTCGGCACCACGGCCGAGGCGACCGGGCTGCTGCTGGCCAGCACGGCGTGGGCGCTGGCCGGGGCGGCCGGGGCGAGCAGCAGCGCGACGAGGGTGACCAGCAGGCCGGCGGCGGTACCCAGCCGCGCGAACCAACGACGATCGACGACGTTCATGCCGGCCATGCTCGCCGACGCGACGCCCCCGCGCCGACCCGACCCCGTACCGGCGCCGGACCGGTCCGACCCCGGCGGGGCGGCGGCGGGCGGCCCCGGGACGGTCGGCCTCACCCGCGCCCCGCCACGACCGCGCGCGACCAGGGCCGGTCGGCCTCGCCGCTGACCCGGCCGAGCGCCCAGAGCAGGCCGGCCTGCACCACGGCGGCCAGGTGGCCGACCTCGTGCACCACGGCGGTGGTGGAGTTGGCGATGTCGACCACGCTGGTGCCGGCCAGGCAGAGCGCCAGCACCAGCGCCACCGGCAGGAACGCCCGGGCCCGCTCCGGTCGCCAGGCGGCCAGCGCGAAACCCACCGCGAGGGCCACGTCGAAGGAGGCCATCTCCCGGCTGGTGTGCGGGTCGGCGGCCACGCCGAGCCCGGCCAGCAGGATCGGCAGCGCGATGGCGAGCTGGGCCACCGCGGCCACCGCCACCGCGACCCGCAGCACCTGACGACGGGCGGCCCGGACGGCCGCCGGTGAACGCGCGGCCAGCACCGGGTCGGCGGCGACCGCCGCCAGCACCCGGGCCGTCAGGTCCGGCACCTGCACGGAGCGGACCCGGGTGAGCCGGGTCACCTGCTCGGCGCGGGCCAGCCAGGACCGGCAGTCGGGGCAGGAAGCGGTGTGCGCGTCCAGCGCCGCGGCCGGTGCCTGCGGATCCTCGCCGTCCAGCCGCGCCGACAGCGCCACGCGTACGTCGTCGCACTTCATGAGCAGGTAGTCGGGTGGTGGGGCGGGAAAGTTCCCGACGTGGGCCGGGCCATAGAAAGGGCCGAACGACCCTGCTCGCCCCGGGTACGCCGCGTAACCTCGGGTGACGTGATCCCCGCCCCGCGCGACACCACCGCCGGCCGCCCCGACGCGGCACCCGGCACTGCGCGCGACACGGCGACGCACTGGGCGTTGCGCGCCCGCGACGGTGATCCCCCCGCCCAGGCCGCCTTCGTCCGGGCCACCCAGGCCGAGGTGTGGCGGTTCACCGCCGCCCTGGTCGACCCGGACACCGCCGACGACCTCACCCAGGAGACCTACCTGCGGGCGTTCCGGGCGCTGGCCGGCTTCGAGGGGCGCGCCAGCGCGCGTACCTGGCTGCTCGGCATCGCCCGGCGGGCCTGCGCCGACCATCTGCGCACCGTCGTCCGGCGGCGCCGGCTCGACGAGCGGCTCGCCGCCGACGCCCACACCGGCCGCCCGCACCCCGACCCGGCCGGGCACCTCGGCGCCGCCGACCTGGTCCGCCGGCTGCCGGCCGAGCGCCGCGAGGCGTTCGTGCTGACCCAGCTGCTCGGCCTCTCGTACGCCGAGGCGGCCGCCGTGGCCGGGGTGCCCGTCGGCACCATCCGCTCCCGGGTGGCCCGCGCCCGGCACGACCTGGTCGACGCGGTCGGCGACGCGCTGGCCGGCTGAACGGTGGAACCAATCGGCCGGACGCGACGACCAATGATCGTGACCGCACCCCGCATCCGGGCCGCCCGCTGGCCCGCCGTCCGCCCCTGGATCGGCCTGGCCGCCCGGCTCGGCCTGGCCACGGTCTGGCTCGTCGCCGGCGCCGCCAAGGTCGGTGACCTCGCCGCCTCCGGGCGCGCGGTCAACGCGTACCAGCTGCTGCCGTACGACGTGGCCATGGTGGTCGGCGCGGCGCTGCCCTTCGTGGAGCTGGCGCTCGGCGCGATCCTGCTGCTCGGCCTGGCCACCCGGCTCGCCGCCGGCGTCTCCGCCGCGCTGCTGGTGGTCTTCGTCACCGGCATCGTCTCGGCCTGGAGCCGCGGGCTGGCCATCGACTGCGGCTGCTTCGGCAGCGGCGGCCAGCTCGCCGCCGGGCAGGCCCCGAGCTACCTCCCGGAGATCCTCCGGGACCTGGGATTCCTGGCGCTGGCCGGGTTCCTGCTGATCTGGCCCCGCACCCCCGTCTCGGTGGACGGCTGGCTGACGGGCGAACCCGCCGTGGAGGACGACGATGAGTAGCCGCAAGGGGCAGCGCGACGCCGCCCGGGTGGTCCGCGAGCAACTGGCCCGGGAGAGCCGGCGCAGGCGCACGCTCTGGGCGTCCGTCGCCGCGGTGGTCGTGCTGGTGATCGCCGGCCTGATCGGCTGGAGCGTCTGGTCCAGCCAGCGCGCTGACAAGTTCACCGCGCCGCCCGGCGCCAACGACGCCGGCACCGGCATCGTGATCGGCGGCGGCCCGGTCACCATCGACCTCTACGAGGACTACCTCTGCCCGGCCTGCAAGCAGTTCCAGCAGGTCAGCGGCGCCACCGTCGACCAGCTGGTGAAAGACGGCAAGGCCCGGGTGGTCTTCCACCCGGTGGCCTACCTGAACCGCTACTCCACCACGGAATACTCCACCCGCTCGTCGGCCGCCGCCGGCTGCGCCGCCCAGGGCGGCAAGTTCAAGGAGTTCACCGACGCGCTCTTCGCGCGGCAGCCACCGGAGGGCAGCGCCGGGCTCAGCAACGACGAGCTGATCGACATCGGCGCGGGCGTCGGCCTGAACCGGGACGAGTTCGGCTCCTGCGTGAAGGACGGGACGTACAAGCCGTGGACCGAGAAGGTGACCGAGGATGCCAGCAGGTCCGGCGTCACCGGCACGCCGACCATCAAGGTCAACGGCAGGGAGGTCGCCGACCGCACCCCGGCCGGGATCACCGCGGCCGTGGAGGCGGCCGGCAAGTGATCCTCGCCCTGCTCCGCCGGGCCGGCCTGGTCGCCACGGCCGCGCTGCTCACCCTGCTCGCCCTCGCCACGCCGGCCGCCGCGCACGGCGCGGACGCCCCCGACGGCACCGACTACCGCACCGAGGCGACCGGCCTCGCCCCGGCCCGGCCCGGTTTGACGGTACGGGCCGTCGAGGCGGGCGCCCGGCTGGAGCTGGTCAACCGCACCGGCCGGGACGTCGAGGTGATCGGCTACTCGGGTGAGCCGTACCTGCGGGTGGGGCCGGGCGGGGCGTACGAGAACAGCCGCTCCCCGGCGACGTACCTGAACCGGACGCTGGCCGGCGACACCACGCTGCCGCCCGAGGCGGACCCGGCCGCGCCGCCGCAGTGGCGGCGGATCGCCGACGAGCCGCGGGTGCGCTGGCACGACCAGCGGACCCAGTGGCGGGAGTCCGGGCCGCCGGCCCAGGCCGTCGCCGACCCGAACCGGACGCATCGGGTACGCGACTGGGCCGTGCCGGTCCGCGACGGCGGTGAGCAGGTGGCGATCCGGGGCACCCTGGACTGGGTGCCGCCGCCGGACCCGTACCCCTGGTGGGTGGCCGCCACGCTCGGCTTCCTGGCGGTCGCGGCGGCGGGGCTGCTGCCGGCCGGCTCGATCGCCGGGGACCGCGCGCTGCGCGCGGTCGGGGCGCTGCTGGCGCTCGGCGGCGCGGCGGCGGTGGTCCTGGTGGTCGGGCGGGAGCTGGACGCCGGCGCGGAGGGCGTCGGCGGGGTGCTGGGCGGGCTGCTCAGCGGGCAGATCTGGCCACTGCTCACCGGGCTCGGGGCGATCGCCGCGGGCGGCTACGCGCTGGCCCGCCGGCCGGCCGCGGCCGACTTCGCGCTGGCGCTGTCCGGCGCCTGCCTGGCGCTCTTCGCCGGCGTCGCCAACCTCGGCGTCCTCTCCCGCGCGGTCGCCCCCGCCCCCTGGCCGGGGCAGTACGCCCGGCTGCTGCTCCTGGCGGTCCTGGTCGGCGGGGCCGGCGCGGTCGGCGCGGGGATCCTTCGCCTGCACGCCGCCTCCCGCACCGCCCCGGCGGCAACGACCCACACCGAAGTCCCCGCCTGACCGCGCCCGTCCTTCCGGTCCCTGGCCTTGCCCGGCCCGGTCCGCATCTCGCGGCGGGCGCGGCTGCCGGCCGCTGATCGACTCCGGGCGGACGTGAACGCGGGCCGGTCATCGACTCCACGCGGACGTCAACGCCGGCCGGTGATCGACTCCGTTTGCGGCGTGTGGCGGTGTCTCGGCGCGGGGAGGCCGCGACACGCCGCAAACGGAGGCGATCAAGCCGGACCACGCCGGGTGCCCGACTCCCGGTCGGAATCGGGGCGGGGCGTCAGGGGCGGGGCAGGGAGTGCGGGGTGAAGCCGTAGGGCAGTTCGAGCCGGTGCCGGGCCAGGAGGTCGGCGTCGCCGAGGATCTCCGGGGTGGGGGCGTCGGCGACGATGCGGCCGGCGTCCAGGATGACCGCGCGCTCGCAGAGTTCCGCCGCGTACGGCAGGTCGTGGGTCACCATCAGCAGGGTCACCGGCAGGCCGCGCAGGATCTCCGCCAGTTCCCGCCGGGCGGCCGGGTCGAGGTTGGACGAAGGCTCGTCGAGCACCAGGATCTCCGGGCGCATGGCCAGCACGGTGGCCACCGCCACCCGACGCCGCTGGCCGAAGGAGAGGTGGTGCGGGGCGCGGTCGCGGTGCTCGCTCATCTTCACCGCCGCCAGGGCCTCGTCGACCCGCTCGGCCAGCTCCGCCCCGCGCAGCCCCAGGTTCGCCGGACCGAACGCCACGTCCTCGGCCACCGTGGGCAGGAAGAGCTGGTCGTCCGGGTCCTGGAAGACGATGCCCACCCGGCGCCGGACCTCGGCCAGCTCGGCCCGGTCCCGGCTGATCGTGAGCCCGCCGACGCTGACCGTCCCCTCGGTCGGGGTGAGGATGCCGTTGAGGTGCAGCACCAGGGTGGTCTTGCCGGCGCCGTTCGGGCCGAGCAGCGCCACCCGCTCGCCGCGCGGCACCGTCAGGTCCACCCCGTCGAGGGCGAGATGGCCGTCCGGGTACGCGTACCGGACGCCGCGGACGTCCAGGGAGACAGCGGTCTGCACGTACCCGATCATGTCAGGACGACGGCGGTGGCGGCGATGAAGACGGCCGCCAGCGGCACGGTCGCCGCGGCCAGCCACTGCCCGGCGCTCGCCGCGCCCGCGCCCTGCCAGACCGCCGGCATCCGCCCGGAGTAGCCCCGCGACACCATCGCCAGGTAGACCCGCTCGCCGCGCTCGAAGGCGCGCAGGAACAGCGCCCCCACGCCGGCGGCGAAGCCGCGCAGCTGCCACAGGAAGCGCGGGTCGTCACCCCGGGACACCCGGGCCACCCGCATCCGGCGGGCCTCGCCGACCAGCACGTCCAGGTAGCGCAGCATGAACGTGGCGATCTGGGTGAGGATCTGCGGGCAGCGCAGCCGGTCCAGGCCGAGGATCAGGTCACGGGTCGTCGTGGTCCCGGCCAGCAGGAGCGACGCAAGTACGCCCAGGGTGCCCTTGGCGAGGATGTTCCAGCCGCCGTAGAGGCCGTCGACGGAGAGGCTGAGCCCGGCGACGGGCACCCGCTCCCCCGCGCCCAGGAACGGCAGCGCGAACGCGAACAGCACGAACGGCAGCTCGATCGTGGCGCGCAGCAGCAGCCAGCGCAGCCCGACCCGGGCCAGCACGGCGACCCCGGTGACCAGCAGGGCGTACCCGCCGAAGGCCCAGAACGCCTCGCGCGGGGTGGCCACCACGGCGAGCGTGAAGAGCACCATCGTCGCGATCTTGACCTCGGGGGCCAGCCGGTGCACCGGTGAGGCCGCGTCCCGGTAGAGCACGTGCACGTGTCCCGCGCCCATCCGCGTACCCCTGCTCAGCCGGCGGTGCCGGCCGGCTGCCGGTCCTCGCGCGGGGCGTCGTCGGCGTCGTCCGGGCGGGCCGGGCCACGCCGGCGCAGCAGCCAGAAGACGCCACCGCCGACGGCGAAGGTCAGCAGCACGCCGAGCACCCCGGACAGGCCGGTGGAGAGGAAGCCGTTGTCCACTCCCCGGATGCCGTAGTCGGCCAGCGGGCTGTCGGCCAACTCGTGGTCCTTCGCCTGCTGGGCCGGGCAGGAGCCACCGGTGATCTCACCGTCGGCGTCCACCGTGCAGCCCTTGAGCAGGGACGAGTCCAGCCCGTCCGGGTGCGACGAGGCGTAGTTGCTGACCACGCCGGCGAGCAGCAGCGCCACCAGCAGGCCGACGGCCACGAACCCCCAGGAACGCTTCCTCACCGGACACCTCCGACGGCCGGGACGGGCGCCGGCGTCGCCGGCTTCAGGGCGCGCAGCGCGTACACCAGGTCGGGCCGGACCTTGGCGACGGTGACCACGGTGGTCGCGGTGATCAGTCCCTCGCCGACGCCGATCAGCAGGTGGACCGCGGCCAGCGTGCCGGCCAGGCCGGTGATGTTGCCGCCCAGGTCGGTGGTGCCGCCCAGCCAGTACTGGAAGACGAAGCCCTGGGCCGCCACCACCACGCTGAGCAGCGCCGAGACGAACGCGGTCACCCCGAGCCCGGCCGGCGTGCGGGGCAGCACCCGCAGCAGCCCGGCGATCAGCAGGTACGCCGCGGCGGTGCCGAGGATCGCCATGTTGGTGATGTTCAGGCCGAGCATCGCGACGCCGCCGTCGCCGAAGACCAGCGCCTGCACGACCAGCACCACCGCCACGCAGAGCGCGCCCACCCAGGGACCGACCAGCAGCGCGGCGAGCGCGCCGCCGAGCAGGTGGCCGCTCACCCCGGCGGTGAAGATCGGGAAGTTGAGCATCTGGACGGCGAAGATGAAGGCGGCGACCAGGCCGGCCATCGGGGCCAGCCGGTCGTCCAGGTCGCGCCGGCTGCGCAGCACGCAGAAGGTCAGCGCGGCGAGCGCGACGGCCGCGAAGATCCCCGCCACGGGACCGTTGATGATCCCGTTCGAGATGTGCATCGCCAGGGTGTCCACACCGCGCAGCCTATTTGGCAGGCCATGTTGTTGCCAAGACTTGGCAACAAGCCATGGTCTTGATCACCACGCGGCCCGGCGCGCGTCGCCCGACGCCGTCCCGGACGGCGGTAAGGTCGCTGCCATGACCGCGCCCGACCGCCTCAACCCCGGCGACCCCGCCCCCGACTTCACCCTGCCGACCGACACCGGCGAGACGCTCTCCCTGGCCGGCCTGCGCGGCCGTTGGGTCATCCTGTACGCCTACCCGGCCGCGATGACCCCCGGCTGCACCAAGCAGGCCTGCGACTTCCGCGACTCGCTCGCCTCGCTCCAGGCCGCCGGCTACGAGGTCGTCGGCATCTCGCCGGACAAGCCGGAGAAGCTGGCGAAGTTCCGCGAGCGCGACGCCATCACCTTCCCGCTGGTCGCCGACGCCGACAAGGCGGTGCTCACCGCATACGGCGCGTACGGCGAGAAGCAGATGTACGGCCGGACGGTGACCGGGGTGATCCGCTCCACGTTCGTCATCGACCCGGACGGGAAGATCGAGCGGGCCTTCTACAACGTCAAGGCCACCGGGCACGTGGCGAAGCTGCGGCGGGACCTCGGCCTCGACTAAGGTGTCACACCCGGCCGCTACGGTGCGTGCGTGGTCCGATACAAGTACACGCCGGAATGCTGGCGGAGGCGGCGGCGCAGGCCCGGAGCGTCACCGACGTGCTGCGGCTGCTCGGCGTGCGTCTGAGCGGTGGCTCACACGCGCACATCAGCCGGCAACTCAAGCGCTTCGGTATCGATACGTCCCACTTCGCCCAGGTGCACAACAAGGGCGGCCGGGGAATCCGCACGCCCCTGCCGCAGCAGTTGGTCAAGCGTCCCGCCGGCAGCCGGCGGGTTCCCGGCTGGCGCCTCAAGCGGGCGCTGGCGGCCATCGGACTGCCGGAGGAATGCGAGGCCTGCGGTGTCGGCAGCACATGGCAGAACGCACCGCTGACCCTGCACGTCGACCACATCAACGGCGACTTCCTCGACAATCGCGCGCACAACCTGCGGCTACTCTGCCCGAACTGCCACAGCCAGACCGCCACCTACGCCGGCTCCCGCAGGCCGGCTGTGGTCGAGCCGGATGTGGTCTACGATCCGGAGGCTGTGACACCGACCGGCTACCCGATCGGCAGACGCCTTCGCCGTCGGCCGGAATGGCCGTGGAAGCTGACGGTGTACACGGTGAAGGGGCCGTAGCCCAATTTGGCAGGAGGCATACGGTTTAGGTCCGTACCAGTGCGGGTTCGAGTCCCGTCGGCCCTACTCAGCCCTGACGGACGGCAATGGCCGAGGCTGTCAGGAAGCTCACCATCGCGGGCTCACGCCGCGCCTGTTCGTCAGGATTGCCGGCGTGAGTCTGCGCTTCGTCCTCGACCCCGACCTCACCCCTGACCTGCGCGAGCGGATCGTCGACCTCTGGGTCGACGTCACCAACGCCGGCGGCGCGGTCGGCTTCGTCGCCCCGGTCAGCGCCGCCGAGGTCCGTCCGGTCGCCGAGCGGACCCTCGCCGAGATCACCGACGGGCCGGACCGGCTGCTCGTCGGGTACGAGGGCGACCGCCTCGTCGCGGTGCTGGTCTTCGCGGACAACCGGTTCCACCTGAAGACGCACTGGGGCATCCTCAAGCGGGTGATGGTGCACCCGGACACCCAGGGCCGGGGCTACGGCCTCGACCTGATGCGGGAGGCGGCGCGCCGCGCCCCGGAGCTGGGCTGGCGGGCGCTGCACGTGACGGTGCGGGGCGGGCTCGGCCTGGAGACGTTCTACGCCCGGCTCGGCTACCGGGAGATCGGGCGGCTGCCGGGCGCGCTGCGGGTGGCCCCCGGCGACGACCGCGACGAGATCCTCATGTGGCGGGACCTGGAGGAGCCGGCGGGCTGACGGTCAGCCGCCGCACCCGGCCGCACGGGTGGGGCCCACCGGCGCCACCGCCGCGTCGAGCACGGCCGGCGGGGAGGCGGCCGCCGCGAGGCTCGGCGACGCCGACACCGAAGGGGATGCCGACCGGCTGGGGCGCGCCGACGGCGACCGCGCCGGCGTGGTGGCCCTGGCGGGGGCGGCACCGCCGTACATCCTGACCGTGCTGCGCTGGACCTGGCCGGGCGCCATCCGGATGCCGGTGGCGGTGGCGCGGTGGCCGTACACGTCGGTGATCCGGATGGCGTACGGCCCGGGACCGGCGCCGGATTCGATCAGCCAGTAGTTGTAGTCCTGCCGCGCGGCGCCGCGCCAGGCGCCGGAGCTGCCCTGCCGCACCTCGACCGAGCGCAGCGGGTTGCCGTGCTGGCCGACGTGCACGGCGAACCACCACTGCGAGGCGCCCTCCTTGATCCGGAAGGTCAGCGGGCCGGGCAGCGGCGGGTCGACCACCGCGCGGTAGCTGATCCCGACGACGCCCTGCACCGGGTCGGCGATCTCGGCGAACGCCTCCCGGGACAGGTCGAGGTGACCGGGTTCGCACTCCGGGCACTGGTCCATGACCAGCACCCGGACGGTCCCGCGCGGACCGGTGACGTCGAGGAAGCCCCCGCAGGCGGCGCCGGCCGCGTACTCGGACGGGCCAAGGGCGACGTAGCGGTTGTCGGCCGGCGCGGACGGGTAGGAACAGTTACCGCCCGCGCCCTTCGAGTCGTAGAAGGTGGTTTTTCCCTTGTGGACGGTGCCGCCGGCGGGCGGCGCGGCGAGCGCCCGGGGCGCGGCGCAGGCGGGTGCGGCGCCGGAGCGCAGGGCGAGGCTGAGCCCCAGCACGGTGGCGAGCGCCGCGACGCCGCCGGCGGCCAGCCAGCGGGTACGGGCGGAGCGGGGGGCCCGGCGGCGGCCAGCCGTGGGACGGGGGGCGGGGTCGCTGGGAGCGCTGCCGTCGGTCACGCCGGTCGATGTTGCCGGACCGGCACGCCGGGCGACAAGCCGGCTAAGCGAAAGCTAAGCCGGCCGCCCCAACGCCCGGAGCGCCCTCACCAGGCCGCGCCGATGCCGTCGCCGGGATACCAGTGGTCGCGCGGGGTCTCCCGGTAGGCGAGGAAGCGCCGGCCGGTGCGTTCGGCGTGGGCGGCGAGCACGTCGGTGTGGGTGACGTTGTCGGTGAGCAGCATCGCGCCGGGGGCGAGCTTCGGCTCGACCGCCTCGAACTCGCGCTTCTCGTGGGCCCGGCTGTGGTCGCTGTCGTGCAGGAACAGGTCGACGGGCCGGTCCAGGGCGGCGATGGAGGCGATGGAGTCGCCGATGACCAGGTCGACCACGTCGGACCAGGGTGCGGTGCGGGCGAGGTAGCCGGCCTCGGGGTTGATGTCCAGCGAGGTGAGCCGCCCGGGGTGCCCGTCGGCGGCGTTGCGCAGCAGGGCGGCGGCGAGCACGCAACTGCCCAGCCCTTTGTCGACGCCGGTCTCGACGACGTGGCTGGGCCGGGTGGCGCGGACGATGGCGTACCAGCCGACGCGCCGGGCGTACCGGACCTGCTTGTCGGCCAGGCCACGGCGGGCGGCGCCGGCGGTGGCCCGCTCGATGTGGCCGCGCAGCGTGTCGTCGGACTCGATCTCCTCGACGTACGCGCGGACCTGCTTGACGGGCGTGTCGCAGACGACGCTGACGAACCAGGTCAGGTGCTGGCGGCTCAGCTTGGTCAGCTCGTATGTGTAGTTGTGGTGCTCACGGGAGGTGAACAGCCAGCGGGCGGAGGTGCGAATGACCCTGGCGTCGTGCCGGGCGACGCGGCGAAGCCGCTTCGGGAAGGCGGCGACCGGTGCAAGGCGGGTGCGGGCGATGGCCCGGCGAAGCGTCGTTGCGTCCACGCCGAGGTTGTACCAGGTGAAGGTGAAGAGTGGCGAAGAAAGTTTTGGATTCACCGACCGGGTGGTCGGGGCTGACCGTCCGGACGAGGGTCCCCGGCGGCAAAGGTGAGTCAGTAGCATCGCGGACATGTCAGATCGCCAGCAGCTCGCCGACTCCGAACCGCGCTTCTTCGCGTCCGAAGAGGATGTCGACGCCACGGGCCAGCCGTCCGCCCCGGCTCCGCGTCGCCGTCGCGGCCGGCGTATCGCCCTGATCGTGCTGCTGGTGCTCGCGCTGCTGGCCGGCGGCGGTGTCCTCGCGGGCGGGTTGTACTACCGCTCGGTCAACTCCTCCATCGACCGGGTCGACGCGTTCACCGGGGTGCCCGAGGAGTCCCGGCCGCAGGTGGTGGCCAAGGGCGCGATGAACATCATGATCCTGGGCAGCGACTCGCGCGACCCGGAGAACACCGGGGGTTCCCGGACCGACACCCTCATCCTGGCCCACCTGCCGAAGGACCGGTCGAGCGCGCAGCTCATCTCGATCCCGCGGGACACCTGGACCCACGTCCCGCGCGACCAGGGCCGGGGCGGCCGCGACGCCAAGATCAACGCAGCCTACGCGTGGGGTGGCGTGCCGCTGATGGTGCAGACGGTGGAGAAGTTCACCGGGGTCCGCGTCGACCACGTGGCGATGGTCGACTTCGCCGGCTTCAAGGAGATCGTCGACGCGTTGGGCGGGATCGATGTCGACGTGGAAAAAAGCTTCACCTCGATCCACCCCCCGTTCCGCACCTTCAGCCCGGGCCGACAGCGGATGGACGGCGAGGCGGCGCTGGACTACTCGCGGCAGCGCAAGCAGTTCGCCGACGGGGACTTCGCCCGCATCCGGCACCAGCAGCAGGTGATCCGGGCAATCCTGGACAAGGCGGCCTCCGGCGGCATGCTGGCCAACCCCGGCAAGCTGAACTCGTTCGTGAAGGCCACGTCGAACGCGGTGGCGGTGGACAAGTCACTGTCCGTGTTGGACCTGGCGATGGAGCTGCGTGGCCTGCGGAGCGGCAACCTCGCGTTCTTCACCTGCCCGGTGACGGGGACGGGCCGGGTCGGCACCGAGAGCGTCGTGTTCGCGGACAAGCCGAAGGCCAAGACGCTCTTCGACGCGGTCCGCCGCGACTCGGTCCCCGACATCGTGGCTGCCGGAAAGTAGGATTCCGGACTGCCTTGCCGGCTCTGGTGGCGCGGCGGGTTGGTTCGTATCCTTCGATCGCCCCCTGCGTTGCACACCTGGCCAGGGGGTTCTCACGGGGGAAGGATCCACCATGTCACGCCTACCGGTTTTTGGTCACCCTGCTGCGTCCGTATCGGACCTCGACGGAATTTCGCAGCAACCGGCGGCAATGCAGGACGACTGGAGCGGCGGTGCGGGGATCACTGTGGTGATCCCCCCCGTCCAATCGGCGAAGGAGACGCTGGCCGAGGCCGAGACGCGCACCGGTCTCGACACGACCACGGTGCTGCCGTACGCCAGCTCCCGGGCCTCGAAGCGCACGCGCTGGCTCCGCGCCTGGATGATGACGGCGCCCATCGACATCGTCGCGCTGCTCGCGCCGCTGCTGGTGACCCAGAACTACTGGCGCGGGACGCTGGTCAACGCCGGCCTCACGGTGGCCTTCTTCGCGGCCGGCGGGCTCTACCGGCCCCGCCGTCATGTCAGCATCCTGGACGAACTGCCCAGCCTCGGGGGCCGGCTGCTGGCATCCGGCGCCGTGGTGGCCATCATCGCGGCCGAGCGTCACGACTCGGTGCCGTACGTCAGCGGTTTCATGCAGGGCGTGGCGCTCTCCGCCGGTCTGGTGATCATCGGTCGTGCGTTCAGCCGGAGCTTCCTCATCCTCGCGCGTAAGCGTCGGTGGGTGGAGCACAACGCCATCGTCATCGGCAGCGGTCCGGTCGGCGCCGAGCTCGCCCGGCTGCTCCGACGCTACCCGCAGTACGGACTGCGGTTCGTCGGCTGTGTCGACGCCTCGTCGCGGCAGGGTGTCGGGTCGCTCCCACTGATCGGCACCCTCGACGAACTCGAACAACTCACCAGGCTGCTGAACTGCGAGGTCCTGGTCGTCGCGGACCCGGACTGCACGGAGACCACCCTGATGGACACCCTGCTCCGGCCGGTCAGCTCCCGCTGCGACCTCTGGGCGGTGCCTCGCCTCTGGGGCTCCCGGTCGCAGGGCGGCTATCCCGACCACATCGGGGCCATCCCGATCGTCAAGATCGGGGACACCACGCTCACCGGCCCGCGGTGGAAGATCAAGCGGGCCTCGGACGTGCTCTTCGCCGCGCTGGCGTTGATCGTGCTGAGCCCGGTGCTCCTGCTCTGCGCGATCGCGACGTTCCTCGACGGCGGCCGCGGCATCTTCTTCTACCAGGAGCGGATCGGTCGGTACGGCGAACCGTTCAAGGTCATCAAGTTCCGCTCGATGCGCCCGGTCGACGAGCACGAGTCGCAGACGAACTGGTCCATCGCGAACGACCGGCGGGTCGGGCCGATCGGGCGCTTCATGCGCCGGACGTCGCTGGACGAGCTGCCCCAGCTCTGGAACATCCTGCAGGGTGACATGAGCGTGGTGGGGCCGCGGCCGGAGCGGCCGTACTTCGTCGAGAAGTTCTCGGTCGAGTACCCCAACTACGCGATGCGCCATCGGGTCCCCGTCGGTCTCACCGGGCTCGCGCAGGTCAGTGGCCTGCGGGGCGACACGCCGATCTCCGACCGGGCACGGTTCGACAACTTCTACGTCGAGAACTGGTCGCTCTGGCTCGACATCAAGATCGTGCTCCGCACCGTCGCGGAGGTCTTCCGCGGCGGTGGTCGCTGACCCGGCCCCGCCGCGCGTAGTGGACGCGACACCCCCTGCCGCCCGTCCGTCGGGCCGCAGGGGGTTCGCCTGTCTCGTGAAGTGACGTGAGTCGGGGTTGCTGCCCGGACTATGAGAGCTGCCGGTCGTTCACGACCGCCAGCAGAACGAGGTCACCAGCGCCTCGCTCCCGGACGACACCCTTCCATCCGGTTCCCAGGTCGGTGCCGGAGGTCCGCAGCAGCTGCCGCTGCCACATCCGCACCAGGAACTCACAGTCGCGTTGCGGGCGATCGCTGAAGTGTTCCTGGGCGGAGGTTGCCAATCTCGTCGTCACTCGGCTCGTCGGTGGGTGGCTGCGCAGGCTCGGCCACGAGCGGCGCAGGCGCGCGGGGGGCGGGCACGACGGGCACGGTGTCGGCCGCGCGCATGCTGTCGAGCGACCGGAGCAGGGCCCGCCGGAGCAGCTGCGCGGCCGGGCGTTCGACCAGCCGGTGGACGAGGTACGCGAGCAGCAGCAGCCCGGCGATCGTCGCCCCCAGCAACACCCACGCGGGAAGGTACGGCCGGGCCGCGGCGATGACGGTCAGGCCGATCTGCGCATGCAGCAGGTACAGCGGGTAGGTGAGGGCGCCGGCGGTGGTGAGCCATCGCCACCGGATGCGGTCGGACTTACCATTCGCGATGAGCGCCATGACGACGAAGAAGGCCGTGACGCAGGCGGCCGCGGGCGGGAACGCGCTCCCGTCGTAGGTCTCGATCTCGGACCACATGCGGGAGATGGCGATGACCCACGAGCACCCGACGATGGCCCAGAGCAATGCGTTCGCCCCGAACCGGTACATCAGGTAGAAGGCGATCCCGGCGATGAAGTACTGCGCGTATCCGCGCCCGAGGAACATGTAGACCCCGGCGTTGTTCGCCCACGGGGCGGCCAGCGACGCCAGCGTCCACAGCGCACAGAACGCCACCACGCGTCGGACGGTCATCCCGCGCGCCACCACCACGAGGGCGAACAGCACGTAGAACAGCAGCTCCACGGAGAGCGTCCAGTAGGCCTGCTCGACGTCGGGGACACCCATGAGCGACTGCAGCATGGTCATGTTGACCAGGACGTGGGTCCAGTCCCGGTGCGTGGCGAAGACCGGGAACAGGACGAGGACCGTGGTGGTCGCCACGACAGCGAACCAGTACGCGGGGTAGAGCCGCACCACGCGCGCGACCGCGAACTCCCCCACGGTGCGGCCCCAACTGCTCATGCAGATGACGAAGCCGCTGATGAGAAAGAACAACTCCACCCCGAGCCAGCCGTACGCCGCCGCGCCGGCCAGCCCGGGGAAGAGCTGATCGGTCGGAGTCCCCCAGGCGTCGTCGCGCACGCCCTCCCCGTGCAGGAGGTGGTACACGACAACCATCAGCGCAGCGAGCAGGCGCAGACCGTCGAGCACGACGAGGCGGTTGTGCCCGCCGCGCCGGACGGCACCGTGAGACTCCATGGTCTTCCTCACTAGGTCGAGCGGCCCGCCGGTCGGCGACGAGCGTTGAAGATGCGGCGCGGCAGGCTACCGACGAAACTGCTCAGAACCCGGCCACACGGCCGCGTACGCCGCGGCGAGCTGCTCACGTACCGCGTTCGAGCTGTGGAAGTCCAGCGCCCACCGCTTGCCGGCGGCAGCGAGCCGCTGGCCTCTGGCCGGATCGGTGAGCACACTGCTCAACTCGTTCGCCCAGGCCTGCGCGTCCGCTCCCACCGCGACCTCATGATCGTGCCCTACCCCCGCTCGGCGGGCAACCTCGGGCGTGGTAACCGTGGGAACACCCGCCGCCAAGGCCTGGATCAGCTTCATCTGCACGCCCGTACCGCGCCAGACCGGGACGATGGCCGCCGAGGCCCGCGGGTAGTAGGGGGCGACGTCGGGAACGTTGGCGTGGATCTCGACACCGCTGCCACGGAAGGCTTGGACGGAGGCGGGCGGGTTGGTCCCGACGATGTCGAGTACGGCGTTCGGGACCCGCCTCTTCACCTCGGTCCAGCAGTTCTTGAGGAACCACAGCAACCCGTCGACGTTCGCCTCGTAGGTCAGCCTCCCGACGAAGAGCACCCGCGGCTCCGGCGCCCGCGGGGTCGTGTCCTCCGGGTGGTCGTACGGGCTCCGAACGACGTACGTGTTCGGCCGCTCCTCGCCCGGCTCGAAGGGCGCCGACACCATCAGCGGCACATTGTGCGCCACCAGGGCATCCTCCCGTGCCTGCATGCGGGGCGCCTCGATCTTGCCCACGAGCTTCCACTTCGGGCCGGCGGTCTGGGCGAGCTGGCTGTAGTACTCGCTGCGGAACTCGTCGAGGTCCACGATCACCGGCACCGGCGCGCACCGCTCCACGAGGTGCACCGTACGAAAGACGTTGAGGTGCACGACGTCCGGCCGCCACTGCCGGAGCTCGCTGGCGAGCGCGGTCGACAGCTGGGGCACGTCGGCGTAGGCCTGCTGAAGCGACGTGCCGGTCGGCAGGGCCGTGGCACAACGGAGCATCGACGTGATCCGGTTACGCGGCACCAGCACGGTGGACTCCACCGGCAGTTCCTGGGCCTCCTGCACCTCCTCGTCCGAACTGGTCAGGCCGAGGAAACGGATCTGGTGATCCTTGGCGAGAATCTCGAGCAGGGCCAGGCTCCGCGGGCGGATCTTCGAGGGGATCCAGGGAGCGACGAAAAGAATCTTCATAGCGGCAGTCTCCTGAGGGCGCGGGCCGAGAATCTGTCCATCGCGGTGCCGTACTTGTCGCAGTATGCGACCAGGCCCGAGCGGTACAGCCGGTTCTTGCCGACCGCACCGGTGCTCGTGCTCTCCCGATGCATGGCCCAGGCGGTCCCGACCGACACGACACGCCAGCCGGCACCGCGCAGGCGTCTGCAGAGGTCGACATCCTCGAAGTAGAGGAAGAAGGAGGGATCGAACCCATTGATGTCGCGGAACGCGGTGGCCCGAACCAGCATGCAGAATCCGGACACCCAGGCGACGTCCGCCGCCGCTGCCGGCCCACTCTTGTCGAGGTAGTCCAGCATGGGGAGCCGGCTGCGGAGCAGCTGCGACTTGGCGAGTTCCCGCTTCACGCGGCCGGGAACCATGTGGTCGACGCGCAACGCGGCGAGCCATTCCTTGGCCAGGCTCACGTCCGGACCCGCGGAGATGCCGGGCTCGCCGTCGGCGTACCGCATCTGAGGCGCGACGACTCCGATCCTCGCGTCGTCCTGGAGCGCCCGCGCGAGTTCCGCGTACGAGTCGGGCCTGAGCGCGGCGTCCGGGTTCAGCAGCAGGTAGGCCTCGGCGTCGGGAAACTGCTCCACCGCCGCGTTGATCGCCTTACCGAACCCCACATTGGACGAACGGATGACGTGCCGGGTGTACCGGGCCGCCACCTCGACACTGTCGTCGGACGACGCGTTGTCCACCACCACGACTTCGGCGATGGGCAGTTCACGCAGGCTGCCCAGGCTCATGGGCAGGTCTCGGGCAGAGTTGTGGGACACGACGATGGCTACTGTTTTCACATTTCGCTCACGATCCTGGGAGTTCATCGGTACGCCGCCGACGTCGAGTGCCCGGCCGTGTGCGGCACGACCGGCATCACCCGGTCGCTCCGCAGCACGGCATCACCCACGACGAGCAGTGAGGCGTGCTTGAAGAGATACGTCAGGGAGACCGCCGCGGCTGCGCCGACCGCACCGAACAGCGCCGCGCCGCCGGCCACCGTGACGAGCAGCGCGGCGGCGCTCACGACGCCGATCTTCGCCACCAGCGCCCCCCGGCCCACGCCTTGCAGCACGGCGCCGCAGGGCGAACTCGCGCAGAACGAGGGCACGCCGGCGAGCATGACGGCAATGACGACACCAGCCCCCGAATAGGTCTCGCCGAACAACAGCTCCGCCAACCACGGCGCGGCGGCCATCCCGGCGGCGCTGATCGCGCCGACCACGAGCACCACGGCGAGGTTCATGCGCCAGAAGAGCCGCCGTGCCTCGCCGGCCCGCGCGGTCGCCGAATGCGGCACCAGCACGGTGCTGAGTGCGGACGGGATCGACACGAACGGTGAGAAGATGCGAGACGCGGCGGCGTACAGTCCCGCGCCGGCACCCGGCGCGACGAGGGAGACGACCGTCGCGTCCAGGACCCGCGCCTGTGCGGAAACGTTGCTGACCAGGTACGCCCGCGAGTCCAGCGCCGCTCGCCACACGTCGGCGGCGGCGGCCGAGCCGGAGATCCGGACCACGAACCGCACGTGGACCTGCCCCAGCGCGGACGCGACCACCAGGCCGTACGCGAGCCAGGCGAAGGGCTCGCCGCCAAGGTTGACGGCGCTCACGAAGATCGCGACCTGCACGGCTTTCCGGCCCAGGATCGACACCACCGCGTGCCCCATCCGGCCGTCGGCGATCGCGAGCGACAACATCGTCTCGACGTTCTTGTCCAGCATCCAGCCGGCCGCGAGGAGCACCGCGATCCACGGCGCCATGGTGCCAGCGGTGAGGCCCAGGCCGATCGCCGCGGCGATGACCAGGCCGCCGATCGTGGTGAGGACGTTCAGGCGCAGGCCCGCGCTGACGGCGGTGTCGCGCCCGAGTGCCCGCCAACGCAGGAGGGCGGTCGAGACGCCCGCGTCCGCCACGACGGCCAGGAAGGCCACCGCGCCGAAGTACCCGCCGAAGGCACCGAAGCCTTGCGGGTCCACGTACCGTGCCAGCAGAACCATCGCGACGGCCTGCAGCCCGCTGCCGGCGATGCGGGAGGCGGCCAGAGCCGACGCTCCGCCCACCACCCCGCGCACGTTCGGCCGCCGGGACGAACCCGCCAGCACCGGATTGCCCGAGGCGGCCTGGCCGGGTCGCTTCTCCTCCCCCGCGGGGGCCCCGCCGCCCTGGTCCGCGCTCCGGTGGCCTTCGCGGGTCGCGGCATCGCCTCCCCGGTTCCCGCGCCGGTGGTCCTGGTGCTGGTGGTCCTCCACCAGCCACACGGTCGCTACTCCCAGGACGAGGAACCACAGCGGCAGCATGGACTCGGCCATGACGCCGTACGTGGTGGCCACGATCCCGAAGTAGGCCACCGTGAAGGTGAGGCAGAACGCCGGGACGAGGTTCGGCCGGAAGACACCCTTCCACACGCACAGCACGGCCAACGCCGAAGCCGGCGTGAGCAGGATGACCGCGCCCGGTATGCCCAGTTCGACGGCGGCGAGCAGAACGCCGTTGTGCACCGGCACCCCGCCCGCCACGACCGGGTCTATCCGGCCGACGACCTCCACGTAGTTGTTGGGGCCGATGCCCCACCACGGTTTGCTGGCCAGGAACTCCAGTGCGCTGGACATGATCTGCCCCCTGGCGCCGCCGGTCGGGTCGGCGATCATCCGGACGATGAACACGGGGGCCACCGCGAGCACGCCGATGCCGAGCAGGATGAACCCGATGACGGTCTGCCGGCTTCTGCGGCCGGTAGGGGCGCCTTCCGCGCCCAGCCTGCGCAGCATCAACTCGCCCATCACGATCAGCATCAGGACCGCCAGCAGCCCGGTCCGGCTGCCGGTCAGGGCGGTCGTCGCGAGCGCGGCGGCGGGAATCCCGTACCGCCCGACGATTGCGGGAAGCTGAAGCCGGCCGAGGCCGAGGCGGCTGTCCGGCCCGGTCGTGAGGTAGTAGAGGGCGAGAACCAGCACGACGGCCTTCGCGAGGTTGACCGGGTGGTTCAGCGTTCCGTTGGTCCGGTCGCCGAGGAAGCGGGCCGCTTCGACGGTCCCCATGGGATTGAGCGGTACGCCGAGCCATTGGAGAGCCGCGCAGCAGAACTGGGCGGCGATGACTCCGGCGGAGGTCAGTCTGAGCGCCAGGACGGCGGATCTGTGCTTGGCGAACAGACATCCCACCGCAAAGGCGACCGGTGCGGACAGATACTGCACCGCTCCGACCAGCTCCCGGGTGGAGGCACCGCCGCGGGTCACCATGCCGAGGCCGATGCACAGGGCCAGGGCAGCGATCCCCGACACCAGGACCGGCATCCAGCGCAGCCGCCGCCAGGTCGTCGCCAGCAGCACGACGAAGGCCACGACGAGTGCGATCACCCAGGTCGACGGCGCGAAGACCGGGATGGCGATGCCGACGTGCCACGGCGCGCCGCCCTGACCGAAGGTCTTGGGTAGCAGGGCGAGGCAGGTAACCGAGACGACCGCACTCAGGGCTACCGGCCATTCGGTACGAGCGATGGCTGCGGCCGACGAACCGGTCCCTACCGTTACCGTCGGATCCACTGGCGTACTTCCGCGCCCTCGTCGGCCTTCGTGCGGCGTCGCCGCGGCTGCCGCACGCCCGCCGCCACGGCCTTCACGAGTCCCGCAGCCATGGCCCCGCACGCGTAGCCCACGGCGGCTGCGCCCGGTCGCCCGACCCGCAGTCCTTCCGAGAAGACCCTGACCATCCCGCCCATCGTGCCCTGGCGGCGGGCATACGTCATGACCGATCCGAGGTAGTAGTCACCCCGGTCCCGAGGGGTTGCCGAGCTGAGGTACTCGCGCGCCCAGTCGAGCTCACGGGCCAGCGAGATCGAGCGCGAAATGCCGTCACCGGTCGCGTCGTACCTGGTCAGGGCGTCGTTCAGTTGCCGGACCACCAGCCCGGGCAGGCTTCGGGAGAGTTGCAGGAGCCAGGTCAGGTCCTGGTGCAGACTCAGCCCTTCGTCCAGGGGCACGGTCATCGGAAGCGACCGGGGGAAGAGGAGCGTCGAGGACGGGAGGAACGCCTGCCCGCGTTGGACCCGGTGGCGCCGCAACAGGTTGTTCTCCAGAGTGCGGCGAGGGTCGTAGGGCGCACGGGGCCAGGTCTCGGAGCCGTGTTCGAAGTCCACCATGACCTTGGTGGACGAGATCCATGTCGACGACCCGGCGAGGCCGGCCTCGGCGATGTCCCGCACCTGGCGCTCGATCTTCGTCGGATGCCAGACGTCGTCATCGTCCAGGAATGCGACCAGGTCTCCGGCGCACCTCCGGACACCGGCCATGCGGGCGGCGTTCCCGTTCCGGCGCTCGAGGTAGCGGAACAGCCGAACGCGTGGATCGCCCGGAACGTCCACCTCGGCCTCGGAGTTGAGCACCACGTGGACCTCGGTGACCGGATGCGTCTGCCCGAGCACGGATTCGACGGCTCGGCGAAGTCCCGGCTTGCCGATTGAGGGGATGACGACGCTGACTGTGGGACGCCACGTCGCGGATCGCGTCGGCACTGTGGGATCCATCCGACCCTTTCAAACCAGTTTCATTGGAACGGAACCGCAACGCGCCCAGCTCACTGCTGACCGTACGCGGGCACCACAGATTACAGAGCGCTGGCCTCGGGCGATGCCCCGTGGACGGCACCTCTTCCGCCGGCGGGATCACCGCCGGCGCGCATCACAAGGACAAGGTTGTCCGGATGCCGTTGGCCACCTTGCGCACCTCACCGACCTGCGCCCCCGTCGCGGTCATGCGGAGGACGATCTGGCGGTCGATCACGCCGTCGGGGCTGCTCCGCCACCAACCGATCACCACCAGTCCGTATCGATCCTTCCCGCCGACCTTTGGGGCCTCGGCGTAGGTCGCATTCCCGGCCTGGACCCATTGCAGGCCCCACGCCTCCTCGGCCCTCCGGTACGCGGCCTGCACCTCTTCGCCACAGGGCTTCGGGCAGTTCCGGACGATGATCTCCCCGCCGACCTCGGGGACCCCGGGACGCGAGATGCCGCAGAGATACCTGGCGAAGCCGGGGCCGCGCTGGCGCGCGTCGCAGGCCCAGGAATCGGGCATCTTGAAGGTGAAGCCGAGGCCGGCAGGGGTCTCCTCCCTGACCCGGTCGGCGTCGCCGAACTGCGGCTCGGCGGGCCAGGAACCGGGCCTGGGCGGTTCAGCACCCGGGCTGCGCGGTGCTCCCGTGGGGAAGGCGACCGGCTCGGGGCTGCTGGGCACGGCCGCGGACGGGGACGAGTCCGGTCCGGCCGTGCGCGTCGCGTCGCCGGCAGACCGCCACACGAAGAAGCCGACGCCCGCGCCGAGCGCCACGACGACCGCGATCGCGATGCCGACCCACAGGCCGGTGCGCCGGGGCCGCTCCCGCACGGCCGACCGCAGCGGTGGATAGCTGGTCGAGTACGGCTGGTCCCACGCCGACGGCGCATCCGGGGCGGATGGCGGAACTGACACGGGGGAGGCCGGAGGAACCGACACGGGAGAAGGCGGCGTCGACACCGGCACCCCGGCGCCAGAGGTGGGTCGGTGGTCCTGCGGAGGCCCCTCGGCGACGTCGGCCGGGTACTGCCCTTCGCTTGCGGACGTGGCACTGGTGGCAATCGGCATGGCCTGGGTGGGCTCGTTGATGGCCACCTTCGCCCAGGGCGGCTCGAGCGTGCTCGGATCGGCGGGCTGCGCCTGCGCCGGTGGCGAGGTCGGACGGTAGTCCAGGCCGAGGACGACGAAGACCTGTTCGGCCTCGTGACCGCTGCCGGCCGCGTAGGCGACCCATGGCGCCGGGGCCGAGAAGTCAGCGTGGAGGAAGCTCGGCGTGCCGTCCCGGTCCCGCAGGGCGTTCGCGATGGAGGCGAAGGACTTCCGCCACTGCTGGTCGGTGGCGACGGCGGCGTCGAGGATGGCAACCGTCAGCGCCCGGCCCTGGGCATCGACGGCTGACCACACCTTGCCCACCTGGCACGACCCCAGGGTCTCGAGCAACTGGAACGGACTGCCTGGTTGCATTCCACCCTCCCCGGAGCGACGGTGTGGATAGTAGCGAGCGGGCACCCGGTGACCGGAGGCGGACCGGGGGCTGCCCGCTCGGCCGACGCCGGAATGTCAAGATTGCTCCCCGTGAGGATGAGACGCTGGCTGGCTGCCGCATTCATGCTTCCGTTTCTGGCCGGCTGCGGGCCGTCCGGCGACGGCGGCTCAACGGGCCCGACAGCCGCGTGGCATCCCCCGGTGCCACCGGGCACCACCGGAGCCGTCGACCTGGACAGCCGACCCTTCCAGCTTCATGTGCCGGTCGGGTACGACCCCGCCAGGAAGGTCCCCCTCGTCGTGCTGCTGCACGGCTACGGGTCCAGCGGCGTCCAGCAGGAGCGGTACTTCAACCTCACCCCCGAGTCCGACCGCCGTGGTTTCCTCTACGCCATTCCGGACGGCACCACCGACCGGGACGGCATGAGGTTCTGGAACGCGACCGAAGCCTGCTGCGACGCCCACCGCAGCGGGGTGGACGACGTGGCGTACCTCGAACGGCTCCTTGACACCGTGGAGTCGGCGTACTCGGTCGACACCGCACGGGTCTATCTGGTCGGCCACTCCAACGGCGGCTTCATGGGCTACCGGATGGCCTGCGAACGATCGATGCGGGTCACCGCGATCGTCTCACTCGCCGGCGCCGCCGACGACGACACGTCACTGTGCACACCCCAGCGGCCGGTCAGCGTGCTGCAGATCCACGGCACCGCCGACGCGACCATCAAATTCGGCGGCGGCACGAGAGACGGCCACCGGTACCCGTCGGTCGACACCACGCTCGCCACCTGGCGGCGGATCAACAGCTGCTCGGCGGAGGCCGACACCTCGGCTCCGCGACTGGACCTCGAACCCCGGCTGCGCGGGGCGGAGACGGGAGTGACGACCTACTCCGTCGGCTGCCGCGAGGCCACCCGGGTCGAGCTGTGGGACATCAGAGGTGGTGGCCACCTGCCCACGCTCAACGCGATCTTCGCCCCGGCCGTCACTGACTTCCTCTACGCCAGTACGCCCCGATCCTGACCACGCCCTGTTACCACTCCGATCCACTGCTGTTCGTCCTGATGGACGGGTCCGATGTCGGTGACCTGCGTGAGGTTACGCCGGCACGCTCGGCCTGATCATGCGTTGTTGAACCGCGAGGGACCACGTACAGTACGGGCCCGCGCTCCCAGGCAGGCGCGACTGGCGACGCAGATCAAAGGACATCTATGGAAATGGAACGTCTTCGCGCGCGGATGCCGCTGGCCCGGTTCGGCCGGAGGCTGCCGACACTGGCCGACCGGTTCGACGGCCGGGCCAACAGTATCGGGGCGTTGCGGCTGGCGCTGGCGTTCGCGGTGCTCGTCGCGCACTGCTGGCCCCTCGCGCTGGACCGTCCGATGCTCGGCAGCACCGAGACCATGGAGCAGGCCGATGTCGGCAAACTCGCGGTGTACGGCTTCTTCGTCCTGTCCGGCTTCCTGATCACCGGTAGCGCGCTGCGGTTCAGCCTGCCGCGGTACCTCTGGCACCGAGCGTTGCGCATCCTGCCCGGGTTCTGGGTGTGCCTGTTGGTCACCGCGCTGGTGGTGGCGCCCGCGGTCGCATACTACGAGCGGGGCACCCTCGACGGATTCTGGGACCACCCGCAAGGCCCGTTGCAGTACCTGCAGGCGAACTGGCTGTTCGCCATGGACCAGTGGACGATCTCGGGCATCCTGAGCGACGTGCCGTACGGGCGCGGCATGGAGGGCGGCGGCCCGATCAACGGCTCGCTGTGGACCCTGCGGTACGAGCTGCTCTGCTACTTCATGCTGGCGGCGCTGATGGCGGCTGCGGTGCTGACCCGGGCGCGTAGGGCCGTGGTGTTGCTGCTGCTCGGCGTGTACCTGGTCGTCCTGGAGGACTTTGTTCGGGGTGACGGGTTGGTCGTCCTGCCGGCCAAGCACGGTGTGCTCGGCCCGTACCCGGTGGTCGGGCAGTTCGACATGCGGCACGTCATATACCTGACCCTGCCCTTCCTGCTCGGCGCGGTCGCCAAGCTGTTCGCGCACCGGGTGCCGATGACGGGCTGGCTGGCGGCCCTCGCCGCCGTCGGCGTTGCCGGGACGGCGCGGTTCGGTGCGTTCTACGTCGTCGGTGTGCCCCTGCTCGCGTACCTGCTGCTCTACCTGGCGGTCGGGCTGCCCCGATGGCTGCACCCCGCTGGTCGCAAGCGGGACTACTCGTACGGCATCTACATCTACGCGTTTCCGGTTCAGCAGGTGTTCGCCTTGCTCATCGGCGTGCGGTACGGCTTCGTCACGTACCTGGTCGCGTCGACCGCCGGCACGCTGCTCCTCGCCGCGCTCTCCTGGCACCTGGTGGAGCGGCCCGCCATGTTCCTGAAGGACGTGGTCGTGCCGCTGCCCGCCCGGTGGCGATCGCAGGGCGAACGCTCCGCCGCTGGCGCGGTCCACGGCCTCGACGATGCGACCGAGGCAGGCCTCGTCGCGGCCCGGCCGCCCGCTGAGGGGGCCGTCCCCGCGACGGCCCGTGCGTGAGGCCCATCTGACATAGCCACTTCGCGGTGCCGCGCACCCGCGCGGCGGTCCACCGGGTACGAGCGCCTTGCGCCCTGAATGGTTTCATGCATAGGCTCCCCTGGTGAATGATGCGGTGCTCAACCTGGTCCAGGGGGTCCGCCTCACCCCGACCCAGCGGCGCATCGCCCACTGCCTGGTGCAGCACGCCGCCGCCGTGGCGTACCTGTCGGCGGCCGAGGTGGCCGAGCTGGCCGGCGTCAGCCAGCCCTCGGTGACCCGGTTCGCGATGGCCCTCGGGCACGACGGCTACCCGGCGCTGCGCCGTCGGCTACGGGAGCTGACCGCGACCGCGGCGGCCGAACCGGACGACACCGGCAACGAACTCCAGCGGGCCGTCCGGGCCGAGATGGGCAACCTCGACCGGCTCGCCGGGCAGCTCGCCGACCGGGACCGGATCGCCGAGGTCGGAAAGCTGCTCGCCGCCAGCCGCCCGCTGCCGGTGCTCGGGCTGCGCGCCGCCGCGCCGCTGGCGGCCTACTTCGCCTACTTCGCCGCGAAGGTGCACCCGGACGTCCGGGTGCTCGACGACGGCGGCAGCCTGCTCACCGACCGCCTCGAACAGGCCGCGACGGCGGGCGCGGCCGCGCTGCTCGCCTTCGTGCTGCCCCGCTACCCCCGGGAGACCCTCGACGCCCTGCGGGAGGCCCGCGACGCCGGGCTGACCGTCGTCGCGATCACCGACTCGCCGGTCAGCCCGGCGACCGAGTACGCCGAACTGGTGCTGCCCGCCACGGTCGGCACCGACCTCGTCTTCGACCTGCACACCGCCCCGATGACCCTGGCCATGGTGGTCCTCCAGGCGATCTGCGACGCCTCCCCGGCGGACACGCAGGCCCGCCTGGAGGCGTTCGAGTCGTCCGCCGCCCGTCGCCAGTTGTTCCTCGGCTGAGAGGAGTTTCAAGATGCACCAGCCCGTCCGCGCCGCTCGCGGCACCGCACGCACCGCCCAGGGGTGGCCGCAGGAGGCCGCCCTGCGGATGCTGATGAACAACCTCGACCCGGAGGTGGCCGAGCGCCCGGACGACCTGGTCGTCTACGGCGGCACCGGGAAGGCCGCCCGGGACTGGCCGTCGTACCACGCGTTGGTGCGTACGCTCACCGAGCTGCGCGACGACGAGACGATGCTGGTGCAGTCCGGCCGCCCGGTCGGGGTCATGCGCACGCACGAGTGGGCGCCCCGGGTGCTGCTGGCCAACTCGAACCTGGTCGGCGACTGGGCCACCTGGCCGGAGTTCCGCCGCCTGGAGCAGCTCGGCCTGACCATGTACGGGCAGATGACCGCCGGCTCGTGGATCTACATCGGCACCCAGGGCATCCTCCAGGGCACCTACGAGACGTTCGCGGCGGTGGCGGCGAAGCGCTTCGGCGGCACGCTGGCCGGGACGCTGACGCTGACCGCCGGCTGCGGCGGGATGGGCGGGGCGCAGCCCCTCGCGGTGACCATGAACGGCGGCGCCTGCCTCATCGTGGACGTGGACCGCAGCCGGCTGGAGCGGCGGGTGCACGACCGCTACCTCGACGAGATCGCCGACTCCCTGGACGACGCGGTGCAGCGGGTGCTCGCCGCGAAGCGGGACCGCCGGGCGCTGAGCGTCGGCGTGGTCGGCAACGCCGCCACCGTCTTCCCCGAGCTGCTGGTGCGCGGCGTCGAGATCGACGTGGTGACCGACCAGACCAGCGCGCACGACCCGCTGTCGTACCTGCCGGTGGGGGTGGAGCTGGCCGACGCCCGGGACTACGCGGCGGCGAAGCCGGCCGAGTTCACCGACCGGGCCCGGGTCTCGATGGCGAAGCACGTCGAGGCGATGGTGGGCTTCCTCGACGCGGGCGCGGAGGTCTTCGACTACGGCAACTCGATCCGCGGTGAGGCCCAGCTCGCCGGTTACGAGCGGGCGTTCGACTTCCCCGGCTTCGTGCCGGCGTACATCCGGCCGCTGTTCTGCGAGGGCAAGGGCCCGTTCCGCTGGGCGGCGCTCTCCGGCGACCCGAAGGACATCGCGGCCACCGACCGGGCCATCCTGGAGCTGTTCCCGGAGAACGAGTCGCTGGCCCGGTGGATGCGGATGGCCGGCGAGCGGGTCGCCTTCCAGGGCCTGCCGGCGCGGATCTGCTGGCTCGGCTACGGCGAGCGGGACAAGGCCGGGGTGCGGTTCAACGAGATGGTCGCCTCCGGTGAGCTGTCCGCGCCGGTGGTGATCGGCCGGGACCACCTGGACTGCGGCAGCGTGGCCAGCCCCTACCGGGAGACTGAGGCGATGGCCGACGGCTCCGACGCGATCGCCGACTGGCCGCTGCTCAACGCACTGGTCAACACCGCCAGCGGGGCGTCCTGGGTGTCCATCCACCATGGCGGCGGGGTGGGCATCGGGCGGTCCATCCACGCCGGGCAGGTCTGCGTCGCCGACGGCACGGCGCTGGCCGGGCAGAAGATCGAGCGGGTGCTCACCAACGACCCGGCCATGGGCGTGATCCGGCACGTGGACGCCGGGTACGAGGCCGCCCGCGAGGTCGCTGGCCGTACCGGGGTCCGGGTGCCGATGGCCGAGGGACCGGCGTGACGGACCTCGCCGGCCGGTTCCGGGCGCTGTGGGACGAGATCGCGCCGGTCGGGCGGGACGCCGGCAGCGGCGGCTACCTGCGCTACGCGCTGACCGAGCCGGAGCTGCGGCTGCGGGAGTGGTTCCGCGAGCAGGCCGAGCACCGGGGCATGCCGGTCACCGCCGACGGCAACGGCAACCTCTTCGCCTGGTGGGGTGACCCGCAGGCCGGCGACGCGGTGCTCACCGGCAGCCACTTCGACTCGGTGCCGCACGGCGGGGCGTACGACGGGCCGCTCGGCATCGTCAGCGCGTTCCTCGCCGTCGACGAGTTGCGCGGCGCGGGCGTCACGCCCGACCGGCCGATCGCGGTGGCGGCGTTCGTGGAGGAGGAGGGGGCGCGGTTCGGCGTACCGTGCCTGGGGTCGCGGCTGCTCACCGGGGAGATCGCGGTGGAGCGCGCGGCCGGCCTGCGCGACGCGGCCGGGGTGAGCTTCGCCGAGGCGCTCGGTGACCGGCCCGCGGGCGCCGACCCGGCGCTGCTCGGCCGCTTCGCCGCCTTCGTGGAGCTGCACGTCGAGCAGGGCCGCGCGCTGGTCGAGGCCGACGCGCCGGTCGCGGTCGCCAGCGCGATCTGGCCGCACGGCCGCTGGCGCTTCGACTTCCACGGCGAGGGCAACCACGCGGGTACGACCCGGATGGCCGACCGCCGCGACCCGATGCTGACGTACGCGTTCACGGTGCTCGCGGCGAACAAGGAGGCCCGGCTGCGCGACGCGCACGCCACCGTGGGCCGGGTGTCGGTGGAGCCGAACGCCACCAACGCGATCCCGTCGCGGGTGACCGGCTGGCTGGACGCCCGGGCGGCCGAACCGGAGACGCTGCGCGGGCTGGTCGGGGCGGTGCACGCCAAGGCGGCCGAGCGGGCGAAGCGGGACGGCACGGAGCTGACCTGCACGGAGGAGTCGGCCACCCCGCTGGTCGCCTTCGACGGCGGGCTGGCCGACCGGCTGGCCAAGCTGCTCGACGCGCCGGTGCTGCCCACCGGGGCGGGGCACGACGCGGGGGTGCTGGCCGCGCACCTGCCCACCGCGATGCTCTTCGTGCGCAACCCGACCGGGGTGTCGCACTCCCCCGCCGAGTCCGCCGCCGACGCCGACTGCGCCGCCGGGGTCACCGCCCTGGCCCGGGTGCTCCAGGAGCTGGCATGCCGATGACCCGCTGGCTCGCCGAGTACGCCTGGCTGCCCGAGCACGCCGAGCCCACCCCGGACGTGCTGATCGAGGCGGTCGACGGGCGGATCACCACGGTCGCCCCGCTGACCGCCGGCCGGCCCACCGCCGGGGTGGAGGTGCTCGGTGACGCCGTCCGGCTGCCCGGGCTGACGCTGCCCGGCCTGGCCAACGCCCACTCGCACGCCTTCCACCGGGCGTTGCGCGGGCGTACCCACGCCGGGCGGGGCGACTTCTGGACCTGGCGGGACGGGATGTACGCGGTCGCGCAGCGGCTCGACCCGGACTCGTACCTGGCCCTGGCCCGGGCCGCGTACGCGGAGATGGCGCTGGCCGGGGTGACCTGCGTCGGCGAGTTCCACTACCTGCACCACGGCCCGAACGGCACCCCGTACGACGACCCGAACGCGATGTCGGCGGCGCTGGTCGAGGCGGCCGCGCAGGCCGGCATCCGGATCACCCTGCTGGACACCTGCTACCTGACCGCCACCGTGGACGGCGCCCCGCTGGCCGGGCCGCAGCGGCGCTTCGGCGACGGCGACGCGCTGCGCTGGGCGGACCGGGTCAGCGCGTTCACCCCTGAGGCCGGGCACGCCCGGGTCGGCGCGGCCATCCACTCGGTCCGCGCGGTGCCGGCGGAACAGCTCGCCACCGTCGCCGGCTGGGCGGACCGGCGCGGCGCGCCGCTGCACGTGCACCTGTCGGAGCAGCCCGCCGAGAACGACGCCTGCCGGGCCGCGCACGGCCGCACCCCCACCCGGCTGCTCGCCGACCACGGGGTGCTCGGGCCGGCCGTCACCGCCGTGCACGCCACCCACCCGACCGGCGCGGACGTGGGGCTGCTCGGGGAGAGTCGCACCGGGGTCTGCCTCTGCCCCACCACCGAGCGGGACCTGGCCGACGGGCTCGGGCCGGTCCGGCGGATGGTCGAAGCCGGCAGCCCGCTCAGCCTGGGCAGTGACAGCCACGCCGTGGTCGACCTGTTCGAGGAGGCCCGCGCGGTCGAGCTGGACGAGCGGCTGCGCACCCGCCGGCGGGGCCACTTCACCGCCGTCGACCTGCTGGCCGCCGCGACCACCGGCGGGCACGCCGCGCTGGGCTGGGCCGACGCCGGCCGGCTCGCCGTCGGTGACCGCGCCGACCTGGTCACGGTACGGCTCGACACCGCCCGCACGGCCGGGGTGCCGCCGGTCGGGGCGTTCTTCGCGGCGACCGCCGCCGACGTCAGCTCGGTGGTGGTCGACGGGCGGCAGGTGGTGCGCGACGGCGTGCACCTGACCGTGGACGTGCCGGCCGAGCTGCGCGACGCGATCGCGGCGGTGTCCGGTGCGTAGCCGCGCGGGCCGACCGGCGTGGACGGCCGGCGGGTTCCGGGGCACCGGACCGGAGCGCGGAGGGACGCCGTGAGCAGCCTGCTGGTCGACGACATCGGCGAACTGGTCACCAACGTCGCCGGCGCGGGCGAGGGCGGCCCGCTCGGCATCCGCCGCCGGGTGGCGCTGCTGGTCGAGGAGGGCCGGGTGGCCTGGATCGGCCCGTCCCGGGACGCCCCGGCCGCCGACCGGCGGATCGACGCCGGCGGCGCCGCGGTGCTGCCGGGGTTCGTGGACAGCCACGCCCACCTCGTCTTCGCCGGGGACCGGGCCGCCGAGTTCGCGGCCCGGATGGCCGGGGAGCCGTACACCGGCGGCGGCATCCGCACCACGGTCGGCGCGACCCGGGCCGCCTCCGACGAGGAGCTGCGGGCCACCGTGCGGCGGCTGCGCGCGGAAGCCATGCGGCAGGGCAGCACCACCATGGAGATCAAGAGCGGGTACGGCCTCACCGTCGCCGACGAGGCCCGCTCGCTGCGGATCGCCGCCGAGGTCAGCGCGGAGACCACCTTCCTCGGCGCGCACGTCGTCCCCGCCGAGTACGCCGACCGCCCCGACGACTACGTCGGGCTGGTCTGCGGGCCGATGCTCGCCGCCGCCGCCCCGTACGCGCGCTGGGTGGACGTCTTCTGCGAGCGGGGCGCCTTCGACGCCGACCACACCCGGGCGATCCTCACCTGCGGGCAGGCGGCCGGGTTGGGCGTACGGGTGCACGCCAACCAGCTCGGCCCCGGCCCGGGGGTACGGCTCGGGGTGGAGCTGGGCGCGGCCAGCGTCGACCACTGCACCCACCTGAGCGACGCCGACGTCGACGCGCTGGCCGGCTCGCCGACCGTCGCCACCCTGCTGCCCGGGGCGGAGTTCTCCACCCGCTCGCCGTACCCGGACGCCCGCCGGCTGCTCGACGCGGGCGTGACCGTGGCGCTCGCCACCGACTGCAACCCCGGCTCGTCGTACACCTCGTCGATGCCGTTCTGCGTCGCGCTCGCCGTACGCGAGATGCGGATGACCCCGGCGGAGGCCGTCTGGGCCGCGACCGCCGGGGGCGCGCTGGCGCTGCGCCGCGACGACGTCGGGGTGCTCACCCCGGGCGTCCGGGCCGACCTCGTGATCCTCGACGCCCCGTCCCACCTGCACCTGGCCTACCGGCCCGGTGTACCACTGATCCGCCAGGTTCTGCACAACGGAGTTCCGCAATGACCGTGACCATCCTGCCCACCGGGATCACCCCCGCCGACGTGCTCGCGGTGGCCCGCGGCACCGCCAAGGTCGTCCTCGACCCGGCCACCGTGGAGGCGATGAGCACCAGCCGGTCCATCGTGGACGGCATCGAGGCCGCCGGCCGACCCGTCTACGGCGTCTCCACCGGCTTCGGCGCGCTGGCGAACACCTTCGTCGCGCCCGAGCGGCGGGCCGAGCTCCAGCACGCGCTGATCCGCTCGCACGCCGCCGGGGTCGGCGCGCCCATGCCCCGCGAGGTGGTCCGGGCGATGATGCTGCTGCGGGTCCGCTCGCTGGCGCTGGGCCACTCCGGGGTCCGCCCGCTGGTCGCCGAGGCCCTGGTCGACCTGCTCAACCACGAGATCACCCCGTGGGTGCCGGAGCACGGCTCGCTCGGCGCCTCCGGCGACCTGGCGCCGCTGGCGCACTGCGCGCTGGTGCTGCTCGGTGAGGGCTGGGTGCTCGGCCCGGCCGGCGAGCGGATGGACGCCGCCGACGCGCTGAGCCGGGTCGGGCTGAAGCCGATCGCGCTGGCCGCCAAGGAGGGGCTGGCGCTGATCAACGGCACCGACGGCATGCTGGGCATGCTGCTGCTGGCGATCCACGACGCCCGGCACCTGTTCACCATGGCCGACGTGACCGCCGCCCTGGCCATCGAGGCGATGCTCGGCTCCGAGCGGCCGTTCCTGCCCGAGCTGCACTCCATCCGGCCGCACCCCGGCCAGGCGGCGTCGGCGGCGAACATCCACCGACTGCTCCAGGACTCGCGGGTGATGGATTCGCACCGCGACGACCTGGCGCACGCGGTACAGGACGCGTACTCGATGCGCTGCGCCCCGCAGGTGGCCGGCGCCGCGCGGGACACCCTGGACTTCGCCACGACGGTGGCCGCGCGGGAGCTGCTCTCGGTGGTGGACAACCCGGTGGTGCTGCCCGACGGCCGGGTGGAGTCCACCGGCAACTTCCACGGCGCGCCGCTCGGTTTCGCCGCCGACTACCTGGCCATCGCCGCCGCCGAGGTGGGCGCGATCGCCGAGCGCCGGGTCGACCGGCTGCTCGACGTGGCCCGCAACCGGGAGCTGCCGGCGTTCCTCTCCCCCGACGCCGGGGTCAACTCCGGCCTGATGATCGCCCAGTACACGGCCGCCGGGATCGTGGCGGAGAACCGCCGGCTCGCCGCCCCCGCCTCGGTGGACTCGCTGCCCACCAGCGGGATGCAGGAGGACCACGTCTCGATGGGCTGGGCGGCGGCCAAGAAGCTGCGCACGGTGCTGGACAACCTGACCAGCCTGCTCGCGGTGGAGCTGCTGGCCGCCGTACGCGGGCTCCAGCTGCGCGCGCCGCTCACCCCGTCGCCCGCCGGCCGGGCCGCCGTCGAGGCGCTGGCCCCGGTCGCCGGCGAGCCCGGCCCGGACGTCTTCCTCGCCCCGGTCATGGAGGCCGCCCGCGCCGTCCTGGCCGGCCCCGACCTCCGCGCCGCCATCGAACGCGAACTCGGCCCCCTCGCCTGACCACCGGACCCCGCCCTTCCGACCCGGGCCGACCGGACGGTTCGGCAGGGCGGGTCCGCTGTCGGCCGGTGCTGCTAGCGTTCGCCGCCGTGGAAACCGAGGAGCAGAAGCTCGACGAGCAGGTCCGGGACTTCGTCAGGCGGCAGGTGGCGCTGGCCGAGCTCCCGGCCGCCGCGATCGTCGCCGAGACGGTGGAATACCTGGACCGCACCGACGAGCCGGGCCGGGTCGCGGAGTTGGTGTGGCCCGTGGTGACCGAGGAGCTGACCCGGCACCTCACGGCGCAGGCGCACTGGCCGGAGGTGACCGACAGCGACCGGCTCACCGCGGCGTTCCGGGCGCTCACCGCCGCCGGCGTGGTCGCCCGGGAAAACTTCACCTGCTGCCAGAACTGCGGCGTGGACGAGATCGGCGCGGACGTGCCGCGCACGATCGAACCGCGCGGCTACGCCTTCTACCACCGGCAGGACGCCGAGCGCGCCGTGGCCGGGTCGCCCGTCTTCGTCGCCTACGGGCTGTTCGGGGGCCCGGCGTCGGCGGAGATCGGCGAGGAGGTGGCGGCGGCGCTGCGGGCCGAGGGGCTGACCGTCCACTGGAACGGCGACACCGGCAGCCGGATCCAGGTGCCGATGACGTGGCGCCGACGCCGGGTGGGCCGGCTCGCCGCCGTACCACCCGCGCCGCACGACGACGTCGAGGTCGACGTGGAGCTGCTCGGCGGCTGGACCGGGCCGCACGCCCCGGGGGACGGGCCGATGCCCGCCGGCCGGCTCACCGCGCTGCACCTGCCCTGGCTCCCGGCCGCCGTCCGGGTGCGGCTGAGCTGGGCGGGCCGGTCGGTGGAGGTCCGGCGCGAGGGCGACGCGCTGGTCGGCGCGTACGCCGACCCGGGCGGGCCCGAGCTGACCGTGGGCCGGTACGACGGCACAGAGCTGATCCGGCGGCTGCGCGGCCTGCCGCCGGGCACCGTGCCGGCCCCCGCGCCGGTGGGCTTCGTGGAGGTGACCGCCGACCACGTCGGCGGCGCCGACCGGGACGTGCCGATGGACCTGGCGGAGCTGCTGGTCCTGGTGCGCCGGATGCGCCCGCTGAGCTACGACTTCCTCATCTGCGTCGGCCGGTCGGGCGGGTGCGTGCAGGCCACCTGGGAGCCGAAGGGGCTGTGGGTGGAGGAGTTGGACACCGCGGCGGCCGTCTCGGTGGGTCGGTTCGCGACCCTGGCCGAGGTGGAACAGGTGCTCACCACGCTGGCCGTGGAGGACCGGGTGGCCGTCCGGGAACTGGGTGGTGACCTCACCACCCTGCACCACCGCTGACCGGCGGCCCCGGCCAGCGGTGACGGGGACGGTCAGGCCGGCGGCAGCACTTTGGCGACCAACTTCGCCAGTTCGCGCAGGGCCTTGCCGCGGTGGCTGATCGCGTCCTTCTCCTCCGGCGTCAGCTCGGCGTTGGTGCGGTCCTGACCGTCGCCGAGGAAGATCGGGTCGTACCCGAAACCGCCGTCGCCGCGCGGGGCGCGCAGCAGCCGGCCGGCCTGGCGGCCGTCGACCAGGTGCTCCTTGCCGCCGGGCAGCACCAGCGCGACGGTGCAGACGAACGAGGCGGCGCGGTGCTCGTCGGGCAGGTCGGCGATCTGGTCCAGCACCAGCTGGAGGTTGGCCCGGTCGTCGCCGTGCCGGCCGGCCCAGCGGGCGCTGAACACGCCCGGCATGCCGTTGAGGGCGTCGACCGCGATCCCCGAGTCGTCGGCGATGGTGGGCAGGCCGGTGCGGCGGCAGCCCTCCCGGGCCTTGATCAGCGCGTTCTCGCCGAAGGTCAGGCCGGTCTCCGGCAGCTCCGGGTACTCCTCGACGTCGTCCAGCCCGATCAGGGCGATCCGGTGCGCGCCGAGCGCGCCGTCGAGGATCCGCTGCAGTTCGATCAGCTTCTTGCGGTTGCGGGTGGCGAGCAGGACCTTGTTCATGATGCGAGTGCCTTCCGCTGTGCGTCGGCCAGTTCCACGCAGCCCAACAGCCCCAGGTCGAGCAGCGAGTCGAGCTGCGTACGGGAGAAGATGCCGGCCTCGCCGGTCCCCTGCACCTCGACGAAGTCGCCCTCGCCGGTGCAGACCACGTTCATGTCGACCTCGGCGGCGACGTCCTCGGCGTAGTCGAGGTCCAGCCGGGGCTCGCCGGCGATGATGCCGACGCTGACCGCCGCCACCGACCGGTGCATCACCTTCTCCGGCTTGCCGGCCAGCGCCTTGCGCCCGGCCAGCCAGGTCACCGCGTCGTGCAGCGCCACGTACGCACCGGTGATCGCCGCCGTCCGGGTACCGCCGTCGGCCTGGAGCACGTCGCAGTCGAGCACGATCGAGTTCTCGCCCAGCGCCTTGAGGTCGACGGCCGCCCGCAGGCTCCGGCCGATCAGCCGGGAGATCTCGTGGGTCCGGCCACCGACCCGGCCCTTGACGCTCTCCCGGTCCGAGCGGGTGTTGGTGGCCCGGGGCAGCATCGCGTACTCGGCGGTCACCCAGCCGAGCCCCGAGCCCTTGCGCCAGCGGGGCACCCCCTCAGTGACGCTGGCGGTGCAGAGCACCCGCGTGCCACCGAACTCGACGAGCACGGAGCCCTCCGGATGGGTGCTCCAGCCGCGGGTCAGGGTCACCGGTCGGAGTTGGTCGGGCAGCCGCCCGTCAGGTCGCGCCATGCCTGCACCTTATGCGGTCGAGTGATCGAACCGCCCCGGGGTGTCCTCAGCCCGGCAGCCGCGGCGGCGTGCCGTCCGGTTCCGCCCCGTGCACCCGCAGGAAACCGGCGACCGCGGCGGGCCAACTGAACTCCTCGGCCCGCGCCCGGGCGGTCGCCCGCCGCGCCGCCTCCGGCCGGTCCAGCAGCCGGACGACCGCGTCGGCCATCGAGGCCGCCGTGCCGTACGCGGCGATTCCCGCTCCGGCGATCACCTCCGGCAGCGCGCTGGCGGCGTTCACCACCACCGGCGTCCCACTGGCCAGCGCCTCCAGGCCGGCCAGCCCGAACGTCTCCACCGGCCCCGGCGCGAGCACCACGTCGGCGCTGGCCAGCAGGGCGGCGACCGCGGTCCGGTCGGGCAGGAAGCCGGTGAGGTGCACCGGCAGCCCGGCCACCCGCCGGGCCAGCGCGCCCCGCGACGGCCCGTCGCCGGCCAGCACCAGAACCGCCGGTACGCCCCGGCGGCGCAGCTCGACCAGGGTGTCGACCGCCAACTCCGGGCGCTTTTCGGGGGAGAGCCGAGCGCAGTGGACGAGCAGCACCTCGGTCTGGTCGGCGTACCGCTCCCGCAGGGCCGGCTCCGCCCGGTCCGGGCGGAACGTGTCGAGGTCCACGCCGAGCGGTACCAGGTCGACCCGGGGGGCGTGGATCCGGTCGAACTCCTCGGCCGCCCACCGGGTGGTGCAGACGATCCGGTCGTACGCCCCCACGGTGAGCCGGTTGAGCCGGTCCGCCACCCGGCGGGCGGTGGCCGCCGGCAGCCGCCACTGGCCGAGCAGCCCGGTCAGGCACTCGTGGGACACCATCACCGAGGGCACCCCGTGCGCGCGGGCCCACTCGCCGGTCCAGCGCAGCGTGGCGCGGTCGGAGACCTCCAGCCGGTCGGGGGCGAGCCGGGTCAGCAGCCGCTGCACCGTCCGCCGGCCGGTGAGCACCCGGTAGCCGCCGCTGCCCGGCACGGCCGGCCCCGGCACGGTCAGCACCGTGCCCCAGGGCTGGCGGCTCACCGCGGGCCGGCGTCCCGGAACGACCAGCACCGGGTCATGCCCGGCCGCCCGGTAGCCCTCGCCGAGGTGTCGCAGGGCGGTGCGCAGCCCGCCGGAGCGGGCGGCGACGAAGTTTGCCAGCCGGACGATCCGCAGCCCCCGCCCGGCCGGGGCGGCGCCGCCGGTCACGTGACCGGCAGACCGCCGGCCGGGACACCGGCCAGGACCGCCTGGTAGTGCCCGATCAGCTCGTCGCCGATGGCGGTCCAGCTGCGCCGGCCGATCGCGGCCCGGCCGGCGGCCCCGTACGCGGTCCGCCGCCGCGCGTCGCCGGCGAGCGTCGCCACCGCCCCGGCCAGGGCGTCCGCGTCGCCGGGCGGCACCAGCAGCCCGGTCACGCCCGGCTCGACCAGATCCACCGGACCGCCGCTGGCCGGCGCCACCACCGGCAGTCCGCTGGCCGCCGCCTCCTGGAGGGTCTGGCCGAAGGTCTCGTGCGGCCCGGTGTGCACGAAGATGTCGAGGCTGGCGTAGAGCCGGGCCAGGGCCTCGCCGTGCTGAACGCCGAGGAACCGCGCCTCGGGCAGGGCCTTCTCCAACTGCCGCCGGGCGGGGCCGTCCCCGACGACCACGATCCGCACCCCGGGCAACCGGGCGGCGGCCGACAGCAGCTCCACCCGCTTCTCCGGGGCGAGGCGTCCGACGTACCCGACCAGGATCTCGCCGCGCGGCGCGAGGGCGCGGCGGAGCCCGGCGCAGCGCTTGTCGGGGTGGAAACGCTCCGCGTCGACGCCGCGACGCCACAGCCAGATCCGCTGCACGCCGTTGGCGATCAGGTCGGCGGCGGACCGGGTGGAGGGCACGAGGGTGCGCTGTGCCGAATTGTGGATCTCCCGCAGCCGCCGCCAGGCCGCCGCCTCCCCCCACCCCACCCGGTACGCCCGGGCGTACGAGGCGACGTCGGTCTGGTAGACGGCGACCGTGGGCAGCCCGTGCCGCCGGGCCAGCGTGGCGGCCCGCGCGCCGAGGACGAACGGACTGGCCAGGTGGACCACGTCGGGCGCGTGGCCGAGGAGTGCCTCGGCCAGCCGGAGGCTGGGCATCCCGAGCCGGAAGCCCTGGTAGCGCGGGAGCGGCACGCTGGGGATCCGGACCACGGGGTACGGCAACCGGTCGATCGGACGCCGCTTCGCACCGGGCGGCGACGGGGCGATGACCATAGGCTCGTGGCCACGGGCGACGAGATGTTCCGCCGTTCGGACCACCGAGTGCGCGACGCCGTTGACGTCCGGCGCGAACGACTCGGTCACGATGGCGATCCGCATGGTGTCACCGTGGGGGCGGCAGCGGTGCACGGGACGACCGGCCGCTGACGCGGTGGCGAACATTCCACCACGAACGCGCGCCGGGCGGACCCGGCTCAGTCGGTCAATCCAGGAGATCCCAGGGCGGCACGACCGGCTGTAGGTGCCCGCTCAGACGTCGTACGCGGCGCCGGCCCGGACCACTTCCAGCGGCCCGGCATACGCGCCGGCGGCGGACTCGACGGTGTGCGACTCACTGCCCCAGGCCACCACGAGATGGGTCAGCAACAGCCGGCCGACCCCCGCCTTGGTCGCCGCCTCGCCGGCCTCCCGGCCGGTCAGGTGCAGGTCCGGCGGGTTCTCCATGCCGTCGAGGTAGCTCGCCTCGCAGAGGAAGACGTCGGCGTCCTGGGCCAGCCGCAGCAGCGCGTCGCAGGGCGCGGTGTCCGAGGAGTAGCAGAGCACCCGCCCGCCGTGCTCCAGGCGCACCCCGTACGTCTCGACCGGGTGGTTCATCCGGTCGACGGTGACGGTGAACGGGCCGATCGGGAAGGTGCCGGGCTGCAGGCCGTAGAACTGGTAGACGTCCTCGACCGTGCTGTCCTCCTGGTCGTAGACCGCGGCCAGCCGGTCCGGCGCGCCGGACGGGGCGTACATCGGCAGGGGCGGGTACGGCCCGTCGGGGGCGTACCGGCGGACCACCACGTACGAGGCGGCGTCGAGGATGTGGTCGCAGTGCAGGTGGGTCAGGAGGATGGCGTCCGGGGCGTGCAGCCCCGCGTAGCGCTGGAGGGTGGAGAGCGACCCGGAGCCGAAGTCGATCAGGAGCCGGAAGCCGTCCGCCTCGACGAGGTAGGCGGAGCAGGGGGACTCGGGGCCGGGAAAGCTGCCCGCGCAGCCGAGAACGGTCAGTCTCATCCCGTCGCCTTGTCGTTACTCATCGTAGTCGACACGCCGGTGCGAGCCTCGCCGATGATCTCTACCGACGCGTACGCCACGCTGCGCAGCCTACGCGCAGCGACGGCGGGGCAAGAATCATCTAATGGAAGTTGTCATCAACGTGACACCCACGGGCCGGCCGGCGTGGACCGGCCGGCCCGGGGTCGGGCCTCACGCCCAGAGCTGCCCCTCCAGGGCGTCCTCGGCGTCGGCGAGCGTGCCGCCGTAGGCGCCGGTGGAGAGGTACTTCCAGCCGCCGTCACAGACCACGAAGGCGACGTCGGCGCGGCGGCCGTCCCGCACCGCCTCGTGGGCCACCGCGAGGGCGGCGTGCAGGATCGCGCCGGTGGAGAAGCCGGCGAAGATCCCCTCGACCTCCACCAGCTGCCGGGTCCGCAGCACGGCGTCCCGGGTGCCCACGGAGAAGCGCCGGGACAGCACGGTGGCGTCGTAGAGCTCCGGAACGTACCCCTCGTCGATGTTGCGCAGGCCGTAGACCAGCTCGCCGTAGCGCGGCTCCGCCGCGACGACCTGGATGCCGTCGACCTTCTCCCGCAGGTAGCGGCCGGTGCCCATCAGGGTGCCGGTGGTGCCCAGACCCGCCACGAAGTGGGTGATGGTGGGCAGGTCGTGCAGCAGCTCCGGGCCGGTCGTCTCGTAGTGCGCCCGGGCGTTGGCCTCGTTGCCGTACTGGTAGAGCATCACCCAGTCGGGGTGCTCCGCCGAGATCTGCTTGGCGGTGGCGACGGCCTGGTTCGAGCCGCCGGCGGCCGGCGAGAAGATGATCTCCGCGCCGTACATCCGGAGCAGCTGGACCCGCTCGGTGGAGACGTTCTCCGGCATCACGCAGACCAGCCGGTAGCCGCGGAGCTTGGCCACCATGGCCAGCGAGATGCCGGTGTTGCCGCTGGTCGGTTCGAGGATGGTGTCACCCGGCCGGAGCCGGCCGGACTCCTCGGCCGCGCGGACCATGAACAGGGCCGCCCGGTCCTTGATGCTGCCGGTCGGGTTCCGGTCCTCCAGCTTCGCCCAGAGCCGCACCGGCGGTGCCCCATCGGGCACCGTCGGCGAGAGCCGGGGCAACCCCACCAGGGGGGTGCCACCGCAGGCGTCGAGCAGGCTGTCGTAGCGAGCCATGACGCCCGCCGGTCAGCGAGCGACGGTTGCGCGCCGGGAGACGGCGTGCGACGCGATGGCGGCTGCCGCCGCGAAGCCGAACGCGCCACCGGCGACGGCCGGCAGGATGGTCACGCTGTCGCCGTCGGTGAGCTTGGCGTCCAGCGCGCCGAGGAAGCGGACGTCCTCGTCGTTGACGTAGACGTTGACGAAGCGGTGCAGCGCGCCGGCGTCGGTGACCAGCCGGCCCCGCAGGCCGGCGTGCCGGGAGTCCAGGTCGGTGAGCAGGTCGCCCAGGGTGTCCCCGGCGCCCTCGACGACCTTCGCGCCGCCGGTGTAGCTGCGCAGGATGGTGGGGATGCGAACCTCGATGGCCATGGTGTCGTGCTCCTTGATCGGGTGTGCCTCGGTGACGGACGGGAAGTGAACGGCGCTGAAGGTCAGCGGCCGGAACACTCGTAGTCGACCGTCGCCGGGCTCTGCCCGAACATGTAGGACTGGACGGCGTGCGGGTCCACCGCGGCGTCGACGATCCGCACCGGCTCCTCGGTCACCACGCCGTCGACGATCCGGAAGGAGCGGATCTCCTCGCTGCCCGGCTCGCGCGTGGATACCAGCAGGTAGTGGGCCCCGGGCTCGCCGGCGAAGGAGATGTCCGTCCGGGACGGGTACGCCTCCGTCGCGGTGTGCGAGTGGTAGATGACGACCGGTTCCTCGTCGCGGTCGTCCATCTCCCGCCACACCCGCAGCTGCTCCATCGAGTCGAACTCGTAGAACGTCATCGAGCGCGCGGCGTTGTCCATCGGGATGTGCCGGGTGGGGGTGTCGCTGCCGGCGGGACCGGCGACCACGCCGCACGCCTCGTCCGGGTGGTCCCGGCGCGCGTGCGCCACGATCGCCTCGACGATCGACCGGTCGATGCTCAGCACGCCGCCCAGCCTAGCGCCCACCGGCCGCCGACTGCGAGGCGGTGACCGTCACACTTAGTCGATCAGGGCGTTGAGCAGGGACTCCTGGAGATACCCCAGGTAGGCGTAGACCGACAGTTGGAACACCCGCGAGGAGGTCGGGTCCTCGGCGACCGCGTCGTCGAGTTCCTCGCCCAGGTCGGTGCCGTCCTTGATCTCCAGCCGGACGCCCATCGCCAGCCGGGCGTCGTTGAGCGCCCGCAGCCACGCCTCGGCCGCCTCGGCGTCCAGCCGCACCTCGCCGCCCGCCTCGTCCGGCAGCGCGGCCAGGATCGCGCCGGCCTGGTCGATCTTGGCGGTCTTGAGGTCGCCCTCGGTGTACCGGCGGAACTCCGCCGTGTTCGCCGGGTCGTCCGGGTACGCGTCGGGGAAGAGCCGCCCGACCACCGGGTCGGAGTGGTCGAACCCGTCGGTGAGCAGCCCGACCACCTCGGAGGCGACCTTGCGCAGCACCCGCACCTCGTCGACGGCGAAGCTGGCGACGTAGCGGCCGCCCTGGCGGCGGAACATGCTCACGAGCGGTCCACCGTCGCCCACAGCCCGTACGCGTGCAGCTGCGACGCGTCGTGCTCCATCCGCTCCCGGGCGCCGCTGGACACCACGGCCCGACCCTTGTGGTGCACGTCCAGCATCAACTTCTCGGCCTTCTCCCGGCTGTACCCGAACAGCTTCTGGAAGACCCAGGTCACGTACGTCATGAGGTTGACCGGGTCGTCCCAGACGATCGTCACCCAAGGCCGGTCCGAGACCGGCACCTCGTCGGTGTCCGGCGTCTCGACCGGTGCAACCTGTGGAGCCGCCATGCCCCCCATCGTGCCACCGGATTCGGCGAACCGATGAACCGGAACGCCGGGGCGGCCCGGATCACCCTCCCGGGCGGCGCGGACCGGGCGGGGCGGCGACGTGACGACGCCGCGCTCAGGCGAGCAGGATGCCGTGGTCGAGGGCATCGGAGAGCACCGCGCCAAGGGAGAGACGGACCGCCTCGAAGCGCCGGGACACCTCGCGGGACAGCTCCAGCTCCACCTCGCGCAGGGCGCGCTGGGCCCAGGACCGGGCGGCCATCGGATCGTTGTTGCCCGGGGTGCGCCAGTGCTGCCAGCACCCGCCGGAGAGCGCCACCGCGACCGGCGGCAGCACCTCGGAACGGGTGGCACCGGGATGGCCGGCCAGCGCGTCGATCGCGCCGGTGCCGACCAGGTCGCCCACCCCGGCGGTGCTGGTGACCAGGAGCACCCGTTCCAGGTCCCGGCCCTGCGGCTGGTCGGCCAGGCCCCACCGCACGGCCGTGGCGATCCGCTGCCGGACCCCCTCGGCCAGTGGCGCGCCCAGGACCCGCGCGGCGGCGTCGTCGATGACCGCGCGCACGGCCTGGTCGCACTGGGCGGTGGCGAGCAGGGACAGCGCCTCCATCTCCCGGTCCAGCAGTTGCGGCAGGCCCGCGCAGCCCACCCCGAAGACGATCTCCTGGACCGCGCGCAGGTGGATGTTGGCCAGTTCCAGCGCGAGGTGCTGGCGGATGCTGCGGGCGCAGGTGCGGGTCTGCCGCTCCAGCCGCTCCGACCAGTCCCCCGCGTCGGCGTCGGGCACGACGGCCACCCGGCCGTGGGCGCCGGGCAGCACGGGCGGTTGGAGGCTGGCCCGGCGCAGCCCCTCGTCGGCGGCCCAGCCGACCAGGGCCCGGCGCAGGCCGGGATGCTCGGCCCGGTGCACCGGAAACCAGCGGGCGCCGGCGAGGGCGGGCACGGCGGCGAGCAGGGCCGCCCGGTGCGCCTCGACGCTGACCTCCGCCGGGTCCAGCAGGGCCGGCGCCTCGGACGACGCGTCGCGGGGCGACGGGACGGGCGCCTCCGTGTCGTCCGTCCCGCCCGCCGCCTCGGCCGGGGCCCAGCCGCCCGCGCCGGGGGTGACCACGAAGAAGACCTCGACCGGGGCCCGGGCCACCTCGGCCAGCAGGTGCAGCTCCGCGCCGGTGAAGGTCTGGTCGGCGCCGATGACGTAGAGCAGCGCGCCGCCGCGGCCGACCGCGTCGAGGAGCATCCGGCCGCCGGCGACCCCGAGGGTGTCGGTGTCCGGCGTGTCGAGCACGGCGAAGTGACGCAGCAGCGGCTCGGGCAGGCTCAGCTCGACCCGGCGGGGCGGGCGGGCCAGCGCCGGGCCGGCGGCCGCCTGGTCGGCGCCGTAGGAGTGCGGCTGCCGGTAGCCCGGCACGTACGCCGCGCGGGTGGCGACCCGGGCGTGCCGGACCAGCAGGCAACTGCCCGCCGGCACGTCCAGCATGCCGGAGGCGACGCCGAGCAGGGCGGCGAGCACCTCGCGGCGGGCCGCGGCGGCCGGACCGGCGGCGACCGCCACGAGCGGCTCGTCGGGGCCGGGCTCGGTGACCCCCACGCGGGCGGGGAGCGGACCGCAGCGGGGCAGCTCGGCCGCCCCGCCGGCACCGCCGGGCACGTCGACCCCGGGGAGTGGACCGGGCTTCATCGCGGCCTCCCGTGGCTGGCGGGCGGGCGGCGGTGAGCAGCCCGCATGGACATCCGGTGCGGTGGCACCCGACTGCCGGAAGGGTACGTCCGACACCCCCCAGCACCGAAAACCGCGGGTACTCACCGGTAACCACGAGATTACTCAACTTCGCAGCGTGACGGTGTGCGCGCGGACGGAATTCCGTCGATATGCTGCACCGATGAGTCGGTGGAGCTTCGTCGGCCGAACGGATGAACTTGACCGTCTGCAGTCGGCCGTGGACGAAGCCGAGGGGCGTGGGCTCATCCTCAGCGGCCACGCCGGCATCGGCAAGAGCCGGCTGCTGCGCGAGGGGGTCAGCGCGCTGCCCGCCGACCGCTACGCGATCTGGTACGTGGCGGCCAGCACCGCCACCGCGGCGCTGCCGTTCGGCGGGCTGGCCCAGGTGCTCCCCGCCGAGCAGCCGCAGGGGCTCTCCCCCGCCGGCGTGCTGCGCTGGGGTGTGGAGGTGTTGCAGGAGCAGGCCGCGGGGCGGCGGATCGTGCTCGCCATCGACGACGCCCACCTGCTCGACCCGCCGTCGGCCGCGCTGGTCCACCTGCTCGCCCGCCAGGAGAACACCACCATCCTGGGGACGCTGCGCAACGGCGAGCAGGTGCCGCTGCCGATCCGGGCGCTGTGGACCGACGACCTGGTCGAGCACTTCGAGCTCGCCCCGCTCGGCCCGGCCGAGACGGCCGACCTGCTCGCGGCCATCCTGGACGGTCCGGTCGACGCCGGCTCGGCGGACCGGCTGTTCCGGCTCTCCGCCGGCAACCCACTGCTGCTGCGCGAGCTGGTGCTGGCCGCCGCCGGTGGCGGTGAGCTGGACCGCCAGTACGGCGTCTGGCGCTGGACCGGCCGGCTGGAGCTGGCCCCCAGCCTCACCGACCTGATCGACACCAGGATCGGGCGGCTGGAGCCGGGGGTGCGCGCCGTGGTGGAGCTGGTCGCCTTCGGCGAACCGCTCGGCCTGCACCTGCTCTACCAGGCCGCCGACCAGGCCGATGTGGAGCTGGCCGAGGAGCGTGGCCTGATCACCATGGTCCGCGACGACCGGCGGCTCGACGTCCGGCTGGCCCACCCCCTCTACGGCGAGATGATGCGCCGCCGCTGCCCGGTCACCCGGACCCGGCGGTTGCAGGCCCGCCTGGCGGAGCTGCTGGAGCAGGTCGGCGCGCGGCGCCGGGGCGACCTGCTCCGGGTCGCGGTGTGGCGGCTGGACTCCGGCACCGCCCAGGACGCCACGCTGCTGCTCGGCGCGGCCGCCCAGGCGTTCGCCCGGTACGACGTACCCCTGGCGACCCGGCTGGCCCGCGCGGCGCTCGACGCCGGCGGCGGCTTCGACGCCGCGGAGCTGCTCGCCACCATCCTGATGTTCGCCGACCGGCCCGACGAGGCGATCCGGGTGCTCGACGCGGTGGCCGGCGAGATCGACGGCGACCGGCGGCGCAGCCGCTGGCTGACCGTGCGCGGCATGGTCAGCTACTGGGGGCTCAGCCGGGAGTCCACCGTGGAGGAGATCGCCCAGGCGGGCGCGGCCCTGACCGACCCGGGCGACCAGGCGCGGGTGCGCGCCTTCGAGGCGATCATGCGGCTGCACGGGTTGGACGGCACAGCGGCGCTCCGGCTCGCCCGGTCGGTGCTGGACCGCCCGGCCGCCAGTGTGGCGGCGCGGGAGCTGGCCCGCTGCACCATCGCCCACCTGGACGCGGCGCGGGGACAGTTCCGCAGCAGCGCGACCGCGATCGCCCGGGTGGCGGCGGAGGCGCCGCACTGGCGCAGCGACATGCCTTATCTTCAGCTCGCGATGGAACTGGCCCGGGGCACCCGGCTGGCCCTCGCCGGCGACCTGGCCGGCATCGACGCGATCGTCGCCGACGAGTTCGCCGACCTGGCCGGGGCCGGCGACTTCCGGCTCGGCACCGGCTACCTGGCGATCCTCCAGGCGTACGCGGCCCGGCTGCGCGGCCGCAGCGGCGAGGCGCTCAAGGTCAGCCTCGGTGCCTGCGCGGTGCTGGCCACCAGCCGCGTCTACGCCGGGCTGGCGCAGGCCGAACGGGCCCAGGCGGCGGCGCTGCGCGGCGAGGCCGAGCACGCCGCCGAGGCGATGGCCGAGGCCGACCGGACGCACGCGCCCGGCATGGTGGTGCTCTACCCCTGGCTGGAGCAGGCCCGCGGGGCGGTGCTGGCGGCCGGGGGCGACCTGCCGGGGGCCACCAAGCACCTGGGCGACCTGGCCGACCGGCTCCGCGCCGACGGCTTCGCCGGGCACGAGGTGCTGGTCCTGCACGACCTCGTCCGGCTCGGGCAGGCGACGGCCCCGGTCGGCCCGACCTGCACGGACGGCAGCCGGCGCACCGTCGCGCAACGGCTGGGTGAGCTCTCCGAGCAGGTCGACGGGGTGCTGCCGCCGCTGCTGGCCCGGTACGCCCGGGCCACCGTCGCCGGTGACGACGCCGAGCTGCTGGCGGTGGCCGACGGCTTCGCCGCGCTCGACCTGCCGGTCTGGGCCGCCGAGGCGACCGCGACCGCGCTGCGCGAGCTGCGCCGGGAACGCGCCGCCTCGGCCGGCGCCGCCCACCAGCGGCTCGCGGGCCTGCTCGGCGGCTGCGACCAGATCCGCACACCGGCGCTGGAGGCGCTGCGACCGGCACTGTCCGATCGGGAACGGCAGATCGCCACGCTGGCCGCCGCCGGGGTGACCAGCCGGGCCATCGCCGAGCGACTGTTCCTCTCCACCCGCACGGTGGAGAACCACCTCCAGCGGGTCTACAGCAAGCTGGGCATCACCGGGCGGGCGGAGCTGCCGGCGGCGCTGCGGTCGTTCACGGGCCACGACGGCACGGAATCGGCGTGAACTCTAGGCTGGGTCGGTGAGCTCCCTTCGCCCCGCGCTGCTGACCGACCACTACGAGCTGACCATGGTCAGCGCCGCCCTCCGGGACGGCACCGCCGAACGCCGCTGCGCCTTCGAGGTGTTCAGCCGGCGGCTGCCCGCCGGGCGGCGCTACGGGGTGGTCGCCGGGACGGGCCGGCTGGTCGACCTGATCCGCGACTTCCGCTTCGACGCCGACGAGGTGGACTTCCTGCGCCGCACCGGGGTGGTGGACGACCGGGCCGCCGAGTGGCTGGCCAGCTACCGCTTCACCGGCGACGTCGACGGGTACGCCGAGGGCGAGCTCTTCTTCCCGGGCTCACCGATCCTCACCGTCTCCGGCGGCTTCGCCGAGTGCGTGGTGCTGGAGACGCTGGTCCTGTCGGTGCTCAACCACGACAGCGCGGTGGCCGCCGCCGCCGCTCGGATGGTCACCGCCGCCCGTGGCCGCACCCTGATCGAGATGGGCTCCCGGCGGGCCCACGAGGAGGCGGCGGTGGCCGCGGCGCGGGCGGCGTACCTGGCCGGGTTCCGGTTCACCTCCAACCTCGCCGCCGGCCGGCGCTACGGCATCCCCACCGCCGGCACCGCCGCGCACGCGTTCACCCTGCTGCACGACGACGAGAAGACGGCGTTCGCCTCGCAGGTCGCCACGCTGGGCAAGGACACCACGCTGCTGGTCGACACGTACGACATCAGCCAGGGCATCCGCAACGCGATCGAGGTGGCCGGGCCGGAGCTGCGGGCGATCCGGATCGACTCGGGCGACCTGGCGGTGATCGCCCAGCAGTCCCGGGAACTGCTCGACTCGCTCGGCGCCACCGAAACGAAGATCATCGTCTCGGGTGACCTCGACGAGTACGCCATCGCCGCCCTCGCCGCCGAGCCGGTGGACATGTACGGCGCCGGCACCGCCGTGGTCACCGGCTCCGGCGCGCCCACCGTCGGGCTGGTCTACAAGCTGGTCGAGGTGGACGGGCGGCCGGTGGTCAAGCGCTCCGAGCAGAAGGCCACCATCGGCGGCCGGAAGGTCGCGGTACGCCGGCACAAGCCCACCGGCACCGCCACCGAGGAGATCATCGTGCCGCAGGGCGTGCCGGACCGGCAGCCCAACGACCGGCTGCTCCAGCGCTCCTTCATCGTCGACGGGGAGCCGGTCGTGCTGCCCTCGCTCGACGAGTCGCGGGAGCACCTGCGGCAGTGCCTGATCTCCATTCCGTGGGAAGGGCTCAAGCTCTCCGGCGGTGACCCGGCGGTGCCGGTCACCGTCGTCCCGGCAAGCTGACGAAGGAGTCACTCCGATGGCCAACGCCTTGATCATCGTGGACGTGCAGAACGACTTCTGCGAGGGCGGGTCCCTCGCCGTCGCCGGTGGCGCGGGGGTCGCGGCCGGCGTCTCCCGGCTGCTCGCCGCCGAGCCGGACCGCTGGGACCACGTGGTCGCGACCAAGGACTACCACGTCGACCCGGGCGCGCACTTCGGCGATCCGCCGGACTTCGTCGACTCGTGGCCCCGGCACTGCGTCGTCGGCACCGCCGGTTCCGAGTTCCACCCGGACCTGGAGACTGACCGGGTCGAGATGATCTTCCACAAGGGCGAGCACGCCGCGGCGTACTCCGGCTTCGAGGGGCACGCCGACGACGGCGAGTGCCTCGCCGACTGGCTGCGCCGGCACGACGTGGACCGGGTCGACCTGGTCGGGATCGCCACCGACCACTGCGTCCGGGCCACCGCGCTGGACGCCGCCCGGGAGGGCTTCGCCACCACCGTGCTGCTCGACCTCACGGCCGCCGTCGCGCGGACCACCCTCGACGTGGCGCTGCGGGCGATGGACGGCGCCGGCGTCACCCTGCGGGGCGAGCCTGTGATCAGGGACGCTTGAGCCGGTAATCGCTTGCCGATGTCGTACCTCCGGTCGAGGATGGCCGCCGGAGGTACGGACCATCATGAACTTGACGCCTTACCGGCAAGCGCTCGCCCTGCCCGGGCTCCGGTCGTTGCTGCTGGTGTCCGTGCTGGCCCGCATCCCGCTCACCGCGACCGGGGTGACGCTCACCTTCTTCGTGGTGCTCGACCTCGGCCGCGGCTACGGCGCCGCCGGCCTGGTCGGGGCCGCGATGACCGTCGGGGCGGCGCTCGGCTCGCCGCTGCTCGGCCGCCTGGTCGACCGGCGCGGCCTGCGCCCGGTGGTCGCCCTGACCACCGTCGCCGAGGCGGTGTTCTGGGCGAGCGCGCCGACGCTCTCGCTGCCCGTGCTGCTGCCGGCCGCGTTCCTCGCCGGCCTGCTCGCCCTGCCGATCTTCTCGGTGATCCGGCAGTCCATCGCCGCGCTCGCCCCCGAGGACCGGCGACGCCCCGCGTACGCGCTGGACTCGATGTCCGTCGAGCTGTCATTCATGGTCGGGCCCGCACTCGCCGTGGCGCTGGCCACCACCGTCTCGGCGCGCACCACCCTCTGGGCGGTCGGCACCGGCGTGGTCGCCTCGGGCGTCGCGTTCTGGCTGCTCAACCCGCCCACCCGCAGCGCGGACGAGCCGGCCGGTCCGCAGCCCCGCACGCCCCGCCGGGAATGGCTCACCCCCCGGATGCTGGCCGTGCTCGCGGTCAGCGGCGCGGCGACCCTGGTCCTCGGCGGCACCGACGTCGCGGTGGTCGCCGTGCTGCGGGCCAGCGGCGAGGTCGGCTGGACCGGCGCCGTGCTCACCATGTGGGCGGTCGCCTCGCTGGTCGGTGGGTTCGCGTACGGGGCGGTCCGCCGCTCGTTCTCGCCGCTGGCGCTCACCGCCGCGCTGAGCCTCTGCACCATCCCGGTCGGGCTGGGCGGCGGCCACTGGTGGCTGCTCTGCCTGGCCCTCATCCCGGCCGGCGCGCTCTGCGCCCCGACCATCGCGGCGACCTCCGACGCGGTCAGCCGGCTCGCCCCGGCGGGCGTACGCGGCGAGGCGATGGGCCTGCACGGCTCCGCCGTCACCGTCGGCATCGCGCTCGGCGCGCCGCTCGCCGGCGCGGTGATCGACGCCTCGCTGCCGCTGTGGGGCTTCGCGGTCACCGGCGCGATCGGGCTGGCGGTGACGCTGGCCGTGCTCCCCGTCGAACTGCGCCACCGCCGCGAGACCGCCGCCGTGTCCGACGTGGCCGACGCCGCCGACCTGGCCCCCGCCACCACCTGACCCCGCCGTCCGCCAGGCGGTCCGGTACCGCTCTCGCACCCTGCCTGGCGGCCTGGCGGCCTGGCGGCCCGGCAGCCCGGCAGCCCGGGTGCCCGGCGGCCCGGCAACCCCGGTGCCCGGCAACCCCGGTGCCCGGCGGCCCGGCGCTGGCGCAGCCGGCAGCCCGGCGGTCGGGCAGACTGGCGGCCCCGACGGTCGCGCACGCCGCCGGTCGGCCACGCCGCCGGTCGGGCAGGCCAGCGACCCGGCAGCCGGGCGGTCGGGCGGTCGGGGCGGTCGGGCAGGCCAGCGATCGGATGGCCCAAGCCAGGCAGACCGGCAGCCGGGTGGTCGGGCGTCGGGGGTCAAGCGTGTCGCGGTGGCCCCGGTCGGCGTGTCGCGGCGGTGGGACACATACGCGATGAGCGATATACCTGAGAGGCATATTTATGCCTCTCAGGTATATCGCTCACGAGCGCATCCGCCTCCCGGCGGGTGTGACGGTCCACGATCCATCCGCCCAGATTCCGCCGTCGCCAGCGAGCCGGGGTCGAGCGGACCAGCTGTTCCCGATGCGGGGCCGGCGCCAGGAGAGCCGAGCCCGGAACCGAGGCAGACGCCGCCGCCGAGACCCGACCGGCCAGCCGAGCGCCGCCCAGACGACGGGCAACCGAGCGCCGCCAGACCGGAACGCCACGGCTCACGCCGGTCCGAGCCAGAACGGCGACGGGCGCGCTCAGACCGGAACGCCTCGACCGACGCCGGTCCGAGCCGGAACGGCGACGGGCGCCGTACCCCTGGTGGGGTGCGGCGCCCGTCGTCGGTGTCGCGTGCGGCGCGTCAGCGGTCGATGTTGCTCGCGGTGTCCTCGCGGTAGCTGGCGCCACCGTCGGACTCGCTGGTGAGCGGCTTGGAGCCGCCCTCCGGCGGACCGGCCAGGCTGTGGCCGGCGGCCAGCTCCGGGAACTTGTGGTCGAAGGCCGGCCGCTCGGAGCGGATCCGCGGCATCCGGTCGAAGTTGCGCAGGGGCGGCGGGGAGCTGGTCGCCCACTCCAGCGAGTTGCCGTGACCCCACGGGTCCTCGACCTCGACCACCGGGCCGGTCTTGTACGACTTCCAGCAGTTCCAGATGAACGGCAGGGTCGAGATACCGGTGATGAACGCGCCGATCGTGGAGATCGTGTTCAGCGTGGTGAAGCCGTCGCTGGGCAGGTAGTCGGCGTACCGACGCGGCATGCCCTCGTTGCCCAGCCAGTGCTGCACCAGGAACGTGGTGTGGAAGCCGATCATCGTCAGCCAGAAGTGGATCTTGCCGAGCCGCTCGTCGAGCATCCGGCCGAACATCTTCGGGAACCAGAAGTAGATGCCGGCGAAGACAGCGAACACGATCGTGCCGAAGAGCACGTAGTGGAAGTGCGCCACCACGAAGTACGAGTCGTGCAGGTGGAAGTCGATCGGCGGGCTGGCGAGCAGCACACCGGTGAGACCACCGAAGAGGAAGGTCACCAGGAAGCCGATGGAGAAGAGCATCGGCGTCTCGAAGGTGATCTGGCCCCGCCACATGGTGCCGAGCCAGTTGAAGAACTTCATACCGGTGGGCACGGCGATCAGGTAGCTCAGGAAGCTGAAGAACGGCAGCAGGACCTGGCCGGTGCCGAACATGTGGTGCGCCCAGACGCTCATCGACAGCGCGGCGATGGCGATGGTCGCGGCGACCAGACCCTTGTAGCCGAAGATCGGCTTACGGGAGAAGACCGGGATGACCTCGCTGATGATGCCGAAGAACGGCAGCGCGATGATGTACACCTCGGGGTGGCCGAAGAACCAGAACAGGTGCTGCCAGAGCATCGGCCCGCCGGTGGCCGGGTCGTACACGTGGGCGCCCATCAGCCGGTCGGCGGCGAGCGCGAAGAGCGCGGCGGCCAGCAGCGGGAAGACCAGGATCGCCAGCAGGCTGGTGACCAGCATGTTCCAGGTGAAGATCGGCATCCGGAACATCGTCATGCCCGGGGCCCGCAGGGTCAGGATCGTGGTGATCAGGTTGACCGCGCCGAGGATCGTGCCCAGACCGGAGATGGCCAGGCCGACGACCCACATGTTGGCGCCGACGCCCGGCGAGTGCTCGACGGTGCTCAGCGGGGTGTAGGCGGTCCAGCCGAAGTCGGCGGCGCCACCCGGGCTGATGAAGCCGGCCGTCGCCATGGTGCCACCGAAGAGGTACAGCCAGTAGGCAAAGGCGTTGAGCCGGGGGAAGGAGACGTCAGGGGCGCCGATCTGCAGCGGCACGACGTAGTTCGCGAAGGCGAACACGATCGGCGTCGCGAAGAACAGCAGCATGATCGTGCCGTGCATCGTGAACAGCTGGTTGTACTGCTCGGGCGACAGGAACTGCAGGCCCGGCCGCGCCAGCTCGGCACGCATGATCAGGGCCATCAGGCCACCGATCATGAAGAACACGAACGCGGTGACCATGTACATGATCCCGATCTGCTTCGCGTCCGTGGTGCGCAGCAGCCGCGCGATGGCCGACCCCTTGACCGGCTCTCGGACCGGCCATGGCCGGGTCACGACCGGCTTGGGTGCGACGGTGGTCACGAATGGCCTCCGGTTCTCGGTTGTCCCGCTCGGCACGCGCTTCTATCTGCGAGCCGTCATCCGCAAGGAGGATAGTCCCCGGCAGGTGGGTGCGCCGCTCGGGGTGGTGCGGCAGGATGGAGGGCCGCTCTACAGCGGGTCGACGAGCAGCCGGTAGTGCTCGCGGAAGATTCGACCGCCGCGCCCGCGCAGCAGCGGGTCGCGCAGCGCCGGCGGGACGTCCCGGGTCCGGTTGCGGTCGCGGGTCCGGTCCCGCACCCATCGGGTACGCGGGCGGCGGCGACTCTCGTACGCCACCAGCGCCGCCTCGACGCTGCCGGCCGCGGTCAGCGACTCGGCGAGCACCACCGCGTCCTCCAGCGCCATCGCCGCACCCTGGCTCAGGGTCGGCGCGGTGGCGTGGGCGGCGTCGCCGACGAGCAGCACGCGCCCGCGGTGCCAGCGGCCCAGCTCGACCTCGTCGGTGAGCCCCACCTGGACGTCGCGCAGCGCGTCCAGCACCGCGGGCACCGGCCCGCCGTACTCGCCGAAGAGCTCGCGCAGCCGCGCGTCCGGATCGGCCGGGACGACCGTGCCGGCCTCGTCGGCGTAGCAGTACAGCCGGCCCGCGCCGATCGGCACCACCAGGAAGCCGGCGCGCTGCCCGAGCAGGGCCGTCCACTCTGCGATCTCCGGACCGTCGCGCACCACGCCCCGGTAGACCACCTGCCCGGCGGGGCGGGGCGGCCCGCCGAGCGCGGCCAGGGAACGCACCGCCGAACGGGGCCCGTCGGCGCCGATCACCAGGTCGTACTCGCCGCCGGTGCCGTCGGTGAAGGTGACCCCGACACCGGCCGGCAGCAGCTCGACGGCGCTGACCTCGGCGCCGTGCCGCACCGCGCCGCCGGCGCCGCTGAGCAGCACCTGGTAGAGGTCGCGCCGGAGCAACGCCCGGCACTCGCCGACGCCGGACCAGAGCGCGTCGAGATCCACCTCACAGAGCGGCTCGCCCGCCGCGTCCAGGAAGCGCTGGCGGTGGATCACCTGGCCGAGCCGGCGGACCGGGCCGTCCAGGTCGAGCCGGCGCAGCGCGCGGTCGGCGTTGCCGGGCAGATAGAGACCGGTCTCGACCAGCTCGTTCGGGGGCAGCTTCTCGGTGACGTCCGGACGGAAACCCGCCATCCGCAGCGCCCGGGCGACGGCTAGACCGGCGATGCCCGCGCCGACGACAAGGATGCGCAGGGGGGAGCCACCCATGGTGGTGTACGCCTCCGGAGGGGGGATCGGCACGCGTTGGAGGCAAGACACTACTCCGCGCGATCGACACACGGTAGGCCTGATCGGCCCTGGCGGTACCGCTCGTCGGACCCACGCTCCCATTCGTGTAAACGATTCACGTCACCGCCTGGCCGACCCGCCATCCCCCGGTACGCCGACGCCTCCCACTCCCGACTGAGCTGCGGCTTCGCCGGCTCGCGATGGCGCGATGCGGAAGCGGCGTCGAAGGTCCACCGCAGCGCCCTCCGCCGTCCGGGTCGGGTTCAGGCAGCCGGTCCGGTTGCACTCCTGTTGCAGACATGTAAATGTGTCGAATGATATGGGAGCGCTCCCGCGCCTCTCCCCCGTCCCATCCGGCGCCCCCACGCCGGCATCTCGAGGAGCATGATGAAACGTCCACTCCGCGCCATCGCCGCCGCCGGCCTGCTGGCCGCCGGATCGCTGGTCGCCGTCGCGCTCGGCGGCACGGCCTCAGCCGACACCCAGATCTGCGAGCAGTTCGGCTCCACCGTGATCCAGAACCGGTACGTCGTGCAGAACAACCGCTGGGGCACCGCCGCCCAGCAGTGCATCAACGTCACCAGCACCGGCTTCGAGATCACGACCCAGAACGGCAGCAACCCCACCAACGGCGCCCCCACCGCGTACCCGTCGGTCTTCTTCGGCTGCCACTACACCAACTGCTCCCCCGGCACCAACCTGCCGATCCAGGTCAGCCAGATCAGCAGCGCCACCAGCAGCATCAGCTACAAGTACGTCAGCGGGGCCATCTACAACGCCTCGTACGACATCTGGCTCGACCCGACGCCGAAGAAGGACGGGGTGAACCAGATGGAGATCATGATCTGGCTCAACCGCCAGGGCCCGATCCAGCCGATCGGCTCGCCGGTCGGGACGACCACCGTCGTCGGCCGGACCTGGGAGGTCTGGCGAGGCAGCAACGGCTCCAACAACGTCATCTCGTACGTCGCGCCGTCGCCGATCACGAGCATGAACTTCAGCGTGCTGGACTTCATCAACGACGTGAAGAACCGCGGCGCGATCACCAGCAGCTGGTACCTGACCAGCATCCAGGCCGGCTTCGAGCCGTGGCAGGGCGGCGCCGGGCTCGGGGTGACCTCCTTCTCGGCCAGCGTCAACGGCGGCGGCTCCACCACCCCGCCGACCACTCCTCCGCCGACCAACCCGCCGACGGGTAGCGGGTGCGCGGTGAAGTACACGCCGAACTCGTGGAACAACGGCTTCACCGCCGACGTGACGATCACCAACCGCGGCTCCAGCACCATCAACGGATGGAACCTGACCTACAACCTGCCTGCCGGGCAGCAGGTCACCAACGCGTGGAACACGACCGTGACGCAGAGCGGGTCGGCGGTGAGTGCGCGGAACGTCGGCTTCAACGGGTCGATCGCGCCGGGGGGTACCGCGAACTTCGGGTATCAGGGGACGTTGAGCGGCGCCTACTCGTCGCCGACCAGCTTCTCGCTCAACGGGGTGGCCTGCTCACGGGCGTGACGTTCCAGCTGACCGAAGGGGCGTGACCACTCGGTCACGCCCCTTCCCACCTGCTGAAGCGTCCACTGGTCAGCCGCCGAGCGCGTCGATGTCGCGCATCTCCTCGGCCGTCAGCGAGAAATCGAAGATATCGGCGTTGGCCCTGATCCGCTCCGGGGTGACCGACTTGGGGATGACCACGATCTCGTGGTCGATGTGCCAGCGCAGCACGACCTGGGCAGGCGACACGTCGTGCGCGGTGGCGATGCGGGTCAGTACCGGATCGGAGAGGTCGCTGGTCTTGAAGGGGCTGTAGCCCTCCAGCACGACGCCCCGGTCGCGGTGCTCGACGTGGCGCTGCCGGTCGTACAGCGACGGGCTCCAGCGGATCTGGTTGACCGCCGGGTTCTCCTCGGTGGCCTGGATCAGCTCGTCGATCAGCGCAGTGCTGTAGTTGCTCACCCCGACCGCCCGGGTCAGGTTCTCGTCCCGAGCCGCCAGCAGCTCCCGCCACACTGGGATGCTGTCGGCCGGCGAGGACGGCGGCCAGTGAATCAGCCAGAGGTCGACGTGATCGGTGTCGAGCGCGCGCAGGCTGGCCTCGATGGTCTCCCGTTCCCGCCCCACCCGGTCCGGCGGCAGCTTGGTGGTGATGAAGATGTCCTCGCGGCGCAGCCCGCTCTCCTTGATCGCCCGGCCGACCTCCTCCTCGTTGCCGTACATGGTGGCGGTGTCGATGTGCCGGTAGCCGGCGTCGAGGGCGGCCAGCACGGCGTCGTAACCAGCCTGGCCGCTGGCCTGCCAGGTGCCGAAGCCGAGCAGCGGCATCCGGACGTCGCCGGGGAGCAGCGCGGTGGGCTGGTCGAGGTGCTGGTCCATACCGACCGTTCTACCCGTGATCGCCGGTGACATGCCCGGAACCGGGCAACCGGCGGAGCCAGGCGGTTTGCCGGAGAATGCCGGTGTGGCGGACCGTCTGGAGGAGTATCGGCGCAAGCGGGACGCGGCGCGTACCCCGGAACCGGTGCCGCCGGAGCGGCCGCGCCGGCGGCGGAGGGCCGGCGAGGCCCGGTTCGTGATCCAGCAGCACCACGCCCGCGCGCTGCACTGGGACCTGCGGCTGGAGCGCGACGGGGTGCTCGCCTCGTGGGCGGTGCCGCGCGGCCTGCCCCGGGACACCGGGCGCAACCACCTGGCCGTGCACACCGAGGACCACCCGATGGAGTACCTCGACTTCCACGGCGAGATCCCGGCCGGCGAGTACGGCGGCGGAACGATGACCGTGCACGACCGGGGCACCTACCAGTGCGAGAAGTGGCGCGACGACGAGGTGATCGTGGTGCTGCACGGCGCGCGCACCAGCGGCCGGTACGTCCTCTTCGCCACCGGCGGCCGCGACGGGCGGGACTGGATGGTCCGCCGTACCGACCCGCCCCCGCCCGGCTGGACGAGCATGCCGGAGCTGGTCCGCCCGATGCACCCCACCCCGTCGGGCCGGTTACCCGGCGACAGCTCGGAGTGGGGTTACGAGCTGCGCTGGGACGGCGTGCGGGCGATGGCGTACGTCTCCGGCGGCCGGCTGCGGCTGCTGTCGGAGACCGACGAGGACGTCACCGGGGCGTACCCCTGGTTGCGGGACATGGCCGAGGCGCTGGCCCCGACGGAGGCCGTGCTGGACGGGGTCCTGGTCCGGATCGATTCCGCCGGCCGGGTCCGCCCGGCCCGGCCGAAGCGGGCCGCCGCCGACGCGCAGTTCCTGCTCTTCGATCTGCTCTGGCTGGAGGGTGTGGCCAGCCTCGACGTGCCGTACGCGCAGCGCCGGGAGCTGCTCGACGGTCTGGCGCTGGCCGGGCCGCACTGGCAGACTCCGCCGTGGTTCCCCGGCACCGGCGCCGAGGCGCTGGACACGGCCCGCGGGCAGGGGCTGCCCGGGGTGGTGGCCAAGCGGCTGGACTCGGTCTACGAGCCGGGCCGACGCAGCCGCCGCTGGCTGAGCATCGAGCCAGGCTGACGGCGAGGAGCATCGTGTACCTGACCCACCTGGAGTGCCCGCGCTGCGGACGGGAGCATGACGCCGACCGACCGGCCAACCTGTGTGGGTGCGGCTCGCCGCTGCTGGCCCGCTACGACCTCGCGGCGGTGGCCGAGGCGGTGACGCCGGAGCGGTTCGGCCTGCGCCCGGCCGACCTGTGGCGCTACCGCGAGGTGCTGCCGGTGGCCGACGAGCGGCACGTCACCACGTTGGGCGAGGGCTGGACGCCGCTGTTGCGCGCGCCGGCGTACGGGGCGCAGATCGGCATTCCGGACCTGATCGTCAAGGACGAGGGGCTGACGCCGACCGGGTCGTTCAAGGCGCGCGGCGCGGCGGTGGGGGTGAGCCGCGCCCGGGAGCTGGGCGTCGAGCGGATCGCCATGCCGACCAACGGCAACGCGGGGGCGGCCTGGGCCACCTACGCGGCCCGGGCGGGCATGGGCGCGACCATCGCCATGCCGCTGGACGCGCCGACCATCTGCCGGCGGGAGTGCCTGGCCGCGGGCGCGGACCTGCGCCTGGTGGACGGGCTGATCAGCGACGCCGGCCGGTGGGTGGCGAAGCTGGTCGCCGACTCGGGCGGGACGGTCTTCGACGCGGGCACGCTGCGCGAGCCGTACCGGCTCGAGGGCAAGAAGACCATGGGGTACGAGATCGTCGAGCAGCTCGGCTGGCAGGTGCCCGATGTGATCATCTATCCGACCGGCGGCGGGGTCGGGTTGATCGGCATCCACAAGGCCATGCACGAGCTGCGTGAGCTGGGCTGGGTGGAGGACAAGCTGCCTCGCCTGGTCGCGGTGCAGTCCACCGGGTGCGCCCCGGTGGTGCGGGCGTTCGCCGCCGGGCAGGACCGGGCGGAGCCCTGGGCGGACGCGCACACCGTCGCCTTCGGCATCACCGTCCCCGCCCCGCTGGGCGACGAGCTGATCCTGGCCGCGCTGCGGGAGAGCAGCGGCACCGCGCTCGCCGTCGACGACGCGGAGATCCTGGCCGACCTGCGGGACTTCGCCTGCCGGGAGGGGCTGCTGCTCTGCCCGGAGGGGGCGGCCTGCCTGACCGCCGCCCGGCACCTGCGCGCCGGCGGCTGGATCCGGGCCGGCGAGCGGGTGGTGGTGCTGAACACCGGGGCGGGGCTGAAGTACCCGGAGACGGTGGACGTCTCCGGCGTACCCGTGGTGGCGGCCTGACCCGGTCGGGCCGGCCGAGCACCGTCAATGCCTGGCGGTTGCAGGAGTGTTGCAGGATCTCGTCGCGGCGCTCAGCCGGAGCTCAGGTCCGCGAACCGCCAGGCCGCGTTGATCAGCCCGATGTGCGACAGCGCCTGCGGCGTGTTGCCCAGCTGCGCGCCGGTACGCAGGTCCACCTGCTCGGCGAAGAGCCCGAGGTCGTTGGCGTGCCCGAGCACCTGCTCGAACAGCCGCCGGGCCCGGCCCTCCTCGCCCGCCAACAGCAGGCACTCGACCAGCCAGAACGAGCAGAGCACGAAACCGGCCGGGTCGGTGCCCCACCGTCGTACCAGGCCGTCGTCGCCGCCCAGCTCCCGCTCGATCGCGTCGATGGTGGCGCGCATCCGAGGGTCGGTGGCGGGCAGGAACTGCGACATCGGCAGCAGCAACGCCGAGGCGTCCAGCTCCGCCGACCCGAAAACCCCGGTGAACGCCCCGACCCGGTCGTTCCAGCCGTCGCGCAGCACGGTGTCCCGGATCTCGTCGCGGATCGCGGCCCACCGCCGTGGGTCGGCCCGCTCACCCAGCCGGGGCGCCATTTGGACCGCCCGGTGCAGGGCGCACCAGCAGAGCACCTTGGACGACAGGTGGTGCCGCTCGGCGTCCCGGGTCTCCCAGATTCCGTGATCCGGCAACCGCCAGGTCGCGGCGACCTGCTCGGCCAGCCCGACGACCATCTCGCGCAGCTCCTCGTCGAAGGTCTCGCCGAGGTAATCGTGCAGCCGCCAGACCGCCGAGATCACCTCACCGGGCACGTCCAGCTGCCGCTGCCGCCAGGCGTCGTTGCCGACCCGCACCGGGCGGCTGCCCGCGTAGCCGCGCAGGTGCACCAGCTCGCGCTCGGAGATGTCCCGTTCCCCCGCCAGGCCGAAGAGCACCGGGACCGGCTCGTCGCCGATCCGGCCGATCGCGCGGGCCGCCCAGGCGAAGAGCCGGTTCGGCTCGGTCGGGCAGGCGGCCACCCAGAGCGCCCGCATCGTCATCGCGAAGTCGCGCAGCCAGGAGTAGCGGTAGTCGTAGTTGCGGTCGCCGCCGTACCGCTCCGGCAGCGACGTGGTCAGCGCGGCGGCGACCGCGCCGCTGCGGGCGTACGTCAGACCGGTGAGTACGGTCGCGCTCTGGCGCACCTGCTCGGCGTACGGACCGTCGTAGTGGTGCAGCCCCCGGTACGCCTGCCACGCCCGCTCCGTCTCGACGAGCGCGGTCAACGGGTCCACCCGGGCCGGCCGGTCGCCGTGCACCGGCGCGTACGCCAGATCGAAGCCGACGCACTGCCCGGCGGTGACCTCGAACTCCTGGCGGACCCGGTCCCGCCCGGCGCGCAGCGCCGGCCCGTTGCTGCGCAGGGTCAGCGCCACCGGGCCGGCGACGGCCACCACCGCACCGTCGGGCTTCTCGTGCAGGTACGGCGTGAGCAGGCCGTACTCGGGGCGGGGCGCGAAGTCCAGCCCCATCCGGACCCGCCCGCCGAGCCCCTCGACCACCCGCAGCAGCACCGCCGGGGAGTTCATGCCCAGTTGGTGACCGCGGGCGCCCACCTCGGCGGCGAGCGCGTCGGTGACCGCGACGCTCCCCTCGGGGGTGTGGTGGACCGTCCGCAGCACCAGCGTGTCCGGCTGGTACGCGCGCTCCACCCGGGACGGCCCGAGCGGCGCCAGCCGCCAGTACCCGGCGTCCGGGTCGAGCAGCCGGCCGAAGACCGACGGCGCGTCGAACCGGTCAGGGCACCACCAGTCGACCGAGCCGTCCCGGCCGACCAGCGCACCGGAGCGACAGTCGGAGAGGAACCCGTAGTCGGAGATCGGCGGCTGGTCCACCCGCCCCGGGTACCCGGACCGACCGGGTTCAGGCCGGTCAACGGGCCGGCCGGGCGGGCCGGTCGGCGGGGCCCGTGGACCGTGCCGCCGGGGCGGTCAGGACGTCGGCGGCTCGTCCTCGCCGGCCGCCTCCGCCGCGTCGGCCTCCTCCTTCGTCCGGTGCACCACCTGGTCGGCGTGCTCCGGCGGGCCGTAGACGGTGTAGAGCACCAGCGGGTTGGGCCCGGTGTTGACGAAGTTGTGCTTGGTGCCGGCCGGCACCACCACCAGGTCGCCCTGGACGACCTCCCTGGTCTCCCCCGCCACCCGCGCCTCGCCGGTACCGCTGACGAAGGTCAGGATCTGGTCGATCCCGTCGTGCACCTCCTCACCGATCTCGCCGCCTGGCGGGATGGTCATGATCACAAGCTGGGTCTTCTCACCGGTCCAGAGCACCCGGCGGAAGTCCGGGCTCTTCTGGGCGACGGTCGCGATCGTGAAATGCTTCATGGCGCGCTCATACCCGGCCCGGGCCTCCGTCACGCCGGGACTGTCAGATGGTGGAATTCCCCACCCGCCCGAGGTTTGCCGCCCCGCGCAACGGGCATCGACCACACTGACGGCTGCGTACGCGCGGCTGTCGAGCCAGGTCCCCGCTGGCGTACCGCCGAAGGGCTGCGGTGGTGGGAGACGGCCGGAGCGCGGCGACGTGACGACCCAGGGGTCGGGCGGCGCCGTGCGCCCGTGTCCGGGCTTTCACGTCAGGGCCGACCATGGGCGCGCCTCTGACCTGCGGTTATGCCTCAGTGGCGGCGTTGGGGCACGGGCGGGGAGCCGACGCAGACCACCCTCAGCTCGTCCTCGCCCTCCGGGCCGGCGAAGCGGACCTCGACGTGCTCGTCCGGGCCCCGGTCGACGTCGCGTACCCGGTAGCCCTGCGCCGGTGCCCAGGAGACCAGCCGCACCCCCGACGGTCCGCACTCGGCCACCGCCGTCCCGCCGGTGGCGGCCAGCACCCGACGCGCGCCCGCGGCCGAGGTGACGGCGCCGCCGGAGGGTGTCGGGCCGGCGGCCGGCGGGGTGACCCCGGCGGCGGACGGCGGCCCCGCCGCGAGCGCCCGCACCTCCCCCTGGCTGCGTACGCCACCCGGGGTGCCGCTGATGCTCTCCCCCACCAGCCGGATCGCCGCCAGGCCGATGAGCAGCGCGGCGACCGCGGTGGCGAGCCAACCGAGCACGGCGAGCAGGGGGCGACCGGGCATGCCCCGAGTCTGCCGGACGCCGGGTTGCGGCGCGCCCAGGGCAGGGTTAAGGGAGGGTTGCGGCGGGCGGCCGGCAGCGGGGGCGCGGATTAGCCTGCCAGGTGTGGCCCGCCTGCTGCTGATCGAGGACGATCTCACCATCCGTACGCCGCTGATCCGCGCGCTGCGGGACCGCGGGCACGCCGTGGCCGCCGCCTCCACCGCCCTGACCGGCCTGCGGGACGCGCTCGAGGACCGGCCGGACCTGGTCGTGCTCGACCTGGGACTGCCCGACCTGGACGGCGCCGAGCTGCTGCGGATGCTCCGGGCGGTCAGCTCGGTGCCGGTCATCGTGGCCACCGCGCGCGACGACGAGCGGGAGATCGTCCGGATCCTCGACGCCGGGGCGGACGACTACGTGGTCAAGCCGTTCACCGCGGCGCAGTTGGACGCCCGGGCCCGCGCGGTGCTGCGGCGGGCCGCCCCGGAGGACCGGGACGCCGACCCGGCGCTGGTGGTCGGCGGACTGCGGATCGACCCGCGTACCCGCCAGGTCAGCCTGAACGGGGTCCCGGTGGAGCTGACCCCGCGCGAGTTCGACCTGCTGCACCACCTGGCCGGCCGGCCCGGGCAGGTGGTGACCAAGCGGGAGCTGCTCACCGAGGTGTGGCGGATCCCGTACGGCGGCGCCGACAAGACCGTCGACGTGCACCTGTCCTGGCTGCGCCGCAAGCTCGGCGAGAACGCCCAGCAGCCCCGCTACCTGCACACCGTCCGGGGCGTCGGCGTGCGGCTGGCGCCGCCGCCCGGGACCGTCGGGTGAGACGACGGCTGGCCCTGCTGGTCGCGTCGGTCAGCGTGCTCACCCTGATCGCCTTCCTGGTGCCGCTGGCGCTGCTGGTCCGCACCGTGGCCGAGGACCGGGCGACCGTGCGCGCGACGGCCGACGCGCAGAGCCTGGTGCCGGTGGTCGGCACCGCCGAGCTCGACACGGTCCGGATCACCGTCGAGCAGCTCGTCGCCGAGTCGGGGCGGCCGGTCACCGTCTTCCTGCCCGACGGCACGGTGCTGGGCGCGCCCGCGCCGCGTACGCCGGCGGTGGCGCTGGCCGCGCGCGGGCAGAGCCTGACCGCGGAGTCCGACGGCGGGCGGGAGGTGGTGATCGCCGTCCAGGGCCGGCCGGAGGGGGCGGCGGTGATCCGCACGGTGGTGCCCCGGGCCGAGCTGACCGCCGGGGTGACCCGGGCGTGGACGGTGCTGGCGCTGCTCGGCGCGCTCCTGGTGGTGGTGGGGCTGGTGGTCGCCGACCGGCTCGCCGGCTCGCTCACCCGTCCGATCACCGAGCTGTCCACGGTGTCCCACCGGCTGGCCAACGCCGAGCTGGACGCCCGGGTCGAGCCGGCCGGGCCGGCGGAGCTGCGCGAGGTGGCCGGCGCGCTCAACCACCTGGCCGGCCGGATCCAGGTGCTGCTGCGGGAGGAGCGGGAGCAGGTGGCGGACCTGTCGCACCGGCTGCGCACCCCGCTGACCGCGCTGCGGCTGGAGGCGGAGTCGCTGCGCGACCCGGACGACGCGGCCCGGGTCACCGCGGCCGTCGACGGGCTGGAACGGGCGGTCAGCGGGCTGATCCGCGAGGCCCGCTGGCGCAGCTCGCCCGCCGCCGGCCGCGCGGTCAGCGACGCGGCGGCGGTGGTCGGCGAGCGGGTGGCGTTCTGGTCGGTGCTGGCCGAGGACACCGGTCGGCGGGTGACCCTGGAGCTGGCGTCGGGGCCGCTGCCCGTCGGGGTGGCGGCCGACGAGCTGGCGGCGGTGGTGGACGCCCTGCTGGGCAACGTCTTCGCGCACACCCCGGACGGCACCCCGTTCGCCGTACGGCTGGCGGCGGACGCCGACGGGGTGCTGCTGACCGTCGCCGACGAGGGGCCCGGGCTACCCGCCGGGGCGGCCCGGCGGGGGTCCAGCGGGGCGGGGTCGACCGGCCTCGGCCTGAACATCGCCGACCGGGCGGCCCGGGCCGGCGGCGGTCACCTCGAACTCGGCACCGGGCCGGGCGGCGGGGCCGTGGTGCGCCTGCGGTTGGGCCGACCGCCGGGATAACCACCGTTTAGCGTCGGGACAGCGCGCCGCTATCCGCCTCCGGTCGATGCTCGGCAGGACAGCGAACGGGACCGACGGAAGGTGGACATCATGCGGCGTACCTCTCTGATCCTGGCCTCGGCCGGTGGCGTGGCGGTGCTGGCGGTGACCGGCGCGGCCCTCGGCGTCACCGCCGCCGACCGGCAGGACAGCGCCCCGCGCGCCGCCCTCGCCGTCACGGACGTCGGCGACGCTCCCACGCCCGACGACAGCCCGTCCACCGCCGGGGCGACGCCGGTCGGGGTCGACCGGGATCGGGCCGGGGCGATCGCCGTCGCCGCGGTGGGCGGCGGCCGGGTCGTCGACGTCGAGGCCGAGCGGGAGCACCGACGTCCGGTGTGGAGCGTCGAGGTGGTGGCCGGCGTCGCCGGCTGGGACGTCCACGTCGACCGGGACACCGGTGCGGTGCTGCGCGTCCGGTCGGAGACCGGCGACGACGACCGGCGGCACGGCGGGGACGATCGGGGCGGCGACGACCACGGCGGCGACCGGCACGGGGACGACGACTGAGCCGGCAGCAAAGGCGAACCGCCCGCCGGCGCCCGGTCAGGGGCGGGCGGGCGGACCGGAGGCCGGCACCGCGACGGCCCGGCCGACGTGCGCGCCGAGGTGGCCCAGCACGTCGGCCAGGCCGGTCCGCAGCTCCGCGTCGGCCAGCAACCCGTCCACGCCGACCCCGTCGCGGGGCACCGGCAGGCGTACGCAGGCGGGCTCGACGATGTCGGCGCCGAGGTAGCCCAGCACCATCCGCAGGGTCTGCTCCGCCCCGGCGCCGCGGCCGGGCGCGGCCACGGTCACCCAGGCCACCGGCTTGTCGTACAGGTCGCCGTTGCCGACCGTCCAGTCGAGCAGGTTCTTGAAGCTGCCCGGCAGGGTGCCGGCGTACTCGGGGGTGCAGAAGAGCACCGCGTCGGCGTCGGCGAGCGCGGCGCGCAGCGCCACCACCGGCGGGGGCGGCGTGTCGACCTGGTCCGGGTCGAAGGCGGGCAGCTCCCGCAGCGCGTCGTACAGCGTGGCGGTCACCCCCGGCACCGCCAGGGCGGATGCGGTACGCAGGGCGGCGGTGTTGGTGGACCCGGCCCGGGTGCTCCCCGGGGCGAGCAGGATCCGGGCGTCCTGCGGCATCGGCTGCTCCTCACCGTCGGCGGCACCGGCCAGTCAAGCACGGCCCGAGCGGCCGGCCCACCCCTGACTTCGGCCCGGCCGATCGGCGGTCGGCCGCAACGGTTTGCGGTCACCACCGGCCGTTCAACCCTGTGATACAGGCGAATGTCTGGCTAGGCTGAAGTATGGTGCCCGCCCACCGGGGCCGGGTGGCGGAACCGGTCTACCACCCCATCCTCGCCAGCCGGCGGGGCGAGCTGGAGGCGCTGTCCCATCTGGACGGCACCGTGGCTCCACTGCTCGCTCCGGTCCTCGAACTCTCCACAGTCGACCCGATCACGCTCGACCTGCTCGGCCGACTGCCGGCCGGGCTCGTCCCGGCGGTCGACGTCTCCGCCCTGCCCGAGCTGCCGGAGACCGAGCTGGTCCGCTGGGGCGTACCGGTGGTGCCGGTGATCGGGCTGGCCGACAGCGACCGCCGGCTGGTGGCGCACGGCGTCGCGGCGCAGGCGTACGCCCGGCGCGCCGTGGTCCGGCTGCGGGCCGGCCAGGACCGGGCCGGGCCGGACGCGACCACCGCCGCGGCGGAGCGGATCTGGCGGTACGGCCGGCTGGTGCCGGAGCAGTGCGACCTGCTCATCGACGCCGGCGACGTCTGCTGCCCGGCCGACCTGCGGGTGACCGAGCCACGGGTGCGGCGGCTGGTGGACTGGGCGCGCCGGCACGCCTGGCGCACGGTGACCGTGGCGGCCGGCGGGATGCCGCCGACGCTGTCCCGCCTCCCCACCGACGAGCCGGTACGCCTGGACCGCTGGGACTGGCTGCTCTGGCAGCGCCTCGCCGACCTCGGCGTCGGGTACGGCGACTACGGCGTCGCCGCCGCGTCGCCCGCCGGGGAGGGGCCGGGTGACCGGTTCCCCACGGTGCGGTACACGGCGGACGGCGCCTGGTGGGTCTACCGCTGGTCGCGGCGGGGCGGCCGGGGCGACGAGCGCTTCGCCGACCTGTGCCGCACGCTGGTGGCGGCGCCGCACTGGCCGCCGGCCGGGGCCGGCTTCTCCTGGGGCGACCACGAGCTGCTGCGCCGCGCCCGGCGGGTGGCCGGTGCGGGCTCGCCGACCAACTGGACGGCGTGGAGCACGTCGCACCATCTGGCGCACGTGCTGGCCACGCTGACCCGGCCGGCCCGGGACCAGCGCCCCGGCCCGTGGCACGGCGAGGAGGAACGCGGACGTCCCACCCGGCCGCACCGGGGCGGCGAGGCGCGCCGGGCCGGCTGAGTCACCCCTTCTCGGTGAAGCCGAACTGCACGATGCCCTCGTCGTCGACGGTTGCGTCGACGGAGGTGTCTTCGAGCAGCTCGGCGGCGTCCGGGTCGAGGAAGATGCGGGCGCCCTGGTTGTCGACCACCTTGTCGCCCTGCGCCGGTTCCGGCACCAGCTCGATGGTGAGCGAGCCGGCGTCGGTGTCCGCGGCGATGCGCAGCCCGCCGTCCTGGGCGACGTCCTGCTGGAGGGCGAGGTCGCGGATCACCATCACGGCGTTGTCGGTCATCTTGAGCATGTCGGAACTCCTCATGGGTTCTCGGCAGCGGGGCCTCGCGCGGAGTGGCGAAGCGCGCACCTGATGGCGAACCTGTCGTCGCCCGGCGAATCGGGGCGCATCGCGCAGCCCCCTCACCCCCACCGTGCCCCCTGGGCGGGCGTCCGTCAAATAGACCGGGCTCTGTGGGAGCGCCCCCGCGCCTACGGCGTTTCCGCTCCTCAGCGCCGCTGGCACCGTACGCTGGGACCGAGGTGGCCGGGACCGGTCAGCCGCCGCCCCGCCGCACCAGGACCGAGATCCGGAAAAAACTTTCGGCGAGGAGTCTTGCCTGGCGGAAATCTCCATGACAGCGTCGACGCATGCATCGTCGTCTCTTTACCCGGAGTCTGGCGCTGGCGACGCTCGCCGCCACCGTGGCCGCCGCCGGCGCCCTCCCCGCCACCGCCGAGTCGCCGACCCCGGCGGCCACCCGGCTGCACGCCACCATCGACGCGATCCTCGCCGACGCCCGGCTCACCGGGGCGCAGGCGGGCGTGGTCGTGGTGGACACCGCCACCGGGCAGACCCTGTACGACCGCAACGGTGACCGCCGGCTGATCCCCGCCTCCAACACCAAGCTGCTCACCTCGACCGCGGCACTGGAACTGCTCGGCCCGGGGCACCGGTTCACCACCGACGTGCACTCCACCGGGCAGCGCCGGGCCGGGCTCGTCTCCGGCGACCTCTACCTGCGCGGCGGCGGCGACCCGACGATGCTCGCCGCCGACTACGACGCGCTCGCCGCCGAGGTGGCCGCGGACGGCGTACGGGTGGTGACCGGCAACCTGGTCGCCGACGACACCCGCTACGACCGCACCCGGCTCGGTCCGGACTGGACGTGGGATGACGAGTCGTACTACTACGCTGCGCAGGTCTCGGCGCTGACCGTCGCCCCGGACACCGACTACGACGCCGGCACCGTGATCGTGCAGGCCGCCCCGGCCACGAGCGCGGGCGCGCCGCCGACGGTCACCATGACGCCGCCCAACGGCTACGTGCGGATCGACAACCGGGCCGAGACGGTGGCCGAGGGCGAGACCACGATCACCTTCGAACGGGAGCACGGCACCAACACCGTGGTGGTCACCGGCCAGATCGCCGTCGGCGACGCGCCGTCCAGCGACTGGATGACCGTCTGGGAGCCGACCGGGTACGCCGCTGACGTCTTCCGGGCCGCGCTGCGCCGCCACGGCGTGCGGGTGCTCGGGCGTACCGTGCTCGGCCGGGCCACCCCGGACGACGCGGCACCGGTGGCCCGGCACGACTCGATGACCCTGGTCGAGCTGATGGTGCCGTTCCTGAAGCTGTCCAACAACGGGCACGCCGAGGTGCTCACCAAGGAGATCGGGCGGGTCATCTCCGGCTCGGGCACCTGGTCGACGGGGCTGACCGCGATCAGCGAGTACGTCGCCGACACCGGCATGGACACCGGCACCCTGCGCCAGCGCGACGGCTCCGGGCTGTCCCGGCGCAACCTCATCCCGCCGGCCGAGTTCGTCGCCCTGCTCGCCGCGGTGCGCGCCGAGCCCTGGTTCGCCGACTGGTACGCCGCCCTGCCGATCGCCGGCAACGCCGAGCGTTTCGTCGGCGGGACGCTGCGGAGTCGGATGCGCAACACGCCGGCGGCGAACAACGTGCACGCCAAGACCGGCAGCCTGACCGGGGTCTCCGGCCTCTCCGGCTACGTCACCGACGCCGACGGCCGGGTGCTGGCCTTCTCCGTGGTGCTCAACAACTACCTGGCCTCGTCGGTGAAGGGGCTGGAGGACCAGATCGCCATCGCGCTGGCGTCGTACACCGAGAAGAGCGTGAGCACCGCGCGGGTGGCGCCGCCGGTGGCGCCCGACGCGCCGCGCGCCCGCGAGGGGCTGGAGTGCTCCTGGGTGAAGCCGATCGCCTGCTGAGAACGGGTGCGGGGCCCCGCCGGGACGGGGCCCCGCACCATCCGGCTCAGCCGGCGGCGGCCTCCCGCAGTCGGGCGACGGCGCGGAGCGGGTCGTAGCCCGGCCCGACCCGCTGGCCACTGGGGACGATGCTGCGTCAGGCCCGCTCCAGCACCACCACCGGGATCTCCCGGTCGGTCCTCGTCTGGTAGTCGTCGTACGCCGGCCAGATGTCGACCATCGTCCGCCACATCCGGGGCTTCTCCGCGGGCCCGGCGGTCCGCGCCCGCACCGCGAACGTCTCCGGGCCCACCTGCACCTCGGCCTCGGGATCGGCGAGCAGGTTCAGGTACCAGGCCGGATGCTGGGGCGCGCCGCCCTGCGAGCCCACGACCAGGTAGTCGTCGCCGTCGCGGCCGTAGATCAGCGCGGTCCGGCGCAACTTGCCGCTGCGGCGGCCACGGGTGGTCAGCAGCAGGGTGAAGACGCCCGGCCGCCACTCGTGCCCCTGCTCGCCACCGGTCTCGACGTACCGTCGGATGTGGTCGGCCACCCAGCCCTCGGGGCTGTCCAGCACCTGCTCGCTGGCTGTCACGGCCCGCCTCCCGCGCCTCGTCGCCGTCGTCGCGCCCACGCTACTCCGGCCGGCCGCGCAGAGCCGGCGAACCGGGTCAGCGCAGGGCGACCGCGCGCAGCGCGACGTTGCCGCAGTCGTTGAAGGTCTCCTCGTTGGTCCAGGAGATCAGCAGCTTCTGCCCCGGCGCGACCCGGAACCGGACGACGAACTGGGCGCTGTGGTTGGTGTGCGGGTCCTCCAGGCGCAGGGTGCTGGTCGGGCCACCGGTGGAGAGCCGAACATTGAGCCGGCCGCGGGCCATCCAGAGCCCGGCGAAGAGGTGCACGGTGCGCAGTTCGCCGCTGCCGAGCACGGCGAGGCGGAACCCGTTGCCGACGTGGCAGGTGTGGATGCCGGTCGAGGTGCCGCCCTCGCCCTGCACCGGGGCGCCGTCGCGCCAGCCGAACAGCTCCGGGTCGGTGTCGTAGCTGCTGCGCGCGCCCGGCCCGCCCTCGTCGCGGATCTCGCCCGAGCCTCCGCGCTTGCGGACCACGGAGTCCGGGCCGCGCAGCCCCCAGTGCACCCAGTCCCGGGCGCCGAGGTGGGTCAGGTCCACCATGGCCGGCACGTCGGCCCGGTCCACGCTGAGCAGCGGCGGCGTCGGCTTCGGCGCCGGCGTCGGGGTCAGCGAGGGCGACGGTGGGGGCGTCGGCGGGCGCTGCCGGGGCCGCAGCCCCGGCGACGCGACACCGGCCTCGGTCACCTGGCCGGGCAGGCCGGTCGGGCGGCCGGCCGGCGTGGAGGCCGCGCCGGGCAGCGCGTCGCCCTCACCGCGCGGCTCGGGCTTCGGATCGATGCTGAGGTACGCCACCAGCGCGGCGAGGCAGACGACGGCGGTCAGCGCCTCGACGGTCCACCGACGACGGTGCCGGTGCCGGGCGATCCGGCGTGCCGTGCGCAGGCCCCGGTCGAACCCCGTCCGTCTCGGCTCGTCGTCCGTCACCGCTTCTCCGCTCTCCCCACCCACGGTCGCGCCCGCGCGGCGGTCGCGGGTCGCTGCGTGAGCCGCCTCACGTTTGCATCCGAACGGCCTCTTGCGCCACCTGCGGGGGCAGGGGCGTTTCCAGTTCGTTACCAAGCGGTAGTAACGGAAACTTTCCTGTCAGTTATAGCCGCCTGTCCGGTTCGGGGCCAGCCGCGTCCCACCGGGAATCAGCGGATCTCGAAGCCCAGCGCCTGCGCCAGCACCAGCGCCTGCTCCGCGTCGATCACCGCGCCGGCCCGCTCGACCGCCGTCGGGTCCAGCGCGGTGAGATCGCTGCCGCGCAGGTCCGCCCGGCCCAGCCGCACGGCGTGCAGCTGCGCGGCGGAGAGGTCGACGCCGGTCACCGTCGCCCCGGTCAGGTTGGCCCCGGTCAGGTCCGCCTCCCGCATCCGCACGTCGGTGAGGCTCACCCCGCGCAGGTCCGCCCCGGGCAGCGCGACGAACGACCAGTCGCCGCCGGCGACCCGCAGCGGCCGCAGGTCGCACTGGTCGAAGGTGCTGCCCACCAGTTTGCAGCCGGTGAACTCCGCCTCGAAGAAGTTGCACCGCCGGAACACGCAGCGGGTGAAGGCCGAGTCGACGTGCCGGGAGGAGTTGAACCGCACGTTGCCGAAGGTGCACCCGGTGAAGGAGGCGTTCCGGCTGACCGCCTCGGTGAGGTCCACGTCGTGGAAGACGCAGTTCACGAAGTGCCGGTCGACCAGCTCCTCGGCGTACCAGTCCTGCTGGCGGAAGGTGACGTCCTCGGTCGGCTCGGGCATCGCACCACCCTATGCGGCGGCACCGACGGCGGCGGTGGGCCTTCCGCCGCCCGCGTACCGGCTAGTAGGTTCGGCGACGTGAGCGTGGCACGTACTACCGACCCGGACCTCATCGGCTTCGATCCAGCGCGGCTCGCGCGCATCGACCGACACTTCGGCCGGTACGTCGACGACGGCCGGCTCGCCGGCTGGCAGATCGTGGTCACCCGCCGCGGCGAGATCGCGCACTCCTCGACGTACGGCATGCGCGACGTGGAGGCCGGCGCGCCGGTGGAGCGGGACACCCTCTGGCGCATCTACTCGATGACCAAGCCGATCACCTCCGTCGCGGCGATGATGCTCTGGGAGGAGGGCCACTTCGAGCTGAACGACCCGATCAGCCGCTGGCTGCCGGAGTTCGCCGACGTCCGGGTCTTCGACAAGGGTTCGGCGCTCAAGCCGTACACGGTGCCGGCGATCGAGCCGATCCGGGTCTGGCACCTGCTCACCCACACCTCCGGCCTGACGTACGGCTTCGCGCAGACCTCGGTGGTCGACGCCCTCTACCGCGCCGCCGGCTACGACCTGGGTGTGCCGGCCGGGCTGGACCTGGCCGGCGCCTCGGCCGGGATGGCCCGGCTGCCGCTGATGTTCCAGCCCGGCACCGGCTGGAACTACGGCGTCTCCACCGACGTGCTGGGCCGGCTGGTCGAGGTGGTCTCCGGGCAGCGCCTGGACGCGTTCTTCACCGAGCGGATCCTCACCCCGCTGGGCATGACCGACACCCGCTGGTGGGTCGACGAGCCGGACGCCAAGCGGCTCGCCGCCCTCTACACCCCGCATCCCGGCACCGGGCAGGCGGTCCGCGTCGACCGGATCGGGGCGGCCGCGCTGAACCGCCCCGACTGCCTCTCCGGCGGCGGCGGGCTGGTCTCCACGGCCGCCGACTACCACCGGTTCACCCAGCTGCTGCTGCGCGGCGGCGAGCTGGACGGCGTACGGCTGCTCGCGCCCCGCACGGTGCGCTACATGACCCGCAACCACCTGCCCGGCGGCGGCGACCTGGCGTCGTTCGAGCCGGAGGGGTTCGCCGAGACGGTGCTGGACGGCATCGGCTTCGGCCTGGGCTTCGCCGTGGTGCAGGACCCGGTGCCCGCCCGGGTGCCCAGCAGCGTCGGCGAGTACTACTGGGGCGGCCTGGCCAGCACGGCCTTCTGGGTCGACCCGGTGGAGGAGATCACCGCGCTGCTGTTCACCCAGCTGATGCCGTCGAGCACCTACCCGCTGCGCTCGCAGCTGCGCCAGCTGGTCTACTCCGCCCTGGTCGACTGAGCCGTTCCGCCGACGAGCGGCCGGGCCGGTCCATAGCCTGGACGGCATGAGCAACGTCGTGGTGTACGGCGCCGGTGCCGCGGGCTCGCGGATCGTCACGGAGGCGGCCGATCGGGGACACCGGGTCACGGCGGCGGTCCGCCGCCCGGAGGCGCTCACCTGGCTGCCCGCCGGGGTGAAGGTGGTGACCGGGGACGCCACCTCGGCGCAGAGCGTCCGGGAGCTGGCCATCGACGCCGACGTCATCGTGGTGGCGATCGGCGGCGGGGAGCGGGCGCTCTGGCGCGACGCGGCGGAGAACCTGGTCACCGTCCTGCGGGACGTGCCGAACCCGCCCCGGCTGATCCACGTCGGCGGCGGGGCGACCCTGCTGACGCCGAACGACACGCCGCTCCTCGACGAGCCGGACTTCCCCGACGAGTACCGGGACGCGGCGCTGGGCCAGGCCGACGCCCTCGCCCTCTACCGGTCCTCGGCCGACGGGCTGACCTGGACGTATCTGTCCCCGCCGCCGGTGGAGTTCCACCCGGGCGAGCGGACCGGCCGCTACCGCACGGGCACCGAGCACCCGGTGGTCGACGAGGGCGGCCGCTCGGTGCTGACTTACGAGGACCTGGCGGTCGCCATCGTCGACGAGATCGAGAACCCGCGCTTCGAGAACATGCGGTTCACCGCCGCGTACTGAGGCTCAGGTCAGCCGGGCCGGGAAGCCGCCGGTGGCGATCGGCCCCCAGCTCTCGATGGTGACCCGGATCAGGGACTTGCCCTGGCGGACCATCGCCTGCCGGTACTCGTCCCAGTCCGGGTGCTCGCCGGAGATGCTGCGGAAGTACTCCACCAGCGGCTCCACAGCGTCCGGCAGGTCGAGCACCTCGGCGGTGCCGTCGACCTGCACCCAGGGGCCGTCCCAGTCGTCGGAGAGCACGCACGCGGAGACGCGCGGGTCGCGGCGGATGTTGGCCGCCTTCGCCCGTTCCGGATAGGTGGAGATGACCAGCCGGCCCTCGGCGTCGACGCCGCAGGAGACCGGCGAGGACTGCGGCCGGCCGTCGGACCGGGTGGTCATCAGCAGGACCCGGTGTCGGGGGCGGATGAACTCGATCAGGGCGTCCCGGTCGACCCGGGTGTTGCTCGCGATGGTGCGTGCCATGCGTCGGTTCTACCAGGCCGGGGCCGGCGTGCTCCGGCCGCGGGCCGGGCCGGGTCAGCGGGCCCGGCCGGAGACCCCACCGGGAGCCGCCTGGGTGGGGACCCGGGGCCGGGACGGCGGGCGCCAGGCGCGGCCGTTGGCGTAGATCACCCGGAAACCGAGGTACGCCGCGAGCGGCGCCCAGTGCGCCGAGCCCATCCGCAGCTCGGCGGCGTTGTGCCGCTGGCCGTTGGACAGCACGTCGAGCAGCACGGTTTCGAAGGCGGCCGATTCGACCCAGTCGACGTCGCGGGTGAAACCGCAGATCAGGGCCGCTCCGGTGACCTCCAGGAAGTCGCGTAGCACGGCATCGGAGGCCCGCAGCACCGAACAACTGCCGAAATAGAGCCGGCGTCCCTCGCACCGGCCGGCCATCCGCTGCGCCACGTCGGTCAGCTCCACGGAATCCCAGTCGGTGAGGCAGAGCCGGCTCGGCTCGCCGTGCATGGCGAAGAAACCGACCCGGTAGTCGGCGTACTGCTTGAGCAGCCAGCGGTCGAGGAAGTAGAAGAGCTCGTCCCGGGTGGCGGCGTCCTTGTGGATGAAGCGGATCCGGCCGAGCCGTTCCAGCAGCTCCAGGGTGGGCAGCACGGAGCCGCGCTCGTTGAGGTCCCGGTGCCACTGCCCCTCGACGCAGAAGACGCCACCGCGTGCCACGTCCACCTCCCCCGTCACACCGCCGCGCCTGACGTTACCGGGCCCGGACGGTGCGGCGACATCACCCGGAGTGTGCCCGCCGGCTCCCCCGTGTCACCTTCCCGACCTGCCGGGTCGTCCATTCCGGTCCCGCGATGTCTGCTCCGAACGGGTGTTTCGCAATTCACCGCAATTCCCAGGCAATGCCCAGGGACGGCCGATCGTGAGGACAATTCTCATTAATCGCCACCAACCGGCAGGGGAACTGTCAGGGTGAAAAGCGCGGGACGTTCCGGTCGATGTCCTGACGGGTCACCTCAATCGCTCTCCTATCGGGAGGACTTCTGTGCGCGTGAACACCTTGAAGCGAGCTGCCGTCGCGTTCGCCCTGGCGCTGCCGGGCGCCGCGATCGCCGCGGTGGTCGCGGCTCCAGCGGCCCACGCCGACGGCTGTTACACCTGGCAACGCACTCTCTCCGCCGGGAGCTCCGGCAACGACGTTCGTCAGTTGCAGATCCGGGTCGCCGGTTGGGCCGGCGCCGGCGGGATCGTCCGCATCGACGGCCGCTACGGACCGGAGACCGCCGCCGCGGTCAAGCGGTTCCAGACAGCGTACGGGCTGCGCAGCGACGGCATCGCCGGGCCACAGACCTTCAACAAGCTCTACCAGTTGCAGGACAACGACTGCACCCCGGCGCACTTCAGCTACTCGGAGCTGGACAACGGCTGCGGCCGCAGCGGGTGGAGCGGGGGCCCACTGTCGGCGGATCAGACCCGGGCCAACGCGGTACGGACCATGTGGAAGCTGGAGGCGCTGCGCCGGGGGCTCGGCGACCAGCCGATCAACGTCACCAGCGGCTTCCGCAGCACCACCTGCAACAACCAGGTCGGCGGCGCGTCGGACAGCCAGCACCTCTACGGCAACGCCGCCGACCTGACCTCGCGGAACAGGTCGCTGTGCGAGCTCGCCCGGGCCTCGCGCAACCACGGGTTCAGCGGGATCCTCGGCCCCGGGTACCCGGGCCACAGCACCCACGTGCACGTGGACTCGCGCCGGGAGAACAACAGCGACCGGACGGCGAACACCACCTCCTGGTCCGCCCCGGACTGCGGGGTGGGCAGCGGCGACTGAGCCGAACGATCCACCCGACGTGGCGGTGTCCCTCCGTGGGACGCCGCCACGTCGCGCACACCGGTCGGCGAGGACATCGCCGGCCCGGCCCGGGGTAGGGGACCGTCGGGCCGGCCGGCGAGGTGGCGCCCGGGCGATGCGGGCGGTCGTACCTCCGCTCAGCTCGCCCGGGGCCAGCGCGGCGCGGTGGCGGGGGGCGCCACCGGACGGCCGGGCCCACCGGACCGGACGGCGGGCCGGACTCCCGGTGCGGTGACCCGGCCGGTCTGGCCGCGCGTCGGATGGCCGTGGGCCGGCCGGTCGGTCGGGGTACGGCCCGGGTGGACCGGGGCCGGCCGGTCGGCCCGGGCGGTGGCGGGACCGTTGAAGGTGAACGGGAACGGCACGTGCACGAAGGGGTTGCCGTGCCGGATCAGCGCGTCGATCTGACGCTCGTTGAGCCCGTGCGTCTCCAGCACCCGGCGGCCCCAGCGGTGCAGGCGGCACGGGTACGACGCGCCGTCGTTGCGGCACAGCGGCCCGTTGGGCCACTCCTCGGCGGCGTGCACCACCACCGCCCGGACCGCGAGCCGGACGTCCTCCGGTGTCAGCGGCGCCGGCACCGGCACCTCACCCAGGATCTGATCGATGGGATCCGTCGACTGCTCACCAACTCGCAAGGCAGGCCTCCCGCAGCTCGGCAGCGATTGCGGCTGATCGCCGCAGCGCATCCTCGGCCAGTGGTACGGCCCGAACCGGACGAAAGTTCAATCGCGCCACCCGGTGAGGAGGTCCTCCGCCGGCCCCGGGCATCCGGGCCCGCTGCGCGAGCAGCCGCCCCAGGTCACGCGAGCAGCCGCCCCAGGTCATTGGCGTCGATCCCACCGATACTCTCATCGGTGATACAACCAAAAATGAGTGCCTTCCTGAGGGCGAGCACGGGGGCGTCAGACCAGGCCCGCGTCGTGTACCAGCAGCGCCACCTGCACCCGGTTGTTCAGCTCCAGCTTCGTCAGCAGCCGCGACACGTAGGCCTTGACCGTCGCCACGCTCATGTACAGCTCGGCGGAGATCTCCGCGTTCGTCCGGCCCCGCCCCAGCGCGACGGCCACCTCCCGTTCCCGCCCGGTCAGCCCGTCGAGCAGCCGCAGCGCCCGCTCCCGGCGGGGATCCGGGCCGGCCGGCCCGCCGGCGGTGACGTGGGTGATCAGCTTGCGGGTGACCGTCGGGGAGAGGGTCGCCTCCCCGGCCGCCACCCGGCGTATCGCCTGGACGATCTCGGCGGGCGGGGTGTCCTTGAGCAGGAAGCCGGCAGCCCCGGCGCGCAGCGCCCGCAGCACCTGGTCATCGGCGTCGAAGGTGGTCAGCACCAGTACCTCCGGCGGCCGGGGCAGCGCCCGCAGCGCCTCGGTCGCCGCCAGCCCGTCCACCCGGGGCATCCGGATGTCCATCAGCACCACGTCGGGCGCGTACGCCTCGACCGCCGCCGGCACCTCGGCGCCGTCGGCGGCCTCGCCGACCACCCGTACGTCCGGCACCCCGCCCAAAATCATCGACAGCCCGGCCCGGACCAGCGCGTCGTCGTCGACGATCAGCACCCGGACCGGTGCCGCCTCCTGGCCGGTCACGCCGGCCACGGCAGCCAGGCGGCGAGCCGGAAGTCGCCCGCCGGGTCGCGTCCGTGTTCCAGCCGGCCACCGGCGAGCCCGACCCGCTCGGCGATGCCCACCAGCCCGGTGCCCGCCCCCGGGATGGACGGCGCGGCGTGCTCCCCCACCGGCCACGGGTTGCGGATCTCGACGGTGAGGCCGTCACCGGGCCGGCCGGCCAGCCCGACCCGGACCACCGCACCCGGGGCGTGCTTGCGGGCGTTGGTCAGCCCCTCCTGCACGATCCGGTACGCGCTGCGCCCGACCGCGGCGGGCACCGACGCGGCATCGGTGACCAGGTCCTCGGTGCTCACCCGGACGCCGGCCGCCCGGCACTCGGCGATCAGCGCTGGCACGTCGGCAAGGGTCGGCTGGGGGCGTTCCGGCGTCTCCGGCTCCGCCTCGCCGGTCTCCGCCCGCAGCACCCCGATCACCTCGCGCAGGTCCTGCAGAGCGGCGTGGGCGCTGGCCCGGATCACCCCGGCCGCCCGGGCCACCTCCTCCGGCGGCGCGTCCGGCCGGAACTCCAGCGCCCCGGCGTGCAGGCTGAGCAGGGAGATCCGGTGGGCCAGCACGTCGTGCATCTCCCGGGCGATGCGGGTGCGTTCCAGCTGGCGGGCCTGGGCCACGCGCAGCTGCTGCTCGGCCTCGGCCCGGTGCGCCCGCTCCCGCAACGAGGTCACCAGCTGGCGGCGGGCCCGGACGAACATCCCCCAGGCCAGCACCCCGCCGAGGAACGACGTCGTCCAGATCAGCGCCGCCCAGAACGGCAGGGCCGGGTCGGGCCGGACGCTGATGTAGACGGGCGTCACCAGCAGGTGCGCGCCGACCAGCGTGGCCGCCACCGGGAACGGCCGGTGCACCGCCACCGTGAACAGGATGATCAGCAGCGCCACCGCCGCGGTGACGGAGAAGACCGCCAGCGGCAGGCTGGCCACGGCCAGGGCCACCGGCCAGCGCCGGCGCAGCCAGAGGGCCGCCGCGGTGAGCAGGCCCGTCACCAGGTCGACCTCGTTGAGCCAGGACGGCCCCGCGTTGAGCGCGAACTCCGGCGCCGGCCCGACCGAGTCCGCGAAGGCCAGCAGCGCCCAGAGCAGCGCGAGCAGGAAGGCGAGCCCGTCGACCAGCCAGTCGCGCGTCGTGCGGCGGGCCACCGGGGTCGCGGGGATCAGGGCCCCCGGCAACAGCCAGGGAAGTTCGGGTACGGCGGCACTGCTCACCCGCCAATGCTAGGTAGCCGTCCGGCGTCGGCGACAGCTACCAAAGTCGACGACCGCCGTGGCCACAGGTGTACCGGGCTCTCGACCACCGGCCGCAGCGCGACGCCGGGTGGCCCCGACAGGCTCGACGGCATGATCACGGTCGAACACCTCACCAAGCGGTACGGTCCGCACGCCGTCGTGGACGACGTGTCGTTCCACTGCGAGCCGGGGACGGTCACCGGCTTCCTCGGCCCGAACGGCGCCGGCAAGTCCACCACCATGCGGATGATCTGCGGCCTGACCCCGCCGACGTCCGGCGGGGCCACCGTCGCCGGACGCCCCTACCGCCAGCTGGCCAACCCTGGGCGGGAGATCGGCGTCCTGCTCGACGCCTCCGCCCAGCACGCGGGGCGCACCGGCCGGGAGGCACTCACCCTGGCCGCCCGGACCATGGGCGTCGACCGGCGGCAGGTCGCCGCCAAGCTCGACCTGGTCGGGCTGAACGCGGTGGCGGCGAAGCGGCGCGTCGGGGCGTACTCGCTGGGGATGCGGCAGCGGCTCGGCCTGGCGCTGGCGCTGCTGGGTGACCCCCGGGTGCTGATCCTGGACGAGCCGGCCAACGGCCTCGACCCGGAAGGGATCTTCTGGATGCGCGGCCTGCTGCGCGACTTCGCCGACCGGGGCGGCACCGTGCTGCTCTCCTCGCACCTGCTGCGCGAGGTGGAGGCGGTCGCCGACCGCTTGGTGGTGATCGGCGCCGGCCGGGTGGTCGCGCAGGGCGGCAAGGACGACCTGCTGGCCGGCAGCGGCACCCTGGTCCGCGCCCGGGACCCGCGGGCGCTGCGACTGACCCTGGACCGGGCCGGCCTGCCCGCCGACGCGGGCGCCGACGGCGGGCTCCTGGTGCGGGCCGAGGCCGAGGCGGTGGGGCAGGCCGCCGCGGACGCCGGCCTCGTCCTGACCGAGCTGCGGCCCGCCGGCAGCGGCGGCCTGGAACAACTCTTCCTCACCCTCACCGCCGGCACGTCGACGAAGGAAGCCGTGAAATGACCGCCACCACCGCCGCACCCGCCGTGACCGTCCGTCCCACGCCTGCCGGGCCGTCGCTGGTCCGGTTGACCGAGGTGGAGCTGCGCAAGCTCGCCGACACCCGGGCCGGCGGCTGGCTGCTGGTCACCATCGGGCTGATCGCCGCCGCCATCGTCACCGTGCAGCTCTTCGTCCTCGACGAGGTCGCGCAGACGTTCACCGCGTTCTTCGCCGCGTCTCTGCTGCCGGTCGGGCTGCTGCTGCCGGTGCTGGGCATCCTGTCGATCACCGCCGAGTGGTCGCAGCGCACCGCGCTGACCACCTTCGCACTGGTGCCGCGCCGGGAACGGGTGGTGGTCGCGAAGCTCGCCGCGGTGGTGCTGGCCGCGCTGGCGTCGGTGGCGGTCAGCCTGGCGGTGGCCACCGTCGGCACGCTGGCCGCCCGGGCCACCGGCGGAGCGGGCAGCTGGATCTTCGACTGGTCCCAGCTGGGGCACGCGGCCGTGCTCCAGGTCACCAGCGCGCTGATGGGCGCCGCCTTCGGCCTGCTGCTGCTGAACACCCCGTTGGCGATCGTGACCTACCTGCTGCTGCCCACCGTGTGGAGCATCCTCGCCATGACGGTCGCGGCGCTGCGCGGACCGGCCCGCTGGCTGGACACCTCGGTGACCATGGAGCCGCTGTTCGGCGCCGAGGTGACCGCCGGGCAGTGGGGGCGGCTCGGGGTGTCCCTGCTGGTCTGGATGGTGGCACCGCTCGCCGTCGGCCTGGTCCGCACCCTGCGGAGCGAGGTGGCGTGAGCGTGCGCGCCGAGGAGCAGGCCAGGGTGGTCGACGGCGGCGTCGGGGAGCTGGTGCTGATGTGGGGCGGGTTCCCGCTGCTCGGCGCGGGGCTGGGCGCGGCACTGACCGCCGTGTCCGGCTGGCTCGCCGACCTGCCGTGGGTGCCGTTCCAGGGCTGGTTCGAGCTGCTGGCCGGGTTGCCCGAGCGGCAGGCGCTGGCCGGCGGTACGGCGCTGCCGGCGCTGGCCGGCCTGCTCGTCGCGTACGTCGGGACGCGGGAACGGCTCACCGTGACGGTCGACCGGACGGCGGTGCGGCTGCACCGCGACGGCCACGGCCGGGACATCGCCCGCGCCTCGGTCGCCTGCGTCTTCGTCGACGGCAAGGCGCTGGTACTGCTCGACTCCGACGGCGCCGAACTGGCCCGGGAGAAGTCGGACCTGAGCCGCGAGCGGCTGCGCACGGCGTTCACCGCGCAGGGCTGGCCGTGGCAGGAGGACGACCCGCACCGGGACGCGTACCGGCGGTGGGTGGAGGGGCTGCCGGGGCTGCCAGCCGGCGCGGACGCGCTGCTGCGGGCCCGGCAGCGGGCCGTCGACGCCCGGCGCGGGGACGACGCGCGGGACCTGCGCCGGGAACTGGCCCGGCTCGGGGTGGTGGTACGCGACGAGGACGGGCGGCAGTACTGGCGGCTGGTCCGGCTTCCGCTTCACCCGGAGGAAAGCGGTGACGGACTGTAGCGTGGCTGTCGAGGAGCCCTGACGGCCGGGAGCGTGGCCCATGACCGAGCAGCAGCCGTACCGGGTGGTGGCCAGGCACCCCGGTTTCGAGCTGCGCCGGTACCCCGCCCACCTGGTCGCCGAGCTGCGCGTCGACGGATCGTTCCTGGAGGCGGGCAGCGCGGGGTTCCGGCCGCTGGCCGCGTACATCTCCGGGGCGAACCGGTCCCGGCGGAAGGTCGGCATGACCGCCCCGGTGGTGCAGGAGTCCGCCGGCTCCGAGCAGATCGCGCGGACGGCGCCGATGGTGCAGGAGGAGGGTGAGCGACCCGGCTGCTGGGTGGTGCGCTTCGTGCTGCCGGCCGCGCTCACCGCCGCCACCGCGCCCGAACCGGAGGATCCCCGGATCACCATCCGGGAGGTCCCCGCACAGCTCGCCGCCGCCATGCGGTTCTCCGGCCGGTGGAGCCAGAAGGCGTTCGAACAGCGGGCAACCGCGCTGGGCCGGGCGGTCACCGCGGCGGGGCTGAGCCCCACCGGCGCGATCCGGTACGCCCGCTTCGACCCACCGTGGAAGCCCTGGTTCCTGCGCCGCAACGAGGTCGTGCTCCCGGTCGTCGAGTGACCGGGGCCCGGGTCGCGTCGTTGGGGCGTACGTCCCCCGGCGGGACTCGACACTGAGGGTGAAGGGGACGACGATGAGCTCCGCAGGCAACGGCACCGGCATCTTCCGCCGCAAGCCGGTCGAGGAGATCGCCGACACGACCGAGCAGCTGTCCCGCTCGCTGGGGCTGTGGCAGCTCACCGCGATCGGCATCGGCGGCATCATCGGCGCCGGCATCTTCGCCCTGGCCGGGGCGGTCGCCAGCGAGACCGCCGGCCCGGCCGTGCTGGTGTCGTTCCTGATCGCCGGCCTGGCCAGCGCGGCGGCCGCGCTGTCGTACGCGGAGTTCGCCGGCATGATCCCGAAGGCCGGCTCGGCCTACACCTACGGCTACGTGGTGCTCGGCGAGGCGGTCGGCTGGTTCATCGGCTGGGACCTGCTGCTGGAGTACACCGCGATCGTGGCGGTGGTCGCGATCGGCATCTCCGGCTACTTCGGCTTCCTCCTCGGCGAGCTGGGCCTCGACCTGCCGGCCTGGATGCTCGGCGCGCCGGGCACCGGCGACGGGCACGTGGTCGACCTGTTCGCCGTGGTGCTCTGCCTGCTCATCGCGTACCTGCTCACCCTGGGCATCAAGACGGCAGCCCGCTTCGAGACGTTCGTGGTCGGGCTGAAGGTCGCCGTGGTGCTGCTGGTCATCGTGGTCGGCTTCTTCCACATCCGGACGGCCAACTACTCGCCGTTCTTCCCGTTCGGCCTCAGCGGGGCGTTCACCGGCGCGGCCACCGTCTTCTTCGCCGTCTTCGGGTACGACGCGATGAGCACCGCCGCCGAGGAGTCCCGGGACGCCCGCCGGCACATGCCCAAGGCGATCATCTACTCACTGCTCATCTCGATGGTGCTGTACGTGCTGGCCACGCTGGTGCTCACCGGCATGCAGAACTACCGGGAGATCGACCCGGAGAGCGGCTTCTCCTCGGCGTTCGCCTCGGTGGGCCTCTCCGGCCTGGCCAGCGTGATCGCCGTCGGCGCGATCATCGGCATCCTCACCGTGATGTTCACCTTCATGCTCGGGGTGACCCGGGTGTGGTTCTCGATGAGCCGGGACGGACTGCTGCCGTCCTGGTTCGCCAAGGTGCACCCGGTACGTCGGGTGCCGACCCGGGTCACCTGGATCGTCGGGGTGGGCTCCGCGCTGATCGCGGGCTTCCTGCCGATCCGGGAGGCGGCGGAGCTGACCAACATCGGCATCCTGCTGGCCTTCGTGGTGGTCTGCATCGCGGTGATCGTGCTGCGCTACCGCCGCCCGGAGGCGCCGCGCACGTTCCGGCTGCCGGGTATGCCGGTGGTGCCGGCGGTCGGCGCGCTCTTCTCGGTCTGGCTGATCACCTTCCTGGCCCCGGAGACGTGGCTGCGGTTCGCGGTCTGGTTCGTGATCGGCGCGGTCATCTACGCCCTGTACGGCTACCGCCGCTCGGCGCTGGCCCGGCGCGGCCCGTCCGGTCCCGGCGGTCCCTCCGGTCCGGGCGCCGCCGGCCGGGGCTGACCCCCGGCCGGGTGCCCGAGGGCGTTGGGCCAGGCCAGCAGCAGCCCCAGCACCAGGCCGGTGAGCAGGCCGGCCAGCGACCAGAGCGCGTCGGTGTCCATGGCGTCGACCGCGATGTTGCCCGCCCGGGCGGTGAGCACGGCGCCCACCGGCAGGGCGGCCTGGGCCAGCAGCGCCAGCCAGCCCACGGTCGGCAGGCCGAGGAGCATCGCGACGGCGGCCATGGCGTGCCGCCGCCACGGCGGGCGGCCGCCCGGGCGGTCCCAGGACAGCAGCGTCGTACCGGTCAGCAGGACCACCCCGAGGGCGAGGACCGGCCACCACCGGTGACCGGGTGGGAGAAGCCGGCCGACGGCCAGGCCGACCGCGCCGGCCAGCGCGAGGCCGAGCGCCCACCACCGGCGCTCCCGGCCGGGCGCGGGGGCGGCGGCGAGTGCGCAGCCCAGCGACGCGGCGAGCGACAGCGCCGCCGCGGCGAGGCAGGCCGGGGTGAGCTCGGGCTCCCGGTCGGTGGGCGACCGCAGCGCGCCGGCCACCACGACCAGCGTCGCGGCGACGGCAGCCGCCATGCCCAGGGCGCGGCGGTGCTGCCAGTGGACCGGCCGGCCGGGTCGCCCGTGCCGGCGGACCAGGAACGCGGTGAGCAGGCCGACCGCCGCCCAACCGCCGGCCACCAGCAGCACGGTCGCCGGGACGCCGGTGACGTCGGCCCGGTCGAGCAGCACGTCCGCCACCACCGCCCCGGCGCCGAGCACCAGCGCGGGGTGGGTCCACCGGCGGTCGCCCCCGCCGGCCAGCACCAACCCGAGGGCGACCAGCAGGATGGCGAGGAAGCGGACGTCGCGCGCCCAGTAGGTGTTGATACCCGCCAACCGTTCCGGCCACGGCCCGATCGGCTCGGTCAGCGGTTGCAGGACGGTCATGCCGACCGCCCAGAGCACCACGGCGGTGGCCGCGAGGAGCAGGCCGGCGGCGGGGCGTAGGGCGCGCATCCTGGCACGGTAGTCCCCCGCCGCCGTGATCGTGGTGTCCGTTATCAGGGCGCTTCGCGCCTTCACGTGAGTAGCGGGTCTGCCTAGGCTGGGCGGTACCGGGCGTCGACAGGTGAGGAGGCTCCGTGGCCGACGTGGAGATCCCGACCGCTCAGGGGACGCTGCCCGCGTACCTGAGCGAACCGGAGGGTGACCGGCCGCGGCCCGGCGTGGTCGTCGTCCACGACGCCTTCGGCCTGACGCCGGATGTCCGCCGCCAGGTGGACTGGCTGGCGGGCGAGGGTTTCCTGGCGGTGGCCCCCGACCTCTACTCGTGGGACAAGCGGGGCCGCTGCGTGCGCGCGACCTTCCGCGCGCTGCTCAGCGGCACCGGCCGCGCGTTCGACGAACTGGACGCGACCCGCGCCTGGCTCGCCGGACGGCCGGACTGCACCGGCCGGATCGGGGTCATCGGCTTCTGCATGGGCGGCGGCTTCGCCTTGCAACTCGCGCCCGGGCACGGGTTCGCCGCCGCGAGCATCAACTACGGGCAGGTACCGAAGGCCGCCGAACGGCTGCTGGCCGAGGCGTGCCCGGTGATCGGCAGTTTCGGCGGAAAGGACGTCAGCCTCCGGTCGGCCCCGGCCAGACTGGAGGCGGCGCTGACCACCAATGAGGTCCCGCACGAGGTCACCGTCTACCCGCAGGCGCGGCACGGCTTCCTCAACCACCACCGGCCGGGCGAGCTGACCCGGATGCAGCAGGTGGTGGCCCGCGTCGGTGGCGGGCCGCACGAGCCGTCGGCGACCCAGGCCCGGCGCCGCATCGTCGCCTTCTTCGACCGGCACCTGAGCACCGCCGGGGAGCCGGCATGATCCGGTACGCGGGGCTGCTGCGCGGCGTCAACGTCGGCACCACCCGGCTGTCCATGGCCGACCTGCGCCGCCTGGTCGCCGATCTGGGGCACGCCGACGTGAAGACCTACCTCCAGTCGGGCAACGTCGTGTTCGGCAGCACCTCCACCGACGCCGCCCGGCTGGCGAAGGGCATCGAACAGGCGCTCGCCGGCGAGCTGGGGTTGACCGTGCCGGTGCTGGTCCGCAGCGGCGCGGAGCTGGCAGCGGTGGTCGACGGCAGCCCGTACGCCGGCCGGCAGGACGACCCGACCCGGTTGCTGGTCGCCTTCCTGGCCACGGCCCCGACGAAGGCGAAGGTCGCGGCGCTGACCGTGCCCGGCAACGAGAACGTCGAGTTCACCGTGGCCGGTCGGGAGGTCCACCTGCACTTCCCCGACGGCGGGTACGGCCGGTCGAAGTTCACCAACGCGTACCTGGAGAAGCAGCTCGGTGTGGTGGCCACGACCCGCAACTGGAAGTCGGTGCGGGCCCTGCGGGACCTGACCGCGTCCTGACCGGAGCGGCCGGGGCCACCATATCGGTCCGGAACTGCTCGTCCGTCCGGCTGGTCGGCGGTTTTACGATCTTGCCTCGGGTCGGTGCCTCTCGATACGCTCCCGCGGCTATCTCACCTGAGAAAGGATCGCAGTGACCGCTCCCGTTACCGTCGGCACCCAGAAGTCCTGGGTCGTCGCGCTGCTGCTCTGCTTCTTCGTCGGTTTCCTCGGCGTGCACCGCTTCTACGTCGGCAAGGTCGGCACCGGCGTCCTCCAGCTGGTCACCTTCGGTGGCCTCGGGATCTGGACCCTGATCGACTTCATCATGATCCTGGTCGGCTCCTTCAAGGACAAGCAGGGCCAGCCGCTCGCCAAGTGATTCGGGCGTACGCCGGCGGGGCCGGGATCCTCGCGATCCCGGCCCCGCCGCGTCCCCGCTCAGAAGTGGTACGCCGTCCCGTACTCCGGCACCAGCACGCGGGTGCGCGGCGAGGCCCGGCGGACGGCGGCGACCAGGTCGTCGAGGCGCCGCCGGTCGGCGGGACCGACGACCGGCGGGTTGGCCAGCGGGGTCTCGAAGTTGTCCCAGTGCACCGGCACCACGACCTTCGGGTGGTCCAGGGCGGCCATCAGCCGGGGCACGTAGTCGGCGGTCGCGGTCGTGGACTGCAACGCCACCATCGCCACGTCCGGGGCCAGCCCGGTGAGGTTGCGCTCGGCGAAGTCGCTGGCACCCATGAAGAACACCGCCGGACCGCCGTCGACGCGCACCTGGTACGCCAGCGTGTCCCCCTCGGGCAGGTCGGCGATGGTGGCGGGCCGGGTGGGCTGGCTGACCCGTACGCCGGGGAAGGCCATCGACCAGCCGGCGTTGCGGCTGTGCAGGGAGCTGACCACCTCGACGGTGTGGTCGCCGAAGTCGAGCACCTCCCCGCCCTTGACCGGGCTGAGCTGGCTCGCCGGCAGCCCGTACGCCAGCCCGAGGTGGTACGCGGTCAGCGTGCCGAAGACCCGGGCGCCGGTCTTCTTCGCGATGTGCGGCACGTCGTTGTAGTGGTCCCAGTGGGTGTGGGTGACCAGCACGGTGGTGGCCCGGTCCACGAGGGAGTCGACGACGGCGGTCTCGACGGTCAGCGGGGTGGCCGGGTCGAAGGCGCCGCGGAACAGCCCGGTGTCGTAACGGCTCAGGTACGGGTCGACCAGGACGGTGCGGTCGCCGATGTCGATCCGCCAGCCGGAGGTGCCCCACCAGCGGAAGCCCACCACACCCTGGCGGGTGCGGCCGGCGGCGGCGGTCGGCGCGGCCTGCGCCGGCGTCCCGGTGGCGAGTCCGCCGGCGGTCACCATGGCGGCCCCGGCGGCGGTGGTACGCAGGAAGCGGCGGCGGTCTAGCGGGCGTGCGGACATGGTGGATCCTCCCCGTCTGCGGTGTGCGCGGTCGGTCCCACCTCACCACCACGCCCGCCGCCCCGTCCAAGATCGAAGACCGGCGTGGGCGATATCCGGAGCGATATCGGTCCAGCTCACCGCCGCCTAAGTGGCGTGTGGGTGTGCGGAAAGTCAGGCCGCCCGCAACGCCTCCACCGCCGTCCGGGCGGCGTCCCCCATGGCCAGGTCGACGTCGATCCGGCGGGTGGCGAGGCGCTCGGTGCGGGCGAAGACCGCCATCGCGTACCGGCTGCCGTCCGGGTACTCGGCCACCCCGGCTTCCAGGTGCAGCCCGGGCAGGGTGCCGGTCTTCGCGGCGACGCGTACCCCGGCCGGGAAGCCGGAGGCCAGCCGGGTCCAGAAGAGCTGCCGCGACATCAGCTCCCGGACGGTGGCGCAGGCCGCGGCGGGGCCCGCCTCGTCCCGCCAGACCAGGCCGAGCAGCCGGGTGATCTCCCGGGCCGTGCTCGACGTGGTGTGCGCGGGGTCGAAGACCCGCATCGCCCGGACCCGCTCCTCGGGCAGGGTCGGGAAGATGCGGGCGAAGTCCGCCTCGGTGCGGGCGCCCACGTCCGCGAGCATCAGCTCCACCAGCTGCCTCGGTCCACCGAGGATCCGGGTACGCGGCAGGTCCAGCTCGGCGGCGAGCATCGGCAGCACGTCCGCGCCGACCCGGCGCAGCAGCAGGTCGGCGGCGGTGTTGTCGCTGACCGACATGGCGAAGTACGCCAGGTCGCGCAGGGACACCTCGACGTCGTCGGCGCAGCCGGCCACCCCCCACCCGCCGAGCCGGTCGCCGGCCCGGACCAGCACCCGCTCGCTCGCGTCGAGCTGTCCGGCGGCGACCTGCCGGGCGAACTCCAGCACCAGCAGGATCTTGAACACGGAGGCGATCGGGGTCTGCTCGTCCGCCCGCACGGCGATCGCCCGCTCGGCCGGACCGTCCACGGGTACGACGTGCAGGCTGCCGGTGATGCCGGCCCGGGCGAAGATCTCCTCGACGCGCTGCTCCGCTGCCACCCCGGCACGGTAACCGGTGGCTGCCGTAGGGTCCGGGCGTGACCTGCTCCGCCACCTGCGGCACTTCGTGGTGGTCGCCCGCGAGCTGCACTTCGGCCGGGCGGCCGAGGCGCTGGGCATGGCGCAGCCGCCGCTGAGCCAGTCGATCCAGCGCCTGGAACGCGAGCTGGCGGTGGAGCTGTTCGACCGGTCCCGGCGGCAGGTGCGGCTGACCACCGCCGGACAGCTGCTGCTCGGCGAGGCCGAGGAGCTGCTGGCCGGCGAGCTTCGGGTACGCCACCTGATGCGTCAGGCGCCGGCCAGGCCCGGTACGCCGCTCGGTGAACCTGGGTCACTATCGCTCCCCCGCCAGACCCATCAACGGATCCTGGCTGCCTTCAGCCGGAGCACGCTGGCGGTAGACCCGATCTAACCGCTCGCGCTATCGCCTGGGCTTCAGGAAAATGAAGATCGCGATTAGCACGGCGGCGAGGGCGCCCAGAATCCAAGCACCGAGGGTAAACAGCATGTCGCGGGTAGCGGGGAAGATCAGGAGGATGACGAGGCCGACCAGGAGCCCACGCAGCGGTGAGGGCTTCTTCTTCCCGCCTTCCCTCTCTGCTCCACTCATCCAGGCAGCTCCTCTGTAGGGCGCGGGCCCTCGTCGCACAGCCGCAAGTACCGGCACCGCAGCCGGCTTGTCACGCTGACGGCGGATGTCACGCCGCGCCCAAGCGGATGCACGGTCGGAAGCGTAGCCCTCTACTCCTGCACGAGGTAACCCTGGTGAACCCATGCGGGTCGCGAACGACATCGCCAGCCCGACGGGGAGCTGGCACACCGAGAACACGACGACAGCCCCCCGGTCCGTGCCCGGGGCGTCGTCGTGTTCAGGGTAGAAGAGCGCTGAGCCATTCGCCCTTCCCGATCTGCGCCCGCGGTGCCATGCCGGTCCGGCACGATCGCGGCAGGGGGCCGGATGAGCACGGTGCGCAGCCAGGGCGGCTCGGCCCGGCCGGGGTGACCCTCGGCCGGGCCGAGCCAGTGATGCGGCGGCCGTTCGCACCGATGCTGTCGGCCCCTGTGGACGCGGTGCCGCAGGGGCCGCGCCTGGCCTACGAACCCAAGTGGGACGGCTTCCGCGCCCTCGCCTTCGTCGAGGCGGCCGGCGTCTACCTGCAGTCGCGCGCCGGCAAGAACCTGACCCCGTACTTCCCGGACATCACCCGGCCGATCCGCCACACCTTCCCACCGCAGGTGATCCTCGACGGGGAGCTGATCGTGTGGGAGCGGGGGCGCATCAGCGTCGCCCGACTGCAGCGCCGGATCACCGCCGGCCGGGGCCTGCTGATAATGGCGCGGGAACACCGGCGCACTACGTCATGTGGGATCTGCTCGCCGACGCCGGCGGCCACGTCGCGATCAACGCGCCGCTGTTCGACCGACAGGCCCGGCTGGCGGAGTTGCTCGAGGATGCGCCCGCGCAGCTGACCCGCACGCCGCAGACCACCGACATGGACGAGGTCGGGGAGTGGCCGACCACCTACACCGCGGCCGGGATCGAGGGTGTGGTCGTCAAACGGCTGGACGGCCGGTACGAGCCCGGCCGGCGCGGCTGGCAGAAGTTCCGGGTGCGCGGCGACCGAGGCGATCATCGGCGGGGTGACCAGCAGCCTCGCCAATCCGAGCACGCTGCTCCTCGGCCGGTTCGATCGACGGGGACACCTGCGCTACACGGGAAGGACGCACCCGTTGGCGATGGTCCAACGCCGGGAGCTCGCGCCGATGCTGTCCCCACCCCGGTTGCAGCGCCGGGGCATCGTCGCGCACCCCTGGCCGCAGCCGCTGCCGGAGAGCTGGAGCGGGCAGCTGGACCGACCCGAGCCACTGCGCTACGTGCAGGTGGAGCCGACCGTGGTGGCCGAGATCGAAGTGGACACCGCTTTCGAGCACCGGCGATGGCGCCACCGAATGTGGTACGTGCGCCCGCGGCTGGACCTGTCGGTGTACGACGTGCCCCTGCTGCTCGGCGACGAGGCCTACCCGTTCTGGGACGCCGCGGCCGGAGCGTAGACACCGGGATGGCTCAACGTCCGACCGGCGGTCATCAGATCGGGTGTTTCCCGAGCTGACCGGCGTATACGACGGGACGGCCGGGGGACTGCGCCTGTGAAAGCACTGTGACAACGTTGGATGCATTGCGCTCGGTACGGGGCAGCGCGAATTCAGACCTGGGAGACCACCACTCAATGACGACCCCCTACGACCCTGCCCAGAACCAGCCGCCGGCTCCGGGCCAGCAGCCGATGCCGCCGACCGCCCAGTTCCCGCAGGTGCCCGCCGGGCAGTACCCTCCGCCCCCCGGCCAGTTCCCTCAGCAGCCCGGCCAGTACCCGCCGCCGCCCGGCGGATGGCAGCAGCCCGGCGCGCCGGCGGCGCCTGCTGCCCGCAAGCGGCCCTGGCTGATCCCCACCCTCATCGGCGTCGGTGCGTTCGTCGTGCTGTGCTGCGGCGGGTCGATGGTGATCGGCCTGGCCAGCGACAACGGCAAGAAGACCGACGTGTCCGCCAGCAGCGACATCCCGGCCGTCACCACCAGCACCTCCGCCCCGGCCGCGGCGGCGCCGACCACCTCGGCCCCGGCGCCCGCGCCGGCGAAGACGACCGCAGCCCCGGCCCCGGCCAAGCCGACGACCTTCGGCATCGGCGACAAGGTGCGCGGCGGCGATTTCGAGTTCACCGTCAACAGCGTGAAATGCGGGATCTCCCAGGTCGGCAGCAGCTACTTCAACCACAAGGCTCAGGGCACCTTCTGCCGGGTCAGCGTGACCGCTAAGAACGTCACCAAGAGCGCCCACCTGTTCCACGCCGACGGCACCATCACCGCCCAGGACGCCTCCGGCCGGGAGTACGACGTCGACGGGGAAGCCGCCATCTACGGCAACGACGACGCCAAGGGCTTCCTCGACGAGATCAACCCGGGCAACTCGGTGAAGGCGAACGTCTACTTCGACGTGCCGAAGGGCACCAAGCTGAAGACCATCACGTTCGCCGCCGGCCTGCTCACCCTCGCCGAGGACGCCGTCGTCACTCTGTGACCGGCCCAGCAACAGACGACAGCCCCGGAGAACCGCCGGGGCTGTCGCCGATATCGACGGCCCGCAGGCGTGCAGCAGCTGAACCTACAGGGGCGAGGGTGGCGCCCGCTGGCCGGGCGGCCGTTGGTGAAGCGGACCGCGGCGGCCTGGCCGGATCGCGCGCCGCACCCCGCGGCACCGATGTTCGGCCAGTTCGCGGCCGAGGTGCTGGCCACTGTCGAGCCCGCGCCGCCGGCCGCGGTGGCGCCGTCGGCCCGGCCCTGGCCGGTGCTGTTCGACGCCACAGCCGACTGAACAGTGGTGGGGCCTGTCGCAGATCACCCGGCCGGGCCCGTGAGGGAGCGGCCCGACCGGGTAGGACAGCCGGGTGGCACCACTGCGGCGGACGCCGTGGAAGCGCTTCCGGCGCCCGAGGGGTGCCCCTGACGATGGGAGAGAGAGCCGGATGGCGAACACGATTCCCGACATCCCCCTCAACGACGGCAACATGATCCCGCAGCTCGGCTTCGGGGTCTTCCAGATCGAGCCGAAGGACACCGTCGAGGCCGTGGGCCGGGCGCTGGAGATCGGCTACCGGCACATCGACACCGCCGAGATGTACGGCAACGAGGCCGAGGTCGGCGAGGCGGTCCGCACCTCCGGCCTGGACCGCGGCCAGGTCTTCGTGACCAGCAAGCTCAGCAACGCCTTCCACCGGCCGGACGACGCCCGCCGGGCGTTCGAGTCGACGCTGTCCGCGCTGAAGATGGACTACATCGACCTCTTCCTGATCCACTGGCCGCTGCCCACCCGCTACGACGGCGACTTCGTCTCCACCTGGAAGGTCCTGGAGGAGTTCCAGCGCGACGGCCGGGCGAAGTCGATCGGCGTGTCGAACTTCCAGGTGCCGCACCTGGAGCGGCTCGCAGCCGAGGCGGACGTGGTGCCCGCGGTCAACCAGATCGAGGTGCACCCGTACTTCGGCAACGAGGAGGTGCGCGCGTACGACCGGCGGCACAACATCATCACGCAGGCGTGGTCGCCGATCGCCCAGGGCAAGGTGCTCGACGACCCGACCGTGGTCGACGTCGCCGAGGAGGTCGGCCGTACCCCGGCCCAGGTGGTGCTGCGCTGGCACGTGCAGCGCGGCGACATCGTCTTCCCCAAGTCGACCACCCCCAGCCGGATCGCGGAGAACTTCCAGATCTTCGACTTCGCGCTGGACGACGCGGCGATGGAGCGGATCAGCGGGCTGGACCGGGGCGAGGCCGGCCGGCAGGGCCCCAACCCGGACGAGTTCGACTACCTGCCGAGCTGACAGGTGTAACGCGGCGCGCCGGCACGGCGCACGAAAGAAGGGGCCCCGAACCGGGGCCCCTTCTTTCGCGTACGAAAGGACCGCGTCCGCGCGATGTCGCACCGCCGTACCCCCGCACTCCTGTTGTCGATGCTGGTCGCCCTCGGCGCGGCTGCCTGCGGCCCCGCCGAGGAGGCGACCCCGGCCCGCTGGTCGGCGCCGGTCTCCGCCGCACCGACCCCGCCACCACCGCCCCGGCCCACCCCGACGTCGACCGCCGAGGTGCGCGGTCAGGTCAAGGCCGCGCTGGTGGACCTGACCGACTTCCACCCGGCCATCACGGACGTCACCTCGGAGACCGCCGAGGCGTTCAAGCTGGCCCACCCGTGCCGCGACAACCTCCCGTCGGACCGCAAGCGGACCGCGAACCGGGAGCGGCAGTGGAAGGGCGAGCAGGTCTGGATCCGGCAGTACGTCGTCGGCTACCTCACCGTGCCGGGGCGCAAGCTGGTCGGCGAACTGAAGTCGGCGCTGGCGAAGTGCCGGACCTACCAGGAACCGGACGGCCGGACGACCACCACCGTCGTACGCCCCAAGGCACCGCTGGTGCCCGCGGACGCCGACACCGTCTCCTGGTGCGAGCGGCTGGTCAACGACGACACCTCCTACCTCTGCACGGTGCTGGTGGCGCGCGGCAGCTACGTGCTGGAACTCAACGCCGGTGAGGCCGGCGACCTGGAGAAGTCCGCGAAGCTGCTGACCCGGCTGCACCGGGTCGCCGTCGACCCGTTCCGCGAGGCGACGTAGCACGCCTTCAGATGATGAAGTGCGTCCAGTAGGCCAGCCACACCACGAACAGCGCGCCCTGCACCAGGGCGAGCGCGGCGCTCAACCAGGCGTCCGCCGTGGCGTTGCGGGCCCACCGGGCCAGGACCAGGCCGACCGGGAACGCGGCGATCAGGTAGCGCAGCAGGCTCTTGTACACCGGTGGCCCCATCGACAGCGGCGCGAGCACCATCAGCACGGCGTAGACGAGGTAGGGCAGCCCGAGCCGGCGGAAGCCGGCGACCACGATCACCAGCACGGCGACGGCGAACCAGACCCGGACGGCGTCCCGGGTGTCGCCGGTGAGACCGTTCCAGATCACCGGCAGCGGATTCTGCACCCGGATGCCCCAGCCCTTCTCCTGGGCGTGCTTGTAGGCGAACCAGTCCCCGCCCTTCCACCGGCAGAACGCCATGAAGGTGAGCCAGCCGGCGGGGATCAGCAGCAACGGCCAGCCGGTGCGGACGTACGTCCAGAGGCTGCGCGGGTCGAGCCGGTAGCGGTGCTGGCGGAGCAGGACCAGGGCGAGCGGGACGGCCACCAGGAACCCCACCGAGCGGCTGAGCCCGAGGAAGTAGCCCAGCACGCCCACCGTCACCCACCGTCCCCGCTCGGCGTAGTGGAAGGTGGCCAGCGCCAGGCAGAGGAACAGCGACTCGGTCAGTGCCGCCTGGAACAGGAACGCGGTCGGCAGCAGCACCAGGTAGCGGGTGAACCGGCGCGCGGCGGCGTCGTCGCCGAGCAGCGTCTCGCCCAGCCGCAGGGCGTAGTAGAGCAGCAGCAGGAACGCGACGTTGCTGATCAGCAGCAGCGCCAGGGCGGTGTTGCCGCCCAGCGGGACCGCCACCACCCGGGCCAGGAACGGGTAGAGCAGGGGAAACCCGAAGCCCCCCTTCCACTCGCCGGTGAGCGGCTGCCGGCTCAGGCCGTCGTAGATCAGCGCGTCCCAGGCGAACCACATCGAAATCCAGCGGTGCGGCGAGATCTCCGTCTGGTCGAGGCGCGTGTTGATCTCGTCCGCCGGGGGCGCGGCGGGCGCCCCCTCCCAGGCGGCCAGGGCGATCACCCCGACCAGGCTGAGGACGACCTTCGCGCCGACGAACAGGGCCAGCACGTACCGCCAGCGCTCGGGCACCCGGACGACGAGGTCGCCGGCGTGGCCGAGCAGGCGGTCCCAGCGCCCGGGGAGACCGGTCGCGGGCGCGCGGCCGTCCGCTGCGGTGTCCCGCGGCCCGTCGGTCATCTGGCGCTTCCTCACGGAGTCGGTCCCGATCCGCGACCCACCCACGGCGGCCGCGAACCTGCCGGCCGGGCATCCCCCGCCTACGCCGGCTGACACCTCCGCGCCCCCCACCGCCCGACCCCGAGCGGCATGATCAGGAGTTCCGGGCCGGCGGAGGTGAGACAGCGCAGAGAACGGGTAACCGCGCCTGTCCGACGGACCCGAGGGCAGGGAGCGGCGTGAGGATGGACGAGCGTCACGGCACGGTGGTCATCGGCGCGGGCCCGGCGGGCCTGACCGCCGCGTACGAGCTGCTCAGGCACGGCGCGACGGTACGGGTGTTCGAGGCCGACGAGGTGGTCGGCGGGATCAGTCGTACCGTCGAGCGGGACGGCTGGCGCTTCGACATCGGCGGGCACCGGTTCTTCACCAAGGTGGGCCGGGTCGAGGACTTCTGGCACGAGATCCTGCCCGACGAGGAGTTCCTGCTCCGGCCCCGGATGAGCCGCATCTTCTACCGGGGTGCGCTCTACGACTACCCGCTCAACGCCGGCAACGCCCTGCGCAACCTCGGCGTCCGGGAGGCGGCCCGCTGCATGGGCTCGTACGCCCGGGCGCGGCTGCGCCCGCCCAAGGACCAGTCGCACTTCGAGGGCTGGGTGTCGGCGCGCTTCGGCTGGCGGCTCTACTCGATCTTCTTCAAGACCTACACGGAGAAGGTCTGGGGGATGCCGGCCGACCAGTTGCAGGCCGACTGGGCCGCCCAGCGGATCAAGAACCTGTCGCTGGCCCGCGCGGTGCTCAACGCGCTGCTGCCCCGCCGCAACCGCAAGGACGTGACCAGCCTGATCGAGGAGTTCCAGTACCCGAAGTTCGGTCCCGGCATGATGTGGGAGCGCTGCACGGAGGAGATCCGCAAGCGCGGCGGCGAGGTCAGCACCGGCACCTGGGTGAAGGCCGTGCACCACGAGGGCAGGCGGGCGGTGGCGGTCACCGTCGACGGGCCGGGCGGGGAACGCCGGCTCCCCGTCGACCACGTCATCTCGTCCATGCCGATCTCCGAACTGGTGGCCGCGGTGCGCCCGGCCGCCCCGCCCGAGGTGCTCGAATGCGCCGCCGACCTGCGCTACCGGGACTTCCTGACCGTGGCGTTGGTGGTACCGGAGGAGTTCTCCTTCCCGGACAACTGGATCTACGTGCACGACCCGGCGGTGAACGTGGGCCGGATCCAGAACTTCGGCTCCTGGTCGCCGTACCTGGTCAAGGACGGCCGCACCTGCCTGGGGCTGGAGTACTTCGTGTTCGAGGACGACGAGACCTGGCGGACCTCCGACGCCGACCTCGTCGCACGGGCCACCGCCGAGCTGGAGCAGCTCGGCCTGGTGCGGCCGGGCGCGGTGGAGAGCGGGTACGTGGTGCGGATGCCGAAGGCCTACCCGGTGTACGACGACCGCTACCAGCACAACGTCGACACCATCCGGGCGTGGCTGGCGCGGGAGCTGCCCAACGTGCACCCCGTCGGGCGCAACGGGATGCACCGCTACAACAACCAGGACCACTCCATGCTGACCGCCATGCTGACCGCCGAGAACATCGTGCACGGCGCCGGCCACGACGTCTGGACGGTCAACGTCGAGCAGGACTACCACGAGCAGAGCAACGACAAGGGCGGCGACGGGCGGCGGGGCACCGGCCGGGACGCGCCGACCGTGCCGGCGCGTACCGTCGCCATGACCACCGCCGACCGCGCGGCGGAGCGTCGACCGACCGGGGTCAACTGAACCGTCAGCTGTCCACCCGGTCGGCGAGCCGGCGGAACACCTCCCGGGTGGGCGAGCCGGGCGCGGCGGTGTAGACGATCAGCCGCTGGTCGGTCTCCGGCACCAGCAGCACCCGGCACTCGAACTCCAGCGGCCCCAGCTCGGCGTGCGTCACCCGTTTCACCACCGGACGGCGCTCCGCGACGTCGTGCTCGGCCCAGAGCGCGGCGAACCGGGGCGAGACGCCGAGCAGCTCGGTGACCAGCTCGGCCAGGCCCCGGTCACCGGGATAGCGGCCGTAGGCGGCGCGCAGGTCCGCCACCGAGTCACGCACGAAGCGCAGCATCTCCGGGTCGTCCGGACGCGGGGCGGGTTGGCGGAACATCCAGCGGATCATGTTGCGCTCCCCCGCCGACAGGTCCCCGACGAAGTGCACGGCCAGCCGGTTCACGGCCAGCACGTCGTACTTGGCGTCCACCACGTACGCCGGGGTCTCGGTCATCGCGTCGATCAGGTGGCGCAGCCCGGAGGTGACCTCCCGGCTCGGCCCGGGCACCGGCGGCGGGCTCTGGCCGGCCACCCGGAACAGGTACTCCCGCTCGTCGCGGGTGAGCACCAGGGCCCGGGCCAGCGCGGCGAGCACCTGCCGGGACGGGTGCGGCCCCCGGCCCTGCTCCAGCCGCACGTAGTAGTCGACGGACAGCCCGGCGAGCTGGGCGACCTCCTGCCGGCGCAGTCCCGGCGTGCGACGGCGTACCCCGTCGGGGAGGCCGACGTCGGCGGGGCGCAACCGGGCCCGACGGGTACGCAGGAAGGTGGCCAGTTCGTCGCGGCGCAACCCGGGTGCGGTCATGCCCCCAGCCTGCCGCACGCGCGGACGCCGAGGGTGGTACCGCCGGTCCCAGTCCCGGCCGGTCTCTCCCGGCCGGCGCGGCCCGCCGGCAGGCTCGACGCCATGACCACGACGAACATCGCCCTGATCACCGGGGCCAACAAGGGAATCGGGTACGCCACGGCACGGGAGCTCGCCGCTCGCGGGATGACCGTGCTGGTCGGCGCGCGGGACGCCGGGCGCGGCCGGGAGGCCGTGGCGGCGCTGCGCGCCGGCGGCGCGGACGCCCACCCGGTGCCGCTGGAGGTGACCGACCCGGCGTCGGTCGCCGCCGCCGCGCGGCACGTCGAGGAGGCGTACGGCCGGCTGGACGTGCTGGTGAACAACGCCGGGATCGCCCGGGCGGACGGGTCGGCGCTGCCCAGCGAGACCACCCTCGCCACCCTGCGCGAGGTGTTCGAGACGAACGTCTTCGCGGTGGTGACGGTGACGAACGCGTTCCTGCCGCTGCTGCGCCGCGCCCCTGCCGCGCGGATCGTCAACGTCTCCAGCGAGGTCGGCTCGATCACCGCGATGACCGACCCGGAGAGCTTCCTCTGGCCGCTGACCTCGGTGCCCTACCCGTCGTCGAAGACGGCGCTGAACATGGTCACCGCCATGTACGCCAAGGAGCTGCGGGACACCCCGATCCTGGTCAACGCGGCGAACCCGGGCTACTGCGCGACGGACCTCAACGGTTCCTCCGGCTACCGCACGCCGGAGCAGGGCGCGGAGGTGAGCGTGCACCTGGCGACGCTGCCGGCGGGCGGGCCGAGCGGCCAGCTCTGGGGGCACGTCGCCGCCGACGACTCGTACGGGGTGCTGCCCTGGTGAGCCCTTGACTTCGAGTGCGCTCGAACGTCCAGGGTGGAGGCTCCACGTCGAATGGGAGACCTCATGCGGTACCGCACGATCGGCACGGACCCGCGGACCCGGCGCGAGGTGAGCGTGCTCAGCCTCGGCGCGATGCTCTTCGGCACCGCCACCGACGAGGCCACCTCGTACGCCATCCTCGACCGGTACGTCGAGGCCGGTGGCACCTTCGTCGACACCTCGGACAACTACGCGTTCTGGATGAACGGCGGGCAGGGCGGCGAGAGCGAGGAACTGCTCGGCCGCTGGCGGCGCAGCCGGGGCGTCGGGGACGAGATCGTCGTCGCCACCAAGCTCGGGGCGCGTCCGCTCGCCCCCGGCACCAGCTACACCGACAACGCCGAGGGGCTGTCGGCCAAGGTGATCCGGGAGTCGGCGGAGCGCAGCCGGGAACGGCTCGGCATGGCAAAACTGGACCTGCTGTACGCGCACATCGAGGACCGCACGGTGCCGCTGGAGGAGACCGTGGCCGCCTTCGGCGAGCTGGTCGCCGAGGGCGCGGTGGGGCTGCTGGGGGCGAGCAACCACCGGGCGTGGCGGGTGGAGCGGGCCCGCGCGCTGGCCGCCGCCGCCGGCCTGCCCGGGTACGAGGTGCTCCAGTACCACCACACCTACCTCCAGCGGCGCACCGATCTGCCCAGCGAGCTGGACCCGGACGGCGACCCGGGCTCGGTCGGCGGTGACCTGGCCAGCTACCTGCGGGTGGAGCCGGCGCTGACGCTGGTGGCGTACTCGCCGCTGGTGAGGGGCGGCTACGCCCGGCCGGACAAGCCGCTGGGCCCGGCGTACGACCTGCCGAGCGCGCCCGGCCGGTTGGCCGCGCTGCGGGAGGTGGCCGCCGAGACGGGCGCGACGGTCAACCAGGTGGTGCTGGCCTGGCTGATGGGCGGCGAGACGCCGTCGATCCCGCTGGTGGGCGCCTCCTCGGTGGCCCAGCTCGACGAGAGCCTGGAAGCGGTGGAGCTGGAGCTGACCGCCGCGCAGCGGGAACGACTGGACGGCGCGCGCTGACGGGCCTGGTCAGGCCTTCAGGTCGAGCCGCCAGTCGTTGGAGCGCATCAGGCGCCCGGGCGGATACTCGAACTCGGTCTCGCCCAGCAGGGTGAACCCGACCTTGCGGCAGACCGCGTTCGAGGCCGGGTGGTCCACCGACGGGTACGCGTGCGCCCACCGGTGCCGGCCGTGGGCGCGGGCCTCAGCCACCACGGCGCGTACGGCGGCGGTGGCCAGGCCCCGCCCCTGGTGCTCGGGAAGGATCGCCCAGCCCATCTCGTAGACCGGCTCGTCGTGCCAGACGCGTTCCCAGTAGCCGACGCTGCCGACCTTCACCCCGTCGGGCAGCACCACGGTGAACATCCAGCCGCTGCGGGGACCCGGCCCCTGCAGGTACCGCTCGTGCCGGGCGAGCACCTGCTCGTCGGTCTCCGGGCCGCCGGTGTGGTGCCGGACCTCCGGCGTGTTGAGGCGACGCAGCAGGTCCAGGTCGTCCTCGTCCCACCGCGCGATGCGCACCTCGGCCATCCGTCTCCCCCGTCCGTCGTGGTCGCTCATTGAAGCAACCCCCACCGACGTTCCGGGGTCACGAGCCATCACGACACAATGATCTTCATGACGCATCGGTGGGACGGCATCACTCGCAGCGAGTCGCTGTCGGCGTGGGCGGTGAAGGCCCGGCACGAGCTGGCCGACCGGGCCCGCGCGTACGACTGGGACGGCGTCTTCGCGGTGCTCGCCCAGCCCCGTAACGCCGACTGGATCAACGCCGCCCGCCTCGACGGCGCCTCCTGGTACGCCCCGCTGCACCAGGCCGCCAACGCCGGAGCGCCCGTCGAGGTGGTGCGACGCCTGGTCGAGCTGGGCGCCTGGCGGGCACTGCGCACCGCCGACGGGGAACGCCCGTTGGACATCGCCGTCCGGCTGGGCCATGAGCATCTGCGGCAGGTCCTGACCCCGCCCCGCCTCATCGACGTACCCGACCACGAGCTGCGCGCGGTCCAGGAGCACTTCCACGGGCTGATCCGCGCCCGCGTCGGCAACCTGGTCGACGAGCACCGGCTGCGCCTGCCGGAGCTGGAGGTGCTGCTGGAGACGCCTCGCGACGGAGCGCACTTCTCCGTCCCCGGCATGTACGGCGGCTTCAACTTCACCCTCACCGCCGAGGACGATCGGGCGAAGCTGACGACCGAGAGCTGGATGCGGGTGGTCGGCGGTTCCGGTCAGCGGCACGAGATCACCGCGAAAGAGGTCATCCTGGTCGAGGAGGGCTTCATCTGACGGCGCCCGCGCGGCCGGCGGTGGTGGTGCTGGTCGCGGTCGCTACGGAGCTGATGACGTCAACGATTCAGCATCGCCGCCGCACAGGCGTCAGCCGTTCTGGTCGGCAGCCGGACGGGGCCGGGGCACCTGCCGGTTGAAGCGCGGCGTCAGGGCGAGCACCAGGGCCTCCTTCTCGGCCTCCGGGTTCTCGGCCTCCTTCCAGCGGACGACGCACCGGTTCAGCCAGTGGGCGATGTCGCTGGCCGTCGCCACCGGCCCGGTCCGGTCGAGTTCCTGGCCGATCTGGTCGTGCAGCACCGACGAACCCCGGTTGCCGGTCAGGTGCTGGCGCAGCCGGTCCCGCAGGTTCCCCGTGCGGCCGACGTAGATGACGGTGTCGCCCGCGAGCACCACGTGGACACCGGCCGCGCGGGGCGCGCTCTCCGCCGTGTCCATCGTGTACGGCAGGGCGGGCGTGAAGCCGGCGAGCAGGTCGCCGTACGCGATCTCGGTCATCCTCGGACGGTAGCGAGGAAGCGCGCCGTCCGGCAGCCCCGTCGCCTGCCTTCAGGGCTGGTCTTGCACCGACTGCGGCCCATTTTCGTTCCGTTGTCCTTCGCCGGGCAATCCGGTCGGCGGCTTCCGGCGCGAGCATCACCGCCCCTGGCAAACTATTACGCTCCCAGGTGCGCCAGCATCGTCTGGTTCGCGGCCCAGCCGTCGGGGAACTTCACGGGCACGTCGAGGTGCACCGACTCGGTCGAGGGGTGGGCGTCCAGCAGCTCGCCGATGCCCGCCCGCGCCACCACGATGCAGGCGTGCCGGTGGCGTGACGCCAGCACGCACAGCCGCCCCGACTCGAGGTGGAAGGCGGTGGCGTCCCGCCGCCCGGAGAGCGGGTGCAGCACGATCGACACGTCGTACTCGCGGCCCTGGAGCCGGTTGGCGGTGTCGACGGTGACGCCCGCCCCGGCCCCGCCGAGGTGGGCGCGGATGGCCGCGACCTGGTCGCGGTGCGCGGCCCCGACGGCGATCCGGTCGGCGGTGACCGGCGCGCCGGCCAGCGCGTGCTCGGAGACGGCGACGGCTCCCCGCCGCAATACCCGCAGTGCCAGCGCAGCGCATGCCGAGGCCGCCTCCGCGTCGGTGCGCAGGGTGTGCCGGGCCGGCAGTTCGTGCAGCGCCCACCCGGTGGTGGCGGCCAGCTCGACCGCCGCGTCGAGCGCGTCCCCCTGGCCGGGCTCGGTGAACGACAGCGCCCGGTCGCCCGCGCCGGTGCCGGCGCGGAACCCGGTGAACGGGTAGAACGCCGCCGCGACCACCGGCGCCGCGGAGGCGGGCAGCCGCCACGAGACGGGCAGGCGGTGAACGGGCAGGTCGGGGTTGTGCCGCAGCAGCACCGCCACCGCCGACTGCATCGGGTCCCAGGTCAGGCCGGTCCATCGCGCGGTCTCGACGGTGGAGAACGGGTCGAGCTGGCCCGGGTCGCCCACGAACAGGGCCCGCTCGAACCGGCCGGCCACGCGCAGCAGGGCGTCCGACCGCATCTGGTACGCCTCGTCGACGATCGCCCAGGGCCAGGAACCCTCGGTAACGGTGGCCCACTTGGCGGCCGTACCGATGATGACGGCCGGGCCGCCGAGGTCGGCAACCTTGACCGCGACCTTGACCGTCTCGTGGCCCTTCACCCGGTCGGAGGGCTGGTAGTCGGTGGCGGAGAGGCGGCCGATGCGCAGCTCGGGGGCCTTGCGGGCGAGGCGGTCGATGAGGTCGTCGACCTGCTCGTTGGTCTGCGCGATGATGATCAGCGGCTCGCCGGCGGCGGCCAGCTCGGCGGCGGCGCGGACGACGAGGGTGGACTTGCCGGCGCCGGGCGGGGAGTCGACGACCACGCCGCGGTGGTCGCCGGAGCGCAGGTCGGCGAGTACGGCGGTGATGACGCGCTCCGCTTCGACGGCGGGTGGTATCTCCAGCCCCAGCATCGGCCCTCCTTCCAGGCGCCCCGCAGACTACCGGCAACTGTTCCGCCCACCTGAGCTTCATCCGATCGTGGCGCCGCCGATGACTAGCCGGCGCTGCGACGGGTACCCGCGGCCGGCAGCCGGCTGACATCGGCGGCAACGCCCATGTCACGCAACCGTTCGGCCAGCAACTTTATCTCGCCTCTGGTCCCACAAAACTCACCGGCAAGCAGTTTGCGAGCACACTCCCGCGCATCGGCGAGCGTTACCTGCTGCCGTCCCTGCCGTAGTGCCTTCATGATCACTACTGGGCTCGCTGCCGAAGACGGAAGCCTGATGCGGGACCAACCGTGGGCGTCACGAAGGGCTTCACGAATCACTTCCGGCGATTCGTCCCACCCAAACTCCTCGGTGGCGTTCCCGCAGGCTGGGCACTCGACCGACACCGTCCACTGGAGTCGGTTCTGGACCAGCCACTCCGCGACGTCGTGGGGCACCGCCGTACCGCATACCGGACACGGCAGCACCAACTCGGCGCCCTGACTGATCATTGCCAACCACGCATCCTCATGTACCGCTCCACGATGAGGTGGAACTGCCAGCGTCGCACATGGCTAGGGCGAGAAGACACTGGCCGTGCCGCGCGTCCATACCCGCGGCGATGCTCGTCGCACGCGCCGGTTCAGGCGTACGCCAGGGCGAGCCTGCGATGTTCGGGGTCGTCGGTGCGCTCGGCCAGGGCCCGCAACTCGGCCGAGGCGGTGTCCGGGTGGTGCGCGCACCAGGCGCGCATGAGGGCGGCGGCGGTTTCCGGCGGGCTCCCGGTGGCGGCGGCGACCACCACCTCCGCTGTCTCCTCCAACATCTGGTCGAGGGTCGGCACGGTCACGCCCAGCTCCCGCAGGTGCCGGGCGAACAGACCAACACCCAAGGACGTCAGTAGGGCAGCAGCCGCATCGTTGTCGATCGCCCCGAGCATGGCCAGCTGGTCGAGCAGTCGATCGGTGTCATGGTCGGCGAGCTGGCGCCAGCCCCGCTCCTGCTCCTCGCTTCCGGGGTCGAGCCCCAGTCCGTCGCATGCCGCCTGGTAGGCGAGCTGCCGCAACTCGTCGATCGCCACAGGTTCCGGCGCGATGTACAGGGCCATGGTCACGGCGAACACCGCCTCGTCGAACGGCCACCGCAGCACCGACTCAACCCACCCGCCCCCGCAGACCGCCTCGCCGAGCTCGAACAGTGCGGTGAAGGCCCGCCGGGACAGCGCGAGCGGGTCCGCCAGCACCTTCGCCGCGCTCTTGACCGGCACCAGCCGTCCCTTCACCACCCGCACGACGCGGGCCGCCCGGGCCCAGGCGACCAGCACGGTGAGCCCGTACAGGTCGTCGCTGCTGCGGGTCCTGAAGACGCGGTCGCCGACCATGGGATTGAGGATGTCGCCGGTGTCGAGCAGCGCGACGAGTTCCCGCCCGTCGGCCAACCGCAGCCTGCCGGTGGTGGTGAGGGTCCGCCCGTCACGGAGCCACCGCATTAGCTCCCGCAGCCGGCGTACCACAACAGCGTCGGTGGCCAGGCCGCGGAGGTGTCGTCGCCGGGCACGGCCACCAGCGGCAGCGGCGGGTGCCGGTCGGGATCCTCGCCGAGCAGGTGGTTGGCCATCACCTGGTTTAGCAGGTCCTTGTCGAGGGCTACACGGCCGGCGTGCAGGTCGGCGATGAACCGCTCGGCGGCGGCCTGGTCGGTGGGTCGATGCCCTCGTTCAGCATCCGCATCGCCCAGAACTACGCGATGCCGTAGCGGCTCTCGTCGGCCATCGCGTCGGCGAATGGCGCGGCGAGCTTGTCCAGGGCGGCGTGCAGCAATTGCTGGTCGGCGCAGAGCCGGTCGGTGAGGTCCTGGTCGAAGAGAAAGTCGACGAACGCGCCCACGGTCGGCGTGATGGCGGTCCACTGGTCCGGTGCCAACGTCACCTTGCGGGGAAACCAGTCAAGCAGCGCCTCTTCCAGATCCTCGGGCTGCCACCGTCCGAGAAGGCCGTCACCGTCGGAGCTCCAACGCCTTGCCGGCGAGGCGGTCGATGAGGTCGTCGACCTACTCGTTAGTCTGCGCGACGATGATCAGCCCCTCGCCTGCGGCGGCCAGCTCGATGGCGGCGCGGACCATCAGCGTCGACCTGCCGGCGCCCGGGCGGCGAGTCGACGAGCACGCCCCGATGCTCGCCGGACCGCAGGTCGGCCAGCACGGCCGTGATGACCCGCTCCGCCTCGACCGCGGGCGGCACGGCCAGCGCAGCCAGCATGTACCTCAACCCTCCTCGCCGCTGCCGGAACCCTGTCGGCAGGACGCTACATGGCTCGCACAGGGAATGTTCTGTCGTCACCCTGACCCAGCCTCTGCCCGTCTGGCGGATGACATTGCGGTAACACTAGATGACACTGTGCTCATGCGCGGCTGGCGAATGGACTTCGGAGTTGGCCGGTGACGAGTGCGAACGAGCAGTACGACAGGCTCCTCGCCGGCTACCTGGACAGTGACCGGGCCACCCTCTACGAGTACCTCGCGGCCCTGGATTTTTCCCTGCGGTTCGTCATGCTCTGCGCCGCCGCCGCGATGTACGACCGGGACCCGCAGCAGGTAAACATCGGGCGCGCTCCGGGATTCGGCGGTTATCTCGCGTACCTGAAGACGGCCCATTCTCTGCTGAGCAGCACGCCGGGCTCCAACCAGGCAGGTCTGTTGGAGCTGCTCCGACAGACGTTGCGCATAGTGCGCGCCTATCGCAGCGGCAGCCCCGAGTTCGCGACGCTGGAAAAGCTGCGCAACCACACGAGCCATGGCGGGCCGATCCCCACCGGGCAGACCAGGGACGAGCTCACCAAGCATGTCGAGGAGGTGCTGTCCGGAGTCGACGCCGCCGTACGCACGTTCCTCGAAGGCGCGACGACCGACGTGGCCACCGGCCCGTCGGAGCGGCCCTTCCGCCAACTGACGCTCCGGTGGCCTGACCGGCGGCTGCCGTTGTGGCCTTTCATTTGCGCCGATGACCTCGGGCGCTGGTGCCTGTACGCGCAGTACACCTCGCAGCACCCGATCTACCTCCGGCCTGGCCGCAGCGACGTGCGGGTGCCCGGGCGGGACGAGGACCTCGTCACGGCGCTCAACGACGCGCGGACGGCGCGGCCGGAGGACATTGTGTTCGCCCTGTTCGTGGAGGGCCTGCGCGCCGATCTCGCCGGGTTCCGTGACCCCGACTACGAGCTGCACCACTACGAGAGCGGCGGCGTGGTCACCTTCTTCTGGATGAAGAGGCGGGAGGCGGGCGTCGAGGAGCGCGTCGACAGCTTCCGGATCGGCCCTGGCGAGGAACGCCAGTGGCTGGCCGACGACGACGTCTGGGTCCGGTACTCGTCGTTCCTGCGGCACATCACCAACTGGCCTATGGTGGCCGTACGCATCCGTCAGTACCTACAGGGCCTTGAGCGGCAGATGCTCGACGAGGAGCAGACGCTGCTCGGGTGGTCACGGCCCTCCACGTTCCAGATCGAGCCCACGGTCCAGATGACCGACCTCGGCGTCTCGCAGCGCCTCGGCAACGCAATGCCGTTCCACGAGTTGATACGCGACATCGACCGCAGGTTGCAGGTACGCGGACCCCAGACCCAGGTGTACTTCGTCGCTGGCGAGGCCGGGATCGGCAAGACCCGGGCGCTGCTGAGGACCACCCTGGAACGCGCGCGGCTGGTCGAGGACGAACCCGACGACCTCGCTGCGGCGGAGCAGATGCCGCTGTTCCTGTACGTGCGGTCGACCGGGCTCGACGATCTGCAGAAGGCGATCGGATCCGCCGTGGTCGACGTGCCGAACATCAACGACGAGGCGGTGCGGACTCTGTGCCGCAACGGACTGATGGCCGTGTTCATCGACGGGTTCGACGAGTTGCGGGGCGGCATCGGCTACGGGGACGCGCTCAGCTCGCTGCGCGCCTGGATCGCCGATCTCGGCGGTCGCGGCGTCATCTTGGTTTCCGCCCGGTCCTCGTACTACCTCAGCCAGTACCGGTTCGATCTACAGAACAACGCCCAGAACCTGGACCTCGCAGTGGCGCACCGGGTGGCGTTGGTAGAGCGGTGGACGGACGCCCAGCTGCACGACTTCCTCGCTTGTCACGGCGTCGAGTCGCATGTTCTGGACGAGGTGCCCGCCGACGACCGCGACTTGCTGCGCCTGCCCTTCTTCGCCAAGGTCTACGTGGAGGCGTACCGACCACGGCTGGGACCGACCGGAGTCCCGGGCAGAGGCATCGCCGACGAGTTGCCCGACCTGATCCTCGACCAGTACATCAGCCGCGAGGCGCTGAAACTCTCCGCCGGGGAGGATCAGAAGCCGCTGATGTCGGCCAATGAGCTTCGGTCACTCTTCCAGACCATCGCGGACATCATGGCGGTAGAGCACGAGCGGCTGGTGACGATCAACGAGCTGGAACTGGCCGCCACGATGGCGATCGGCGACGAGGACCTCGACCATCGTCGCGGTCTACGCCGCCGCCTCACCGCGCTGTGCGGTATGGCGGTGACGTCAGCCGGGAGCGAACGGCGCTTCGCCTTCTCCCACGAGCTGTTCTACGACTACTTCCTGGCCGACGCGATGCTGGCCTACCTGCACAACGGCAACACTCAGCCGGTGATCGGCTCCCTGGCCAAGTCGCAGTGGCGGACTGCGACAGTCAAACGGATCGTCCGTCGTGCGCCGAACGCTGTGTTGGAGACACTTCAAGCCGCCAACGGCAGGGCCGCGCTGCTGGGTAAAGAGCGTGCTACTGCGTTCGGCGCCAACATCGGTGCACTCTGGACCGCTCTCGTCCATCAGATGGGCGGCCTGGACAACGAGACGATTCAGGATGCAACGTTCGACGCGCTGGACCTGACCGGGGTCACGTGCCGACTCGTCCGCTTTCAGCGCTGCCAGTTCCAGAAGCTGTCCCTGCCTTCCGCTGGCACCTGGGACATCAATCTGGAAGCGTGTCAGCTGGACACCCTCGAGGTCCGCTCCCGCAGCGCAGATCTCGCCAATCTGAGGGGCGTCGCCACCTCATCCGTTTCCCAGGTAGTCACGGCCGGAGGGCTGAGCGACACGCCTCGAGACGTGACCGCCGCGCTGGCGGCGCTAGGCGTCGAGCTGCCGACGGAGCCCGAGAGCGCGGAGCCGAGCCCATTGACGGAGGCGGTGCTCTACTACCTCGGGAAGATCGTCGACCGCAGCGACACCATCGTGGTCGAGCGGGACTACTCCGTCGTGACCGAGCACGCCTCGTGGACGAAGCGATACGGCTACTGGCCGGATTTCGTCAGGCTCCTGGAGCGGTCGGGGGTGGCCGTTCTGACCCAGATTCAGGCGGGCGGACAGCGCAAGTTTCGGTTGCGGTTTCAGACACTGCCGATCGCACTGCTACAGCGGGACGCTGAGCTGGAGCCGGTGGCACGGTTCTGGGATCTGGTCGAGGCGTAGCGCCCGGCGCAGCATCGCCTCGACGAGTACGTCCCGGTCTGAAGGCGGCCCGGGGCTCGCGGGCATCGCACCGGCCCAGCCAGTCGGCGATGTCCTTGACCGATGCCACCTGTCCACGCTTGTCGAGTTGCTGGCCGACCTGCTCGTGCAGCACCGACGAGTCCCGGTTACCGGTCAGGTGCTGCCGGAGCCGATTGCGCAGGTTTCCGGTGTAACCGACGTAGACGACCGTGCCGCGGTCGAGGACCACGTGCACGTCGGGCGAGCGGGGAGCGCCGGCGGCGGCTTCCATCGTGTACGGCTGGGGAGGCGTGAAGGCGGCCAGAAGATCTTCGGCGTCGAGCATCCCCGGACGCTACCGGGGTCAGCCCTCCCCCGCGGTCCCGCACGATCCGGGGTGCCCGTCGCGTAGTCGGCAGCGCCGGCCGTCGTCGAGCCGGGCGTCGCACCAGACCCGGTGGCGGAGGTACTGCGCGTCCTCCTCGCTGAGGGTGGTCTCACCGAAGTCGATGACCTCCACATGGTCGAGGGACATCCTGAGCGCAGCGGCCAGGCCGGCGGCGACCTCCCGGCTGGTCAGCGTGGTGGGCAGGTGGATGATCCAGCGGGGTGCGGTCACCGCTGCCACCGGTTGTTCGGTGACTGGTCGGGAACGGTGGGGCGGCAGGCGGTGTGGCGGGACTGCCACTGGCGCAGGGCCTGACGGATGCGCTCGGCCTCGGTGTTGGCGGTGGTCAGGTCGCGGTGCAGGCGGTCGAATTCGTCGGCGAGGCGGTTGAGGTAGGCGTGGACCTGGTCGGGGTCGAGGCCGCGCCAGCGGGTATCGAAGGTGGCGGCCCGGACCTGGTGCGGCAACAGTCGTTCCCCGGTCACGTAGATCATGGCCGCCTCGCGGTGAGGTCTCTAATCTCGTCCTTGGTCAGGCCACGGAGGGTCAGAATCCGGTGGCCCCAGCGGTGCAGGCGGCACGGGTGCGGGGCGCGGTCGTTGCGGCAACGCGGGCCGTCGGGCCACTGCTCAGCGGCGTGCACGGTGACCGCCTTGACGGCGAAGGTGACGTCTTCGGCGGTGACGTAAGGCGGTAGGGGTAGTTCACCGAGTATCTCGTCTATCGAGTCCATGTCCCTCCTTGGTTGGACGCGTTGCGGCACCGAGGCGGGCGGGGACGGCTTGGTACGAACGCGTCCGTACCGGCCGGAGCCCAACACCCGCCCCGGGCCTGTCTATAGGCCGCTGCCTAAACAGAGCAGCGTGGCTGACCGCCTTCCTGCTTCCTGGCCACGTCCTGCTGAGCCTGTCCGGTGGGGTGGCGTGCGAGCAGGATGCCGGGGCAGGCGCAGTGGACCACCCCGGCACTGCTCGGGCACTAGGGCCCGTACGAGCCGTTCTGGTGCCAACCCGAGCGACTCCAGGACAACCTATGTCACTAGGCGCTATAGGTCAACCACGCGCACGGGGTGAGAGGATCTGAGTAGGTGCCAGCCCGAAAGGATCCAAGTGTCCCCAATCCCGCTCAGCTACACCGACATCGCCGGTGACATCGCAGAACGAATCGAGACCGGCGAGTACGGGCCTGGTGCCAAGCTGCCGTCGTACTCGCAGCTCGCCGACCTCTACTCAGTGTCCTTCTCGACTGCCGCCCGGGCCATTGCCCTGCTGCGCGACCGGGGCATCGTCGTCGGCGCACCTGGGCGAGGCGTCTTCGTCGCCGGCCGCCCTCACGGATAAGGCGCGACGGCGATGCCTCCAGTGGACCTATCAGCCCTTACCGCATCGCATGCCAGACGCCTGCGCTGGTTCGAGGAAAGGGCTGGCACTGTTACGCGGTATCCAAAACAACTCGATGACGGCTCCTTTCTGGTTTCCCGCCCTAAGGGCATTTACAAACCTAGTGACCTGCCCTACGCCCTGTCCGTGCGCATCAATCTAAACAGCCCTTACAACGACGGCGCAATTTATGCGCGCGAAGACGGGACCTGGTACTTTTCCTATCATCAAGAGAATCCGGATCCTTCTCAGCGCGACGAGGAGTTCACGAACAGGGGCTTGATGGAGTGCATTCGACACGCCGCTCCGGTGGGAGTTCTACGAGAGCACGAGGCGGAAAGGAACCGCTCACCTGAATACCTTGTGCTCGGGTTAGCTGTTCCGGTTGCGTGGGAGTCGGGCTATTTCTTCTTCGAAGGGGTGCGCTCGGACGGAATTCTACATGGCGGCGATACTGCATCCGAGGTCTTGGTGTCCGCCGCCGAGGCGCAGAAAGACTCAACAGCGGGTGTTGAGTCACCTCCCAGCGATGACTACGATGCTAGGCTAAGGGTCGTCCGCCAGATCGTCGCACGCAGAGGCCAGCGCACGTTCAGAGCCGCTCTCTTGCAAGCGTATAGAGGGCGTTGCGCGATTACTGGAGCTGACGCCGAAGCCGTCCTCGAAGCAGCGCATCTCCGCCCCTATCGTGGCATTGATTCCAACATCCTTTCAAACGGCCTTTTGCTAAGGGCTGACGTTCATACGCTGCTTGACCTGCGCCTACTCGCGATCGAGCCGATCAGTCGACGTGTCCGAGTATCACAGCAGCTCGCGAAGTCGAGCTACTGGAAACTCGACGGAGTCCAGCTTTCAGAGCCTGCAGCTCAGAACCAGCGGCCCGCACTAACGGTGCTGGAAAACCTGTGGAAGCTGTTTCGCGAGGCGGAGAACAAACATAGGCCGACAGACCCGCGCAGCCGGGGTGAGCACGCAGACCCTTGATCAACAAGACTGAACTCCCCTCCTACCCGGACTTTAAGGTGCTCGTCTGATCGAAATCTCCTTGCGGGCTATAGGGCCGCCGCAGCGAAGCCGAGCGGACCGCCGAGATGCCTCTGACTGTCAGTCCAGCCGGGTTGCGTCACCCGTACGCGCCGGATCGCTCGGCTATAGCGGCCCTTACCAGCTTCGCTGCCTCCTCGGTGGCGGTGTGCTCCCAGAGCCGGACCACCCGCCAGCCGGACTCGCGCAGCGCCTGGTCAACCGCGCTGTCGCGCCCTTGATTCCGGGCAATCTTTTGATGCCAGTAGCCGCTTGGATCGCTCGGCATGCGCCCATGCTGGGGGCATCCATGCCAGAAACAACCGTCGACGAACACGGCCACGCGCGTCCGGGTGAAGACGACGTCCGGGCGGACGGTCCGGCCCGGGACTTTCACCTTTAGATTCACCCGATAGCGCAGACCGGCCGCGAAAAGCGCCCGCCGCAGCGCAAGCTCTGGCTTGGTCCCGGTGCTGCGGTTTGCCTTCATCGTCTTGGTGGCTGACGACGGCGGTGGGGTGGGCGGCAGCGGCATCGTAAGGCTAACCTTCGTCGGTCGCCTCTGGGGTGAGGACCGGAATTAGGTAGTGCCGTCCGATCCACCGCACAACATCGACCACGACCGCGTCACCGAAGCCGAACAGCTGCTGATTAGGGGTACCCGCCACCAATTTGTAATTGTCGGCACCCATGAGCCGCGCGTATTCCTTAGGCGTCATCCAGCGCACCCGGGGCTCGCGACCCATGCCGACCTCGACGAGCGCCTGCTTGCTGGAGCCACCCCCGGTCGTGCGCAGGCATCCCGCGATGGCGTCGCGGCGCAGCTCCCACATAGAGATGCCCTGCCGGGTGCGGCGATACGCGGACCGGTAGGAGATGGTGTTCCCGTCGCGAAGCGCCTCGAATCGGATGCGTTGCCCATCGCTGAGCGAGTCGACGAAGGCCTCCACCCGCTTCGCGTCCCACCACGCGCTAGCCGGGACGTCATGGTCTACCACGCCGCTGAGGTCCTTGGGGCCTTCCGGAAGCGGCGGCAGATCGAGGTAGTGCATGTCAAAGGTGCTGCTATGCCGCTCGTGGAGCGCGGTCACCCAGGGCGGGCGCACGTCGCTAGGGGCCGGGACGCCGACGTGGGAGTTCTTCGGCAGCTTGTCCTTGGAAATGCCGACGATGAACATGCGCGGCCGCGACTGCGGGACGAAATGCTTGGCGTCAATCGCCAGCACGTCGAGAGAGTAGTCCAGCTGGGAAAGCTTCTCGAAGGCACGTGCGATATCTTTGCCACCGTGGCTGGTGGCGAATCCGTGCACGTTCTCCAGCAGCACGACCGACGGGCGCCGCGGCATACCTTCTAAAATCCGCGCGAATTCGAAGAACATTCCCGACTGGGCGCCGTCCAGGCCAAGCCGATTGCCCGCCAGCGACAGGTCGATGCAAGGGAAGCTGCTTGTTGCCAGGTCTATTCCGGGTGGCAGGTCCGCCGCTTCGACCTCGCGGATGTCAACAACCTTGAAGTGCTTGTCAGCATCCGGGTAGTTCTCGCGGTAGGCGTTGAACTTGGCCTGCTTGATGTCGTTGGCCCAGACGACCTGGACGCCCAGCGGCTCGAGGGCGGTTCGCACCAGCCCGATGCCGGCGAAGAACTCCGCCGCTCGGATGGCCGTACCTTCCACGCGTCCTCCTCGGTCGATCGTCGCTGGGCAGCCTATAGGGGCGGGCGGTCGGCGATGCGCGCCACCCCGGTGGGAGATTTGATCATCTGTCCTGCCGAGCCAGGCCGTCTGGGCGGCGGAGGCCTCCACCCGAATCTGGTATTCAGGGTCAGGTCATGATATCGCCGACGACTCCACAGTGTCCGAATTGAGGGGGAATGCACCAAGGCAGAGTCCGCGGCTGAGAAAGTTCCCGAATATCGTCAGCCCCCAGCGAAACGGTTGCGCACGAACGGTCATTGTTTAGAGCGTGGTCCGCCCCTTACACTTCGAGACCCAAATCCCCCGATACGGAAGCGATAGCTGGTCAGCACATGCAACGTCAGCCGCCAGACCGATGGAAGATCTACTGCGCCTTCAACCGAGCCATTGCAGACGTGTTCTTCACCCAGGACATGGCGGGACTCCCGGTCTACATGGATTTCGACGAGGACACCCTCGCTCGCATCGGGCAACGGCTGAAACTGCCCACCGACAAGGTGTGGGATTTCCTGGCGGGCTCGGTCATCGGTGTGCTGTCGCTGCGCACGCGCCACAGCGACATCTTCGGCCTGCCCCTGCAGCGCACCCGCGAATGGCTGCGCCGGTGGCAGCAGACCCCACGCGACGAGCGGATGGACCTGCCGGCCCCGCCTGTATTGGCTCTCCTCGCGGTCTTCAGCATGGCCGCGGAGCGCATGGGCAGCGACGTCACCATGTCGGCGAGCAACTACTTCGGCCCCCTCTCTCAGCTGCTGCGGCTCGAGGACCCCCAGCAGAAGGAGCGCCTGGCCACCCAGTACCGGCAGCACGTCGAGCTGTTCTGGAACGTGCTCGGGCTGTGGCTGACCGGCTTGGACGGCATGCTCGGGCTGCCCTCCGCGGTGGCCCTGTCGCACCGCTACGTCGGGTTGTCGATGTCGCAGGCCCTGGTCCGCGAACACGACCGCGGCAAGCTGCCCCGGTTCTTCGCCACGTACGGTCTTGACCCGGGCAGGGAGGTCACGCCGCGCGAGATCGAGCCGTACCTCGACGACTGGATGAAGCGCACGCCGCCGCCGATCAGCCGGAACCTGGCCACCCTCTGGGCCCGGCAGCCCGCCGCCCGCGAGCGGATTGCCAGCGTCGTCGCGCTCGAGCTGCAGACCTGGGACGGCAACGACCGGGACGCCGCGCCCCGATCGCAGGCGGCCGGTGCACGTGGCGGCGAAGCCCGGCTGGTCGCCCTGATCCGCTCCAACCTGTTCGGCCGCAGGGTCGAGTTCAGCCTGGTGGTCAAGCTGCCCGGCCACGACGAGCCGCGGCGCCTGCAGATCGCCAGCGCCGTCGGTGACCAGCAACCGGTCCTCGACTTCATGCCCGGCGTCAACGGCTGGCACCGCCTGCACCGCCCGGCCGACTTGGCCCACACCTCCATCCTCGACGGCGTGCTGCGCCTGACCGACACCGACGGCGGAGCGCCCGTCGTGCGCCGCCCGCGCCAGGTGCTGCCAATGCGCAAGGACGAAGCGCTCGGTCAGTACCTCGAGGCCGAACGGCTCCAGCTTGCCGAGGACGGCATCGTCTTCGCCTACGACGGGCTCGCCGACGAGGTCGACGCGGTGCTTGCCCAGGTCGCCCGCCCCGGCTACCGGCGGGTCCCTGGAGGCCAGGAAGGGGTGCCTCTGAACTGGACGATGTTCGCTGACGTTCAGGTGCTGGGGCTACTTTCGCCCGAAGCCCGCGCCAAGCTGCGTGACGACCTCAACGTGCTGCAGCCCTCGGTCTCATCGCAACTGACCCTCGCCGGAGGGATGAAAATGCCCGGCCGGATGCGCAAGTACGCCGCCCAGGCACCCCCGGAGCTGCGAGCCGTGGCCGTGGCCGCGGGCCACATCAAACTAGAGATCATCCGCAAGGACACCGGGGCGCTCGACGGCCTCGACGACGCCACGCCGATCGTCCTCGACCAGGTGATCGCCGCCCGCGAGTCGGACGGCGCCGCCCTAGTGTTCCCGCTCGCCGACGCCGACCTCGCCGAGGGCGACTATGAGGCCCTGCTCTTCGTCAACAGGACGAAGGACGCCACCCACCGAATGCCCTTCTTCCTGCGCTCCGGCGACTACGTCGACCTGGCGCTGTGGGCACGCGCGACCCGGCTCGCCTACTTGCCTGGGACCCAGCACGGGCGGGGCGTGCTCAGCGCGGACGAGTACACCGAGGAGTCGGCGGCGGTGGTCGACGGCGTCGTCGTTATCGGCGAGGACGCCGCGCCGCGCCGGCCGGCGCCGCAGGTCGTTTGGTGGACGGAGCCGCGGCCGCCCGCCGGCGCGGCCCTGCCTGCGACGACGCTCGCCGCGCCCGACCCGAGCTCGTGCCTAGTCACCCGAGCGCACTATTGGGATCTGCCGTACGCCGGGGGCAAGACGCTGGCCGTCGAGGGCACCTGCCGTCGCTGCGGCTTGGTCAAGCGCTTCCCGAATACCCCCTGGGCAGCCGAAGCCCAGAAGAAGGCGCGTGACAAGCTCGAATCTTGCTACCACGTGGACGTGCACCAGGTGGCCCCCGTGCAGCCGGGCAAGCTGACCTGGGACATCGGCCTGGACGCGCTGATGCACGCCGGCGGCGGCGGATACTCTTCCTTCGAGCGCACCGCCTTGCAGATCGAGGGCTCGCTGCTGTTCGTCCACGTCTTCGCCCGTACGCTCGAATCCCTCGGCCACGTGCAGATCCGGCGCGACCCCCGGAACCTCGAGCCGCTCGACTGGGAGATTGCCCCGTCCGCGCTGGCCGAGCTCGTCGATGGCTCGTACCTGTTGGTCGGCTACTGGCCCGCCGGGTACGTAAACACGGTCGAGGACTGGATCGCCGGCACGCCGGGTCGCCTCAGCGTGCAACCCGACCCGGAAGGCCCGAGCCGGCGGGTGCTGCGCGGGCTGACCGCCGACCAGGTTCACGAGCTGGCCGCCGAGCTCGGGGTCACGGTCGCGGCCCGGCCGGCGGCGGCGATCCTCGGCGCGACGCCCGGGCTCAGCGAGGTGCTGGCCGCGCTGCCCCGGGTGAGCATGCCGGGGGCACGCAGCGTACAGCAGTTCCACCTCGGCTCGGCCGCCTGGGTGACGCAGCCCCGGCCGGACGAGCCCGGCGCGTACGCGTTGGAGTCCTTCGGCAAGACGTACCTGTTCCGCGACGCTGAGGACGTGGCCGCCGGCACCGCACGCATCGGTGCCGCGAACCTGGTCAAACACCTCGCGGCCCTGCAGGCCGGCCGCCCGCTGCTGGCCTACCGCGCCGAGGAACGCGCCCTCGACGTGCCGCTGGGTGCCGAGCTGCCGGGGCTGTACGGCCGCGCCGCGGTGCTCTGTGTCGGCCGCCCGCCCTACAAACTCGGCCCTCTGCGGGTGCTGCGCTATCCCGGTGTGCCCGCCGAGATCGCCGAGATGCTGACCGCCCGCCTCACCAGCTGATCCACCGCACCGCATCGAGATGAGGACCGTCATGTCGCAGAACGGCGCCGCCACGCCGAGGCCGCGTTTCCCGATGCCGACGCAGGTCTACCGGGAGCTGCAGGATGCGTACCTGCGATACTTCGACACGGCGTACTGGCTGCGCGACAAGCCGCTGCGCGACGAGCGCCGGCAGCTGCTGGAGACGCCCGGGCTGCTGTTCACCGACGTGCTGCTCGAACCGGTGGTCCCTTACGACGCCGATTACCCGCTGGCGGAGGCGGCGCAGCGGGCCAGCCTCGACCCGGTCGCGGCGCGCATCGTGGGCGAGGCCCTGTTCGGCGACTTTGTCAAGCCGGGACAGCAGATGATGCTGCGCCGCCACCAGGCCGAGGCGCTCATCCGGTCGCTGAGCAACGCCGAAGGCGAGCCCCGCAACGTGGTCGTCACCTCCGGCACCGGCTCGGGCAAGACCGAGTCCTTCCTGCTCCCTGTGCTCGCCCGGCTGGTCCAGGAGGCACTCACCTGGACCAAGCAGCCCGAGGCGGACCGCTGGTGGGAAGCCGCCGGCAGCGCCCTCAACTGGCGGCCGCTACGCGCCCCGGAAACGCGGCCCGCGGCGCTGCGCACCGTCGTGCTGTACCCCACCAACGCGCTGGTCGAGGACCAGGTCTCCCGGCTGCGCCGCGCGCTGCGCCGGATTGCGGAGACCGGCGAGGTCCCGCCGCTGTGGTTCGGCCGCTACACCGGCGCCACCCCCGGATCCGGCGAGCTGCCCGGACCTAAGGACAAGGATAAGGTGCGCGAGGCCGCCGCCGAGATCAACAGCACCGCCCAGGATTTCCTGCAGCTAGCCAAGGCGTACGAGAACGCGCCGGACCGCCAGCAGATGCTTGCCCAGTTCGCCGACCCACGGCAGGCGGAAATGACGACCCGCTGGGACATGGTTGCGTCGCCGCCCGACCTGATGGTCACCAACTACTCGATGCTCAACGCGATGCTGATGCGCGACATCGAACAGCCGATGTTCGCCGCCACCGCGAGCTGGCTCGCCGCCGACCAGAACACCAGCTTCACCATCGTCATCGACGAGATGCACCTCTACCGCGGCACCCAGGGCAGCGAGGTCGCGATGGTGGTCCGCAACCTGCTGTCGCGGCTCGGCCTGGACGCGGACTCCCCGCAGCTGCGCTGCCTGGCCACCAGCGCCTCGCTTACCGACGACGACAAGGGCCGCGGCTACCTGGAGGAGTTCTTCGGCGTCGACCGGTCCAGCTTCTTCGTCACCGCCGGCACGCCCCGCACGATCCCCGAGCGCAAGCCTCTGTCGCGCGCCGCGTTCGAGGAGCACGCCAAGACCCTGCCCGCCGACGGGAGCGACCGCGCGGCCGCGCTCAGCGCCCTGGCCGCCGAGCACCGGCTCTCGGAAGCCGTCGCCGCCGCGTGTCGCGCCGACGCCGGCGCGCCGATGCGCGCGACCCGGCTGCCCGACATTGAGCGGCACCTCTTCGACGAGCCGCCGGCCACCGCCGACGGCGTCACTAGCGAGGCGTTCGACCTCGTGCTGGAAGCCGGAGCGGAAGCCTGGAACGACCCGGCCACGATCCCGCTGCGCGCGCACATGTTCGTTCGCACGGCGAGCGGGCTGTGGGCCTGCGCCAACCGGGCCTGCACTGAGGTGCGGCCGGAGCACGCGTACGCGGAGCGGAAGATCGGCCGGTTGTACAGCCGGCCGGCCACGACGTGCCCGTGCGGCGGGCGGGTTCTCGAGGTGCTGTACTGCTTCGACTGCGGAGAGGTCAGCCTGGGCGGCTACGTCATCGACCGCGTCCCCGACAGCGTCCCGCCGATGCTCGCTCTCGGTTCGCTGGCCGACAAGATCCCCTCGGACCAGACCCGCCCGGTCAACCGCCGCTCGAACGGCGAGTACATCTGGTATTGGCCAGAGCCGGAGAAGCCAGCCGTGGTCAAGCCGTGGAACCACAAGCTTGAGGGCCCGGACACCAAGGGACGCCAGATCAGCTTTTCGTTTGCGCAGGCGCGGCTGGACCCGACCTCCGGACTGATCGTCGAGGACGCCCAGGACCCGACCGGTTACGTCCTGCGAGTCAGTCCGATGGGAGAGACCAGGGCCAAGGCACCCGCGCTGCCGGAGAAGTGCCCGCGCTGCGGTGCCCAGAACGTCAATAACGACCTACAAAAGTTCTGGCGCGGCATCGTGCGGTCGCCGATCCGGGGACACCGCTCCGGGCAGTCGCAGTCGATCCAGCTTTACCTCGCCCAACTGTTCCGCAGCATGGGCACGACCGCCGCCGAGTCGCGCACCATCCTGTTCACCGACAGCCGCGACGACGCCGCTCGTACCGCCGCCGGCGTCGCCAAGAACCACCACCGCGACCTCGTGCGCCAGCTCATCCGGCACGAGCTGGAGCAGCCCGAGGCCGACGCAGTTGACGCCGTGCTGGGGATGCTCACCGGAGCGCCGACGCCGGAGGGGCAGGCGGCGTTTGTCACCATGCAGAGCGAACATCCCGAGCTGTTCCAGGCGCTGATGAAGAAGGCGGCGCTGGGCGTCGCCCCGCCCGAGACGGAAGCGCTGATCGCGGCGTACCGGGCGAGCAAAGTAACGGCCCAACTACCGTGGTCGGTCGCGGCCACCCGGCTCGAGAAGGCCATGGTGCAGCGGGGCATCCACCCCGCCGGCCCTGGCACTTCCATGCAGAAGTGGCAGGGCGAGCCCTGGTACCGGGTGTACGACCCGCCGCAACCGGGCCTCTGGACGCCCCTGCACCCCGAGATCCAGATGAAGGGCTACGAGCGCTACCGCCGGGAGCTGGCCACGACGATGGCCGAGGCGGTGTTCGACCGCGCGGCCCGCGACCTGGAGTCCACCGGCCTGGTGGTGGTCGACCCGCGCAACCCGCGGCTGGACGACGCTGGCGTCGCCGAGGACGTCGCGCTGCAGATCCTCCGCTCGGTGATCCGGATCCTCGGCATCCAGGGGCGGTACGCCGGCAACAGGTACTTCTCGCCCGCGTTCGACATCCCGGCCGCGGTGAAGGGCTACCTGAAGGCGGTCGCCGAACGGCACGGGCTGGCCGGCTCGGGCGTGCTGGAGACATGGGTGACCCGCGAGATCGGGGGGCGGGTGGCCCCGGAATGGGGGCTACGCGTCGACAGCGTGGAAGCGCCGTTCCTGCTGACCAAGGCCGGCTCGGAGGTCTGGGTCTGTCGCCGGTGCAACTACCGGCACCTGCACGCCTCGGCCGGGGTTTGCGCCGCCCGCGGCTGCCACCACCCGGACCTGGATCGGCGCGAGGCCGGCAATCAGGAGCAGGACTACTACGCCTGGCTCGCCGAGCTCGAGCCGCGCCGGATGGCCGTCGCCGAGCTGACCGGCCAGACCAAGCCCCTGGCAGTCCAGCGGCAGCGCCAACGGTGGTTCAAGGAGGCGCTGCTCAAGGAGCCGCTGGAGAACCCACTGACGACGCCGCTGGACGTGCTCAGCGTGACGACCACGATGGAGGTCGGCGTCGACATCGGCTCGCTGCGCTCGACGGTCATGGCCAACGTGCCGCCGCAGCGGTTCAACTACCAGCAGCGCGTCGGCCGGGCCGGACGTCAGGGACAGCCGTACTCGTACGCCCTCACCGTCGCCCGCTCCCGCACCCACGACGACTACTACTTCAACGCCACGGAGCGGATGACCGGCGACGCCCCGCCGCAGCCGTTCCTCGACCTGGAACGCACCCGCATCGCGCGCCGCGTCGTGGCGGCCGAGCTGCTGCGCCGGGCCTTCGCGGCGAGCCTGCCCACGCCGGCGCGCAGCCGCGAGAGCATCCACGGCATCTTCGGCGTCCGCGACCAGTGGGCCGACACCTACCGGCCGCAGATCGAGCTGTGGCTCGACCAGTCGCCCGACGTGCCGGAGGTCGTCGCCGCGCTAACCGTGCGCACCGGCACGACCGCGGCGGAGATCGCGGAGCTGGAACTCTGGGCCCGCCGCGACCTCGTGACGGACATCGACACCGCCTTAAACAACCCGTTTTACCAGCAGAACCAGCTGAGCGAGGTGCTGGCCAACGCCGGCGTCCTACCGATGTTCGGCTTCCCCACCCGCGTCCGCAACCTCTACCAGGATTACCCGAAGGACAAGCGCGACCTCACCGACCTGGTCGTGTCCGACAGATCCCTGGACATGGCGGTGGCCAGCTTCGTGCCCGGCGCGGAGGTCGTCCGCGACGGCGAGATCCACACGGCCGTGGGCTTCGCCGCGTACGAGGTCAAGGGGCCGCGGGTGCTGCCCATCGACCCGCTGGGCAAGCCCATTGACATCACCAAGTGCCAGAACTGCGGCCGTACGTCGGTCGGGGTGGACACCGGAGTGTGCCCGGCCTGCCAGGGCGAGCTCACCACGTTCGTAATGTTCCAGCCGCTCGGGTTCCGCACCGACTACCACGCTCGCGACTACGACGTCGACGGCGAGACTGTGGCCGTTATGGGTTTCCCCGAGCTGGGCGTCGCCTCGGACCCCGACCGCTCCGGCACGGTGGAGGGCCTGCGCGTCGACGTGTACGAGCTGGCCGACATCCTGCGCGTCAACGACAACCTGGGCCGGCTGTTCGCGATGGAGGAGGCGGCCGGCCGGTCGATCGTCGTCCGGGACAGCTCGCTTTACGGCAACGACGTCAAGCTTCCCAACACCCAGGGGCATCGCATCGACGCCGCGATCGGCGAGGTTCGCAAGACCGACGTGCTGGTCGTGACCGCCGACCACCTGGACATCCCCGGCGGCATCGTGCCGACCGATCCGGCCGTGCTGCCCGCCGGCCTGCCGGCGATGTGGTCGTTCGCAGAGGTGCTGCGCCGGGGCGTGCAAGCCGAGCTGGACATCGACCCTAACGAGCTGTCGGCGGGCCTGCACCCGGCCCGGATCGGCGACGACCAGGTGCACCGGGTGTTCCTGGCCGACACCCTCGAGAACGGTGCCGGGTACGCGACCCTGCTCGGCGATCCCCAGTTCTTCGCCAAGGTGCTGGAAAGCGCCCTCGACGACCTGGGCGCGATGTGGCGGAGCCGGCGACACGCCGAGGAGTGCACAGCGTCGTGCCCGGACTGCCTGCGCTCCTTCGACAACCAGCGCATCCACGGCGCCCTGGACTGGCGGCTGGCCCTGGACATGGCCGAGCTGGGGCTGGGCCGGCCGGTCGATTGGGAGCGCTGGCTGAGCCGAACCGGACCGCTGGTCGCCGGCTTTATGAGCTCCTTCACCCCCGTGGGCATCCAGCACCACGAGGTCGAGGGCATCGCGGTGCTCGCCCACTCGGGCAGCCGCAAAGCCGTCATCCTGCGACACCCGCTATGGCGTCCCGAGCCGGAGCTGCGCACGCCGCGCCACGAGCGCGTCGCCACCTGGGTCACCGAGAAGCTCGGCTACCGCATCGAGCAGGGCGACCTGTTTGAACTGGACCGCAATCCGATGCGGATCGCCCAGCGGCTGCTGATGGACTGACCGGACAGCGAGGGGAGGGCTGGAGACGGTGTTGCCGGAAGACGCTGCGCCATGTCACCACGCGGGGGCACCCCCGCCGGAGGTAGTGCACAAAGTGGACGACTTCATCATGAAGCTCGTCACGGAGACCGACATCCTTGCCCGGTACGGGCTGACCGCCGAGGAATACCGCGACGCCCTGCCGGCGGCGATCGAAGCGACGCGCGGCAGAATGAGCGCGAGCAACGCCGGCCGTCGCCGGTTCCTGCTCGATATGTTGGAGGCGCTGCAGCAGGCGGGCCTGGTGGACAGCGTCACCAAGCCCCAGTACGGCGACGACACCGTGTACCGGCTCGCGGTCCCCGGGTTCGGCAACGTGGCGATCATTCAGAAGGGCTGCCCGGATGGGGAGCACGGCAGCGTCCGCTGGGCGGTGCCGGGCTGGGCGCGGGAGACGTACCTCTGGTGGCTGTGCGACAGCATGAAGTCCGAGCCCGGCGAACACGTCGCCAAGGGCATACAGCGCATGCGCAGTCGCCTCCTCGACCCGGCCGACCGGACGGTGGACGGCGTCATCTTCCACAACCACCTCTGTGGCACGCCCAAGCGCCTATGTCCCAAACAGGACCGAGCCGTGCAGATCGGCGCGCAACTGGTGCCACCGCCCTGCGTCTACGTCACGCCCGACAGCGACACCCAGGCGACCGACCTGAACTGGGACGGCAGGCAGCAGCGCGTCTTCCCCGGCATCCTGCTCAGCCTCTTCGGCATCGACGAACAGGCCCTGCCGGCGTACGTCGGACACGTCGGATTCCAGCGTAAGAGCGGCGAAGTCCGCACCACCATATCGGCTAGATTCGGCTTCGGCCGTTCCACCACGTACAGGAGATGATCCGCTTGCCCAACCTGATGCTGGACCAGGACCGTGTGGCGATGCTGCAGGCCCGCAAGCCCGTCCGGCACGTGCTGGTTCCGGCCTGGCCACGCGAGCAAAAGGAGCTCCCGCAGGTCGAGGTCGAGGTCACCTGGGTGCGCTTCTCCACGCTCAACCACCGCACGCAGGCCGAACAGCGCCGCGAGATCCACCTGGCCGGTCAGCCCGACCTGTTCACCGCCGACCCGCTGGGCCCGGCCGCCCAAGACGCGCAGTACCGCATCCTCACCGGCCAGGAGGGCTTTAAGGAACTCAAGGAGGACCTGAGGGACCGCGGCCAGCAGGATCCAGCCATCGTCACCGCCGAGGGCGTCCTGATCAACGGCAACCGGCGCACCGCCGCCCTGCGCTCGCTCTACCAGGACGACGACTGGCTCAAGGCGCGCTACGTCCAGTGCCTGGTCCTGCCAGACGACGCCCAGCCCGACGAGCTGGTGGACCTCGAGGCGGAGCTGCAGATCGCGCGCGACTTCAAGCAGGGGTACTCCTGGATCAACGAGGCGTTCCTCATCGAGGAGCTCTACGACCGCGAGGGCAAGGACTTCGGACGCGTCGCCCGGCGCATGCACAGCGACGTCGCGAAGGTGCGGGATCTGCACGAGAAGCTCCAGCAGGTGCACCAGCTGGTCGACCTGGCGAAGGGCGCGCGCCTGCACGTCGACTTCACCGACAACGAGTCGGCCTTCGCCGAGCTCGCCCGGCACATCCGGAACAAGCCGCCGGCCGAGGCCGACAGCGTGCGGTCGGCGTACTTCCTCGGCACCTTGGCCAACGTCGAGTACCGCAAGCTGCGGCACCTGCAACGCGCCGACGCGGCCGAGCTCATCCAGCGGGAGATCGAGCGCGACCCGGCGCTCAAGCCGGTGCTCGACGCCGCCCAGTCCGCCCCGTGTCCCGGTCCCAGCGACGACCTGCTGGACGACCTGCTCGGCGAGGACCCGCCGGCGCAGCCGCTGAACGAGCTGCTGGGCCTGGTCGCCGCCCGGACACCCAATGAGAGCCTGCCGCTCGGCGACGGCGACAAGGTCTCCGCCCGCCAGGTGCTCAGCTCGCTGCGCAGCGCGATCACCGCCGTCGCCGACGAAGCCGCGGACGAAGCCGCGGACCAGTCGGCGGCCAAGGCGCCGCTCATCCACGCCGACAAGGTGATCAACGGCTTGAAGCGGATCCGCAAGGATCTCCCGAAGGCCCGGGCCCAGACCGAGTGGGACGAGCACGCCTTCGCCCTCAAGATCGCCGAGGTCGAGGGGCTGCTGGACGAGATCGAGGGCCGCCGGGCGTGATCCTCGCCGAGCTCTACCAGCAGGGCCGCCCGCTCGTCGTCGTCACCCGCCAGGCCCCAGCCGTCGCCGGTGCCTGGGCCCGCCTGCAGGCCGCCATGTCCCGCGGCATCGTCGGCGGCTCCTCCGACCGCATGGACGTGCGCGTCGATGTGTTCCTCGCCGAGCTGGCGGCGCTGCGCGAGGTCCGGACGATCTTCCATGAGCAGCTCCAGCTCGGCCCGGCGCTGCAGGGGCAGGTCCGCTCGCTCATTGGCGACCAGAAACGCCGCGAGGACGTCGCCGCCGGCGTAGGGCCGAGGACCTCCGAAGCTTCCGCCGCGAGCTGCGCGGCTTCCAGCTGGAGAACCTCGCGCTGATCCAGCAACTGCCGCACGGCGCCGACTTCTCCGTGCCAGGTGCCGGCAAGACCACTGTCGCGCTAGCCAACCACACCCTGGCCCGTGCCCGCGGCGAGGTTGAGCAGCTCCTCGTGATCGCGCCCCTCGCCGCCTTCGAAGCGTGGCGGGAGGATGCCGCGGCCTGCTTCGAGCGCCCACCGCCCATCACCGTCCACGCCGGTGCCGCGTCGATCGACAGCGACGTCGAGGTGCTGCTCACCAACTACAACCGCGTCGCCTCCGACTACGACCGCATCCGAGAGTACGTTGGCCGCCGCCCCACCCACGTCATCCTCGACGAGGCGCACCGGGTCAAACGCGGTGCGCAGGGCGTGCACGGCCGCGCGGTGCTCGACCTCGCCTACGCCGCCCGGCGCCGCGACATCCTGACCGGCACCCCCGCGCCCCAGGGTGCCTTCGACCTGATCGCCCTCATGCGCTTCCTCTACCCGGGACAGGACCAGAAGATTCTGCCGGCCAGCGCCTACAACGAGCGCGCTGGCCGCGACGACGACGTGCTGAGCGAGACCAGCACGGCGATCCAGCGCTACTTCGTCCGCACGCCCAAGTCGCGCCTCGGCCTGCCCGGCACCACCTTCGACGTGGTCACCCGGGCGATGAGCCCGATTCAGCAGGCCATTTACGACGCTCTACTGGGCCGCTACCGCGGCGACTTTGAGCTGGACCGCCCGGCCCGCCGGCAGTTCGACCGGCTCGGCCGGGTCGTCATGTACCTGCTGGAGGCCGCGACCAACCCCATGCTGCTGGTTGCCGGCTCTGACGACGCCGACGAGCGCGGGTTCTTGCACCCGCCGCTCGCCCTACACGGCAGCGAGCCACTCGCCGAGCTGCTGACCCGCTACCGCGACTACGAGACGCCCTGGAAGTACGAGCACGTCAAGGCTATGACCGAGCAGGCGCGCGACCGCGGCGAGAAAGTCATCGTCTGGTCCACCTTCGTGCGCAACATCCGGTCGCTCGCCACCTACCTGAACGGCTTTCAGCCGGCCATCGTGCACGGGGGAGTGCCGACGCAGGACAGCGCGCCGGCCGGGGCGCTGACCCGCGAGGCCGAGCTGGATCGCTTCCGACACGACCCGGACTGTCACGTCCTGCTCGCCAACCCGGCTGCTTGCGGCGAGGGCGTCAGCTTGCACCACTGGTGCCACCACGCCATCTATCTCGACCGGACCTTCAACGCCGGCCACTTCCTGCAGAGCCAAGACCGCATCCACCGGCTCGGGCTCGGCAACGACGTGACAACCCGCTTCACGCTGCTGCTCAGCGAGGAGAGCATCGACGAGACCGTCAACGCCCGGCTGCGCGAGAAAATCGTCGCGCTGTCCGCGCTGATGAACGACCGAGGTTTGGTGCGCGTCGCTCTTCCCGAGCCGGACGAGGGCACGCCCGAACAGCCGGCGGTGTCGGACGATATGCAGGCTGTCGTGTCACATATCAAGGCACGGCTCGATGCTGCCTAGGCGCGGCACGGCGTACGCGGTTCTGCTGCTCTGCCATGCCGTCCGCCTTGCGGCGCGCCGCGACGTCGCCGACTGGGTCCGCGCCGCGCGCGCCCACGGCGCCTTCGTCGCGGCCGCCACCGACCTGACCACCCCCGCCGAGCACCTGCTGGCCGCCGGGCTCGCCGAGCAGGCCGAGGCCATCGTGCTCGCGCCCCCGCTGGCCGGGATCGCCGGCATCGCCGACGGCGCGACGCTGCGCCACATCGCCCGGGTGCTGCTGACCGCCGACCCGCCCGCTTGGCTACGCATTGCGGTGTCGCCCCAAGGGGTCGCCCGCCAGTACATCCCCACGGCCGATTTGCGCGCGCTGGAATGGCTCGACCCCGAGCTGGACGACATGCTCGTCGACGTGTGCCGCGCGGTGAGCCGCCCCCGCGACACCGAAGTCCGTAAACGCATCGGCGACGCCGCCGAGGCGGTGGTCCTGGCGGCGCTGCGAGCTGACGGCCGGCACCCGACCCATGTCGCGTCAATCTCCGACGCGTTCGGCTACGACATCGAGCTCGCCGGCCCCCCTAGGCTTCGCATTGAGGTCAAGGGGTGCAGCGCGAACAGCCGCGGCATCTTCCACCTGAGCCGCAACGAGTACGACAAGAGCCGGTTTCACGACGACGAATGGCTGCTGACCCAGGTTGTCTTCGCAAACAGGGCCTTCGTCGCCCCCTGCCTCGAGCCAGCGCACATAATCGGCATCTTCGAGGTCAGCGCCCGTGAGATTGCGTCGGCCGTACCGCCAGACACCACGGAGTTCGCCTGGACCGACTCGGCGGTGATCACCCCGCCGCCCGAAGCATGGCGGCCCGCACCGTACGCCGTCGCCGACGTCATCCTGCCGGGCCTGGCACGCTAACGCCGGGCAATTGCTTACGACAATGGCGGTGACGACGGGAGCGAACATGTCGGGACGCAAGCCAGCGACGGCGGCGCTGCGGCCCCCGCTGGGGACGGCAATTCCCGCCATCGCCCATGTCATGTGGCATCGACGCGAGGTGTTGTAGGACGGCCCGCTGGCTGCGTGACTGGCCGCCGTTAAGCCAGCCCGTTACGCCCCCGCTACACTCGCCGGCTCCGGCTCCACCTGCCGTCCCCCGTTCCGCTGCTGATCCCCGTGCCCCGGCCACCACGCCTTGTTCGCGATGCCGGTCCACGACAGTGTCACCCGGCCGGCGGCGAGCCGGGCCCGCAGCGCGGCACCGGTCTCCGGTCGGGGACGTACTGGGTGTTTGCGGCCCTTGACCAAGTGACGCCCGAGAGCGCCCTGCGCCGCTCGGCATCGGCTTCCCCGAGCAGATCACCGGGTTACGGACCGCTCAAGGTCTGACCGATGGTTGATTCGCGGAGAAGACCCAGGATTCGCGGAAAAGACACCGTAAATCCCGTTTCCCACTAAGGTGAGGACTGCTCGGACAATCCCCACCCGCCTCGCTGGGCGCGGCCTGGCATGACTCGTCGAGCGAGGTGCGCATCCGTGACATCCCGGTCCGGCGCGCGACCCCTGGTCGCGGTGTGCGTGATCTTCGCCGCTGCGTCGCTGGTCGCGGTGCCGGCCGGTCTCGACCTCGGCTGGGACGAGGTCGTCTATGTGAGCCAGCACGGCAACCATGCGCCGCCGGCGTTCATGAGCGCACCGCGCGCCCGGGGCGTGACCCTGCTGGTGTGGCCCGTAGCGTCCTGGCTCGATTCCACCGTCGTCCTCCGGCTGTTCCTCACCGTCACCGCGGCGGCGTCGCTTGGGCTGGCGTTCTGGGTGTGGTCGCGGGTGTCCCGGCGGCCCGGCACTGTCGCGATCGCCGCCGGGCTGTACGCGAGCCTCTGGACCGCCCTGTTCTACGCGAACGCCGCAATGCCCAACCACTACACGGCGATGGCAGCGGTGGCAGCGGTCGGGTGTTTCCTGCTGGCCGTGGCCGAGCCGGCCCGGCCCGGGGCGTACCTCGGGCTCGTCGCCGCCCTCGCCGTGGCCGCCCTGATGCGTCCGGCGGACGCCTTCTGGCTCGGGCTTCCGCTGCTCGCCGCCACCGTCGCGGTGCCCGCGTTCCGGCGGTGGCGGCTGACCGCGGCAGTGGTCGCAGGCCTCGTGCTCGGGGGCGCACCGTGGGTGGTCGAGGCCGAGCTGCGCTACGGCGGGCTCCTGGAGCGCATCCGTCAGGCCGGTCACGTGCAGGGCGGTACGAAGCTGCAGTTCTCCCTCGGGCACGTGATCAGCACCCTGGACGGGCCGATCCTGTGCCGCCCGTGCGGCAGCCCCGTGCGGTGGCCGGCGGTGCTGTGGTGGCTGGCGCTGGCGGTGCTGGTGCCACTGGCTGTCCGGGCGGCCCACCGGGCGGGCATGGCACGGGCGGCATGGCTGCCATTCGTGGTCGCCGCCGCCATGGCCTTCCCCTACCTGTTCCTGATCGGATACTCCGCACCCCGGTTCCTGCTGCCGACCTACGCCGTTGCTCTGGTCGGCACCATTCCGGGGCTCGCCGCCTTGTTCTCCACGGCCGTCGGTCAGCGGCGGCGGGTCGTCGCCGCCGTGGTGACGTTGGGCTTCGCCGGCCACCTCGCCATCCAGGCCGGCATCCTGCACCACGTCGTGGCGGAGCAGGTCCGCAGCCGCGGCGACTGGACCCGCCTCGTCCAGACCCTGCGGTCGCACGGGGTGCGACCGCCGTGCGTGATCTCCGGCCACGAGGCCATCCCGATCGCCTACTACGCGGGGTGCCGGGCGCTGGAAGACCGGGGATACAACCGCAACGCGAGCACCGCGCAGCTGCGGCAGGCCGCGGCGACCGGACGCTTCGCCCTGCTGGTCAAGAACTCCGCTCCGCCCGTCTGGGCCAGGGACTGGCACCGGATCCCGGTGCCGGACCTCACCACCTCCGGCTGGGAGGTGTACCTGCCGCAGCGCTAGGCGGCAGCATCGAACTAAGGCGGGCTACGGACGGCCGCCCCGCCCGGCACCGCGCTCGTTCGGGCATACGGCGGGTGCCGGCGGGTATGTGCGGCGGATGCGCACCGGCGAGGTGACCCGGCTCTACCACCAGCAGACGAACCAGTGTCGCGGCGACCGGCCGCCGGGTGTTCCGGGATTCGTCCCGATGGACCCGAGCAACCGTCCCCAGCCCTTCAAACGCCACCTCGGGGCGCCGGTGCACCCGCTTCCCCGCGACCTGCCGCCGACCGGGGCGCCGGCCGCGGTGACCCTGTCCGGACGGGTACCGCCCAGCGACCCGACCATCGACGGCGAACTCCTCGCCCGGCTGCTGTTCTACTCGGCCGGCGTCACCCGAACCGCCGGAGACGACCTCTGGTTCCGGGCCGCCGCCTCCGCCGGCAACCTCCACCCCCTCGAGATGTACGCGGTGGCCGGCGAGGTGGCCGGGCTCGACGCCGGGCTGTACCACTTCGCGCCGGAGGTGTTCGGCCTGGAGGCACTCGCGGCCGGGGACCACCGCCGGGCGGTGGCCGAGGCCACCGCCGACCCGGACGTCGCGGCCAGCCCGCTCGCCCTCGTCGTCACCGGCCTCCCGTGGCGCACCGCGTGGAAGTACGCCGAACGGGGCTGGCGGCACGTCTACTGGGACGCCGGGACGATGCTGGCGAATCTGCTCGCCGTCGCCGAAGGCCACGGGCTGCCCGTGCGGGTACGGCTGGGCTTCGTCGACGCCGCCGTGTCGCGCCTGCTCGGCATCGACGGCGTGACGGAGTTCCCGGTGGCGGTGATCACCTGCGGCCGGCCCACCGCGACCGCCGCCGCCGAACCGGTCGAGCTACCTGCGCCGCAGTTCCCGCCGACGCCGCTCTCCCCCGCGCCGGTCGACTTCCCGCTGGTCATCCGGGTGCAGCAGGCCGGTGAGCTCAGCACGGGCGACGACGTGACCGGCTGGCGGGCGGCCGCCGTCGCGGGCCTGCCCCGCGCCACCGACACCATCGACGCACCGGTTGCGGCCGGCAGCGAGCCGATCGAGTCGGTCATCCTGCGCCGCGGCTCCACCCGGCGCATGCGCCGCCAGGTCGCCCCCGCCGAGCTGCTGCACTGGGCGCTGGCTGCGGCGACCCGAGTGGTTCCCGTCGACGCGATTCCGACCGGGACCACCCTGCTCTCCCACGAGCTCGCGGTCCACGCGGTGCACGGCACGGAGCCGGGCCTGTACCAGCAGGTCGACGGTCCGCCGCAGCTGCGCCGGCCGGCGCCGGAGCCCGAGGTACGAACGTTGAGCCAGGCGCTCTGCCTCGGCCAGCCGCTCGGCGGCGACTCGGCGTACACCGACTTCGCCTGCGCCGATCTCGACCAGGTGCTCGACGGGTACGGCGAGCGCGGGTACCGGGTCGCCCAGTTCGAGGCGGGGGTGGCCGCCGGCCGCCTGCAACTGGCCGCCTTCACCCTCGGTCACGGCGGCACCGGCCTGACGTTCTGCGACCAGGACGTCTCGGACGCCTTCGACACCCGTGCGGCCTGCATGCTCGCCATCGCCATCGGGCTACCCGCCTACCGGCCGAAGCCCGGCGGCCCGCCCGGTCGGCCCCGGCGGCTCACCCGCTGACGGGTCCCGCCGCGTGCCGGGTGAGCGGCGCCAACACGGACGGCCCGTCGGCGACCACCTCGAATCCGTACGCGCGTCACGCCGCGGAGGAGGGCGAGATCCTCCGCGATGACAACTCGCGCTACGCCTTCGCCACGCTCGCCGGCTCCGGCTCCGGCGGCGCGTGCCGACCCCTGGCCGGCCGCTCGTCGCCGTGCCCCGGCCACCACGCCTTGTGCCCGATCAGCGCGGTCAGCGCCGGGACGAAGAACATCGACATGACGAACGCCGACAGCACGATGCCGATCGCCACCGCGAAGCCCATCTGCTGCAGGAACGAGATCGGCGCGAGCATCAGCACCCCGAACGTGCCGGCGAGGATCAGGCCGGCCGCCGCGACCGTCGGCCCGGCGTGCTCCACCCCGATGGCGGCGGCCTCGTGCGGCTCGTTGCCCTCCCGCGCTTCCTCACGCAGTCGGGCGATCATCAGGATGTTGTAGTCGGTCCCGATCGCCACCACGAAGAGGTAGAGGATGATCGGCAGCTGGAAGGTGATCCCGGGCTTGTCCTGCAGCCCTTGGAAGAGGTAGACCGTGGCGCCCAGCGTGGCGGCGAAGTTGAGCAGCACCGCTATCACGAGGTAGATCGGCGCGACCAGGCTGCGCAGCAGCAGCGCGAGGATGAGCGCGATCAGGCCGGCCGCCACCGGCAGGATCACCGACAGGTCCCGGTTGTTCGCCGAGTTGATGTCCGCGAAGATCGCGGTGGGTCCGCCGACCAGCGCCCGGGTGCCCGGCGGGGCCGCCGCGTGCAGGGCGTCGCGCAGGTCGTCGCGGACGAGCGTGATCGCCTCGTTGGAGACCGGGTTTTCGTCGAGCAACAGGTTGACCCGGGCCACACTCGGGTCGTTGCTGCGCTCCGGGGGCTGCGCCCGGCCCACTCCCGGGGCGCCGGCCGCGGCCGCCGCGAATTCGCTGACCTGTTGCTCGGTCAGCGGCGACCCGTTGTCGGTGGTCAGGTAGACCTCGGTCGGGGCGAGGGCGCCGGCGGCGAACCCGCGCTGCAGGTCTGCGGCGGCTTTCGCGGACTCGGTGTCCTGGGGGAAGCCGGAGCTGAAGTCGTAGTCGGCCTTGTAGGCCAGGGATCCTGCGGCGAGCGCGACCAGCAGGGCGCCGGATGCCGCAGCGACGAGCGCCGGCCGGCGACCTATGGCGGCCCCGAGGCGACGCGCCATGGTGGCCTTGGGGGTACGCTGCCACGCCTTGGACGGCCAGAAGACGTACCGGCCGAGCAGCGAGACGACCGCCGGGATGAGCGTGAGCGAGGTGACCAGCATGACGCCGACGGCGATCGCGAGCGCCGGGCCGAGCGAGCCGAAGAAGCCCAGGGAAGCGAGGAGGAGCACGAGGAACGCGACGATGACCGCTCCCGCGGCCGACGTGATGACCTCGCCGACCCGCTCGACGGAGACCATCATCGCGGTGCGCTTGTCGTCCCCGGCACGCAGCCGCTCGCGATAGCGGAAGAGCAGGAACAGGATGTAGTCGGTGCCGATGCCGAACAGCACGATCAGCAGCACCGTCTGCAGATCCTGACTGACATTGAGGTCGAACGCCTTACCCGCCGCGGCGACCAGCCCGCTCGTGACGGCCATGACAACGCCGATGACCACCACGGGCAGCAGCGCGGCGATGGGGCTGCGGAAGATGATCAGGATCAGTCCGATGATCAGGATGATCGTCGCGATGCCGACCACGGCGAAGGCCTGGTTGAAGGTGTCCTCGTTGTCGACGAAGCTCGCTACGTCGCCGGCCACGCCCGCGGTCAGCCCGCTGCCCGCCAGCTCCGGACCGATGGCCGCCCGCAGATCGCGTACGGCGTCGAGCAGCGCCGGGTCGTCCGGGGCGACCGCGTCGAGCCCGACGTTCACCACCTGCACCGACTTGTCCGGCGCCACGGCCTGCGGGCCGGTCAGGTAGCCGGACGTGTGCGAGATGTTCTTGGCCTTGAGCGACTGGGCGAGCTGGCTTACCTTCGCCTCGTCGGCCGGTGTGAGCGGCTGCCCGTCGGCGCGCTTGACCACGATGGTCGCTGTCGCTGTCGCCTGCTGCGGAAACGTCCTTTTGGCGAGTTCGATGGCCTGCACCGACTCGTACGAGCGGGGCAGGAAGCTGCCCTGATCGGCGGAGGTGATGTCGCTCAGCGACGGCGTGGTGACGACGATCGCGACTGCCGCGAGCACCCAGCCGGCAATCACCCACCAGGCCCTGCGTACGACGAATCTGCCCAGCCGCTCGAACATGGTTTCCCCCGTTTGTTCGGCACCACCGACACCTGAGGCGTGGGGCGCCTCCGGGCGCCCGCCCGTCACTCTGCCGGGCAGCCTTCGCTACCCGGTGTGCATCCTACCGACGGTGGGCAATCCTTTTCGGACGCGTGGGAGCGCGGGGCGTGTTCTACGAGCAGCTCAGCTGGCAGGGCCAGGAGGTCGAGGAGACGGGAGCCGAGATCAGGCCACCAGCGCGTACGGCTCGGGCTCGGGTGACCGGCGGCGCTCGTCGTAGTCGGCGGCGAGCGTGCCGAAGAGCCGGTCCCAGATCGACGTGTAGAAGCCGAGGTTGACCGACGGCTCGACGTGGTGCCCGGCGTGCAGGGTCGGGGTGGCGACCCAGCGGAACACCGGGCTGCGCCGGGTTGCCGGCGGGAGCACCTCGACGCCGAGGTGGCCGAAGATGCCGAAGACGAGGTTCACCGCGGTGTAGGCGACGATCGCCCAGACCGAGAACGTGTGTGCGGCGAGCGCCGCCAGCCAGAGCCCGCCGAATCCGAGGATCTCCAGCGGGTGCAGCGCGTACAGGGTCGCGGGCTGGGCGTCGACGAAGCGGTGGTGCAGCGCGTGGGCCAGCGGGAAGAGCCGGGGCCGGTGCGCGACCGCGTGGCCGGCGTACATCAGCAGGTCCATCAGCAGGAGCAGCAGGACGAAATCGGCCAGGACGCGGAGGCCCAGGTCCGCGTTCAGGTGGATGATCCCGGCCTTCCACAGCGCCCAGCCGCCGACGGTGACGAGGGAGTTCATCAGGATCGCCCCACCGGCGAGCCACACCTGCAGCTGGCTGATCCGGCCGGGGTCGGGCAGCAGCCGTACCACCGTCGGCAGCCGGAGCATGGCGTTGCCGACGCCGACGGCGATCAGGAAGAGGATCACGTTCTCGAGCAGAGCGAGCCCGACCACCTGGCCGACATCGAGTCGCCACGCCCAGTCGAGCACACCATCCACGTCCTTCAGTATGCGCCCGTCGGAGAGGCTCGGGACCGACCTGATTCGCGGATCCCGCAACGGGCCGGCGCGAACGTCCATAGCCTGGCAGGCGGGAGCACTTCGAGACGTTGACGGAGGACACCGTGACCAAGGCCGTCAGGGAAGCGCTTGAGGGCGTCAGCGAGATCGAGCTGACTGTGACCGGCCGAAAGACCGGACGGCAGATCACCCACCCCGTCTGGTTCGTCCAGGAGGAGGAGAGCGCCTTCCTGGTCCCGATAACCGGCTCGGACAGCGACTGGTACAAGAACGTACGGCAGACACCGTTCGTGCAGCTGGCTGTCAACGGGACGGCGGTGAGTTCGACCGCGACCCCGATCACCGAACCGGACCGGGTCGATCACGTGGTGGAGATGTTCCGCGAGAAGTACGGCTCGGATCAGGTGGACCAGCACTACCCGAAGCGTGACGTCGCCGTCCAGGTCTCACTCACATAGCCGGTCGGGTCAGCCGGTGATCGTCAGCGCGACCGGCAGGCCCTGCTGCACCTCGAGCACCGCCCGCTCCCCCAAGGGTCCCGTCAACTCGGCGATGGCGGTGCGGCGTGCTCCGACATCCCCGCACGACTCGCCGTCGGCGTGGCGGTGCTCGATGACGATCACGACGACGGCGTTGGCCGACTCGGCGGCCTCCGCGCGGTAGTCGGCGCCGCACGGCTGGCTTCCGGGGGCCGGGGAGCCGGTGAAGGCCACGGTCAGCCGCCGGCTCGTCGTGCTCCCGGTCGCCGACTCGATCGCCAGCCCGCCGTGCGGGTACTCGGGACCCCAGGCCGGTGGCGTCACCACGACGGCACCCGCGCTGGCGACCGCGACCCGGGTCAGCCGCACCGCCGTACCCTTGAGGGTGTATTCCCAGGCCGGGACCGCCGCCGGGCCGCGCGTGGTGGGAATCCGCACCGTGGTCAGGCGCGCGGCGGTGACCTCCAGGGATACGCACCCGGAGCAGTCCCCGGCGCCCGCCGCTCTCAGCTGGGCGAGTGCCTCCTCGGCCGACGTCACGGGAACGGGTTGGGTCCTGCCGTTCTCCCAGACCACCTTCCCCGTCGGTTGCTCGAGGGCGGGCAGCGCCGTGGCGGGGACGATCCGGCCGGTCAGCAGCGCCTGCTTGTTGTTGTCCCCGTTCGCCTGTTCCCAGTCGCCGAGCTGGCCGGTCAGCTCCCCGACCGGCACGAAGGCTTGCGCTCCACCGGCGGCGAGGACCGCCTGGTCATACCGGGTCAGGGCGTCGCGCGCCTGCAGGCGCAACCGGTCCAGGTCATCCCCGCCGGGGCCGCTGCCGGTCGCACAGCCACCGAGGACGGCCACCGCGGTCATCCATACCAGCCAGCGCCGTCCGGCCATCCCCGCTCACCTCCGCGCCCTTCGACGTCCGCCGGCCCGTTGAGGTTCCCCAGCACGTCTCCCGGCACGGAGGTGTTCAGGGGCGGGCCGCCCGCCGGCGGAGAACCCTGCGACCGGCGCGCTCCCGCAGCTCCCGCGCCGTCTGGCCCAGCTCGAACGCGATCCGGGCGGCCTCGTACGCCTCGGCGGCGCCTGGCTCCGCCATCCGGCGCTCGCGCGGGTCGTCCGACTCGGCCCGATCATCCCTCACTGGGTCCCCCGCCCATGGTCGCCGCTCTGCGTGCTGTCATCGCTCCAGAGCCCAACGACGGTCAACGCACCGGGTGGCGGGACGTGTTCGTCACGTCCAGTTCCTCCGCGGTGATCGATCGCCTCTTACGATGCACGTCGTGCGCGATGATGATGATCTCCCCGCAGGCCAGGACGGTTCGGGTCGGCGGTCGCTGGGCCGTACCCGGCTCGTCCTGGTCCTGTGTGGCGCGGTTGTCGCCGTCGTGGCCGCCACCGCGGGTGTCAGGTGGTTCGTCGGCGAACCCGATCCGGCCGTGGGTGGGAAGCGGCCGATCCGCTACGGCTGCCCCGTGTTCGGCGTGGAACCCGGCCCTCCCAAGGAGTGCGGTCCGCCCGCGGCCCTGGACCCGCGTCGCGGACCGGTGACCGAGGGGCAGCGGACGGCGGTCAGGGACAGGGCCAGGGCCATTCGCCTCGCCGCGTCGCACGCCGGCTGGTGCATGACCGGCACCCAGCCGGAATGTGCCCGTCGGCCGGCGTCACACGATCCGACGCAGGACGATGTCGACGCGGCCCGGCTGTGGCTGAGCCGGACGGAGGCCTCAGCGAGCACGGCACGGCTGGCTCGTCCGGGCGATCCAGGTCATGTGGGCGCGCTGCTCTACGCGGCTCGCCTCGATGACGTCTGCGTCATCGGCTACCTCGAGCAGGTGCCGGGCGGTGCGGGCGGCGAGGAGATCGTCGGCCTCCTGCCCGACGGGACCTGCCTGCCCGACTGACGAGCCGAGCGTCGCCGTCGGCGCAGGCGGGCACCCGACCGGACCGGGCTCCGCTCCGACAGCCGCGGCCCTGATCGGCGTCCGCTGGCTCGACGCGGATGCCGACGTCAGCGTCGAGTACCCGTACCGGTTGGCGGGTGGGGCCGAACCGCCGATATCCACGCCTATCCCCGACCGTCCGCGCGGCGATAGCGTGCACGCACCGCGACGCCCCCTTGCGCGTCCCCACCTCGCACCACCGGATCGATCTCACGTCCGACGCCGGCGTAGTCGCCGGGAGAGAGGATCGAAGAGGATGCTCCCGACACCCACCACCTCCCGCTGGCGAGCGGCGAGAGTAGCCCTTGCCGCCGCCATCGCACTGGTCAGCCTCGGTATTTTCGGCGCGCCCGTTCATGCCCAGGGACAGTCCAAAGTCACCGTGATGACCCGGAACCTGTTCCTGGGTGGCGATCTGACGCCGTCCATCGGCGCGCCGACCATGGGCGCGTTCCTGGCCGCGAACTCCGCGCTGTTCAGCCACGTCGGCCTGGTCGATTTTCCGGCCCGGGCGAAGCTGCTCGCTCGGGAGATCACCGAGAACAAGCCGGATCTGGTCGGACTGCAGGAGGTCGCCCTGTGGCGCACCGGCACGTTCGCTGACCCCGCACCCGCCACCGAGATCCGGTACGACTACCTGGCGCTGCTCATGGGCGAGCTGAGCCGTTCCGGTCACGCGTACGACGTCGCGGTCGTACAGGCCGAGGCCGATCTGGAGGCGCCCGCGGGCGGGCCGCACTTCCTCGACGTACGGCTCACGATGCGCGACGTGATCCTGGTGCGCCACGGCGGCCGGGTGAAGGTGACCGACTCCTCGTCCGGCACCTTCGCCAACAACCTCACCTTCACGCTCGCGGCAACGGGCGGGACCGTGACCAGCACCCGCGGTTGGACCGCGGTGGACGTGGTGCACGGGCAACGGCCGTTCCGGTTCGTGAACACCCACCTGGAGGCCTTCCACCCCGGTGTCCGGGTGCTGCAGGCGCGCGAACTGCTGGCCGGGCCGCTGGCCACCGCGCCGGGTGACGTCATCCTCGCCGGTGACCTCAACACGGGTCCCGACCTGCCCGTCGCCGAGAACCGACTCGCCTACGCGGCGCTGGTGGCGGGCGGGATGCGGGACACGTGGGAGATCCTGCATCCGGATGAACCCGGCTACACCGCGGGTCTGGGCGACGACCTGAACCAACCCGCCGACGCCGTCGAGCACCGCATCGACATGGTCCTGTTCCGGGGGGCGCTCGTGCCCGTGTCGAGTCTCATCTTCGGCAACGAGCGGCAGACCCCCGACGGCCGGTGGGCCTCGGACCACCTCGGCTACCTGGCCGTGCTGGCCCTGCGGTAAGGCGACCGTTGCTCCGGGCTGGCGCCGATGCGCCAGCCCGGAGTTGCCACTGGCGCGGAGCGCCACAGCGTGAGCGGCCCGGCTGTCAGTAGGTCCCGCCCCGCGCCACCTGCGCGGCCACCCGCTCGTGCAGCGCGGCGAGGGCCGGGCTGACGGTGGCGGTGAGCGGCGCCGGGTCCGCCAGCCGGCGCGCCGGCTCGGGTAGCCAGGCGAGGTCGGCGTCGAACCGGCCGCGCGCGGCGCGTACCTCGCCGGCCGGGTCGGCGGCGGCCAGGCGACGGCCACCGCGCATGACCGGCACGAGCAGCGGCTCGCGGTCGCCCGGTGGGGGTTCGTCGCGCAGCCCCACCACGTCGCCGCCGGCACCGGTGGGATCACGGAAGACCTGCTTGGGACCGGGCAGGGTGGCCTTGCCGGGCGACAGCTTGAGCACCGGCCGGTCGCCGACGGCCACCAGCTTGTAGGCGCTGTCCAGGGACGGCGCGTCGAACGAGACGCCCATGCGGGTGCCGACGCCGTACGCGTCGATCGGTGCGCCCGCGGCGACAAGCGCCGCGATGACGTCCTCGTCGAGGCTGCCGCTGGCCACGATCTGGGCCTTGGTCAGCCCGGCGTCGTCGAGGATCGCGCGGGTCTGCCCGGCCAGCGCGGCGAGATCCCCGGAGTCGAGCCGGACGCCCACCGGGCCGGTCAGTCCCAGCTCCGCGATGACCTCGACGGCGGCCCGCACTCCGGCGGGCGTGTCGTAGGTGTCGACGAGGAACACCGGATTCGTCGGGAAGTCGGTCGCGAACGCGCGGAACGCGGCGCGCTCGTCGGGGAACGCCTCGACGTACGAGTGGGCCATCGTCCCGGACGGCAGCAGCCCGTAACGTCGAGCGGCCTCGACGTCGCTGGTCGCGGCGAAGCCGGCGATCGCGGACGCCCGCGCCACGGCCGCACCGGCCTCGATCCCGTGCGTGCGGCGGAACGCGAAGTCGACCAACTGCGCGTCGCCGGCGGCGAGGCGGCATCGGGCGGCCTTGCTGGCCACCGTGGTGTGGAAGGTGATCAGGTTCAGCACGCCGGTCTCCACCAGCTGCGCCTCGGCGATCGGCGCGGTGACCTCCAGCAGCGGTTCGTCGGCGAACACGACGCGGCCCTCCGGTACTGCCCACACGTCACCGGTGAACCGCAGCCCCGCGAGCGCTGCTAGCGTCGCTTCGTCGAGCCCGACGGTGTCGCGCAGGTAGCCGAGTTCGCCCTCGTCGAACGCGAAGCTTTCCAGGAACGCCAGCGCCTCGGCCAGCCCGGCGGCCACCAGGAAGCCACGCTGCGGCGGTAGGCGGCGGACGAACAGGCTGAACGTGGCGCGCTCCACCATGTCCCGGCGCAGGTAGCTGGCCGCCATCCGCAGCTCGTACAGGTCAGTACGCAACCCGGTCACAGTTCCTCCATCGGCACGGGCACCGCGACCACCCTGTTCTGGCGGGATGTGTCGGGCGCGGGTACCCCTTCGGGTCGCTGATACACCTACCGGCGGTGAACCCGCCGTGGCTCCCGCCCGCCAGCCCGTCGCCGACCGCCTCGCCGGGGTCCGCTCACCCCCGACGGATCAGACTGTCGAGGGCGACGGTGGGATCGGCCAGGCGGTCGAGGTCGACGGGCTGCCGGGAGCGGATCAGCTGCCCGATCGGGCCGGTCACCTCCCAGACGTTGACGTTCATGCCCGCCAGCACCCGCCCCTGCGCGGTCCAGAACGCGATGAACTCGCCGCTGCTGAGCTCGCCGCGGACGACGATGCGGTCGTAGGAGCCGGGCGGGGCGTGGCCGGTGTACTCCATGCCCAGCTCGTACTGGTCCGTGTAGAAGTAGGGCAGCCGGTCGTAGCTGACGGCCTGACCGAGCATGCCGCGGGCGGCGGCGGGCCCGGAGTGCAGGGCGTTTGCCCAGTGCTCGACCCGTACCCGGGTGCCCAGCATCCGGTGGTGGGCGTTGGCCAGGTCGCCGGCGGCCCAGATGTCCGGGTCGCTGGTACGCAGCGTGTCGTCGACGAGGACCCCGTTGTCGACGGCGAGGCCGGCCTGTTCGGCGAGTTCGGTGTTGGGCTGGACGCCGACGCCGAGGACCACGAGGTCGGCGGCCAGGACGGTGCCGTCGGCGAGCAGTACCGCGCGGACCCGGTTCGACCCCTGGAACTCGTGGACCTGGGTACCGAAGTGGAAGGTGACCCCCTGGGCGCGGTGCAGGTCGGCGAAGACGGTGGCGAGCTGGTCGCCGAGGACGCGCTGCAGGGGCAGGTCGGCGGTCTCGACGACGCTGACGGTGGCGCCGCGGGTGCGCGCGGCGGCGGCCACTTCCAGGCCGATCCAGCCGGCGCCGACGATGACGACGTTCGCCCCGTCGACGAGGGCGTCGGAGATGCGGTCGCTGTCGGCGAGGGTACGCAGCCGCAGCACGCCGTCGAGGTGCGCGCCGGGAATCGGCAGGGTCCGGGCCCGTGACCCGGTGGCCAGCAGCAGCCTGTCGTACGGGAAGCGCTGCCCGTCGGCGACCGTGACCTGTCGGGACCGGCGGTCGAGGGCGGTGACGCGGGTGTCGGTACGCAGGTCGACGTCGTGGTCGGCGTACCAGCCGGCGTCGTGCACGTAGACGCTGTCGCGCTCGCTGGTGCGCAGCAGCCGGCCCTTGGACAGTGCCGGCCGTTCGTACGGGCGCTCGGTCTCCTCGCCGAACAGGACGATCCTGCCGTCGAACCCCTCCTCGCGGAGTGTCTGCGCGGCTCTGGCTCCGGCCAGCCCGGCCCCGACGATCACGAACGGACGCTGCTGGATCACGGATTCTCCTAGCGGGACGGGTCAGGCGCGGGCGCCGACTCCGGTGAGGGTGAAGAACTCGGCGCGGGAGCGCGAGTCGTCGCGTAGCGCGCCGAGCAGGGTGGAGGTGATGGTCGTGGCGCCGACCGCCTGCACCCCACGCAGGGTCATGCACAGGTGTTGCGCCTCGACGACCACCCCGACGCCTCTCGGGCGCAGGTGGGCGGTGAGCCAGTCGGCGATCTGCTTGGTCAGCCGTTCCTGGACCTGCGGGCCGTGGGCGAAGAGTTCCGCCACCCGGGCGAGTTTGGACAGCCCGAGGATCCGCTCGCCGGGCAGGTACCCGACGTGGGCGACGCCGATGAACGGCAGCAGGTGGTGCTCGCAGACCGAGCGGATCGGGATGCCCCGGGCCACGACGAGCTCATCGTAGCCCTCGTCGTTGTCGAAGGTGGTGAGCCGGAATTCGCGCGGGGTGAGCAGTTCGGCGTAGGCGCGGGCCATCCGGCCCGGCGTTTCGGCCAGCCCGTCGGCGTCGAGGTTCACGCCGAGTGCCGCCAGGAACGCGGCCGCGGCCTGTTCGGCGGCGACCAGGTCCCTTGTGGTGGGCCGCCGGTCGACCTGTAGCGGACTGAGGGCCACCTCTACTCCCATCGACGGGCGGTGGGTGGCTTCATGTCGACCACCCACCCGTTTTCGCCAACCAACGTTGTCGTTATTCATGCTGTACCCGGCGCGGAAGAATTTCAATAGCCGGCGCTGGTGATAATCTCGGTGGGATGCCGGACCGATGGACAGCCGTGGCCGCGCTCGCCGATCCGTCCCGGCGGGCGCTGTACGACCACGTGCGCCACCAGGACCACCCGGTCACTCGGGAGGAGGCCGCCGACGCCACCGGGATCACCCGCGGGCTGGCCGCCTTCCACCTCGACAAACTCGTCGACGCCGGCCTGCTGCGGGCCCGCTACCAGGCCCCACCCGACCAGCCGAGAGGCCGGGGCCGCAGCCCCAAGGTGTACGAGCCGGCGGGGGACGGTCTCGCCGTCACGGTCCCGGAACGCCGCTACGAACTGATCGCCGAGATCCTCGCCGACGCGGTCGTCGACGACCCGGCCCACGCCGACGACGCCGCGCGTCGGCTCGCCGGACAGCGCGGCCGCAGCCTGGGCGCCGGACTGGCCGAGGACGGGTGCGACGTCCTGTCGGCGCTGGGCGGCCTCGGATTCGAGCCGCGTTCCGACGCGCAGCGGCGGGTGCTGCTGCACAACTGCCCGTTCCACGCCCTGGCCACCCGGCACACCGCACTGGTCTGCGGGCTGAACCACGCCTTCCTCACCGGCCTGCTCGAAGGGCTGGGCGCCGCCGATGTCGCGGCCCGCCTGGCCCCCCGCCCCGGTGCCTGCTGCGTGGAGTTGAACCTGCGGTCATGAACTCCACCCTCTCCGGCAGGGCGGATCGGTCGACGGGGATCAGCGCAGGGTGCGGACCAACATCCGAGACACCACAGTGGAGCACCCCCAGTGACCGAACCCGCCACTACGGTAATCAGGCGGGCGAGGTGGACGGGAGCGTGAGTGCTGCATGTTGCGGATCAATGTTCTCGGTCCCGTACAGGTGGAGCGCGACCAGCAACGGGTACGGCTGGGACCGAAGCTCGTGGAACTGTTGTCGATCCTGCTCGTCGAGGCCGGCTCGGCCGTCCCGGCAAACCGGGTCGTCGACCTGATGTGGGCCGGGTCCCCTCCGCCCGGCGCGCGAGCCACGCTGCGCAGCCATGTGTCACACCTCCGCCGGGCCCTGGCGATCGAAGATCAAAAAACACTGGTGACCGTCGGCTCGGGCGCCGGCGCCGCCTACCGGCTCGACGCCCCGAAGGATGCGGTCGACGCCCACCGCTTCGAGACCTGGTGCGCCGAGGCCCGCCGCCTGGTCTCCGCCGGTGAGCCGGACCTGACCGAACGAGCCGCCGCCCTGCTCCCCCAGGCACTGGCGCTCTGGCGCGGCCCTGCCTTCGCCGACGTGTCGGACCGCCCGTTCGTCCTGCCGAGGATCGCCCGGCTCGACGCCACCCGCCGGGCGGCGCGACGTTATTACGCGCAAGCCCTCACCGCTCTCGACCGCCACGCCGAGGCGATCGCCCAACTCGCCGGCGCGCTCGCCGACGACCCCTACGACGAGGCCGTCAGGCAGCTGCTCGCCCTGTCGCTCTATGCCGAGCAGCGGGTGGACGAGGCCGCGGAGGTGTGCCGGAATGGGCTGGTCCTGCTGCGGGAGCGCGGCCTGGACGACCCCGAGCTCGAGGAACTCCACCGGGACATCCTGCACCGGCGACTACCGTCGCCACGACGACCGGCGGACCACGCCAAGCCGGTCCGACCTTCCCTGCTTCCACCCGACCCACCCCAGTTCGTGGGCCGGACCGCCGCGCTCGTCGCCGCCCGCGAGCTGCTGCGCTCCGCGGCGGACGGCCCGCCGACCGTGCTGGTCAACGGCGCGGCGGGCGTCGGCAAGACGCTCTTCGCGATCCGGCTGGCCCACGCGGTACGCGACGACTTCCCGGACGGGCAGCTGTACGTCGGCATGCGCGGGTTCGATCCGACGGGCGCGCCGATGAGCGCGGGTGAGGCGGTACGCGGCTTCCTCGACGCGCTCGGGGTGCCGCCCGAACGGGTGCCGGCAACCCTCGACGCGCAGGTCGGCCTCTACCGCGGCCTGCTGGCCGACCGGCGGGTGCTGGTGGTACTCGACAACGTCCGCGACGCCGAGCAGGTGCGCCCGCTGCTGCCCGGCGCGGCCGGCTGCGCCACGGTGGTGGTCAGCCGCAACCAGCTCTCCGGCCTGGTGGTCGCCGAGGGCGCCCGCCCGCTGCGGCTCGACCTGCTCACCGAGACCGAATCCCGCGAGCTGATCGCCCGCCGGGTCGGCCCCGCGCGGATGGCTGAGGAGCCGGCGGCGGTGCGGCGGATCGTCACGTCGTGCGGCCGGCTTCCGCTGGCCCTGGCCATCGTCGCCGCCCGCGCGGCCACCCACCCCGAGTTCACGCTCGACGCGCTGGCCGGGGAGCTGCGGGCCGCCCGGGGCCTGGACGCGTTCGCCGCAGGCGACACCGCCGCCGACGTACGCGCGGTCTTCTCCTGGTCGTACCGGAGTCTGGCGCCGCCGGCGGCGCGGCTGTTCCGGTTGCTGGCGGCGCATCCCGGCCCGGAGGTCACGGTCGCCACCGCGGCCAGCCTCGCCGGCCGGCCACCCGATCGGGTACGGCCCGAGCTGCGCGAGCTGGCCGCGGCCCACCTGGTCGTGGAGCAAACCCCCGGCCGGTACGCGCTACACGACCTGCTCCGCGCGTACGCGGATGAGCTGGGCCGGGACGACGGCGAGCGGCCGGCGGCGGTGCGGCGGGTGCTGGACCACTACCTGCGCACCGCGCTCGCCGCCGACGCGTTGCTCTGGCCGCACCGCGACCCCCTGGCGCCACCGGACGCGGCCGGCGGGGTGACGCCGGAGGTGTTCGCGAACCGGGAGGCGGCGCTGGCCTGGTTCGGTGCGGAGCACGCGGCTCTGCTGGCCGGGGTGGACCAGGCGGCGGGCGCGGGCCTCGACGGGCACGTGTGGCGGCTGGCGTGGGCCCTGGCGAACTTCTTCGCCCGGCGTGGGCACTGGTCGGACTGGGTCCGGGCCGGTCTGGCCGGGGTGGCCGCCGCACGACGGCAGGGCGACCGGGCGGCCGAGGCGGAGGCGCACCGGATCGTGGGCGGCGCGCACGTGCGGCTGCGTCGGTACGACGAGGCCCAGGAGCACTACCGGCAGGCGCTGGAGCTGTTCGACGGCCTCGGTGACCTCGTCGGACAGGGTTTCACCTATCGCAGCCTCGGCTGGTTGTCCGAGCAGCAGGGCGACGTCGCCGGGGCGCTGCGACACGACGAGCACGCGCTGGGACTGTTCCAGCGCGCCGGTCACCTGCGGGGCGAGGCGAACACGCTGAACTCGGTGGGGTGGTGTCTGGCTCTGCTCGGCGATCACGAGCGGGCGATCGTGCACTGTCGGCGATCCCTCGCGCTGCTGGAGCGCATCGGCGACCCGGTCGGCATGGCCGGCGCGTGGGACAGCCTCGGCTACGCCTACCGCCAGGTCGACCTCCACCAGGCGAGCGCCTGCTACCGGCAGGCGCTGCTGCTGTATCGGAAGCTCGGCGACCGGATGAACGAGGCGGTCACCCTTCGCCACCTCGGCGAGACCCAGCACGCCGGTGGTGACCCCGAGGCGGCACGGCGGTCCTGGCGGCAGTCCCTGGACATCCTCACCGAGATCGCGCACCCGGACGCCGATCGAGTGCGGACGCTGCTGCGGGGCGGTCCATGAGCCCGCGCGACGACGATGCACCCGCCCCCTTGCCATCGGGTGCACCGTCGTCGCGGTGGGCGGCGCGGTCATAGTTGCGCCACCCTCGGGGTGCCGGAGCCGCCTCGGCGAACTCCGGCACCGATCCGATAGGGCTCGATGTGGTTCAGGCCGCCGCCTCGTCGTCGGCCGTCGCAGCGACGCCCGATTCGGGCGTGTAGACCCAGCACGTGCTGTGGTGGGACTCGAACCGCTGCTGGAACGGCGTGGCGAGCGGGTGGTTGCGCAGCGCCAGGATGTTCTCGTCGTTCTGGCGCAGCGCCCGGTAAGTGAGGTTGTGGCTGCCCAGGTAGAGCGTGGACTGGCTGCCCTGCCGGATGATCATGAACTTCTCGTGCATCGGGATGCCCTGCTGCTCACCGTTGTCGTTCTCGGTGTAGCCGCAGAGATGCACGGGCATGGCCTTGGCGAGGTCCACCAGCGCGGACATGGGTTTGCCCTTGTCGTGCGGGGCACCGGACTTGGCGCCGGTGACGATCCGCACCTGGCACCCGCGCTTGCGGGCGGCGATGAGCGCGTTCACCACGGCGCGGCGCTGGATCCGGAAGTTCGCCAGGTCGACCGTCGTCGACCCGGAGCAGCTGAGGCCCTTCAGGATGCTCACGATCGGGTCGTTGCTTCCGCTGCCCGGCGTGCTGCCGGCCGCTTCGCGGCGGGGGAAGGTGTAGAGGCGGTGCGCGCCGGCCGCATAGGTCCGGCCCGCGTTGTCGTCACTCGCCCCGGACCTGCCGTGGGCCAGCAGGCTGTTGAAGTACCGCAGGTAGTCCGCGTACAGGCCCTCGTGGCTGATGGTGATCGCGTTCTCGTAGGCCGCGTAGTAGTCGAGGTTGGCCGAGGACACGTAGAGGACGTTGTTCGCCGTACCGCCGCCGGCCAGCCGCACGCTGGAGATGGTCATGAACTTGTCGTGCATCAGCGGCGGGTTCCCCAGCGGCGACGGTCCCGTCCGGTCGGTCATGCAACCACGGGTCGACTGCTTGTCGGCGCGCCTCGTACCGCACTCCACGAGCGTGATTCCCGGAGCCGCCTTCAGCGCCTGGTAGAAGGCGTCGCCGGCCCAGACCTGGCTCCCGTTGATCACGATCCGGACCCGTACGCCTCGCCCGGCCGCGGCGCGGAGGGCGTCGAGCACCTCCTGGCGGTTGAAGAAGTAGAGAGTGAGCGACAGCGTCGCCCCCCGCGGCGTCGCGTTGATCAACCGCGCCACGTGGGCGCCGACCCCTCTGTGCATGTCCGGGAACTCGGCCTTGCTGTTGAACCAGGCGTAGTTGCGGACCTCGGCGGCGGCGATGGGAACCACCGCCGCCGCGGCCGGGACGGCCGCCTCGGCGGAGGTTCGCGCCGCGACCGGGGTGGCCGGCAGGGAGACCGCCGTCAACACGGCGGCTGCCATGGCGAGGGTGCGTAGGTGCGGCTTTCTGGTCATCGCGCGATCAGCTCCCTCACGACGGCCACGGTCGGCGTTGCGCACACGGTGATCAGTCCTTCCCCGCTTGTCTGGCCACGGTGGGCGGCACGGGCCTCCCGTCGTGACCGGTCACCCCCGGCCGGGGGTGACGGCGTCAATCGATGACGTCGACTGTTCCGGTCGAGCGTGGAAGCACTGTGGAAGGAGGGTGAAAGAGCGCGATGGCGCCGGGCCCACGACTGCCCGCTGGCACCAGGATCTGTCGTGCCGACGCCGACCAGTGGCGCCATCAGGCCGGCACCGTTCGAGGGACTGGCGCTGCGGGTGACCGCGCTCCGCCAAGCGGTGGAGACGCTGAACCGGTACCGGCCCGAGGCACTCGTCGAGGAGGTCCGCCGGCGATGGAGCGCCGGCGAGTCCGGTCATCCCGCGGTGGGTGTGGCCTTCAGGTTCAGCAGCCCGGCGTCGACGACGGCGCGGCTGAGCGGCCGCGCCGCTTCCGCGAGCCGCGCACACCCGTCCTCGCCGAGCACCCGGTACGCCGGTTCGGCGAGCGCGTCGGTCCGGTCCTCGACCGACTGACGCAACTCCCGGCCGGCGTCGGTGAGCGCGAGGTCGTCGGCGCCACCGTCGGCGATCAGACCCCGGGACCGCAGCCCGTCCACCGCCGCCGCCCACTCGTCGACGGTCCAGCCGCGACTGCGAAGCAGGAACCGCACCGGTACGTCACCGGTCGCCGCGTGCAGCACGAGCGCGTCGAGGCCGGTGACGCCGGCGACGACGAGGGCGTTCACGTGCCCGTCGCCACGGAACTCGCGCAGCAGCGTCTGCGCGTGCCAGAGCACCAGCTGCGGCTCCTCCGGCCACGGCAGCGCCGCGTGCGCGGCGAACAGCGGACGCCCGGGCAGCTGCTCGCACGCCGACTCGGCGGCCCGGCGCGCCAGCCCGGCCGCCTCGGCGACGGTCACCGCTGCGTCCTCCAGAGCCGAGAAGGCCCGGCTCAGGGCCGCGTCCGCGGCGTCCAGGCGGGCCCGCAGCACGGCCGGCGGGTCTGCCCGCTCCCACGCGGCGGGCAGCGCCGCGCGTACCAGTGCGGGCTTGAAGTTGAAGAACGTCGCGACGACCGGCTCGGCCGGCACCGCACCGAACGCGGCCGACCGGGACGCGAAGTAGCCCGTCAGGCCGTCCAGCCCCAGCGCCTCGTACCGTTGCCGCGCCTCGGGGGCGAAATAGATCATGGCGTGGATCGGTTCGGCGCGGCGCCACGCGGCGCGGGCGACCGCGGGGTCGAGGGGGGATCGGGCCACGGGAACTCCTTCCATCACTGGTCGACGACGGTCACGTGCGGGGTCTTCAGCAGGTCAGGGCGTCCGGTCCTGCGCGAAGCGCCACCGTAGCTCCCGCTTGAGGACCTTCATGCTCGGACCCAACGGGAACTCGTCGACGAACTCGACCCGCCTCGGATACATGTGGCGGCCCACCTGCTCGCGCGCCCAATCGATGATCTCGTCCGCGGTCACCTCCGTTGCCGGGATGACGACCGCGCAGACCTCTTCGCCGTGCGTCGGATGGGGTACGCCGACCACCGCGACCTGCCCGATCGCCGGGTGGCGCAGCAGCGCCTCCTCGACCTCCCGCGGGTAGACGTTGAATCCGCCCCGGATGATGAGGTCCTTCTTCCGGTCGACGATCGTGACGAACCCGGCCTCGTCCCGGGTGCCGATGTCGCCCGTGCGGAACCAGCCGTCCCGGAGGACCTCCGCGGTCGCCCGTGGCTGGCCGAGGTAGCCGGCGAAGATGTTGTGCCCACGGATGACGATCTCGCCGATCTCGCCCGGCGGGAGCAGCTCCACGTGGTCCTCCCGGTCGGCCCGGGCCACCTCGACGTCGACGCCCCAGATGGGGCAGCCGACGGTGCCCGGCCGCGTGCCGAAGGTCGGCTGGTTGGTGGTGGCCACCGGGGAGGTCTCGGACAGCCCGTAGCCTTCGTACACGGTCGTCGTGAACGTCGCCGCGACCTCGTCGAGCACGCTGAGCGGCAGCGACGCGCCGCCGGAGACGCACAGCCGCAGGGACGGGCGCGGTGCGCCCCTGCGGGCCGCGTCGAGCAGCGCGATGTACATGGTGGGCACGCCGAGGAACGCCGTCACGTCATGCGCGACCATCAGCTCCAACGCTTGGACCGGGTCGAAGCGCGGCTGGAGCACGAGCGTGGCGGCGGCGCGGAACGCGGTGTTCATCGCGGCGGTCTGCCCGAAGCTGTGGAACAGCGGCAGGCAGCCGAGCAGCACGTCGTCGCGGCGTACCCCGAGGTCGTCGAAGGCGTTGACGGTGGCGTTCATCGTCAGGTTGAAATGGGTCAGCACCGCGCCCTTCGGTCGACCCGTGGTGCCGCTGGTGTAGAGCACCACGGCGGGGTCGTCCGGCGCGGTCGGCACCAGCCCGGGCCTCGGCGCCAGCCGGGCGGCCGCCGCGACCAGCGAGTCCGGATCGGCCGGATCCAGTCCGACCGCCGGTATTCCGGCCAGCTCCGCCGCCTTCACGGCCGTCGCCGGGTCACCGCCGCCGTGCACCAGGGCACGGGCGTGGCTGTCGCGCAGGACGAACGCCACCTCCTCCGCGGTCAACAGCAGGTGGATCGGCACCACGACCGCGCCGAGCGAGAGGATCGCGTAGTAGGCGCGCGGAAAGTCCGGCACGTTCGCGGCCATGAGCGCGACATGGTCACCGGGGCGTACCCCCCGCTCGGCCAGCGCCGCGGCGTAGCCCCGGGTCTGCGCCCACAGCTCCGCGTACGTGACGCGTTCGTCGCCGCAGACGATCGCGGGATGCGCGGGTCGGCGCCGGGCGGACTCGGCCAGGACGGAGGCCAGCGACAGTTGGGCCATGGTTCCTCGCTGTCGAAGGGGAGGAGCGGCGTCGCGGACCGGACGCGGGTGGGGTCCACTGATCGAAGACCGGCGGGCCGGCGAAATCAAAGACGAGCCGTCACCCGCCCCATAGGCGGCGGCTATGGCTGGCGGCGTGCACCCCACGGCCTCACGGCCTGGCCGGTCTACTCCGGCCCGGGCAGCAGTTCCAGCAGGGCCTGGGCGGCCGGCGACAGCCGCCCGGACCGGTGGACCAGGGCGAACCGGCAGACCACCGGTGGGTCCAGCGCCCGCACGACGGCCCCGCCGCGGGCCGCCTCGTCGGCGTACCACCGGGTCAGGAACGCGGCGCCGGCCTGGGCCAGGACCATGGGTACGACCGCCTCGCGGTGCCGGGTCACCGCCGCGCGACGCATCCGCACACCGGCCGTGGCGAGCGCGGCCAGGACCGTCGCGCGCAGCGCGCTGTGCCCCTGGATGTCGATCACCGGGGTGTCCTGGAGCGCCCGCAGCGGCAGCGGCCCGTCGGGGGCGGGCGTGCCGGGCGGCAGCACCGCCCACACCTGCTGTGCGCCCAGCTCCCGCACGGGCAGCCGGAGGTCGGGGATGGGCAGGTACGTCAGGGCCAGCTCGCAGCTTCCGTCGCGGACGAGCCGGGCCAGGTCCTCGTCGTCGCGGGGCTCCAACACGCGCACCGCGATGCCGGGGAAGCGTCGCCGCAGGGTGGCGATCGCCGGGGTGAGGGGGTCGACGGTCAGTGCGGCGTGCGCGGCGATGTCGAGCCGTCCGGTGCGCAGGTTCACCACGTCGGCGACCGCGGCCCGGGCGGCGGTGGCGTCCTGAAGGACCTGTCGGGCCGGGGCGACCAGCGCCTCGCCGCCGACGGTGAGGACCAGGCCGCGCCCGGTGCGGTGGAACAGCTCGATGCCGAGTTCGCGTTCCAGCCCCCGGATCGCCTGCGACAGGGACGGCTGGGCGATGCGGATGGCCGCGGCCGCGCGGGTGACGCCGCCGTGGTCGACCACGGCGAGGAAGTACTCCAGCTGGCGCAGGTCGACCGTCATCGCCCCGCCCCGCACACGGCGCGGGCGTGTGCCACGAACGCGCGGGCGGCCGGCGACAGTGGACCGGGCCGGTGCACCAGCCCGTACGCCTGCCGCAGCGGCGGGTCGACCGGGCGCACGACGGCGCCGAGCGAGGCGGCCGAGTGCGCGGTCTCCCGCACCAGGAAGGCGGCGCCGGCACCGCCGAGGACGAGCGGCGCGAGCGCCTCCGGGTGCGCCACCTCGACCACCAGCCGGGTGCGGACGCCCTGATCGCGCAGCGCCCGCTCGACGTCGTCCCGTTCCCAGCTCCCGCGCGGCACCCCGAGGACGTCGGCGCCGTGCAGCCGGGCCAGCGGCACGGCGTCACCCGGGCCGACGTCGGTGCCGGGCGGGAACGCCAGCCACAGCTCCTGTACGCCGAGTTCGACCACGTGGAGCCCGAGGTGCGGCAGGGGCAGGTGCGTCAGGCCCAGCTCGCTGTGCCCGTCCCGGACGAGGATGTGCAGGCCGTCGTCGGTCTCCGGCTCGTCGATGTGGACGACGATGTGCGGATTCTCGCGCCGGAAGGAGCCGACCAGGGACGCTCCCGGGTAGGCCGCCAGCACGGGCACGGCGACCAGATCGAGGGCCGGCGTGGCTCGTGCGTGCGACCCCACCGCCTCGCGGGCGGCGGTGATGCCGCGCAGCATCTGGCGGGCCGGGCCGACGAAGGCCCTGCCCGCGTAGGAGAGCACCAACCCGTGCGGGACCCGGTGGAACAGCTCGGCGCCGAGTTCGCGCTCGAGCGCGCGCACCGACTGCGACAGCGTCGGCTGGGCGACGTCGAGCGCCGAGGCCGCCCGACTGAAGCCACCGTGCTCGGCTACCGCGAGGAAGTAGGAGACCTGCCTGACGTCCAATGGGTTCCCGATGGCTCAGCTGGTGCCCGGTCAGCACGGATGTTACCGGTAAGTTCTGCCCGAGCCGCCGGGCGTGGCGGGCAAAGTGTCGGAGCGGAGTTCTAGCCTGACCCGGACCCGACGCCCGCAGGAGGCACCCATGCTCGACCACCTGTCCATCCAGGCCCGTGACGTGGCGGCCAGCGCCGCCTTCTACGACGCCGTCCTGGCCCCGCTCGGCGGTCGCCGGGTGATGGAGTTCGGCCCGGTCATCGGGTACGGCACCGACAGCCCCGACTTCTGGCTCGGCCCGGTGAACACCGGCGGTGAGGCGCGCGAGGCGCACATCGCGTTCACCGCGCCGGACCGGGCCGCCGTGCAGGCGTTCCACGACGCCGCGGTCGCCGCCGGCGCCGAGGTGCTGCACGCACCCCGGCTCTGGCCGGAGTACCACCCCACCTACTTCGGCGCGTTCGTCCGCGACCCGGACGGCAACAACGTCGAGGCCGTCTGCCACGCCCCCGAGTGACCAAGCTGGCCTAGCCGGATTCCCGCCCGGATCTCCACGGCTCAGCCCCGCCCGAGCAGGGTGGCGGCCTGCGCCAGCCAGTGCGGCACGTCGGCCTCGTGGTACACCCGCTCGCTCGGCTCGATCGCGGCGAGGAAGGCCGCGTACACGGCCGCCGACCGCAGTGCCGCGACCGGCCGCAGCAGCTCCACGGCCCGTTCCGGCTCGCAGCCGGGCACGTCGGCCCGCCACCGGGCGCACCACGCGGCCACCAGGGCGCCCGACGCGTCGGGCGGAAGCCCGATGGTCAGTACCAGGATGTCGAAGGCCGGGTGCCCGACGAACGAGTCACCCCAGTCGATGATGACCCGCCGGTCACCGTCGCTGCGGACGTTGCCGGGGTGCAGGTCCCCGTGCACCAGGGTGTCCGGCACGCCGCACCGCCGGGCCCGCGCCAGCCGCTCCTCCAGCCCGTCCAGCACGGCGTCGGCGTGGTGCAGGGCGAGCGCGGCGCGGATCCAGCGGGCCAGGGCGGCGCCGCGCAGGTCGGGCACCCCGGCCGCCACCAGGTCGTCGACGAGGGGCAGCGCGCGTACCTGGAGGGTGTGCTGGTCGGCGGCGATGGCGTGACGTTCGGCGGGGTCCGCCCCGTAGCGGTCCTCCCCCGGCACGTGGTCGAGCAGCATCCGGCCGTCGTCGTCCGCGGCGAGCAGCGGCGGCACCAGGCCGGGCGTGATCGCGCCGAGCCGGCGCAGCACCGCCGCCTCGTGCCGGAAGAAACCGGGCACCTGCTTGAGCCAGACCGGGCCGCGCGGACCGTCGAGTCGCCAGATCGCGGACAGGTTCCAGGTGCGCCGCTGTGCTGCCTCCTTCGCCGGCCGGCCGAGGCGGTCGAGGGCGGCGGTGGCCCACCCGACGGTGGCGGCCGGTCCGCCCGGCTTGGCGTAGAGCGCGCGCAGCGGGTGCGACGCGAGTTCCAGGTCCACCGGTCGCAGCGGTACGGCGGGTGGGGCGGCCACCTCGGCCAGATACGTCACCGCGCCGCCGATCCTGGCCGGTCGCTGACGCCGGACAGCAGCCGCAGCACCGCGACCTCGACGGGAGCGCCGCAGACGACCGCGTCGACCTCCTGCCACCAGGGGGTCGGCACCTCGTACGGAGGCAGTGCCCCGAGCAGCCGGCCGGCGGGGTCGACCAGGACGAGGGTCACGGTGCGGGTCACGGTCGCCGACCTTGACGTTCTCCCCGCCCTAAAGGGACAGGGGTTCCCTCCGTGCTGCGCGTGGAACAGGGCGCAGCACGTGGGCGGATTCCTGCTTCCCGGCGCGGTGCCGGCACGGGTGCCGGTCTTACCTGCGCTCCACAGGCGTTTAGGCTCTCGGCGCGTCCCGCCGCGAGCACGTTGATGGCCGCGTTGACGTCCCGGTCGTGGACCGCACCGCACGGGCAGGTCCACGACCGGACGTTCAGCGGCTTGGGACCGTCGAGCCGGCCGCACACCGAGCACGTCTGCGACGTGGGCGCGAACCGATCGATCTTGGCGAAGGTGCGCCCGTACCGGGCGGCCTTGTACTCCAACATCGCGGTGAAGCCGGCCCAGCCGGCGTCGTGCACCGACCTCGCCAGGCGGGTCCGGGCAAGGCCGGTAACACACAGGTCCTCGACGTACACCGCTTGGTTGTCGCGGATGATCTGGATCGAGAGCTTGTGCTGCCAGTCTCGCCTCGTGTCAGCCACCCGGGCGTGCGCCTTCGCCACCGTGACGACGGCCTTCGTGCGGTTGTTGCTGCCCCGCTGCTTACGCGACAGCGCCTGCTGCAACCGGCGCAGCTTGCGGGCGGCTTTTCGCAGGAATCGCGGCGCCGCGACCTTCGTGCCGTCGGACAGGACCGCGAAGTGGGTCAGACCCAGGTCGATGCCCACCTCGGCCTCGGCCGGCGGCAGCGGCTCGTCGCCGGCCTGGACGACGAACGAGGCGAAGTACCGGCCCGCCGCGTCCATGACGATCGTCACCGAACTCGGTGTCGCGGGCAACGCCCGCGACCACCGCACCGCCAGATCACCAATCTTCGGCAGCCGCAGCCGACCGTTATCCAGCACCTTGAATCGGGCGTTCGCGGTGAACCGGATAGCCTGCCGGTTGTCCTTGCGCGACCGGAACCGCGGCGGGGCCACCTTGCGCCCCTTCCGCTTTCCGGACAGGGATGCGAAGAAGTTGCGGTACGCGAGGTTCAGATCGGCGAGGGCCTGCTGCAACACCACCGCCGACACCTCACCCAGCCACGCCCGCTGCGGCGTCGTCTTCGCCTCGGTAATCACCCGCTTGGACAGGTCCCCGTCGGAGATGTAGGGCAGGCCCTGCTCCCGGGCTGCCTGTCGTGCGCGCAGCGCGTCATTGAACACCACCCGCGCGCACCCGAACGCCCGCGCCAGCGCTTCCCGTTGACCCGACGTCGGGTAGACGCGGTAGTTGTACCGAAGCTGCACATCGGACAGTCTGGCAGTGGCCTATGACAGAAACCGCAAGCGTACGCACCGGCAGGCATCGCGTTTTCGCACTGCATGCCCACTTGGTCTTCACAACCGGCCAGGCTAGAGCACGCTCGGGCCGAGACGGCCCTCCCGCGCAGGCCTTCACCCCCGCCCAAAGGGCGAAGCACTGGCCCGCATCTTGGTAGCGCCGGGGCGGGACGCGGGGCGAGCGGTTATCGCACCGGGTCGTGGGTGCCGCGCGGCACGCCGGGTCGGCAGCGGCGCAGCCGGTCCGCCGCCATCCGCCCGCCGACCGCCAGGCCGTACCGCTCGACGGCGGTGAGGCCGTACGCGCTGCACGTCGGGGTGAACCGGCACTGGCCGGGCCAGCGGTGCGACAGCCAGCGGCGGTAGCCGAGGATCGCGGCCCGGCCGGCCCGGTCGACGACCGGTGCCCGGCTGACCTGGGCGGTAGCGGCGCCGAGGGTGAGCAGGAAGGAGAAGAGCCCGAGGTCGCAGCAGTTCGGACCGTCGCACTCGCAGGCGTCACAGCCGGCGTAGGCCCAGTCGCGCTTCTTCTTGTTCTTGGCGGTGCGCCGACCCCACAGTCTGTTGATCACGCCGTCCATGGTGCGGCAGCCCCGCCACCCGGGCGCTGGTCAGGCCGGTCGGTCCGGCGGCGTGGTGAGGGCGAAGTGGACGGTACGGCCGGTGCGCCGCCGCCCGAGGCGGTGAGCCAGCGGCACGAGCACGCCGTGCAGCACGGGGTACTTGCGGACCAGCAGCCGGGCGGCGTGCCGCTCCTCGTCGCCGGTGAGCCGACGCGCGGTGGCCTCGCCGGCGGGGCCGGTCGGTCGGCCGCGAGCGGTGGACGGGGCGACGGTGACCCTGGGCTCGTTGCGGACGCGCCGGGTTTTGCCGGCCCGCTCGAAGCTGCGCACGTACGCCCGGTCGCCGTCGACGGCGATGCTCACCGCCGTGCCGACCGGGGTGCCGTCGCGGCGGAAGCTGGTCAGCAGCACGGTCTTCTGCCGGGTGAACGGCGCCCACGCCGGTGCCGCGCCGACCTCGACCGCGCCGAGCACGCCGCCGAGTTCGCGCCACCGGGCCACCAGCGCGAGCGCCGCCAGCGCGGCGGTGAGCCCGACCAGCCAGGTCTGGCCGGCGCTGCCGCCGAGGTGCCGGTCGGCGAGGTGGGTGCCGGTGTGCGCGAGCGCCCCGGCGAGGTATCCGGCCAGGGCGACCGCCGGCGCGTCGGCCCAGATCGCGGCGAGCAGCAGGGTCACCCCGATGCCGAGCTGGAACGCGCCGACGTCGTGGACGAAGTGGTGGCTGCCGGGAAAATCGACCGCCTCGGCGAAACCGTCCGGTCGGCGCAGCGCCCACCCTCCGACCAGCAGTGCGGTCAACCCGAGCAGGACGCAGGCGGCCCGGACGAAGATCCTCATGCATACCTGACGGAACGCCGTAGGAGAACGTGACGGTCCCCGGCGGTACGGTCCGGGGCATGGAACAGCGGATCAGCCTGATCACCCTCGGCGTCGTCGACCTCCCGCGCGCCCGGGCGTTCTACGAGCGCCTCGGCTGGCGGGGGCAGGAGGTCGAAAAGACCGTCTTCTTCCAGGCCGGTGGTCTCGCCCTGGTGTTGTGGGGCCGGGAGAAACTGGCCGCCGACGCGGGCGTGCCGGACACCGGCCCGGGCGGCCTGACGCTGGCGCAGAACGTCCGTAACCGCGCCGAGGTCGACGCCGTGCTGGCCACGGCGGAGCGGGCCGGCGCGCGGATCACCCGCCCGGCGGCGGAGACCTTCTACGGCGGCTACGCCGGCTTCTTCACCGACCCCGACGGTCACGTCTGGGAGATCGCCTGGAACCCGGGGTTTCCGCTCGCCGACGACGGCACGCTCACCCTGCCCGACTTCAGCTGAACACGGTGCGCCGCACCCCCCGGTGACCGGCGCAGGCGTCGCGCCGACCGCCGGTGAGGCTGACCGCGCCGTCCTTGCACTGCACCAGGTAGCCGCGCCCCGCCCAGAGGTTCTGCGCGCAGTCGAAGAAGTCGCAGAGCCGGTGGTCGGGCCGGCGGACGCGCTCGCCGCCGCAGAAGTCGTACCGCATGGGGTTGGTCGGGGCGCCGCAGCGCCGCTCGGCCGACGGCGAGGGCGCGGCCGGCGAGCGGCGGGGCTTCGCCACGGCGGACGGCGAGGGCGCGGCGGCGCGGGGCGCGGCCACCCGCGCGGGCACCGGCGTGGCGGCGACGGCGACGTCGGAGCCGGGGCTGACCGGCGGGTCGGCCTCGAAGAGGACCGCGGGCACGACCAGGGCGAGCGCGATGGCGACGGCGACGGTGCGCCGGCCGCCGGGGATGCGCCCGGCGAGCCGGGCCTGCCCGGGGGTGGCGATCGCCGGCCGGAACGGCCGGGTCTGCTCGTGTTCGGCGATCAGCTCGTCGAGCTGCGCGATCACCGCCGCGCGCTGTTCGATGGCGTCGGCGAAGGCCAGGGTGAGGGTGAACCGGAACTCGGCCGCCGCCGTGGGCGGCACCAGCAGGCCGCAGGTGCGCCGCCGGTCGAGGACCTGGATCAGCGACACCGGGGCCGCCGGGTCGTGGGACAGGCCGGTCATCTTCCCGTACGCCCAGTCGCGCCGGCCGCGTCCGCCGAGCAGCACCAGTCGGCGGTTGGTGATCACGGCCACGCCGGCGTCGGTGGCCCGGACGCCGTCGGGGAGCCGGTGGCGCAGCGGCGCCGGCAGCGGCTCGACGGTCAGGTCGGGTGCGGGCAGCACCGTGGTGTGCCGGACCTCGACCAGTTGCGCGGCGGGCAGCGCCCAGAAGACCACCTCGCCGGGGGCGAGCTCCAGGGGCAGGCCGTGGCCGGCCGCCACCGAGCCGTGCAGGTCGACGGCGAGGGTACGCAGTCGCCGCAGCTCGTCGTCGCGCTGTCGCCACGCGCGCTCGGCTTCGCGGTATGCCCGCTGCCGGCGCTCGTTCTGCTTGCGCGCCCAGGTGTAACGCCAGGTGGAACCCGTCGAATCAGTATCTGCCACGCCGACTCCTTCGCCGCGCGAGCCACCAACCGGGGTGTCATCCGGATCAACGGTGGCGGCGAGTCCGGCGGACACGCCGAAGCGCGCGAACCACCCGATCGGGTGACCAATCCGGACGATTGGTGGATGCGCTGCGTCGATTCACGTTCGCCTCGGCAGGAGGCCGGCGGCGGCGCCGGCCGAGGCGGGATCATCCGGTGCGCCATGCGGGGTGCCCTCACCCTCGGTAACGTCAGCCGCAGCCGGACGGCGACGGGGCTACCCGGCACGTCAGGCGGAGGTGGGCTGGTGGGCGCGAGGAGCGACAGGGTCGTGCTCGGCGTCGACATCGGCACCACAAGCACCAAGGTGGTCGCCTACGACACCGAAGGCGAGCAGCTCGCCCACCATTCCGTGGGCTATCCGCTGGACGAGCCGCACCCGGGTTGGGCGGAACAGGACCCGTCGACCATCTTCGACGCGGTCGTCGAGTGCGTCCGTACGGTGGCCGGCGAGCTGCCCGGGCCGGTGGCGGGCTTGTCGTTCAGCACCGCCATGCACAGCCTGATCGGCCTGGACGCCGAGGGCGTCCCGTTGACCCCGTCGGTGACCTGGGCGGATTCCCGGGCCAGCGCGCAGGCCGAGCGGTTGCGGGCCGCCCCGCCGGGGCTGGCGCTGCACCGGCGTACCGGCACGCCGGTGCACCCGATGGCGCCGCTGCCGAAGCTGGTCTGGTTCGCCGAGCAGGAGCCGATGGTCTTCGAGCGGGTCGCGCACTGGGTCGGCATCAAGGACTACGTGCTGCTGCGCCTGACCGACGCGCTGGTGACCGACCACTCGGTGGCCTCGGCCACCGGGCTGATGGACATCCACCACCTGGTCTGGGACGCGCAGGCGCTGGGCATCGCTGGCATCGTCGAGGAGCAGCTGCCGCAGCTCGTCGCGACCACCACGGTGCTGCCCGGCCTCACCGCCGCGGCGGCCGTGGCGACCGGGCTGCCCGCCGACACCCCGGTGGTGGTCGGCGCGGGCGACGGCCCGCTGGCCAACCTCGGCCTGGGGGCGGTCCGGCCGGGCGTGGTGGCCTGTTCGATCGGCACGTCCGGGGCGATGCGGGTGGCCGTGGAGCGGCCGGCCGTCGATCCGCTCGGCGGGGTGTTCTGCTACGCGCTGACCGAGGAGCGCTGGGTGGTCGGCGGCGCGATCAACAACGGCGGCATCGTGCTCCAGTGGGCCGGCGACGCGCTGGCTCCGGAGCTGGGCGAGGACTCCGAGGAGGAGCTGCTGGCGCTGGCCGAGCGGGCGCCGGTCGGGTCCGGTGGGCTGATCATGCTGCCGTACCTGCTCAGCGAGCGGGCGCCGCACTGGAGCGCGCTGCCGCGCGGGGCGTACGTGGGGCTCACCCACGGCCACCGCCGCGAGCATCTGATCCGGGCGGCGCTGGAGGGGGTGTGCCAGCAGCTCGCCCTGGTGCTGGCCTCGGTACGGGCGGCCGGCAACGAGGTACGCGAGATCCGGGCCAGCGGCGGCTTCGCGCGCAGCCCGCTGTGGCGGCAGATCCTCGCCGACGCGCTCGGCATGCCGGTGCGGTTTCCCGCCGGGCACGAGGGTTCCAGCTTCGGCGCGGCGCTGCTCGGCATGCAGGCGCTCGGGCTGATCCCGTCCATCGACGTCGCCGCCGACCTGGTGGACATCGACGAGACGGTACGCCCCGACCCGGCCGCCGCCGCCACCTACGCCGCGCTGCTCCCGCTCTTCTCCGAGCTGTACGACGCACTCGTCCCGACCTTCGCGTCGCTGCGACGGCTGGCCCCGAGCCTGCCGCCGGAACCGTCACCCGCCCCCGCACCCATGTGATCGCCCGTCCCGCACGGGACCGGACGCCGTCCGAAGGTCGTGATTACCGTGACCACTGTCCTCGCCGCACCGGCCGAGCTCACCGACGCCGGTGACGCCCAACTGATCGTCGCGGCACTGCTGGGCATCGCCGCGGTGGTGCTCCTGATCGCCTGGGGCAAGGTCCACCCGTTCCTGTCGCTGATCCTCGGCGCGGCGGTGCTCGGCGTGGTCGCCGGCGTCTCCCCCGAGAAGATCGTCACCTCGTTCAGCGGCGGCGTCGGCTCCACGGTGGGCGGAGTCGGCCTGCTGATCGCGCTCGGGGCCATGATCGGTGGCCTGCTCGCCGAATCCGGCGGCGCGGACGGCATCGTCGAACGGGTGGTCGGCCGGGTCTCCGGCACGGCGCTGCCCTGGGCGATGGCCGGGGTCGCCGCCCTCATCGGGCTGCCGCTCTTCTTCGAGGTCGGCGTCGTGCTACTGGTGCCGATCGTGCTGCTGGTCTCGTTGCGCACCGACGTACCCCTGATGAAGATCGGCATCCCGGCGCTGGCCGGCCTGTCGGTGCTGCACGGCCTGGTGCCGCCGCACCCGGGCCCGCTGGTCGCGATCGACGCCCTGGGCGCCAACCTCGGCCAGACCCTCGCGCTGGGACTGCTGGTCGCCATCCCGACGGTGATCGTCGCCGGTCCGATCTTCGGCAACTTCATCGCCCGCTACGTGCCCGCCACCGCACCGGAGGCGTTGCTACCCACCCGGCGACCGGCCGCGCTCGCCGGCGGCCGGGGTCCGGCGGCCACCGGGCGCGGCCCGCTCGACGCCGACGGCGACCTGGTCACCGAGGACGACCTGGCCAACCCCGGCGCCGGCCGCCCGGGTGAGCCGATCGACGAGGCCGCCACCGCACGAGTGCGGGCGCGCCGGGCGCCGGCCCTGTGGGCCGCGGTCATCACCGTCCTGCTGCCGGTGGTGCTGATGCTGCTACGGGCGATCGGCGAGCTGACCCTCGACGAGGGCACCGCCGGCCGCAAGGCGCTGGACATCGTCGGCACCCCGATCGTCGCCCTGCTCGCCGGCGTCATCTTCGCGATGATCTTCCTCGGCTACCGGACCGGTTTCAGCCGCACGCAGGTCTCCGCCTTCCTCGGCGGGTCGCTGCCGCCGATCGCCGGCATCCTGCTGATCGTCGCCGCCGGCGGCGGTTTCAAGCAGGTGCTGGTCGACGCCGGGGTGGGGAACCTGGTCGCGAACGCGGCCGAGGGCGCGAACCTCTCGCCGCTGCTGCTGGGCTGGCTGGTGGCCGTCGGCATCCGGGTGGCGACCGGCTCGGCCACCGTCGCCACCATCACCGCCGCCGGTATCGTCGCGCCGCTGGCGGAGACCCTCCAGGGACCGGAGGTGGCGCTGCTGGCGCTGGCCATCGGCTGCGGGTCGCTGTTCTTCTCGCACGTCAACGACGCGGGCTTCTGGCTGGTCAAGGAGTACTTCGGATTGACGGTCGGACAGACCATCAAGAGCTGGTCGGTGATGGAGACGATCATCTCCGTGGTCGGCTTCCTCGGCGTCCTCCTCCTCGACCTCCTGCTGTAACCCCGCCCCCACCTCGCCCCCGCCCGTCGCCAGTCGGGCCGGCACTTTCTGAGAAAGAGGGCCCATCCAGCGCGGAACAGCCACTCTTTCCGAGAAAGTGCGCGGATCTTTACGCGGGGGTGGTCAGGGGGCTTCGACGGCGGAGATGCGGTAGCGGTGCACCTCGGCGCCGAGGATCGCCGCCATCTGCTCCTCCGCTGGGCCGGAACCGCGGAAGGCGAGCAGTTGGTCGTCGCTGTCCCAGCGCTCGTAGACGTTGATCCGGCCCGGCTCGACCAGGTCGGCGCTGATCGCGAAGTCCACGCAGCCGGGCGCCGAGCGCGCCTGCCGCACGGTCTCGGCGCAGGACGCCAGGTAGGCGTCCCGCCCGGCCGGGTCGACGTAGAGACTTCCGGCGACGATGAGCACGGTGACCTCCGGTGGTGTGGTGGGGCGGTCCGCCTGACAGGCACCAATATGCCTGCCAGGCGGGAGCCGCACCCCCCACACCGACTCAGGCGCGCGTGATCGCGTTGGCGTGGATCGCCTCGTTCAGGTACGCGGCCATCCCCGGCGCGATCGCCTCGTAGTGCGCGGTGAACCGCGGATCCGCCACGTACATCTCGGCCAACCCGGTGTGGATCTCGTAGGAGCAGTCGTAGAACCAGCGGCTGATCAGCTGCCGGTGCTCCTCGGCCAGCGCCATCGCCGCCGGCGAGTCCGCCGTCGCCCCGGACGCCATCACCTCGACGAACCGCCGCCCCCAGTCCTCGTTCTCCGCCTTGTTGCGCAGCCAGTCCTCCTTCGAGTAACCGGCCACCCGCCGGTTCGACTCCCGGTACGCCTCGGTGCCGCCCCAGCGCTGCTCCGCCTCCTCGGCGTGCGCGTCCGGGTCGAAGTCCCCGAAGACCTCGAACCGCTCCTCCGGGGTCAGATTGATGTTCATTCTTCTCGCCTCCATCGCGAGCTCGATCGCGGTGACCATCTCCTGGAGCTTCCCGATCCGCCCGGTCAGCAGCTCGTGCTGCCGGCGCAGGTGCGCCGCCGGGTCGGCGGTCGGGTCGTCGAGGATCGCCGCGATCTCCTCAAGCGGGAACCCCAGCTCCCGGTAGAACCGGATGTGCTGCAGGCGCTCCAGGTCCGCGTCGTCGTAGCGGCGGTAGCCCGCCGCGGTGCGTCCGCTGGGCGACAGCAGCCCGATCTCGTCGTAGTGGTGCAGCGTCCGGACCGTCACCCGGGCCGCCTTCGCCACCTGACCCACCGTGTACGCCATGGTTTCCCTCCCTTCCGCGACCAAGGCTCCCGCCTGCCGTTGCGTGAGGGTCAAGCCCGATTCTGCGCCCCTCGTCACACCCTCGGCGAAGCACTCCGCCTGCTTGCCGGTGGTCAGCCGCTGGCCGGCGTACTCGGCGGGCCGTCCGGCCGGGCCGACCGGTCAGACCGGGGCGGAGACCGGGCGCAGGTCGGTCAGGCGGCCGGGGCGGCCGTAGCGGTAGCCCTGCCCGTGCACGCAGCCGATCGCGGTGACCGCCGCGTGCTGCTCCTCGGTCTCCACCCCCTCGGCCACCACCGTCAGGTTGAACGCGCCGGCCAGCCGGGTCACCATCTCCACGGTCGCGTACGCCCGGGCGTCGGTGTCGAGCCGGGAGACGAACGACCGGTCGATCTTCAGCTCGGTGGCCGGGATGCGGTGCAGGTAGCTCAGCGACGAGTAGCCGGTGCCGAAGTCGTCGATGGCGATCCGGATGCCCAGCTCGCGCAGCTGGCCCAGCCGCTCCAGCACCGCCTCGCTGCCGTCGATCAGCGCCGACTCGGTCAGCTCCAGGGTCAGCGCGCGGGGGGCCAGCCCGGCGCTGGCGGTGGCCGCGGTGACGGTGGCGATCAGGTCCGGGCGGCGCAGGTGGGCGGCGGCGATGTTCACCGCCACGGTGGCCTCCGGCGCCCGTTCCCGCCAGGTCGCGGCGGCCCGGCAGGCCTCGTGGATCACCCAGCGGTCGATCGGCACGATCAGGCCGGTCTCCTCGGCCAGCGGCAGGAACGCGGCCGGCCCGAGCAGCCCCAGCCGGGGATGCCGCCAGCGGACGAGCGCCTCCGCGCTGCGGACCGCGCCGGTGGCCAGGTCGACGATCGGCTGGTAGTCGAGGTGCAGCTGCTGCTCGTCGACCGCCCGGCGCAGGTCGGCGATCAGCTCCGCCCGGGTCACCGCCGACTCGCGCAGCCCCGGCGTGCACGTCCGGTACGCCGACTTCCCGGCGGCCTTGGCCGCGTACATCGCGATGTCGGCGTCGCGCAGCAGGTCGCTGTGGGAGGCGTGCTGCGGGCCGTACTCGGCGATGCCGATGCTGGCCGACGGGTGGATGCCGACGTCCTCCTCGCCCGCGGAGGGTTGCAGGGCGGCGAGCAGCCGCTCGGCGAGCCGTTCCGGCGCGACCGGGCCGTCCCCGTCGACCAGCACGGCGAACTCGTCCCCGCCGAGCCGGGCGATGGTGCCGTCGTCGCCGACGGCGTCCCGCATCCGGTCGGCGATGCTGGTCAGCAGGGTGTCCCCGGTGGCGTGCCCGAACCGGTCGTTGACCTGCTTGAACCCGTCCAGGTCCAGCAGCAGGACGGCGACCGGCGGCCCGTCGCGCAGCGCCCGGCGCAGCCGCCGGTTGAACATCAGCCGGTTGGGCAGGCCGGTGAGCTGGTCGGCGTAGGCGAGCCGGCGCAGCCGCGCGACCAGGCGGAGGTTCTCGTTGGCGGCCAGTCCCTGCCGCAGCGCCAGGGCGCCGAGCAGCGCCATCATGCCGATGAAGACCAGGTGCGGGGTCTGCCCGGTGGGGTGCCGGGCGAGCACCACCGCGATGATCGCCCCGCCCACCGGCAGGTACGGCAGGGCGACCCGCCACCAGGGCGGCAACGGCGACTCGATGCCCTCGTCGCCGCCCTCACCGACCGGCGGCGGCGGGTACGTGGTGGCCACGCCGATCAGCAGGTAGCTCAGCGGCCAGCAGACGTCGATCACGTGCCCGGGGGCGTAGGTGCCGTGCGCGACGAGCGAGACGTAGACCGCGTCGGCGCCGGCCCGGGTGGCCAGGCTCGCGCCGATCAGGGTCAGCGGCCGCCAGATCGGGCGGGACGGGCCGGCCACCGCCACCAGGATGGTCAGCTGCATCAGGTCGAGCATCGGGTAGAGCAGGCCGAAGGTACGCAGCGGATCGGCCAGGTCGGCGTCGGCGATGTCCCGGAACACCACCACCCAGCCGATCGGGATCAGGGCCAGCGCGACGATCACCCCGTCGAGCAGCGTGCGGGCCCGACCCACCGCGCTGCGCGGGGCGGCGAGCGAGCAGAGCAGGGCCATGGTGCCGGTGAGGATGCCGGCGGTGAAGACGGCACCGATCAGCGGGGTGTGCGGCAGTGTCTCGCCGCCGAGGCGCTGGACGGTCCACAGCGTACGGCCGGCGGCGGCGAGGGCCATGGTGACCGCCAGCAGCGTCCAGAACCGGCGCAGCGTCGCGGGGTGCCGGCGGGCCGCGGCGGCGCAGGCGAGGGTCGACCACGCGGCCACCGTGATCGCGCCGAGGTCGCCGGCCAGGGCGGCGCCGGGCAGCGCGGCCGTCAGCCAGACCGCCTCGACGAGGACGACCAGCGCCGCGGCAACCGCGCCGACCCGTCGGGCGCGGGTCGAGCGGGGCGGCGCGACGGCCTCTCGGCGGGCGTCATCGGGCAGCACGATGGTCGCTCCGGCTCTCTCTCCTGTGCGCACCTCGACGGTGAGGACCGGTCACGGGCGGCGAACCATCGCAGCCTAGCCAGCACCGGGGCACCTCGCCAGGGCCGAGGGACCCGGGCAGGACCGTCCGTCCAGGACGGTCGGACCGGCGCGACGGCGGGCGCGACGGCGGGCGCGACGAGCTGTCCGGCCAGAAAGGACGCGGGGCGGCGCGGCGGTCAGCCGCCGCCGTCGGCGTCGGCCGGCCCAGGCCCGTGGGCGGTGGCGGTGTCCGGGCCGGGCCCGTAAACGGTGGCGGTGCCGGGCCCGCCGCTGCTCAGGCCCAGTCCTCGGCGGGGTCGGCGTCGCTCGCGGCGGGCGCGTCGTCGGAGCGGGTGGGCGGGGGGCCGCCGTGCGTCCACGGCGTCTCCTCCGGCGTCGGGAAGGCTCCGGCGGGCAGGAACGCCTCGGACAGGGTGGTGTAGCAGAGCCGCTCCCCCACCTCCGGCACGCTGCCCGGCGCCGCGGTCAGCCCCCGGCCCATCGCGCCGGAGAGTTCCAGCACCACCTCGGTCTTGCCGTCCGCCGCCGGGGTCAGGAAGACCACCCTGGCCTTCTGCGTCGGCCGGGCCGGCGAGTAGAGCGTCGTGCCGACCGGCACCAGCACCGGCTCGGTGGTGACGAGCTGGATCCGGGGGCGCAGCACCGGCCGCTTCCCCGTGTCGTCGACCCGCTTCGGGTCGGCCAGCGTCACGTCCCCGACGAACGCCTCCCCGGTCAGCCGGTGCTCGGCCATCACCAGCGGATCGTCGTAGGCGCGCTGCACCGCGTACGTGGTCAGGGCGCGTTCCAGCCGGTGCAGCCGCTGGGCGGCCACCACCGCGCCGTCGCGCCGCGGCTGCGGGCCGCCGCCGGCGTCGACGTGCTCGGCGTGGCCGGTGAAGGCGTCCTTGTCGCCGTTCCAGCGGCCGGCCACCCGGGCGCCGGGCGGCAGGGTCCGCAGCAGCCCGACGCCGCGCCACATCAGCTCCCAGGTGGGCGCCAGCTGGTCGCGCAGCACCCGCTCCAGCTCCGCGTACGCCGCGCCGCGCGCCACCGGGTCGTCGCCCGCCTCGGCGTACGCGGCGACGGCCGGGGCGAGCACCCGGTTGTCGAACTCCGGATCGGTGGCCGGGCCGGCGGGCGGACAGACCACCGGGTCCTCGGCCCGGGCGGCCGCCTGCGCCCCGGTCATGCCGGCCGGCGGATCGATCCAGCCGAGCAGCGCCGGCAGGTGCAGGTCCTCCACCACGCTCTGGCCGGTGGCCCAGTGCAGGCTCAGCGCGTCGGTCATCGCCACCAGCGCCGACGAGCCGGGGTGCTCGGCCCGCTCGGCGAAGAAGGTCAGCCACCGCCCGAGCAGCGGCACCGACGGATGTACCGGATGATCGCCGTCCGGGCGGCGGAACCGGGTCGAGCGGCCCAGCAGCCGCAGGAAGGTGATCCCGGCCGGGTTCGGCACCAGCAGCTGCGGCGCGTCGACGTACCGGTGCCGGACGTCGCGGCCCTGGTCGACCGGCACCGCCTCGGTGACGTCGCGGAACTCGTCGAGGTAGGGCAGCACGGTGGCGGCCAGCTCGGCGGCGAAGCGGAAGCGCTGGTCCCGGTTGCGGGGCTGCGGCACGATCAGCAGCCGCGCCTCGTCGGGGGCCGCGCCGACCAGCGCCGCCAGTGGCGCGTTCGCCTCGCCGGCCATGGCCAGCGGCACCACCACCAGCGGACGCGCGGACAGGTGCAGGTGCCGGACGGTGGCCACCGGCTGGGCCACCCCGGCGGCCAGCGCCTGCGCCCTGGCGAGAGCCCGGAGCGTACTCATGCGGACCGCCGGATCGGGGCGGCCGGCGCCCGGCGGGCGCGGGGCGTACTCATGCGGGGTTTCCGGCGAGGGCGTCGGCGCGCAACCGGGCGGCGGCCCGCAGCAGCGCGGCGGCCTCCTCCTGCTCGGGCTCGGGGGCGCGCTCGCCGGTCGCCAGCGCCAGCACCTCGGCGACGGTGGCGACGCCGCCCAGCGCCTCCCGGACCGGCCGGCCCAGCGCCCCGGTGTGCCCGCCCGCCTCGTTGCGGCAGAAGTACGCCAGCTCGCAACTGGCCAGGCACTCCGGCGCGTAGCGGGCCGGCACCCCGCGCAGGCCGGCGGCCAGGGTCGCCGGGTCGGCGGTCGGGTCGGCGGTGAAGTCCGCCGGCACGGTGTCGAGCAGCGCGTCCAGCTTCGCCATCCGGTCGAGCTGCCGGCGCAGCACCAGCAGCTGCTTGCGGACGTCGAGCAGGCTGGCCACCGGCCGGTTGCCGAAGTCGCGCGGGCAGATGAGCACCACGTCGTGCGAGACCAGCTCCTCGGCGTGCCCCTCGGCGGCGAGCAGTTCGCGCAGCGCCAGCACGTGGACGGCGGACTGGATGGCCGCGGCGGCCACCTTCGCCGGGTCGGCCTGCCCGTCGACCACCGGGAACGACTTGATCTCCACCACGTGGAACCGGCCGCCGAGCCGGGCGGCGACCAGGTCGGGCTCCAGGTGCACCCGCTGGCCGGCGACGTCCAGACCGAGCAACGGGTGGTCGAAGAGCGCCGCCTCGGGCCCCTGGGCGGTCAGCGCCCGGCGGGACCGCTCGTGCCGGTCCGGCAGGTCGTCCGCGCCGCCGAGGTCTGTCCAGCCGGCCCGCTCCGGCACCGGTACGCCGAGCCGCTCGGCGACCAGCCGCAGCAGCTCCGCCCCGCCGTCGGCCTTCACCTGTGACTCGAAGGCGTTGCCCCGGGTGATGGCGAACCGCGACTGTCCGAAGCGGGCCGGGAAGCCGATCGCCTCCGCCAGCCTCGGCTTGTCCACCCCGGCGCCGTCCAGCACCGCCCGGCGGGCGCAGCCCGGGTTGCCGGTGAGCGCGGCGATGGTCCGGGCGTTGTGCCGCTTCGGGGGCAGGTCGCCGCGGATCGCGGCCAGGCGCTGCGCGGTGCTCGTCACGATCCGCCAGGATAGGCGCTCAGCGCCGGTTCGGCCGGGACGCGGGCCCGGCGGACCAGCACGGCGGTCGCCACCGCGGCGAGCAGGGCCACGCCGGTCATCGCCCAGAGCACGGTACGCAGGCCGCCGGTGAAGCCGGGGTCGGCGAGCCGGCCGGCGGTGGTGCTGGCCAGCACCGCGCCGACCACCGCGATGGCGACCGTCTCGCTGGCCAGCCGAGCCGTGTTGATCATCCCGGCGCCGGTGGCCGCCCGGTGCGCGGCGACGCTGCCGATCGCCATGGCGTCGAGCAGGCCGATCGACAACCCCACCCCGACGCCGATGGTGAGCAGCGGGCCGGCCAGGGCGGCGGCGCCGCTGTCCGGGGCGAGCACGGTGGCCCAGGCGGCGCCCACCGCGACCACCGCCACCGAGGTGACGATCACCGCCGGGGCCGGCACCAGCCGGGTCAGGGCACCGCTGAGCAACGGCAGCACCAGCGTCGGCGCGGTCAGCAGGATGAGCGTCGCGCCGGCGGCGCCGGGGCTCATCCCGACCACCGTGGTCAGGTACGACGGCAGGTAGACCAGCAGCGGCACCAGCACCGCGACGATGGTGGCCGCCGCCAGGCAGATGCCGAGGAAGCGGGGGCTCGCCAGCAGGGCCAGGTCGAACATCGGCTCGGGCCGTCGGCGTTCCACCCGGACGAAGGCCACCAGCAGGGCCACCGCCGCGGCGAAGGCCGCCACGATCACCGGGGCGGACCAGCCCAGCTCGGGGCCCTGCACGAAACCGAAGATGAGCAGCAGCAGCGCGGCGGTGAAGGTGACCGTCCCGGGCCAGTCGATCCGCCCGGCGTGCGGCTGGCGGGACTCGGGCAGCAGCGGGGTGAGCGCCAGCACCGCCACGGCGGCCAGCGCCGGCGCGGCGAAGACCGCCCGCCAGCCGAACGCGGAGATCAGCAGGCCGGCGATGGAGGGCCCGAAGGCGAGGCCGACGCCGATGGTCGTCCCGAAGATGCTGAACACCCGGGCCCGAGCCCGGCCTGGGAAGGCGTGGGCCAGCAGGGCGGAGGCACTGGTCGCGGCGGCGGCCGCGCCGACGCCGGCCAGCGCGCGCAGCAGGTCGAGCAGCACGATGTTCCCGGCGACCGAGGCGAGCAGCCCGGAGCCGGCGAAGATCGCGACGCCGGTGACGAAGACCCGGCGCCGGCCGAGCAGGTCCGCCAGCGCCCCGGTGGCCAGCATGAAGCTGGCGAAGGTGGCGTTGTAGCCGTTCACCACCCACTGCACGCCGGCCAGTCCGGCGTCGAGGTCCCGCCCGATGTCCGGCAGGGCGACCGACGCGCCGGTCAGCGAGACCGGCAGCGAAAGGGTGGACAGCAGGACGGCGACCAGCACGACGGCCGGGTGGTTACGCAAAGATTCTCCCCGTTCGGACGGCGGCCCCAGCCTAGAACGCGGAGGTCAGCAGGCATCCGGTACGGGCGGAAGATCACATGGTCAGCGCTCGGCGGACCGGTTCCAGGGTGAGCGGGGCGAGCGGGCCCCGGCCAGTGGCCGGCTGCGACGGCGGTGCCGGCGACGGCCCGGGGTGCAGGGCGGACGGGAGACGGTGTGCACCGGCGCGAGGGCCGGCACGACCGGTTGCCGGCCGATCAGCCAGCAGAGGAAGCGGGCCATCTCCGGGTCAGCCCACCGGGAGGCTGCGGGCCTCGTCCTTGGCGATGCCGTACTCGGCCCCGCAGAACGAGCACTGCTGCACGTAGCGGGTGCGGACCGGGATCAGCGGAATGAAGAAGAGGGTGAACTTCGTCGACCGGCGGGTGATCACCTGCGCGGCCCGGTTGCCGCAGTTGCGGCAGACCGCGGTGACCACGCCGGACCGGTTGACGGACGTGCGCAGTCCGAAGATGAAGAACATCGCCGGCCTGTACCCACGGGAGGGGGCTCACACACCGGTTTTCAGGAAGTGGTTCGCCGCCACGGCCGACGGGCGTCGAGCTGGACGGCGAGCAGCTCCAGGAATTCCCGGAACCGCTCCTCGTCGTGCGGGGTGGGCAGCTCGTCGGTCAGCGGGCCGCGGTGCCGCCGGGCCCGGGCGATCGCCGCGGCGTAGAGGCGCGGACCGGCGCCGAACGACCGGCGTTCGACCATCGCCTCGGCCATCCGGGCGGCGGCCGCGTCGTCCAGCTCGACGGTGAAGATCAACCCGTAGAGGATCTGGTTGACGACACCCTTCCAGTCGTCGCGGGGCATGGCGGTCCTCCTCGGTCACTCCGTCGCCGGTGAGCGGTGCCGATGACATGATCCACCCGGGTCCGGCCCCGACCCGGTGGACCCGCCGTACCGGTGCGTCGGCGAAGATTTCCCGCCGGTCGGTGTCCGGATCCGGGTCGGCCGTTCGTCACCCTGGTGAGAGACTGCGCCGCGCCGCGGTGGAGCGGCGCAGGCTGCGGGACCTGGCCCTGCTGACCGATCCGGAGCCGCCGACCGGGACGGAGGAGGACGTGGTGGACGACCGGCTGCGACTCGTCTTCACCTGCTGCCACCCGGCGCTGGCCCTGGAGGCACGGGTCGCCCTGACCCTGCGCACGGTGGCCGGGGTGCCCACCGCCGACATCGCCCGCGCCTTCCTGGTCAGCGAGTCCACCATGACCCGGCGGATCACCCGGGCGAAGACCAGGATCGCCACGGCCGGCATCCCCTACCGGGTGCCGACCGGGCCCGCGCTGGTCGAGCGGCTGCCGGGCGTGCTGGCCGTGCTCTACCTGCTCTTCACCCGCTCCAGGCCCGGATCGCCGCCGCGCACGCCACCGCCCCGACCGCCGCCGACACCGACTGGGCCGCCATCGCCGGCTGCTACGACGAGCTGGCCCGGATCCGGCCCACCCCGGTGATCCGGCTCAACTGGGCGGTGGCGCACGGCTACGCCCACGGGCCGGCGGCGGGGCTGGCCCTGGTCGCCGAGGCCCGCGCGGGCGGCGCGCTCGACGGCTACCCGCCGGCGCTCGCCGCGCAGGCCGAGCTGACCGCCCGCCACGGCGACCCGGTACGCGCCGCCGCGCTGTTCCGCGCCGCCGCCGACCTGGTCGGCTCCGATCCGGAACGCCGGGCGCTGCTGCGCCGCGCGGGCGAGCTGGACCGCTGACGACGCGGGACCGTCCGCCGCCACCCACCGGGTTCGGGGTCGGTGGGCACCGGCGGGACGGCCGGCGGTCCGACCAGCGCGGAGGTGCCTGCCGGCCGCGAGGCCGCCGGTGATCGACCAGCATCCGCCCAGGCACACCTGTCGAGCGACCTCAGGGGCAGACGTCACCAGGCCGCCGCCACCATGACATGGGTGTGCGAGCCCTTTCGAGCTGATGACGTGAACGAATCGGGGCTAGCGAGGCGACCACACCGCGGGCCGCCGGGCGCGCGGGCCGGTGCCGGATGAATCGTTTGCGTCATCAGCTCGAAAGGGCACCGACAGCGCCCTTGCCGCCCGGCCACACCCGATCAGCCCATCCCGCCGGACCACCGCCGGTCGACGCGCCAGGGGTCACGCCGGAACCGGCTCAGGCTGCACGGACGGCGCGGGCCGCACCAAGCCCACGAGGGGGTGCGGCCCGCGCCGGCGCAAGAGGGCGGGACGGTCAGGCGCCGGTGGGCAGCTCCTCCAGCACCCAGATCGGCTGCCAGTCGGCCATCTCGTGGTAGCGGCGCAGCTCGGACAGGCCGGCCACCGACCCGCTCCAGGCCGCGTACGGCGGGTTGCCCTCGTCGAAGCCGCTCTGCACGAACGTCAGCTTGGTCTTGCCATCGGACTCGGCCAGCTCCCAGGTGCTGATGCCGGTCGGTCCCCAGTCGACGGACATCCGGTGGCCGGGCTCCAGGTCGACCACCTTGGCCGCGTACCCGGCCTCGAAGCCGCCCATGGCGTACCGGCCGCCGACCCAGGGCTCGATGCCGATCGGGTAGCCGAACCAGGCGCTGGCCTGGGCGGAGTCGGTCAGCGACTGCCAGACCCGCTCGACCGGCGCGCCGATCAGCAGCTCGCCGCGCAGGTCGGCGGAGGTGAAGTCGGTCTTCGGCAGCAGCGGGCGCCCCTCCAGGTGCGCGGCGAGGTTGGCGATCGACAGGCTCCACCAGGTCTGGAGCACCCCCCGGATGGTGCTGCCGTCCATTGCCTCGGCGAAGTTGAAGTGGCTCTGGGTGAGGGTCAGCAGGGTGCTGCCCGGCCCCTCGGGCGTCAGGGCTATCTCGCTGGTGGTCTCCACCCCGTCGAGCAGCCAGGCGAAGCGCAGCGTGTCCTCGTCGGCGTGCAGCAGGCGCTGGTGCGGCGCGTCGCCCTCGGGCGTGAAGCGGCCCCAGAACTCGTACCGTCGGGGCAGCTCCACCTCGGCGTGCTCGGCGAACCAGACGCGCAGCTCGGCCGGGTCGGTCAGGGCGCGCCGGACGGCCTCGACCGGCGCGGCGAGACGGGCACCCAGCTTCAACGAATCACTCACGGTCGTCCCCCTTGGGGTAGCAGGCCACGGCCAGCTTGAAGGCGTCCCCCTCGGCGCCGCCGTAGCGTGTGAACAGGTCCCGCAGCGTGGACTGCAGGTCGTGCAGAAACTCCTGCCGGCGCTCGGCCGGCACCCGGATCTCGCCGGACACCCCGATGGAGGGCAGCTCCGGCGCGGACCGGTCGAGGGCGGCGACGTCCGCCTGGACCTCCTCCATCAGGTCGAGCAGGTAGCCCAGGCTGAGCTCGTCCCGGGCCCGGCGCACCCCGCCGACCCGCCCCACCAGGCGGGGCGAGAGCCAGTACGACCGGGCGGCGGCCTGGTAGATGCCCTCGCTGATGCCGCGCACCTTCCGGCTCGCCACCTGCTCGACCAGGCCGGCCGCCACCAACTGCTTGACGTGGTAGTAGACGCGCTGCGGCGTCTGCCCCAGCCGGGTGGCGACCTCGGTGCAGGTGCGGGGCTCGGCCAACTGCCGCAGCACCTCGACGCGCTGCGGCTTGAGCAGGACCTCGGCCTGCTCAAGCTGCTCCAGGTACATGACGTCTCTCATCGCACAAATGAGCTTGTACGTAAAAACTCTCTTTGTCAATAGGATCGAGGAAAGCCGCGCCGACCCGGCGCGGCTCTCCTCGGGCGGTTCCGCGGTCAGGGCGTCCAGTCGGGGCGCAGCGGGTACGACGTCTGCCCGGCCGGCCCGTTGCGGGTGGCCAGCACCTGGTGCAGCTGGATGCCGTTGGTCTCGAAGGCCAGCCGGGACCCGGCCATGTAGAGGCCCCACACCCGCGCGGTGCCCTGCCCCACCTCCGAGACGCAGAAGTCCCAGTTCTCGACGAGGTTGCGGCACCAGGCGGCCAGGGTCAGCGCGTAGTGCTGCCGCAGGTTCTCCTCGTGGTGCACCTCCAGCCCCACGTCGTGGATCTCACTGATCAGCCGGCCCGGCCCGGCCAGCTCGCCGTCGGGGAAGACGTACCGGTCGATGAAGGCGCCGGAGCGGTGCGGGGCCCGGTTGTCGGCCCGGGTGATGCAGTGGTTGAGCAGCCGGCCGTCCGGCCGCAGCCGGTCCCGCAGCGCCCCGAAGTACGCCGGGTAGTTGCGCACCCCGATGTGCTCGGTCAGCCCGATCGAGGAGACCACGTCGAACTGCTGCCGCGGGGCGTCCCGGTAGTCCAGGTGGCGCACCTCGGCCAGCTCGGTCAGCCCCTCCCGCTCGATCGCCGCCTGCGCCCACCGCGCCTGCTCCCGGGACAGCGTGACGCCGAGCGCCTTCACGCCGTACTCCCGGGCGGCGTGCCGGACCATGCCGCCCCAGCCGCAGCCCACGTCGAGCAGCCGCATCCCCGGCTTGAGCGCCAGCTTGCCGGCGACCAGGTCGTACTTGGCCGCCTGGGCCTGCTCCAGCGTGTCGCCCGGGCTGTGGAACACCGCGCAGGTGTACGTCATGGACGGGCCGAGCACCTTCTCGTAGAAGGCGTTCGAGACGTCGTAGTGGTGCGAGATGGCGGTGCTGTCCCGCAGGCGGGAGTGACGCAGCCCGTTCATCACCCGCCGCCAGCGCGGCTGCGCCTCCTGCGGCGGGGGCGGCGGGGGCAGCAGCCGCTCCCAGCCCAGCCCGCGCACCAGCGCCAGCCCCTCGGCCAGCGACGGGGTACGCACCCGCAGCTCGTCCTTGAGCACCCGCAACGCCTCGTACGGGTCGCCGGGGTGCACGCCCTGCAACCGCAGGTCCCCGCTGACGTACGCCCGCGCCATGCCCAGGTCACCGGGGGCGGTGAGCAGGTACGTCAGACCACGCTCGGAGCAGATGGACAGGGTGATCCCGCTGTCGGCCGGGCCGATCGCGCTGCCGTCGTACCCGGTGATCCGCACCGGCAGCTCGCCGGTGGTCAGCGCCCGGACGACGTCGGCGACGGTGGGGCCGCCTCGGCCCCCGGCCGGCGGCGGTGTGGCGGGGGAACTGCTCGCCCCCTGTTCTCGGTCGGTCAGGCTCATTTTCGTGCAACCGCCTTCTCGTAGAGTCCGGTGAGCCGGTGATCCGGGTCGTAGCGGTCCTTCACGGCACGCCAGGTCTCCCCGCCGTAGAGCCGGTCGAAGGCCGCTCGGTCGTAGTACGCGTCCGAGTAGAGGGACTTGTGACCACCCATGTCGGACACCGCCCGCTCGATCGAGCGGTTCACGTCGCCGTCGGCCGCTCCCTCGGCGATCGGCACACTTCCCCAGAAACCGATGTTGACGTAGGTCTGCCCCGGCCGGAGCGGATACAGCGGCCAGGTCCGCGCCGAGCCCGGCCCGGCCGGCTCGCGCAACCGCAGCGGGCAGAGCCAGACCGGGTTCATGCCCACGTTGGCGGCGAACCAGCGGAGGAAGTCGGCGGTGGCCTCCAGCGGGATCTCGACGTCCTGCACCACCCGCTCGCGGGCCGGATGCCCGCGCCAGCGGTCGACCCGCGCGGCGACCTGGTGCCGGTGTTCCAGCCGGACCAGCCGGTGGTAGAAGTCGCTGCGCCGCCACCGGGCCGGCCAGAGCCGGCGGACGACCGGGTGCTGCACCCCGAACGCCGCCGAGCACCAGAACCAGTCAGTGTCCCAGCGCCAGAGGTAGTCGTGGGCGGTCAGCGCGTCGCGGGTGCGCCGGCGCAGCGACCGGTAGTAGATCTCCTGGCCGGTGTAGTCGCTGAGCTGCGGCGCGTCGTCGGTGAAGGTGCCCAGGGTCAGGTACGCCTCGCCGGGGCTGAACATCACCCCGTCCATCGCGTCGACGGGCTGCCCCTCCCACTCGCCCTTGACGACCACGTCGGCGATCGCCTCGGTCAGCTCCTCCAGCCGGCTGAAGCGCACGTTGCGCAGCGCCACGGCGTGGCGTACGGGCTGGAGCTCGATGCGCAGCCGGGTGGCGTAGCCGAGGCTGCCCAGCGAGTTGGGGAAGGCGGCGAAGAGGTCGGCGTGCTCGCCCTCCGGGCGGGCGGTGAGGATCTCGCCCGCGCCGGTGAGCACGTCCATCTCGGTCACCGACTCGTGCGGCAGGCCGTTGCGGAACGAGGTGGACTCGATGCCCAGCCCGGTGACCGCGCCGCCCAGGGTGATCGTGCGCAACTGCGGCACGACCAGCGGCATCAGTCCGTGCGGGAGGGTGGCGTCGACCAGGTCCTCGTACGTGCACATGCCCTGCACGTCGGCGGTGCGGGCCCGGGGGTCGACCGACAGCACACCGTCCAGCCCGGAGACGTCCAGGCCCGGTGAGCTGGTGGCCGCCCGGGGGCGGAACAGATTCGAGGTGCGTTTGGCGAGGCGGACGGGTTCCCCGAGGGGCACCGCGGCGTACGACCGCCGCAACGTGTCCACCGCCAGGTCATGATCACGCAGCGCGCGCATGAGATCACCTTACGCGCCGAACGGCCCGTCCGTGGGATGTCCACGGTGGCCTTTTCGCCACCACGATCGGACGATCCCGATACCGTGGCGGACGTGCTGTCGCCCGCCCTCACCGCCCTGGACGCCGCCGGTCTGCCGTACCGGGTGATCCGGCACGGGCCGGTGCGCAGCCTCGCCGAGGCCGCCGCCGCCCGCGGCGTCGCGGTGCCGGACGTGGTGAAGACGATCGTGGTCCGCCGCGGCCCGGACGACCATCTCTTCGTGCTCACCCCGGGCGACCGGGTGATCTCCTGGCCCAAGCTGCGCGCGCTGCTCGGCGTCAACCGGCTCTCCATGCCCGACGCGGCGGCAGCCCGCGACGCCACCGGCTACGAACGGGGGACCATCACCCCGTTCGGCGCGACCACCGCCTGGCCGGTCGTCGCCGACGAGCGGTTGCGCGGCCGGGAGATCACCCTCGGCGCGGGCGAGCACGGCGCCGCCGTCGCGCTGGACGCCGACGCGGCGATCACCACGCTCGGGGCGACGGTCGCCGACGTGACCGACCCGGAGCCCGCGCGCTGACCCGCCGCCGATCGGTGGTCGGTCCGGGGCGGACGGCATAGCGTGGACCCATGCCGAAAGCCGTCTGGAACGATCTGGTGATCGCCGAGAGCGACGACACCGTCCTGGTGGAGGGCAACCACTACTTCCCCCGCGCCGCCCTGCGCGACGACCTGATCCGGGAGTCGGCGACCCACACGTTCTGCCCGTGGAAGGGCACCGCCGCCTACTACAGCCTCGAGCACGACGGCCGGACCAGCGCCGACGCCGTCTGGTACTACCCGGACCCGAAGCCCGACGCCGAGATGGTGCGCGACCGGGTGGCGTTCTGGAAGGACGTCACGGTCGTCGACTGAGTCACCGCCGGCCGGGCCGGGTGGCCATCGAGCGGTCCGGTGGGTCAGGATTCCCCCATGTCCGCCCCCGACGAACACCACGACCCGGCCGGCACCGTCTACGGCGCCCGCCGGTCCGCCCGACCCGGGCTGCCCCGGGACCCGCTGATCCGGTTCGCGCTGGCCGCCGGGCTGGTCGGCGTACTGGTGGGGGTCTTCTTCGCCACCGGTGTGCTCGGCGGCGGCGACCAGCCGGTGGTGCCGGCGTCGGCCGCCTCCGCGCCCCCGGCGGAGCCGCCGTCGCCGGAGGTCACCGAACCGGCCCCGACCACCCCCGCCGCGCCCTCGCCGACCGCCGCGCCCACCACCCCGCCCGCCCCGGTGGCCGGGCCGAAGGTGTTCCGGGCGGTGGCCTCCGGCCTCTGCGTCGGCACCGACGACGAGGACGAGAAGGCCAAGGCCGAGTTGGCCGGCTGCTCAGGCGGGCCGGAGCAGCAGTGGGTGGCCAACCCGGTCGCCCCGGACCTGGTCACCCTCACCAACGCGGCGCACGCGCAGTGCCTGGACGTCGAGGGCGGCAGCACCGACGACGGCGCGAAGCTCCAGCAGTTCCCCTGCCACGGGCAGGCCAACCAGCAGTGGCGGCTGACCCCGGTCGGCACCGGCCCGGTGCTGCTGGTCGCGGTCCACTCCGGCAAGTGCGCCGAGGTGAAGGACGGCGGCACCGAGTCCGGCGATGAACTCGTCCAGGTCCCGTGCACCGGCGCCGCCCCGCAGCAGTGGACGGTGGGCTGACGCCTCAGCCGCGGTAGCTCCAGGCCCGGGCCGGCGGCGCCACCACGGGCACCGGCACCGGTTCCCGGCGGCGCAGCAGCAGCGAGAGCCCGGCCGCGCCGATCGACAGCGCCCCGGCGACGTACCAGGCCACCGCGTAGTCGCCGAGGCGGTCGCGGACCAGGCCTGCCCCGGTCGCGGCGATCGCCGCGCCGAACTGGTGGGCGGCGAAGACCCAGCCGAAGACCACCGCGCCCGCCGCGCCGAAGTACTCCCGGCACAGCGCGACGGTCGGCGGCACGGTGGCCACCCAGTCCAGGCCGTAGAAGATGATGAAGACCAGCATGCTCGGCTCGGCCGTGCCGGCGAAGAGGCCGGGCAGCACCAGCAGCGACCCGCCGCGCAGCGCGTAGTAGGCGCCGAGCAGCAGCCGGCTGTCCACCCGGTCGGTGAGCCAGCCGGAGGCGATGGTGCCGACGATGTCGAAGAGCCCGACCAGGGCGAGCAGCCCCGCGGCGGTGGTCTCCGGCATCCCGTGGTCGTGCGCGGCCGGCACGAAGTGCGTGCCGACCAGCCCGTTGGTGGTCGCGCCGCAGATCGCGAACCCGCCGGCGAGCAGCCAGAACGGCCGGGTCCGCGCGGCCGAGGCCAGCGCGCCGACGGCCCGGGAGGCGGCGCCGCCCGTCGTCGGCGCGGGCGGCACGACCTCCGCCGCGCCGTAGGCCGGCAGGCCGAGATCCGCCGGGTGCTCCCGCAGCAGCCAGGCAACCAGCGGTACGACCGCCAGCGCCGCCCCGGCGACGACGAGCGCCGCCGTGCGCCACCCGTGGTCGCGGACCAGCACGGCGAGCAGCGGCAGGAAGACCAGTTGCCCGGCCGCCCCGCCGGCGGTCAGCACCCCGGTGACCAACCCGCGACGGCGGACGAACCAGCGCCCGGTGACCGTGGCCACGAAGGCGAGCGCCATCGACCCGGTGCCCAGCCCGACGAGCACCCCCCAGCAGAGGATCAGCTGCCAGCTGGCCGTCATGAACACCGTCAGGCCGCTGCCGGCCGCCACCAGCGCCAGCGCGCCGGCCACCACCCGTCGGACGCCGAACCGGTCCATCAGCGCGGCGGCGAACGGCGCGGTCAGCCCGTAGAGCAGCAGGTTGACCGAGACGGCGGCGGAGACGGTGGCCAGCGGCCAACCGAACTCGGCGTGCAGCGGGTGCAGCAGGACCGAGGGGGTGGCCCGGAAGCCGGCGGCGCCGACCAGCGCGACGAACGCGACGGCGGCGACCAGCCAGGCGGGGTGGAGACGGCGGGTTCGGTTCACGACACGAGTGTCGACGGCGGGCCCGCGGACGACGAGTGGCCGGAAAGCCATCATGCGCAATAATCGGGCCATGACGATCGTCCCGCACCGGGTCGCGGTGCTCGCCATCGACCAGGTGGTCGGCCTCGACCTCGGCACCCCCTCCCAGGTCTTCGGCACCGCCCGCACCAAGGACCTGCGGCCGCTCTACACGGTCGACGCCTGCACGCCGGGGGGCCGCCCGGTGCGCAGCACCGCCGGGTACCAGGTGCTGCCCGACCACGGGCTCGAACTGGTCGAGGCCGCCGACACGGTGGTCGTACCGGGCATCCACGGCGGTCCGGCGCTGACCGACGGCGTCCTCGACCCCGAGGTCGCGGCGGCGCTGCGGGCGGCCCACGAGCGGGGCGCGCGGATCATGTCGATCTGCACCGGCGCGTTCGTGCTGGCCGCCGCCGGGCTGCTCGACGGCCGGCGGGCCACCACCCACTGGGCGTACACGGACCTGTTCCGCCGGCTGCACCCGGCGGTCGACCTGGACCCCGACGTGCTCTTCATCGACTCCGACGACGTGCTCACCTCGGCCGGGGTGGCCGCCGGCCTCGACCTGTGCCTGCACGTCATCCGCACCGACCACGGCAGCGAGGTGGCCAACCGCTCGGCCCGCCGCTGCGTGGTCCCGCCGTGGCGCGACGGCGGCCAGGCCCAGTACATCGAGCGGCCGGTGCCCCACCGGGCGGCAACGGGCACCGCCGGCACCCGGGAGTGGGCCCGGCAGCGGCTGCACGAGCCGGTCACCCTGCGCGACCTGGCCGAGCACGCGCGGATGAGCGTACGTACCTTCACCCGGCACTTCCGCTCCGAGACCGGGCTGAGCCCCGCCCAGTGGCTGCTCCAGGAGCGCACCGACCACGCCCGGCTGCTGCTGGAGACCACCGACCTGACCGTCGACCAGGTGGCCCACCGCTGCGGCTTCGGCACCGCCGCCGCCCTGCGCCAGCAGCTCCGCCAGCGCATCGGCGTCGCCCCGAGCGCGTACCGCCGGGCGTTCCACCGGCACCCCTGACCCCGCGTTCCCGCGGCGCGGGCAAGGACCGCCCGGTCGGCGGGGGTCAGGGTGGGGCGACGGCGCGGAGCCGGTGCAGGGCGGCGGTGGCGTCGCGCAGGTGCACCTCGATCACCGGGCGGTCACCGGGGCCGGACGGCACGGGTGCGGTGGACCCGGGCCGGGATCCGGAGCGGTCGGTGGTGGCGGCGGAGAGCTCCGCCAGCCCGTCGGCCAGCTCGGTCAACCGGTCCGGCAACGGGCCCGACCCCGCGGTCGGGTGGGACGTGAGCTGTCGGTGCACGTCGTCGCAGAGCAGCAGGGCGGCGGCGACCAGCACGTGGACGTCGTCGAGGGGGCGGTCGGCCCGGTGCAGCCGGGCGGCCCGCCGGCGCCCGCGTACCGTGCGGCCGGTGACCCGGTGGGCCTCCACCCGGGCCTCGGTGAGCCGGCCGAGGCGGGCGTTGGCGTGCCGGGCCTGCTCGCAGGCGGTGGCCGCCAGCGCCGGCCCGCCCCGGCGCAGCGCCTCGGCCGCCGTCCGCAGCGCGACCGCGGTGTCCCGCAGGATCTCCGGGACCGGCGCGGCGACCAGCTTCACCGGATCGGGGCTGAACAGCACCTGGCTGCCGAGCAGACCCAGCGCGCCGCCGACCGCCACGTCCAGCAGATAGCCGGCGGGCGACCGCGCCGGCCCCAGTGCGGTCACGATCAACACGGCGGTGCCGGACTGGACGTAGGTCAGCGGCCGCGCGTCGATCAGGGCGGCGATCGACATCGCCAGCGCGAGCGCCGGCACCATCACCAGGAATCCGATGCCGAGGTCGAGGGCCTGGACGCCCTCCCCCACCGCGACGCCGGCCAGCACCCCCACGAACAGGTCGACGGCCTGCCGGCCCCGCCCGCCCATACCCGCCGACAGGCAGATCAACGAGCCGGTGGCGGCGAAGATCGGCGCCTGGTGGCCGAAGAGGGTCGCCGCGATCCACCACGCCGCGCCCGCCGTCAACGCGCACTGGCCGATCACCGGCAGCGCCATCCGGATCCGGTGCGGCAACAGCGCGGGGACCACCGACCGGGCCGCGCTGCGCAGGCCGGCCCCGCGCCGGCTCACCGCACCGGCTGGCTCACGACCCGACCGACCGGTCGACGGTCGGCCGGTCGACGGTGGGCGCCCCCGGCGGCGTCCGCAGGACCCGGAGCTGCGCGAGGTGTTTCGGCAGGTGGACACGGGCGTGCAGGTCCAGGGTGCGCGACCAGGGCAGGGTGTCGTCGACGACCAGGTCGAAGCCCTCCCGCAGGTGGGTGTCGACCGGGGTGTCCGCCGCCGGGCCGAGCCGGTCCACCAGGGCGCAGAGCTTCTGGCTGGTGGCCCGCAGCAGGGTGGCCAGCCCGTCCAGGCCGCCGCAGTCGACGACCAGCGCGTCCACCTGGGGGCGGTGGATGGTCTCCAGGTCGTAGTAGGCGAAGGGCGAGCCGGCGAGGACCGCCTCGGTGGCCTCGCTCATCAGCTCGTCGTTGGCGGCCAGGTGGGCCACGACCTGCTCGGCGGTCAGCTGCCCCTGCGCCGGCTCGCCGAAGCCGCCCGCCTCCACCTCGGCGAGCAGTTCGTCGTAGATCCGCCGCAGCCCCGCGCTCTCCACGTCCCCAGTCAACCCCGCCAACCGGCGCGGACCAGGGCGTTACCGCACCGGGATCACCCGGACGGGCGGTTCAGCGCCGGCGCGGGCGGGCGCGACGGCGGCCCCACCTGCGCGCCGGCCTCGGCCGACGGGCGGACCGTGGACGGGCCGCGGCGGGGGCGGCCGGACGGAGGGGCCGCTCGTCCGGGCCGGTCCACCACCAGAGCATCAGGGCCGCCACCACCACGGCGAAGATCCCGGTGATCAGCACCGGCTGCCACTCGTCGTCCACCGGGTGGGCCCGGGACGCCCCAGGCCCACTGACCCGGGCGGGCAGCGACGCCGGCCCGCCCACGACCCGGGGATCCTCGTCCAGCCACTCGTCGTAGGTGATCCGCTCGATCCGCACGGTGCCGTCGGCGGAGCGGAACGTGCCCCGGCACCGCCAGGGATCCCCACGGAGGAAATCGTTCTGCCGGCAGCCGGCGACCGTGACCGCGCCCTCGACGTCGGCCTGCGCGGCCCGGAAGCCGTCAATGCCGGTGGAGAGCGGAAACCAGGCGAGGCACAGGAAGAAGCCGACGATCGCCGCTCCACCCAGATTCCACCAGCCCAGGTCCCACACGTGGTCGAGCCGCCGGAGCAGAGCCGCGCGCACCCGTGACATGCCGCCGAGGCTAGGCGGTCCCCGCCACCGGACCGCCGTCGTTGGATCCCGACCCTGACGGGCAACTCAGCGCCGGCCCCGCCGGGCGCGCAGGTAGTCGGAGACGACGTACTCGCCGAGGTCGTCGAGGTCGGGGGTGAACATCCGGCCCTTCGAGCGGCGGGCCACCGCGTCGACGAAGCGGCGCAGCCCCGGATCGTCGCCGAGCATGAAGAGGTTCAGCGTGGCGCCGTAGCGGGTCAGCTTGTCCACCTCGCGGATGGTCGCCTCGATCGTCTCCGGCAGCGGCGGCCAGTGAAACAGCGCCTCCCCGTCGTCCGGGTCGAGGTGGGCGGTCGGCTCGCCGTCGGTGACCACCAGCACCACCGGCTCCGCGCCGGGGTGCCGGCGCAGGTGCCGCCCGGCCAGCCGCAGCGCGTGCTGGAGGTTGGTGCCCTGCTGCATGTCCGGCTCCACCGCGGCCAGCTCCTGCTGGGTCAGCGTCAGCGCCTCCCGGCCGAAGCCGACGATCTCGAGAGCGTCCTGTGGGAAGCGGGTCGCCACCAGGTGCGACAACGCCAGCGCCGTCTGCTTCATCGGCCCCCAGCGCCCCTGCGAGATCATCGAGTACGACAGGTCGACGCAGAGCGCCACCGCCGCCGAGGCGCGGCGCTCGGTCTCCACCACCTCGAAGTCGGAGACGTCGAGCTGGACCGGCACCGTGGGGCCGGCCCGCCGGACCGCCCGGGTGAGGGTGCGGACCACGTCCAGCGGCTGCTCGTCGCCGTACTCCCAGGGTCGGGACGCCCCGCTGACCTCGCCGGCCGCGCCCGCCGAGCGCAGGTCGTGCTGGCCGCGCGGCCCGGCCGTGAGGTCGGCGAAGACCCGCCGCAGCGCGGTGCCGGCGAGCCGCCGCAGCGCCTTCGGGCTCAGCGTGAGCCCGTCGGTGTCCCGGCTCACCCACCCCTGCCGGCGCAGTTCCCGCTCCAGCTCCCGCAGCCGGCGGACGTCGTCGGCGGCGTCGCGGCCCAGCGTCCGGGCCACCGCCTCGACGTCCACGTCGTCGAGGGTCGCGCCGGGGTGCTCCTGGTCGAGGGAGTCGAGCAGGTCGTCCAGCTCGCCGATCTCGTCGAGCGCGCCGGCCGCCTCGCCGTAGCCGAGCGGCTGGTCACCGCGGACCCGCTCGCCGCGCTGCCAGTTGAGGTCGGGGCGCAGCGCCCGCAGGTGCCCGTCCAGCGCGGACAGCTCGCCGGCCAGCCGGTCGCCGAGGGACTGCCGCATCAGCCCGGCCAGCTCCTCGCGCTGCTGGTCCGACAGCGACCGCATCAGCCGCTCCCCGGCGGCCGAGCGGCGGGCCAGCACGTCGACCAGATCGTCGACGTTCTTCGGCCGCTCCGGGAAGAACTCGCCGTGCCGGCGCATGAACTCGGCGAACGCGTCGGTGGTGTCCTCGGCGCGGGCGTGCCGGGCCAGCAGGTCGTTGAGGTCCCGCATCATCTCGGCCAGCTGCCGCTGCACCGCCGGGTCGCCGGCCGCCCGCGCCGCGTCGCGCAGCCCGGCGAAGCGCTGCTCCAGCACCTCGCCGCGCAGCCCGTCGAGGATCCGCTGGTACGTCTGCCGCGCCTCGTCGCTGGCCCACTCGTAGCCCGCCAGCTCCTGCACCGCGCGGGCGGTGGAGCGGGGCAGGTTGTCCAGCACCGCCTCGGCGAACCGCGCGTCGTCGTCGGCGCGCCCGCGCAGCTCGTCGCGTTCCGCCGCCAGCGCCTGGTCGAGCAGCGCCCGGGAGCGGGTCACCGCCCCGTCCAGGTCGCCCCGGCGCAGCGCCTCCCGGCGCAGCCGGCGGGCCCGGGCGGCCAGGTCGTCCAGGCCGCCGCGCCCCTGCGGGCCCCGGCGCAGCAGGTCGCGCAGCGCGTCCCGCAGGCTGCCGCCGGCCAGCACCTCCGCGCCGACGGCGTCCACCGCGGCCCGGACGTCGTACGGCGGGGCGAGCGGGTCCGGCCCGCCGCGCCACTGCCCGTACCGGAACCGGTTGCCGGCCACGCTCAGCCCCGGCCGCCGTAGACGGTGCGGCCCGACTCGGTGACGTCCTTGCCGAGCCGGCGGGTCAGGTGCAGCCCCTCCAGGACGAACTCGATCCCGGCGGCGGCCTCCTCCGGCGTGGGCGCGTCACCCAGCCCGAGCCGGTCCAGCGCCTTGGCCAGCCCGGGCACGGTGCCGACCTGGCGCAGCAGCTCCGCCGACGAGACCAGCTCACCGGTCTCGATGGCGGTGCCCTCGGCGACCAGGCCGGTGAAACCGGACAGGTCCAACCCGGCCAGCCTGGCCCGGAACGTCTCGGCGGTGGCGGTGCGCAGCAGGTGGGCCAGGATCTCGATCTCGCGCCCCTCCTCGCCGCTCTCGAACTCGACCTTGCCGCGCAGGGTCGAGGTCACCGACACCGCGTCGCCGACCCGCGCGACCGGGGCCTCGGGGCGTACCCCCTGGGCGGCGGGACCGGCGGCGAGCAGGCCGGATCGGCGCAGCGCGGCGGCGGCGACCGTCTCGGCGGCGGCGATCGCGAAGCGGGCGGAGACGCCGGAGCGCGGGTCCACCGACGGCGACTCGCGCACGGCGCGGGCGAACCGGGCGAGCACCTCCAGCACGTGCTCCGGCACCTCGGCGACCAGCTCGGCCTCCTGCCGGATCAGCGCCAGCTCCAGCTCCAGGTCGACCGGGTAGTGGGTGCGGACCTCCGCGCCGAAGCGGTCCTTGAGCGGCGTGATGATCCGGCCCCGGTTGGTGTAGTCCTCCGGGTTGGCGCTGGCCACCAGGAACAGGTCCAGCGGCAGCCGCAGCTGGTAGCCGCGGACCTGGATGTCCCGCTCCTCCAGCACGTTGAGCAGCGCCACCTGGATCCGCTCGGCCAGGTCGGGCAGCTCGTTCACCGCGAAGATCCCCCGGTTGGTGCGCGGCACCAGTCCGAAGTGGATGGTCTCCGGGTCGCCGAGGGTGCGACCCTGGGCCAGCCGGATCGGGTCGACGTCGCCGATCAGGTCGCCGACGCTGGTGTCCGGGGTGGCCAGCTTCTCGCCGTAGCGCATCGAGCGGTGCAGCCAGCCGACCGCCAGGTCGTCGCCGGCCTCGGCGACCAGCGCGCGGGAGGCCGGGGTGAGCGGGTGCATCGGGTGCTCGTTGAGCACCGAGCCGGGAATCACCGGGGTCCACTCGTCGAGCAGCGCCACCAGCGAGCGGATCAGCCGGGTCTTGCCCTGGCCGCGCTCGCCGAGCAGCACCATGTCGTGGCCGGCGAGCAGGGCCCGCTCGACCTCGGGGAGGACGGTGTCGTCGTAGCCGACGATGCCGGGGAAGCGATCGGAGCCGGAACGCATCCGGGCGAGGAGGTTGTCGCGGAGTTCCTGCTTGACGGTGCGGTGCCGGTGCCCGGCCGCGCGCAGCTCGCCGAGCGTGCCCGGCAGGTCGGCGGGCGGGACCGGGAGAACCTGGTTTGGCGCAGTCACCCGACCCAGGCTAGCGCAGGAAAACGAGGGTGCCCCGTCGATCGACGGGGCACCCTGCTCCCCCCGTGTCCGGAGCCGGCGGCGGGGCGCCGGCCCGCGACGTCAGCCGCGACCGCAGCGGGCGCAGCCGCCCCGGCGGCGCAGGTGGTACGCGTATGTGGCGGCGCCGAGCGCGGCGCCCCAGAACGGCCAGAGCAGCATCGGCGCGCTGGCCATGGTGAAGCCGCCGCCGAGCCGCCAGAACTCGGGCGTGGTGACCAGGCCGAGAGTGGCCGCGGTGACCGCGAGCGCGACCAGGGTGGCCGGGACGACCGCGAGCTTCACCGGCACCGGCCGGCCGGCCAGACCGACCATCCAGCGCGGGAACCGCTCGCCCCAGCTCTGCACCAGCCCGAGGGTGAGGACCGCGCCCACGGTGGCGAAGGCGCCCAGCCCGGCGCCGGCCCAGACCTGTCCGGTCTCCCGCATGTCGTCCAGCAGCTCCGGGGAGATGCCGAGCGGGATGCCGGCCGCCCAGGCGAACCGGGTCAGCGCGTACGCGAAGGGGATGGCCGCGGCGGTCCCGGCGGCCCAGCGTCCCCAGCGGGCGGCGGCCGCCCGGGTGGTCCAGCCCCGGTCGGCACTGCCCCGACCGCAGGCCAAGCAGGCGTCGGCGGTCCGCCGCTGCCAGACCAGCAGCGCCCCGGCCAGCAGCACTCCGCCCGCCATGGCGGCCACCTTGACGCCGAGCGACCAGGTGAAGACGTCGGCGTAGTCGACCGGCGGCCAGCCGAACGGGGCGCCGAGGATCAGCATCGGCGCGTAGCCGAGGATCACCAGCACCCGCGCGTCGGGCACCACCACGGCCAGGACGAAGGCGACCGTCCAGCCGTAGCCGAGCAGCAGTGCGCGCAGCGGGCCGGGGGTACGGGCGCCCTGGCTGCTCATCGCGAGGGCGGCGACCGCGGCGGCCAGCAGCGTCCCGGCGAAGAGCGGCGGCGCGACATCGACGGGAACCAGCCGGAGCAGGTTCGCCCCGCCGCCGTCCTGGTCGTTCGCGCCGAACGGGTAGCCGGCGCCGGTCAGCGTGCAGAGCAGGGCGAGTACGCCCCAGAGGCCGAGCCAGCCGGCGGCCAGCGGGGCGAGCCGGTCGGGCCGGCGGGAGGCCGGATGGTGGGTGGGAACAGCGGTCGTCGTCATGCTCTCAGCCTCGGCGGCGGCGCCGCCACCGCCCTCCCGAGCGGTGACGAACCCGCTCCCCCGGCCGAGGGGGATCATCCGGTGGGAACGACGAAACCCGACTCGTAGGCGGCGATCACGGCCTGGGTGCGGTCCCGCACGCCGAGCTTGGCCAGCACGTTGCCGACGTGCGTCTTGACCGTCTCCACCCCGACCACGAGCTGCCCGGCGATCTCGGTGTTGGACAGCCCGGTGGTCATCAGCCGCAACACCTCCGCCTCCCGCTCGGTCAGCCGGGCCGCGCGCAGCCGGTCCCCGCCCGACCCCCCGTACGCCCCGGCGAGGCGGCGGATCGCGGCCGGGAAGAGCAGCGAGTCACCGGCGGCGACCGCCCGGACGGCGGCGACCACCTCCGCCGGGCGGGCCCGCTTGAGCAGGAAGCCGCTCGCGCCGGCGCGCAGCGCCTCGTAGACGTACTCGTCGTTCTCGAAGGTGGTGACCACGAGGACGCGGGGCGGGTCGGCGGAGGCGGCCAGCAGCAGCCGGGTGGCCTGGATGCCGTCGATGGCGGGCATCCGCACGTCCATCAGCACCACCCGGGGCCGCAGGCGCGCGACCAGCGGGGGCACCTCGGCGCCGTCGGCGGCCTCGCCCACCACCCGCAGGTCCGGCTGGGCGTCGATGATCGCCCGCAGCCCGACCCGGATCAGCTCGTCGTCGTCGACGATCAGCACGTCCGTGCTCACCGCGCCTCCCCCCTCGGCACCGGCAGCCGCACCCGGACCCGCCAGTGACCATTCTCCGCGCCGGCGGTGATCCGCCCGCCGAGCAGCAGCACCCGTTCCCGCATGCCGTCCAGGCCCCGGCCGCCGCGTCCGGGCCGCGCCGCGCCGCCCAGCAGGTTCTCCAGCTCGATCTCCAACCACCGCCGGCCCGGCGCGTCCGGCGCCGCGCGAGGTGCGGGCACCGGTGCCTCCCCGGGTACGTCCACCCGCAGGCGCACCGGGCCGCGGCCGTACCGGGCGGCGTTGGTCAGCCCCTCCTGCACGATCCGGTAGCCCTCCCGGGACACCGCCGGGGGCAGCTCCGCCAGCTCCCCGTCGACCCGCGCCTCGACCCGCAGCCCGGCCGCCCGGGTGTCCGCGACGAGCCGGTCGAGCTGGACCAGGGTCCGCTGCGGGGCGGTGTTGGCCGGGGCACGGGCGGTGCCCTCGGTCTCCCGGAGCAGGCCCAGCACGTGGTCCAGGTCGTCCATCGCGTGCCGGCTGGTCTCCTCGATCGCGGCGAGCGCCCGGCGGGCGAACTCCGGGTCGCCGTCGAGGAGCTGACGGGCCGCGCCGGCCTGGAGGGTGGCCACGGTCAGCGCGTGGCCCACCGAGTCGTGCAGTTCCCGGGCCAGCCGGTTGCGCTCGGCGAGCCGGGCCGCCCGCGCCGCCAGGGCGGCGAGCTGCTCGGCCGCCGAGGGGCCGAGCAGCGCCGGGGCCATCGAGGCGGCGAGCGTGCCCAGCCCGGCGACCGCGTAACCGAGGCCGAGCAGCATCAGCACCCCGGTGAGGGTGAGCCAGCCGGTGTCCCGCCCGTCAAGCGGCCCCCAGCTCTCCTGGGCGACCAACTGGGTGCCGACGCCGAACTGCTGGGCGATGAACGACAGCGCCATCGGCAGGGCGCTGATCAGCGCGAACATCACCGTTCCGCCGACGGTCATGTGCAGGGCGATCCAGAGCGCGGCGCGCAGCCGGGTCTCCCGGTCGGCCGGGTGCCCGGCGGCGGGCTCCGGCAGCGGCACGCCGAGCAGGGCGCGGGCGGCGGCGATCTCCAGCGTTCGGCTGCCGTCGAGGAAGAACGGCACCGCGCCGATGACGGCGGCGACCACCATCAGCGCGAAGACCAGCAGCCGGGGCACCTCGCCGCGGGTGAGGAGCTGGACGAAGGTGCCGGCCAGCAGCGCGTACGGCAGGGCCAGCACCCCGCCGAGCAGGAGGAAGACGCCACGGCGACAGGTGCTCGCACGGACGAGCGGCGCGATCAGCGCCCGGGGAGTCACCGGGCCATTCTCCCGCCCCGCCACGCCAGGCCGACTCCCCCGTGTCGGGGATTCCGGCGCCGCCTCGTCGCCCCCGGGGTCACCGGGCGCGGCGGTCTCCCGTCCGCCTCAGCGGTGCTCCTGCACGTACTTCTGCGGGTCCTTGTCGTCGAAGGTCAGGTTGCGGCCGTTCTTGTGCTCGCCGTAGAAGGTCAGCCAGCGGGCGCCCAGCTCGGCGCGGAGTTCGACGCTGGCGTGCCGGCGGAAGTCCGGCAGCGCCCCGTCCTCCTCCTCCGCGAGGTGCTCGCTGTTCTCCCGGCGGGCCTTCCACACCGCCGCCCACCACTCGTCGGAGCCCACCGGGTGCAGCTTCGACTCGGCGATTGCGTCGCGGATCTCGTTGTGGTCGCCGATGGCGTCGGTGGTCTCGTCCTCGCCGTCGTCGCCGTGCCGCACCAGGTGCGGATAGAGGATCGCCTCCTCCGCCTCGGCGTGGATGTCCAGGTGCAGGGCGAGCGCCTCCCAGACGGCGAGCAGTTCGGTCTCGTCGCGGGCGTCGTCGAGCCGGGCGAAGCCGCGCCGGAAGGCGGCGTGGTCGTCCAGGATCAGCGCGGTGATGTCGTCCATGATGCTCACTTCCCCAGTCGGGCGCGGATCAGCCTCGGCACCGCGGCCAGGCCGGTGACCGGCCGGAACTGCCGGGCGGCGGTGGCCAGGGCGGCGTACTCGTCGGCGCCGAGGTCGATCTCGGCGGCGGCCGCGTTGCGCTCCATCTGCTCCACACCGGACGCGCCGGGGATCGCCACCACGTTCGGGTGGTGCAGCAGATAGGCCAGCGCGATCTGGCTGGGGGTGGCGTCGTACGCGTCGGCCACCTCGCGCAGCGTCGCGATCAGGGCGGTGCCGCGTTCCAGGTTCTCCGGCAGGAAGTACGGGTTGGCCCGGCGCACCGCCCCGCTCGGTGGGTGCTTCGCGTCGTACCGCCCGGAGAGGAAGCCCTGCGCGAGCGGGCTGTACGCGATGACGATCCGGCCGGCCTGCTCCGCGTACGGGATCAGGTCCTCCGCCGGGCCCCGGTCGATCATGCTGTAGCGGACCTGGTTGCTCAGCACCCGCCGGCCCAGCGCGGCCTCGGCGAACCGCCAGCGGCGCAGGCTGTAGTTGCTGACGCCGACCTCGGCGACCAGGCCGACGTCCTGCAACGCGCGCATGCCGCGCATGGTGGTGGTGTCGGCGACCACCGGGTTGGGCTGGTGCACCTGGTAGAGGTCGATGCCCTGCACGCCGAGGCGGGCGGCCGAGGCGACCGCCCGCTGCTGCACCACCGGGGCGACCGGCAGGACCGGGAAGATCTTGCTGGCCACCACGACCTTCTCCCGGTCGCCGCCGAGGGCGGCCCCGAGGATCCGCTCGCTGCGGCCGAAGCCGTACACCTCGGCGGTGTCGAAGAGGGTGACCCCCAGGTCGAGCGCCCGCCGCACGATGTCCGCCGCCCGGCGCTCGTAGTCGGGGCCGTAACCCCACTCCTTCGAGCCGAACTGCCAGGTACCGAGACCGATCTTGGAAATCGGCTTGGGCGTGTCGAGCGGGACGAAGCGCATGGGCTCGAAGCTACCCCCGCACACCGGGACGGCACGCCCGTTCTCCGACGCCGATAGGGTCGGCGTCGTGACCTACCTCGCCGCTGATCAGCGTTACGACTCGATGACCTACCGACGGACCGGACGCAGCGGGCTGCGGCTGCCCGCCGTCTCGCTCGGCCTGTGGCACAACTTCGGGCCGGACCGGCCCTTCGAGCGGCAGCGGGACATCGTCCGACGTGCGTTCGACCTCGGGGTCACCCACTTCGACCTGGCCAACAACTACGGCCCGCCGCCCGGCGCGGCGGAGGAGGCCTTCGGCCGGCTGCTGGCGACCGACCTCAAGCCCTACCGGGACGAGCTGGTGGTCTCCACCAAGGCCGGCTACCTGATGTGGCCCGGCCCGTACGGCGAGTGGGGCTCCCGCAAGTACCTGGTCTCCTCACTGGACCAGTCGCTGCGCCGGATGGGGCTGGAGTACGTCGACATCTTCTACTCGCACCGGTTCGACCCGGACACTCCGCTGGAGGAGACGATGGGCGCGCTCGACGCCGTCGTCCGCTCCGGCAAGGCGCTCTACGTCGGCATCTCCAACTACGACTCGGAGCAGACCGCCCGGGCCGCGGCGATCCTGCGTGACCTGGGCACGCCGCTGCTGATCAACCAGCCGTCGTACTCGATGTTGAACCGGTGGACCGAGGACGACGGCCTGCTCGACACCCTGGCGGAGGCTGGCGCGGGCTGCATCGCGTACAGCCCGCTGGCCCAGGGCCTGCTCACCGACCGCTACCTCGCCGGCATCCCCGAGGACTCGCGGGTGCGCACCAGCGTCTTCCTCAACGAGAGCGACCTGACCGAGGAGAAGCTGGCCACCATCCGCGGCCTGGGCCGGGTGGCCGAGCGGCGGGGGCAGACCCTCGCCCAGCTCGCCCTCGCCTGGGCGCTGCGCGACCCACGGATGACCAGCCTGATCATCGGCGCGAGCAGCGTGGCCCAGTTGGAGGGGAACGTCGCCGCAGTGGAGAACCTCGACTTCACCGCCGAGGAGCTGGCCGAGATCGACGGCCTGCTCGGCTGAGCCGCCGAGGCGTCCCGGCCGCCGCCCACCTCACGTGGCGCGGCCGGGGCGCTGCGGCGCCGGGGTCACCAGATGCGGCGGCGGCCGGCGCGGTGGTTGCGCACCTCGCAGGCGCGGCCGGGCGGAACGGTGCCGGCGCGGCGCAGCCGCATCGCGACCATCGCGGCGAGCAGCACGGTGACCGCCGCCGCCGCGCCGACCACCAGCCGGAGGCTGTCACCGCCGAGGCGGGTCACCGACGCCACGGGTACGCCCGGATCGCCCGGCACCGGCGCCGCGGTCAACCCGGGCACCGCGGCGCGCGGCGCGACGGCCGGGGTGGCCGGGCTGGCCGCTGCGGTGGGCGTGGCCCCGCCCGGCTTCCGGAACACCACGTCGGAGCAGGAGTAGTAACTGTCCGGGGTGTCGGAGTTCTGCCACACGGTGTAGATCAGGTGCCGGCCGGTCAGCCCGGCCGGCAGCCGGCCCGCCAGCTGGTACGACCCGTTGCGCAGCGGCGGGTCGGTCATCGTCAAGAACGGGCGCGGCGAGAGGTCCGCCCAGGTCAGCCGGCTCTGCGGGTCGTAGCCGGGGCGCGTGGCGTAGAGCCGGAACGTGCCCTTGTGCGGGATGGTCCCCCGGTAGCGGAAGGTGAACTTCGCCCCGGCGGTCAGCTCCGTCGCCGGCCAGTCGGTGCGCGGCAGGTCCAACCCCCGGTACGCCGACAGCCCGCCGCTGCACAGCTCCCCGTCCGGGATCCGTTCCCGGTCCTTGCCGTTGACGCCGAAGACCCGGATGTTGTCCCACTCGCGTACCGCCGCTCCGGCCCGGACGGCGGCCCGGCAGGCCGGCGTCGCGGCGTGCGGGCCTTCCGGGCCGCAGGCCGCGGACCGGCTCAGCGGGCTGGTGGGTGCGCCGTGCGCGGCGGCGGGGGTCGCGGTCGGCAGGACGCTCGCGGCGACGGCCGCGAGGACGGCGAGCACTCGGCGTACGGTCATGATGGACCTCCCGAGCACTGGTACGGGCGGGAGCCGCCAAAGGTTCGACCGGCGCCCCGGGGGCCGGGCGACCTGGCGACCGCTAGGCCACGAGGATCTTGGCCATGATGTGCTCCCGACGCACGCCGTCGGGCATGAGGTCGCCCAGCTCACCCGTGTCACGGAAGCCGTTGCGCTGGTAGAGCGCCCAGGCGTTCCGGTTGCCCGCCACCACGGACAGGCGCAGTGTCTCCGCGCCCACCAGCCGAGCCCACTGCTCGACCGCCCGGACGAGGTGGTCGCCCACGCTCCGGCCACGTCCCACCGGCGCCACATACATCGAGATCAGCTCGACGACGCCGTCCTGACCGGTCGGCACCCCGCTGGCCATCCCGACGGGCTGCCCGTCGAGCATCGCGATGATGTTGTACGAGCCGGGGATGGCCAGCCGAGCGCGCCACCGTTCCGCACGGTCGCCCTCGCCCTGCCAGTCCGCCAGCTGGGAACCGAACGCATACGCCGCCTCCGCCAGCGCGGCGAGCCGCAGCTCCCGCCACATCTTCCAGTCGCCCTCGCTGAGCACCCGCGTCTCGATCATGCGGGGAGGATGCCGTGGGTGCGGGGACCAAGCAACCCGGTATCCGGTGACGCGGTGTGACGACCGGCCCTGTCGGCCGGCGGCCACCTCGGTCAGCGGCGGTGCGGCATCATCCGCCGCTGATCGGGAAGAGCCGGGCGTGCGCCTCACCGTCATCCGCATGCTGCTCGTCACCGCGCTGGTGGCCTCGCCTCCCGCGGCCGGGGCAGCCCGTGAAGAGACGATCCGCGACCGGTTGGCCGGCACCTCCACGTCGGTGGCCCCGGCGGCGGCTCGGCAGGTCACCATCCTGGGCTCCGGCGACATCCTGGTGCACCCACCCACCTGGCAGCAGGCCGGCGCCGACGCGGTCAAGGCCGGTCGGCCCGGTTACGACTTCGACCCGATGTTCGCCCCCATCCGGCCCGCGGTCGAGTCCGCCGACCTGGCCATCTGCCACCTCGAAGCGCCCATGGGTCCCGGTGCGCCGGCGGACTTTCCCCGGTTCCGCGCCCCCACCGGCCTGGGACCGGCCATCAGGACCGCCGGCTACGACACCTGTTCGACGGCCAGCAACCACTCCTTCGACCAGGGCGAGCAGGGCGTCTACGCCAACCTCGACGCGCTCGACGCCGCCGGGCTGAAGCACACCGGCACCTTCCGCAGCAGCGCGGCACAGGCCACCCCCACCATCTACCAGGTGAAGGGCGTCAAGATCGGCCACCTGTCCTGGGCTGCGCACTTCAACGGCCAGCCGCGGCCACCGGACAAACCGTGGCTGGCCAACCGCATCGACGTGCCCGCCATCAGGAAGGCCGCCGCAGCGACCCGCAGGGCGGGCGCGCAGATCATCGTCCTGTCCGCCCACTGGGGCACCGAGATGGAACACATCCCCGACGGGAACCAGCTGCGCTGGGCCAACGAGTTGATCGCCGACCCGGACATCGACCTGATCATCGGACATCACGCCCACGTCGTGCAGCCCTTCGAGAAGGTCGGCGGCAAGTGGATCGCCTACGGTGTGGGCAACACCCTCGCCCGGCACGACTTTCCCAAGGACGCCAACCGCGAAGGCGTCCTGGCCAAGTTCACCTTCACCGAACAGGCCGACCGTCGATGGACCGTCACGCGGGCGGAGGCGATCCCCATCTGGCTCTCCCTGAAGCCCACCATCCGGGTCCTCGACCTCGCCCGGCTCCCGGCCGCCGACCGGCGGCGTGAGACGTACCGGGCCGCCATGGACCGGATCAGCGGCTACCTCGACGCCCGCGGGGGCATCAACGACGGCCTGCACATCGCCGGGTGACCCCTGCTGGGAAGCCCCGGTCGGTAGGCCGGGCCGGTCCCCGCCGTAGGGAGAGTTTGGGTGCCGGGGGTGGGGGAAGACACGGGCGCCGAGCGGGCCGGTCGGCTCGACCCGGCTGGAGCGGCCCGTCCCGTCAGCGGCACCGTCGGTGCGGGCCTCGGCAGGACACCCCGAGGAGGAGCGACGATGGCCGACGCTCGACGGAGCACGACCGGGGCCACCGCCAGGCCCACCAGCGCCCGGAAGGCCACCGGGGCCAGCAAGGCCCCGATGAACCGCAGGGCGGCGGCGAAGAAGGTCGCGACCGCCACGAAGCGGGCCACCGGGGCGAGCGTGGCCAAGAGCCCGGGTGAGAAGCCCACCCCGACGACGGCGCGGGTGGCCCGGAAGAAGGCGACCTCCGCGACGGCCGCCCCGACCCGCACCCCGACCGCCAAGGCGGCCGCCGCCAAGAAGGCGCCCGCCGCCAAGAAGGCAGCCCCCGCGATGAAGGCGCCCGGGACGAGGGCGGCGACGAAGAAGTCGCCGGCGAAGAAGGCCGCGGCTGCCCGCGCGCGGACGACCACGGCCACCCGGGCGCCGGCGAAGAAAGCCACCACCATGGAGTCCTTCGGCAACCGGCGCACGGCCCGCAAGACCAACCGCTGACGGTCCCGCCGGTCCCGGTAGTGCCGGGGCGGAACCGCCTCGGCCACGTCCGGGTGCCGGGCCAGCTAGCTGGTGGACGGGTCGGCACGCAGGTAGGTGAGTGAGTGCCGCCGGTAGACGGCAACGACCCGCGCTTTCAGGCACGTTGCTGTCGGCTTGACCCGGGTGGCGACGGTGCCTCACCTGGGTGTCTTCGCTCGCGGATCGTGTCCCACGCCGCGATCCCGGCCAGCACGGTGGCCGCGGTGCTGGTGGCGATCAGCGGCGGCCGGCGGACCATCACCGGCACCAGAGCGGCAAGCGTGAGAAGTCCGATGACCCGGGACGGGGACACCCGGGCGAACACCTCGTACTCCAGCCGGGACCGCCCGGCCAGGAACAGCGCGGGCCCACCCAGGATGACCGCGAGCCACAGCGGATCCTCGTGTAGGACCGGATGGTGGATGACCAGTGCGTGGCCGACGCCGGTGGCGAGGATGCCGGTCACGATGGCCAGGTGGGTCTGGAACGCGGACCGACCGAGGCGGGCTGGGCTGGGGATGGCCTCGATGGCGTCGGGCAAAACCGCCCCAGCGCGGTGGAAGTAGATTCGCCACATCAGCATCGTGGTGGCGAAGGACACGACGCTCGGCACCACCCGGTCGGGGGTGAACTGCTCGGCGAACGTCAGTCCCGTGAGCAGGATCGTCTCGCCGAGGGCGATGACGATGAACTGCTGATAACGCTCGGCGAGGTGCTCGCCGGCGCCCTTCCAGACTTCGATACGGGAGCGGCCAAGTCCCGGAACGGGCCAGGCGATTACGAGTCCCGTGTAGTCCAGCGCCAACGCCAGCGTCCACAGGACCCCGCGCGCGGGACTCTGCGGGAAGAGAACCGCCCCGGCGATCCAGGGTACGGCGGATACCGCTGCCCAGCAGAGTGCCCGCGCGGGGGTGTGCCGTTCACGGTGGTACCGGCCGAGCAGGAGGACGAGGGGCTTGCCGAGTTGGATGGCGACGTAGGTGACCGCGAAGACCACGCCTCGATCGCCGAACGCAAAGGGCAGCGTAACCGCCATGATCATGACGCCGAACATAACCAAGACGAGCGCGAGCCGGATCGCCCGTTTTCGCGGATCCGCGGCGCTGGTCACGATCGCCGCGCGGACCCAGGTCAACCAGAGGGCCAGCAGCAACAACGCGGTCTGACCGAGTTCTGGCAGAACGACCCGCCGCTGTGTGGTGAAGTCCACGATCAGCCGCTCCGAGATCCGGGTGAGCGCGAAGACAAAGACCAGGTCGAGAAGGAGTTCCGCCTCGCGGCCACGGAGCAGACCACGCAAGCCACCGACCGTCATCTTCCGCCCGTTTCCGCGCGCCTCGCGCACTATTGATGCAGTCGTACCACGCCGGTCAGAGCCTCCGACGCGGATAGGCGGAACCCTGCGCGGCTGACCGATCCGCTGCTACACCCTCTCGGCGGGTCTTGCTCGGGTACTTTCGCCGCCAGGAACGACGAAGGGCGCCCGTCATCTCTGACGAACGCCCTGGTCTCAAGGGTGGAGCCGAGGGGACTCGAACCACCTGACCCCCACACTGCCAGGGGGATCTCCCGAACTCTCCTGACCTGGAGTGGCGCTGACCTGCGGCCAGCCATCCACTCTCTCCGTCAGTCCCCGTCAATCCCCCGACATGACCTGTCGACCTGGCACAGATCTGGCACGTCCTACGGGTCGCGGGGCGATCATGCGGCTGTGGCCTGCCACAACACTTAGTCGGAGCTGGGGCAATCCTCCGCTATGCGCCGCGCGGCCTGACCTCGACCCCCGCGCCGGCCTGAATGATCTCCCAGAACTCCTTCGGGAGCTGCGAAACCAGGTCCTCCAACTCGTCCTTGCTCACAGCCTCACCGATGGTGCTGAGCACGGCTCGCATACCTGCGTCGGCCATCGGCACATCGACCCCGGCGCGTCTCGCCACCCGCTCGACAAACTGGTTCAGCGCGAACGGCTCGGCGTTCTGCGACCCGATAGCGGTGGTGGTCTTGTGCAGATGCTGCCGTAGCTCTCTCGGAAGCTGCCCGGCGATGTTGCTCGCCTGACCGGCGGTGACCCGGTCGGTCAACGTTTCCAAAGTCGCGCGGCTGAGGGCTTCGGCCTTCTCTGTCGGCACCCCGGCACGCCTTGCCACAACCTCTACGAATTCGGCGTAATTCACCTTAAAACCTCCTGTCCGACCAGGCCATCGTCTACCCGCGCCCCTCACGGTGAAACGGCCTCCCTCGACCTGGTCCCGGTCCTCGGGGTCACCCTGAAGCTGTGGATTGCCGGCAAGGCGGTCGCCTGCGGCACCGTGCGCAGCTCGCGAACCCTGCCGGGCTGCTCTGAGCCTCCAGCGGTCGGATCGGTTGCTCTACTTCGGTGCTGTACGCCGCTCCATGGACGCAGCGGTGACCTCTTCATCCCGAACGCGGGTTCGGGACATCCTTCGATGTCCTCTGATGCCGTTCTGCCCTGCACAGCGGGCCTTCCTTGCCGACCTGTGTCGTCTGATGCCGGTCGTTGCTGTTGCTCTCGCTGCCTCCTGGCTGCCTCAGCTCGCTGCCCTCTTACTAGGCGTTGACCTGTCGGCGGCCTGGACCTGGTCTTCGTCGACGACGCGCTCGTGCCTGCGGCGCCTGTTGGCCACGGGGCTCGCGTCGGTGGCCCCAGGTAGTTTGCCGAGAGTGAGTATGTGGATCTACTTTCGAGGGCTCGAATCCTCCAAGCTGCCCGGGACCCCAGCGGGTTTAGAGGTCCTATTCGATGTGGAGTTCGACGAGCTGCGCCAGCGGGTCCGGGCAGGTGATGCAGTATGGCTGGAGAGCGGCTTCTTCCAGCTGGACGAGCTTTACTTGCTCCAGTCGCAGCTGGGCGGCGACCGGGAGCTCCCCGTCTTCGGAGGCCGGCACATACCGGACCCCGGCGGCGGCCCGGGCCACGTGGCGCTCGAGCCGCCGGACGTGGCGCGCACGGCGGCGTACCTGGAGACAGTTTCGTTCCCGGACCGGTGGCAGCAGTGGCGGCAACTGCCCTCGTCCGAGTCCGACGAGGAGCTGCAGGAGCGCCTGGCTCAGTACCACGAGGACCTTCGGGCCTTCTACGCCAGGTCCGCGGAGCGGGGCTGGGCGGTGGTCAAGCACTTCTCGTTCTGACCCGCTCGGGATTTCAGGTCGACGGCCGGAACCGCGAGGGATCGCGCAGGTAGGACGACTCCTTGGCCGGCTGTGTCGTGTCCCGGCTGATGCTCTACACCTGCGTCCCACCAGATGCTTGACATGATCGACGCTTCGTTGTTCAGCGTCGACCGATCGGCTAACCAGTCCTGCAACCGCCGGCTCGTATGGTCACGGGCATGATCGGCAAGGTTTCGGATGCCATGGTGCAGCACCGGCACGTCGCCTTGATGCTTGGTCTACTTGTGGCGGGCGTGAACGCCGCAGCCGTCGGGTTCGTGCCTACCTTGGGTCAGCGCCTGTTCTTCCCGCTGCTCTTCCTTACCTTGGCAGTCCTGGTCCTGGCGCTCATCACTATGGGGATCCGTCCGGCCTACTTCGTCGTGCAGCCGCAGATTCCGGCCTTCGCCACACCCGCGCCAGCGTGGAAGGTGTTCATTGCCCTGGGCTTCCTCGCGCCTGCATCGGCCAGCATCGGCGCAGTGGTGCGTTCGACCAGGGCAGGCATTGTGTCGACGTTCGACGTGGTTGCCAATATCCCCTGGTTTGTGCTGATCGCGCTGTTGCTGGTTGAGGCGTGGCGGGGTTACGGGGTACAGCTCCATCCTTACGGGATACGGCAGCGTTGGGCTCTCGGCTCACTCACTGTGCCGTGGGAGGCCCTACCGGCCGCTCAGATCCCCCCAGGTGTCGACCGCCCCTCGCGGCTCCGGATGGCGATCGCGGAACCCCAGCTGGTGCGGCGACGCGGTATTCCGTGGAGCCGGAAGGCCCTGCGCACCGACAACATCGACGCTGGGTTTCTCGCCGCTGCAATCCGGCACTACGTCTGTCACCCGGAACACCGGGTCGCGATCGGCAGCCAGGACGAGCACCAACGGCTTCTCGCCGAGTTGCCCGACCGGGACGGTTGGAAGGACGCGGGCGACGATTCCTAGGGCGTGTCCTGCCGATCTTGTAGCGGTGGATCGTTGACGATGTGCCGGTGGTGCGCCGTGGCGAGTTGGCGGACGAGGCGTGGGCGGCGATAGCGCCGTTGTTGCCGGAGCCGGGTGGGGCTCAGGGTCGGTGGCGGGATCACCGGCAGGTCATCAACGGGATCTTGTGGAAGCTGCGCACCGGGGCACCATGGCGTGACCTGCCGGAACGGTACGGGCCGTGGAAGACCTGCCACGAACGGCTGCGCCGGTGGACCGCGGACGGCACGTGGGACCGGATCCTGTCCGCGGCGCAGGTGCATGACGACGGGACACCGGTGCAGTGGAGGATCAGCGTCGACTCGTCGATCGTGCGGGCGCATCAGCATGCTGCTGGCGCCCGCAAAAAGGGGGATCTCCGGCTGGTGCGGCGACGCCTGGTGAGCAAGTTGGTGAGGCCATCGGCCGATCCCGCGGCGGGCTGAGTACGAAGATTCACCTCGCCGTCGACGGGCGTGGCCGGCCGTTGTCCATCCTGCTCACCCCGGGTCAGGCCGGCGACAATCCGCAGTTGCTGGCCCTGCTCGACGCGATCCGCGTCAACGAGCCCGGACCCGGCCGGCCCCGCAAACGCCCCGACGTGCTGATCGCGGACAAGGGCTACGCGCACGACTCGACCCGCCGAGCGCTGCGGCAACGCAGGAGCCGGCACGTCATTCCGGAACGGTCGGACCAGATAGCCACAGGGCTGCCAAGGGCAGCGCCGGCGGCCGACCACCAGCCTTCGACAAGGTGATCTACAAGAAGCGCAACGTGGTGGAACGCTGCTTCAACCGCCTCAAGCAGTGGCGTGACCTGGCCACCCGCTACGCCAAACGCGCATCCCTCTACCGATCCAGCGTGGTCCTGATCGCCGCGATCATGTGGCTTCCATGATCGGCACTATCTAAACTGCATCGATGACGGACGAGGACCTGACGCTGCCTGCGGTGCTCGTCGAGGCACACACGGCGGGGTTCTTCCACGAGCACAGCGGGCATGACTTCGATCCGTACGACACGTTCATGTGGTCGGGCGAAATGGTGGAGTGGTGGCAGAACTGGACGAACGACCCTATGGCCGGCGCTCCTCCATTCCGCGCCTTCGGCCAGGACGGCACCGGTGGCCTGGCCGCCTTCTGGCTCCGTAACCCAGGTGACCCTCTCGACCGCCAATCGGTCGTGTTCTTGGGCTCTGAAGCGAGTACACCGTCATCGCGCGCGACCTTGGCGATTATCTGTGGCTGCCGGCGAACGGCGTCGGCCCGCTCGAGACGGTCGACGGCATCGAGCGCGTGCCCGAGCCCATCGCAGCGTTGACGACAATCGCACAGCGGCACACCGACTCCGCCCGACGGTCGACCGCAGAGGTGATCGCCGCCGCGCAAGCCCAGTTCCCCGCCTTTGAGGCACTGCTCAACACGCACGCACCGGCGGAGTAACCCTGGAGTTTGACCTGTCAATGATGGAAGCCGGATCCTCATGATCGGCAGGACAGGCTCTAGGCCAAACGTCAAGCATGTCCTGGGACGGATTCGGCCCCGTCACGCATCAACTGAAGCTCGACATCGCCGGCAGCCGGCCGGATCGTACGTCTGTTCGACTAGATTGTTGCTGGTGGAGGTACGGGGGCGCTGGTGGAAAGAGGCATGGGGCCGCATGGCCCGCCGGGGCACGTACCGGCCCTGAGAGCATGGGAAACAATAAACGCCCTGGTGAAGGATTCGATCCCTCACCAGGGCGTTTCGCTAGGGTGGAGCCGAGGGGACTCGAACCCCTGACCCCCACACTGCCAGTGTGGTGCGCTACCAGCTGCGCCACGGCCCCTTGCTGTCGTCCCCGGTGTCCCGGGCACGCAGAGAACTATACACACGCCGCCCGGCATGGTCATCTCGCGGGGTCCCGACCCCGTCGCGGCTAGTTCAGCGCCACGTCGGGCGGGAAGTGGGCGACCGCCGCCATCATTCCGCCCTGTCTCCGCAGCACCATCGGCCACAGGTCGTCCGGCCGGTCGACGAAGGCGTCCCCCGGCAGCGCGTCGAAGACGAACCAGGAGCCGTCCTCGATCTCCTGCTCCAACTGACCCGAACCCCACCCCGAGTAGCCGGCGAAGACCCGGATGCCGCCGATGCCGTCGCGCAGCTTCTCCGGGTCGGCCGACAGGTCGACGGTGCCGACCGCTCCGGAGATTTGCTGGAAGCCCTTGAGCCGGCGCATCGGGTGCCGCATCCGGGCGAGGCAGATGGCCGAGTCCGGCTGCACCGGGCCGCCCTCGAAGAGCACCGCGGGGTGACGGGCCAGGTCGCACCAGTCACCGAGCACGTCGGCGACCGGCACCTCGGTCGCCCGGTTGAGCACCACGCCGAGCGCCCCGCCCGCCTCGTGGGCGACCAGCAGCACCACGGTGCGATCGAAGTTCGGATCCTTGAGGGCCGGGGTGGCGACCAGCAGCCGCCCGGTCATGGACTCCATGGCTCGACCGCCGATCGCCCGTCCCTCCTCCTGCATCTCGGACACCGTCAGCCGCACGCCGGGTCGTGGAACCGGTTGCCGTCGGCCGTCCGCGCTGTCACCGCCATGCCTGGCACCATAGCCTGCGCCCGGGGCGGTGGCTAAGGTCTGACCGGCGGGTGATCGAGCGGGAACGAGGGAGGGTCGATGGGTCCGACGGCGGACATCGCGGTGATCGGCGGGTCGGGGCTCTACGCGCTCCTGGAAGGTGCCACCGAGCACATGGTCGAGACGCCGTACGGGGCACCCTCGGACCCGATCACCGTCGCGGAGGTGGGCGGGCGGCCGGTGGCCTTCCTCCCCCGGCACGGCCGCGACCACCGGTACCCGCCGCACCTGATCCCGTACCGGGCGAACCTGTGGGCGCTGCGGTCGCTCGGGGTGCGCCAGGTCGTCGCCCCGTGCGCGGTGGGCGGTCTGCGGCCGGAGCTGGGCCCGGGCACCTTCGTGGTCCCCGACCAGCTGATCGACCGGACCAGCGGCCGGGCCCAGACCTACTACGACCGGGGCGCGGTGCACGTGCCGTTCGGCGACCCGTACTGCCCGGTCGGGCGGCGTACGCTGCTGGCCGCCGCGGCCGGTCGGGACGTGGCGGCGGTGGACGGCGGCACGGTGGTGGTGATCGAGGGTCCGCGCTTCTCCACCCGCGCCGAGTCCCGCTGGTACGCCTCGATGGGCGGCACGGTGGTCAACATGACCGGCCACCCGGAGGCGGTGCTCGCCCGCGAGCTGGCCCTCTGCTACACCTCGATCGCGCTCGTCACCGACCTGGACGCCGGTGTGCAGGCCGGCGAGTCGGTCACCCAGGAGGAGGTGTTCCGGGTCTTCGCCGAGAACACCGACCGGCTGCGCGGGGTGCTGCTGGACGCGGTGGGCGCGCTGCCGACCCACCGGGACTGCCCGTGCGGGCACGCCCTGGACGGCATCAAGACCCCCTTCCCGCTGCCCTGAGCCTCCCCGGCCGGGTGCGCCCGGCCCGGTGAGCGGCAAAGCGCCCGACTTGTCCACCCGCCCCCGATAGATTCGGCAGGTCGGGAGCCTCTGTCGGGGGTGGGCGCCGGCGGGCGCCGGCACGCGCCGGACAGGGAGGCAGGGGGGCGATGGCGACCGTCCGGGACACCACCTACGAGCTGCTCCGCGCCCTCGGCCTGACCACCGTCTTCGGCAACCCCGGCTCCACCGAGCAACCGTTCCTGCGGGACTTCCCGGCGGACTTCCGCTACGTGCACGCCCTGCACGAGGCGTCCGCGGTGGCGATGGCCGACGGGTACGCGCAGGCCACCGGCCGCCCGGCGCACGTGAACCTGCACACCGCGCCGGGCACCGGCAACGGCATGGGCAACCTCGTCACCGCCTGGCACAACCGCACGCCGCTGATCGTCTCGGCCGGCCAGCAGAGCCGGGAGATGCTGTTGACGGAGCCCCGGCTGACCAGCCGGTCACCGACCGAGCTGCCCCAGCCGTACGTGAAGTGGAGCTACGAGCCGGTCCGCGCGCAGGACCTCCCGGCGGCGTTCATGCGGGCGTACGCGAGCGCCGCCCAGCCCCCGGCCGGGCCGGTCTTCCTCTCCCTGCCGCTGGACGACTGGGACCAGCCGGCGGACCAGCCGCCCCAGGTGCGTACCGTGGCGACCCGGTTCGGGCCCGACCCCCGGCGGCTGCGGGAGTTCGCCGCGCTGCTGGCCGCCAGCCGCTCCCCGGTGCTGGTGCTCGGCGCGGCGGTGGACCGGGCCGAGGCCTGGCCGCTGGCGGTGGCGGTGGCCGAGCGGCTGGCCGCCCCGGTCTGGTCCGCCCCGGCGCCGGAGCGGGCCGTGTTCCCGGAGCGGCACCCGCACTACCGGGGGGTGCTGCCCTTCGCCATCGCGCCGCTGGCGGAGAAGCTGCGTGGGCATGACACGGTGCTGGTCGTCGGCGCCCCGGTGTTCCGGTACTACCCGTACGTCCCCGGCGCGCACCTGCCCGAGGGCGCCCGGCTGCTGCACGTCACCGACGACCCGGACGAGGCCGCCCGGGCACCGGTCGGCGACAGCCTGCTCGGCGACGCCGGGCTGACCCTCGCCGCGCTGCTGGACCTGCTCCCGGCGGCCGACCGACCGGCGCCGGAGCCCCGGCCGGCGGTGGCGCCGCCGGAGCCGGCCGACCCGCCGGACGCGGACACGCTCTTCGCCGCGCTGGCCGCCTGCTGGCCCACCGACGGGGTGCTGGTCCAGGAGTCACCGTCCAATCTGGCCGCGCTGCGCCGCCGGCTGCCGATGGTCCGGCCGGCGTCGTACTTCACCATGGCCAGCGGCGGGCTCGGGTACGGCCTGCCGGCGGCGGTCGGCATCGCCCTCGCCGAGCGGGACACCGGCCGGGGCCGGCCGGTGGTCGCGGTGATCGGCGACGGCTCGTTCCACTACTCGGTGCAGGCGCTCTGGACCGCCGCCCGACTGCGCCTGCCGGTGGTCGTGCTGGTGCCGGTCAACCAGCAGTACGCCATCCTCAAGTCGTTCGCCGAGCTGAAGCACACCCCCGGCGTGCCCGGGCTGGACCTGCCCGGCCTGGACATCACCGCGATCGCCCAGGGGTACGGCTGCGCCACCAGGGTCGTCGGCACGCCGGACGACCTGCCCGCCGCGCTGGCCGACGCGCTGCGCGCCGAGGGCCCGACGGTGCTCCCGGCGCCGATCAGCGGCGACCTGCCCCGGATCCTCTGACCGGTCAGCCGGCCCGCTGGGTAAGCACCCGCCCGGTCAGCACGTCCAGCACCGGCCGGCCGCCGAGCGGCGCGGAGAGGGTGACGGTGACCGGCTCCAGCTTCAGCTGGTCGGTGCAGACGCCGCTGGCCCGGACCACCCCGCCGCCGACCACGACCACGTCCTCGCGCTCCTGCACCAGCGGGGTGATCCCGGTGTCGCAGGCGCCCACCCCGAGCACGTAGGTCAGCCGGGTGCCGTCCACCCGTTCGGTGTGCTGGGCGCCCACCACGTCGGCGGGGCCGGGCCGGGCGGGAGCCGTCGGCTCGGGCACCGGGGTGACCGACTGCGGCGCGACGGCCACCCGGGCCACCGGGGCGGCCAGTCCCTCCACGGTGAACAACCAGGCCGGTACGTCGGCCACGCCGCGGCTGGTGCGGACTCCGGCGGTGCCGAGCCGGACGGCGGTGACGGTGAGCGGGACGCAGGCGGTGGCGACCGGGCTGGAGACCGAGCCGTCCGGCCCCGGCTCGATCGTCGGGCCGGGCGCCTTCGGCCGCCCCTCGCACGGCAGCGGGTCGCCCTGGTCCAGCTGCCGGTACGCCTCGGCGGCGCTGAGCAGCGGCGTGGTCATCGTGCCGTCGGGGAACCGGATCTTGCCGTCGGCGGGGCGGGCAGCCGGCAGCTCGATCTGATCCCGGTACCAGCCGGCCCGGAAGGCGGTCTCGGTGTCGGCGGTGAACCCGGGGTCGCCGACCAGCACGGTCGGGTCCTGCAGCGGCACGTACCCGGTCCGCCAGCCGGGTGCGGGGCGCCAGTCCTCGGCGACTTCCACGGCCCGCTGGTGGAACGCCTCCCAGCGGTGGTCCGGTCCGGCGGACGGTCCGGCCGGGTCGGAGCCGGCCGGCGCGCAGCCGGCCGCGGTGACCACCAGGGGCAGGCCCAGCAGGGCGAGGAGTCGACGCATACGCACTTGGACGCCGCCCGGCACGGGCCGGTTCCCGCCGGTCAGGTCTCCCCGCCGAGGTCCGTCTGATACGCCTGCCAGAGCAGGTCCGCGCCGCGCTGCCGGTGCCGGGACAGCGCCCGCAGCAGGTCGTCGGTGCGCCGGCGCAGCTCCTCGGCGCACACCCCGGGCCGGTCGACGGCCCGCTGGAGGTCGGCCAGCGCCGCGACGATGGCCCCGTGCTCCCGGGTGAGCAGCCGGACGCCGCGGTGCAGCCGGGGCGCCTGGGCGAGCACCTCCGCGTAGAGGCCGGCCGGGCCCTCGGTGATCCGGACGTGTTCGGCGAAGCCCCGGCGGACCGGGGCGAGGTGGACGATGACCCGTTCCCGCCAGCGCGGCTCCCCCGGCGGTACGGCGAGCGCCCGGGCCAGGGCGGGCAGGTCGCCGGGCGGGCTGGGCCGGCGCGCGGCGGGCGGGCGGACCGCCGGCGGGGCGACGGACGGCTGCTGGATCGGACCGGTGACCATGGGCACCTCCCGCGCTGCGTGCTACCGCGTACAGCGATGGTGGACCCCCTGCTCGGGCGCTGTCCAGGGGGCCGGAACGCCTCATTGGCCCCATCGGTCCCACTGGCCCCACAAGTATCCGGAAGACGACTGTGCGCCCCGGTCCAATGGACCGGGGCGCACATGAGGTGGTGGAGGTGCCGGGAATCGAACCCGGGTCCTTCGCCGGTTTGTCAGGGCTTCTCCGAGCGCAGCTCGCTATGCCTCTACTCGGCCCCACCGCTCACGCGAGCAAGTTGGTGTGACGGGCCCAGTCGCTGATTGATCTCGCCGCACGGACCCCGCGACCGGGTCCGATTGGCCAGCCTCCTAGCTGATGCCGGCTGACTGGGACGAAGGCGTTCCCAGGCCGACAGACTCACTACTCGCCTCAGGCGGCGAGAGCGAAGTCAGCGCGATTGTTCTTGGCGCTTATTGGTTTCCGACGAACGATTCTCGAGACGACGTCGGCTTCCTCGGCTCGCTTCCCCTGCCGCAACGTACGAAGTCGAAACCAGTCACCCCCTCGGTGGGCCGCCCTTCCGGCGGCTTCGTACAAGACTAACGCCTGCCGCAACGGGTTTCATCCCGAGCCCCGGGCCGGATTCACCGACTCGGACAAAGACGACAGATCAGTCGTCCATGCCCTTGCCGCGCCGGCCGGCCACCCGGGCGATCTCCCGGTCGGCGTCCCGCTTGGCGAGGTCCTGACGCTTGTCGTACGACTTCTTACCCTTGGCCAGGGCGATCTCCACCTTCGCCCAGCCGTCGGAGAAGTAGACCTGCAACGGCACCATGGTCAACCCGCCCTCGCGGGTCTTGCCGATCAGCCGGTCGATCTCCAGCCGCTTGAGCAGCAGCTTGCGGGTACGCCGGGGCTCGTGGTTGGTCCAGGTGCCCTGGGTGTACTCCGGGATGTGCATGCTGTGCAGGTAGAGCTCGCCGTTGCGCTCCTGGGCGAACGCGTCGACCAGGGACGCCCGACCGGCCCGCAGCGACTTGACCTCGGTGCCGGTCAGCGCCATGCCCGCCTCGTACGTGTCGAGGATGGCGTAGTCGTGGCGCGCCTTCTTGTTGGAGGCGACCACCTTGCGACCCTTTTCCCGTGGCATCGGCGCCACCCCCTTTCCTGGTGACCCACGACCGGTGCGACCGGCCGCGGGCAGAGATCATGCTACCCGAATGACAAGGACCCTCCCGCGCCGTTTATTCCGGCGCGGAAGGGCCCTCGGCGGAGCCGTCGGGTAACTAGACCCGCAGGTAGAAGCGGAGCGTGATCCAGCCGGTGACCGCGCTGAACAGCGCGCCGACGCCCGCCATGATCGGGAACATCAGCAGGATGTCGCCCCACGAGACCGGCGTGATCAGGCCCTCCAGGGCGGACAGCGAGCCGCTGCCGCCGAAGTACTTTCCGAGCGCCATGAACACCAGCGCGAGGATCGAACCGATCAGACCGGCGACCACCGCCTCCAGCACGAACGGCGCCTGGATGAACCAGTTGGACGCGCCGACGAGCTTCATGACCGCGACCTCACGCCGCTTGCTGTACGCGGCGACCTGGATGGTGTTCGCGACCAGGAGCAGCGCGGCGGCGGCCATGAACACCGCGATGACCAGCGCGAAGGTCTGGATGCCGGTGAGGACGCCGAAGACCTTGTCCAGCAGTCGGCTCTGGTCGACGATCTCGTCGACCCCCTCGGTGTCCTTGTACTGGTCGTAGATGTTCTTGTACTGCTCCGGGTTGACCAGCTTGAGCCGGAACGACTCGGGCAACTGGTCCGCCTTGACGGCGTTCACCAGGTCCGGGGCGTCCTGGTACATCTCCTGGAACCGCTTGTACGCCTCGTCCTTGTTGACGTAGAGGACCTCCTTGACCAGGGGGTCGCTCTTGAGCTTGGCGTCCAGGTCGTTGCGCTGCTGCTCGCTGACGTCGGTCGCCAGGAAGATCGAGACCTCGACGTTCTCGTAGTAGAGGTCCTTCATGTCGCCGACCTTCTGGTACAGCAGGCCGGCTCCGCCCAGCATGAACAGCGACACCGCCATGGTGATGATCATGGCGATGGTCATGGTGACGTTGCGCCACAGTCCGACCAGTACCTCGGACAGGACGTATTTCATCCGCATCGGGTGTTCCTCCGGCTCTCCGGCATGAGGTGTTCGTCGTCAGGGTGTACGGCAGGGGTGGAGCGCCGGCTCACCCGTAGACGCCGCGGGCCTGGTCGCGCACGATGCGGCCGCTCTCGATCTCGACGACGCGACGGCGCATCTGGTTCACGATGTTGGAGTCGTGCGTGACCATCACGACGGTCGTGCCGGTGCGGTTGATCCGGTCCAGCAGGCGCATGATCTCGATCGAGGTGTCCGGGTCCAGGTTTCCGGTCGGCTCGTCCGCCAGCAGGATCAGCGGACGGTTCACGAACGCCCGGGCGACGGCCACGCGCTGCTGCTCACCACCGGAGAGCTCATGCGGGTAGCGGTGCTCCTTGCCACCGAGCCCGACCAGCTCCAGCACCTCGGGCACGACCCGGCGGGCGACCGCCTTGGTCTTGCCGATCACCTCGAGAGCGAACGCCACGTTCTCGTAGGCGGTGCGGTTGGGCAGCAACCGGAAGTCCTGGAAGACGCAGCCGATCGAGCGCCGGAAGTGGGGTCGCTTCCAGGAGCGCATCGTGGTGACGTCCTTGCCGTTGACGACGACCCGGCCCTTGTTGGGGCTGACCTCGTGCAGCAGCATTTTGATTATCGTGGACTTGCCGGAGCCGGATGGACCGATGAAGAAGACGAACTCGCCCTTCTCGATCGAGACGGACACGTTGTCGAGCGAAGGCCGGGACGCCTTCGGGTACGTCTTCGTCACTTGCTCAAGCTGAATCACGGGTGGTGAGTCTACGCGGTGTAACCGCTGAGCCAAGTCCTACGCCCCACCTGTGCGAGGCGCGTCATCGATTGCCCCTCCCGCCAGGAGATCGACGACGCGCTCCGCCCCCGCTTGATCACACAGCGTCGTTGGCGAGCTGCTGCTGCTTGCGCCAGCGGATGCCGGCCTCGATGAAGCTGTCCAGTTCCCCGTCGAAGACCGAGGACGGATTGCCGGTCTCCTGCTCGGTTCGGAGATCCTTCACCATCTGATACGGGTGCAGGACGTAGGAGCGCATCTGGTCGCCCCACGAACCGGCGGCGTCCGTCTTGAGGCCCTGGAGCTTGGCCTGCTCCTCCTGCCGCTTGCGCTCCAGCAGCCGGGCCTGGAGCACGCGCAGCGCGGAGGCCTTGTTCTGCAGCTGGGACTTCTCGTTCTGGCAGGTCACCACGATGCCGGTGGGGATGTGGGTGATCCGGACCGCCGAGTCGGTGGTGTTGACGCTCTGCCCGCCCGGCCCGGAGGACCGGTAGACGTCGATCCGCATCTCGTTCTCGGGGATGTCGATGTGGTCGGTCTGCTCCACCACGGGCAGCACCTCGACACCGGCGAAGCTGGTCTGCCGGCGGCCCTGGTTGTCGAAGGGGCTGATCCGGACCAGCCGGTGGGTGCCCGACTCGACGCTGAGGGTGCCGTAGGCGTACGGGACCTTGACGGTGAAGGTGGCGGACTTCAGGCCAGCCTCCTCCGCGTACGAGGTCTCGTAGACCTCGGTCGGGTAGCCGTGCCGCTCGGCCCAGCGCAGGTACATCCGCAGCAGCATCTCGGCGAAGTCGGCGGCGTCCACCCCGCCGGCGCCGGCCCGGATGGCGACCAGCGCCTCCCGGGAGTCGTACTCGCCGGAGAGCAGGGTGCGGACCTCCATCTCCTGGATGGCCTTGCGCAGCCCGCCGATCTCCGTCTCGACCTCGGAGAGCACCCCCGGGTCGGCCTCGGCCTCGGCCAGCTCCAGCAGGACACCGGCGTCGTCGAGCCGGGAGCGGAGGCTGCCGAGCTTGCCGATCTCGCCGTTGACGTACGACAGCTGCGAGGTCACCTGCTGCGCCTTCGCCTGGTCGTCCCAGAGGTCGGGCGCGGACGCCTGCTCCTCGAGCCGGGCCTTCTCCTCGTGCAGGCGGTCGAGGTCGAGCACCGCCTCGATGTTGCGCAGGGTGGCGTCGAGTTCCTTGAGCTGTTCGGCGTAATCGGCAGCGGTCACGACAGACAAGCGTACTGTGCGTGCGGCGGTCCGCTCACGTCACACCGCCGACCCGGGCAGATGATCAGCCGACCGGGGCGGTCTTGAGCCAGGAAAGCGCCGCCTTGTGGTAGGCGACGGCGAACTCCAGCGCGCTGGCGTCGTAGGTGTCGCCCTCTTTCTTGGCGTTCTTCACCTGCTCGCGCACGTGCGCCAGGGCCTCGGTGTGGTATTCGTTGGCCGAGGCGTAGAGGTTCTTCAGCTGGCTGGCCGAGTGCAGGTCGCCGAAGGCGATCCGCAGGGCGATCGGGTTGCGGATGGTGTCCCGCCCCGGGTTCTCCGCCAACCAGCGGGAAAATGTCCGTTTCCCGCTGGCGGTGATCGCGTACGGCTGGCTCATCCGCGGCCCGGGCTTGCCCAGCCGCACGAAACCCCGCTCGGCCAGCACCGGCAACTCGCGGTAGACCTGACTGCGGGTCATCGACCAGTACGGCGCCAGTCGGCGCTCAGCGGCGGCCATCAGCTGGCCGCCAGTCATCGGGCCCTCGTGCAGCAGCCCCAGCAGGGCTGCCGCGGTGGGGTTGACTCCGGATTCCGCCATGCCCTCTAAGCTGCCACTTTGCCGTCGCAGCGTCCAGGATTTCCGGATTTGCCACCCGGGAGGATTTCCAATGTGCACTGTCGGCGGACGACAGTGCTGCCAGGACTATCGATGCCTACCGGCCGGACGGTGTCCGGGCCCCACCGGACGGCCGGTCGGGCTCCGCCGCGCAGCCAGCGACCCGCCCACGGCCGCGGGCCGGCCCCGGCCGCCGGTGACGCTGTGCGCGCCACCGGCGGCCGTCGCCGGTTCAGCCCATGTGCGGGTACGTGTGGTCGGTCGGCGGCACGAAGGTCTCCTTGATCGTCCGCGGCGACAGCCAGCGGACCAGGTTGAGCCAGGAGCCCGCCTTGTCGTTGGTGCCGCTGGCCCGGGCGCCGCCGAAGGGCTGCTGCCCGACCACCGCGCCGGTCGGCTTGTCGTTGATGTAGAAGTTGCCGGCCGCGTACCGCATCCGCTCGGCGACCGCCTCGACCACCCGGCGGTCGTTGGCGAAGATCGAACCGGTCAGCGCGTACGGCGCGATCGACTCGGCCTGGGCGACCGCGTCGTCGAAGCGGGCGTCGTCGAACACGTGCACGCCGAGGATCGGACCGAAGTACTCGGTGGTGAAGGTCTCGTGCGCGGCGTCGCTGCACTCGAAGAGGGTGGGCCGGACGAAGTAGCCGACCGAGTCGTCGGCGGTGCCGCCGGCGAGGATCCGGCAGGTGTCGTCGTCGGAGATCAGCTCCAGCGCGGCGGTGTGCCGGCTGAACGCCTTCTCGTCGATCACCGCGCCGCCGAAGTTGCTGAAGTCGGTGACGTCGCCGTAGGTCAGCGAGTCCGTGGTGGCGGCCAGCCGGTCGCGCAGCCCGCCCTCCCAGAGCGAACGCGGCACGTACGCCCGCGAGGCGGCCGAGCACTTCTGGCCCTGGTACTCGTAGGCGCCCCGGATCAGCGCGGTGTGCAGGGCGTCGACGTCGGCGCTGGGGTGCGCCACGACGAAGTCCTTGCCGCCGGTCTCGCCGACCAGCCGCGGGTAGCCCCGGTAGCCGGCGATGTTCTCGCCGACGGTCCGCCACAGGTGCTGGAAGACCTTGGTGGAACCGGTGAAGTGGATGCCGGCCAGGTCCGGGTCGGCGAGCACGACGTCGGAGACCTCCTCGCCCCGCCCGGTGACCATGTTGATCACGCCGGGCGGCAGGCCGGCCGCCTCGAACAGCCGCATGGTGAAGTGCGCGGCGAACTGCTGGGTCGGGCCCGGCTTCCAGACCACGGTGTTGCCGAGCAGGGCCGGCGCCGAGGGCAGGTTGCCGGCGATCGCGGTGAAGTTGAACGGGGTGACCGCGTAGACGAAGCCCTCCAGCGGGCGGTGGTCGAAGCGGTTCCACACCCCCGGCGACGACATCGGCTGCTCTTCGAGCAGCCGACGGGCGAAGTGCACGTTGAACCGGAGGAAGTCGATGAACTCGCAGGCCGAGTCGATCTCCGCCTGGACGGCGGTCTTGGACTGGCCGAGCATGGTGGCGGCGTTGAGCGTGTCCCGCCAGGGGCCGGCGAGCAGCTCGGCGGCGCGCAGGAAGATCGCGGCCCGCTCCTCGAACGGCAGCGCGCGCCACATCGGCGCGGCGTCCTTGGCGGCCTTCACCGCGGCGCGGGCGTCGTCGTGGGTGGCGTGGCCGGTGACGCCGAGCACGTGGGCGTGCTTGTGTGGCTGGACCACGTCGATCGACTCACCGCCGGCCATCCGCTGCTCGCCGGCGATCGTCATCGGCAGGTCGATACGCTCGGCGGCGAGTTCGGTCAGCCGCCGCTGCAGCCGCTCCCGGTCGGCGCTGCCCGGCTCGTAGGTGCGTACCGGCTCGTTGCGCGGCTCGGGTACGGAGAACACGGCGTCCATCACAGGCTCCTGTGCGATCTCGACAGCGGTGGCGAAACCGGACCCGCGGGCACCGACCGGACGGCCGGACGCCGGGCGCCGCGCGGGTGAGGCGTCGCGGCGGCGGGACCTCCGAGGATTCTCCCACGCCCGTTCCCCGCCGATCGCGCCCCGCCCGCCTGGAAACCATAGATCGAGAAGTGCGGGAGCGGGCCGGGCGGCGATCCGTACCCGAACGGCCCTTTCCGCCGAAGGAAAGCAGGCCGCCGGTGCGGGCGCGGGCGCGCGGAGGCAGCCGGGCCGGGCGCGTACGCTGGATGGCCGGTGACCTGCCCCGGTCCGCCGCTGCGGTCGGGCGCCCGTCGAAGGGGACACGATGAGCAAGCAGCCCGGCAGCTCGACGGCCGCGGAGTCGGACCGGCCGGACACCACCGACCCGGCCGACCAGGTCGCGCCGGTGGCCGAGGCCCCCCGCCCGGCGCGCGCCCCGGGCGCACCCGTGCTGGCCCTGCTGGCGGTCGGTTGGCTGGCGGCGATGCTCTGGTCGACCCGCGAGGCGATCAGCTCGGCGGCGGCCGGCCTCACCGCGATCAGCCTCTCCGCCTTCGCCCTGCCCGGGGTCATCTCGGCCGCCCTGGTGGCCGGGACCGCCGTCGCCCTGGCGGTGACCGGGCTGCTGGCCCGGCGGGGCGTCGACCGGGCCACCCTGCGCTTCGTGGTGGCGGTCGGCACCGGCCTGCTGGTCGGGCTCGCCGCCGCCCTCGCGATCAACCTGACCTACGCCGACAACGCGACCACCAACACGATCGCCGGCACCAGCGCCGCCGCGGCCATCATCGGCGGGGCACTGGCCGGAGCCCGCGACGCCGCCCCGGTCGGCGCCGTGGTCACCGCCGCCCTGGGCACGCTGGTCTTCGTGGTGGCGTTCAGCCGGGCCCGCGACCCGCTGTTCGACCTCTTCGGCGCCGACGGCTCCCAGGCGTCGCTGGTGAGCGCCGCCAAGTGGGTCTCCCGCACGGAGTCGCTGCTCGCCGGACTGCTCGCCGGACTGCTCGCCTTCGGCTACCTGACCTGGGCCCGCCGCCGTGCGCTGCGCCGCGACCCGGCGACGCCGGCGCTGCGCTGGCCGGCGTACCTGGTCGCCGGGGCCGGCCCGGGCCTGCTCCTGCTGCTCGCCGAGGTGATCATCCGGATCGGCGGCCGGACCCTGCTCGACCTGGCCAGCGCGCTGAGCGAGGCGGACGCGGTCGCCCAGACCAGCCTCGGCACCTCCCGGGTCGACAACGGCATCTGGGTGCTGTTCGTGGGCGCGCTGACCGCGCTCGTCGCCTTCGGCCGCACCCTCGGCCCGGCGCCCCACGACGACGAGCCGGAGCCGGTCGAGGACTGAGGCGGCTCCGCCCCGGGGCGTCCCGCTCCGCCGGGGGCGTGGCCGCTTCCACGGCGGGCCGGGCGCCCGCCGGCGGGCCGGATCAGGAGGCGGCGCGGAGCAGCAGGTCCAGCTCGGAGGGGTCGTACCACTCCAGCTCGTGGTCCTCGGCGCTGTCGACGGTGAACTGGGCGTCCGGGTCGCCCGCCAGGGCCTCGGCGACCACCTCGACGGCGGCGGCCACGTCGTCCACCGCGTCCGCCCCGTCCACGTGCAGCGCGGCCACCGACCGCACCGGCACCGGCTGGTCGAGCCGCACCGTGCTGGAGCCGAGGTCACCGTCGCCCCGGCCGACCGCCGACGGGGGCAGGTCCACCGAGACCACCACCCGGCGCCGGGGCGCGGCCGGGTCCTCCCGCAGCAGTTGGAGGGCGTCCTGGGCGGCGCGGGTGAACGCGACGTACTCCAGCTCCTCCTCGTCGCCCTCGGCGTACCACTCGCGCAGGGCGGGGGTGACGGCGTGCGCCTGGTCGGCCGACAGCCCCTGCTCCCGCAGCCGGGCCAGCATCGGCACGGTCGCCGGGACGTACACCCGGACCAGCTCGTCGCTCACCGTCGTATCCCCCGATCGTTCGCGGACCGGCGGGTCTGCCGGTCCGGGCGCCGATCATGCCGTACGCCGAGACCGTCATACACCCCGCACCGGCCCGGTGGAAGTTGCCGCACCGCAGCGCCGGCCGGGTGGGTGCTGGGCGGGTCCGGCCGGCGGTGGCAAACTGAGGCAAACGACGCCAACACCGGGGGTTATCCGTGGAGCCGAGGTTTCTCCTGCTCTCCGACGTGGCCACCGAGTTGAACGTGTCGGACTCGCAGGTCTACCACATGGTGCGCAGCGGAGAGCTGCCCGCGATCAAGATCGGTGGGCGCGGCCAGTGGCGCGTCGAGCGCGCCCAGCTGGAGGAGTACATCCAGCGCAAGTACGCCGAAACTGCCGAGTGGGTACGCGGCAACCCGCTCACCGACCGCGACACCGAGTAGCCGTCCCGACGCCGAACGCCATTGACGGCGAATACTGTTGTACCCGAGTATCGAAGCGTACCGGAGGCAAACAAACGCAAACGCAAGGATCAGAGGTGAGCGCCATGGTCGACTCCCGCCGTCCCGGCCCCTCCCGGCCCCCGGTCCGGCTACGCCCGGCCCCGGTCAGCGACCCGCCCTACGTCGACGAGTCGCCGGATCTCTGGCCCCGCCCCAGCGGCCAGCTCGCCCTCGACCTCTTCGGTGCCGCGCACCAGCCCGCCGGCCGCCCGCCCGGCCGGCGGCACGACTCCCGCCCGGGGCCGCCCCGGCCCCGCTCCGGCCCGCCGCCCGGCGCACTCGCCACGGCCACGCCCGAGGCCGGCCGCGCCGCCCAGCGGTTCGTCGCCACCTTCCTGGAGATCCTCAACGGCTACCGCCCGCCCGGGCAGCTCCGGTCCCTGGTGGAGCCCGGACGGGCCGCCGAGGTCACCGAGCAGCTGGCCCGGGCGTCGGCCCACACCGGCCCGCACCGCCGTCGGTCGAGCCGGCCGGTGGTGCACCTGCGCCGGCTCCGGGTGTGCGAGCCACGGTCGGCGGCCGTCGAGGCCGCCGCGGTGCTCGCCGGCGCCGGCCGCACCTGGGCGCTGGCGGTCCGCCTCGAACACCGCCGGGGCGGCTGGCTCTGCACCGCCCTCCAGGTGCTCTGACCACCTCGCCCGTTGTGACCGAGGATCCGACGGACGCGCGGCAGGACGGCGAGAGCCGCAGCCCCGAAGGACTGCGGCTCTCGCCGTACCGACTCGGCGGGGCGGGGCCCCGCGTCAGGATCAGGCGCCGCCGTTGGGCGCGCCGTGGCAGCGCTTGTACTTGCGGCCGGAGCCGCACGGGCAGGGCGCGTTGCGGGACGGGCCGTTGCCGCCCTCGGCACGCTCCGCCGGCACCGACCCGCGCCGGGCGGTGCTGGCCGCGACGGCCTGACCGCTCGCCCCGGTGGCCGCCGGACGACGCGGCGCGCCGGACGCCCCCGGCGCCGCCGGACGGGCCGGCGTCTCCGAACGCCCGACACCCAGGGCGGGCGCCTGCTGCTCGGGCCGCTCCACGGCCACCGCACCCTGGCCGGCCTCACCGTCGATGGTGGGCGCGGAGTACTGCAGGCCCTGCTGCTGCGGCGCGCGGTTGAGACCCTTGGCCCGGATCTCGACCGGCTTCTCCAGCAGCTGGACCTCCTCGGCCTCCGGCTCCTGCTCCTGGACCTGCACCTCCAGGTTGTAGAGGAAGCCGACCGTCTCCTCCTTGATGCCGTCCATCATGGTGGCGAACATGTCGAAGCCCTCGCGCTGGTACTCGATGACCGGGTCGCGCTGGGCGTACGCCCGGAGGCTGATGCCCTCCTGGAGGTAGTCCATCTCGTAGAGGTGCTCGCGCCACTTGCGGTCGATGACCTGGAGCAGCACCATCCGCTCCAGCTGGCGTACCGCCTCCTCGCCGAGCTGCTCCTCACGCCGGTCGTACGCGGCGTGCGCGTCCTCCTTGAGGCGGGCCAGCAGGAAGTCGGCGTCGATGCTGGCCCGACTGCCGCCGGCCTCCTCCTCCATCTCCTCGATGGTGATGCCGACCGGGTAGAGCTGCTTGAGGCTGGACCAGAGCTGCTCCAGGTCCCAGTCCTCGGCGTAGCCCTCGCTGGTGGCGCCGGTGACGTACGCGGTGACCGTGTCGTCGATCATGTTGCGGACCTGGTCGGAGAGGTCCTCACCGTTGAGCACGCGCAGCCGCTCGGCGTAGATCACCTGGCGCTGCTTGTTGAGCACCTCGTCGTACTTGAGGACGTTCTTGCGGATCTCGGCGTTCTGGCCCTCGATCTGCGCCTGGGCGCTCTTGATCTGGCGGGTGACCATCTTCGACTCGATCGGCACGTCCTCCGGGATGTTGAAGCGCTCCATCACCGCCTCGACCGCACCCGCGCGGAAGCGCTTCATCAGCTCGTCCTGCAGCGACAGGTAGAAGCGGGACTCGCCCGGGTCGCCCTGCCGGCCGGCCCGACCGCGCAGCTGGTTGTCGATCCGGCGGGACTCGTGCCGCTCGGTGCCCAGCACGTAGAGGCCACCGGCGTCGGCGACCTCCTCGGCCTCCGTTTCGCAGGCCTGCTTCCAGGTGGGGAGGACCTCCTCCATCGCCTTGGCGTACTCCTCGTCGTTCTCCAGCGGGTCGAGGCCGCGCTGGCGCAGCTCGCTGGCGGCGAGGAACTCGGGGTTGCCGCCGAGCAGGATGTCCGTGCCACGGCCGGCCATGTTGGTGGCGACCGTGACCGCGCCCTTCCGGCCGGCCTGGGCGACGATCTCCGCCTCGCGGGCGTGGAACTTGGCGTTCAGCACCGAGTGCGGGATGCCGCGGCGGCGCAGCAGCTGGGACAGGATCTCCGAGTTCTCCACCGAGACGGTGCCGACCAGCACCGGCTGACCCTTCTCGTGCCGCTCGGCGATGTCCTCGATGACCGCGTTGAACTTGGCCCGCTCGGTCTTGTAGATGACGTCGGCGCGGTCGATCCGGACCATCGGCCGGTGCGTCGGGATGGTCACGACGCCGACCTTGTAGACCTTGTTGAACTCGCCCGCCTCGGTCTGGGCGGTACCGGTCATGCCGGAGAGCTTCTCGTAGAGGCGGAAGTAGTTCTGGAGGGTGATGGTGGCCAGGGTCTGGTTCTCCTGCTTGATCTCCACCCCCTCCTTGGCCTCGATCGCCTGGTGCATGCCCTCGTTGTAGCGACGGCCGTGCAGGATGCGGCCGGTGAACTCGTCGACGATCAGGACCTCGCCGTCGCTGACGATGTAGTCCTTGTCGCGCTTGTAGAGCTCCTTGGCCTTGATCGCGTTGTTGAGGTAACCGACCAGCGGGGTGTTCACCGACTCGTAAAGGTTGTCGATGCCGAGCCGGTCCTCGACCTTGGCCACACCGCGCTCGGTGACCGCGATGGTGCGCTTGGCGTAGTCGACCTCGTAGTCGCCCTCGCCGTCGGTGCCGGGCTGCAGCCGGGCCACCACGCCCGCGAACTCGGAGTACCAGCGGGCGGAGTGCTCGGCCGGGCCGGAGATGATCAGCGGCGTCCGGGCCTCGTCGATGAGGATCGAGTCGACCTCGTCGACCACGGCGAAGTTGTGGCCGCGCTGGACCAGCTCGTCGCGCGACCAGGCCATGTTGTCGCGCAGGTAGTCGAAGCCGAACTCGTTGTTCGTGCCGTAGGTGATGTCGCACTCGTACGCGGCGCGGTGCTCGGCGGCCGGCCGGTTGGGCAGGACCACGCCGACGGTCAGGCCGAGGAACTCGTGCACCCGGCCCATCCAGGCGGCGTCGCGCTGGGCCAGGTAGTCGTTGACCGTGACCACGTGCACGCCCTTGCCGGACAGGGCGTTGAGGTAGACCGCCATGACCGAGGTCAGGGTCTTGCCCTCACCGGTCTTCATCTCGGCGATGTTGCCGAAGTGCAGCGCCGCGCCGCCCATCACCTGGACGTCGTACGGGCGCTGGCCGAGCACCCGGGCAGCCGCCTCGCGAACCGTGGCGAACGCCTCCGGCAGCAGGTCGTCGAGGGTCTCACCGTCGGCGAGCCGCTCCCTGTACTGCTCCGTCAGGCCGCGCAGCTCGTCGTCGCTGAGGTTGACGTAGTCGTCCTCGATCGAGTTGACGGCGGCGGCGATGGCCTTGAGCCGACGCACCATACGGCCCTCGCCGGCGCGGAGGACCTTTTCCAGAATCGACACGGATCAACGCTCCCCTAGACAGTCTCGAACCATCGTAGGCGCTCCATCGGCGCGATGGTCACTGGTGGCGGCGGTCCGGCCCGGCGAACCCGACATATCGCGCAGGCAGTGCCGCCACCGGCGGTTATCCGGTTACGCCCACCGCGAACGATCCGGCACGATGGCTCGGATGGAGCCTGTGGAGATCATCGAGGACGGCCTGCTGCTGCGCCCCTGGCAGGCCGCCGACGCGGACGCCGTGCATCGCGCCTGCCAGGACCCGGACATCCAGCGCTGGACCACCGTACCGCGCCCGTACCTGCCGGAACACGCCCACGGGTTCGTCACCGGCATCGCCCCGACGGCCTGGGCCGAGGGCACCGGGGCGCCGTTCGCGGTCTGCGACGCCGGCACCGGCGAGCTGCTCGGCTCCTGCGGCCTCGTCTCGATCGACCCCGCCCTGGCCTCCGGCGAGATCGGCTACTGGACCGCGCCCTGGGCGCGCGGGCGGGGCGTCACCGTGCGGGCCACCCGGGCGGTCGCGCGCTGGGCGTTCGACGCGCTGAAGCTGCGCCGGCTGGTCTGGCAGGCCGAGGTCGGCAACCACTACTCCCGGCTGGTCGCGCTGCGCGCCGGCTTCCAGGTCTCCGGCGAGCTGCGGCTGGCCCACCCGGCCGAGGGCGGCCGGACGGCGGGCTGGATCGGCTCGCTGCTGCCCGGCGAGGTGCCCGCGTCGGGCGAACCCGGCCCGGCCGGCCCGGACACCCTCGACGCCCGCCGGGCCGCCGTCTTCGGTCGGCCGCAGCCCGTCCTCTTCGCCACGACGGGCGACACCGAGCTGCGGCTGCGCCCGATGGAGGAACGCGACTTGGATGCGATCGCGACAACCTGCCAGGATCCCGACACGATCCGGTGGACCACCGTGCCGCATCCCTACCAGCGGAACGACGCCGAGGAGTTCCTCGACCACTGCCGGACCAACTGGGCGCGCGGCGCCAGCGCCTGCTTCGTGATCGCCGACGCCGACGACGCCTACGCCGGCACCATCGACCTGCGTCTGAGCCCCGCCGACCCGCTCCTGGCCGACGTGGGCTTCATGACCGCCCCGCACGCCCGGGGCCGCGGCTGGATGCCGGCCGCGCTCGCCGCGCTGACCGCCTGGGGCTTCACCACGCTGGGCCTGGCCCGGATCGAGTGGAAGGCACACGTCGGCAACACCGCCTCCCGGCGGGTCGCCGAGAAGGCCGGGTTCACCGTCGAGGGCACCGCCCGGGGCGGGTTGCAGCACCGGGGCGAACGGGTCGACGCCTGGGTGGCCGCGCTGCTCGCCGAGGACCTGACCTCGTGACCCCCGAGATCGTCGAGTCCCACGGCATCCGGCTGCGCCCGTTCCGGCTCGACGACGTCGCGGACACCGCCACCGCCTGCGCCGACCCGCTCACCCGACGGTTCATCTCCGGCATGCCCGACCCGTACACCGAGCAGAGCGCCCGGTGGTGGATCACCGAGGGCGCGCCGGCCGCCTGGGCCACCGGCGGCGCCGCGTACGCGATCGCCGACCCCGCCTCCGACCGGCTGCTCGGCGGGATCGGGCTGAGTCAGCCGGTCCCGGCGCGGGGCCAGGCGGAGATCGGCTACTGGGTGGCGCCGTGGGCCCGCGGCCAGGGCGTGGCCACTGCCGCCACCCGCGCGCTGGCCGGGCACGCCTTCGCCGCCGGCATCGCCCGGCTGGAGTTGCTCACCCACGAGGAGAACGCGGCGAGCATGCGGGTGGCGCTCGCCGCCGGCTTCCGGTACGAGGGGGTCCGCCGGGCCGCGAACCCGACGCGCGGCGGCGGGCGGCATGACCTGTGGGCCTGGGTACGCCTCGCCGACGACCCCGCCGGCCCGACGCCCCGCGCGCTGCCGGACCTGCCCGACGGCCGGCTCACCGACGGCGTGCTGACGCTGCGCCGGCTGACCCCCGCGGACACCGACGCGCTGTACCGGCTGCACACGCTGCCCGAGGTGGTGGCGAACCGGGTACGGCAGGTCCCGCCGACCCGGGCGGCGATCGCGCGGCGCTGCGCCGTCGCGGAGAGCGAATGGCTGGTCGGCAGCGCGGCCGACTTCGCGCTCTGCGACGCGCGCACCGGGGAACTGGCCGGCGGCTGCGCGATGAGCTACGACGAGCCGGCCACCGGCCAGGCGATGCTCGGCTACAGCCTGCTGCCCGCGGCGCGCGGCCGGGGGCTGGCCACCCGGGCGGTGCGTCTGGTCGCCGACTGGGCCTTCGGGCCGGTCGGCCTCGCCCGGCTCTGGGCCGGTACCGCGCCGGACAACCTCGGCTCCCAGCGGGTGCTGGAGCGGGCCGGGTTCCGGCGGGAGGGGCTGATGCGGGGTCGGCTCCCCGGCCGGGACGGGCTCCGGGCGGACGCGGTGCTCTACGCACTGCTCGCCGACGACCCGCGCTGAACGCGCCGGCCACCGGAGCCGGGATGGGCGAACCACCCGGCCCCGTGACCGGCTGCGAGGGGTGGGCAGGGGTCAGATGTCGAGCGAGATGATGCCGTAGTCGTACGCGTGCCGCCGGTAGACGACGCTCGGCCGGCCGGTTTCCTTGTCGTGGAACAGGTAGAAGTCGTGCCCCACCAGTTCCATCTGGAACAGGGCGTCGTCCACGGTCATCGGCTCGGCGGGGTGCACCTTGGCCCGGGCGATGTGCCAGGGCTGGTCGTCGTACTCGTCGGCGGGCTCCTCCTCGACCCGTTCGGCCACCGCGGTGGCCGTAGCGCCGGACGGCGCGGCCAGCTCGGCCACCGGTAGATCGGCGGTGGCGGCGGCGACGGAGAGCGGCGCGTGCCGGCCCCGGTGCACGCGGCGGCGGTCGGCCGCCCGGCGCAGTCGGGTGTCCAGCTTGGCGATCGCCGCGTCGAGCGCGCTGTAGAAGTCGCTCGTGCAGGCCTCCGCCCGGATCACCGGCCCCCGGGAGACACAGGTGATCTCCACGCGTTGGCAGGTGTCGGACTGGCGGGGATTGCGTTCGTGGAACAACTCCACGTCGACTCGGATGAGCTTGTGGTCGTAGCGTTCGATTTTCGCGAGTTTCTCAGCTACGTGCACCCGGTAATGGTCCGGCACTTCGACGTTTCGGCCCTTGACCACGATGTCCACGTGACCTCCCTTTTTCGGATGGTCGTCTGATCTTCAATCCGGTCGACCGACCCTGGGAGCATCCCTGTGGCGTCGACCGGTCAGGTACGGCTACGCCTCCTTCCACCGCCGGGGGTGGGTTTGAAACCTCCTACCCCCGACAGGAAAACGCTAACTCCTGTTCGGCCGGCAGTCACCCCCAGTTGTCGAGAACGCTCAGGGATTTCACACCTCATACACCATGGGGTGAAACGGGAACACGAAGCGTCACCAATGGCGTCGTTTTTGCGTTGCGGCGAGCACCGCCGCGACGTTTGGCGTTATTCCCAGGCCCCGCAATGTGCGGGCCACCGCGGCCAGGGTCGCCCCGGTGGTGAGGATGTCGTCGAGCACCACCACGCTCCGACCGCCGGCTTCGCGCCCGCCCCGGCCCGCGCGACCCCGGAAAGCCGACGCCGCCGCGGCCGCCCGCCCGGCGCTGTCCAGCGCCACCGAGTCGGGCCGGGGCAGCGCCCGCAGCGGCCGGGCCGTCCGCACGTCCCACCCCGCCCCGCGCAGCCGCCGGGCCGCGTGCCGGGCCAACCGACCCAGGTGGTCGCCGTAGCGGGACCGGGCCGCCGCCGCGGTGTCCGGCACCGGCACCAGCAGCACCGGCCTTGCCGGGCCCACCGCCTCGGCCACCACCTCGGCCAGCAGCGCGCCCAACGGCCCGGCCAGGCCGTGCCGACCCCGTTCCTTGTACGTCAGCAGCGCCTCCCGCAACGGCCCGGCGTACGGGCCGAGGGCGTGGCAGGGCGGCAGGTCGGGCGGGGCGGGGGTGGGGCGTACCGGGGCGGGACGCAACGCCTGGAGCGCGTCGGCGCAGGCCGGGCAGAACCCCCGCCGGCTCGCCGAACCGGTCCGTCGGCAGCCCGCGCACCCGCTCGGCAGCACCAGGTCGGTCAGGTCCGCCCAGAGCCCGCCGACCGCCCGCACGACGCCCTCAGTACAGGAAGAAGGGGGCGGTCGGGCTGCCCGGGCGGACGCCGGCCGGTGGCGGCGCCACCTCCAGCACCTGGTCGCGCCGGATGGTGTCCGGCGAGGGATAGCGGTAGGCGACCCCGTTCGCCTCGTACATGATCAGCGCGCTGGGCAGCGGCACCACCGGGTTCGTCGGGTACGCGGCCAGGTGCGTCACCCGGGCGCCCACGTCGGCCACCAGCGTGGTCTCCAGCGCGCCGTCGGTGCTCACGTAGTAGACCGCCGAACGGTCCGCCGTACCGGCCACGACCAGGGTGTTCTCCGCCGCCCAGTCGACCGCGGACAGGTCGCGCAGCGAGGTGGCCACCGCGCGGGCCGGGCCGACCGAGACCAGGCCGCCGGCCAGGTTCACCGCCGCCAGGTGGAGCCGACCGCCGATCACCAGGGCGAGCCGGTGCCCGTCCAGCGAGCCGGCCACCGCCGTCACCCGGCCGGCGGCGGTCAACGGCACCGGGACCGTCCGGGCCCGGTCGTCGAAGCGGTAGAGCTGGCCGTCCGCGACCATCAGCCCGTACGGCTGGCCGGGGTCCAGCGAGCGCAGCCACACCGGCCGCCCGATCGCCCCGAACGTCTGGGTGCCCCGGTGGACGACCTGCACCGGGTCGGTGCCGGATCCGACGGCCAGCCGCTGCCGGCCGCCCGGGGCGCCGACCACCAGGGCGGCGAAGATCCTGTCGTCGACCCGGCTGATCCCGGCCGAGACGACGTTGCGGTTGACGGCCGGCACGAGCGGCACCACCCCGCTGGCCTCGCCCGGGAAACTCAGCGCGTGGACCGTGCCGTCGTAGACGGTGAACCGCTGCGGGGTGTCGTCGATCGGGTAGAGCGGGTGCGCCAGGCGGTGCTGCTTGAGGTCCGCGATCGCCACCCGGGACTGGTTGCGGGTGGTGAGCTGGAGTTGGCCGTCCAGCTCCGGCAGCGACCAGGCGAGTTGGATGCCGATCCTGCCCAGCTCGCGGTTGTCGTCACCCGGCAGTTCGAGGGTGACCTCCCAGCGGCCGTCCGTCTCGATCGCGTTGTTGATCAGCGCGGTGCGGTCCGGCAGGGGCCGGGCAGCCGGGCGCAGCCACTCCGACGGGCCGGCGAGCAGCCACTTGACCACCTCGCTGACCCGGCGTTCGTCCGGCACCGCCAGCGGCAGGTAACGCTGGTCGGCGACCAGGCGGGTCTGGTCGGAGTTCCAGAAGTAGACCGCGCTGGTCTGGTAGTACTCCCGCAGCGCCCGCTCGCTGAGCAGCAGCACGTGCGGCGGGTCGGTGACGAAGAGGCCGGCCTCCTCGGTGCCCTGCTGCCCCGGCGAGACGGCGCCGCGCAGGGTGAACCGGTACTCCCGCTCGGTCGCCACCGGGGGAGCCAGGACGCCGTTGGACCGCAGCACGCCGATCTGCTGCACCCGCAGGAGCACGGAGAACAGCCCGTTGGCGTTCTCGGTGATCACCGGGTCCTCGGTCAGCCGGACCACGTTGACCGCGACCTCGCTGCCCTGCTTCTCCTGCAGGCGGCTCTTGTTCTCCGGCGCGATGAACTGCTTGACCCGCGCGTACGCCCGGTCCGGCTCGCCCGCCGCGGCGGAGAGGAAGTTGCGGACGAAGGTCTCCCGGTCGGTGCCGGCGGCCGCCCGGGCGGGCGGCTCGCTGCGGCGGAAGCTGGACGCGCCCGCCTCCACCGCCGGCCCGGACCCGTCCACCTGCACCTCGGTGTTCTCCGGGATGCCGCAGCCGGCCACGGCCAGCAGCGCGGCGCAGAGCGCCCCGGCCAGCGTCCGCCCGCGCGGCGCCCTCACGCTCACGAGTGCACCTCCGCCCGGTCGTCGTCGGCGGCCGGGGCCGGCCCGATGGCCAGCGCGCCCTCGCCGGCGGGGCCGATCGCCAGCAGCTCGCCGGGCCGGGGACCGCCGAACGGCAACGCGGCGTCGGCCGGCACCAGCCGCAGCGGCGACGTGGTGAGCCGGTCCCCGGCGCGGGCCGGCAGGGTGAGCCGGAACTGTGCGCCCTGCCCGGGCGCGCCCCACGCCTCCAGCCAGCCACCGTGCAGCCGGGCGTCCTCCAGGCTGATCGACAGGCCCAGGCCCGTCCCGCCGGTCTGTCGGGCGCGGGACGGGTCGGCCCGCCAGAAGCGGTTGAAGACCAGCTTCTCCTCCCCCGGCTTGAGCCCGACGCCGTGGTCGCGCACGGTGATCGCGACGGCGGTCTCGTCCATGCCGAGGGTGATCAGCACCGGCTTCGCCTCGCCGTGCTCGACCGCGTTGCCGACCAGGTTGCGCAGCACCCGCTCGACCCGGCGGGGGTCGACCTCGGCGATGACCGGCGTGGTCGGCACGTCGAGGTGGATCGGTACGCCGACCCGCTCGGCCAGGCCGGCCAGCCGGTCGGCGACCCGGTGCACCACCGGCACCAGGTCGGTCGGTTCGGCGTCGAGCATGGCGAAGCCGGCGTCGAAGCGGCTGATCTCCAGCAGGTCGGTGAGCAGCTCCTCGAACCGGTCCAGCTCGGCCTGGAGCAGCTCGGCGCTGCGGGCGACGGCCGGGTCGAACTCGTCGCGCTCGGCGAAGATCAGGTCGGCGGCCATCCGGACGGTGGTGAGCGGGGTACGCAGCTCGTGCGACACGTCCGAGGTGAACCGGCGCTGCAACCGGGACATCTCCTCCAGCCGGAGGATCTGCCGTTGCAGGTTGGTCGCCATCTGGTTGAACGAGGCGGCCAGCAGGGCCAGGTCGTCCTCGCCGTTGACCACCATCCGTTGGTCGAGCAGGCCGGCGGAGAGTCGCTGGGCGGTGCGGGCGGCCACCCGGACCGGGGTCACCACCAGGCGGGTGACCAGGGCGGCGAGCAGCCCGAGCAGCAGCACCAGGGCCACCCCGGTGGCGAGCACGGTGGCCCGGGCGTCGGCGGCGGTGGCGTCCTGCCGGGTCAGCGGCACCAGGTAGTAGAGCTCCAACTGGCCGAAGCGGGTCGGCACCGGCGAGCCGTACACCAGGTACTTGGTCCGCGCGCCGCCGAGCCGGCCGGTGCGGACCTGGTGGGCGACCTTGCCGTCCGCGACGGCGGCCCGCAGCTCCCGGCTGATCAGCGGCCGGACGTCGGTCGCCGGGGAGGTCCGGGTCTCGATGATCCCCGCGTACCTGTCGGCGGTGATCGCCACGACCACCCCGCTGGTCTGCTGCGGGTCACCGCCGGCCAGGTAGTTGACCGTGCCCTCGATGGTGTCCTGGAGCTGGGCCTCCTGTGGCTGGCTGTAGAGGTTGAACTGCTTCGCCGAGTAGTCGCTGCCGCTGCGCAGCCGCAGCAGCACGTCGGTCTGGGCGTTCTCCACCAGGATGTTGGTGATCTTGTCGGCGATCAGGTAGGCGAAGCCGCCGACCAGCAGGCTGGAGGCCACCAGCGTGATGGTGACCACCCGCACCTGCAACGACCGGCGCCAGGTCTGGTGCAGGCCGAGGCCCTGAGCCACCAGGGCACGGCAGAGCACCCGCGCGGCGGGTCGCCAGCCGGCGGGGGTGCGGGAGTGGGGGGTCGGGGAGCTGGTCACGGTGCGACCAGGCTATCCGGTACCCGCCTTGTAGCCCACGCCCCGAACGGTGAGGATGATTTCCGGGCGCTCCGGATCCGGCTCGATCTTGGCGCGCAGCCGCTGCACGTGCACGTTCACCAGCCGGGTGTCGGCCGCGTGCCGGTAGCCCCAGACCTGCTCCAGCAACACCTCGCGGGTGAAGACCTGGCGCGGCTTGCGGGCGAGCGCGACCAGCAGGTCGAACTCCAGCGGCGTCAGCTTCACCTCCTCGCCGTCCCGGCTGACCGTGTGCGCCGGCACGTCGATGGTGATCTGGTTGCTGGGCGGCCCGATCGTCAACATCTCCGGGGCGACGTCCTCGCCGCGCCGCAGCCGGGCCCGCATCCGGGCGACCAGCTCCTTGGGCTTGAACGGCTTGACCACGTAGTCGTCGGCGCCGGACTCCAGGCCGAGGACCACGTCGACGGTGTCGCTCTTGGCGGTCAACATCACGATCGGCACGCCGGATTCGGTCCGGATCGCCCGGGCCACGTCGATACCGCTCATACCGGGCAACATCAGGTCGAGCAGCACGATGTCGGGTCGATTGTCCCGGAACGCGGCCAACGCCCGTTCCCCGTCGGCGACGAACGAGGGCAGGAAGCCCTCGCTGCGCAGGACGATGCCGAGCATCTCGGCGAGCGCGGGGTCGTCGTCGACCACCAGTACCCGGGCTCTCATGGGATTTATGTTTCCATCCCCGTTCAGTTCGGTGGGATCGGCGTCACCCGGCACGGTACTGCCGTGGGTGCTGTCACCGCACGTCCCACGCGGAAGACCGCCGCCGAAGGTCATCCGCGAGGGCCACGCGGCGTGCGGGTCCACCCGATCGGACGGGCCGTGTCACCATGATCCCCCGGGTGCCCCGCCGCCCGCCACCGAGACCCGTCAGGAGCAGGAGTACGCGTGCCCGACGTCGGCCCGACCGCCGTGCTCCCGAGGCGCCCCCTCACCGTCGGCGAGCTGCTCGACTCGGCCGTGCTGCTGCTGCGTACCCAGGGCCGGCTGCTGCTCCCGCTGGGCGCCCTGTTCGCCGTCGGCGAGCAGCTCCTGCTCCACCCCCTGCGGCTGGCCGCCGGCGTCGAGCCGCCGAGCTGGCTGCTGGGCGTCGACGGGCTCGCCCCGCTGTGGTTCCTGCTGGCGGTGGGCGCGGCGAGCGAGGCGGTGATCGTCACGCTGCTCGGCAACCCGGCCGCCCGGGCCGCCGGCGCCGCGCTGCTCGGCCGCCGCGCCGGCGTACGCGAACTGCTCCGCCCCCGGGGTGCCCGCTACGGCGCCACCCTGATCCTCGCGCTCCTGGTCGGCCTGGTGATGATGCTCGCCGGCCTGATGGGCCCCCTCTGGTTCGTCGCGTACGCCCTGTTCGGCTCCGTCGCGGCCGCCCTGGCGGTGGACCGGGTACCGGTGGAGCGGGCGGTCGGCCGCGCGGCACGGCTCGCCGTGCGCGGCGGCGGGCAGGCCGGCGCCGTCCGACTGCTCGGCTACCTCGGCTGGTGGATCCTCCGGATCGGCCTCGGCCTGGGCGTCCTCACCGGGCTCGACTCCCTCGACCTGATCGATCTCGGCGACCCGACCGTGGCCCAGGTCGCCGCCATCACGGTCTGGGCCGGCGTGAACACCGTGGCCTACCCGGCGCTGGCCTGCCTGGACGCGGTGATCCACCTGGACAACCGGATGCGCACCGAGGGCCTCGACATCCGGCTCGCCCGCTCCCCGGCCGGCCTCGCCGAGCCCGTCCTGCTGGCGGCCGACCGATGAGCTTCAGCCGCTGGTGGACCGAGGCCACCGCCGCGCTCGGCGACCTGCTGCCGCTGCCGCTGGCGGCGCTGCTGCTCCTGCTGGCCGTCGGGTTGGCCGCGCTGGCCTGGTACCACTGGCCGGCGTGGGTGCCGCGCCGGCTGCCCCGGCTCCGCCGACGCCGCCTCCGGCTGCCCGGCCTCCGCCTCCGGCTGCCCCGATTCCGCTTCCGGCTGCCCCGCCTCCGGCTGCCCCGACTCCGCTTCCGGCTGCCCCGCTGGCGGCGGCGCCGCCGGACCCGGCCCGCCGCCGAGACCCCGGAGCTGCCCCGGCCCCGGGCGGGCGACGCGGCACCGACCCCCGGGCCGGCGCTCTCCCTGGCCGACCGGCTGGCCGCCGAGGGCCGCTTCGCCGAGGCGGTACGGGAACGGCTGCGCGGCATGGTCCGCCGGCTGGTCGCCACCGGGGCGGTCGAGCAGCGCCCCGGCATGACCGTCACCGAGCTGACCGAGGCGGCGGCCCGCAACCGGCCCCCGGTCGACCCGACGCTCCGCGCCGCGAGCACGATCTTCTCCGAGCTCTGGTACGCCCGGCGTACCGCCTCCGCCGAGCACGACCGGCGGATGCGGGAGCTCGCCGACGAACTGGACCGGGTGCTGGCCGGCGGTCCGGAGGAGCCGCGATGACCGCCACCGCCGCACCGCCGGCCGCCCCCTCGACCACCCCGGCGGCGCCCCGGCGGCGACGCCGCTGGCACCGGCTGGTGATCCCGTTCGCGCTGGCCGCCGCACTGCTCACGATCACCGTGGTCACCCACGCGGTCGACCAGCCGGACAACACCGAGCGGGGCTACCTCTCCCCGGTGGCGACCAACGACGACGGCGGCAGCCGGCTGGCCGAGGCGCTGCGCGGGCAGGGCGTCACCGTGCAGCGGGAGACGGACACCCTGCGGGCCCTGCTGGCGCTCGACACCGGGCCGGCGACGCTCTTCGTACCGGCGCCGGAGCTGCTGCACCTGGACACCGTCGGCGCGCTGGGCGACCTGCCGCCCGGCCGCCGGCTGGTCCTGGTCGACCCGTCCCTGCGGGTGCTGGAGTCGGTGGACCTGCCGGTGGTGCGGGCCGACCGGCGCTGGGCCACCCGGGCCGTCGCCCCGGACGCCGACGGGGTGCCCTGCCCGCTGCCCGAGGCCGCCCGGGCCGGCACCGCCGCCGCCCAGCTCCAGCGGTACGCCCCGCCCGCCGGCTTCGCCAACACCCTGCGCACCTGCTACTCCGGCGGACTGGTGCACCTGCCCTGGGCGGCCGACGTGGTGGTGATCGGCGCCGGCGACCCGTTCCGCAACGACCGGATCGGCGAGTGGGGCAACCAGGCGCTGGCCACCGGGCTGCTCGGCGGCCACGGCCGGGTGGTCTGGCTCGACCTGGACGGACACGCCCCACCCCCGCACTTCGGCACCGGCCGCAGCGGCGAACCCGCCTGGTCGCCCACCCCCGGCGGCTCGACCACCTACGGCAGCGGTGACGGCAACGGCGGGCGGCCCGGCGACGGCTACCCGGGCGGCTCCGGCGACTCCGGCGACCCGTCGGAGGGCGACGGCCCGTCCGCCGGTGACGAGCAGGACCAGGGGCAGGGCCAACCGCCGGACCGGCAGAACCCGCTCTGGGCGGCGTTCCCCGCCTGGTTCTGGGCGCTGCTGGTGCAGCTCGCGCTGGCCGCGCTGCTGGTGGTGCTCTGGCGGGCCCGCCGGCTCGGCCCGCCGGTCGCCGAGCCGCTGCCGGTGCGGGTGCGCTCCGCCGAGACGGTCCTCGGCCGGGCGCGGCTCTACCAGCGCGCCCGCGCCCGTGGCCCGGCCGCCGACACGCTGCGCGCCGCCGCGCTCGACCGGCTCGCCGCCCGGCTCAACCTGCCCGCCACCACCCCGCCCGCGGAGGTGGCCGCGCTGGTCGCCGCGCGGACCGGCGGCACCACCGACGAGGCGCACGAGCTGCTGTACGGCGGGGAGCCGTCCTCCGACGCCGAACTGCTGGCACTGGCCCGGTCGCTGGACCGGGTGACCCGTACGGTCGCGGCACCCCCCGACCACCCGACCGAAGGAGACCTCCGGTGACCCACCCCGTCGCATCCGCCGCGACCGCGACCGCCGGCGCGGACGACGCCCGTGCCGCCCTGCACCGGCTGCGCGCCGAGGTGGCCAAGGCGGTCGTCGGGCAGGACGCCGTGGTCACCGGGCTGGTGATCGCGCTGCTCTGCCGGGGGCACGTGCTGCTGGAGGGCGTACCGGGAGTGGCCAAGACGCTGCTGATCCGGACGGTCGCCGCGGCGCTGGACCTGGATTCCAAGCGGGTGCAGTTCACCCCGGACCTGATGCCGGGCGACGTCACCGGGTCGCTGATCTTCGACCCGCACACCGCCGCGTTCACCTTCCGGGAGGGGCCGGTCTTCACCAACCTGCTGCTCGCCGACGAGATCAACCGGACCCCGCCGAAGACCCAGTCGGCGCTGCTGGAGGTCATGGAGGAGCGGCAGGTCTCCGTCGAGGGCGCCCGCCGGCCGCTGCCCGACCCGTTCATCGTCGCCGCCACCCAGAACCCCATCGAGTACGAGGGCACGTACCCGCTGCCGGAGGCGCAGCTGGACCGGTTCCTGCTCAAGCTCACCGTGCCGCTGCCCACCCGGGACGAGGAACTGGGCGTGCTGCGGGCCCACCACGCCGGCTTCGACCCGCGGGACCTGGCCGCCGCCGGCGTACGACCGGTCGCCACCGCCGCCGACCTGGCCGCCGCCCGGGAGTCGGTCGGCCGGGTGTACGTGGCCGAGGCCGTCCTCGGCTACATCGTGGACCTGTGCCGGGCCACCCGGGCCACCCCGGCGCTGGAGCTGGGCGCCTCGCCCCGGGGCGCGACGGCCCTGCTCAACACGGCGAAGGCGTGGGCCTGGCTGGCCGGGCGCGACCACGTCACCCCGGACGACGTCAAGGCCACCGCCCGACCGACGCTGCGGCACCGGCTGCGGCTGCGCCCGGAGGTGGAACTGGAGGGCGTCGGCGTGGACGCGGTGCTGGACACGGTGCTCGCCACCGTGCCGACGCCGCGATGACCTGGCGGGCGGCCGTCCTGCTGCTGGGGGGCGCGCTGACCCTGCCGGTGTGGCCGGACCCGTTCCTCGGGGTCGTCGCGATGACCGGCGCGGTGCTGCTGCTCTGCGCCCTGGACTGGGCGCTGGCCGCGCCACTGCACGCGGTCACCGCCACCCGGGAGGGCGACCGGACCGTCCGGCTCGGCGGCAACGCCACCGTCGCGCTGCGCCTGACCAACACCTCCGGCCGTACGCTGCGGGCCCAGGTCCGCGACGCCTGGGTGCCCTCGGCGGGGGCCCGGCCGGACGTGCCACCGGAGCGGGTCGTGCCGGTACCGGCGGGCGGCGACGCGCTGCTGCCCAGCCGGCTCACCCCGAACCGGCGCGGCGACCGGCCCGCGGTGGCCCTGGCGGTGCGCTCGCTGGGCCCGCTGGGGCTGGCCTTCCGGCAGCGCGCCGGGCGGCCGGTCACCCCGGCCTGGACCCTGCGGGTGCTGCCGCGCTTCGACTCCCGGCGGCACCTGCCGGAGAAGCTCTCCCGGCTGCGGGTGATCGACGGCATGCAGGTCACCCGGGGACGCGGGCAGGGCACCGAGTTCGACACCCTGCGCGAGTACGTGGTCGGCGACGACGTCCGCTCGATCGACTGGCGGGCCAGCGCCCGGCGGGCCGACGTGCTGGTCCGCACCTGGCGGCCGGAGCGGGACCGCCGGCTGGTCTGCGTGCTGGACACCGGCCGCACCTCGGCGGTACGCGTCGGCGACGAGCCCCGGCTGGACACCGCGATCGACGCGGCGCTGCTGCTCACCGCGCTCGCCGCCCGGGCCGGCGACCGGGTCGACCTGATCGCCGCGGACGCCGCGATCCGGGCCACGGTCACCGGCAGCGGACGCCCCGCCCTGCTCGGCAAGCTGGTGACCACGCTGGCGCCGCTGCAACCGGCGCTGGTGGAGACGGACTTCGAGCTGATCGTCGGGGAGATCCTCCGTCGGGAGCGGCAGCGCAGCCTGGTGGTGCTCTTCACCGCGCTGGAGGCCGGCGCGCTGGGCGAGGGCCTGCTGCCGGTGCTGCCCCGGCTGGCCGCCCGGCACCGGGTGGTGGTGGCCGCCGTGCACGACCCGGTACTCACCCGGCTGACCACCGCCGCGCCCACCCGGCCCGAGGACGCCTACGCGGCGGCGGCGGGCTGGCGGGCGCTGGCCGAGCGGGACCGGGTGCGCGCCGCCCTCGCCCGGTACGGCGTGACCGTCGTGGACGCCCCGGCGGACCGCCTCGCCCCCACGGTCGCCGACACCTACCTCCGCCTCAAGGCCCTCGGCCAACTCTGACCCACCCGGCGCTCCCGGCGGTCCGGGTGGCGTGGGTCAGGTCAGCGACCAGCGGGGTCGGCGGTCGGGGTCGGTCGGTGCCAGGCGCGGGCCGGGTCGGTGGAGGGCCAGAGTTCGGCCAGCCAGGGGTCGGTGCGCTCGGCGGCGACCGCTCGACGGCCGAGGATCACCACGTACCCGAGGAAGCCCAGCCAGACCATGGCCCCGAGCGCCACGCGCAGCGCGATCGGCACCGGCGCCGGGGTGACGAATGCCTCCAGCAGCGCGGAGACCGCGAAGAGCCCGACCAGGCCGACGGCGACCAGGATCGCCGAGCGGCCCGCCTCGGCGACGGCCCGGCCCCGGCTCAGGTGCGCCGGCGGCGAGATCCACGCCCACGCGGTCCGCAGGCCCACCCCGGCGGCGACGAAGACCCCGGTCAGCTCCAGCAGGCCGTGCGGGGTGATCAGTCCGAAGAAGACGTCGGCCCGGCCGTAGGAGACCATCACGCCGCCGACCACGCCGACGTTGAGCGCGTTCTGCCAGAGCAGGTAGAACACCGGCACCACCAGCACGCCGGACGCCAGGCACTGGGCGGCTACCCAGGCGTTGTGGGTCCACAGGTGGAAGGCGAAGGTCGGCGCGGAGAACTCGGTGTAGTAGCCGGCGAAGCCCGACTCGACCAGCTCGGCCGCCGCCTGCGGGCCGATGAACGCCGCAGCGGTTTCCGGGTGACCGGCGACGTACCAGATGAGGAAGCCGCTGAGCAGGCTGAACCCGGTCGCCACCGCGCACCACCACGGCCAGGCGCGGTAGACGGCGTCCGGGAAGCCGACGGTGACGAACCGGGCCACCGCGGACCAGGACGCGCCGCGCCGCCCGGTCACCCGGGCCCGGGCGCGCAGCACCAGCTGGGAGAGCCGGCTGACCAGACCCGGGTCGGGTGAGCGGCTGCGCAGCGCGGACAGGTGGGTCGCGGCGCGCTGGTAGAGCGCCACCAGCTCGTCGACCTCGTCGGCGTCCAGCCGACGCCGGTCGCAGAGCTGTTCCAGCCGCCGCCACTCGTGTTGGTGCTCGGCGACGTACGCGTCGAGATCCACTCGTCCTCCCCCGTCCGGCGCTCATAGTGTTCACTGTGCGGGTGAGAGCGCAACCACCGGTGCCCGCCGCGACCGGCGCGGCCGACCGTTCCCCGACGGGCGCTGACGCCGGCCTGGTCAGCGGCGAGGCCGTCCAGTTGGACGTGCGGGCGGCCCGGCTTGGCTCCCGGGTGCTGGCGCTGTTGCTGGACGTCGCGGTCCAGCTGGTGCTGGTGGTGCTGCTCGGGATGGCGCTGACGGGCCTGGCGCTCAACGCGCTGCCCGGCGTCGACGGGGCGTTGATGAACGCGCTGGCGACCGTCTTCCTGGTGTTGCTGCTGGTCGGCTACCCGGTGCTCTTCGAACGTTTCAACCACGGCCGCACCCCGGGCAAGCTGGCCGTGGGGCTGCGGGTGGTCAGCGCCGACGGCGGCCCGGTCGGGGTACGGCAGTCGCTGAGCCGGGCGCTGGTCGGGGTCGCGGTGGAGTGGCCCGGTCTGGTGCTGCCGCTGCTGAGCTGGGTCGCCGGCGTGGCGGTGATGCTCACCGACCGGCGCGGCCGGCGGCTGGGCGACCTGGTGGCCGGCACGATGGTGGTGCACACCCGCACCCAGCAGCCCTGGCTGCCGGCACCGATGATCATCCCGCCGCTGACCGGCTGGGCGGTCCGCCTGGACCTGACCCGGCTGGACGACCCGCTGGCCCTGGCCGTGCGGCAGTACCTGACCCGGGCGCACCGGTTCGCCGAGCCGTCGCGGACCCTGCTGGCGCGGGCACTGTGGAGCGAGGTGGCCGCGGTGACGGCGCCGCCACCGCCGGCCCGCGTACCGGAGCCGCTGCTGCTGGCCGCCGTGCTGGCCGAACGCAACCGCCGTGGGGCGCTGCGGCTGCGGCGGGCCCGCACGCTCACCGCCAGCCTCTGGCCGGAACTGTCACCGGCCCCGGCCACCCCTGCCGTACCCGTCGGGGCGACCGCGGACGCCACCACGGCCGGCCTCCGGCCCGCGGTCCCGGCCCCCCGCCCCGCGTCGAGCCCGCCGGTGCCCCCGTCCTGACGCCCGTCGGACCGGCTGCGGGCACGATGGCACGCTCGACCGGACGGCGGCGGCGGGACGGTCAGCTGAAGAGCGAGCGGCCCCACCAGTCGGCGGCGTCCCGGACGCCGGGCGGGCAGGCGAAGAGCGCGCTGGAGACGTGCCGCAGGTACTCGTTCATCACGTCGTTGCGGGCGAGCTGGGTCTGGATCGGCACGAACTGCTTGCGCGGGTCCCGCTGGTACGCGATGAAGAAGAGTCCGGCGTCGAGGCGACCCAGCCCGTCGGACCCGTCCACGAAGTTGTAGCCCCGGCGCAGCAGCCGGGCGCCGTTGTTGCGGCTCGGGTGGGCGAGCCGCACGTGCGCGACCTCGGCGATCACCGGCTCCCCGTCGTCGCCCTTGGCGTCGAAGTCGGGCTCGTCGAACTCGTCGCGGCGGCCCAGCGGCGCGCCGACGCCCTTGGTCCGCCCGACGATCTGCTCCTGCTCGACCAGCGAGGTGCGGTCCCAGGTCTCGACCTGCATCCGGATCTTCCGGGTGACCAGGTACGACCCGCCGGTCATCCAGTCCGGCCCGTCACCGGGCTGGGCCCAGAGCTGCTCGCGCAGCAGCGCGGCGTCCTCCGCCTTGAGGTTGGCGGTGCCGTCCTTGAAGCCGAAGAGGTTGCGCGGCGTCGCCTGGCCCCGCGAGGTCGACGAGGTACGCCCGAAGCCCAGCTGCGACCAACGGACGCTGACCACGCCCATGCCGATCCGGGCCAGGTTGCGGATGGCGTGCACCGCCACCTGCGGGTCGTTGGCGCAGGCCTGCATGCAGAGGTCGCCACCGGAGATCTCCGGGCGCAGCGCGTCCCCGGCGAAGTGCGGCAGGTCGGCCAGGGCGGCGGGGCGGCGATCGGCGATACCGAACCGGTCCCGGCCCTGCGCGTCCCGGAACAGCGACGGGCCGAAGCCGATGGTGAGGGTGAGCTGCGACGGCGGCAGACCGAGCGCCTCACCGGTGTCGTCCGGCGGGGCCTCCGGCATGCCGTCGACCGCGCCGATCACCCCGGCGTCCCGGCCGGCGGTCATCCGGGCGGCGGCGGCCGTCCACTCCTGGAGCAGCGCCACCAGCCGGGCCCGGTCCTTGGTGATCACGTCGAACGCGACGAAGTGCAGCCGGTCCTGCGCAGGGGTGGTGATGCCGGCCTGGTGCTCGCCGTGGAACGGCACCGCGCCGGCCGCCACGTCGCCGGCCACCGCCTGGTCGGCGTCGCGGAGCAGCGCGCCCGCACCGGCGGCGACGCCGGCCACCCCGGCGACCCCGACCCCGGCGAGGGTGATGGCCCGTCGCCGGGACAGCCCGCCCCGAGAAGCCTCGGCGGACGTGGTGGACGCGCTGCTCTGCTCGCTCATCGGTTCTCCTGTGGGACCGGCCGTCATCGGGCGACGACGGCAGCGACCTTGCTGATCGGCTCGGCGAGGGCGTTGATGCTGTCGGACAGCTCCTTGAGCTGGGCCTTGCTCAGCTCGGTGTGCAGCTTCCAGCCGTCACCGGCCCGGTGCTGCCCGAGCGCCTTCTCGACGTTGGCGAACTCCGTGTCGAGCTGGGTGACCAGCTCGGGCGAGCGCTGCTCCAGGGCCGGGCGCAGCGCGGCGATCGCGGCCTTCGAACCCTCCAGGTTGGCGTTGAAGTCCCAGAGGTCGGTGTGCGAGTAGCGGTCCTCCTCGCCGGTGATCTTGCCGCTGGCGACCTCGTCGAGGAGCTCCTTGGCGCCGTTGGCGAGCTGGAGCGGGTTGAGCTTCTCGGCGTTGGCCTTGGCCACGATCTCCTTGACGTCGGCGAGCAGCCGGTCGGCGATCGGGCCGTCCTTGCTGATGTCGCCGGACTGCCAGAGGTCCTTCTCGATCCGGTGGAAGCCGGTGAACTCCATCCCCTCCTCGATGACCTCCTCGCGGCCGTCGATCTTGGGGTCGAGGTCGCCGAAGATCTCCGCCACCGGCTCGATCCGCTCCCAGTACGTGCGGGCGACCGGGTAGAGCGCCTTGGCCTTGGCCACGTCGCCGGCCTTGACCGCGGCGACGAACTCCTCGGTCTTGGTCAGCAGGGCGCCGGTCTGGCTGGCCACGTACCGCTGGTAGCTGGCGGTGGCCTGGGCCAGCGCGGCGTCCGGCGCGACGGTCGCGGCGGCGCCGCTGACCTTCAGCGCGCCCCGGATGCCCCGGCCGCTCATCCCGGGCTTGCACGCGGTCTCGTACGTCCCGGCGGGCAGCTCGACGCGCAGCTCGCGGCTGAGCCCCGGGGCGATGTTCTCCACCTCGCCCATCACCCGGTCACCGGCGGCGTACACGTAGAACTCGTTGACCTTGCTCCCGGAGTTGGTGATGGTGAAGGTCGCCTGGCCGGCGTCGAGGGCGGTGACGTCGACCTCGCAGGTGGTGTCGCTGGCCTTGACCTTCACCGCATTGGCGCCCTTCGCGCCGTCCTGCTCCTTGCCGTCACTACAGGCGGTCACACCGGTGACGGCCAGCACGCCGGCGGCGGCGAGCACCAGGCAGCGGGTGGTACGCATCAGTTTCTGTCTCCTCGGAGCAGGTGGGTTCAGGCGCGCTGCGGCGCGGAGGCCGGGCGGTCGATGTCGGACCCGGCGGGCTCACCGGCCGGGGCGGCGTCTGTGTCCGGGGCGGCTTCGCCGGCCGGGGCGGTCGTGGGCGGGGTCGGCGTCGCGGCCGGGGCGGTCGGCTTGCCGGCGGGCGACGGCTTGCGGAGGAAGAGGAACAGCACCGGCACGGCGTAGGCGACCCAGGCGACCATCTCCAGCACGCTCGGGGTGGCGGTGATGTTGAACATCCCGGCGAGCAGGGCGGCGTACCAGGTGTTCGGGTCGAGCACCGAGGTGATGTCGAAGGCCAGGTCGTTCAGGCCGGGCAGGACACCGGCCTCCTGGAAGTCGTGCACGCCGTACTTGAGGATGCCGGCGGCGACGAGGATGAGCAGCGCGCCGGTCCAGGTGAAGAACTTCGACAGGTTGATCCGCAGCGCGCTGGCGTAGAGCAGGACGCCGATCACCACGGCGGTGACGATGCCGCCGATCAGCGCCAGCAGCGGACCGCTGTCCCCCGCCGCGCCCTGGGCGGCGGAGTAGAAGATCAGGGCGGTCTCCAGCCCCTCCCGGATCACCGCGAGGAAGCTCATGCCGGCGACCGCGAGCGAGCCGACCGCCAGCGCCTCGGTGAGCCTGCCCCGCAGCTCGCCGGCGATCGTCCGGGCGGCCCTGCGCATCCAGAAGATCATCCAGGTCACGAAGACCACGGCCGCGACGGAGGTCACCGCCTCGAACAGCTCGCGGTCCTCGGAGCGGGCGAGCAGCGAGCTGGAGGTGTACTCGATCAGCCAGCCGAAGAGCACCGACAGCACCACGGCCAGACCGACGCCGGCCCACACCTGGGGCAGCCGGTCCCGGCGCTGCGACTTCACCAGGAAGGCGACCAGGATGCTGACCACCAGGGTCGCTTCCAGGCCCTCACGCAGGCCGATCAGGTACGTGGCGAACATCGATGCTCCGGGTTGATGAGGATTGCCTCACTTAACTTAGGGCAGACTTACCTTCCTCCTGCTCCCACGGCGCCGTCAAGCCGGTCGCCACGAGTTCACCTGTCCGTCCCGTGACAGGATCGGCCCGACGTTCACGGACGGGACGAGGCCCCTTGATCACTTCCACCAGCACGCCGGCCGACCCACCGCCGCCAGGGATTTCCGCCCGTGCGGAGGCAGTCGTCGACCCCGCACACCGGCGGTCCACCACCGACCAGCCCCACGCCACCGGACGCCGACCGTGAGGGGCCTACTGCCCTGGCTGGCGGTGCTGGCGCTGGTCGTGGTGCTCAGCGAGCTGCGGCTGCGCCCGCTGGCCGCCGCCGTGTCACTGGCCTGGCTCGCCTGGTGCGTCTGGACCTGGATCCGCCCCACCCGCCACACCCCACGCTGACCCCCGTCACGCCCGGGGCGGCACGACGTCCCGTCCCGCCCGAGATGCGGTGTGTCGCGGTATCCCCACGCCCGGACACCGCGACACGCCGCAACGGGGGCAGGGGGGCGGGGCCGGAGGGCGGACGGCGGCGGGAGCCGGCGCGGAGCGCCGGGGGCCTTGACTGTGGGCGTACGAGAAAAGGACCGGGCCGGCCGCGCGGCGGCCGACCCGGTCCTTTTAGGCGGAACTCAGTAGCGGTAGTGCTCCGGCTTGAACGGGCCCTCGATGGCGACACCGAGGTAGGAGGCCTGCTCCTTGGTGAGCTGGGTCAGCTTGGCGCCCAGCGCGCCCAGGTGCAGCCGGGCGACCTTCTCGTCCAGGTGCTTCGGCAGCACGTACACGCCGACCGGGTACTCGTCGGTCTTGGTGAACAGCTCGATCTGGGCGATCGTCTGGTTGGCGAACGAGTTCGACATCACGAAGCTCGGGTGACCGGTGGCGTTGCCCAGGTTCAGCAGGCGGCCCTCGGAGAGCACGATGATGGCGTGGCCGTCGTCGAACTTCCAGAGGTCGACCTGCGGCTTGATGTTCTCCCGCGTGACGTCCGAGCGCTTGGCCAGGCCGGCCATGTCGATCTCGTTGTCGAAGTGGCCGATGTTGCCGACGATGGCCTGGTGCTTCATCCGGGCCATGTGCTCGTTGGTGATGACGTCGAAGCAGCCGGTCGCGGTGATGAAGATGTCGGCCTGCTCGACCACGTCGTCCAGGGTGGCGACCTGGTAGCCGTCCATCGCCGCCTGGAGCGCGCAGATCGGGTCGACCTCGGTCACCACGACCCGGGCGCCCTGGCCGCGCAGCGACTCGGCGCAGCCCTTGCCCACGTCGCCGTAGCCCATGACGACCGCCATCTTGCCGCCGATGAGCACGTCGGTGGCCCGGTTGATGCCGTCGATGAGCGAGTGGCGGCAGCCGTACTTGTTGTCGAACTTGCTCTTGGTCACCGAGTCGTTGACGTTGATGGCCGGGAAGAGCAGGGTGCCGGCGCGGTGCATCTCGTAGAGCCGGTGCACGCCGGTGGTGGTCTCCTCGGTCACGCCCTTGATGGCGGAGGCGATCCGGGTCCAGCGCTGGCCGTCCTCGGCGAGCGAGCGGTGCAGCAGCCCGAGGATGACCGCGTACTCCTCGGAGTCGGCGGACTCGACCGGCGGGACGACCCCGGCCTTCTCGAACTCGACGCCCTTGTGCACGAGCAGGGTGGCGTCACCACCGTCGTCGAGGATCATGTTGGGGCCGGCGCCGTCGGGCCAGGCGAGCACCTGCTCGGTGCACCACCAGTACTCCTCCAGGCTCTCGCCCTTCCAGGCGTACACGGGTACACCGGCCGGAGCCTCGGGAGTGCCGTTCGGGCCGACGACGATCGCGGCGGCGGCGTGGTCCTGGGTGGAGAAGATGTTGCAGGACGCCCAGCGGACCTGCGCGCCGAGCGCGACCAGGGTCTCGATCAGGACGGCCGTCTGGATGGTCATGTGCAGCGAGCCGGTGATCCGGGCGCCGGCGAGCGGCTGGGCGTCGGCGAACTCGCGGCGGATCGCCATCAGGCCGGGCATCTCGTGCTCGGCGAGCCGGATCTCCTTGCGCCCGAACTCGGCGAGCGACAGATCCGCCACCTTGTAGTCGCCCTCGGCGAGGGTGCTCGGCCGCGCGCCACTGGTGGACGCCGGGAGGGTGCTGGTCATGGAAGCTCCTGTCGAACGGGTGTGCTGCGCGACCTTCCACCTTACGCGCATCGTCCAGCCCCGCACGGGCGGCCGCCGAAGACAGCGCACGGGGCGGTCGGTGATGGACAGACTTTCCGTCCACGAGCCGGCCGCCCCGTGCATCCCCCCGGTTTGGTTCCCCGCGCGCTACCGGACCTTCGTCGCGACAACGCTGCGTACCCATAGAGTCACACTGCGCCAGCGGCGAGTCAAGCTATTTCGGAAAAGTCGGACTCGTGTCGTGGGCGCGAGGGCCGGGATTCAGCTCGACAAGGCGTCAGCGGAGGCCGGCGGTGGCGACGAACGCCTCACCGGCGCCGGTGAAGACCAGCGGGCCCGCGGCGGCCGGCCCGACGGCGGCCTGGCCGGGAGCGAGGGTGACCGGACCGGTCCCGTCGTCCACCGAGACCCGGCCGGCCCGACAGAGCACCACCCGGGGCCCCGGCAGCGGCAGCCGCACCTCGGGCGTGGCCGCGTCCACCGTCACCCGGTGCAGCGCGAAGTCCTCGACCGGCACCGGCCAGCAGACCACGCCCGGCGCCACCGGCCGCGCCATGACCACCGGGTCGGTCAGCACCTCGAAGCGGAGCACCCGCAGCAGCTCGTCGACGTCCACGTGCTTCGGCGTGAGCCCGCCACGCAGCACGTTGTCGCTGGCCGCCATGATCTCCACCCCGGTGCCGCGCAGGTAGGCGTGCAGGTTGCCGGCGGGCATCCAGATCGCCTCCCCCGGCGCCAGCCGCACGTGGTTGAGCAGCAACGCCACCAGCACTCCCGGGTCGGCCGGGTAGTCGGCCGCCAGCGACCGGGCCAGTTCGGCGTCCGGGCCGGCGAGCCGCGCCGCCACCACCGCGTCGACCAGGCCGGCGCGCTGCGCCGCCGGCCAGGTCAACAGCAGGCGCACGGCGTCCCGCAGGCCCGTCGGCCCGGTGCGCAGCGCGGAAACCACCGGCTCCAGCGCGGGTACGCCGAACGCGGCGAGCACGTCCGCCGAGTCCGCCGGGTCGCGGAACCCGCAGAGCGCCTCCATCGGCGCGATCGCGACCAGCAGTTCCGGCTTGTGGTACGGGTCGACGTAGTTGCGCCGCCCCTGGACGCGCGCGCCGTCGGCGATGTACCCGGCGCGGGCCTGCTCCGGGTCCGGGTGGGCCTGGAGACTCAGCGGGGCGTCGGCGGCGAGCACCTTCAGCAGGAACGGCAGCCGGGTGCCGAACCGGTCGACCACCTGCGCGCCGAGCCAGTGGCCCGGTTCGGCGGCGACCAGGTCGACCAGGCTCGCCCGGTCGCCGCCGCGGTCGACCGTGGCCGGGGCGCCCGGGTGGGCGCCCAGCCACAGCTCCGCCTCCGGCCCGTCGCTGGGCACCGGGCGTCCCTGCAACTCGGCGATGGCCGAGCGGGACCCCCAGGCGTAGTCGCGGATCGGGCCGTGCAGCAGCTCCACGCTCAGCCTCCGGCCCGCCCGGCGACGTCGCCCGGCTCGGTCTCCGACCCCGGTACGGCCGTGTGCGAGGCCGTACCGGTGCCGGCGCGCTCCGCGGCGGCGCTGTAGATGTCCGGCTCCAGGTAGATCACCCGGGCGGTCGGCACGGCGGCGCGGATGCGGGCCTCGACGGTGTTGATGCCACGGGCCAGTTCCTCGGCGCTGTGGCGGGCCGACACGCCGATCTTCGCGGCGACCATCAGCTCCTCGGGGCCGAGGTAGAGCGTCTTCATGTGGATGATCCGCTCGACCTCGGGGCCTTCGGTGACCGCCTTCTCGATGGCGGCGAGGTCGTGCGTCTCCGCGCCCTCGCCGAGCAGCAGGCTCTTGGTCTCGATGGCGAGGATGATCGCGATGACCACCAGCAGCACACCGATCATCGCGGTGCCGAGGGCGTCCCACACCCCGTCACCGGTGATCAGCGTCATGCTGACACCGAAGAGCGCGAAGACCAGACCGACCAGCGCGCCGAGGTCCTCCAGCAGCACCACCGGCAGCTCGGGCGCCTTGGCCCGGCGGACGAACCTCACCCAGGACTGGTTGCCCCGGACGTGGTTCGACTCCTTGATCGCGGTTCGGAAGGAGAACGACTCCATGATGATCGCAACCACCAGCACGACGACCGGCACCGCCTTGTACTCCTCGATGCCACCCCCCTCGTGCCACTTGTGGTACGCCTCGTAGAGCGCGAAGAGACCACCGACGCTGAACAGCACGATCGACACGATGAACGCGTAGATGTAGCGCTCCCGGCCGTACCCGAAGGGGTGCTGCGGGGTGGCCTCGCGCTTGGCCCGCTTGCCGCCGAGCAGCAGCAGGCCCTGGTTGCCGGAGTCGGCGACGGAGTGGATCGACTCCGCCAGCATCGACGAGGAACCCGTCAGGAGGAACGCGATGAACTTGGTGACGGCGATGCCCACGTTGGCCAGCAGGGCGGCGACGATCGCCTTCGTCCCGCCGTTCGCGCTCACGCTCCCGCTCCGTTCCGCCGCGCGACACCGGTCGCCACGCCGCTGAGCAGGACCGTTCGCCCCTTGCGTTCGCTCACTGGTTCGACAGCTCCTTCATCTCGGTGATCGCCGGGACCGCCATCGGGTCCAGGCCGTGGGCCAGGGCCAGGTAGACCGAGGCGAAGTCGGGTACGGCCACGAGCGAGGCGAGCCGTTCCAGCGCGGAGCCGCCCTCGGCGGTCACCACGTCGCAGCGCACCCCGCGCCGCTCGGCGAGGGTCTGCACGGCCTCGGCGCGGCGCTCCTCGACGGCGAGCGGCTCGTCGGTGTCGTCCTCGGCGTTGAGCCCGCCGTCGCGCAGCAGCACCAGCCGCAGCCGGGTCGGGTCGCCCTCGGCCTCGTCCCGGTCGGCGAAGATGTCCCGTGCCGACTCGACCAGGCCGCCGAAGACGCCGTCGAGCAGGCCGACGCGCCCGCGGCCGGCCTCGCCGAGCGCCCCGGTGACCACCGGGTAGCGGGCGTTGGCCGACAGCGTGTCGCCGAAGCGCCGGGCCGCGACGGTGGCCAGCGGGGACGACCCCCAGACGATCGGGATCGACCCGGCCAGCCCGAGGGCCAGCGACTTCGCCGGGTTGACGAAGGACTCGGCGGTGGGGCGGCACCGGTCGGCGTCGGCGTCCAGCCGGGCCGCGGTCTCCGCCAGATCCGCCTCGTTGACCTTCACGAGGCCGAGCGTACGGGCGGCGAGCAGAACCGGCACGGTGAGCGCCCAGAGACTCGCCCGGGCCGGGGCGCGCCGGGGCACCGGGATGAACGGGGCACGGGCCCGCTCGGCGACCGACTGGAGCTGCGAGTCGGGCGCCCCGACGGCGACCAGCCGGGCACCCCGGCGGTGCGCCGCCTCGGCGGCGCCGAGCGCCTCGGGACTGCGACCGGAGGCGCTGACCGCGATCACCACGTCGGCCGCGCCGACCCAGCCGGGCACGCCGGCGCTGCGGTGCGGGATGACCGGCACCGGGCAGCGCGGCCCGGCGACCGTGGCGAGCACGTCACCGGTACGCCCGGCGGTGCCGATGCCGGCGATGACGACCGCCCGCGGGCGAAGGTCGTCCTCCAGCAGCGACAGGTTGGCCTCGGCGGCCAGGGCGGCCGACTCGCGCACCTGGGCGCCGGCCGAGGCGGTGAACCGCAGCATGCCGCCCGGGTCCTGCTCGCTGAAGGTGTCCGGGTTGTCCAGCACCGACTCGTCGGCCACCCGCCGGCCGCTGACCCCGGCCGTACCGTCCATCACCGCTGCGCCTCGGGGCCGCCGCGCGCCTCGTCCAGCAGCAGCACCGGCACGTCGTCGCGTACCTCGAAGACGCGACCGCACTCGGTGCAGGTGAGGGTCTGCGCCTGCGCGTCGTAGTCCAGCGGGGCGTGGTGTGTGTCCGGGCAGGCGAGGATCTCGAGCAACTGCGGGTCCAGGGCCACGGTGCGGCTCCTTCCACGTGTGCGGTCTCGCCGGTCGGCGGTGCCGACCGGCGCAGGCGATCTTATCGGCGAACGCGCTCCAGCACCTCGTCGCGCAGCGAGATCATCCGCTCCTCGGTCGGGCCCTCCACGTTGAGCCGCAGCAGCGGCTCGGTGTTGGAGGGGCGCAGGTTGAACCAGGCCCCGTCCGGGAAGCGCAGGGTGAGGCCGTCCAGCTCGTCGACCTCCGCCTCCGGGTACGCGGCGCGCACCTCGGCGACCTTCGCCGCCTGGTCGGCCACCGTGGAGTTGATCTCGCCGGAGGCGGCGTACCGCTCGTAGATGCTGGCCAGGATCGACAGCGGCTGGGACTGCTCGCCGAGGGCGGCCAGGGTGTGCATGGCGGCGAGCATGCCGGTGTCGGCGAACCAGAAGTCCCGGAAGTAGTAGTGCGCGGAGTGCTCGCCGCCGAAGACGGCGTTGGTGCGGGCCATCTCGGCCTTGATGAACGAGTGACCGACCCGGGCCACCACCGGCTGGCCGCCGTGCTCGCGGATGATCTCCGGCACCGCGCGGGAGGTGATCAGGTTGTGGATCACCGTGGAGCCGGGGTGCTTGGCCAGCTCCCGGGCCGCCACCAGGGCGGTGATCGCGGACGGGGAGACCGGCTCGCCGCGCTCGTCGATCACGAAGCAGCGGTCGGCGTCGCCGTCGAAGGCGAGCCCGATGTCGGCAGTGTGCGCCACCACCGCGCGCTGGAGGTCGACCAGGTTCTTCGGGTCGAGCGGGTTGGCCTCGTGGTTGGGGAAGGTGCCGTCCAGCTCGAAGTAGAGCGGCACGATCTCCAGCGGCAGGGCCGGCAGGGCGGCCTCACCGAGCACGGTGGGCACGGTGTAGCCGCCCATCCCGTTGCCCGCGTCGACGACCACCTTCAGCGGCCGGATGCTCGACAGGTCGACCAGCTTGCGCAGGTGCGCGGCGTAGTCCGGCAGCAGGTCCCGCCGCCGGGCCGGGGCGGGCGGCTCGCCGGCCACGCGCTCACCGGCGGCGAGCAGCGCCTGCGCCCGGTCCCGGATGTCGGCCAGGCCGCTGTCCTGCCCGATCGGGCGGGCGCCGGAGCGGCACATCTTGATGCCGTTGTACTGCGCCGGGTTGTGGCTGGCGGTGAACATCGCGCCCGGCAGGCCCAGCGCGCCGGAGGCGTAGTAGAGCATGTCGGTGGAGGCCAACCCCAGCTCGATCACCGTACGGCCCTCGGCGCGCACGCCGGTGGCGAAGGCGCTCGCCAGGGCGGGACCGGTGGCCCGCATGTCGTGCGCGATCAGCACGGCGTCGCCCGGCTCGCCGGCATCGTTGAGCACCTGCGTGAAGGCCGCCCCGAGCGCCTCGGCGGTGCGCTCGTCCCACTGGTCCGGCACCGTCCCCCGGACGTCGTACGCCTTCACGATCTGGGACAGGTCAGACACCGGGTTCACTCCTCGACAGCAGGTCGTCAACGAACCTGAGCCTAACGGAGCGGCCGGGTCCGCCCCGCCCTAGCCGGGGAGGCGGGGCATGAAGGTGGTCGCCTCACCGTCGGGCGGGGCGGCCGGCGGCGTGGCGGGTCGCTGCGGCGCGGGCGGCGTGGCGGCGGGCGGGGCCGGGGGCGTGGCGGCCGGCGGGGCCGAGGTCGGCGCGCCGTACACCCCGGACGGGCGGGGGGCGGGTGGGATGGTCGGGTACGCGCCGGCGCCGCCGTACAGGCCGCTGGGGCGCGCGGGGCCGGGCTGCTGGCCGTACACCTGGGGGGTCGGCGCGGGGGTCGCGCCCGGCACCCCGCCGCCGGAGCGGTAGGTGGTCGGACCGGGGTTGCGCGGCAGCGGGACGACCGGGTACGCCTGCTCGCCAGCGGGCCCGCGGTCCTTGCGGTTGTTGCGGATGAGCAGAGCGATCAACCCGGCGCCGATGGCTACCAGGGCGATGCCGAACCACATGATCATGGATCCTCCGGAGGACTCTTCGGCAGCGGCGATGGCCTGGCCGGTGGTCGGGGCGGCGAGGACGGCCTGGTTCGGCTCGTCCGTGACGGCGGCCGGGGTCCCGGTCGCGCTCGGGGTGGGCGTCGGGGTGGGCTTGCTGCTCGGGGTCGCGCTCGCGGCGAGGCGCCCACCGACCCGGGAGGTGTCGGCGCCCCGGCCGATCAACCGGCCGACGGCGGTCGTCGCCTCGCCGACCACCTCCAACCTGCCCGCCGGTGCGCCCGCGACGAACGCGACCCGGTAGCGAACGGTGATGCTCTTCCCCTTGCACAACGTGGCATTCGCCGGCGAGGTACGGCCGGTGGCGACGCTGCCACCGCCGCCCGAAACCGGTACCGGGAACCAGCGGCCGCCGATGCTCACCTGTACCCGCACCTGGTCCGGATTCAACCCGGTGAGCCGCAACCCGAGCGAACTGCGCAGCAGCACGCAGCCCTCCGTGCGCTTGCGCACCTCCATCGAGACGCCGCCCGGGGAACCGCCCGCGCTGAAGCTGCTCGCCGCGCGGACCCCGACCCGGTCGGAGTCGGCGTACGCGGGGGCGACGCCGACGACGAGCAGGCCGCCGAGCAGCGCAGCAGCCGTCACCAGCCGTACGACCTGCCGACGCACGGACATCTCCACCTCACCGTCTCTCCCCCACTGGAGTCCGGCGGTCAGGCTACTACCGGGTCAGGGGGTCCTCTCCCCATTGAGCGCTCCAGATGTGTGCCGCATTACCCTGCCGGCCGTGTCCTGGATCACGCCGGCCGCCTTTTCCGTTGGGGTGGGGGTAGGGCGATCGGGGTGACGGCGGGGAGCCCGCAGGGTTGTCGCGCGGAGTCAGGTGCGGGCGGCGGCCAGGGCGTCACGGCAGAGCCGGTCGGCGGTGCGGGTGGTCTCCGGCAGCCGGTAGCGCGGGGTGAGCGCGAGCACCTGGTCAACGGCGTTGTCGAGGCTCATCCGGTGCCCGACGCTGACGAAGACCGGCTTGACGCCGTCCCGGGTCCGCAGCACCCGCCCCACGGTCTCGCCCCCGTCAACCAGCGGCGTGCTGTCACCGCGCCGCGGCCCCGGCTCCGCCGACTCGCCGACCAGCCGCGTCTTGCCCACCCCGATCGCCGGCAGCCCGGTCACCACCCCCAGGTGACAGGCCAGCCCGAACCGGCGCGGGTGGGCCAGCCCGTGCCCGTCGCAGACCAGCAGCTCCGGCTGCACCGTCAGCCCGTCGAGGGCGGCCAGCAACGCCGGCAGCTCCCGGAAGGCGAACAGCCCCGGCACGTAGTCGAACGCCGGCCGCCCCACGCTCACCGCCCGGTCCACCACGGTCAGGGTCGCGGCGTCCAGCACCGTGACGGCCGCCGCGAGCAGGTCATCGCTCTCCGCGTACGCGACGTCGAGGCCGGCCACCGTCGCGGGCTGGCGCGGACCGGGCCCGACCAGGTCGGCAAGCGGCCGCAACCGATCCTGTACGGCCACCGCCTCCGCGACCGTCCTCGGCGTGTGCACCTGCACCGGCGCCCCTCTCCGTTCCCACTGGGCGTCTCTGTTCCCGGCCGCGCCGGGGTCGAGGTCCGCACCGTCGGTCGTCATCGCTGACCGGACTGCCGCCTTCCGCTCTCGGCCTGCTCGGCTCCGTGTCGCTTGACCCGCCGCCATCTGTCTACGACGCGTCCGGCCCAGTCCTGCTCGGGCTTGATCGACTCCATTCGCGCGATGTTGCGGTGTTCCCCAGCGACGGACACCGCAACTCGGCGCACTTGGTGTGGGTCATTCCGACTCCCGCCGCGTGGCGGGAACTGGTGGCCGTCCCTATTCGCCGCTGTCGGCCGTGTCCGGCCGCTCATCCGTGCGAGTGCCACCGAAGGCGACCGCGAAGGCGACACCGATCGCGACGCCGAAGGCCACTCCGCCAGCGTCCCGGAAGATGGCCAGGCCGATGACGAGGCCCAGCAGGAGGCCGCTCGCCCATGCCGTCGACTGCCGCTTGGACATGCCGGAGTTCGTCATGATCCGAGCCTATGTGGATCTCACAACCCGCTGCCGTGCCTGCCCAGCGGGCCGCCCGTACCGCTCGTCCAGGTCACTGGCCGACGCGGCCGTCGATGCGCTCGCGGAGGAGGTCGGCGTGGCCGTTGTGGCGGGCGTACTCCTCGATCATGTGCACCAGCAGCTCGCGCAGCGAGATGGTCAGGTCTCCCCGGTGCCCCTTGACGCCCAGGTCGGCAGCCTCGTTGACGAACCGCTCGGCGTACGCGACCTCCGCACGCCACGCCGCCCAAGCCTCCTGGACCACCTTCGGGTCGGCGACCGCGCCGTCGAAGTCGGCGTCGGGCTCCTCCTCGGTGCACCAGATCCGCGGCGCGTCCTCGCCGGCCATGGTGCGGCGGAACCAGCCCCGCTCCACCTCGGCCATGTGCCGGACCAGGCCGAGCAGCGACATCGTCGATGGCGGCACGCTGCGCCGGGCCAGCGCCTCGGCGTCGAGGTCGGCGCACTTGAGTTCCAGGGTCAGCCGGTGGTCACGCAGGTAGCCGACCAGGAGGCTCCGCTCATCGTCGAAGCCACCGGTGGAGCGGGGATCGTCCTCCGGTTTGAGGAACATGTCCGACCAGCCGAAGGAGCGGGTGGGGAGGTCAGCGGGGATGTCGGCGTGAGGGTCCGTCATGTCGCGACCCTGACCCAGCCAGCGACCGACCGCAACGGATTTCCACCGACGAAGCGGGCCTTCATGGGCAGCCCGCTGCGCCCGCCGAGAACATCTGGTTGATTTCCTCGTCTGGAGGAATAAGAACGCCTTTGGTCACCTCAACTGCAATCCGCTCAAGGGCAGACCTGTCGACCGGCTCATATCGATCGTCATTGCGATAGTCACCGAGAAAGCGGAACGCGAGGTCGGGGTTGTACGACCATGACCGCTGTCGATGATCCCAAATCACCGCATGACCACCGGCCATGTCGACCACGAGGATCCCGGAAGGCTTCACCCTCTCGCCGTTACGGTAGAGGACGAAATAGGCCAACCTTGGCGCGCCGCTAATACCGGCGCTACTCACCGTCGTCAGCTTCTAAGACCGGGATCGGCAGCCTCATCACCGGCCGCCAACAGTTGCTCCTCGAACATGACGAAGGTGCGGCGTCGGATACCAGCCACGAGTGCTCGCTCCTCAACCGTCAAAGGTCGCCTCTCCCGCCTTGCGGAGTCGACGATCGCGTTCACGGTCTCGTAGAGAGCGAAGATCGGGCCCTGCCCAGACAGGTTCTCGGCGCGATAGCGCTCGACGTCCTGCACGAATTCGGCCGCAGAGCGCTTGAACACCTCACCACCCACCGCGAAGACAATCTCCTTGAAAAGGTCGCTCTCGTCGCGCCAACCACCCTCCGCCGAGATTCGCCACACACGCACTCTCCCGTCAGGGGAAACCACAATCTTGACCGGGGAATCGTAGTACGAGTAATAGGCCGGCAAGACCAACCCGGAAACCTGACCAGTCACGGCATCTCCTCGTATGTCGAGAGCAACGCGCGCCAGAAAAACTGCTGCTCCCGTCGCAAGATGCTATCGGCAATCGCCTTTTCGGTGTCGGAGAGCCCCCGCGCTCCCTCCCGTGCCAGGCTGGCCAGGTCACGGCGGACCTCGAACAAGGCGTGCTCCCAGACGGCCACCTCGTCCAGCGCCGCCAGGTGCAGCCGGAACTCGGCGAGATGACCGTTCGGCATCTCGAGTACAAGCTGGACATCGCGATAACCACTGTCCTGGGGGGTCAGGAACCTGTCTTCGTACTGCACGATGCGAACGTCCGGGCGGTCTCGCAGCCGCGCAAGCGCCGCATAGAGGTCATCGAGACAGCGGAACTCCACCTTCGCTGCGGCCAGGTCCCGCAGCTTTGAGGCATTGCCCCGGTACTTCTCAAGCTTGTCCAACGCTCGGCGCCGGTCCTTTGGTTTTGGCCGCCAGCCGGGATGACCGACTGCCTCGCCGTCGACGTACGCCAACTCATTCGCAACTCTGTTGAGATCTATCTGAGCCACGGCCGCGGCTTCGTAAAGTTCGTCGAGATAGGCCTTTCGGTAAGCAGGATCGTCGGACCGGCTGCGGTCGAAGCCCGGTTGCGCCACGCTCTCTCCGTCGACGCGAACGCTGGCGCTGATCTGCCGGTTTGCGTCGGAGAGGGGCGTCGCGACAGGGTCGGGAGGATCAACTGCTGCGATTGTGTGCGCACCCCGCTCGGCAATGTCGTCGAGCACTGATCCCAGGACGTCGATGGCCCGCTGATGGGCCGCGAGGTGAAGCAGCGTCAGCGGACGCGCCGTCAGCGAGTTCGCGAGTGCCGGCGTGGCCAGGATCATCCGTGCCAGACCCGGATGCTGCGTCAACTGTCTGACCAACGTCTCGGCGAGCATCGGCTCGCCGTACGGGGGCGTCTGCCACGTTTCGTCGAGCATGCGAGCAACCCGCGGATCAGCGAGCAACCGCGCCACGTCGTGGGCCGCCGCCTCGTCGAGGTGCGGGGCGAGCCGCCGGAGCGTCGGACCGTCGAGCTGGGCGGCCACCTCGGCAGGGGTGACGCCCGCTTCGAACACCGCGTCGAGATCGGCGCTCGCCGCGACGACCTCACGAGCCGGCAGCCCGGCAGCCTGGCGCTCCCGGTACGCCAGTTGACGTGCTCGCCGCAGTTCTTCCGCGTCCCCGGGCGGCTCATCGGCCTCCCGCGGCAGGTCGGGCGCCGCAGGTGGCACGCCGTTCGCCGTAGGACCGTTTCCAGGAGAAGCGATGCCCGGGCCGTCGAGCAGGTGGAGGCGGTTCAGGTACGGGTCGCCGTACCCGGCCTCGTCCTCCGGCGAGGACGGATAGTCGGGCAGATCGGGGAGGACGCTGAATCGTCCCCGGGCCAGCCCACCCAGCGGCATCGGCCGGCCGTCACCGCCGAGCACGAGGGCGTCGACGCTGATGAGGTTGTCCGGGTCGGCGACACCTCGGTGACGGTAGAGGGGCTGGTCGTGGACCGCGCCGCTCTGCGGGTCGAGGTAGAGGATGGTGCCGTTCTGGTTGAGGGCGACCCAGGCGTGCGACCCGCCGTTCTCCCACTCGGTGATGAGGAACGCGTAGCTGCCGTGGCCGCCGATCTTCAGCTGGACGCGCAGGTTTTCGAAGCCACGGTCGACCGCGTCGCGCAGGGTCGAACTGTCCGTCGCCGCTTCCCGACTGCCCACCAGCTTCTGGAAACGCCCGCCGGTGACCTGCTCCACCCGCCGCGGGCCGTTCTTCTCGCCCATGATCGGACACCGGATGTCACCCGCGGAGTAGCCGTCGAAGGTACGCGGCGCGGAGACCCGCGGCCGGCCGTGTACCCAGGTCTCGAAGAGCGACAGCGTGCAGTCGAGGCAGTTGATGCCGCGCGTGGGGTCGGCCTGCGGCCCGCCGTCGTTGGCGAGCGCGAACCACCCGCCCTGCCGGGGATCGGCGGTCCGCACGACGCTGCCGTCGGGGTGGCGAGGCATCTGCCGTTCGAGGTCGGTCTGGTGCAGAGCCAGCGGCGGGCGTAGCCCACCCCGCTGCCCGTACCGGCGGGAACGGTCGATCGGCGGCGGGTCGTCGTCGGCGCCGGTCAGCGCCGACCGGTCGCTCGTCTCGACCGCACCGAGGGCCAGATCGGCGACGTCGTCGTTGATCCGCTGGAAGTCGGCCGGGTTGTCGATGAACACCTCGTCCGGCACGACCCTGCCGGCCAGGACCGCCTCGGCGCTGTCGCTGAACTCGTACGAGTCATGTTCAGCGACCTCACTCGCCTTGAACATGTGCTCGGCCCGCAAGGTGCGCCCGGCCTGGACGAACTCACGTGCCTGTCTCTTCAACCAACGGGCTCGGTCAAGGTAGCCGCTGGCGGACCGGCGCAGACGGGCAGCGAAATCCTCGCGCCGTCGCTCCTCGTACCAGGCGCGTTGCGACTCGAAGTAGCCCTGGTAGCGGCGTCGCTCAAGGGCTTCCCGCTCGGCCGCCCACTTCGCGGCGTACCACTCGGGCGTCCTCGGACGCGGCAGTTCGGTGGCCGGTCCCGGTGGGACGAGCGAGGGTTGCGCGTCGGGAAGTGGTGAGGTGGTCGGGGCCAGCGCCTCCAGCGACGGGAACCGGTTCCGGGTGGCGGCGTCACCGTCCTGCTCCGGTGTCCCGGGACCCTGCCGAGGCGGCGGTTCCGCACCCACCGGGGTGGGCCGCTGCACGGGCGGCGGGGTGACGGCCGGAGGGCTGCCGTGCGCGGCGGCCACTGGCTGCTGTGCAGACGCAGACCCGTTCGCATTGGCCGGAGGGACGCTGGTCGCCGCGCTGCCGACCGCCCCGGTGCTGGACGACGTGACGGTGGCCTGCGACGTCGCGGTGGCGGAAGTCGTCACGGTGCCGGGCGACGTAAGCGCGGTGGGCGTCGCCGTTGTGGCGGAGCTCGTCACGGGGCCGGTGGTCACAGCGGCGGAGGTCACCGGGTTGGCTGCCGTCGGCGTGGTGGTGGATTGAGCCGCAGTGGCAGGCACCTCGCCAACCTGTGGCGAGGGCGGGCGTTCGGCGGTGACCGACGAGAGCGTGGGGCTGCCCGACGACGGCCCGTGCCCCGCCTGGGTCGATGCGGCGGCGTCCACGGTGACGGCCGCTGACGCCCCGCGATCCGATGCCGATCCGACCTCCACAGCCGGGACTGTGTCCCCCTTGCCGACCGCCGCTGGCCCCCGGTCCGGCTGCGGTGCGGGCGGAGCGGCATCCGCGAGCGGGGCGGCAAGCGCCGCGCCCGTTCCGGAGCCGCCGGACAACGCCGAAGCGCCCGCCTCGGGAGACGACCCGTCCCGGGGAGAGGGGAGGTCGCCCGCAGCCACCGTCTGCGACACGAGGGGCAGCTCCATGGGCGGGCGCGGCGCGGCGAGCGAACTCAGCTGCCCGTCGACGCGGGCGCGTACCGCCGCGTCGACCTGACCGGTGGCCGAACCGGTGGCGCCGGAGACGGCCGCCCGCGCAGCGTCCTCCAGTGACATGACGCCCTGGCCGGTGGCCAGGCCCGCCGCGCCCTCGGCGAGGGTCTCGCCGGTCATCTCCCGGCCGAAGTGTTCGACGATCCGGGCCCCGCGACCGTGGGCGTGCCGGCCGAGCCCCGCCAGCGGCGCCACCGCGCCACCGGCGAGCCCACCGACCGCCGACGCGCCGAGGTCGGCCAGGTCCAGGCCGTCGCGACGCCCGGTGGAGTTCTGATACGCCTGCGTGGCGAGGCTGATCCCGGACTCCTCCGCCGCCTCCTCCAGCCCGCCCCTGGCGGCGCGCTTGCCCAGGCCGCGCATGCCGCCCCGGGCCACCTCCTTGGCGGCCCGCTCCCCGGCCTCCTTGAGGCCCTGCTTCAGTTCCTTCTTCGCGAGTTGGGCCAGCAGTCGCTTGAAGATCTGCTGGACCACCAGCCGGCTGGCGGTGGTCGCCGCCCCCACGGCGGGTGACGCGGCACCGGCGGTCACCACGCTGGCCACGGCGATCGCCAGCAACTCGACGACGAGGATGCCCAGCTCGATCCAGACCTCGAGCTTGGCGCCCTCGATGTCGCAGCCGCACTCCTCGACCAGCCGGCCGAGGTCGTTGCTGACCGCGAGCAGGACGAGCAGGGGCGCCTCGTCGCCTTCGGCAACCCGCCGCCAGGCGGTGTCGAACGCCTCGGCCACCAGGCCGATGCCGCCGTACCCGCTGCGCACCTCGGCCGCGGCGGCAATCGCGTCGTCGCGCGGCCCGGCGAGCGCCGCGGCGACGCCGTACCACTGGTCGGCGAGGTCCCAGACGGCGCGTTCGTCCCCCTCGGGCCATTCCACCCCGATGACCCAGTCGAGTGCCTCGTAGACCCAGCCCGGCAGGTCCCAGGGGCTGTAGTCGAGCGGGTGCGGGATCGGGCTGGGCAGCAAGCTCACGGCTCGGTCCTCCGCAGGTCAGCGCCGGTAATCGTGCTGGCCGGACACTCCGTCGAGTCGCCGGCCGCTTGCGGCGTCGGTCTCCACTGTGGCCTCGACGGACGACACGACGTCGGCACCGAGCCCGGCCAGTGCCCGCCCGACTCCCTCCCAGGCGCGCAGCAGCGTCTGCTCGTAGCTGCGGTAGCTCTTCTCGAAGGCGGTGCCGATGTCGTCGCGACCCCACGGACGCTGCGCGCTCGCCGCCGCGATGCGACCGCCGACCTGCTCACGTCGGGCGCCGACCGCCTCGCCGGCGAGGTGGAGGTCAGTACCGCCGCGCCGGGCCCGGTCCGGGTCGAGCCAGAGCTGCCCCTCAGCCACGGCGTTCCCCTTCGCCCCGAAGGGCCGCGTCGGCCCGGCCGAGCAGCGCGCCGAAGTCGCCGCTGCGGAGGAAGTCCACCGAGCCGGAGCCCGCCGGCAGGTAGCCGGCAACCAGCTCCTGGGTGGCGGCGACGGCGGCAGCGGTGGCCCGGTGGACCGTCGTGGTGATCTTCCGGCTCAGGGCTCTCGCGTCCCGGGTCTGGTAGACGGCCCGACTGAGCTCCACGGCGATCAACTCGCCCCGGGCTCCCACGGTGGCGGTCACCTGGCCGTCGTCGGAGCGTTCGGTGATCCGCAGCTCCGTCAGTTTGGTCTGCAGTTCGTCCAAACCGGACCGGAGCTGCCGGTACTGCCCGTACACCTCGTCGAACCGCGCCCGGAGCGCGCGATTGGCCTCCCGGTCGACACTTTCGGCCAACGCCACCCTCCCCCGGTCACGTTCAGTCAGGCGAACCATACCGGGTGCCACGAAGTCGTGGGGGTCCGGTAGTTTTCAGCTCGTGATCGATCGCCAGCAGGCCGAGCAGCTCGCCACGGTGTGGGCCCGCCGCGACTCACAGCGCCTGGGCTACGAGTGCCGTCCGAGGATCGACGAGTTCGACCTGGGGTACGTGATCCGCTCCGTCGTTTCCCCCGACGTCGACACCGTGCCGGGTGACCTGCCGACGACGGTGGTGGACAAGGAGACCGGCGAGGTCTCGACCTGGCCGCGGGTGCCGGTCGCCGCCGTCGAGCAGATGTACCGCCGCAGTCGCCCCGCCGGCGGCCCGGCGCCGCGTACGGTCGACCCGGCCAGCCAGCTGCTCCGCGAGATCCGGCGGCTGCCGACGCCGGCTACGGTCGCCCACCTCACCGTCGAGGGCCGCACGTACCTCGGCCACGGTGCCAAGGGCGACGTCGAGCTGCACCACCACCCGCTGGTCCGCGCGTACCTGGACGACCTGCCGGCCGGGCACCTGGTGCGGGGCGGCGACCGCCACGCCGAGCTGATCGTCGTCTCCGACGTCCTCCACGAGTACGACCACCTCCGCGCCGCCGCAGGCGAGAGCCCGCTGACCCGCGGCGAGGCAAAGGCGTTTCTCGCGAACAGCCAACTGCAGATCTTTCAGGTACGGGAACCGGGCGACCCCAACGGCGGTGAAGTCCGGGATCTCTGCGAGTCATGCACAAAGGCTCTGGTGGAGCTCGGTGTGCTGCCCTGGGGCGAACTGGGCGCGATCACCGAGCCCCCGGCGATCACCCGGCCGGTGCCGGTCGCCGACCGGTTTCCACCCGAGGTGGCCCAGGCTCTGGCCGACGCCGGCTGGGACCAGGATCCGCTCAACTGGGCGCTGGCGCAGGGCGCCATCGCCGAAACCTGCGAGGTGGCGGGCCGAACCCATCGCCATGAGTCATTCCCAGCGGCGGAGCGCGTCTTCTTGGACTTCCCGGCGATCGTCACCTTCCGGCGGCGGCCGGGCGTCGACGTGTGGGTCCGCCAGTTCGACACCAATCCGACGTGGGCGGCGCACACCGCCGACACCCTCGCCGACTTCGGTGCCGTCCTCGGCGTGCGACTGTTCCCGATCGGCTCCGAACGGCAGGACAGCATCCTCGCGGTGGACGAGCACGGCCGGATCTTCGCCCTGGACCAGGCCGGTGAGTGGTTCCTCGGCGACGACATCGACGCCGCGCTCACCACGCTCCTGCTCGGCCTGGCCCCGGCCCGGGTCCGCGACGACGGCACCTGGTGAGCGGCGGTCGTATGCCGCCTGAGCGATACCTGAGAGGCATAAATATGCCTGACAGGCATACCGCTCAACGAGGTGACCGCCCCCGACGCCGACCCGCCCGGCCAGCACCGCGCCACGCCGACTGACACCGGCCTGGCACCGGCTACAGCGCCATCCCGGTCAGCACCATCACCCGCGGCTCGGTGTAGTCCTCCATCGCGCTGCGCAGCCCCTCGCGCCCCACGCCACTCCCCTTGACGCCCCCGTAGGGCATCTGGTCCGCGCGATACGACGGCACGTCCCCGACGATCACCCCGCCGACCTCCAGCACCCGCGCCGCCTCGAACGCCACGTCCAGGCGGTGGGTGAACACGCCGGCCTGCAACCCGTACGCGGAATCGTTGACGGCGGCGAACGCGGCGCGGTCGTCGGTGACCCGCGCGACCACCAGCACCGGTCCGAAGACCTCCTCCGTGCAGACCTTCGCAGAAGACGGCACGCCGGAGAGCACGGTCGGCGGGTAGGTGGCACCGTCGCGCCGGCCGCCCACCTCGATGGTGGCCCCGGCGATGACCGCCTCGTCCACCCACGCCTCCACCCGCTGCGCTGCCTCCTCCGACACCAGCGGCCCGACGTCGGTCAACCCGGAGGCAGGGTCGCCCACCCGCAGCTCCTGCACCGACGCGACCAGCCGGGGCAGGAAACCGTCATACAGCCACTCGTGCACGAAGACCCGCTGCACGGCGATGCACGACTGCCCGGCCTGGTAGTTGGAGAACATCGCGATCCGGTGCGCGGCGAAGGTCAGGTCCTCGTCGGCGGCCCAGTCCTCGCAGATCACCGCCGCCGCGTTGCCGCCCAGCTCCAGCGTCACGTGCTTCTCCGGCACCTGCCGACGGATCGCCGCGCCCACCGGGCCGGAGCCGGTGAACGACACCACCGGCAGGCGCGGGTCGGTGACCAGCTCGGCGGCCCGCTCGTTGGGCAGCGGCAGCACCGAGAACATGCCCTCGGGCAGCTCGGTCTCGGCCAGGATCTCCCCCAGCAGCAGCGCCGACAGCGGCGTCGCCGGGGCCGGCTTCACGATGATCGGCGCGCCCACCGCGATCGCCGGGGCGACCTTGTGCGCCACCAGGTTCAGCGGGAAGTTGAACGGCGCGATCCCCAGCACGGGGCCACGCGGCACCCGGCGCACCAGGGCGATCCGCCCGGTCGCCGCCGGGTCGGTGTCCAGGCGCTGCAACTCGCCGGAGAAGCGCCGCGCCTCCTCCGCCGCCCAGCGGAACGTCGACACCGCGCGCCCCACCTCGGCCCGCGCCCACTTGACCGGCTTGCCGTTCTCGGCGGTGATCAGCGCCGCGACCTCCTCGGCCCGCTCCGCCAGCCGCCGGGAAACGTGGTCCAGGGCCGCCGCCCGTACGTGCGCGGGCAGGGCCGCGGCCTGCACCGCCACGCCGGCCGCCGCCGCGACGGCGGCCTCGACCTGGTCGGCCGTGGCGAGCGTGGTACGCCCCACCGTCCGGCCGTCGTACGGGTGGGTGACGGTCAGCTCGCCCTCACCGTGAACGGGGCGACCGGCGACATAGAAGACTCTCGGCTCCACGTCGGCAGCGTAGACGACGACCGGCCGCACGGAAACAGTCGCCACGGGCCTTGTCTGCCGCGAATTCAGTAGCGAAGATGGCAACGAGATTCCGATTACCTCCGCGACAGACTCCCGGCCACCCCTGGAGAGACATCCTCATGAGCGACCAGCAGCAGCTGCGCAACTTCGTCAACGGCCAGTACGTCGAACCGGCGGACGGCGGCTACGCCGACCTGATCGACCCGTGCACCGGTGAGGTCTTCGCCCAGGCCCCCGTCTCCGGCGCGGCGGACGTGGACGCGGCGATGAAGGCCGCCGCCACCGCCTTCGAGACCTGGCGGGACACCACCCCCGGCGAGCGGCAGAAGGCGATGCTCAAGCTCGCCGACGCCGTCGAGGCCCGCGCCGCCGAGCTGGTCGACGCCGAGGTGCGCAACACCGGCAAGCCGCGCCAGCTCACCACCGACGAGGAGCTGCCGCCAGCGGTGGACCAGTTCCGCTTCTTCGCCGGCGCCGCCCGCCTGCTCGAAGGCCGCTCGGCCGGCGAGTACATGGCCGGGCACACCTCGTACGTGCGGCGTGAGCCGATCGGCGTCTGCGCCCAGGTGACGCCCTGGAACTACCCGCTGATGATGGCGGTCTGGAAGATCGCCCCGGCGCTCGCCGCCGGCAACACGGTGGTGCTCAAGCCCTCCGACACCACGCCGGTGTCGACGCTGCTGCTGGCCGAGATCGCCGCGGAGTTCTTCCCGCCGGGCGTGTTCAACGTGGTCTGCGGCGACCGGGACACCGGTCGTACCCTCGTCTCGCACCCGACCCCGCAGCTGGTGTCGATCACCGGCTCGACCCGCGCGGGCATGGAGGTCGCCTCCGCCGCCGCGCCGGACCTCAAGCGGACCCACCTGGAGCTGGGCGGCAAGGCCCCGGTGGTGCTCTTCGACGACGCGGACGTCGCGGCGGCGGCCGAGGCGATCGCGGTCGGCGGTTACTTCAACGCCGGCCAGGACTGCACCGCCGCCACCCGGGTGCTCGCCGGCCCCCGCGTGTACGACGACTTCGTCGCGGCGCTGGCCGAGCAGGCCCGCAACACGAAGACCGGCGCGCCGGACGACGAGGACGTGCTCTACGGCCCGCTGAACAACGCCAACCAGCTGGCCCGGGTCAGCGGCTTCGTCGACCGGCTGCCGGACCACGCCAGCGTGGAGACCGGCGGCTCCCGGCTCGGCGAGCGCGGCTACTTCTACGCCCCGACGGTCGTCTCCGGGGTACGGCAGGCTGACGAGATCATCCAGGACGAGGTGTTCGGCCCGGTCATCACCGTGCAGCGCTTCTCGGACGAGGACGAGGCGGTGCGCTGGGCCAACGGCGTCGACTACGGCCTGTCCGCCTCGGTCTGGACCAAGGACCACGGCCGGGCGATGCGGATGACCCGCCGGCTCGACTTCGGCTGCGTCTGGGTGAACACCCACATCCCGTTCGTCTCCGAGATGCCACACGGCGGCTTCAAGCACTCCGGGCACGGCAAGGACCTCTCGGTCTACAGCCTGGAGGACTACACCCGGATCAAGCACGTCATGCACAACATCGAGGGCTGACCGATGACGTCGTCCGAGGAACTGCACAAGCGGCGCGGCGCGGCGGTGGCCCGGGGCGTCGGTAGCACCATCTCGTCCTACGTGGACCACGCCGGCGGCGGCACCATCACCGACGTCGAGGGCCGGCAGTGGATCGACTTCGCGGCGGGCATCGCGGTCGCCAACGTGGGCAACTCCGCGCCCCGCGTGGTCGAGGCGGTGAAGGCGCAGGTCGAACGCTTCACCCACACCTGCTTCATGGTCGCCCCGTACGAGTCGTACGTGGCGGTCTGCGAGCAGCTCAACGCGATCACCCCGGGGGACTTCGAGAAGCGCTCGGCGCTGTTCAACTCCGGCGCCGAGGCGGTGGAGAACGCCGTGAAGATCGCCCGGCACGCGACCGGGCGGCCGGCGGTGGTGGTCTTCGACCACGCGTACCACGGTCGGACCAACCTGACCATGGCGCTGACCGCGAAGAACATGCCGTACAAGCACCGGTTCGGGCCGTTCGCCGGGGAGATCTACCGGGTGCCGATGTCGTACCCGCTGCGCGACGGGGGCCTCTCCGGCGCCGAGGCGGCGGCCCGGGCCATCGAGCTGGTGGAGAAGCAGGTCGGCGCGGAGAACGTCGCCGCGCTGCTGATCGAGCCGATTCAGGGCGAGGGCGGTTTCGTCGTACCCGCGGCGGGGTTCCTGCCGGCGCTGCGCGAGTGGGCGACGGCGGCCGGGGTGGTCTTCGTCGCCGACGAGATCCAGACCGGGTTCTGCCGGACGGGGCAGTGGTTCGCCTGCGAGCACGAGGAGGTCGTGCCGGATCTGATCACCCTGGCCAAGGGCATCGCCGGCGGGCTGCCGTTGGCGGCGGTGACCGGCCGGGCGGAGCTGATGGACGCGGTGCACGTGGGTGGCCTCGGCGGCACCTACGGCGGCAACCCGATCGCCTGCGCGGCGGCGCTGGCCAGCATCGAGACCATGCGGGAGCTGGACCTGACCTGCGCGGCGCAGCGGATCGAGACGGTGCTGGCCGCGCGGCTGCGCACCATCGCCGAGCGTGACCCGCGCATCGCCGAGGTACGCGGCCGGGGCGCGATGCTCGCCGTGGAGCTGGTGCAGCCGGGCACCCTGGTCCCGGACCCGGCCGCCACGGCGGCGATCTCGGCGGCCTGCCACGCCGCCGGCCTGCTCACCCTGACCTGCGGCACGTACGGCAACGTGCTGCGCTTCCTGCCGCCGCTGGTCATCTCCGACGACGAGCTGGCCCGGGGTCTGGACATCCTGGACGCCGCCTTCGGCTGAGCCCCCGTCTGGCAGAGAGCGCCACGGGTGTCGACGACACCCGTGGCGCTTTTTTGTGTCACGGGTCCACCGGACGCCCAATCCTGTCCTATAGTCCTACTGTCGTAGGACAATGGAAGGGCGACTGGGTGATCGAGTTCGTGCTGGACGGCAGGTCCAAGGTGAACACGTACGTGCAGCTGGTCCAGCAGGTCAAACAGTCCCTGCGGGTGGGCCTGCTGACGCCCGGTGACCAGCTGCCGAAGGTCCGCGACGTCGCCCAGTCCCTGGCCATCAACCCGAACACGGTGTTGAAGGCGTACCGGGAGCTGGAGATCGAGGGGCTGGTCGAGGGTCGCCCGGGGGTGGGCACCTTCGTCCGGCGCACGCTCGCCGGCACGTCCCTGCCCAACCAGGCCGAGCTGCGCGAGGAGTTGGTGGCGTGGCTGCACCGCGCCCACGCGGCCGGACTGACCCCCGAGGACGTCACCGCCCTCGTCGAGACCACCATGCGGGCCGCCCTCACCGCTGACACCGAAGGCACGAAGACCGCCCCGGCACGATGAGAGGACACCAGATGGAGATCGCCCTGGAGGCCCAGGGGCTGGGCAAACGCTACGGGAAGACCTGGGCGCTGCGGGACTGCTCGCTGCACCTGCCGGCCGGGCGGATCGCCGCCCTCGTCGGGCCCAACGGCGCCGGCAAGAGCACCCTGCTGCACCTGGCGGTGGGTCTGCTCCGACCCGACGCCGGCGCCGTACGGATCTTCGGCGCGTCGCCGTACGACAACCCGGAGCTGCTGCCCGAGATCGGGTTCGTCGCCCAGGACACCCCGCTCTACCGCGACTTCACCGCCGCCGAGCTGGTCGACCTCGGCGGCCGGTTGAACCGGCGCTGGGACGCCGCGCTGGCCCGCAACCGGCTGGCCCAGCTCGGCATCCCGCCCAACCTGCGGGTCGGCAAGCTCTCCGGCGGGCAACGCGCGCAGGTCGCACTGGCCCTCGCCCTGGCGAAGCGGCCCCGGCTGCTGCTGCTCGACGAGCCGGTCGCCAGCCTCGACCCGCTGGCCCGACGCGAGTTCCTCCAGTCGCTGATGGGCAGCGTCGCCGAGTCGGAGACCACCGTGCTGCTCTCCTCCCACCTGCTGGCCGACCTCGAACGGATCTGTGACTACCTGGTGGTGCTGAACGCCGCCCAGGTGCAGCTCGCCGGCTCGGTCGACGACCTGGTGGCCGCGCACCGGCAACTGGTCGGCCCACGGCACGACGACGGCCCGATCGGCGGCGTCGCCGAGGTGGTCCGGGCCAGTCACACCGACCGGCAGTCCACGCTGCTGGTCCGCACCGACGGTCCGGTCACCGATCCCGCCTGGACGGTACGCGAGGTCGGCCTGGAGGACGTCGTCCTGGCCTACCTCGCCGACGGCGTCTCGCAGACCAGTCACAGCGAGTGGGGGGTGCCGGCATGATCTGGCTGACCTGGCGGCAACACCGCAAGCAGGCGTTCTTCACCCTGCTGGGGTTCGCGGCGCTCGCCGCCCTGATGGTGCCGATCGGCCTGTCGATGCGGCACACCTTCGCCGACCTCGAGCTGGCGGACTGCGTACGCCAGCTCGCCGACACCGACGTGGCGGCGGCGACCCGGGACACCTGCGACGCGGGCTTCCGCCGCTTCACCAACCGGTACGGCAGCCTGAACCTGGTGGCCGTGCTGCTGCTCACCCTGCCCGTGCTGGTCGGCCTGTTCTGGGGCGCCCCGCTGGTCGCCCGCGAGGTGGAGCACGGCACGCACCGGTTCGTCTGGACCCAGGGCGTCGGCCGGACCCGCTGGGCGCTGGTGAAGTTCGGGCTGGTCGGCGCGGCCGTGGTGGTCCTCGCGGTCTGCTACGGGCTGGGCATGTCGTGGTGGGTCGAACCGCTCACCCAGGCCGCGCACGAGGGCCGGCTCGGCGTGATCGTGTTCGACCTGCAGGGCATCGTCCCGATCGGATACACCCTCTTCGCCGTGGCGCTGGGCATCTTCGCCGGCACCGTGTGGAAACGGATGCTGCCCGCCATGGGCATCACGCTGGCCGGGTTCATCGGCGTACGGGCGGCGGTCGCGGTCCTGGCCCGCCCGCACTACCAGCCCGCCCGCACCCTCACCTTCCCGATCGAGGGGGTCACGGAGGCCGCCATGCGCCGCGGCGACTGGATCCTCAGCGAGGGCATCCGCAACCCCGACGGGACGATGATGGCGGAGGACACCCGAATCATGTGCCCGCCCGGCGCCGCGGAGGCGAAGGGCCGGGCCTGCGGTGAGGAGCTGGGCCTCCAGCCAGGCGCGTACAACTGGCAGCTCTACCAGCCGGCGGACCGGTTCTGGCTGTTCCAGGGCATCGAGACCGGCATCTTCGTCGCCCTCGCCGCGCTCCTGCTCTACCTCGCGGTACGCCGCCTCCGCCGCATCGCCTGACCGCCGCCCGGGCTCCCGGTGGAACACCATGGGTGTCACACCCTCCGCGTGACACCCATGGTGTTCCACTCATCCGGCCCGCTTCGCACCAGCGGGCCGGCGGGTCAACGGAGCAGTTCGACGGTGTTGCGGCGGACCAGGTTCTTGCCGGGCTCCCGGATCGCGTCCATCGCGGCGGCGTTGAGCAGCACGCAACTGCCCGACGGGCCGGTCACCGTCACCGTCACCACCTTGCTGTTGTCCAGGTTGGTCACCCGCAGCCGGGTACCGACCGGGAACTGGCCGCTGGTCGCGGCGGGCGCCCCGCCCTCGGCCGAGAAGGTGATCGCACCGGCGCAGACACTCGCCGCGGGCGCGCCACCCGGCTGCGCCGGGGGCTGGGCGCTACCCGGCCGGGTCTGACCGCCGGGCTGGGCCGCTCCCCCGGGCTGCGCGGCGGCCCCGTCCAGGCGCTCCACCAGGTTGCGCCGGATCACGTTCTTGCCCGGTTCCCGGACCAGCTCCATCGCGGCGGCGTTGAGCAGGACACAACTTCCGGACGGGCCGGTGACCGTCACGGTCACCGCCTTGTTGTTGTCCAGGTTGGTCACCCGCAGCCGGGTGCCCACCGGGAACTGCCCGCTGGTCGCGGCGGGTGCTCCGCCCTCGGCCGAGAACGTCACCGAGCCCTGGCAGGCGCTCTGCCCGGCGGGGGTGGTGTCGGCGAAGCCGAACCCGGTCCCGACCGCCACCACCGCCGCGGCGACCACCGCCACCCCTGCCGCCAACACGTGCTTGCGCTGCACCTTGTGTCTCCCGTCGTCCGGTGATCTACGTACGCCGCCTGGTACGGCGTGGGAGCGCTGCGCGGTTCAGCGGTTCTGGCAGGAGAGTTTCCGGAAGGCCGATTCGGTGACGCGGTGACACCGGCGCCGACACCGACGGTCACGAAGCCGGCGGAAGGTCAGATGTCGTTGTGCCAGCCGCGGTGGATCTCGCCGGCCGGACGCGGCTCGCCCTTGGCGACCACCCGCCAGAACCGGTCCGGCTCGGCGTGGTCGCGCAGCGACAGCTCCACGCCGACGCGTACCCGGCGGTCGTCGCGTACCCAGGCCACCAGGTGGCGGTCGTCGCTGACCAGCTGGAGCTGCACCAGCATCCGTTCCCTCGTCCCGACCATCACGACCGCCCCTTCTCCACTCACGACGCCGCGACCTGGCGGCGACGACCGAGGCACCAGGATGACCGGCGTCGATCGGCGCGGCAACCGGTATTGGCGATCAGGGGTGGGCTGCGTCACGATGGGCGCGAGGAGGTCGCCGATGGCCGACCCATGGCTCGCCCTGGAATTCGGTGCCGATCCGGCCGAGCGGATCGCGCAGGTCGGTGCCGCCCACGAAGCGTTCCTCACCGCCGGTGACCTGCCATCCCGGGTCCGCGACGTGGTGGCCGAGTCCTGGCGGCGGTCGGCCGGCGCACTGCTCGACCCGGAGGCCACCGCCCCGGTCGACCTCACCGACGACGCGCTGGAGAGCTACCGCGCTGGCCATCCCCTCGCCCGGGTGCTGCCGCTCTTCCGCGACCTGCTCGGCGGCATCGCCGACGACGGCGCGCACCTGATGGCGGTCTGCGACGCGGGCGGGCGGCTGCTCTGGGTGGAGGGGCATCCGGGGGTGCTCCGGCACGCCGAACGGATGAACTTCGTCCCCGGCGCCCGTTGGGACGAGGCGCACGCGGGCACCAACGCCCCCGGCACCGCCCTCGCCGTCGACCACAGCGTGCAGATCTTCGCCACCGAGCACTTCGTCCGCCCGGTGCAGCGCTGGACCTGCGCCGCGGCACCCATCCACGACCCCACCGGCCGGCTGCTCGGCGCCATCGACATCACCGGTGGCGACCACCTCGCCACCCCACAGAGCCTCGCCCTGGTCCGGGCCACCGCGCGGGCCGCCGAGGCGTTCCTGGCCAGCGCCGCCCCGGCCGACCCCGACGTCATCTCGGTGGCCGCCCTCGGCCGCGACGAGGCCGAGCTGCGCGTCGGCGGGCGGCGCGTCCGGCTCGGCCGCCGGCACAGCGAACTGCTGGTGCTGCTGCTCGACCACCCCGAAGGGCGCACCGGCGAACAGCTCGGCCTCGACCTCTACGGCGACGACCGGCTGCACCCGGTCACCCTGCGCGCCGAGCTGTCCCGGCTGCGCCGCGCGCTCGGCCCCGAACTGCTCGACTCCCGCCCGTACCGGCTGCGCGGCACCGTGCGCGCCGACTTCCGTACCGTCGGCGAGCTGCTGGAACGCGGCGACGCGGCGGGCGCGCTCCGGGCGTACCCGGGGTCGCTGCTGCCCGCCTCGGACGCGCCGGGGGTGGCCCGGCTGCGCCGGCTGGTCGACGGGCAGCTGCGCGCGGCCGTGCTGGCCGCCGGCGACCCGGCGCTGCTCGCGGCCTGGACCGCGACGCCCGCCGGCGCCGACGACCTCACCGCCTGGCAGGCCCTGGCGCGGGCGTTGCCGCCGGGCGCGCCGCGCCGGCCGCTCGCCCTGGCCCGCATCGGCCAGCTCTCCGCCGAGTACGACCTGGAGCGCGCAACGTCGCTGCAACGTCGCGGAAACTAGCGTCCCGCCATCACCCCTGACGGACGGCGGAGGTACCCATGACGCGCTACGACGCCCCCACCCACTGGCAGTCCCGCTACGACCACTTCATCGGCGGCGAGTACGTCAAGCCGCACGGCGGGCAGTACTTCGAGAACCCCACCCCGGTCACCGGTCAGACCTTCTGTGAGGTGGCCCGGGGCACCGCCGAGGACGTCGAGAAGGCGCTCGACGCCGCGCACGGCGCCGCCGACGCCTGGGGACGCACGTCGGTCGCCGAACGGTCGCTGATCCTCAACAGGATCGCCGACCGGATGCAGGAGAACCTGGAATCCCTCGCCATCGCCGAGACCTGGGAGAACGGCAAGCCGGTACGGGAGACGCTGGCCGCCGACATCCCGCTGGCGATCGACCACTTCCGGTACTTCGCCGGGGCGATCCGGGCCCAGGAGGGCACCCTCGGCGAGATCGACGACGACACCGTGGCGTACCACTTCCACGAGCCGCTCGGCGTGGTCGGGCAGATCATCCCGTGGAACTTCCCGATCCTGATGGCGACCTGGAAGCTCGCGCCGGCCCTCGCGGCCGGGAACGCGGTGGTGCTCAAGCCGGCCGAGCAGACCCCGGCGTCGATCCACTACTGGCTCTCGCTGGTCGCCGACCTGCTCCCGCCCGGCGTGCTGAACATCGTCAACGGCTTCGGCGTCGAGGCGGGCAAGCCGCTGGCGTCCTCGCCCCGGGTGGCGAAGGTGGCGTTCACCGGCGAGACCACCACCGGGCGGCTGATCATGCAGTACGCCAGCGAGAACATCAAACCCGTCACCCTGGAGCTGGGCGGCAAGAGCCCGAACATCTTCTTCGACGACGTGAGCGCCGCCCACGACGACTTCCACGACAAGGCGCTCGAAGGCTTCACCATGTTCGCCCTCAACCAGGGCGAGGTCTGCACCTGCCCGTCCCGGGCGCTGATCCAGCAGGGCCACTACTCGGACTTCCTGGCCGCGGCGGTGGAGCGGACCGGCCGGATCGTGCAGGGCCACCCGCTGGACACCGACACGATGGTCGGCGCGCAGGCGTCCAACGACCAGCTGGAGAAGATCCTGTCCTACCTGGACATCGGCCGCCAGGAGGGGGCGAAGGTGCTCACCGGCGGAGCCCGGGCGGAGCTGGGCGGCGAGTTGTCGGGCGGGTACTACGTTGAACCAACCATCTTCGAGGGCGACAACTCGATGCGGATCTTCCAGGAGGAGATCTTCGGCCCGGTGGTCTCGGTGACCTCCTTCGCCGACCTGGACGACGCCGTGAAGATCGCCAACGACACCCTGTACGGGCTGGGCGCGGGCGTCTGGACCCGGGACATGAACACCGCGTACCGGGCCGGGCGGTCGATCCAGGCCGGGCGGGTCTGGACGAACTGCTACCACGCGTACCCGGCGCACGCCGCGTTCGGCGGGTACAAGCAGTCCGGCATCGGGCGGGAGAACCACAAGATGATGCTGGAGCACTACCAGCAGACCAAGAACCTGCTGGTCAGCTACTCCACCAAGAAGCTCGGCTTCTTCTGATGGCTGCCCGTGGAGACGCTGTGGTGCCCGGTCCCCCGGGCGCCACGGCGCCGCCCGTTACCGTCACTCCCGCGGCGGCCGAGCTGATCCGGTCGCTGCGAGAGCGGCACGGGCCCCTGATGTTCCACCAGTCCGGCGGCTGCTGCGACGGCAGCGCCCCGATGTGCTACCCGGCCGGCGAGTTCCGTACCGGATCGTCGGACGTCCTGCTGGCGTCGCTCGCCGTCGACGGGGTGCCCGAGCCGGTCGAGTTCTGGATGTCGACGTCCCAGTGGGAGCTGTGGAAACACACCCGGTTGACGGTCGACGTGGTGCCCGGCCGGGGCAGCGGGTTCTCCCTGGAGGCGCCGGACGGCGTCCGCTTCCTCATCCGCTCCCGGCTCGCCGCCTGACACAGCAGCCGCGATCTTGCACTTTGCGCCCCGGCATCCCGGACATAAAAGACAGCCTGTGGGCACAAAGTGCAAGATCGCGCAGAGGAGGATCACGAGAGGGCGGCGCGGATGGTGGCGACTATGTGGGCGGGGCGGCGGTAGAGGTCGCGGTCGGTGAAGTAGCGCATGCGCCAGCCGTTGGCGTCGAGCCAATTGAGGCGGTCGCGGTCGTACCGCATCCGGTCGCGGTCCAGGTGGGACAGTCCGTCGTATTCGATGCCCACGCGGCGCTGGCGGTAGCCCAGATCCAGTCGGTACCGAGGGATGCCGTCCCGGTCCAACACCCACAGCTGAGGTTCGGGCGCCGGCAGCCGGCTGTCGATCAGCACCAATCGTAGTTGGCTCTCCTGCCGACACTCCGGCCGACCGTCGGCGAGCGGCACCAACTCCCGGGCCTGGCGGACACCGCGCAGGGCCCGATGAGCCGTAACCTCGGCCAACAGCTCGTCCCGGGTCACCGTTCCGGAGCGAACGGCAGCGTCTAGCACCGGCAGGGCGTCCATCCGGCGGACGGTGCGCGCGAGGTCCACGGCACATCGGACCGGCGGGACGCACGGCAGATCACCGACGAGAACGGGCTCGACCGGAAGTACCGAGTGGTGCACGACCAGCCCCGGGAGTCGCGGTTTGGGCACCGCGGCGGGAAGCTGGACGTGAACCTGATCTTCTCGCAGCACTCCGAACCCGTGCCGCCGCGCCGCGGTCTGCCGCGCCAGCATGGCCTCCTCGGGCAGGCACAGCATGAGCGCCCGCAGCTCGTCCTCGTCATCGCACGGCTGGTCGGCGTAGACGCCTCGCCGCACCCGGCGCAGTTCCTCCCTGCCGACCCGCGTCCGAAGCCGCTTGACGGTGATCTGACGAGTCAACGACTCCACGCGCCACAGTTGAACCCCCATGCGGGCAGAATCCCCCAACCCCACCCCTCCCCGCCCACCCCAAACCCCACCCTGTGGACAACCAACCCCCCTGTGGAAAACCCCTCCCCTCCTCTCCCGCCCTCGCCCCGCCCCCACCCCTCCCGCGATCTTGCACTTATGGCCCTCGATGTGCGCCTTATGACCGAAAAGTCAGGGCAGAAAGTGCAAGATCGCGGGAGGGGTGGGGGCGGGGCGGGGCGGGGCGGGGGCGCGGGTCAGCGGCCGTCCAGCAGGGGCTGTCGCGGATCCCACGGCGGCCCGCCGGCCGCGTCCCGGCGCCGCCGGGCGATGGCCGACAACGCCTCCAGGACCACCCGGTTGCCCAGGTACGCGGTGATGTCGGCGTGGTCGTACGGCGGGGCGACCTCGACCACGTCCACCCCGACCACGGGCAGTTCGTAGCAGACCCGGCGGACCGCGTCGAGCAACTGCCGGGAGGTCAGGCCGCCCGGCTCCGGCGTGCCGGTGCCCGGTGCCATGCCCGGGTCGACCACGTCCACGTCGACGGAGAGGAAGACCCCCTCGCACTCGTCGGTCGCGATCGTGAAGGCCTCCGACAGGCAGGTGTCGAGGCCGCGCGACACCAGCTCGGTCATCTCGTAGGAGCGCATCCGCTGGGCGGCCATCCACGCCAGGGTGGGCGGGTCGGGCCAGTAGCCGCGCAGGCCGATCTGGAGGAACCGGTCGCCGCGTACCGCGCCGGACTCGATGAGCCGGCGCATCGGCTGGCCGTGCCCGTGCAATGAGCCGAACTCGATGTGTCCGGTGTCCGCGTGCGCGTCGAAGTGCACCAGCGACACCCGGCCGAGCCCGTGCTGCCGGGCGACCCCGGTGGCGTCGGGCAGGGCGATGGAGTGGTCCCCACCGAGGACGATCGGGATCGCGCCGGCGGCGGCGACGGCGTACACGGCGGCCTCCAGCGACGCCAGCGACCGCTCGATGTCGCCGGAGAACATCTCCACGTCACCGGCGTCGTAGACCCGCAGGTCGCGCAGCCCGTCGACGCGCATCGCCAGGGACGGGCGGGAGCCGTCGTGCGGCAGGTAGCAGGCCTGTCGGATGGCGGACGGGCCGAAGCGGGTGCCGGGCCGGTGCGAGGTACCGCCGTCGAAGGGCGCACCGACGATGACGACGTCGGCGTCCGCGTACGACGCGGGGTCGTCCAGGGTGCAGCGGTCCACCCCGAGGAAGGTGACGTCGGGGCCGTACATCGGGCCGTAGCGGTTCATCGCTCCTGGATCCCCCACGGCGAGCCGTACCCGGTGAGCAGGTCGAGGAAGGGGCGGGGCGGCAGCGCCTCGGGGCCGATCACCCCGGTCCCCGACCACGCGCCGGTGGCGAGCAGTTCCAGGGCCACCACCGGGTTCACCGCGGTCTGCCAGACGACGGCCTGGTGGCCGTACTCCCGCATGGACCACTCGTTGTCGACCACGTGGTAGAGGTAGACCTCACGCGGCTGCCCGTCCTTGCCGGTGCCGGTGACCCAGGTGCCGGCGCAGGTCTTGCCGCGCATCCGGTCGCCCAGGGTGGCCGGGTCGGGCAGGCTGGCGGCCACCACGTCCCGGGGCGACACCTCGACGCCCCGGACGGAGACCGGAGCGGTCGAGTCGAGGCCGACCTTGTGCAGGGCCTTCAGCACCTCGATGAACTCGTCGCCCAGGCCGTACTTGAAGGTGACCCGCTTCGCCTTCACCCAGCGCGGGATGAGCAGCACCTCCTCGTGCTCGACGTTGACGCACTCGACCGGGCCGATCCCCTCCGGGAAGTCGAAGACCTCCGGCTCGCTGAACGGCTCGGTGGTGTACCAGCCCCGGCCGGCCTCCCAGATCACCGGCGGGTTCAGGCACTCCTCGATGGTGGTCCAGATGGAGAACGACGGCGCGAAGTCGTAGCCGTCGACGGTGAGGTTGGCGCCGTCGCGGACGCCGATCTCGTCGATCTCGTCGAACAGCTCGTCGGCGGCGTACCGGGCGAAGACGTCCGACAGGCCCGGCTCGATGCCGATGCCGCAGAGCGCCAGCCGGCCGCCCGCCGCCCACCGGTCGGTGACGGCGAACTGGTCGTCGCCGAGCTTCACCCCGGTCTCGGCGTAGGGGCGGGACGGGTGCGGGTGGGACAGCGACATGGCCATGTCGAGGTAGTCGGCCCCGGCGGCGAAGGCGCCGTCGAAGATCGGCATGACGAAGCGCGGGTCGACCGCGTTGAGCACGTGGGTGATCCGGTGCTCCCGGCAGAGCGCGGCGACCGCGTCGGCGGCGGAGGCGTCCACCTTGGCGGCGACGAACTGGTCACCGTGCCCGGCCACGGCACGCTCGGCGCGGCCGAGGTCGTAGTCGGCGACGACCATGGTCTCGAAGAAGGAACGGCGGGCGGCGATGGCGACAGCGGCGGAGCCGACGCCACCGGCGCCGACGAGCAGGATGCGCATCAGGAATCAAACCCCAAACCAAGGCGATCGAGAGTACGGAGCCAGACGTTGCGCCGGCCCTCGCGCGCGTCGGCGCGGGCGAGCGACCAGCGGGTGAGGTTGATGCCGGCGGCCCGGACGGGCTCCGGCGGGAACGGCAGCGGCGTGCTGCGGACCAGGTCGAGCCGGGTCAGCGGGGTTTCCTCGCCGCTGAGCAGGTCGAGCATCACCCGCGCGCCGAACCGGGTGGCGCCGACGCCGAGCCCGGTGTAGCCGGCCGCGTACGCCAGCCGGCCGTCGTAGGCGGTGCCGAAGAACGGGCAGAACCGGGTGCAGGTGTCGATCACCCCGCCCCAGCGGTGGCTGAAGCGCAAGTCCTCCAGCTGGGGGAACGTGGTGAAGAAGTGGTCGGCGAGGGCGGTGAAGGTGGCCGGTCGCTGCTCGAGTTCGGGGGCTATGCGGTTGCCGTAGTGGTAGACCGCGTCGTAGCCGCCGAAGAGGATCCGCTGATCGCCGGTGATCCGGTAGTAGTGGAACTGGTTGCCGGTGTCCGCCAGCCCCTGCCGGTTACGCCAGCCGATCGCGTCCCGCTGCGCCGGGGTCAGCGGCTCGGTCATCAGGGCGTAGTCGTAGACCGGCACGAGCCAGGCGCGCAGCCGGCGCAGCAGCGGCGGGAAGGCGTTGGTGGCGAGCACCACCTGCCGGGCCCGTACCGCCCCCGGCGCCGCGTCCGGCCCGCCGGCGGTCGCCGCCCGCAGCGCGGCGCCGTCGCGGCGCAGGCCGGTCACCCGGGTGTGCTCGTGGATCCGCACCCCCTCGTCGAGGCAGGCCCGGCGCAGGCCCCAGGCCAGCTTCGCCGGGTCCAGCATGGCCACCCGGTCGCGGTCCCACAGCCCACCGAGGTACGTCGGCGAGTCCACCTCGGCGCGCACCTCGTCGCGGTCGAGCAGCCGCACGTCGTGGCCGTACCGGCGGGCCAGCTCGGTCTCCTCGGCCAGCCCGGCGAGCTGGTACGGCTCGACCGCCACCGCCAGCTCGCCGGTGCGCTCGAACTCGCAGTCGATCCCGTACGCCTCGACGGTCGCCGCGATCGCGGCCAGGTTCTCCCGGCCGAGCCGCTCCAGCTCGTCGATCTCGCCGGGAAAGCGGTCCACGCCGTTGGCCAGCCCGTGGGTCAGCGAGGCGGCGCAGAACCCGCCGTTGCGCCCGGACGCCGCCCAGCCGCAGGTGCCCGCCTCGACCAGCAGCACGTCCCGCACGGGATCGTCGCGCTTGGCGAGCAGCGCCGACCACAGGCCGCTGTAGCCGCCGCCGACGACCAGCAGGTCGGCGGTGTGCGTACCGTGCAGCGGCGGCAGCGGGTCGGGGCGTTCCGGGCGGTCGAGCCAGTAGGGCACGGGCGCCGCCTCGGCGAGCGCCCGGCCGGTATGCGGGAGGATCATGACGGGCTCTTCGCCCGCCGGCCGGCCGCCGGGGCGGCCGCGAGGTCGGCGCGCCGGGCCCGGCGTCCGCGCAGCGAGCTGGCCCCGACCAGCAGCAGCGCGATCACGAACATCGCCGTGCCGATCACGTTGACCTGCGGCGGAATGCCCCGCTGGGCGGCGCCCCAGACGTACATCGGGAAGGTGACCGTGGTGCCGGCGTTGAAGTTCGTGATGATGAAGTCGTCGAAGCTGAGCGAGAAGGCGAGCAGCGCGGCGGCCACGATGCCGGGCAGCACCAGCGGCAGGGTGATCCGCCGGAACGTCTGCCACTCGCTGGCGTAGAGGTCCATCGCGGCCTCCTCCAGCCGCCGGTCCATCCCGGCCAGCCGCGCCTTGACCGTCACCACCACGAACGACACGCAGAACATGACGTGCGCGATGACGATGGTCCAGAAGCCCTGCGGCACGCCGGCGGAGACGAAGAGGGCGAGCAGCGAGGTACCCATCACCAGCTCCGGGGTGGCCATCGGCAGGAAGATCAGCAGGTTGATCCCGGTACGGCCGCGGAACCGGTGCCGGACCAGGGCGAACGCCATCAGGGTGCCGATCACGGTGGCGACGACGGTGGCGATGAAGCCGATCTGCACGCTGCGGACCACCGCGTCGCACATCTCGGAGGTGGCGCAGGGCTGCCGCCAGTTGTCCAGGGTGAACTCGTGGAAGTCGTACGACAGCCGGCTGGACGGGCGGTTGAAGGAGAGGCCGGCCACCACCAGGATCGGCAGGGAGAGGTAGCCGAGCACCAGCAGGGCCACGGCCATCACCCAGCGGTCGGCCAGCCATCGGGACAGCCTCATCAGAGCCCACCTTCATTCGCGACTGCGGGGCTCCGCTCCGCTGCACTCCTCGCGCTCATCAGACCACCTCATCGGTGCCGGCGCGGCGCAGGTAGACGAAGACCACCGCGAGGATCGCCGCCATCAGCAGGAACGACAGCGCCGCGCCCTGCGGGTAGTCCAGTCGGACCAGGAACGCCGAGTCGATGACGTTGCCGATCATGTATTCGTTCGGGGTGCCGAGCAGTTCCGCGTTGATGTAGTCACCGGTGGCCGGGATGAAGAAGAGCAGCGTGCCGGCGATCAGGCCGGGCATGGACAGCGGCAGGGTGACCCGGCGGAACGCCTGCACCGGGCTGGCGTACAGGTCGCTCGCCGCCTCCAGCAGCCGGTAGTCCAGCCGCTCCAGGCTCGCGTACAGCGGCAGCACCAGGAACGGCAGGAAGTTGTAGGTCAGGCCGAGGATCACCGCGACCGGGGTGGCGAGCAGCCGGCCGTCGGGCGCGAGCAGGTGCAGGTCGCGCAGCAGGCCGACCAGCGCGCCGTTGTCCGACAGGATGGTCTTCCAGGCCAGGGTGCGCACCAGGAAACTGGTGAACATCGGGGCGACCACGCAGACCAGCAGCAGGTTCTTCCACCGGCCGGCCTTCTGCGCGATCGCGTAGGCCAGCGGGTAGCCCATCAGCAGGGCCAGCACCAGCGCGATCCCGGCGTAGCCGAAGGAGCGGGCGAACTGCGGCCAGTACGCCTGCAACGCGTCCGGGTAGTTGCCGAACGCCCAGGTCAGCGCGTACCCGGTGGAGAGCGAGCCGCTGGGGTCGTAGAGGCTGGCCGCGGCCAGTTGCAGCAGCGGCAGGCCGAAGAAGACGAACAGCCAGGCCGCGCCGGGCAGCAACAGCAGGTACGGCAGCAGCCGGTGCCGGCCCCGCCGGGGCGGTGGCGGCGCGGCGGCCACCTGCCCCGACGGGGTCGGTACGTGGGACAGCGCGGTCATGAGGCCGCACCCACCGGCTCGTCGAGCAGCGGGGTGGTGCGGTCGTCCTGGCCCGGCTCACGGGGCAGCAGGAAGGCGTGCCGGGGGTGCCAGTGCGCCACCACCCGGGTGCCGACCGGCAACTGGCCGCCCGCACCGCTGTTCGCCGCGAACGCGGAGAGCTCGCTCCCCCAGCCGGTGCGGACCAGGTACTGGGTGCTGACCCCCACGTAGGAGGCGTCGGTGACCACACCCTCGATGTGCTGATGCCCGTCGGGCACCTGGTCGGCGGAGCCGACCAGGTGCAGCTTCTCCGGGCGTACCCCCAGGTAGACCGCGCCCCGGTCGGCGCGGGCGCGATCGGCGGGCACCGAGAAACGGGCGCCGTGGGCGGTGACCGGCACCGCGGTGCCGGCGGTGCCCGCGGCCTCGGCGGCCAGCAGGTTGGACTGGCCGAGGAAGTTCGCCACGAACGCGGTGGCCGGGAACTCGTAGATGTCGGCCGGGGCGCCGAGCTGCTCGATCCGGCCGGCGTTCATCACCGCGACCGTGTCGGCCATGGTCATGGCCTCCTCCTGGTCGTGGGTGACGTGCACGAAGGTGATCCCGACCTCGGTCTGGATCCGCTTCAGCTCGATCTGCATCTGCCGCCGCAGCTTCAGGTCGAGCGCGCCCAGCGGCTCGTCGAGCAGCAGCACCTGCGGGCGGTTGATCAGCGCGCGGGCCAGGGCGACCCGCTGCTGCTGCCCACCGGAGAGCTGCGCGGGGCGCCGGCTGCCGTAGTCGTCGAGCTGCACCAGCGACAGCATCCGCATGACCTCGTCGTCGACCGAGCGGATGCCGCGCCGGCGCAGCCCGAACGCCACATTCTCGAAGATGTTCAGGTGCGGGAAGAGCGCGTAGCTCTGGAACACGGTGTTCACCGGCCGCTTGTACGGCCGCAACCGGGCGATGTCCCGGTCACCGAGCAGCACCTGCCCGCTGGTCGGTTCCTCCAGTCCGGCGATCATCCGCAGCGTGGTGGTCTTGCCGCAGCCGGACGCCCCGAGCAGGGCGAAGAACGAGCCCTGCGGGATGGTCAGGCTGAGGTCGTCCACCGCGGTGAAGACGCCGAACCGCTTGGTGAGGTTGGCCAGCCTCAGGTCGCCGGCCGGTGACTCGTGTCCCATCGTCCTCACGCCCCGATGACCTGCTGGAACTTCGTTTCGTACTCCTTCTCCTGCTTCTCGTCCAAGGCCATGAAGACCTTGGACTTCGACAGGAGGGCCTCGTCCGGGAAGATCAGCGGGTTGGCCGCCAGCTCCGGGTCGATCTTCTCCATCTCGGCCTGCGCGCCCTTGACCGGGCAGATGTAGTTGACGTACGCGGCGAGCTGCGCTGCGACCGCCGGCTCGTAGTAGTAGTTGATCAGCGCTTCGGCGTTCGCCTTGTGGGTGGCCTTGTTCGGCACCATCATGTTGTCGCTGAACAGCATCACGCCCGACTCGGGCGAGACGAACTTGATCTTCTCGTCCTCGCCGGTGAGCTGGATGACGTCACCGGACCAGCCGATGCAGGCGGCGATGTCGCCCTTGGCGAGGTCCGGGGCGTAGTCGTTGCCGGTGAACTTGCGGATCTGCCCGGAGTCGACGGCCTTCTTGAGCTTGTTGAGCGCGTCGTCGAACTGGGCCCCGGTGAAGTTGGCCGGGTCGTGCCCGTTGGACTGCAGCAGCAGACCCATGGTGTCCCGCATCTCGGACAGGGCGGTCACCTTGCCCTTCAGGTCGGGGCGGGTCAGCAGCTCGTCGACGGTGCGAAGCTCCTTGGTGACGTTGCCGTTGTAGGCCAGGCCGGCCAGGCCGGACTGCCACGGGATGGCGATCCGGTTGTCCGGGTCGAAGGACCGGTTGATCAGCGACGGCAGCAGGTTGGCCGCCACGTTCGGGATCTTCGCCGGGTCGAGCTTCTGGATCCAGCCCAGCCGGATCATCCGGGCGGCCATCCAGTCGGTGAGGACGATGATGTCCCGGTCGGTGCTCTGGCAGCTGGCCAGTTGGTTCTGCACCTTGCCGAAGAACTCGTTGTTGTCGTTGATGTCCTCGGTGTAGGTGACCTGGATGCCGGTCTTCTGGACGAACGCGTCGAGGCTGGGCCGCTTCGACTCGTCCTTCTCGTCCACGTCCATGTACTGCGGCCAGTTGGCGAAGGCCAGCTTCTTCTCGGTCGCGGAGAGGTCCTCGCTCTTGCAGCCCTCCTCGGTCTGGGTCGCGGCCTTGGTGCCGCAGCCGGCGAGCGCGCCGCCCGCGGCGAGCAGGGCGGCCGAGGAGAGGGTGCCGGTGAGCAGTCCACGCCGGGTAAAGGGCTTCAGGGGAGTTCGCATGTGACGACTCCTAGGGGGTCGTCCGTCGGCGGCGGGGACGGGGGTGACGCGCCGGCGGGAGGGGTCAGGTGCCTGGGACGACTGATCCTGACATGAGGTGACCGACCCCACAAGGGATTCCGTTGCGGGAATAGCAATGGACGACGAAATACGCCACACTGCCCGATGGCACTAGGCTCACCCGGGCGAACGGACATGGGGAGTGGTCGATGACGAACCGGCAGCAGGACAACGGCAACGGCGGGCGGCGGGTGGCTGTCCGCGAGGGCGCCAGCCACGCCCTGCTCGACGACGTGGCGAAGCAGATCATCGAGCAGCTCCAGGAGGACGGCCGCCGGCCGTACGCGACCATCGGCAAGGCCGTCGGGCTCTCCGAGGCGGCGGTGCGGCAGCGGGTGCAGCGGCTGCTCGACGCCGGGGTGATGCAGATCGTCGCCGTCACCGACCCGCTCCAGCTCGGGTTCCCCCGCCAGGCCATGATCGGCCTGCGTACCGACGGCGACCTGGAGGCGGTGGCCGACCGGCTCGCCGAGTTCGAGGAGATCGACTACGTGGTGATCACCGCCGGCTCGTTCGACCTGCTGGCCGAGGTGGTCTGCCGCAACGACGCCCACCTGCTGGAGATCCTGCAGAAGCTGCGCGCCGTCCCCGGGGTGCTGGCGACCGAGGCGTTCGTCTACCTCAAGCTGCGCAAGCAGACCTACAGCTGGGGTACGGCCTGATCAACGCCGCTTTTTGGTCCACCCCGTTTGCGGCGTGTCGCGGTATCCCACCGCCCGGATGCCGCGACACGCCGCAAACGGAGTGGACCTTGAGGCTGCCCGTCCTTGCGCGGGGCCGACCCGGCCCGGTCTGGCTGTACGGAATCCGTAGCGCCAGCCACGGACGGTCGCAGATTTCGTTGCTTCCACGACGATTGACTGCCGATCCCACTTGCCTCGGGCCGTCGGACTGTGCGATAACCGTGGGCAGAGCGGCCGGCGTCACCCCTTGGACCGGCCCGAGACGCTATGGGGCTGACATGGCCAACGCCACCGACCACCTCTGGATGCACTTCACCCGGATGGCCAGCTACTCCGCCGGCGAGGTGCCGACCATCGTCCGCGGCGAGGGCGCGTACGTCTGGGACTCCCAAGGCCGCCGGTACCTGGACGGACTCGCCGGGCTCTTCGTCGTCAACGCCGGCCACGGGCGTACCGAGCTGGCCGAGGCGGCCGCCAAGCAGGCCGGCGAGCTGGCCTACTTCCCGCTCTGGTCGTACGCCCACCCGAAGGCCGTCGAGCTGGCGGAGAAGATCGCCTCGCTCACCCCGGGCGACCTGAACCGGGTCTTCTTCACCACCGGCGGCTCCGAGGCCGTCGAGGCGGCGTGGAAGCTGGCCCGGGCGTACTTCAAGCGCACCGGCCAGCCGAACAAGCACAAGGTGGTAAGCCGGTACATCGCCTACCACGGCACCTCGATGGGCGCGCTGTCGATCACCGGCCTGCCCGGCATCAAGAGCGACTTCGAGCCGCTGGTGCCCGGCGGCATCAAGGTGCCGAACACCAACTTCTACCGCGCCCCGGAGCACGGCGACTCGCCCGAGGCGTTCGGCCGCTGGGCCGCCGAGGAGATCCGCCGCGCCATCGAGCGCGAGGGGCCGGACACTGTCGCCGCGGTCTTCCTGGAGCCGGTGCAGAACTCCGGCGGCTGTTTCCCGCCGCCGCCCGGCTACTTCGAGCGGGTCCGGGAGATCTGCGACGCGTACGACGTGCTGCTCGTCTCCGACGAGGTGATCTGCTCCTGGGGCCGGCTCGGCGAATACTTCGGCGCGGTCCGCTACGGCTACCAGCCCGACATCATCACCACCGCCAAGGGCATCACCTCCGGCTACGCCCCGCTCGGCGCGATGATCGCCAGCGAGCGGCTGATGGAGCCGTTCCTCACCGAGACGGGGATGTTCGCCCACGGGGTGACCTTCGGCGGCCACCCGGTCTCCTGCGCGGTGGCCCTGGCCAACCTGGAGGTCTTCGCCCGCGAGGACCTCATCGGCCACGTCCGGGCCAACGAGGGCGCCTTCCGGTCCACCCTGGAGAAGCTGCACGACCTGCCGATCGTCGGCGACGTCCGGGGCGACGGCTACTTCTACGGCATCGAGCTGGTCAAGGACAAGGCGACCCGGGAGACCTTCGACGAGGCCGAGTCGGAGCGGCTGCTGCGCGGCTTCCTCTCCACCGCGCTCTTCCAGGCCGGGCTCTACTGCCGCGCCGACGACCGGGGCGACCCGGTGATCCAGCTCGCCCCGCCGCTGATCGCCGACCAGCAGCAGTTCGACGAGATCGAGCAGATCCTGCGCGCCGTGCTGACCGAGGCATGGAACCGGCTCTGAGCGGCAGGCTCGGGCCGGGCGGGGCCGGTTCCCGGGACACCGGGGGCCGGCCCCGCACCGCACCGGCCACCGCCGACACCGGGAGCCGGACCGCGAGCACCCAGGCGGCCGCACCGGCCACCGCCGACACCGGGAGCCGGACCGCGAGCACCCAGGCGGCCGCACCGGCCGGCGGCGGGACCGGGGGCGGCGCGGCCGTCGGCGGCACCGACCGCACCCGGGTACGCCGGCTGCCCGAGCTCGCCGTCCACGACCGGGCCACCCTGCACGCCGTCCTCGACGCCGGCCGGGTCGGTCACCTGGCCATCACCGACGGGCGTCAGCCGTACGCGCTGCCGGTGGGCTACGCCCGCGACTGCGAGCGGGTGCTGCTGCACGGCTCGACCGGCAGCCGACTGTTCCGGCACCTCGCGGCGGGCGCGCCGGCCTGCCTGACGGTGACCCTGCTCGACGGTCTCGTGCTGGCCCGCAGCGCCTTCGCCTCCTCGATGAACTACCGGTGCGCGATGGTGCTCGGCGAGCTGAGTGTGGTCGACGGCGACGACCGGCTGGCCGCCCTGGAACGCATCTCCGAGCAGCTGCTGCCCGGCCGCTGGGCGGCGATCCGGCCGCCGTCGGCGAAGGAGCTGGCCGCCACGCTGGTGCTCGCCCTGCGGCTGGACGAGTGCTCGGTGAAGGTCAGCGCCGGCCCGCCCGACGACCCCGACGACGACCTCGACCGGCCGGTCTGGGCCGGGGTGGTGCCGGTGGTGGAGACGCTCGGCAGCCCGCAGCCCGACCCGCGGCTGCGCCACGACCTGCCCCCACCGGAGTGGTGATGCGTTACCAGGAGCTGTCCCACTGGCTGTCCACGGTGGACGAGCCGCTGGACCCGCGCCCGTCGCTGCCCGGCGACGCCGACGCCGACGTGGTGATCGTCGGCGCCGGCTACACCGGGCTGTGGACGGCGTACCACCTCGCGACCGCCGACCCGTCGCTGCGGATCACCGTGCTGGAGGCCGAGATCGCCGGGTACGGCGCCTCGGGGCGCAACGGCGGCTGGTGCTCCGCACTGTTCCCCACCTCGCTGCCCGCGCTGGCCCGCCGGCACGGCCGGGACCGGGCGCTGGCCATGCAGCGGGCCATGCAGCAGACCGTGCGCGAGGTCGGCCGGGTGGTCGCCGCCGAGGGCATCGACTGCGACTGGCACCAGGGCGGGACGGTGGTGCTGGCCCGGTCGCAGGCCCAGCTCGGCCGGGCCCGGGCCGAGGTGGCCACGGCCCGCGCGCACGGTCTCGACCCCGACGACCTGGTGCTGCTCGACGCCACCGAGGCGTCCGCCCGGTGCGCCGCCGAGGGGGTGCTCGGCGCGACGTACACCCCGCACTGCGCGGTGGTGCACCCGGCGAAGCTGGTCCGTGGGCTGGCCCGGGCGGTCGAGCGCCACGGGGTACGCCTGCACGAACGCACCCCGGTCACCGCGATCCGATCCGGCGCCGCGGTCACCCCGTACGGCACGGTCCGGGCGCCCGTGGTGGTCCGGGCCACCGAGGGGTACACGCCGGGGCTGCCCGGGCAGCGGCGCGCCATCGCCCCGGTCTACTCGCTGATGGTGGCCACCGAGCCGCTGCCCGCGCAGACCTGGGACCGGATCGGGCTGGCCGAGCGGGAGACCTTCTCCGACCACCGGCACGTCATCATCTACGGCCAGCGCACCGCCGACGACCGGTTGGCCTTCGGCGGGCGGGGCGCGCCCTACCACTTCGGCTCCCGGGTCTCCCCCGCGTACGACCGGGAGCCGGCGGTCTTCCGCGCGCTGCGCCGGGTGCTGGGCGAACTCTTCCCCGTGCTCGGCCCCGAGGTGCCGGTCACCCACACCTGGGGCGGCCCGCTCGGGGTCGCCCGGGACTGGTCCGCCTCGGTGGGGCTGGACCGCGCGACGGGTCTCGGCTGGGCGGGCGGCTACGTCGGCGACGGGGTCGGCACCAGCAACCTGGCCGGCCGTACCCTCGCCGACCTGATCCGCGGCGTGAACAGCGACCTGACGACGCTCCCCTGGGTCAACCACCGCTCCCCCAAGTGGGAACCGGAGCCCCTGCGCTGGCTGGCCGTCAACGCCGGCCTACGCCTGATGTTCTCCGCCGACCGCGCCGAGCACCGCAAGGCCCGCCCCTCCCGCCGCGCCGCCACCTTCTCCCGCCTCCTCGGCCACTGACCCCACCGGCCTCCCACCCCGCTACATCCCGTTGATCATGAGGTTATTGCCGCCCGCCTCGGCGTGTCGTGGCGACAACTTCATGATCAACGGATGATGAGGGCCCGGGGCCGGGGTGGGCAGGGGGGGTGGGTTAGTGGTTGGGGGGGATTACGCGGAGGTGGCCTCGGCGGCCGGTGTGGGGGGAGGGGTGGGCGGTCTGGTCGTCCTCGGGGGGGCGGGGGGTCACGGGGCGGGCGGCCTCGCGGACGGCCTCGGCCAGGGCCACCAGGTCGTCGGTGGTGGGCGGCGGCGGCTCGAACTCGCCCTCGTGCCGGACCACGTCCCAGCCCCGGGGAGCGGTCAGGCTCCGGGCGTGCGGCTCACAGAGGTCGTACGTGTGCGGCTCGGCGAAGGCCGCCAACGGGCCCACCACCGCGGTCGACTCGTTGTAGACATAGGTCAATGTGGCGACCGCTTGCCGGGGGCAGCCGTTACGGGAGCAGCGCCGTGGTGACCTCACGGCGGCAGGGTATCCCCATTACCGGGTCCGGCGCACCGGTTCGCGTTGCGACACGCCCGTCACGGTGATCACAATTCGCACCCGCCCGACCCCGCCGCGCCAGGAGTGCGGCGCTGCCGCAGGCCAGGCCGGCCCGGGAGCTACCCTGTGCCTCATGACGAGCCCGGAACACCGCCGCCCCGGCTCCGGCCGGCGCACCCACCGCGACCGCCACGGTCGTGGCCTGCGGGGGCGGCTGGTGCCGGCGACCGTCCCGCTGGCCCGCACCAAGGCCGAGGTCTTCGACGACTTGGTGCTGGACACCGTCGAGACGCTGGAGCGCCGCTTTGCCAAGGAGCTGGCCGGCGTCGAGTTCGCCGTCGAGGACGTCCCGCCGGACCTGAACGTCTACGACTCGGACGTGCTCGAGGACGGCGAGGTGCCGCTGGCCCGGCTGCTGCCGGGGCGCCCCGGCCGGCAGGAGGTGCCGCCCCGCATCGTGCTCTACCGCCGGCCGCTGGAGTTCCGCGCGATGGACCGCGAGGACCTGGCCGACCTGGTGCACGACGTGATCATCGAGCAGGTGGCGAACCTGCTCGGGGTCGACCCGGACGAGCTGGCCTGACCCCCTCGGTCGGGCCGCCCCCGCGGCACCGACCCGGGCGTGAGCCGGGCGGCCCCCACCGCCCCGGCCCCACACGTCAGCTCAGGCGACCCGCCGCTTGAGCTTGCGCCGCTCCCGCTCGGAGAGCCCGCCCCAGATCCCGAACCGCTCGTCGTGACCGAGAGCGTATTCGAGGCATTCCGTCTTGACCTCGCACCGCGAGCAGATCCGCTTCGCCTCGCGGGTCGAGCCGCCCTTCTCGGGAAAGAACGCTTCCGGATCGGTCTGCGAGCAGAGCGCCCGCTCCTGCCACTCCGGCGCGTTTCCGAGCAGGTCGGCCACCTCAAGCTGGCCGTCCATCAAATGCCTCCTTGTCGCGCACCGGCGTCATCGCCGCTGCAACCCCCCACGCGAAAGGCGTGCTTGTCCGTACGGTCCCCATTTGTTGCGTTCCGTGCGAACAACCCCATTCAAATTACACGCGTGTAATGCGTGCGCCGTCAAGCTGAACTTGATAATGGAGTCGCCCTCCCGACACCGTTCGAGCGACCACTTCGGTCGCCCGCCTCGCAACCTGCCCTATCGATTCAGACCCCGGCCGAGTAACGCCCTCTCCGGCGAGTTGCCCGAGATTTCTGCCGTGGCGTGCCCATCGTGGACGCCGCCGGGGGTACGCCGGCAGAGGCTCCGGTGGACCAGCCATCAAGATCGAGTTCTTGGTGGGGCACAGGTTAACGCGGTTCGGCCACAGCCGCCCGTCGAGCGGGAAATGCCGACAGCGCCCCGTCCACGATGTGGACGGGGCGCGACGGTTCGGACGCGGAGCGGTGATCAGCCCACCCCCGGTGGAGCGCTGCTCGGCCAGACGAACTCGGCGATGGTGCCGCCGGTGACGGAGATCGCGCCAGCGGGCGTCCGCTCGTCCCACCAGACGGTATAAAGACCGGCCGGCAGGTCCGGGTACACGGCACTGTGGAACACCCCGTCCCGGACGACCCGCTCCCGCACGGCCGAATGGGTACGCGGCCCGTCGGGCCGGTCGGCCCGGCTGATCTCGATTTCCCGCCCGTGCAGCCGACGGCCGGTGTGGACGATCAGCGCGCCGGTGTCCGCGCCCAGGTCGAGCAGGACGCTGCCGCTCTCCGTCGGTCCGTACCGGTGGTCGTGCCCGTGCATGACGTCCTCCCTCCGCTCAGGACTTCGCCACCGGCGGGTTGTTGAACCCGTCGTACGGCGTGCCGAGGAAGGGGAAGCCGGCCAGGAAGGGCGCGGTCACGTCGGCGGCGCTCAGCCCCGGGGTGACCGCGCCGGCCGCCGCGTCGGGGGTGAAGGCCTTGTCCACCAGCGGCACGGTGACCCCGGCGATGGCCCGTAGCGCGATGCTCACCACGTCGTCGCCGACCCGCCGGCCGTTGGGGAAGCCAGCCAGGTCACCACCGAGCACGCCGAACCGGTCCGGCTTGGCGGTCGGCTTGATCGCGGTGTTCAGCCGCAGCATGTCGGCCTGCACGTCGCCGGTGTTGTTGGTGAAGCCGTCGATCAGCCCGGCCGGGATGCCGGTGAGCAGGATCGCCGCCAGGTCCGCCCGGGGCTTCTTGGCCTTGTTCAGCGCGTCCAGCTTCGGGAAGACGCCCGGATAGAGGGCCGGCAGCAGGGCGGCCAGCTCCGGCTGCTCGACGAAGCGGGCGAACCGCTTGTCCTCCGATGGCGGCAGGGTGTTCCACAGGTCCTTCTTGGACATCGGCACGATGACCTCGTTGAACAATGGGTTGCCCAGCCGTGACACCTGGGTCCACGGGCCGGTGGCGGTGTCCGCGGCGGCCCGATCACCGAGCACCCGCACCTGCTGCCGCGCGGCCGACGTCCACACGCCGATCACCGAGGCGCGGTCGGCCTGGCCGTACCGGTTGGCCTTGCGGCGCACCTTGCTCAGCGGCACCTGCACCGCGATGCTGTGCACGTTCATCCGGTCCACGGCGTTGACCGGCTCGCCCTCAGCCTTGAAGAGCTTCTTGCCGGCGACGTGCAACTGCTGGAACGGCCGCAGCGTACCCAGGTCGAAGATGGCGCCGAGGTCGACGAAGAAGCCGTCCGCGCGCTGCCCGGCGAAGACCCGCTCCCCGGTGGAGAGGCTGTAGGTCGCCTGGCGGGCCAGCTGGGCGTAGTTCGGGGTGGAGAGCGGCCCGACGTTGCACGGCGGGCAGGGCAGCTTGTTTGCGAGCACGTGCTCCCGGCCGTCGGCCACCCGGGTCAGCTTGTAGAACTGGCGCCGATTCCAGTTCTCGCTGTCCAGCGACTCGATCGGGCCGGTGTTGTAGAGAAAGCTGTTCGGATTCGTGATCTCGGTGCTGAATTCGAACCGGTAGGTCACGTCGGGACGGCCGTCACCGTCGTTGTCGATGTGAATCTCGTACCGCACGTCGTCGCCGAACTCGAAGAAGTTCGGTCCGCCGGAGGGGAGCTGCAACGGCACGTAGTTGGCGATCAGCGTGACCGAGTCGGGCCGGTCGGGGCTGACGAACGCGTACAGGTCGGAGCTGTCGGCGACCGGATCCTTGCTTATCTCCGGTGCTTCGCGATGGGAGGACATGGCGGACCAACCTTTGCGGGATCAGGAGTGAGGTGAGGGTGGCCGGGCGCCGAGAGCCCGCGCCGGGCCGTGCGGGGAGGGCGGGGCGCGCGGTACGCCCGCGGGTCAGCGCCGCCCGGCGGCGCGCCGCAACCGGTCCGCCAGCCCGCGGTCGCGTACCTCGATCCGGGACGTGCCGACGAAGACGTCCATCGTCCCGGTGGCGGCGTCGCGCAGGTGGACCACGATCGGGTCGTCCTTCGCGCCGGCGGCCGAGGGGGCGTTCTGCGCGGCCGACAGGCCCGGCACGGTGAGGGCGGCGGCGCCCAGCGTGGCGCTCGCCGCGGCGGTCAACGTCTGCCGGCGGGTCAGTCGCGGCCAGGGCCGCTTCCGCTCGTCACTCGTCATGGGGAACCTTTCCTCCGGCGGCGCGTACGCGCCCGCGATGGCTCGCGAGGGGCTGCCGACGGCGGCCCTCGCCTCAACCGCCGCCGGCGACCAGTGGTACGGCCGGTGCCGGGGAAAGGTTCGACGCTACGCGGGGTGGTGACCGTACGCGGTCGTCCGCTTGCGCGCCGGTCGACCGGCGGCCGCCGCGATGGCCCGCAACTGCTCCTCGGTACGCGCCGAACCGTTGCCGGAGCCGGCCATCCGGGAGATCGTCTCCTCCATCAGCGTGCCGCCCAGGTCGTTGCAGCCGCCCTGGAGCATCGCCACCGTGCCGGCGTCGCCCAGCTTCACCCAGGAGCACTGGATGTTGTCGATCCGGCCGTGCAGCAGCAGCCGGGCCATCGCGTGCACCGCCCGGTTCTCCCGCCAGGTGGGCCCCGGCCGGGCGATGCCGGCGAGGTAGATCGGCGCGTTGGTGTGCACGAACGGCAGCGCCACGAACTCGGTGAACCCGCCGGTGCGGTCCTGCACCCCGGCCAGCACCCGGAAGTGCGCCAACCACTGCCCGGGGTGGTCCACGTGGCCGTACATCATCGTGGAGCTGGACCGGATGCCCAGCTCGTGGGCCGTGCTGACCACGTCGACCCAGGCGGCGGCCGGCAGCTTGCCCTTGGTGAGCACCCAGCGCACGTCGTCGTCGAGGATCTCCGCGGCGGTGCCCGGGATGGTGTCCAGCCCGGCCTCGCGCAGCCGGGTCAGCCACTCCCGCACCGGCACGCCGGCCTTCGCGGCGGCGGTGACGATCTCCATCGGGGAGAAGGCGTGCACGTGCATCCCCGGCACCCGTGCCTTGATCGCCCGGACCAGGTCGGCGTAGCCGGTCACCGGCATCTTCGGGTCGATCCCGCCCTGGAGGCAGACCTCGGTGGCCCCGGCCGCCCAGGCCTCCTCGGCCCGGTCGGCGACCTGCTCCACCGAGAGCCGGAACGCGTCGGCGTCCCGTTCCCGCTGGGCGAAGGCGCAGAACCGGCAGCCCACGTAGCAGACGTTGCTGAAGTTGATGTTGCGGTTGACCACGTAGGTGACATCGTCGCCGACGGTGTCGCGCCGGACGTCGTCGGCGAGCCGGGACAGCTCGTCCAGCGCCGGGCCGTCCGCGCCGAAGAGGGCCAGCGCCGCATCGGCGTGCCGGGGCTCCAGCAGCGCCGCCGGATCGTCGGCGGCCAGCCGCAGCCCCGCCCGTACGTCGGCGTCACCGCCGGGGGCAGCCCCCGTGGTCACCTTGCCGGCGACCTCCGACCAGTCGCCGTAGACGCTGTCGAAGTCGCCCCGCCGGTCCCCGGTACGGCCGGTGGTGTCGATGGTGACGTGCAGATCGGTCCGCCCGCCGTACGTCTCGTCGGGCTCCTGCCACGGCCGGCCCACCGGCCGGACGGACTCGACGGCGAGCCCCGTCCCCGGGTCGGCCAACGCGCCGACGTGCGGCAGCAGCCGGTGGTCGAGCCAGGGGTCACCGGCCCGGACGTACTCGGGGTAGACGGTCAGCCGCTCGCGCAGGGTGAAGCCGGACTTCTCGGTGTGCCGGGCCAGCTCGTCGAGCTGCGGCCAGGGCCGCTCCGGGTTGACGTGGTCCGGGGTCAGCGGCGACACCCCGCCCCAGTCGTCGATGCCGGCGCGCAGCAGCAGGTCGTACTCGCCCTCGATCAGGTTGGGCGGGGCCTGGATCCGGGCCCTGGGGCCGAGCAGCAGCCGGGCCACCGCCACCGTGGCGGCCAGGTCGTGCAGCTCGGCGTCGGGCATGCCGCGCATCGCCGTGTCCGGCTTGGCGCGGAAGTTCTGCACGATCACCTCTTGGAGGTGGCCGTACTCCCGCATGGCGCGGCGGATCGCGAAGATCGCGTCGACCCGCTCGGCCGGGGTCTCGCCGATGCCGATCAGGATGCCGGTGGTGAACGGCACCCCGACCCGGCCGGCGTCGTCGAGCACCCGCAGCCGCACCGCGGGTTCCTTGTCGGGCGAGCCGAAGTGCGGACCACCCGGCTCGGACCAGAGCCGGGTCGCGGTGGTCTCCAGCATCATCCCCATGCTCGGCGCGACCGGCTTGAGCCGTTGCAGCTCCGACCAGGACAGCACGCCCGGGTTGAGGTGGGGCAGCAGGCCGGTCTCCTCCAGCACCGCCACCGCGCAGGCGCGCAGGTAGTCCAGGGTGGAGTCGTAGCCGCGCTCGTCCAACCACTCGCGGGCCGCCGGCCAGCGCTCCTCCGGCCGGTCACCGAGGGTGAACAGGGCCTCCTTGCAACCCAGCGCCGCGCCCTGCCGGGCGATCGCCAGCACCTCGTCCTGCTCCAGGAAGGCGGCCGGCAGCCGGTGCGGCACCGTGGCGAAGGTGCAGTAGTGGCAGCGGTCCCGGCAGAGCCGGGTCAGCGGGATGAAAACCTTCTTCGAGTACGTCACCACGCCCGGCCGGCCGGCGTCGCGCAGCCCGGCGTCGCGGATCTCCCCGGCGACGCGGAGCAGTTCGTCCAGTTCGGCCCCCCGGGCCGCCAGCAGCGCGGTCGCCTCCGCGACGTCCAGCGCGCGGCCGGTGGCCGCCCGGCGCAGCGCGCGCTGCACGCTCGCCTCGGTCGGGACGGGATCGGTGCGGTCAGCCATCCGCTCAGCCTATGCGCTGGCTCGGACGGCCGGACGGGCACGGAAGACGGTGTGAGATCAACCCGTGCCGCGCCGGTCGGTTGCCGGCGGATACGTCCCGGGCGCAGCACGTCGAGCGTGATACCTCAGAGTCATCTTGATGCCGCTGAGGTATCACGCTCATCGCGGTGGTGCTTCGCTGAGCCGACCCGCCCCGACGACAGCGGACGGGCGGCTCGACTCAACGTGGGGAGTTCGGGTCGTCCCGGTGGAAACGCTGGGTCCGGTCGACGTCCTCGCCACCGGGCGGCACGGCCGGCCCGCCCACCTCGCCGGGCTGGCGCGGGATGGTCTGGGTGGGGTCGGCCGACGGCGGCTGGCCGAACGGCGGAGCGGTGTTCGGGCCGGCGAACGGCGGCGCCGACTGCGGCGTGCCGAACGGCGGCGCCGACTGCGGAGCGGCGCCGAACGGCGGGGCCGAGGACGGGCCCGGCTGGCCGTACTGGCCGTACTGGCCGGCGGCCGGGTAACCGGCGGACGGGTAACCGGCGGACGGCTGACCGGCGGGCGGGAAGCCGGTGCCGGGGTGGCCGCCGGGCTGGCCCGGGGGCGGGTAACCGGCGGAGGGGTAGCCGCCCTGGCCGGACTGCTGCGGCCAACCGGGCTGCGGCTGGCCGTACACGCCGGGCTGCGGCTTGGGGCGCGGGACGTGGTAGAACGCCCGCCAGACCCGGTACACGACGAACGCGGCGAGGGCGAAGAGCGCGAACCAGGCGGCCCGGGTCAGCAGGCCGAGCAGGGCGTCCAGCACCTCCGCGTCGGCCAGCCGGTTGACCAGCCAGATCAGGAAGGTCAGCATGCCGAAGAGCGCGCCGAAGGCGTACTCGCCGACCGCGACCTGGGTGATCTGCTTCGCCCGCGGCAGGACCGGCGAGACGTGCGTGGCGAGCAGGACGGCCAGCAGCGGCAGGACGGTCGCCTCGATACCGACGAACGAGAAGAAGGTGCTGCCGGCCCGGTTCGAGAAGGTGCTGTACTCCGAGGCCGGCGCGAGCAGCCGGATCAGTCCGACGAAGAGCAGCACGGCGTTCGCGCCGAGCAGCACGAGCGCGGCGAGTTCGCGCAGTGGACCGGTGAGCTGGCGGGCCTGCGTCGCGTCTTTCGGCGCCGGCTCGGCGGGGCTGGTCACGAGTTCTCCCTCGGGCGAAACGGACAGATGCCGACGTGAGCCTAGTCTCCCGGGCCACCGACGGACCGCAGGCGTCGCGTACGCCAGGATGGACGTCATGCGCATTGTGGTTTTGACCGGCGGGATCGGGGGCGCTCGGTTCCTGCTCGGCGTCCGGGCGTACGCCCGCGAGGTGGGCGCCGAGGTGACCGCCGTGGTCAACGTCGGCGACGACCTGCTCCTGCACGGGCTCAAGGTCTGCCCCGACCTGGACAGCGTCATGTACACCCTGGGCGGCGGGGCCGACCCGGAACGCGGCTGGGGACGGGTCGGCGAGACCTGGACGGTCAAGGCGGAGCTGGCCGCGTACGGCGCGGAGCCGACCTGGTTCGGGCTCGGCGACAAGGACATCGCCACCCACCTGGTGCGGACCACCATGCTCAACGCCGGGTACCCGCTCTCCGCGGTGACCGAGGCGCTGGCCAGCCGCTGGCAGCCCGGCGTACGCCTGCTGCCGGCGACCGACGACCGGCTGGAGACCCACGTGGTGGTCGACGGCGAGGAGGGGCAGCGGGCGATCCACTTCCAGGAGTGGTGGGTGCGCTACCGGGCGGACATCCCCACCCACCGGTTCGTCTTCGTCGGCGCGGAGAGCGCCAAGCCGGCGCCGGGGGTGCTGGAGGCGATCGCCGGCGCGGACGCCGTGCTGGTCGCGCCGAGCAACCCGGTGGTGAGCGTCGCCCCGGTGCTCGCCGTGCCGGGGCTGCGCGACGCGGTCGCCCAGGGTCCGGCCCGGGTGGTCGGGGTCTCCCCGATCATCGGCGGCGCTCCGGTGCGCGGGATGGCCGACCGGTGCCTGTCGGTGCTGGGTGTGGAGTGCAGCGCCGCCGGGGTGGGCCGGCTCTACGGCGGGCGGAGCGAGGGCGGCCTGCTCGACGGCTGGCTGGTCGCGCCGGAGGACGAGGGCACCTCGGTGCCGGGGGTGGCGGTCCGGTCCGCGCCGCTGCGGATGACCGACGAGGCGGCGACCGCGCAGATGGTGCGGGCCGCGTTGGAGCTGGTGTGAGACTGGAGATCCTGCCGGTGCTGGGCATCGGCGACGTGACCGAGGGCGACGACCTGGCCGCGCTGATCGCGACCGCCGCGCCGTGGCTGCGCGACGGGGACGTGCTGGTGGTCACCAGCAAGATCGTCTCGAAGGCGGAGGGTCGGCTGGTCGATGTACCGGCGGACGGGCCGGAACGGCTCGCCGCGCGCGACGAGGTGCTGGCCGCCGAGACCGCCCGGGTGGTGGCGACCCGTGGCGCGACCCGGATCGTCCAGACCCACCACGGCTTCGTGATGGCCTCCGCCGGGATCGACGCCTCCAACGTCGACAAGACCCGGCTGGTGCTGCTGCCCAAGGACCCGGACGCCTCGGCCCGGGCGCTGCGCGCCGCCCTGGCCGAGCGGTACGGCGTCGACGTGGCGGTGATCGTCAGTGACACCATGGGTCGGCCCTGGCGCAACGGGCTCACCGACGTGGCGCTCGGGGTGGCCGGCATGTCCGCCATCCGCGACCACCGGGGCGAGGTCGACCCGTACGGCAACGAGTTGCAGCTGACCCAGATGGCCGTGGTGGACGAGCTGGCCGGCGCCGGCGAATTGATCAAGGGTAAGTGCGACCAGGTTCCGGTCGCGGTGGTGCGCGGCTACCTGGGCGCCGGCCGCACCGACGACGGGGCGGGCGCGAGCGTCCTGGTCCGGGACTCGACGATGGACCTCTTCTCCCTCGGCACCGCCGAGGCGCGGGCGGCCGGCCTCCGGTCCGCCGCGACCCTCGCCGACGGCACCGGTCCGACGCCGGCCGACCCGGAGGCGGTCCGGCGGGCCGTCGCCGCGGTCGCCGACGTGGTCGCGCCCGGCACCGCCTTCACCCACGTCACCGACGAGGAGGTACGCGCCGGCCTGGTCGCCACCGTCCCGGGCTGGCCGGCGGGGGCCAGCGGGCTGATCCTCGGCGCGGCACCCACCCCGGTCGACCGGCCGGACCTGGTGCGCTTCGGCGCGGACCTGCAACGGCTGCGCACCGCGCTGGCCGCCGAGGGGGTGCCCTCGGCGCTGCTGCCGCCCCCGGCGGGCAGCACTGCCAGCGCCTGCCTGGCGATCTGACGCCGGGCCGGGTCAGGCCTCCAGCATGGCCCGGCCCAGCGGGGTCAGGGTGTGCAGCACCGTGTTGCGGTCCCGCTGGCTGACCAGCAGCCCGGCGTTGCGCAGCACGGTGGTGTGCTGGCTGGCGGCGGCCGGCGAGATGTGCAGCCGCCGGGCCACCTCGCCGGTGGTGCAGCCGTCGTCGCTGACCTCCAGCACCGCGGCCCGGGTCCGGCCGAGCAGCGCGGCGAGCGCCTCCCGCCCGGGCCCCTCGCGGTTCGGGCCGGCGCCCTCGCCGGGCGCCGGGACCAGACCGCCCAGCCGGTCCACCGGATAGACGAGCACCGGGGGCAGCGCCGGGTCGAGCAGGGCCACCGGGGTACGCGCGCAGAAGAACGAGGGCACCAGCAGCAGCCCGCGCCCGTCCAGGTGCAGCTCCCGGCTGTCCGGGTAGTCCAGCACCTCCAACCGCCCGGAGTCCCAGCGCATGGTGGGGCGCAGGCTGGCCAGCAGCCCCTCCGCCCCGCCGTCGAGCAGGGCACGGGCGCGCCGGTTACGGTCGGCCTCCACCGCCGCCTGGATCCGCCCCCAGTACGGCTCGAGCGCCACCGACCGGTACTGCGTCATCGAGTCGGTGAGCAGTTGCAGCACCTCCGGCTCGCCGCGCGCCAGCGCGGCGGCGGAGGAGGGCAGCGAGTTCGCCCCCGCCAGCACGGTCAGGTCCCGGTTCAGCAGGTCGATCGGGGTGGCCCGGACCGCGTCCAGCCCCGCCTCGAACCCCGCCACGCTCTGGTACGGGGTGAGGAAGTCGGGGAAGTAGCCGCGCGGCGGGTTCAGCGCGAAGAGCAACCGGAGCTGGTGGGAGGTGACGTCGCGGCGCAGCTCGCGGGCGACGCCCCGGCGCCAGTGCGCCATCAGCGGGTCCCGGGTACGGCCCTGCAGCAGGTGCAGACTCAGCACCAGCTCCCAGATCGGGTCGGCCGCGGGGGCCACCCTGGTCCGGAGAATGTCCTCCTGAGAGAAGTGGATCGTCAGCATGGAAGCGCTCCTGAGGGCGGACAGGGGGATTGCCCACCGACCCTCTGCACTCTACCCGCCCGGCACTTACCTCCACTTTTAAGCGTGAGCTGAAAAACCTCGACGCCCCCGACCGCCGGTTGGCATGCTCCTACTGCCCGGTGGGGCGTGCGAAGGGGTCCACCAGCCACCCGACCGGGACGCCTGGGGGCGGTGGGCGCGTCCGGGAGACACCACGAGGGTCTGCGGCCCTGGTCCGCAGAGGTGTCCCCCGGGCGCTCCGCGCCGAGCGGGCCGGTCAGCCGATCCAGAGCGCGACCCGGTGGTCCTCGTCGGTGACGTAGAAGCAGCTCCCGTCCAGCTCGGCCAGACCCTCCACGTGGTGGAAGGGCGCCAGGTCGGCCACCAGCTCCCCGGCGACCAGATGCTCCTCGGCCCCCGGCCGCCACCGGAAGCGGACGTGCCGGGAGGTCACCCCACCCCCCATCGGATGGTCGTCCAGCAGCACCGAGCCCTTGCCCAGCGCGTCGATCGAGCCGACCACCGCCGCGTAGCCGCCGTCGACGGTCGGGGCGATCGCGCGGAAGCCGACCAGCGCGCCCGGCGGCGTCACCCCGGTCAGCGCGTACGCCCGGCCGGCCACCGGCCAGTCGCCGTCCCCGGCGAACATTTCCGGCACCCCGGCCAGCTCGACCAGGATCGGCTCACCGGCGGCGGTCACCGGGAACCGGAGGCCGAGCAGCACGGTGCCGTCCGGGGTGAACGTCGCGGCCTCCACGTTCAGCGGCAGGTCGTCCTCGGCGAGCCGGCTCACCCAGCTCTTCGCCCGGGCCGTGCCCCGGGCCAGCGTCTCGACGATGAACCGGCGGCGGACCCGGTCGCCGGGCGGCAGCGGGGTGAAGGGCGCCTTCGCCAACGCGTCGTTGACCACCCGGTGCACCCGGAACCGGTTGCGCACCACCCGCACCGGCAGGGTCCCCGCCGCCGCGTCGTCCTCGCGGAACCGGGCCACGAACGCCCGGCGCGGGCGCAGCGGTCCGGCCTTCGAGCCGAAGTGCGAGCCGAAGACGTACACCCAGCCGTCGTGGTGGGCCAGCGCCTCGCCGTCCTCGGTGCGCCCGTTCTCGACGCCGGCGTCGGCCGGCACGTGCCGGGCGACCCACTCGCCGTCGGAGCGTTCCAGCAGCAGGGCCAGGCAGCGCTCCACCGGGCCCTCGTCCAGCACCGTCCAGAACCCGCGCCGGGCGCCGTGCGCGCGCAGCAACGCCGGGGAACGGACCGGCAGCAGGTCACTGGCCTCGTTGCCGGCCACGACGAACTCGACGAGTCGCAGGGTCACCGGGCCAGGGTACGGAGCCGACGCTCGTAGAGTGTCGGGATGCCCGACGTCTCCACCCCGACCGACCCCGCCCGCCCCCCATCCCCGTCCGCCGGCGAGGCGGCGCTGCACGCCGACGCGGTGGCGCTGCTGAGCGGGTGGACGGCGACCAGCCCCGCCGCCGCCGAGGCGCGGGACCGCACCCTGGAGCTGCTGACCGCCGGGCCGGTGGCGCTGGGCCGCAGCCACCGACCCGGACACGTCACCGCCAGCGCGCTGGTGCTGGACGCCACCGGCGACCGGGTGCTGCTCTGCCTGCACGGCAAGTTCCGCCGGTGGGTGCAGCTCGGCGGGCACTGCGAGCCGGCCGACCGCACCCTCGCCGCGGCCGCGCTGCGCGAGGCGACCGAGGAGTCGGGGATCGGCGGCCTGACCGTCGACCCGGTGCCGATCGACGTGGACATCCACCCGGTCGCATGCCAGGGCGGCTCGCTGCACCACGACGTACGCTTCGCGGTCTTCGCCCCGCCCGGCGCGGTGGAACGGGTCAGCGACGAGTCCGAGGCGCTGGGCTGGTTCCCGCCGGACCGGCTGCCCGAGCCGCTGGCCGGCGGGACGATCCAGCTCGTCGCGCCGGCCCTGGCCGCGCTGCGCCGCCGCGCCTGAGGAGGCGACCGGCGGCGAGGCGGGTCAGATCAGGCCCTCCTCGCCCCGCTCCTTGAGCGCGTCGACCAGCACCTTGACGTCCTGGGCGCGGTCGCGCGGGCAGACCAGCACCGCGTCCGGGGTGTCCACCACGATCAGGTCCCGTACCCCGAGCGCGGCGACGAGCCGGCCGGACTGCGGCACCACCACCAGGTCGGCGCAGTCGTGCAGCAGCACGCCCGGCTTGGCGTCGGTGCCCAGCACCACGTTGCCCGCCGGGTCGGCGGGGAGCACGTCACCGAGGGTGTGGAAGTCGCCGACGTCGTTCCAGCCGAAGTCGCCGGGCACCGTCGCGACCCGACCGGCGGTCGCCGCGCCCTCCATCACCGCGTAGTCGACGGAGATCTTCGGCAGCGTCGGCCAGACGGTGCCCAGGATGTCGTCCTGCTCAGGGGTGCCCCAGGCGGCGGCGATGGCGCTCACCCCGGCGTGCAGGGCCGGCTGCTGGCGAGCCAGTTCGGCGAGGAAGACGTCCACCCGCCAGACGAACATGCTGGCGTTCCAGAGGTGCCGCCCCGAACGCAGGTACGCCTCGGCGACCGGCGCGGCCGGCTTCTCCTTGAACTCGGTGACCGGGCGCAGTAGATCGTCGCCGGTCGGCTCGCCGGTCTCCAGGTAGCCGTACCCGGTCTCGGCACGGGTCGGGGTGATACCCACCGTCATCAGCAGACCCCGCTCCGCGCCGCGTACCGCCGCGCGCACCGTCTCCACCCAGGCGTCGGCGTCCCGGATCAGGTGGTCGGCCGCGAAGGAGCCCATCACCGCCTCCGGGTCCCGCTGCGCGATCACCGCGGCGGCCAGCGCGATCGCCGCGCAGGAGTCCCGCGGCGAGGGCTCCACCAGGATGTTCTCCTCGGGCACCCCGGTGAGCTGCCGGGCCACCGCCGCCGCGTGCGCCGCGCCGGTGACGACCAGGATGTGCTCCGGTGTGGTCAGCGGCGCCAGCCGGTTGACGGTCGCCTGGAGCAGCGAGGCGCTGGTGCCGGTGAGCGGGTGGAGGAACTTGGGGTGCCCCGCGCGGGACAGCGGCCACAGTCTCGTGCCACTGCCTCCCGCCGGGATGACGGCGTAGAGCATCAGCACATCATGCCCGAACCGTTTCGGGGCGGACGCGGGGTCGTTCGCCGGGTCGTCGCACGCTCAGGCCCGGGCCCGGCTCCACGCCGCGATGTGCACCTCGGCGCTGGACCCCCAGGTGAACTCCTTGGCCCGGTCGAAACCGGCCTTGGCCAGGGAGAGCCGGCGCTGCTCGTCGTCGAGGAGGGCGGCCAGGTCGGTGGCGATCTGGTCCGGGTCCTCGCTGGTGTAGGCGACCGCGTCGCCACCCACCTCGGGCAGGGAGAGGCGCGGGGTGGTGAGCACCGGGGCCGCGCACGCCATCGCCTCCAGGATCGGCAGCCCGAACCCCTCGCCGTACGACGGGTAGGCGGCCACCAGCGCGCCGCCGAGGAAGCCGGGCAGGTCGGCGTAGCGCAGGTAGCCCGGGCGCAGCAGGCGCAGGTGCGACGGCACCTCGGCCACGGCGCGGTCGATGTCGTCGTCGTGCCCCTGGCCGCCGGCCACCACCAGGGCCGGCGGGTTGTCCCGGTCGCCCACCGCGCGGGCCCAGCCGCGGATCAGGTTGGGGACGTTCTTGCGCGGCTCCTTGGCGCCGAGGAAAGCGACGTAGCTGCTGTTGCCCAGCCCCAGCCGGGCCCGGACCCGGGCCTTCTCCTCCTCGCTGGGCGCGTGGAAGGCCGCGTGGTCGACGCCGTGGTAGGCGACGTCGATCCGGGTGGGATCGGCGTCGAGCAGCCGGATCAGCTCGTCCCGGGTGGCCTTGCTCGGCACGATCACCCGGTCGGCGCGGCGCAGCGAGGTCTTGATCGCGCTGCGGAAGAACGTCCGCCGGGACTTGTCGTAATGCTCCGGCTCGGTGAAGAAGGTCGCGTCGTGCACGGTCACGGTGACCGGACAACCGGCCCGCAGCGGGCAGGTGTAGAAGGGCGAGTGCAGCACCTCCGCGCCGACCTGCTGGGCGAGCAGCGGCAGGCCGGTCTGCTCCCAGGCGAGGCGGGCGGGCCGGTGCGCGACGGCCGCCGGGGCTCCGATGACCTCGGCGCCCGGCAGCATCCGGGTGTAGCGCTCCAGGTCGGTGCGGAGGCTGACCACGACCAGGTCCACCCCCGAACCGCACACGGTGCCGAGGGCGCCGAGGAGGCCGTCGACGTATCTACCGACGCCGCCACGGTCGGCGGGGACACTCGTGGCGTCGATGAGCACGCGGGGCGGGCGACCGGCGGTCACGGGGCGACTCCTTGAACTGGCGGGTCTGTGGGGAACAACACTCCGGGCAAGCCTACGCCGGAGCCCGGTCCGGACGCTGACTGCGACCCGACGGTACGCCGACTTGTCATCGTCATCGAGTACGGGTCCCGGCGGCGTATCGTTCGCGCCGATGGCCGAGAACATTGCCCGGGTCTTCGCCGACGCGATCGCGACCGACCCCGCCCGCCCCCTGCTGACCTGGTACGACGACGCCACCGGCGAACGCACCGAACTGTCCGGCGCGACCCTGGCGAACTGGGTGGCCAAGACCGCCAACCTGCTCGTCGACGAGCTCGCCCTCTCCCCCGGCGATGCCGCCGCGGTGCTGCTCCCGCCGCACTGGCAGACCGCCGCGGTGCTGCTGGGCTGCTGGTCGGCGGGGGTGACGGTGGCCGACACGCCGGGCGACGTGGACGTGCTCTTCGCCGCCGCCGACCGGGTCACCGAGGCGGCCGCCTGGTCGGCCGGGGACCGGTACGCCCTGGCGCTCGCCCCGTTCGCCGCCCCGCTGCGCGAGGTGCCGGCCGGTTTCGCCGACTACGTGGTCGAGGTACGCACCCACGGCGACCACTTCACGCCGTACTCGCAGGGTGGCCCGGGCGACGCGGCGCTGCTGGCCCCGGCGGCCGACCGCGCGACGGAGCTGTGCATCGCCCCCGGCGACCGCCTCCTGGTGGACGCCGCCCAGCACCCCGACCCGGTCGACTGGCTGCTCGCCCCGCTGGTGGGGGGCGCCAGCGTCGTCCTCTGCGGCAACCTCGACGCCACCCGGCTCGACGGCCGGGTGGCGTCCGAGAAGGTGACCCGGATCCTCGCCTGAGCCGGGCCCGCGCCCCGCGCCGGGCGGGCGCGGGGCGGGGCGGGTCAGGCGGGGGTGGGGGTGTCGTGGTCGCTGGCGCGGCGCTGGGCGAAGGTGGCGAAGGCGGTCAGCGACTCGGGGTTGGCCAGGGCGCCCTTGGCGGCGGCCGAGTCCACCGGGGTGCCGGTGAGGATCTTCTTGACCGGCACCTCCAGCTTCTTGGCCGACAGCGTGCGCGGCACGGCGCGGACCTGGTGGATCTCGTCCGGGACGTGCCGGGGAGACAGCGCGGTGCGCAGCTCCCGGCAGATCTTCCGGCGCAGCGCGTCGTCCAGCTCCAGCCCTTCGGCGAGGACCACGAAGAGCAGCAGCTCGCCCGCGCCGCCCTCGTCGTCCTCCAGGTGCACGACCACCGAGTCGACGACCTCGTCCAGCCCCTCGACCACCGAGTAGAACTCGGCGGTGCCGAGCCGGACGCCGCCCCGGTTCAGGGTGGCGTCCGAGCGACCGGTGATGACGCAGCCGCCCCGGTCGTTGATCGTGATCCAGTCGCCGTGCCGCCACACCCCGGGGTAGACCTCGAAGTACGCCTCCCGGTAGCGGCGGCCGTCCGGGTCGTTCCAGAAGCCCACCGGCATGCTCGGCATCGGCGCGGTGATCACCAGTTCGCCCAGCTCGCCGATGACCGGGGTGCCGTCGGCGGAGCGGGCCTCCACCCGCGCGCCGAGTGCCCGGCAGGTGATCTCACCGGCGTGCACCGGCAGCAGCGGCACCCCGCCGACGAACCCGGTGCAGACGTCCGTGCCGCCGGAGAGGGACTGGAGCTGGAGGCTCTCCCCGACCGTCTCGTACACCCAGGTGAAGCCCTCGGCGGGCAGCGGCGCGCCGGTCGAGCCGACCCCGCGCAGCGCGGCGAGGTCGGCGATCTCCCTGGGCACCAGGCCGGCCTTGCGGCAGGCCAGCAGGAACGGCGCCGAGGTGCCGAGGTACGTCGTCTGAGTCTCCTCGGCCAGCCGCCAGAGCGCACCGAGGTCGGGGTGGCCCGGGTTGCCGTCGAAGAGCACGATCGTCGCGCCCACCGCCGGGGCGGAGACCAGGAAGTTCCACATCATCCAGCCGGTGGTGGTGAACCAGAAGAACCGGTCGGCCGGGCCCAGGTCGTGGTGCAGGGCGAGCATCTTCAGGTGCTCCAGCAGGATGCCCCCGTGCCCGTGCACGATCGGCTTGGGCAGGCCGGTGGTGCCGGAGGAGTAGAGCACGTAGAGCGGGTGGTCGAACGGCACCGGGGTGAAGGTCAGCGGCTCGTCGGTCGCGGCGGCCAGCTCATCCCAGCCCAGCATGCCCTCCGACGGCGTGCCTGCCGGGTCGAGGTACGCGATGCCGACGGTGTGCTCCAGCGAGGGCAGGGCGGCCCGGATGGCGGCCACCTCGCCGCGCCGGTCGACCGGCTTGTCGCCGTACCGGTAGCCGTCCACGGCCACCAGCACCTTCGGCTCGATCTGCTGCCAGCGGTCGGTGACGCTGCGGGTGCCGAACTCGGGCGCGCAGGAGGAGAAGATCGCGCCGAGGCTGCTGGTGGCCAGCAGCAGCACGTACGTCTCCGGGATGTTCGGGGCGTACGCGGCCACCCGGTCCCCGGCGACCACGCCGAGCCGGCGCAGCCCGGCCGCCACCCGGCGGACCTGCTCGCGCAGCTGCGCGGCGGTCAGCGTGACCGGCGCGCGGGTCTGGCCGTGCGCGATCACCACCGGGTCGTCGTCCGCGCGGCCCGGCATCCGCAGCACGTTCTCGGCGTAGTTGAGCGTGGCTCCGGGGAACCAGCGGGTGCCCGGCATCGTCGGGTCGGTCAGGGTCGCCGTCGGCGGGGTGTGCGCGACGACCTCGAAGTGGTCCCAGACCGAGCTCCAGAACGCGGCCAGGTCCTCCACCGACCAGCGCCACAGCGAGTCGTAGTCGGCGAAGTCCAGCCCGCGGTGCTCACGCAGCCAGCGCAGGTAGTTCCCGATCCGCGACCGCTGGAGTACGTCCGCCGGCGGCGTCCACAGCACGTCACCCACTGCTCCACCCTCCCTCGGGCCCCGCACCACACTGTGAATGGGCCGTGGCGCCATCTTGCCTTACCTCGAAGCGTCATTCTCCGCACCCGGCCCCGGTGAGGGGGCGTGGCCGGCCCACACGCCCGACCGGCCACCTGTGTGGGTCGCACCGCGACGGGCCGGGCGGGACGCCTCAGCCGGCCCGGTGCGCCTGGATGGCCCGGCGCCTGGCCAGCCGGTGCGCCCGGCGGATCTCCGCCTCCCGGAACCGGCGCTCGTCCTCCAGGGTCTCCGGCAGCACCGGCCGGACCGCCCGGGGCGCGCCACCCACGTCGACACCGACGAAGACCAGGTACGCGGTGGCCACCCGGACCGGCTCGTCCTCGGCCGAGTCCCAGCGCTCGGCGACCACCCGGACGCCCACCTCCATCGAGGTCTGCCCGGTCCAGTTCACCTGGGCGTGCGCGTGCACCAGGTCGCCCACCCGGACCGCCTCGGAGAAGACGATCTCGTCGATGGCCGCGGTGACGGCGGTGCCCCCGCTGTGCCGCGCCGCGGCGGCCCCGGCCACGTCGTCGACGAACTTCATCAGCACCCCGCCGTGCACCGTCCCGTAGAGGTTGACGTCGACGGCGGTCATGATGCGGCTCAGCGTGACCCGGGAGTACGAGGTGGGCTTGCCCGCCGGGGCGGCGGAGGGGTGCTCGGTCATGGCGGAAACGGTACGGTGCGCGGATGCGACATCTCTGGAGCTTCCTCGCCGGGTTGGTGGTGGCGCCCATCACCTGGGTGCTGATCACTCTCGGGCAGGACGGGTCGGGTCGGACCGTGAACCGCTGGGTGGAGATCGGTACGTACAGCACGCCCAACCTGATCGAGCCGGCCGTCTACCTCGGCGTCGCCGGCATCCTGCTCGGTCTGCTCGGCACCCTGCGCATCTCGCCGCTCGGCCCCCTCGTCGCCGGGCTGCTGCTGGTCATCCCGTACGTCGGGATGTTCATCGCCCCGTTCACCGTGCTCGACAAGATTCCGGACGGCTGGAAGGTGCTCGGGGACCCGCTGCCGCTGGACCAGCCGGTGCGGAACGGCACGCTGTTCCTGATCGGCCTGCTGCTGCTGATGGCGACCTTCAGCGTCCAGCGGTGGCAACGGTGGCCGGCGGCGCCCTCGACCGGGGCGGAGCTGACCTCGGCCGACGACACACCGCCGGAGAACACCTTCACGCTCGGCGACTGGCCGCCGTCCGGGGCGCGGAGCGAGCAGGACACCGCCCCGCTCACCCTCGGCTACCCGGACGTGGGCACCCCCACCGAGCCGCTGCCCCGGCGCAGCGGCACGGAGTCGCCGTGGACCGCGCCGCCCCGCTACGGGTCCGCGAGCGACAGCACCGACAACCGTTGACGGCTGCGGGCGGGCCGGAGAACCGGCCCGCCCGCCCGACGGGTCGTCGTCAGCCCTTCAGGATCGTCGTCAGCCCTTGAGGAGCTGACGGGCCATCACGATGCGCTGCACCTGGTTGGTGCCCTCGTAGATCTGGGTGAACAACGAGCGCACAGCCGCTGAGCTGGGAAAACTCGCTGAACTGCCCCACAGAAATCGGGTCACGGCGAGTGAGGGCGCGTCGCAGCAACGACTAGCAGCGTCCAATGCTGCGCGATGGAACGTCGAATGGCCTCATCGGCTGCCACCGGAAGACCGGGTAGGGCATACGGGGGTGGTGCCTGCGCCGATGACTGATCACTTACGGACTCGGGCCGAAGCTCGTCTGGCGAAGTGCTGGCCGAACTTCGCCGTGAGCTGCAAACGTTCACTCAGAGGCACCTCGGTGGACTTGGCACTGTTGAAGTCATCGCCGACGTACCGCGGAACGATGTGCCAGTGCAGGTGGAAGATGTCTTGAGCGGGAGGCCCAAGGTTAAGCCGCACCGTCGTCCCGCTCGCGCCGAACGCCGCCTTCACCGCCTGTGTCGTCACCTGGAGCGCGGCCAGCATGGGGACCGCCTTCTCGGGAGGCACGTCAGCGATGCCGCCGAAGTGACCGGCCGGAACGAGCAGCATGTGACCTCGGTTGTTCGGCCGCTGGTGAAGTGCGGGGAAGACAACGAACTCGTTGTTGACGGCAAGGCAGACGCCGGGATCGGTAACGCCGGCCGTCACCGAGCAAAACACGCACGACAGATTCAAGATCGCATCTCCCGGATTCGAGCCCCACGCTTCATGGCCCATCCTCCCCGATGGCGGGTGCGACCTACGCTGCGTGGCCGGGCCGGTCGGCCCGGCCACACCTGCTCTGAGCTGCGAAAACAGCCCCGAATCAGCCCTTCAGAAGCTGCCGGGCCATGACGATGCGCTGCACCTGGTTCGTTCCTTCATAGATCTGGGTGATCTTGGCGTCCCGCATCATCCGCTCGACCGGGTAGTCGCGGGTGTAGCCGTAGCCGCCGAGCAGCTGCACCGCGTCGGTGGTGATCTCCATGGCGGCGTCGGAGGCGAAGCACTTGGCCGCCGCGCCGAAGTAGGTCAGGTCGGCGTCGCCGCGCTCGGACTTGCCGGCGGCGGCGTAGGTCAGCTGCCGGGCCGCCTCCAGCTTCATGCCCATGTCGGCGAGCATGAACTGGATGCCCTGGAACTCCGCGATCGCCTTGCCGAACTGCTTGCGCTCGGCCACGTACCCCTTGGCGTAGTCGAGCGCGCCCTGGGCGATGCCGACGGCCTGCGCGGCGATGGTGACCCGGGTGTGGTCCAGGGTCTGCATCGCGGTGGCGAAGCCGGTGCCCTCGGCGCCGATCATGCGGTCGGCCGGGATCCGGACGTTGTCCAGGTAGACCTCGCGGGTCGGGGAGCCCTTGATGCCGAGCTTCTTCTCCGGCGCGCCGAAGCTGACCCCGGCGTCGGCCTTCTCGACCACGAAGGCGGAGATGCCCCGGGAGCGGGCTGTGGGATCGGTCACAGCGAAGACGGTGTAGTACTCCGACACGCCCGCGTTGGTGATCCACCGCTTCACGCCGTTGAGCACCCAGTGGTCGCCGTCGCGCACCGCCCGGGTGGTCATCGACGCGGCGTCGCTGCCCGCCTCCGGCTCGGAGAGGCAGTACGAGAACATCGCGTCGCCCGAGGCGACCCGGGTCAGGTACTTCTGCTTCAGCTCCTCGGAGCCGGCCAGGATCAGCGGCATGGTGCCGAGCTTGTTCACCGCCGGGATCAGCGAGGACGAGCCGCAGGCCCGCGCCACCTCCTCGATCACGATGGCCGTGGCCAGCGCGTCCGCGCCGGCGCCGCCGTACTCGACGGGGATGTGCGGGGCGTGGAAGTCCGCGGCCCGCAGGGCGTCGTAGGACGCCTTGGGGAACTCACCGGTCTCGTCCGCCTCGGCGGCGTTGGGGGCCACCTTCGCGGCACAGACCTCACGGACCGCCTCCCGGATCGCCTCGTGCTCCTCCGGCAACCGGTAGACGTCGAACGACTGCTCTGCGGCCATGTCGGCCCTCCCCTTTCACCGCTATCATGCGCAGTCTGTGGCGTTTTGCAGGTCCGCCGACTGCCGCAGACTGAAGGATAGCCACCAGGTCCGGCCGGACCTTACCGGCGGGTAGGCTCGCGCACGACCAGCGTCGACTCGGCACAACTATCCTCACACCAGACGACAAAGTTCCCTCGGCGCCGGCCATGGCGCCCCAGCCGAACGCGACGCAGCGACGCGCCGCCAGTGCGAGCGGAGAAGACAGGCGTGACGATCCCGTACCCGAACATCCAGCCGGTGCCGGCCATCACCCCGGTGACGCCGCCCTCGGGTGCCCCGCGACCGCGGGTGACCTTCCTCGGGACCGGTTACCTCGGCGCGACGTACGCCATCTGCTACGCCGAGCTGGGTTACGAGGTCCTCGGCTTCGACGTCGACGCGGACAAGATCGCCAAGCTGAACGCGGGCGAGGTCCCGATCCACGAGCCGGGCCTGGACGAGCTGCTCCGGCGCAACCTCGCCGCCGGTCGGCTGCGGTTCAGCACCGACATCGGCGAGGTCGCCGACTTCGGCGACGTGCACTTCATCTGCGTGGGCACCCCGCAGCGCGCCGACGGGATGGGCGCCGACCTGTCGTACGTCGAGGCGTCGGTGACCAGCCTGGCCCAGCACCTGACCCGCAAGGCGCTGATCGTCGGCAAGTCCACCGTCCCGGTCGGCACCGCCGAGTGGGTGGAGCAGCTCGTCGGCAAGCACACCCCCAACGACCTGGGCGTCGAGGTGGCCTGGAGCCCCGAGTTCCTCCAGGAGGGCTTCGCCGTCGACGACGTGCTGCGCCCCAACCGGATCGTGGTCGGCGTCAAGACCGAGTGGGCGAACGGCATGCTCTACGCCGCCCACAAGGGCGTCTTCGACCTGGCCGCCACCGAGGACCGCGAGGTGCCCCTGGTGGTCACCGACTTCGCCACCGCCGAGCTGGTCAAGGTCGCCGCGAACGCCTTCCTGGCCACCAAGATCTCCTTCATCAACGCGATGGCCGAGGTCTGCGAGGCGTCCGGCGGCGACGTCACCCAGCTGGCCCGGGCGATCGGGTACGACCCGCGCATCGGCAACCGGTTCCTCCAGGCCGGGCTCGGCTTCGGCGGGGCCTGCCTGCCCAAGGACATCCGCGCCTTCCAGGCCCGGGCGCAGGAGCTGGGCGCCGGCGAGGCGCTGCGCTTCCTGCACGAGGTGGACCTGATCAACCTCCGCCGCCGTACCCGGGTCCTCCAGCTCGCCGCCGACCTGCTCGGCCGCCGCTCCGGCCCGGCCGGCCCGGACTTCTCCGGCACCCGGATCGCCGTGCTGGGCGCCACCTTCAAGCCCAACACCGACGACGTCCGCGACGCCCCGGCGCTCGCCGTCGCCGCCCTGCTGGCCAAGTCCGGCGCGGACGTGCACGTGTACGACCCGCAGGGCACCGAGAACGCCCGCCGGGTGGCCCCCGAGCTGACCTACGAGGCCAGCATGAACGACGCGGTGACCGGCGCCGACCTGGTCTGCGTGCTCACCGAGTGGGCCGACTTCCGCAACGCCGACCCGGTCGTCCTCGGCGAGCTGGCCGCCGGGCGCAAGGTGGTCGACGGACGCAACTGCCTCGACTCCACACTGTGGACCCAGGCCGGCTGGGAATACCGCGGCATGGGCCGCCCCTGACGGGTACGCGCCGACGCGCCGGCCGGGAAGCACCGCTTCCCGGCCGGCGCTCCTCGTTGTGCCGAATCGCCAACGCCAGGTGTCGAAATCCGCGCCGGGGCAGGGCATGCTCGACACTGGAGGTCCACAGTGCGGGCCGGCCGGGTGGAGGGGTGTCGTGGAGAGCTTTCAGTGCTCCTCGTGCGGGCGGCAGATTCAGCCGGCCGCCCGTTGCCCGCACTGCGGCGCCGAGCAGCCGCAGTGGCGGGAACACCTGGCCGAGATTGAGCGGTCCATCGCGGAGATGAAGGCGCGCGAGGCGGCCATCCTCGCCGAGCAGCGGCAGATCGCCGCCAAGATGCAGGCCGCCCTCTTCCAGCGCGACATCCTCGCCCACGCCGGTGAGGAGCGGACCAGGCAGGCCACCCGCCCGCGCCGGGTGCTGCGCCGCAAGCCCGGCCGCCGACCCCCGACCGCCGCCACCGGCGCCCCGCCCCGGGTGCCCCGGCAGGGCGCCGCGCCGCCCGGGTCCGACGACGGCCCGCCGCCGCCACCGCGCGCCACCGCCACCTGGCTGGACGCCGACGATCCGGAGCACCCGCCGGAGGCGTCCTCCCGCGAGGTGCAGAACATCCCGCTCGGACTCGGCGCGCTGCTGCTGGCCGTGGCCGCGGTGGTCTTCGCCGCCGTCGCCACCAGCTCGATGGACGCCCTCGCCCGGCTGGGCATCCTGCTGGTCGCCACCGTGCTGCTGCTGCTCGCCCCGCCCGTGCTCGCCCGGCGCGGGCTCACCTCGACCGCCGAGACGATCGCCGCGGTCGGCCTGCTGCTGGTGCCGCTGGCCGGGTACGCGCTGTGGGCGGTGGACCGGATCGGCGCCGGCGGTGCCTCCGGCGCGGTCTTCTCCGGGGTGATCTTCGCGGTCACCGCCGCCGTCGCCCTCGGGTACGCCCGGGGCACCGGCCTGCGCGCGCCCCGCTTCGCCGCCGTGCTCGCCGCCCAACCGGTGGTGCCGCTGCTGGCGTACGACCGGATCACCGGCCCCGGCGGGTGGGCGTTCGCGCTGACCGTCGTCGCCGTGCTCGACCTCTGGCTGGCCCGCTCGTCGCTGCTGCTGGAACGCCCGGTCCGCCGCGACCTGCCGGTCGACCCGCCGGCCGCGCCGACCGCACCCCGGCAGCGCACCGCCACCGAGGGCCGGCCCGAGGCGGCACCCGAGGAGGCCGGCGAGGTGCTCGGCGCGACGGCGGCCCCGGCACCGGGCGAGGTCGTCCGGCCGGTGCCCTGGCTGCCCCAGGTGACCTGGCTGCTGCACGGAGCGGCGGTGGCGCTCGCCCTGGCGTACGCGGTCACCGCGCTGCTGCGGGCGGCCACCGTACCGGCGGCCACGGTGGCCGGCGCGGCGCTGCTGCTGGCCGCGGCGGTGGCCCTGGCCGGCGCGCTGGTGCTGCGGCGACCGCCGCTGCCCGACGTGGCCGCAGGCATCATGACGCTGGCCGTCATCGGGGCGCTGGGCCGGATCGCCTCGGTCGCCTACCCCGGTCGGGCGCTGCTGCTGATCGCCGCCGTCATCACGCTCACCGGGCTGGCCGTGCGGGCCGTACCGGAGGCGGCCCGGCGCGGGCCGCAGTTCGCCGCCGCGGCGGCGCTCACGGTCAGCGGGGTGGTCGTCGCCGGCGGCGCCCTGCGCGCCGGCCTGGCCCCGGCCCGCGCGGCCCTGCCGGCCTGGAACGCCGACCTGACCCGGTTCCCCGGCGAGCTGGCGGCGGCGGTCGGCCCGGCGGCCTGGCAGTTGGCCGCCAGCGCCCTGCTGCTGACCGTGGCCGCGGTGCTCGCCCTGCCTCCCGAGATCCGCCGCGAGTTCGCCGTGGTCGGCGCGGGGCTGACCGCGCTCGCCGTACCGGCCTCCCTCGCCCTCGGCTGGGCGGCCGCGCCGTGGCCGATGGTGCTGGCCGCGGTCGGCATCGGGGTGCTCGGCCTCTCCGCGGCCACCACCCGCGCCGCGCTGGTGCACGCCGTCACCGCCACGGTGGTGGGCGTGATCGGCGCCGGGGCCGCACTGAGCCGGCCCGCGCTGACCGCGGCGGCGCTGGTCACCCTCGTCGTGGCGGGGGTGCTGGTCGCGCTCGCACCCCGGGTGCGGATCACCCCGGCGGCGGCCGACACGCTCTCCGGCTGGGCGGCCGGCGGGGCGTCGTTCGCGCTGCCCGGCGCGGTGGCCGCCTTCGTCGCCGCCACCGAACCGGCCGTCCCGACGCCCACCCCGGCGGTGCTGCGCGAGCTGACCGTCCCGATCCTGGCCGCCGCCTTCCTCGCCGTCTGCGTCACGCTGGGCTACGCGGCCATGGTGCAGGTCTCCCAGCGACACATCGCGCTGCCGCACGCGGCCGGCACGGCGCTCGGCGCGCTCGCGGTCGTCGCCGCCGCCTTCGGCGCCCCCGGCACCACCGCCGCCGACGCCTGGGTGGGCGGGCTGCTGCTGGTCGCCACCGTGCTGCTCCTGCTCGCCCCGCGGATCGACGCGGGCCGCCGGTCCGACCTCGCCCTCGACGGCTCCGACCTGGCCGCCGCGGCGGTCACCGCCGCGCTTATCGCCACGCTGGCCCGGATCGCGGCGGTGATCTCCGCCGGCGGGCAGCTCGCGGTGGCCGCCGCGCTGGTGCTACTGGTCGCCGTCGCGGCCCGGGCGATGCCGGAGGAGTGGCGCCGCGGGCCGGTGCTCGGGATCGCCGTCGGCGGCACCCTGATCGGCCTGCTGGCCGGCTGGTCGGCCCTGCGCGGCGGGGTCGGCGTGCTCGCCACGCCCGGCCCGATCTGGGCCGGTGACCTCACCGGCTGGCCGGCCGCGCCCACCGGCGGCGCCACCTGGCAGGCCCCGGTGGCACTGGCGATGCTCGGCACGGCGGCCGGGATCCTGCTTCCGCCGCCCTGGAAGTACGACATCGCTGGCGCGGCGGTCGTGCTCGCCACCATCGGGGCGCCCGCCGCGTTCGACCTGCCCTGGTGGTCGCCGGTGCTGGTCGGGACGATGGTCGCCACCGTCCTCGGGATGGCGGCGGTGGCCTCGGCCGACCCGCGCGCGGGGCTCTCCCGGGCGGTCGCGGCCGGTGCGGTGGCGCTGCACGCCGCAGCGGCCGGGCTGGTCCGGCCGTGGACCACCGCGCTGGCGCTGGGCGCCATCGCGCTGATCGGCCTGGTCGTCGCGGCGCTGGCCCGGGGGCTCGCGCCGTCGCTGACGGAGGACGTGGAGACCGAGGGGATGCCACCGCACCTGGTGCGGATCGGCGGCGCGGCGGCCGGGGCGGCCCTGCTGGCGCTGCCGGGCGCGGTCGCCGCGCTGGCCGCCGAGTTCGGTCACTCGGCCCAGGTGGTGCTGACCGGCGCGCTGGCGGCGTCCAGCATCGGGCTGGCCGGGGTCGCCGCGGTCCGCCGCCAGGTGCCGCAGTACCTGCCGTACGCGAGCGCGGCGATCGTCGGCGGCGCGACGGTCAGCGCGCTGGCCGCGATCTTCGCCCACCTCCCCTCCGGCGTGTACGCCGCCGCGGCGGCGCTGCTCGGGGTGCTCGCCGAGCTGGTCCGGGCGGCCACCGTCCCGCCGGTCGGCTCGGCCCAGCCGGTACGCCGGTGGGCCGTGCTGCTGGACGGCGCGCTGCGCCGGCTGCCGGACGACGGCACCCGACGCCGCTGGCGCATCAGCCCGGCCGTCGGAGCCTTCGCCGCGGCGGCGCTGCCGACGGCGCTGGCCCTGGCCTCGCTCGCGCCGCTGCTCTACATCGCCCTGGTGGAGCCGCACCGGATGCTCTCCCGGGTCTGGCAGGGGCCGCCACCGGAGCTGCTCACCCCGCCTCCGGAGGCGGTCGACCCGACCCACGTGCTGACCGCGCTGCTGCTCACCGCGACCGCGGCGCTGGCGGCCACCGGGCTCAGCGGCGGGCGGCGCGCGCGGGCCGTACCGGTGGTCCTGCCGGGGCTGGCGGTGACCCTGCTGATCACCCCGGTGGCGCTCGGCCACGCCTGGCCGGAGAGCGCCCTGGCGGCACTGGCGGTCTTCACCATCTCGATGCTCGGGCTCGCGCTGACCCCGCCGCCGCCGCTGGCCGAGCCGGCCCGGTCGCTGCGGGTGACCCGGGTGCTGGTCTTCGCGATCGGGCTGGCCGGCGGCGGCGCCGGGCTGGCCGGCAGCCTCGGCACCCAGGGCCTGACCCTGTTCACGCTGGGCGGGGCGGTGGGTGTCGGCAGCGTCGCGGCGCTCTACGGCACCACCCAGCGGGCGCGCATCCTCGGCTGGCTCTTCGCCTCGCTGATGGCGCAGCTCTTCGTGCTCACCGCCGGGCTGGTCGCCGGGCTCGCCGCCGTCTGGTCGGCGTTCGGGGTGCTGGCGGTCGGCGCGGCGTTGCAGGTGTTCGCGGCGACCCTGCCGAGGCTGCGCCGCCCCGAGGCGCAGCCCGAGGCGGCCACCGTGGAGTGGACCGGGTACGCGGCCGCGCTGATCGCCCTGGCGCTGGCGTACGACTCGCCCCGGCACATCGCCGCCCTGCTGGCCGCCTGGGGTGCCGTGCTCGGGATCGCCGCGAGCCGGCCGGGGCGCCGCCCGCTGGAACGGCAGATCCTGTTCTGGGCGGTGGTCGCCTGCGAGATCACCGCCTGGTGGATCCTGATGCGGGTCGCCGCCGTGGCGCTGCCGGAGGCGTACACGCTGCCGTTCGCGGCGCTCGCCCTGCTGGTGGGGGTGCTGGAGCTGCGGCACCGCCCGGACCTGTCGAGCTGGGTGGCGTACGGGCCGGCGCTGGTCACCGCGTTCGTGCCGACCCTGGCGATCGTGCTGGCGACCGAGTCCAGCATGCTGCGGCAGGTGCTGCTGCTGCTCGGCGCGGTGGCGGTGCTGATCTTCGGCACCACGAGCCGGCAGCAGGCACCGGTGATCGTCGGCGCCACGGTGACCGCGATCGCCGCGGTGCACGCGCTGTTCAGCCTCGGCCCGTGGCTGGTGCTGATCCCGGTCGGCGTGGTGCTGCTGGTGCTGGGCGCGAGCAACGAGCGCCGCCGCCGCGCCCAGGAGCGGTTGCAGACCGCGCTACGCGGCATGAGATAAATCGGAGGGTCCCTGTGGCGTGACTGCCGTGTTGCGCAGGGCGTGCCGGGTGGTCGCGGATCACGAACTGGGTTGTTGAGCCCGGTGCGGGGGGCCTCGTCGCGGCCGGGATCATGCCGGGGCCACTCGCCGGTCGCTGCCGGGCGGGCCTGGTCGATCCCCACGTGATCAGGAGTCGCGGCTACCAGCGGTGACGGCCAGGTCCGGCCCAAGCCCCACCCCGCACGGCCTTTGCTCTGCTGCGCTCCACGCAACACTCACGCGGAGTGACGGTCCGTCGAGTGGCCGGCCTCCGGGCGTATGGCGTTCCGGCTGTTCAAAGGCGGTGTTGCCTAAGGGGTAGCAGAGCAAAGGGAGCGAACCTGGGACCCGGGGGGCGACACAACCGACACGTTGCGTGACGCCGGCTGGGATCACTGACGGTGAGTGCCGTCGGTCGTGTGGAGCGGTCAGGCGAGGGAGGCGCGGAGGGCGGCGTCCTTCTCGGCCACCATCTCCTCCAGGCTGGCCTGGAAGGCGGTCATCCGCTTCAGCAGCGCCGGGTCCGAGGCGGCCAGGATGCGAACGGCGAGCAGCCCGGCGTTGCGGGCGTTGCCGATCGACACGGTGGCCACCGGCACCCCCGCCGGCATCTGCACGATGGAGAGCAGGGAGTCCATCCCGTCGAGGTGCTTGAGCGGCACCGGCACGCCGATCACCGGCAGCGGGGTCACCGAGGCGACCATGCCGGGCAGGTGAGCGGCGCCGCCCGCCCCGGCGATGATCACCTTGACGCCGCGGTCGGCGGCGGAGCGGCCGTACTCGATCATCTTCACCGGGGTGCGGTGGGCGGAGACGACGCCCACCTCGTAGGGCACCCCGAACTCGTCCAGCGCCTCGGCGGCGGCCTTCATGACCGGCCAGTCCGAGTCGCTGCCCATGATCAGCCCGACGGTGCTCACACGCAGCTTCCCTTCGTTCGCGACTGCGGGGCTCGCAAGCTCACTCCTCGCGCTCACTGTCCCTCGCGCAGCCAGGAAGCGGCCCGCGCGGCCCGCGCCCGTACGTCGTCCAGGTCGTTGCCGAGCACCGTGACGTGCCCGATCTTGCGGCCCGGCCGCACCTGCTTGCCGTACAGGTGGACCTTGGCGCCCGGTTCGGCGGCGAAGAGGTGGTGCAGCCGCTCGTCGATGGAGATGCCGCCCGGCTCGCCGCCGAGCACGTTCGCCATCACCACCACCGGGGCGGTCAGCGAGGTGTCCCCCATCGGGTAGTCGAGCACGGCCCGCAGGTGCTGCTCGAACTGCGAGGTGCGGGCGCCCTCGATGGTCCAGTGCCCCGAGTTGTGCGGCCGCATGGCCAGCTCGTTGACGACCAGGCCGGCGTCGGTCAGGAACAGCTCCACCGCCAGCAGGCCGACCACGTCGAGCGCGGTGGCCAGGTCGATGGCGAGCTGCTGGGCGGCGAGCGCGAGCTCCTCCGGCAGGTCGGGCGCGGGGGCGAGCACCTCGACGCAGATCCCGTCCCGCTGCACGGTCTCCACCACCGGGTACGCGGCGACCTGCCCGAACGGCGAGCGAGCCACCTGCACGGCCAGCTCCCGACGCAGCGCCACCCGCTCCTCGACGATCAGCGAGGTACCGCCGGCGAGCAGCGTCGCGGCCAGCTCGGCGGCCCGGGTCGGGTCGTCGACCATCCAGACGCCCCGACCGTCGTAGCCGCCGCGGGCGGCCTTCAGCACCACCGGCCAGCCGTTCTCCTCGCCGAAGGCGACCAGGTCGACGGGCTCGGCGACCGGCCGCCAGGCCGGGTTCGGAGCGCCCAGCGCACCGAGGCGCTCCCGCATGATCCGCTTGTCCTGCGCGTGCAGCAGCGCGTCGGCGGCCGGGAAGAGCTTCACGCCCTCGGCGGCGAGGGCGCGGATGTGCTCGGTGGGCACGTGCTCGTGGTCGAAGGTGACCACGTCGCAGCCCTTGGCGAAGGTGCGCAGCGCGGAGAGGTCGGTGTGGTCGCCGTACTGGACGTCGGAGGCGACCAGGGCGGCGCCGTCGTCCGGGGCGAGCGCCAGCACGCGCAGTGACTGGCCGAGGGCGATGGCAGCCTGGTGGGTCATCCGGGCCAACTGGCCTCCGCCCACCATGCCGACGACGGGCAGACCGGTACGGGAATCCATAGCGCCGCCAGCCTATCCGGGCCGCCGGCGATCACCGCCGCGAGGGGCACCGGCCCGCCAGCTCAACTCCGGGCGTCAGCCGAGCTGGGCGACCAGGTCGTCGACCGAGGTCACCGGCCGCTGGCAGACGAAACCCCGGCAGACGTACGCGGTGGGCCGCCCGTCGACCAGCGGCCGGTCCGCGAGCAGCGGCACCCCCGGCTGGTCTGGTCGGCCGGCCACCACGACCGCGCCCGGCGGGGCGTGCCGCACGGCGGCGGCCACCAGGGGATCACCCACCGCGTCGTCGGTGGCCACCGCGATCTCGTACGGCCCGGAGAGCAGCGCCTCCCCCACCGTCGCCGCGTAGCCGGTGAAGCGGGCGTGCCGCCCGACGATCGGCGCGACGGTGGCCAGCGCCGCCTCGGCGGCCTCCCGGTACCGGCTCTCCCCGGTCAGCGCCGCGTACGCCACCAGCGCCGCCACGATCGCCGAGCGCCCCGACGGGGTGGCGTTGTCGGTCGGGTCGGCCGGCCGGGCGACCAGCTGCTCGGCGTCGTCGGCGGTGTCGTAGAAGCCGCCGCCCGGGGCGGCGAACCGGGCCAGGGCCACGTCGAGCAGCCCGCCGGCCAGCGCCAGCCAGCGCCCCTCGCCGGTGAGCTGGTGCATCGCGCAGAACGCCTCGGCCACGCAGCCGTAGTCCTCCAGCACGCCGGCCGGCTCGCCGACCACCTTGTCCCGGGACGCCCGGCGCAGCCGCCCGTCCACGATGTGCACGGCGGCCAGGTGCTCGGCGGCGTCGCGCATCGCGCCGTCCGCGACGATGGTGACGCCCTCCATCAGGTTGGCGTCCTCGTCGTCGGGCGAGGCGTAGAGGGCGGCGACCCGGAGGAACTCGGCGATCGCGGTGATCGCCAGGCCGTTCCAGGCGGCCACCACCTTGTCGTCGCGGGCGGGTTGCGGGCGGGTGTCCCGGGCGACGAGCAGCCGGCCGACGACGTCCCGCCAGCGGGCCTTGATCTCCGGGTCGGCGTCGTCGACGTCCCGGGCCAGCCGCAGCACGCTCGTGCCGTGCTCGAAGGTGCCCTCCTCGGTGACCTCGAAGAGGTCGGCGGCCCAGCGGCCGTCCTCCTCGCCGAGCGCCGCCACGAGCTGGGCCGGGGTCCAGGCGTAGGTGAGCCCCTCGACGCCCTCGGTGTCGGCGTCCAGCGCGGAGGCGAAGCCCTCCCCCGCCCGGTGCAGCTCGTCGGCGAGGAACCGGGCGGTGTCCCGGGCCACCCGCCGGGCCATCCGGTCACCGGTGAGCCGCCAGAGCTGCGCGTAGAACCGCAGCAGCAGGGCGTTGTCGTAGAGCATCTTCTCGAAGTGCGGCACGGTCCAGTGCGCGTCCACCGAATAGCGGGCGAAGCCGCCGGCGAGCTGGTCGTGGATGCCGCCCCGGGCCATCGCCTCGGCGGTGTGCCGGGCGATCTCCAGGCTGCGCGCCGAGCCGGTGCGCTGGTGGTGCCGGAGCAGGAAGAGCAGGTTCATGTGCGGCGGGAACTTCGGCGCCCCGCCGAAGCCGCCGTTCGTCGCGTCGTACTCGCGGGAGAGCTGGTCGGCGGCGGAGTCCAGCAGCTCGGCGGTGAGCGGGGCGGTCGGGCCGCCGACGGCCTGGGCGCCGCCGATCGCCTCGACCACGGCGGCGCCCTGGCGCAGCACCGCCTCACGCTGGTCGCGCCACGCCGCGGCGACCGACTCCAGCAGCCGGACGAAGTTCGCCCGGGGGAAGTACGTGCCGCAGAAGAACGGGGTGCCGTCGGGGGTGGCGAAGACCGTCATCGGCCAGCCGCCCTGCCCGGTCATCGCCTGGGTGGCGGTCATGTAGACCGCGTCGACGTCCGGCCGCTCCTCCCGGTCCACCTTGATCGCCACGAAGTCGTCGTTGACCAGCGCGCCGACCTGCTCGTTCTCGAACGACTCGTGGGCCATCACGTGACACCAGTGGCAGGCGGCGTAGCCGACCGAGATCAGCACCGGCACGTCCCGCCGCTTCGCCTCCGCGAACGCCTCGGCGCTCCAGGGCCACCAGTCGACCGGGTTGTCGGCGTGCTGGAGCAGGTACGGCGAGGTCGCATCGGCGAGTCGGTTCACCTGACGACCATATCCAGCCGGACGGGCCCGCGCCCGTCGGTCCGACGGCAATCGCAGGGGCTTCCGCAGTTCACTTTCATCTATTTATATCTGTGCATGCCGGCGATCGTCGCCGGCCTCGCGAGGAGGCACGCATGCGCGGATCCCGTCGTCTGTCCGTACTCACCTCGGTCGCGGTGCTCGCGGTCGTCCTCACCGGACACCCCGCCGCCGCGGCCGTGGACCCCGCCACCCGGATCTCCGGGACCACGGCCGTCGGCACCCACAACGCGTACGAGCGCGGCACCTACACCTACCTGGCGCAGGCGCTCGACGCCCGGCCAGGGATGATCGAGCTGGACGTCTGGCCGGACGTGATCACGCGCCAGTGGCGGGTCAGCCACTCCAACCCGCTCGGCAACGACAACAACTGCGTCGCCGCCACCAGCGCCGCGCAGCTCTACACCGGCACCCGCAACAAGAACCTCGAACACTGCCTGGACGACATCCGGCTCTGGCTGGGCGCCCACCCCGACGCCGGGCCGGTGCAGCTCAAGCTGGAGCTGAAGACCGGCTTCAGCGCCCGTACCGGGCAGGGGCCGGTCCAGCTCGACGCGCTGCTCGCCGCCCGGCTCGGCGACCGGGTCTTCCGCCCGGTCGACCTGCGCGGCGGGTACGCCTCGCTGGACGCCGCCGCCCGGGCCGACGCCTGGCCGACCCGCCAGCAGCTCGCCGGCAAGGTGCTCGTGGAGCTGATCCCGGGCACCGTGGAGGAGGGCAATCCCACCGACACGCTCCGCACCGACGTCGAGTACGCCCGTCACCTCGCCGGCCTGGCGTCGGCGGGCACCCTCGCCCGGGCCCAGGCGTTCCCCGCCGTGCACAACGCCCAGGCCGGCGACCCGCGCACCCGCTACACCGAGGTGAGCCTGCGGCCGTGGTTCGTCGTCTTCGACGGCGACGCGAGCGCGTACGTCGGCGGCGGCATCGACACCTCCTGGTACGCCACCAACCACTACCTGCTGGTGATGACCGACGCGCAGAACGTGCCGCCGAAGGTGGGGAACACCGACCCGGACGCCGCCCGGGCCCGGGTCGCCCAACTGGCGGCGGCGCACGCCAGCATCGTCTCCGCCGACTGGGCGGCCCTGCCGACCGTCGTCGGCGAGGTCCTCCCCCGCGCCTGACCCGCGGCCGGGCCGCTGCCCGCGGCCCTGGCCCCGGTTTGCGGCGTGTCGGGGTGTCCCGCCGCCCGGACACCCCGACACGCCGCATCTCGCGAACGGGCGGTGGGTCAGGATGCGCCGTCGGCGCGCAGCGGGAAGACGTTCGACTCGGCCGACTCGCGCAGCGTGCCGAGTACCGCGCCGATCTTGTCGGCCGGCATCGGCTTGAAGAAGTGGTAGCCCTGGGCGGCGGTGCAGCCCAGCTCGGCCAGGGCGAGCCGCTGCTCGGCGGTCTCCACCCCCTCCGCCACCACCCGCAGCCCCAGCTCGTGCGCGAGCCCGACGGTGGTCCGGACGATCGCCGCGGCCTCCGGCGACTCGGCCATCCGGATCACGAACGAGCGGTCCACCTTGAGCTCGTCGACCGCGATCCGGGTCAGGAAGGTCAGCGACGAGAAGCCGGTGCCGAAGTCGTCGACGGCGAGCTGCACGCCCATCGCGCGGACCGTGGCCAGCACCTCGTCGATCACCTCCAGCTCGCTCATCACCACCGTCTCGGTGATCTCCAGGACCAACCGGTGCGGGGGCACCTGGTGGCGGCGCAGCGCGTCGGCGATCTCGGCCGGCAGCCGGGGGTCGAGCAGGCTACGGGCCGAGAGGTTCACCGAGATCGGCACGTCCAAGCCCTCCCGGGCCCAGTCGGCCGCCACCGCGAGCGCCTTGTCCAGCACGTACCGGGTGAAGGCGCCGAGCTGCTCGCTGTTCTCCACCGGGCGGATGAAGTCGACCGGGCCGAGCCAGCCGCGGCGCGGGTGCCGCCAGCGGATCAGCGCCTCCACCCCGGTCGGGGCGCCGGTGGCCAGGTCGACCGCCGGTTGCAGGGCCAGCACCAACTGGTCGTCGGCCTGCAACGCCTCCCGCAGCTCCGCCAGCAGCGCCAGCTGGTCGGTGCTCGCGGCGTCGCGGGCGCTGTCGTACGCGGCGACGCTGCCGCCGCCCTCCTTGGCCTGGTACATGGCGATGTCGGCCCGGCGCAGCAGCTCGGTCAGGTCGGCGGTGCCCGCCCCGGCCACCACCACCCCCACCGACACCTCGACGGACATCCGCACCCCGGCCACCTCGGTCGGCGCGGCCAGCCGCTCGGCGATCTCCCGGGCCTGGCGCAGCGCGTACGCCATCGGGGCGGACCGGTCGCCGATCACCGGGACCGACGTCAGCAGCAGGGCGAACTCGTCCCCGCCGAGGCGCCCCAGCAGGTCGCCCGGGCGGGCGAGGGTGCCGAGCCGGTTGGCGGTGAGCCGCAGCAGCTGGTCGCCGGCCGCGTGCCCGAGGGTGTCGTTGACCTCTTTGAACTGGTTGATGTCCAGCAGCAGCAGCGCCACCGGGTGATCGTGGGCGAGCTGCCGCAGCGCCTGGTCGCCCTTGCTGAGCATGGCCGCCCGGTTCACCAGCCCGGTCAGCGCGTCGTGCACCGCCTCGTACGACGACCGCGCGCTGACCAGCCGCAGCTCCCGGTGGGTGGCCGCGTCGTGCAGCGCGGCGGCGAGGGCGTCGGAGAAGGCGGCCACGGCGTCCCGCTCGCGGGCACTCGGTGGCGCGGTGGCGGGGAAGCGGACCCGCAGCTCGCCGACCTCGGCCTCGCCGACGGTCAGCGGGCGGGCCAGCTCGTGCTCCGCGGTGGACGGCCGGGCGGGCGGCCCGATCTCGCGGTCGCGCACCTGGCCGGAGGCGTCCCCCCGGTACCGGCGCCAGCGGCCGTCGCCCCGGGCCACGTCGACGTCGACCAGCTCCGCGCCGAAGAGGGTCAGCGCGCCGGTCACCGCGGCGGTGGCCACCCCGCGCTCGTCGAGCTGGTTGAGCGCGGCGGTCGCCTCCGCGAAGGCCCGCCAGTCCCGTCGTTCCTGGTCGGCCCGGAGCCGGTGCCGGTAGGTCTGCTGGAGCAGCCAGAACAGGGGCGGGAGCAGCAGCAGCCAGCGGGCGTCGATCTCCACCAGGGCGACCACGACCAGGCCGACCGCGACGTTGCCGACGAACATCAGCAGCTTGCCCCGGAGCGCGGCGAGCACCGGTGGGCCGACGGCGACGCCGTGCCGCAGCGCCAGGGTGGCGCCGCCGAGGCAGGCGGTGGCGAGCAGGTAGGTCACCGAGGCGGCGATCAGGGCGAGGGCGAGCCCGGGGGTGGGTGCGGCCAGCAGCGGCGCGCCGAGCGCGGTGGCGACCGCGACGGCGAGCGCGGTGGCGGCGGTCAGCGAAGCGGCGATCCGCAGTACCTCGAGCGGGGGCCGGCGGTCGACGGCCAGGGACATTCCCGTCCAGGCCAGCCCGGTGCCGAGCAGCGCCGCGGCCGGCAGCCACCCGGCCGGTACGAGGTAGAGGCAGACGATCAGTGCGGCCTCGCCCCAGGTGATGCTGACCATGCCGGTGGCGGTGCGGAACCTCAGCCGGGCCAGTTGGGCGACCGCGAACGCGGCGAGGGCGATGCCGAACCGCGCGAGGGCGGGAAGTGCATCGTCCGGCGGCAGCGTGACGGGGACGGTCAGGCCGATCAGGACCGCCGTGAAGGCGGTCAGCGTGACGGCGGTGATCAGCAGGAGCACCCGTGGCGGTGTGCCGCCGGGATCGGGCCGGTCGACGTGGTCGCCGGCCCGGCCGGACGTCACCGGCCCGCTCCGTCCGCCGGCACACGGGGGATGCCCGGGACGGACGCTGCTGCGACGGTCATGGCGCCCCCTCCCGCGCACGGCTCAGGGACTTTTCGGTCCCCCCGGCGGAAGGCTAAGCCAATCCGGGTGGTCGCAACAGGGGCTGACGACCCGGATCGGCGTGAATCACGCTCCGACTAGCCGTTTCGGTGCTGCTGGTGGCCGTTGGGCGTGTCGGTGCGTGATTCCTGCGTCGAGGTCCCGTCCGCCGGATCGGTGGCCGACGTGTCGGCCTGCCCCTGGGTGGGGAACCGGTCGGGCAGCCGGCGCAGCCGGGCGTTCATGTTGCGGATCAGCAGGATGGTGGCGGCGGCCAGGAGGAGGATGAGGAAGAGGCCCATCGGCCCGGCCAGACCACCCGTGCGGGTGTCACCGAAGTTGTTCTCCGCGAGCACCTGGGCAGCGGCGGTCAGCATGGTGTTTCTCCGATGTGCGGTGGGCTTTCAGCGTAGCCCCCCGCCCGGTCAGCGGGCATGGGCCGTCTCGCGCACCCCGGCGAAGAGGTCCGACTCGGGCAGCGGGCTGTCGACCAGCGAGCGGACCAGCTGGAAGTCCTCCGTGGGCCAGGCGTGCCGCTGCAGCTCCATCGGGACGTGGAACCAGAAGCCGTCCGGGTCGATCTGGGTGGCGTGGGCGCGCAGCGCGTCGTCGCGGACCGGGAAGTAGTCGGCGCACTCCACCCGGGTGGTGATCCGCGGGCCCTTGTCGGGGCGGTCGTCCCAGCGCTTGAGCCACTCCTCGTACGGCGAGGCCAGGCCGGCGGCGAGCATGCCCTCGTGCAGCGCCATGATCTTGCCCTTGGAGAAGCCGATGTCGTAGTAGAGCTTCAGCGGCTGCCAGGGCTCGCCGAGCTCCGGGTAGCGCTCCGGGTCGCCGGCCGCCTCGAAGGCGGCCACGCTCACCTTGTGGGTCATGATGTGGTCGGGGTGCGGGTAGCCGCCCTCCTCGTCGTACGTGGTGACGACGTGCGGACGGAACTCGCGCATCAGCCGCACCAGCGGACCCGCGGCGACCTCGACGTCCTCCAGGGCGAAGCAGCCTTCGGGCAGCGGCGGCAGCGGGTCGCCCTCGGGCAGCCCCGAGTCGACGAAGCCGAGCCAGGCCTGCTCGACGCCGAGGATCGCCCGGGCGGCGTCCATCTCGGCGCGGCGGATCTCGCCGATGTTGGCCCAGACGTCGGGCCGGTCCATCTTCGGGTTGAGCACGCTGCCGCGCTCGCCGCCGGTGCACGTCACGACCAGGACGTCGACACCCTCCGCGACGTACTTCGCCATGGTCGCGGCGCCCTTGCTCGACTCGTCGTCGGGGTGCGCGTGCACCGCCATGAGACGCAGTTGCTCTGCCACTGTGGGCGCTCCTCGTCTGTGCCGGCCGACGGCCCACCCCGGGCCGCCCGGCTGACCTGCCGGAATCCTCCCCCGTGCCGGACCCTGCCGGCGCCGACCTGTCATCCTTGACGACAGGACGGGCTTGGGAGCGTGGAACTCTCCCATTCTTGCCGATGCTTCCGACAACAACGCCAGGAGATACCCGCCGGTGACCGAGACGCACGCCACAATCACCCCGGGCGCGCCCGCGTTCCCGCCCGGGCGGTACGGCCGCCGCCGCGAGCCGGGCCGCCGCCGGCCGCTGCTGGTCGGGTTGCTGGCGGCCGCCCTGGTCGCCGGGCTGGCCCTGGTCGCGACGCAGCTCTACGCCCGGTACGGCGACCCGACGTACGACGCCGAGGTGATCACCTACACCGACGTCACCGACACCGGGGTGCGGGTCGACTTCCGGGTCACCCTGCCCGAAGGCGGCTCCGCGGTGTGCCTGCTGCGGGCCCGCTCCCACGACGGCGCCGAGGTGGGTCGGGACGAGGTCGCGGTGAGCGCGCGCCCCGGCGCGCGGCAGGCCACCGCCCAGCACCGGATCGCCACCACCGCGCGGCCCTTCATCGGCGAGGTCGTCCGCTGCCGACCCGCCGGCTGACCGGCCGGCCGGCGCGGACGCCCCGGGACCAGGGTCGGGTACCGGCGCCGGGGGTGATCGACGACACCCGCGGGTGTGCCGCACTGGTAACTTGGTAACTCACCTGTCAGCCAGTTCCGCACGATCGAGGAGTACGCCTGTGTCCACCAATGACAACGAGGCGCCCGCCACCTGGCTGTCCCAGGACGCGTACGACCGCCTGAAGGCCGAGCTCGACCAGCACATCGCCAACCGGCCGGTCATCGCCGCCGAGATCAACGCCCGGCGCGAGGAAGGCGACCTGCGGGAGAACGGTGGCTACCACGCCGCCCGCGAGGAGCAGGGCAAGGCCGAGGGGCGCATCCTCTACCTCAAGGAGCTGCTGCGCACCGCCAAGGTCGGCGAGGCGCCGACCGCCGACTCGGTGTCGCCCGGCATGGTCGTGACGATCTACTTCGACGACGACCAGGACGACACCGAGACGTTCCTGCTCGGCTCGCGGGAGATCGCCTCCACCACCGACCTGACGGTCTACAGCCCGGAGTCGGCGCTCGGCAAGGCGATCCTGGGCGGTCGCCCCGGCCAGACCTGCACCTACACGGCGCCGAGCGGCGCCGACATCAAGGTGACCGTGGTCAGCTTCGAGCCGTTCTCCGGCTGAGTCCGGCCCCGCCGGGTCCGCGGACCCGGCGGTTCCCCATCGCGTACGCCCCGAGGCGTGGCACCGTCGCCGGTGTCACGCCTCGGCCGCGAAGACCACCTGGTAGCCGCTGGCCCGTAGGGCGCTGATCAGCGTGTCGGAGTGCTCGACGCCCCGGGTCTCCACCGACAGCGCCACCTCGACCTCGCCGAGGCGCAGGTGCGGGTTGGCCCGCTGGTGCTCCACGTCGACCACGTTCGCCCGGTGCTCGGCGATCTCGGTGAGCAGCGAGGCGAGCTGACCGGGCCGGTCCGAACAGCGCACCGTCACCCGCAGGTAGCGCCCGGCCGCGGCCAGCCCGTGCTCGATCACCCGCAGCATCAGCAGCGGGTCGATGTTGCCGCCGGAGAGCACCGCGACCACCGGCGCCTCCACCTCGACGACCCCGGCCAGCAGCGCGGCCACGCCCACCGCGCCGGCCGGCTCGACCACCTGCTTGCCGCGCTCCAGCAGCATCAGCAGCGCCCGGGAGATGTCCTCCTCGGAGACCGTGACGATCTCGTCGACCAGCTTGCGGACGTGGGTGAAGGTGATCTCCCCCGGCCGGCCGACCGCGATCCCGTCGGCGATGGTGGCGAAGGACGGCAGGCGTACCGGCTCTCCGGCGATCAGCGAGGGCGGGAAGGCCGCCGCGCTGGCCGCCTGGACCCCGACCACCCGTACGTCGGGGCGCAGCGCCTTGGCCGCCACCGCCATGCCCGAGATCAGGCCACCGCCGCCGACCCCGGTGATGATCGTCTTCACGTCGGGGCACTGTTCGAGGATCTCCAGCGCCACGGTGCCCTGACCGGCGATCACGTCGGGGTGGTCGAACGGATGGATCAGGACCGCGCCGGTCCGCTCGGCGTAGGTCTGCGCCGCCACCAGGGACTCGTCGACGGTGTTGCCGACCAGTTCGATCTGCGCGCCGTACCCCTTGGTGGCGGCCACCTTCGGCAGCGGCGCGTTCACCGGCATGAACACGGTGGCGTGGGCGCCCACCAGGCCGGCGGCGAGGGCGACGCCCTGGGCGTGGTTGCCGGCGCTGGCCGCGACCACGCCCCGGGCGCGCTCCTCCTCGCTGAGCCGGGAGATCCGCACGTACGCGCCGCGCACCTTGTACGACCCGGCGCGCTGCACGTTCTCGCACTTCAGCCACGCCGGGCCGCCCAGCTTGGCGCTCAGCGGCCGGGAGGGCTCCAGCGGGGTGGTGCGGGTGACGCCGGCGAGCAGTTCCCGCGCGGCCCGTACGTCGGCGAGACCGACCAGTTCCGTCATGCCCCGATCGTGCCACCCGCCACCGGGGGAACCTGCGGCGACGCCGGGGGCGTGTCGGCCGAGGCCTGCGGCGCGGGCGCGGCCACCGGCTGCGGCTGCGGCTGCGGCGGGGCGAACGTGCCGGGCGCGCCGGCCGGGGGCGGCGTGCCGGGGGCGAACCCGCCGGGCACCGGGGTCCCCGGGGCGTACGGCCACGCCGGGGTGGCGCGGGCGATCCGGTCCTGCTGGGCGGCGGAGATCTTCCGGATCAACACGATGAACGACGCGGCGGCCACCACGCAGGCGATCGCCGGAATCGCGTTGCGGCCGAGGGCGCCCTGGTAGTAGTCCACGTACGCCTGGAAGTCCGCGGGGTCGACGGCCGTCTCGGGGAGCTGGAGGTACTCGAGGTCGTTCTTGCGGCTGAACAGCCGCTCGCCGACGCTGAAGACCAGCCACGCCGCCCACCAGCCGACGACCAGCCACGGGGTGCTCCGGCGCCAGAGGCTGTCCCGGGCGATGTTGGCCACCACCCGGACGGGCACCACGAAGTTCGCGAACGGCACCAGCCAGCCGGCGATCGCCCAACCCTGACCGAGGACGGGCAGCGCGCCGGGGAAGGCGTCGATGTTCTTGCGCGCCCGCCAGGTCCAGATGATGACCAGGACAGCGGCGGTCAGGTAGGCCACCACGAACGGCAGGCTCACCGCGACCTCGAACAGCATGGCCCCGAAGAGCACGTCGCTGTCGCCGTCGCGCTCGGCCTGCCGCGCCAGCACGATCCCGGCCACCGGGGCGAGCGCGGACAGCAGGTAGAACGCGGCGGTCACGCCGACCGCGATCGAGGCGGCCAGGCCGATGCCGCGCACGGCGTAAGTCTCCAGCCCCGGCGTGACGGCCGGCTGTCCGAGGGGCGTGTAGCAGTTCTGGCACTCGTTGAAGCTCGGGGACGTGGCGTCCCCGCAGGTCTGGCAGAGCATGGGGACCGTCCAGGGGGTGCGGCGAGGGGGTGCGCGCACACGCTAGACGATCATGCGGCGGCCGGTGACCCCGTTCCGACCCGGGGATAGCCGGGGGCGTGCCGGGTCCACGGCGCCTGCATCTCGAACTGCCCGGCGACGGAGAGCAACAGCAGCTCCGAGCCGGGCGGGCCGATCAGCTGCGCGCCGACGGGCAGGCCGTCCGGGCGCCGGCCGACCGGCACCACGATGGCCGGCAGGCCGGCGATGTTCCAGGGCGCCGCGTACGGGGCGTACCGGATGTTGGCCTTCATGTTGGCGACCCACGACCGGGTGGACCAGGCGGCGGCCTCCGGCGGCGGACCGGCCAGCGCCGGGGTGAGCAGCAGGTCCACCGAGTGGTCGGTGAAGAAGTTGATCGAGCGGTCGCGCCAGGCGGCCCGGTCGGCCTCCCGGACGTACCCCCGCCGCTGCGCCCACTCGCCGAGCGCGACGTGCCGGCGGCTGCGCCGCTGAAGGTCACGTCGGGCGATCCCGGCGGCACGCACGTCGGCGGCGGCCGCGGCGAACCAGGTCGCGATGCCCTGCAGGCCGAGCGCGGTCGGGTAGACCGGGTCGGCGGGAACGGTGTCGTGGCCGGCGGCGGCGAGCAGCCGGCCGGCGGCGGCCACCGCGTCCCGGTTGGGGGCGTCCGGCGAGACGCCGCGCACCGGGGAGCGCAGCGAGACACCGACCCGCAGCCGCGGCGGTGGGACCAGCTTGTCGGCCCGGCGCCCGGCGAGCACCTGGAAGCCGACCGCGGCGTCCGCCACCGTGGTGGTGAGCATCCCGTGCTCGGTGAGGCCGAACCAGTCCTCCGCGCCGAGCTGGGTGGGGATCACGCCCCGGCCCGGCTTCAGGCCGACCAGGCCGCAGCAGGCCGCCGGGATCCGGATCGAGCCGAGCCCGTCGTTGCCGTGCGCGATCGGCACCAGCCCGGCGGCCACCGCGGCGGCGGCGCCGCCGGAGGAGCCGCCGGGGGTGCGGCGGGTGTCCCACGGGTTGCGGGTGATCCCGGACTCGTCGTCGGTGAGGGCCCAGAGGCCCAGTTCCGGCATCCGGGTCAGCCCGAGGATCACCGCGCCGGCGCCGCGCAGCCGCCGGACCACCTCGTGGTCGGCCTCGGCGACCGGGGTGCGGCAGGCGGCCGAGCCGTTCCAGGTGGCTACGCCGGCGACGGCGGTGTTCTCCTTGACCGCCACCGGCACCCCGGCCAGCGGAAGGTTGGCCAGGTCCTCCTGCTCGTCGACCTTCTCCGCCTCGGTGATCGCCTCCCCGCCGCGTACCGTGCGGAACGCGGCGAGGTCGGCGTCGACCCGGGCGATGTGGTCCAGGTGGTCGGCGACGACCTGGGTGGCCGAGACATCGCCCCGGCGTACGCCCCGGGCGATCTGCTTGGCGGTCGCTCCGACCCAGGTCGGCATGATGTCCTGCACGGCCACCCTCCCCAGCCAGCGGTCAGCCCAGCGCCTGCTCCAGATCGGCGAGCAGGTCGTCGACCGTCTCGATGCCGACAGACAGTCGCACGAGATCGCCGGGAACTTCAAGCGGCGAGCCGGCAGCACTTGCGTGTGTCATCCGGCCCGGGTGCTCGATCAGGGACTCGACGCCGCCGAGCGACTCGGCGAGCACGAAGAGCTTGGCCCGGTTGCAGATCTCCACGGCGTGCTCCTCGCCACCGGTGGCGCGGAAGGAGATCATGCCGCCGAACCGGCGCATCTGCTTGGCGGCCACCTCGTGACCGGCGTGCGAGGGCAGGCCCGGGTAGATCACCTCAGCGACCTTGGCGTGCCCGTCCAGGTACGCGGCGATCCGCTCGGCGTTGTCGCAGTGCCGGTCCATGCGTACCCCGAGGGTCTTGATGCCGCGCAGGGTCAGCCAGGCGTCGAAGGGCCCGTTGATCGCGCCCATCGCGTTCTGGTGGTAGCGCAGCTCGTCGCCGAGTCCGGCGTCGGCGGCGATCAGCGCGCCACCCACCACGTCGGAGTGTCCGCCGATGTACTTGGTGGTCGAGTGGACCACCACGTCCGCGCCGTGCGCGATCGGCTGCTGCAGGTACGGCGAGGCGAAGGTGTTGTCGACCGCCAGCAGCGCCCCGGCGTCGTGCGCGACGGCGGCCAGGGTGGCGATGTCGGCGATGCCGAGCAGCGGGTTGGTCGGCGTCTCCACCCAGACGATCTTCGTGGTGGCGCGCATGGCGGCCCGCACGGCGTCGGTGTCGGAGACCTTGGCCGGGGTGTAGTCCAGCCCCCAGCGCTCGGCGACGCGGGCGAAGAGCCGGTAGGTGCCGCCGTACGCGTCGTCCGGGATCACCACGTGGTCGCCCGGCTTGCAGACGGTGCGCAGCAGGGTGTCCTCGGCGGCCAGGCCGCTGGCGAAGGCGAGCGCCACGGGGCCGCCCTCCAGGGCGGCGAGGCACTCCTGGAGCGCGTCCCGGGTGGGGTTGCCGGAGCGGCTGTACTCGTAGCCGTGCCGAGGCGCGCCGACGGCGTCCTGGGCGTAGGTGCTGGTCTGGTAGATCGGTGGGATCACCGCGCCGGTGCGGGCCTCGGGGTCCTGGCCGGCGTGGATGGCGAGCGTCTCGAAGCCGTGACTCATTCCCGAGACGTTAGTCCGCCGGTCCACCGGGACGGGCGGAACCCGGCCGCGGGTCGCCCCGCTTCCCCCGTCGGGCGCGGTCCGGGTGTGCCCGACGCTCCCTGTGGAGCTGATGACGTAGACGATTCACGGCCCGCATCGGCCACCCCGAGGCGACGCACCCGCACCCGCACCCGGTGAAGCCGGTCACCGCCGCCGCCGTCTCCTTTGGGCGCGTCTCTTGGCGCTGGGACGACGACAGATGCACCCGCGGTACGTCTCCCCGGATCTGCCGTTCACTGGGAGACGACCGGCGGGTGCCGGGGGTGGGTGAATCGTCTACGACGTCAGCTCCACAGGGAGCGTGGGGCACACCCGGACTCCGCCCCGCCACCCGCCGCGGCGTACGCCCATCGACCCGTGTCGCGGGGGCGGGCGCCCCCCCCGTTCCGGCATTACGCTGCCCGGGTGAGCGGGTGCGTGTTCTGCGGGATCGTGGCGGGCGAGGTGCCGGCGTTCCGGGTGGCGGACGAGCCGGACGGGGTTGCCTTCCTGGACACCCGGCCGGTGTTCAAGGGCCACGTGCTGGTGGTGCCCCGCACCCACCTGATCACCCTGACCGACCTGCCGGCCCCGGCGCTGCCCGGCTACTTCGGCCTGGTCCAGCGGCTCGCGGTGGCGGTGGAGTCCGGTCTGGGGGCCGGTGGGACGTTCGTGGCGATGAACAACAGGGTGTCCCAGTCGGTCCCGCACCTGCACACCCACGTGGTGCCCCGGACGAAGGGCGACGGCCTGCGCGGCTTCTTCTGGCCGCGCACCCGCTACTCCGACGACGCCGAGGCGCAGGGGTACGCCGACCGGGTCGCCGCCGCCCTCTCGCCCGCCGCTGCCTGATTCCGGCAGGCCCGGGTAAGGAACCGGGGCCCGGCGGTGTTGCAGGCGGGGAGAGGTACGAGAGGAGTCCCACCGTGTTCCTTCGCCGCATGAAGGCCGAACTGCCCACCCCCGACCAGGCCCTGCCGGGTCGCCCGATCGCGATGCCGATCGGTGACCGGCACGAGGTGCTGCCGTCGACGCTGAAGGGTCCGTTCCCGGAGGGTTCCCAGGTCGCCGTCTTCGGCATGGGCTGTTTCTGGGGTGCCGAGCGGCTGTTCTGGACCCTGCCCGGGGTGATCACCACCTCCGCCGGCTATGCGGGCGGCACCACGCCGAACCCGACGTACGAGGAGGTCTGCTCGGGGATGACCGGGCACGCCGAGGCGGTCCAGGTGGTCTACGACCCGGCGAAGATCAGCTACGAGGACCTGCTGAAGGTCTTCTGGGAGAACCACGACCCGACCCAGGGCATGCGCCAGGGCAACGACGTGGGCACCCAGTACCGCTCCGCGATCTACACGACGACCGACGAGCAGCGGGCGACCGCGGAGGCGTCGCGGGACGCGTTCGCGCCGATCGTGGCGCGGGCCGGCAAGGGCGAGATCACCACGGAAATCGCGCCGCTGGGCAACTACTACTTCGCCGAGGACTACCACCAGCAGTACCTCGCCCCGACGAAGAACCCGAACGGGTACTGCAACCACGGCCCCAACGGGCTGAGCTGCCCGGTCGGCGTGGCCCGTACGACCGGCTGACCGACCGGAATGTCCGATACCGGGCCTGCGGTGTTCCTCACACCGCAGGCCCGGCACATTTCCGGCATAGGTCGCCGGCAGCACCGGAACCGCCAGCCCGGGGCGGTGGCTACCGACGGTAGCGGCGTATGATAGCGAAGCGTCACCCGACTGTCATCGTCTCAACAGGCGAACTGCAACAACCTCTGGCAGCATGGGCTCGCATGTGCGGACTTGCGGGAGAGTTTCGCCGTGACGGTTCACGGGCCGACGTGTCGGCCGTGGAGCGCATGGCGGCCACGATGAGTGACCGAGGCCCGGACGACAGTGGGGTCTGGTCCCAGGGACCGACAGCGCTCGGACATCGACGCCTGAAGATCATCGACCTCTCCGCGGCCAGCGGCCAACCGATCGTGGACGCCGCCGCCGGCCTGACCGGCGTCTTCAACGGCTGCATCTACAACTACCGCCAGCTGCGCGAGGAACTTCAGGCCAAGGGGTACCGCTTCTTCTCCTCCGGCGACAGCGAGGTCGTCGTCAAGGCGTACGCCGAGTGGGGGCTCGACTTCGTCGACCACCTGATCGGCATGTTCGCAGTGGCGATCACCGAGCGGGACACCGGCCGGCTGGTGCTGGCCCGGGACCGGCTCGGCATCAAGCCGCTCTACCTGGCCGAGACGCCGGGCGTGGTGCGCTTCGCCAGCACCCTGCCGGCGCTGCTGGCCGGCGGCGGCGTGGACACCGCCATCGACCCGGTGGCGCTCGCCCACTACCTGAGCTTCCACAGCATCGTGCCGCCGCCGCGGACCATCCTGCGCGGCGTCACCAAGCTGCCCCCGGCCACCGTGCGGGTCTACGAGCCCGACGGCCGCACCCACGAGCGGGTCTACTGGGACCCGTCGTTCACCCGGGCCGCCGAGCGGGCCGACTGGTCCGAGCAGGACTGGCAGGACGCCCTGCTGGAGTCGCTGACCACCGCCGTGCGCCGCCGGATGGTTGCCGACGTGCCGGTCGGCGTGCTGCTCTCCGGCGGGCTGGACTCCAGCCTGGTGGTCGCGCTGCTGGCCGACGAGGGGCAGTCCGGGCTGTCCACCTTCTCCATCGGTTTCGACTCCGTCGGCGGCCGGGAGGGCGAAGAGTTCGTCTACTCCGACCTGGTCGCGAAGACCTTCGACACCGACCACCACCAGCTCAAGGTGGCCGCCGGCGACCTGGTACCGCCGCTGGAGGCGGCCGTCGCGGCGATGAGCGAGCCGATGGTCAGCCACGACTGCGTCGCCTTCTACCTGCTCAGCCAGGAGGTGTCGCGACACGTCAAGGTGGTCCAGTCCGGGCAGGGCGCCGACGAGATCCTGGGCGGCTACCACTGGTACCCGCCGCTGGCCGGCATCGACCGGGAGCAGGCGCTGCAGACGTACGCCAAGGCGTTCTTCGACCGGGACGCGGCCGGCCTGGCGCGGGTGCTCAACCCGGACCGGCTGGCCGACGGCGACCCGGCGCGGGAGTTCGTGGCGGCGCACCTGGCCCGGCCGGGGGCGCAGACCGCGGTCGACGCCGGCCTGCGGATCGACACCCAGATCATGCTCACCGACGACCCGGTGAAGCGGGTCGACAACATGACCATGGCGCACGGGCTGGAGGCCCGGGTGCCTTTCCTGGACCACGAGTTCGTGGAGCTGGCCGCGAGCTGCCCGCCCGAGCTGAAGCTGGCCCAGGGCGGCAAGGGCGTGCTCAAGGAGATCGGCCGCCGGGTCCTGCCGCACGAGGTGATCGACCGGCCCAAGGGTTACTTCCCGGTGCCGGGCCTCACCCACCTGGAGGGCAAGCTGCTCGACCGGGTACGCGACGCGCTCTCCGCGCCGGCCGCCCGCCGCCGCGACCTGTTCCGCGCCGACTACGTCGACGCGCTGCTCGACGACCCGAACGCCGAACTGACCCCGTTGAACGGAAACAAGCTGTGGCAGCTGGGACTCCTGGAAATGTGGCTCCAGAGCCACGGGATCGACTGACCATGACCGACACGGTGACGACCACCGACCGGGAACGGGTGCCGGGCCGACACCGGGAGCGGATCGGCCCCGGTGGCGACCCGGTCGCGCCCGGCACGCCGGCACCCCGCCCGCACAGCACCGACGGGGCCGGCGTGGTGCTGGACTGCGGCTGGGGGCGGCTGGTCTTCGGCCAGACCTTCACCGACCAGGCGGCGGTGGCGGACGTGCTGCGCTCCGAGGCGGCCGGCGCCCGGGACATCTGCATCTACCTGCGCGACCCGCACGTGCTGGTGTCCCGGCTCCCGGACGAGCTGTTCATCGACCCGTCGCTGACCTATCGGCTGCCGCTGGGCGAGCGGCGTCCGGCCGCCACCGACGGCGACGGCGAGATCCCCGGCCTGGTGATCCGGCCGCTGCGCGACGCCGACGACGCGGACGCGGTCAACCGGATCTACGCCCGCAACGGCATGGTCACCGCGCCGGTCGACGTGCTGGTCGACAACGCCGGCACCGACCGTTTCCTGCACCTGGTCGCCGAGGCCGCCACCGGCGAGATCGTCGGCACCATCACCGGCGTGGACCACGTGGCGGTCTTCGCCGACCCGGAGAACGGCGCCAGTCTCTGGTGCCTGACCGTCGACTTCAACACCGCGCCGCCCGGCACCGGCCAGGCGCTGCTGACCGGGCTGGCCGACCGGCTCGACGAGCGGGGGCGGGCCTTCGTCGACCTGTCCGTGCTCGCCGAGAACTCCGGCGCGATCCGGCTCTACGAGCGGCTCGGCTTCCACCGCACCGCCACGCTCTGCGTGAAGCGGAAGAACCCGATCAACGAGCGGCTCTTCCTGCCCGCCACCCCGGCCGGGTACGACGACCTCAACCCGTACGCGAAGATCGTCGCCGACGAGGCGATGCGGCGCGGCATCCGGGTGGAGGTCACCGACCCGCGCTGGGGGGAACTGCGGCTGACCAACGGCGGCCGGACCATCCACACCCGCGAGTCGCTGTCCGAGCTGACCTCGGCGGTGGCGATGAGCCGCTGCGACGACAAGCGGGTCACCCGCCGGATCCTCAGCGAGGCGGGGCTCTCCGTGCCGCGCGGCCGGACCGCCACCGGCGGGCCGGACGACCTCGCCTTCCTCGCCGACGCCGGGCCGGTGGTGGTCAAGCCGGCGCGGGGCGAGCAGGGCAACGGCATCACCGTCGGCGTGCGCACCGCCGAGGCGCTGACCACGGCGGTCGAGCTGGCCCGGCGGTTCTGCCCGGACGTGCTGATCGAGGAGCTGCGCGACGGCGAGGACCTGCGGGTGATCGTGATCGACCACGAGGTGGTGGCCGCCGCCGTCCGCCGGCCGGCGCAGGTGACCGGCGACGGGGTGCACGACATCGCCGCGCTGGTCGACCGGCAGAGCCGCCGCCGGGCCGCCGCCACCGGGGGCGAGTCCCGCATCCCGGTCGACGAGATGACCCGCGAGGTGGTCGCGGAGGCCGGGTACCGGATGGACGACGTGCTGCCCGAGGGCGAGGTGCTGGCCGTCCGCCGGACGGCCAACCTGCACACCGGCGGCACCATCCACGACGTGACCGCCGAGCTGCACCCGGCGATCGCCGAGGCCTGCGTGGCGGCGAGCCGGGCGCTGGACATCCCGGTGACCGGGCTGGACCTGCTGGTGCCGGCGCCGGACCGGCCGGAACACGTCTTCATCGAGGCCAACGAGCGGCCCGGGCTGGCCAACCACGAGCCGCAGCCGACCGCTGAGCGCTTCGTCGACCTGCTCTTCCCCGGCACCCGCGCCCCGCAGCGGCTCTGGAGCCCGGCCGGACCGGGAGCCGCCGCGTGAGCCCGAAGCCATTGGAGATCGACCTGGCCTACCTGCGCCAGGTGCTGCTGGAGCTGTTGGAGATCCCCAGCCCGTCGGGGCGTACCGACCACGTGCAGCAGTACGTCGGCGAGCGGCTCTCCGCGCTGGGCATCTCCTCCACGTTGACCCGGCGCGGGGCGCTGAGCGCCTGCCTGCCCGGTCCCCGCCAGACCGGCGCCGACCGGGCGATCGTGGTGCACACCGACACCATCGGCGGCATGGTGAAGCGGCTCAAGGAGAACGGCCGGCTGGAGCTGAAGACCATCGGCACGCACAGCGCCCGGTTCGCCGAGGGCGCGCACGTCCGGGTCTTCACCGACGACCTGGACCGGGTGATCACCGGTCAGGTGCTGCCGTTGAAGGCCAGCGGGCACCGCTACAACGACGACGTCGACGTGCAGGGCGTCGGCTGGGAGCACGTCGAGGTACGGCTCGACGAGCCGGTCGACGACATCGCCGGCCTGCGGGCGCTCGGCATCGACGCGGGCGACTTCGTGGCGTTCCTGCCCAACCCGACGATCACCCCGAGCGGGTACGTCAAGTCGCGGCACCTGGACGACAAGGCCGGCGTGGCCGCCGTGCTCACCGCGTTCAAGGCGATGGTCGACGCCGGGATCACCCCGGCGGTCACCGCGCACCTGCTGGTCACCGTCACCGAGGAGATCGGCCACGGCGCGAGCCACGGCCTCGACCCGGACGTCGCCGAGATCGTCTCGGTGGACGCGGCGGTGGTCGCCCCCGGCCAGCAGTCCCGGGAGGACGCCGCCACCCTGGCGATGGGCGACGGGGTGGGCCCGTTCGACTACCACCTGACCCGCAACCTCGCCTCGATCGCCCGAGAGCACGGCGTCGACCTGGTCCGGGACGTCTTCGACTACTACCGCTCGGACGTGGCGGCGGCGGTCGAGGCCGGCGCGCACGCCCGAGTGGCGCTGCTCGGCTTCGGCGTGGACGCCACCCACGGCCACGAGCGCACCCACCTGGACGGGCTGCGCCACCTCACCCAGCTCCTCTGCCTCTACCTCCAGAGCGACCTGGTCTTCCCGGAGTGGGACGCCGAGCCGGCGGGAGACCTGGCCGACTTCCCGTCGCTGGCGGTGCAGCCGGCCAGCGAGGAGGGCCCCCGGGAGGGCCCGATCGGCATCGCCGACGCCTCCTGATCCCGCCGGCGACCGCTGCCCGTCGGCGGGCGGGGCGGGCCCGACGCATTTCCGTCCGGGCTGTGATCGAAATCCGTTGCCGGTGCCCGGCGGGACTGGATAGCGTGGCCGTACACGGGAAAGGAGGTGGTCCAGACTTGTATAGCAATCGGACTCGTGAGGTGGCTGTCCGCTAGCCGCTGTCCTCGACAGTGACACCCGTCCGCCGCGAGGCGGGCATCTGCACCATCGTCGAGACCGTGTGGCAGCGGTGCGGCGAAACCACGACAGCCACCCGACCCCCGGGGTGCCGGCCCAGTCCAGCCGGCCCGCGCGCGAGCGCGGAAGCCCCGGGGGTCGCTTCATGTCCGGCCCGGCCGGACCGGTCAGTTCAGCGGGGAGGCCGCCTTGTCCATGCGCGAGCTGGTGGTGCTCGGGACGGCCAGCCAGGCCCCCACCCGGCAGCGCAACCACAACGGGTACGTGCTGCGCTGGGACGACGAGGTGATCCTCCTCGACCCGGGCGAGGGCATCCAGCGGCAGTTGCTGCACACCGGGGTCACCGCCACCGACCTGACCCGGATCTGCGTCACCCACTTCCACGGCGACCACTGCCTCGGTCTGCCCGGCATCATCCAGCGGCTCTCTCTGGACCGGGTGCAACATCCGGTGGCGGTGCACTTCCCGGCCGGCGGCGCCGAGTACTTCGCCCGGCTGCGGCACGCGACCTCCTTCCACGAGACCGCCGAGTTGGTCGTCGAGCCGATCGAGGCGGACGGGCAGCGGATCACCGTGCGCGGGGGCACGCTGGAGGCCCGCCGGCTGCGGCACTCCATCGAGACGTACGGCTACCGGCTGGTGGAGCCGGACGGCTGCCGGATGCTGCCGGAGCGGCTGTCCGCGTACGGGATCGCCGGGCCGGCGGTCGGGGAGCTGCTCCGCGTCGGCCACCTCGACCTGGACGGGCGGCGCGTCACCCGGGACGAGGTGAGCGTGAACCGACCGGGCCAGCGGTTCGCCTTCGTGATGGACACCGCGCTCTGCGACGCGGTGTACGCCCTCGCCGAAGACGCCGACCTGCTGGTCATCGAGTCGACCTTCCTGGAGTCGGAGACCGCCCTGGCCGCCGAGGCCGGCCACCTGACCGCGGCTCAAGCCGCGCGGGTGGCGACCGAGTCGGGGGTACGCAAGCTGGTGCTCACCCACTTCTCCCAGCGGTACAGCGACCTGCGCCGCTTCGCCGACGAGGCCCGCAGGCACTTCGCCGGGGACCTGGTCATCGCCGAGGACCTGACCACCGTGCCGGTCCCGCCCCGCCGGGTAGCCTCGGCCGGATGACCCTCACGCTGCGCCCCGCCACCGTCGACGACCTGATGGCGGTCGGGGCCCTGCACCGGCGGTCGCGGGTGGCCGCGTACTCCTCGTTCCTGCCGGCGGAGGCGCTGGCCGACCCGTCGGCCGAGGCGATGGGCCGGTACTGGGTCGAGCGGTTCGGCTGGGAGCGTGACGACCACCGGATGACCCTGGCCGAGCGGGACGGCCGGCTGGTCGGCTTCAGCTACCTGGGCCCGGACGACGAGGGCGATCCGGCCACCGGCCTGCTCAACGCCATCCACCTCGACCCCGACGAGCGGGGCCGGGGCACCGGCCGCGAGCTGATGGTCGACGCGCTGGACGCCATGCGGTCGCGCGGCTGGTCCGGGGCGGTGCTCTGGGTGCTGGCGCAGAACCTCGACGCGCGTCGCTTCTACGAGCGCGGCGGCTGGACGCCGGAGGGCACCCGGCGCGACGAGCACTTCGGCCCGATCGTCGTCCCGCAGGTCCGGTACGCCCGACCGCTCTGACCCGCCCCGTTCGCTCTGAGCTGATCGGGGCATGCCCGTCGATGCGACGGCGTTGCCGGGTTCATGGACACCGATCACACCGAGCGGGCGGAGGACGCCGCGCTCGACGCGTACTCCCGGGTGGTCACCGGCGTGGCGGCCCGGGTGCTGCCCAGCGTGGCCGCCCTGTCGGTGCGGACCGCGCGCGGGGCCGGCGCCGGCTCCGCGATCACCGTGGGCACCGACGGCCTGCTGCTGACCAGCGCCCACGTGGTGCAGGGCGCCCGGGACGGCTCGGCCGCCTTCGGCGACGGCACCGAGGCGCGCTTCCGGGTGGTCGGGGCGGATCCCCTGTCCGATCTGGCGGTGCTGCGGGTGGACGAGGCGACCGTGCCGCCGGTGGAGCTGGGCGACGCGGACACCCTGCGGATCGGCCAGCTGGTGGTCGCGGTCGGCAACCCGATGGGGCTGGCCGGCTCGGTCACCGCCGGGGTGGTGTCCGGCCTGGGTCGGTCGCTGCCTGCCCGCGACGGCCGGGTCACCCGACTCATCGAGGACGTCATCCAGACCGACGCCGCGCTCAACCCCGGCAACTCCGGCGGCGCACTGGCCGACTCGGCCGGCCGGGTGATCGGGGTGAACACCGCCGTCGCCGGCTACGGCCTCGGGCTGGCCGTGCCGATCAATGCCACCACCCGGCAGATCGTCGACGACCTCATCGCCAACGGCCGGGTGCGCCGGGCCTGGCTGGGGGTGGCCGGCGTCCCGGTGCCGCTGCCACCGGAGGTCGCCGAGCGCACCGGCCAGCGCCGTGGCCTGCGGGTGGTCGAGGTGGTGCCGGGCAGCCCCGCCGGACAGGCCGGGATCTACCTCGGTGACGTGATCCTCTCCGCCGGCGGGCGATCGGTCCGGGACGGCCAGGGCCTGCAACGGCTCATGCTCGGCCCGGCGATCGGCACCCGGCTGCCGGTGACCGTGCTGCGCCGGGGCGCCCTCGTCGACGTGGTCGCGGTGCCGACCGAGCTGGGCCGCTGAGCAGTCACGCCCCGTCCCGGTCGGAGTCCGCCGAGAAGACGATCACGCCGAGGTGGCCGACGCCCGGTACGACGACGCGGGGCCTCCCCCCGACAGGAGGAGGCCCCGCGGTACGTCGTCGGGTCAGCGCGCGCCGAGGTGGGCGAGCAGGTCCTGCCGGGTGAGCACGCCCTTGGGCTTGCCGTCGACCAGCACCAGCGCCGCGTCGGACTTCTCCAGCAGGCCGACCGCCTCGCTCACCGGCTGCCCGCCGCCGATCATCGGCAGCGGCTCGGCCATGTGCCGCTCGATGGTGTCGTGCAGGTGCGCCTGCCCGGTGAAGAGCGCGTCGAGCAGGTCCTTCTCGGCGATCGAACCGGCCACCTCGCCGGTCACCACCGGCGGCTCGGCCTTGAGCACCGGCAGCTGCGAGACGCCGTACTCGCGCATGTAGTCGATCGCGTCGCGGACCGTCTCGGTGGGGTGCACGTGCACCAGCTCGGGCAGGCCGCCCGGCTTGCTGGCGAGCGCGTCGGCGACGGTCGGCTCGGTGCCCGAGTTGTCCAGGAAGCCGTACCGGGCCATCCAGTTGTCGTTGAAGATCTTCGACAGGTAGCCCTTGCCGCTGTCCGGCAGCAGCACGACGACGACGTCGTCCGGGCCGGCCTTGCGGGCCACCTCGAGGGCGGCCACCACGGCCATCCCGCAGGAGCCGCCGACCAGCATCCCCTCCTCGCGGGCCAGCCGCCGGGTCATCTCGAACGAGGCCTTGTCCGACACCTCGATGATCTCGTCGGCGACGCCCCGGTCGTACGTCTCCGGCCAGAAGTCCTCACCGACGCCCTCGACCAGGTACGGCCGGCCGGTGCCGCCGGAGTAGACCGAACCCTCCGGGTCCGCCCCGATGACCTTGACCCCGCCCTCGGAGGCCTCCTTCAGGTAGCGCCCGATGCCGGAGATGGTGCCGCCGGTGCCGACGCCGGCCACGAAGTGGGTCAGCCCGCCCTCGGTCTGCTTCCACAGCTCCGGGCCGGTCGTCTCGTAGTGCGAGCGCGGGTTGGCCGGGTTGCTGTACTGGTTGGGCTTCCAGGCGCCGGGGATCTCCCGGGCCAGCCGGTCGGAGACGTTGTAGTAGGAGCGCGGGTCCTCCGGCGCGACGGCGGTCGGGCAGACCACCACCTCGGCGCCGTACGCGCGCAGCACGTCCTGCTTGTCCTGGCTGACCTTGTCCGGGCAGACGAAGACGCACTTGTAGCCCTTGAGCTGCGCCACCAGGGCCAGCCCGACGCCGGTGTTGCCGCTGGTCGGCTCGACGATGGTGCCGCCCGGCTTGAGGATGCCCGCGGCCTCGGCGTCCTCCACCATCCGCAGCGCGATCCGGTCCTTCACCGAACCGCCCGGGTTGAGGTACTCCACCTTCGCCAGCACGGTGGCCTGGATGCCCTCGGTGACGTTGCGCAGCCGTACCAGCGGGGTGTTGCCGATCAACTCGACGACGTTGTCGTAGTACTGCACCTCGTTGTGCCCTTCGTTGCGGCGCCGGCGTCGGCGGCCGGGCAGACGTTTCGTTCGTCGCCCAGGGTACGTGCCGTCAGGGGATCATCTGCCCGGGGATGACGGAGCTGCGACGCGCCTCCCACTCCAGGAAGCGCTCGGTCTCCGCCAGCACGCTGCCGGCCAGCCAGGTGACCATGACCGCGTCGTCCACCAGGCCGAAGATGGTCAGGAACAGCTCCGGCACCACGTCCACCGGCGAGAGCACGTACGCCGTCGCCGCCGTCATCATGGCCAGCCGGAGGCCGCCGTCGTACTCGCCCCGGGCGGTCGCCCTGATCATCCGGGGCAGCGCCGCCAGCCGGGCGCCCAGCGAGGGCCCGCCCCGGGCGCCCGCCGTCAGTGCCCGGAACAGCGCGGTGAACGCCGCGCTCCGCTTCAACGTCCTGCTCATCTCGTCCGACCCCTTTCCGCCCGACCAGCATGACGCGGGTGCGCAAGCCCGCCGCGACCTGCTCCTCCGGTGCCCGTCGCCGTCGCCGTCACCGGACAGGTACCCAGAAGCGGCGCTTCCCAGGCACGAACCGGCCAGCCCGAGGAGAGCGGCGTGTCGGGCCGGCGCGATAACGTGGCGGTATGGGGGTGGCTGGTTCCGTCGTACCGGGTCCGCGCTGGCACCGCGCCCGCCAGATCGCCCGGATGGCGGCGATCGGCACGGGCGCCACCGCGGCGGCGTTCGTCGCGACCGGCGGGGTGCTGCTCGGTCAGGCCCGCCAGGCCCGGCGCACCATCCCGATGGCCGAGGCGCCCCCACCCCGCTGCGACGGCGTCTACGGCGCGAAGTGCCCCGGCCGCCCGCTGACCATGGTGGTGCTCGGCGACTCGTCGGCGGCCAGCTACGGCGTGCACCGGCGCCGGGAGACCCTGGGGGCGCTGCTCGCCACCGGGCTGTCCCGACGGCTGCACCGGCCGGTCCGGGTGCACCGCTTCGCCGTGGTGGGATCGCTCTCCGCCGGGCTCAGGCCGCAGGTCGAGTCGGCGCTGGAGTGCGACCCGGACGTCGCGGTGATCCTGATCGGCGGCAACGACGTCACCAACCGCACCCCGCCCGCGCTGGCGGTGCGCTATCTGGTCGAGGCGGTCCGCGCGCTGCGGGCCGCCGGTTGCGAGGTGGTCGTCGGCACCTGCCCCGACCTCGGCGCGATCCAGCCGATCCAGCCGCCGCTGCGCTGGCTGGCCCGGCGGTGGAGCCGGCAGCTGGCCGCCGCCCAGACGGTGGCGGTGGTCGAGGCGGGCGGCTGGACGGTCTCCCTCGGCGACATGCTCGGTCCCCGGTTCGTCGCCGAACCCACCCGGATGTTCGCCTGGGACCGGTTCCACCCGTCCGCGGAGGGGTACGCGGTGGCCGCCGCCGCGCTGCTGCCCACCGTCATCTCGGCGCTGGGCGCCGGCGCGGAACGCAGGCCGGTGCCGGTCCGGGGCGAGGGGGTACGGTCGCTGCCGGAGGCCGCCCAGGAGGCGGCCCGGCACGCCGGGACGGAGGTCAGCGGCGCCCAGGTCCGGGGTCGCGACCGCGGGCCGGCCGGCCGCTGGGCCCATCTGCGCCGGCGGGCCTTCTTCGGCGTCGGCGCGGTGCCGCAACCCGGTCCCGCCACCGACTCACCCACACTGGAGGGATCGGCATGAGCGAGCGAACCACCGGGCCCCGCGCGGCGGAGCCCCGTGCCGACCGCCGCCAGGAGCGCGCCTGCCGGCGCGACGTCCCGCACGGGGAGGTGTCGTCATGACCGAACGCGGCATCGGTGCGGAGCTGGCGCTCCGGCTCGGCAAGGCGGCGGCCTTCTCCCTGGTGGCGGGCACCATCGGCGGCGCCGCGGTGCTCGCCGGGCAGGCCGTCGCCGCCCGCAACCGCAGCTACGCCCAGCCGGAGCTGGGCCTGGCGCTGCGCGCCACGGTCGGCCGGGCCGGCGCGCCGCCGCTGCGGCTGGTGCTGCTGGGTGACTCCTCGGCGCTCGGCGTGGGGGTCGAACGCTTCGACGAGACCGTTGGCGGGCAACTGGCCCACCTGCTGGCCGAGGGGCCGACGGGGCGGCAGGTGCACCTGTCCAGCGTGGGGGTCTCCGGCTCCCGCTCCACCGACCTGGCCACCCAGGTGGCCCGGGCGCTGCTCGGCGAGCGCCCCGACGTGGCGGTGATCCTGATCGGCGCCAACGACGCCACCGCGATGCGCCGGCCGGGCGAGGCCGCGGCGTACCTCGGCGCGGCGGTGCGCCGGCTGCGCGACGCGCGGGTGGAGGTGGTGGTCGGCACCTGTCCGGACCTGGGCGCGGTCCGCGCCGTCGCGCAGCCGCTGCGGCAGGTGCTCGGCTGGTCGGGGCGGCGGACCGCCCGGGCGCAGACGACGGCCGTGCTCGACGCCGGCGGCAGCGTGGTCGACCTGGGCGCCGAGACCGGGCCGGTGTTCCGCGCCGACGCCGGGACCTTCTGCCCCGACGGCTTCCACCCCTCCGCCGACGGTTACCGGGTCTGGGCGCACGCCCTGCTGCCGGCGGTGGCCGCCGCGGCCACCAGCGCCTCCCGCCACTGAGCGGGCGGCGGGCGGGCGGGAGCCCAGGGTGACATTTCCCGTCGCCCCGGCAGCTTCCGCGCCAAGTTACCGGCGAGTTAACGTTGGCTCATGCCGATTGAGTCGTCCCGCGACGCCGTCATCGTCGCCACCGCCCGCTCCCCCATCGGTCGCGCCTTCAAGGGCTCGCTGCGCGAGGTCCGCCCCGACGACCTCGCCGCGACCATCGTCCAGGCCGCGCTGGACAAGATCCCCGGGCTCGACCCGACCGAGGTCGAGGACCTCTACCTCGGTTGCGGCCTGCCCGGCGGCGAGCAGGGCTTCAACATGGCCCGGGTGGTCGCCACGCTGATGGGCCTGGACGGCCTGCCCGGCGCCACCCTCACCCGCTACTGCGCCTCGTCCCTGCAGACCACCCGGATGGCGATGCACGCGATCCGCGCCGGTGAGGGCGACGTCTTCATCTCCGCCGGCGTCGAGACGGTCTCCCGGTACGCCCGGGGCAACTCCGACACCCTCCCGCCGGAGGCGCAGGCGCTGGTCGGCGGCGGCTGGGAGAACCCCCGCTTCGCCGAGGCGCAGGAGCGCTCCAAGGCCCGCGCGGCCGGTGGCGCCGAGGTGTGGGCCGACCCGCGCGAGGCCGGCCAGCTCCCCGACATCTACCTGACGATGGGGCAGACCGCCGAGAACCTCGCCCAGGTGTACGACGTCACCCGCGAGGACATGGACGCCTTCGGCGTCCGCAGCCAGAACCTCGCCGAGAAGGCGATCGCCGACGGCTTCTGGGCCCGCGAGATCACCCCGGTCACCACGCCGGACGGCACCGTGGTCAGCACCGACGACGGCCCGCGCGCCGGGGTCACCCTGGAGGCCGTCGCCGGGCTCAAGCCGGTCTTCCGCCCCGACGGCCGGATCACCGCCGGCAACTGCTGCCCGCTCAACGACGGCGCCGCAGCGGTCGTGGTGATGAGCGCCCAGCGCGCGAAGGACCTCGGACTCACCCCGCTGGCCCGGATCGTCTCCACCGGCGTGACCGCCCTGTCGCCGGAGATCATGGGCCTCGGCCCGGTCGAGGCGTCCCGCCAGGCCCTCAAGCGGGCCGGCATGACCGTCGACGACGTCGACCTGGTCGAGATCAACGAGGCGTTCGCCGCGCAGGTGATCCCCTCCTACCGGCAGCTCGGCATCCCGGAGGAGAAGGTCAACGTGATGGGCGGCGCGATCGCCGTCGGCCACCCGTTCGGCATGACCGGCGCCCGGATCACCGGCACGCTGCTCAACTCGCTGGAGTGGCACGACAAGACCATCGGCCTGGAGACCATGTGCGTCGGTGGCGGCCAGGGCATGGCGATGGTGCTGGAGCGGCTCAGCTGATTCCCGGTTCGCCGGTCGTGCGCGCGGGTATCGGATCCGCATGGCGAGGGTGGTGGAGCGGGAACGCAAGTACTCCGCCGACGAGGGCTTCCGGCTACCGGACCTGACGGGGTGCGGTGGCGTCGCGACGATGTCGGACGCCACCGCCTTCGACCTGGACGCGGTCTACCTGGACACCCCGGACCTGCGGCTGGCGCGCAGCGGCTTCGCGTTGCGCCGGCGGACCGGCGGTCACGACGCCGGCTGGCACCTGAAGGTCGGCGCGGCCGGGGGCGCCCGGACCGAGTACCAGTTCCCGGCCGCCGCGGACGACCTCGACCCGCCGGCGGAGCTGGTCGGGCTGTTCCGGGCCGCCTCCCGCGGGCAGGCGGTCCAGCCGGCGGCCCGGATCACCACCCACCGGGTGGAACGACGGCTGCTGGACGCAGCGGGCCGGGTGCTGGCGGAGGTCGCCGAGGACACCGTCGACGGGCGGGACCTGGTCACCGGCGAGCGGCAGGCGTGGCGGGAGATCGAGGTCGAGCTGGTCGACGGCGACGACCGGCTGCTCGACGCGGTGCAGTCGCGGCTGCGCGAGGCGGGCGCCCGCCCGGTTCCCGTCTCCAAGTCCCACCGGGCCCTCGCCGGCCGGCTCGCCGCCGCCACCGACGCGGACCCGGCGGACCCGGTCGCCCACTACGCCCTCAGCCAGCGCGACGTGCTGATCCCGAACCATCCCGGGGCCCGGCACGGTGACGAGGACGCGGTGCACGACATGCGGGTCGCCGTCCGGCGACTGCGGGCCACGCTGCGCACCTTCCGCGGCCGCTGGGACCGTCCGCGCAGCGAGGCCCTGCGCGCCGAGCTCCGCTGGCTGGGCGGCCAGCTCGGGCCGGTCCGCGACGCGCAGGTGATGGCCGCCCGGCTCACCGACGCCGTCCGTGCCGAGCCCGCCGACCTGGTCCTCGGCCCGGTCGCGGCGCGCATCTCGGAGCGGTTCGCCGCCGACCTCGCCACCGCCCTCGACGAGCTGGTCCGGACGCTGGACTCCGACCGCTACACCGAGCTGCTGGCCGGACTGGACCGGCTGTTGGAGGCACCGCCCGCCCGGGCCGTCGACGCGCGGTGGGTCGCCCGCCGGGTCCGCCGGGCGGTGACCCGCGCCGACGACCGGCTGGACCGGGCTCTCGACGGGCAACGGACGCAGGAGGCGGACGTCGCGCTGCACGAGGCGCGCAAGGCGTACAAGGCCGCCCGGTACGCCGTCGAGGTGCGCGAGCCGGACGCGGGGCGGCGCGCCGCCGCCCTGGTGGAACGGCTCAAGGACCTCCAGGACCTGCTCGGCACGCACCACGACTCGGTGGTCACCCGGGAGGTGCTGCGACGCCAGGCGCTGCGCGCGTATGCCGACGGGGAGAACACCTTCACCTACGGGCTGCTGCACGCCCGGCAGGCCACGGCGGCCGATCGGGACCTGCGGGCGATCCCCGCCGCCCGGGACCGGGCCCGCCGGCGGAAGGTGCGCCGCTGGCTGAAGAAGTGAGGCGTCAGAGCGCCGAGCGGGTCGCCGCCACCTCGGCGGCGGCCCGGGCCAGCGTCGCGTCGGGCGCCCCGGCCGCGACCAGGTCGGCCGCCACCACCCGGAGCTGGTCGACCAGCGCCAGGTCGTTGTCCAACCGGGGTACGTTCCGACGCGGCTCTCCCTCGGCGTCCGCGCCGAGGTTGGCCAGCTCCTGCACCAGCCGGTGCACCAGGTCGGCACGGGACACGTTGCCCCCCTCGGCGATCGCCGCCCACCGCGGCTGCTGCCAGTGCCCCACCTGACGGACCAGCAGCTCCACCGCCCGGTCCAACTCCGCTGCGCTCATCGCCGCCGAGTCTACGGCGGGCCCCGCCCCGCGCCCGCTCAGCGGCGCAGGTAGCTCAGCAGCCGCAGGATCTGCCAGTAGAGGAAGATCAGCCCGGCCAGCAGCCCGAACGCGCAGAGCCAGGCGTACCGGCGGGGCAGGCCGGTGCGGACCGACCGCTCCACCTGGTCGAAGTCGAGGATGAAGCTGAGCGCCCCGGCGATGATCGCCACCGCCGAGAAGACGTACGGCAGCCAGCCGACCTGGCCGGAGATGCTGTAGATCTCCACGCCCTGCCGGCCGGTGAACAGCCGGAAGACCAGGTTGACCAGGCTGACCGCGAGCAGCCCGATCAGCGTGCCGATCACCAGGCGGGCGAGCCGGGGTGTGGCCCGGACCAGCCGGGCCCGGTAGAGCACCGCCATCCCGAGGAACACCCCGAAGGTGCCCACCACCGCCTGCGCGACGATGCCCGGGTAGACCAGCTCGAACGCCCGGCTGGCCACCCCGAGCAGCACCCCCTGGAGCAGGGCGTACCCGATGATCGGGACCGGGTGGGTGATGCCGCGCAGCGAGATCACCAGGAGCAGCGCGATGCCGGCCAGGGCGGTGCCGGCCAGCGCCGCCGGGACCCACACCGCCTGCGGCACGACCACCCAGGCCACCGCCGCGGTGGCGCCGGTGAGCAGCAGCAGCCCGACGGTACGGACCACCACGTCGTCGACGGTCACCGCCTCCGCGCCACCCGCACCGGGCAGCCGGTGCTCCCGGCTGCTGTCGTCCAGCCGGTCCAGGACCGGGTTGGCGCTGCGCACCCGCCACCTCCTCGCCGGGGATACCCCTGGTGTCACTCTCCCCCGGACGGGCCGGCGGCGGCGGGGAAACGGCCGGGCCGAGGTGGGGCCGCGACGGGCCCCACAGACGACGGCGCCCGCCGCCGCGGGTCGCGGTGGCGGGCGCCGAGGGGCTGCGACGGTCAGTCGTCGCCCTGGAAGTAGCTGATCAGGCGGAGCAGCTCCAGGTAGAGCCAGACCAGGCTGACCACGATGCCGAACGCGGCCGTCCAGGAGTAGCGCTGGGGCAGCCCCATCCGGACGCCGTCCTCGACCTCCTTGAAGCTGAGCACGAAGCTCAGCGACGCGACCACGATGCAGACCAGGCTGAAGCCGATGGCCAACGGGCTGCCATCGCGCAGGCCGGTGTTGAAGTCGAAGAAGACCGCCAGCACGAAGTTGATCAGCATGACGGCGAAGAGGCCGGCCATCACGGCGATCATGCCCTTGACGAACTTCGGGGTCGCCCGGATGACCTTCGCCTTGTAGAGCATGGCCATCACGAAGAAGACACCGAAGGTGGCCACCACGGCCTGGAGCACGATGCCCTCGAAGGCGGTCTCGTACGCCTTGCTGACCAGGCCGACGAAGGCACCCTCGACGACGGCGTACGCGACGACCAGCGCCGGGTTCGCCATCCGGGAGAACGAGATGATCAGGCCGAGCACCAGGCCGACCATCGCGGCGCCAATCCACGCCGGGCCGAGGAGCGCGTCCGGGACCAGCACCCAGGCGGCCGCGGCGGAGACGCCGAGGATGCCCAGGAGCGCGACGGTCTTGACGACCACGTCGTCGATGGTCATGGTGCCGGCGGCGGGGGCCACCGGGTAACCGGGCTGGCCCGGGTACTGCTGGGGAATACCGGGCTGGCCGTGGCCGTACTGCCCGGGCGGGGCGTACCCGGCGGAACGCTCCCGCTCGGCCGCCTGGCCGAGCCGGGCCAGCACCGGGTTCGAGGTCTTCACTTCTCAGGCCTCCCTCAGGGGGTCGTCGCACGCACGACGTGCTCTACAAGAGTAAACGCATCCAGCGACCTGCGCGCCCGTGCGCGGGCTGAGGGAAAGCTGAGGGTGCCCGGGGCGGGGGTCGAACCCGCACGCCTTTCGGCAGCCGCTTTTAAGGCGGCCGTGTCTGCCGTTCCACCACCCGGGCGGGCGGCACCGCCGCGCCGACACGCGCGGTGCAGTGTCACCGTAACCGTTCACCGGCGACCCGGCGTACCCCGTCACGGGTGCCGCACTAGGGTCGAGCCCGTGACCAGCGCAGCCCGTACGGCGTCCGACGCCGACCCCGACCTGGCTGTCGGCCTCGCCGAGCCGGCCACGCCCGGCTCCCGCGCCACCCGCTGGCGGGCGTCCGTCGCCCGGCACCGCACCGGCCTGCTCGTCGGCCTCGCGTTCGCGCTGCTCGCCGGCTGGCTCACCCAGGGCCTCTGGCCGGACCCGACCGGCCGGGTGCTGGCGCTCAACCCGGAGGACCAGACCCTCTACGAGTGGTTCCTGGCGGTCGACTCGCGGGCCGTGCTCGGCGACTTCGGCCTGCTCACCGACCGGCTCAACAGCCCGGACGGGGTGAACCTGATGACCAACACCACGGTCATCGCGCTCGGCGTGCTCCTCGCCCCGGTCACTCTGCTCTTCGGCGCGCCGGTCACCTTCGCCCTGCTGGCCGGGGTGAACCTGGCCGGCACCGCCGTCGCCTGGTACCTGCTCTACACCCGTACGCTGCGCGCCCACCGGCTCGCCGCGGCGCTCGGCGCCGGGCTGTGCGGCTTCGGCCCGGGCATGGTGTCCCAGTCCAACAGCCACCTGCACATGACCGCCCAGTGGCTGGTGCCGGTGATCGTCTGGCTGGTCGTGCGGATGCTCCGCGCGGCCGACCCCGGCCCGGCGTCGCTGGACGGGCCGGACCGCCGGCGGCTGGTCACCTCGGCGCTGGGCCTGGCCGCCGCGGTCACCGCACAGGTCTTCATCGGCGAGGAGGTGCTCTTCCTCACCGCGGTCACCCTGCTGGTGATGGCGGTGGCGTACGCGATGACCGACCGCGAGCTGCTGCGCCGGGCGCTGCCCGGCTTCGCCGGCGGCCTGATGCTCGCCGCCGGGCTGTCCCTGCTCGTCCTCGGCTACCCGCTGTGGTTCCAGTTCGCCGGGCCGCAGGGCGTGGCCGACGGCATGTTCAGCCCGCACTACTTCTCGGCCGACCTGCGCAGCTGGTGGACCATCTCTCCGCTGTCGGTGGTCGGCAGCGACTCGTCGTCCCGGCTGACCACCGGCCCGGCCGAGTACAACACCTTCCTCGGCCTGCCGTTGCTGCTGGTCGCCGCCGGCTGCGCGCTCTGGCTGGGGCGCCGGCCGGTGGTGGTCGCGTGCGTCGCCGGCGCGCTGGCGATGGGCGCGCTGTCGCTCGGCCCCGAGGTGGTGCACGACGGCACCCGCACCGCGGTGCCCGGGCCGTACGCGCTGCTCGCCGGCCTGCCGGTGATCGACGGCGCGCTGCCGATGCGGTTCGGGCTGACCCTGCTGCCGCTGGCCGCGACGCTGCTGGTGCTCGCGGTGGACCGCGCGCTGCGGCGGCCCGGCCGGGGCCGGCGGCTGGTCCCCGCCGCGGTGGGGGCGGCCCTGCTCACCGTCTTCCCCGCTCCCCTGCCGACGACCGACCGCCCGGCGCTGCCCGAGTTCATCACCGGCGGCCACTGGCGCGAGTGCGTACGCCCCGGCGGGGTGCTGGTGCCGGTGCCGGCCGCCACCCCCAAGGAGCCCTGGCCGATGCGCTGGGCGGCGGCGGCCGACGGGGCGTTCGGCATCCCGGAGGGCTTCTTCATCGGCCCGTACGGCCGGGACGGGACCGCCGCGATGGGCACCTACAAGCAGCCCACCTCGGCGCTGCTGGCCGACGTGGCCCGGCGGGGCGACGAGCCGGTGATCGGCGACGAGCAGCGCCGGCAGGCCCGGGCGGACGCCGACTTCTGGGGCGCCTCCTGCGTGGCGGTCACCGACGACGCCCCGCACGCGGAGAGCCTGCGCCGCACCCTGGTGCAGCTCTACGGCCCGGGCACCCGGATCGCCGACGCCTGGACCTGGCGGGTCTGACCTGGCCCCCCGATACGACGACGAAGGCCCCCTCCCGTGCCGGGCGGGGGCCTTCGTCGTGAACGGGATCAGACCGGGCGGCCGGCGCCGACCGGCTGGGACGCCTCGGCGAACTCCTCGCGCGGGTCGTGCAGCTGGCCGAGGGCGACCACCTCACGCTTGAGGAAGAACGCCAGCGACCAGTCGACCACGACCCGGACCTTGCGGTTGAACGACGGGATCCGGCTCATGTGGTACGTCCGGTGCATGAACCAGGCCGGCCAGCCGGTCATCTTCACGCCGTACACCTGGGCCACGCCCTTGTGCAGACCGAGGCTGGCCACGCTGCCCGCGTGCTTGTGCTTGTAGTTGACCGGCTCGCGACCGCGGATCACGTTCGCGATGTTGTCGGCCATCCGGGCCGCCTGACGCACCGCGTGCTGGGCGCTCGGCGAGCAGTAGTTGCCCGGCTCCTTGGTCAGGTCCGGCACGGCGGCGCAGTCGCCGGCGCTCCAGGCGCCCTCGACCACCCGGTCGCCGTCGACGATCTGCAGCGTCGGCAGGCAGGTGACCCGCTTGCGCTCGTCACGCGGGAAGTCGGTCGCGTCCAGCATCGGCGACGGCTTCACGCCAGCCGTCCACACGATGGTGTCGGAGCGGAAAGTGTCGCCGTCGGAGAGCTTCACCACGCCGTCGACGCAGGACTCCAGCCGGGTGTCCAGGCGGATGTCCATGTTGCGCTTGAGCAGCTGCTGGACGGTGTAGGCGCCCATGTCCCGATCGACCTCGGGCAGCACCCGCTGGGTCGCCTCGACCAGCACCCAGCGCATGTCCTCGGGCTTGAGCTCCGGGTAGTACCGCAGCGCGTCCCGGGCCATGTCCTCCATCTCGGCGAGCGCCTCGATGCCGGCGTAACCACCGCCGACGAAGGTGAAGGTCAGCGCCGAGCGACGGACTGCCGGGTCCGGCGTGGCGGCCGCCACGTCGAGCCGGTCCAGCACGTGGTTGCGCAGGTAGATGGCCTCGCCGATGGTCTTGAACCCGATGCCGTGCTCGTGCAGGCCCGGGATCGGCAGCGTCCGGGAGACCGAGCCGGGGGCCAGCACGACATGGTCGTACTGGATCTCCCGGGTGGGTCCGCTGATCGGCTGCACCACCGCGGTCTTCCGGTCGTGGTCGATCCGCGTCACCGCACCCGCCACGACCTTGCACCGGCGCAACTCCCGCCGCAGCGGCACCACGGAGTGCCGGGGCGAGATGTTGCCGGCCGCCGCCTCCGGGAGGAACGGCTGGTAGGTCATGTGCGGCTGCGGGTCGACGACGACGACCTCGGCCTCACGGGAGCTCAGCTTCTTGGACAGGCGCAGAGCGGCGTACAGGCCGACGTGCCCGGCACCCACGACAAGGATCCGCTTCGGATTCACGTCATCTATCTTTCCCCGGGCGGCTCGGGTAATCCCGTCCGAGACCCCCTTCTGTGACGGAGCACAACCCCTGTGACCTGCGCAACGTCCCGGAGCCGTCCCGCTATCCGCGACGCAACAGCCAGCCCAGCAGCCCGCTCAACCCCACCGCCACCAGCAGTCCGGCCACCGTCGCCGCCTGAAAACCGGCACCCCCGCCGATCTCGCCCAGCCAGGCCAGGATCACCCCGACCACGGCCGTGGCGAGGATCACCACGCCGGCCCGGCTCAGCCAGCGCAGCACCAGATCCGGGTCGATCACGGCGTCGTAGGGCAGCACCGCGGCGAGCGCGCAGAGGGTGTGCGCCAGGTAGAGGGCGGCGGCCACGGCGAGCAGCCGCCAGAGCGCGATCGGCCGGTCGTACCCGGCGGAGGCGATCACCCAGCCGCCCACGGTGACCAGGGCGGCGAAGGTCGGCCACCCCCGGCGCGGGGCCACCCCCGGCAGCACCGCCACCACCGTGAGGGCGAGCAGCGCCCGCGCGGAGAACATCTCGACCGGGTACGCCAGCAGCAGGCCGACCAGCACGGTGAGGAAGATGCCGGCGCGCACCAGCAGCGGCGCCAGGCTCACCCGGTTCGCCGCCGCCCGCAACGCCCGCACCCGCTCGGTGACCGCGTTCATCTGTGCCAGCTTTCGTTCGCGACTGCGGGACTCCGCTGCGCTGCATTCCTCGCGCTCACCGGTGCTCGCCTTCGTTCGCGACTGCGGGACTCCGCTGCGCTGCGTTCCTCGCGCTCACCGGGCGCCCACCCTTGGGGCGGTGGCCAGCCGGGCCACGTCGCGCAGCACCTGGTCCAGGCTGCCCGCGCCGGCCCAGCGCACCACCGGCACGCCGTGCTCGCGCAGCTGGGCGATCATCGTGTCCCGGTCCAGCCGCCACAGCCGGAACGCCACCGGCGCCCAGCCCCGCTCGCCGGGCGGGGCGAGGTCGGTGGGCAGCGTGTCCACCGCGACCACGAACCGACCGCCCCGCGCCAGCCGGGCCAGCATCTGCGCGGACCGCTCGTCCAGCAGCGGGGTGAGCACCACCACCAGCGCGTCGGCGGAGAGCACCTGCGGCCCGAAGACCTGGTCGTACGGCTCGTGCGGGGAGGCCTCGGCGCGCACGTCGAGCAGCCACTCCAGCACCGTCAGGTACTGCCGGCGGCCGGTGGCCGGGCGCAGCCGGCGGGCCGCCGGCCCGTACTCCAGCATCGCCACCCGGTCACCCCGGTGCAGGTAGTGCTCGGCGATCGCGGCGGCGGCCCGGACGGTGGTGTCCAAGACGGACGCGGTGCCCTTCACCCCGCCCGAGCGGCCCGCCTCGGCGAGCACGTCGAGCAGGACCACCACCTCGGCGTCCCGGTCCGACAGGGTGGCCGCCACGTGCAGCTGACGGGCCCGCAGGGAGACCCGCCAGTCGATGCGGCGCAGCCGGTCGCCGGGCCCGAAGACCCGGACGCCGGCCAGCTCGCCGCCCTCGCCCGGGCGGCGCGAGTGGTGCGCGCCGACCAGCCCGGCCGCCCGGGGCATCGCCTCCACCGCCTCGAACTGCTCGGTTTCCGGGTAGACCCGCATCCGCACCGGGTCGGTGATCACCGCGCGGGAGACGAGCAGCCCGTCGGCGGCGGCGACCCGCGCGCCGGCCGGGCCGATCGGGTGCCGCCCCCAGCGCAGCGCGGTGCCGGACAGCTCCAGGTCGACGGCCCGGCCGGTGGGGATCGAGGTGACGAAGGGGCGGTCCGCGCCGCCGGAGCGGCGCACGTCCACGCCGGCACCGCCGAAGCCGACCCGCTCGACCCGCAGCCACGGCGAGACGCGGGCCCGTACCACCGCCACGTCGTACGCCACGGTGTCCGGGTTGCCGACGCTGACCGTGCCGGCCATCGCGCCGCCCTCGACCAGGTGCGCGTCGTCGGCGAGGATCTCCACCTGCGGCGCGGCGGTGGGCCGGCGGCGCAGCGCGTACGCGGTGCCGAGCGCGAACGGCGCGGCGAGCACGACCAGGTCGACCCGGCCGAGCAGCACGGCGGCGATCAGCAGCACCCCGGTGAGCAGCACCGCCCGGCCCAGCGCCCAGGTGGGCGCCCAGCCCGCCGTCGGCTCCGCCGCTTCGTCGGTGGGCACGGTCGTCAGCGCCCCGGCCGGCCGGCCGCGTAGCTGGGCAGCGCGCCGCTGGCCGGGGCGGGAGTCTGCTCCAGCACCTCACCGACCACGAAGGACGGATCGACCCGCCGCAGCCACATCTCCGGCCGCAGCGTGATCCGGTGCGCGAGCGCCGGGGCGGCCACCTCCTTGACGTCCTCCGGCACCACGTAGTCGCGGCCGGCGAAGACCGCCCGGACGCGGGCCAGCAGCAGCAGCGCCAGCGAGCCGCGCGGGGAGGCGCCGACCAGCACCGACGGGTGCTCGCGGGTGGCCGCGGTCAGGTCGACGATGTACCGGCCGACGGAGTCCTCCACCACCACGTCCTCCAGCGCGGCCTGCATGGCGCGCAGCGTGGCAGCGTCCACCACCGGCTTGATCTCGGCCTCCTCGCGGCGGCGGGCCATCCGCCGGCGCAGCACGTCCCACTCCTCCTCGCGCTGCGGGTAGCCGAACGACACCCGCAGCAGGAACCGGTCGAGCTGCGCCTCGGGCAGCGGGTACGTCCCCTCGTACTCGATCGGGTTGGCGGTGGCGAGCACGTGGAACGGCTCGTCCAGCCGGTAGGTGACGCCCTCGACGGAGACCTGCTTCTCCTGCATCGCCTCCAGCAGCGCCGACTGGGTCTTCGGCGGCGTCCGGTTGATCTCGTCGGCGAGCAGCAGGTTGGTGAAGAGCGGGCCGGCCCGGAAGGAGAAGTCACCGCTGCGCTGGTCGTAGAGGAAGGAGCCGGTGACGTCGGCCGGCAGCAGGTCGGGGGTGAACTGGAGGCGGCGGAAGTCGAGGCCGAGGGCCTGCGCGAACGACCGCGCCGTCAGCGTCTTGCCCAGCCCCGGCAGGTCCTCCAGCAGCACGTGCCCACCGGCCAGGATGCCGGCGAGGACCAGCTCCAGGGACTCCCGCTTGCCGACCACGACCTGACCGACCGCGTCCAGCACCGCCCGGGCCAGGTGGCCTACCTCCGAGGCGGGGATGCTTTTGCGATCCACGTCGTTCATCAGATCTTCTCCAGTTCGGCAACGATCGCCGCGAGGTCGCGCGGCGACGGGGGGCGGCGGGAGGGGGTGTTGAGGAACGTCCACAGCGGCTCCCCGAGCAGGGTGCGGGCGCGGGCCGGGTCGGACTCGCGGGTCAGGCCGTGGCGCTGGCGCAGCCGCTCGTCGGCCAGCTCGCCCAGCCGCGGCAGGATCCGCTCGGTGAACCGCTTACGGTTGCCCGAGGACCAGTCCAGCGGTCGTTCCCACCCGTTGATGGCGGTCCGCAGGGCGTCCCGGGCGCCCCAGTCGTACGAGCCGGGTTCCTCGCCGGCCGGAGCCCGGCCGCCGGCGCGGGGCGGGGGCGGCGGGGCGAGGCCGGCGGTGACCCGGCGGACGGCGAGCACCGCCAGCACGCCGGCCACCACGATCCAGATCGAGACCTGGAGGCCGACCGCGCGCAGGACGGCGAGGACCACCGCGGTGACGGCGGCGGCGACCGCGAGGGTACGCAGCACCGCCCGGCCCCGGCCGCCGCGCTGCCGGCCGGCGCGCGGCGGCGGCTCCTCCTCGAAGGTGAGCAGATCGTCGAGGCCGGTGCGCTCGGTCATGACCGCACCGCCCGGGGCTCGACGGGTCGCGCGTTCACGCCGGCACCTCCTCGGCGGCGGTGGCGAGGGCGGTCAGTTCGCCGCGCAGCCGGCGCAGCGCCGCCCGGGCCTGGTCGCGCATCCGGGCGTCCACGGTGTGGGTGGCGTACCGGGCCTCGCGGTAGACGTGGGCGAAGGAGTCCAGCACGTCGGCGCTGGCGATGGCGGGCACCCCGGCGGCCGGGTCGCCCCGCAGCAGCCGGGTGACCAGGTCGGTCGGGGTGTCCCCGGTACGCCGCGGCACGCCGGCCTCGGTGGCGGCCTCCTCCAGGCGTACCCAGCAGGCGATCACGGCGGTACGCGGGTCGGTGTCGGCGTCGTCCAGCTCGACCAGGCCCGCGTCGAGGGCGGCGACCACCTCGCGGGCGGTGCCCTCGGCGGTACGCCGGGCGCGGGCGGCCGGGACGGCCCGGGTGGTGCGGCGCAGGGCGCCCCGGATCAGCGTCCAGGCCAGGTAGCCGAGGGCGAGCAGGATGGCCAGGCCCAGCAGGACGATCGCCGCGGTCGCGATCCACTGCGGGATGTCGGCCTGGGTGCGTTCGGCACCGGCGCGCGGCTCGATCGGGATGGAGGGGGCCGGCGCGGCGGAGGGGTAGTCCGGGACGTACGGGAGTTGCTTGGCGGCGGGCGGGATGCGGCTCGCGCCGATCGAGGAGTGCCCGGCGGCGAGCGCCGCGGCGGCCAGCAGGAGGGTCACCGCGAGGACGGGCCACCACCTGCGCAGCACGCCGAGGTCCATCGCCACCGCCCCACGCAGCCTTAGTCCACCCCGGCGAGTTGCTTCGCCCGGGCGAACACGTCGTCCAGCATCAAGGGTGTCAGCCGTCCCGTGAAGGTGTTCTGCTGGCTGACGTGGTAGCAACCGAGCAGCTCGGGGGCGGCCGTCCCGGACCAGTGTGCCCCATGACCGAAGACCGGTCGCGGGCTGGGCGGGCGGACGCCGTACACGTCGCGCAGCACCGGCCACCACGCTGCCCAGGCGAAGGCGCCCAGCGCGACCACGACGCGCAGGGTGGGCCGGATCAGCCCGACCTCGCGGTGCAGCCACGGCGCGCAGGTGTCCCGCTCGGCCGGGGTGGGCTTGTTGTCCGGCGGCGCGCACCGCACCGCGGCGAAGATCCGGGTGTCCCGCAGCGTGAGCCCGTCGTCGGCGGCCACGCTGGTCGGCTGGTTGGCCAGGCCGGCGCGGTGCAGGGCGGCGAAGAGCACGTCGCCCGACCGGTCGCCGGTGAAGATCCGACCGGTGCGGTTGCCGCCGTGCGCGGCCGGGGCCAGCCCGAGGATGCCGATCCGGGCGTCCGGCGTGCCGAAGCCGGGCACCGGGCGACCCCAGTAGTGCTGCTCGCGGAAGGCCGCCCGCTTCGTCCGGGCGACCTCCTCCCGCCAGGAGACCAGGCGCGGGCAGGCGAAGCAGTTGCTGACCGCGCCGTCGAGGTCGGCCAGGTCGGTCGCCCGCGCGGCGCGGGCGACCACCTCCACGGGGGTACGGGGCTCAGCCAAGCTTGGCCCGGAAGAGTTCCAGGGTGCGCGCCCAGGCGGTGGCGGCGGCCCGCTGGTCGAAGTTCTCCGGCCGGTCCTCGTTGAAGAACGCGTGCGCGGTGCCCGGGTAGTCGTAGGTCTGGCAGGTGCCGCCGGCCGTCTCGATGGCCCGGCGGACGGTCTGTACGCCGTCCGCGGCGGAGAGACCGTCCGCTTCGGAGCAGTGGATGACCGCCGCCTTGCCGGCGTAGTCGCTCCACTCGGAGCGCATCGCCTCCCACGGCAGCCGCGGGTAGAAGGCGGCGGTGGCGACGATCCGCTCGGACCGGCTGGCCGCCCAGAGGGCCAGGCTGGCTCCCGCGCAGAAACCCGCGCAGCCGACCTTGCCGGTGACCTCGGGACGACCGGCCAGGTAGTCCGCCGCGACGGCGATGTCCGCCGCCGCCTCGTCCATCTGCGCGCTGTTCAGCATCTGCCGGGGCTCACTCGGCTTGCTGGCCGGCTGACCGTGCCGGAAGTCCGGGGCGAGGGCGACGAAGCCCGCCTCGGCGAAGCGGTCCGCGACCGACCGGATGTGGGGCACCAGACCCCACCAGTCCTGGATGACGATGACCGCGGGGCTGGCCGCACCGCCGGAGGGTATCGCGAGATACCCCTCGCTCGTCCCACCGTTGCTGGCGTAGCTCACCATCTCGCCCATCGGCCGTCCTCCTAGCGGTCAGTCATCGTTGGCTGGTCGCCCAGTGGTCCTACGTGCCGGTAGCCTGCCACGCCGTGAGCGCGCCGGGAAGACGCGAGAACAGTGGCATATACCTCCCGTTCACCGCATGGTGAACCGGCGTACGACGACGGCGGCGCGGGGGCTTCCCGCGCCGCCGTCCGACGGTCGTGCCGAGGCCGATCCGGCCCTCGTGGTCCCGGCCGGTCAGGCCTTCCTGGTCAGGCAAAGCAGGTAGCCCTTGCCGCCCGGGGCGATGTTGTAGAAGACTTGACGATCTCTCCGCCCTAAGGGACGGAGGTTCCCTCCACGCTGCGCGTGGACCGCGCAGCGTCGGGGCGGATTCCTGCTTCTCGGCGCGGTGCCGGCAGGGGTGCCGGTCTTACCTGCGCTCCACAGGCGTTTAGGCTCTCGGCGCGTCCCGCCGCGAGTATGTTTCTGGCCGCGTTGACGTCCCGGTCGTGGACGGCCCCGCACGGGCAGGTCCACGACCGGACGGACAGCGGCTTGGGTCCGTCGATCCGGCTGCACGTCGAGCATGTCTGCGACGTGGGCAGGAACCGGTTGGTCTTTGCGAACGTCCGCCCGCGCCGGGCGGCCTTGTACTCCAACATCTGCACGAACTGCGCCCAGCCCGCGTCGTGCACCGATGTGGCCAGCCGGGTCCGGCCGAGACCGACGACGCACAGGTCCCTCGACGTACACCGCTTGGTTGTCGCGGATGATCCGTGTCGAGAGCTGGTGCTGCCAGTCCCGCCGGGTGTCGGCCACCCGAGCGTGCGCGCGGGCGACCTTGACGACGGCCTTCCTGCGGTTGTTGCTGCCCCGCTGCTTTCGGGACAGATCCCGCTGCAGCCGGCGCAGTTTGCGGGCCGCCCGACGCAAGAACTTCGGGGCGGCGACCTTCTTGCCGTTGGACAGGACCGCGAAGTGCGTCAACCCGAGGTCGATGCCCACCTCGGCGTCGACCGGAGGCAGCGGGTCGTCGGCGGCGACCACAACGAACGAGGCGAAGTACCGACCAGCCGCGTCCCGGATGACCGTGACCGAGGTTGGTGCGGCCGGCAGATGCCGGGACCAACGCACCGCAAGGTCGCCGATCTTCGGCAACCTGAGCCGGCCGTTGTCGAGCACCTTGAACCGGGCGTTCGCGGTGAACCGGATCGCCTGCCGGTTGTCCTTGCGGGACCGGAACCTCGGCGGGGCGACCTTGCGGCCCTGGCGCTTGCCACTGATCGAGGTGAAGAAGTTCCGGTACGCGACGTTAAGGTCCGCGAGGGCCTGCTGGAGTACCACCGCCGACACCTCGCCCAGCCACGCCCGCTCAGGCGTCTGCTTGGCCTGGGTGATGACCCGCTTCGACAGGTCACCATCCGACAGGTACGCCTCGCCTGCCTCACGCGCCTGCTGGCGTGCTTCAGCGGCGAGGGCGAGCACGTACACCTGCTGGTCAACTTTCCGCCCGAGGTGGCCCTGTCAAAGCTGGTCAACAGCCTTAAGGGCATGTCCTCACGGCGGATGCGACACGAGTTCCCCGACCTGGTCCGCCACTACTACCGAGCCAACAAGCTGTGGTCAGCCTCGGACTTCGCCGGCTCCCCCGGCGGCGCACCCCTGACCGTCCTGCGCCAGTACATCGAGCAGCAACAACGTCCCGGTTAGAGCACGCTCGGGCCTGAAGGCCCACCCGCGCGGGCCTTCCCCCTAAACGGCGGAGCACTGGCCCGCATCTTGGTAGCCACCAAGATCGAGATGCGCTGTCCCGTTCCCCTCATCCGTTCAGCTATTTCCCAGGATCGATCCTCAGCTCGTCGGGACGGGCGCCGGAGCGGTCGGCCCGGCCGGCGCGGTCACCGTCGGGCCCGGTGCGCCCCCGGTCGGCGCCGGTGCGCTGACGGTCGGCGTCGGTGCGGCACCGGTCGGCGTCGCGGTGGCCGAAGGTGCGGCGGACGTCGGGGCGGTGCCCGGCGGGACCGGCACCTGGGCCGGCGGGCGGGGCCGGAACGGCGCCTGCTCCGGGCAGTACGGGTAGCCGCGCTGCACCGGGTTGACGTCGGGCAGGGCCGGGTCGGCGCAGGAGGGCCAGCCGAGCCGGATCGGGGTGCCGTTCTGGTCGAAGAGCCGGGCGTTCTCCACCAGCCGCCCCTCGCTGTCGTAGACGTAGACGTCCTGCACCTCGTCGTACGGGTTGCGCACCGAGATCGGGTCGTAGCCGTAGTCGCCGTGCCAGCGGGCCCGCTCGTCCACCTGCACCAGGGCGGCCAGGGCGAACACGATGAGCACCAGGGTGCCGGCGCGCAGCAGGAGGCGCGGCCAGCGGCGCAGTTCGCCGGCCCGGCGGCCCAGCCAGATCGAGGCCAGCACGCAGCCGACCAGCAGCACCAGCCCGGCCATCGCGCTGCTGCCCACCCGAGGTACCACGGCCAGCGGCGCGCCGGTCATCGCGCCCAGCAGCGACGCCGTCAGGTAGCCGCGCAGCACCCACCATGCCGGACGGAGCAGGCGGAGGAACTCGCTCGCCGAGGCGTACCCGAGCGGGGGGCCGAGCCGGGTGTCCAGGCCGGAGAGCCGGCCGCGGACCCGGCCCGCGACGGCGCCGAATCGCTGCTCCAGGCCGAGTCGGCCGGCGGACCGCTCGCCCGCGCCGGCCGCGGCACGCAGCTCGGCCGCGTACGCCTCCGGCTCGCCCAGCCGCTCGACCAGCGAGCCGCCGTCCTCGGCGGCGACCTCGGCGAGATGCTCCGGCAGGTCCTCGGTCAGTTCCTCGCGGACCGCCGGCGGCAGGTCGGCCAGCGCGGCCCGCACCCGTTCCACGTAGTCCGTGATCTCCTGCCCAGTGACGGTCATGCCGCCATCCCCCGATCGTCGAGCAGCGTGTCCATGGTGGTGGCGAACGAGCGCCAGGTCTTGCCGGAGCGGGTGAGCTGGTCCCGGCCGGCGGCGTTCAGCGCGTAGTACTTGCGGTGCGGCCCGGACTCGCTGGGCACCACGTACGTGGTGAGCAGGCCGGCACCGAAGAGCCGGCGCAGCGTGCCGTAGACCGAGGCGTCGCCGACCTCGTCGAGACCGGCCTCGCGGAGCCGGCGCAGGATGTCGTAACCGTAGCCGTCCTCGTCCTTGAGCACGGCGAGCACGGCGAGATCGAGCACACCCTTCAGGAGCTGTGTGGTATCCACGGATTCGAGAGTAGTGCGGATTGCGTAGTACCGTCAACGCCCTCGCCGCGGTTCAATCCGTCGAATTAAGTTTCGCTTAGCTGGCCTGCTGATCCACGAGCAAGATCGGTACCTTGCCCGGATGCGACACATCCGAACCGTGATCACCGCAGCCGTCGTGGGTCCGCTGGCCTGGATCCTGTTCGCCCTCGGCCAGGATCGATCAGCACAGGCGTTCGCCAATGCACAGGATGGCGGCGCGCTGGACAGCAGTGATTTCGTGCGACCCGCCCTGGTGCTGGCGGCTGCCGGGATCCTGCTCGGGCTCATCGCCACGCTCCGGATCTCCCCGCTGGGCGCGGCGTTGACCGGGCTGGTCTACTCGGCCAGTTACCTGGGCCTACTGATCCGCCCGGCCGCGCTGATGAGCCTGCTCGACCACAAACTGACCTTGAACGGCCGCCAGGTCGACCTGGCGGCCCCGGTACGGACCGGGACGACACTGCTGGTGGGCTCGCTGTTGCTCGTCGGGGTCGTGAGCATCCGCCGCTGGCAGCGCTGGCCGCAGCCCGCCGCCGACGCACCCGCCGCGCTGGTACCGGACGAGATCATCCCGCCCGCAGCGGGACGGGACCGCCCACTCGGCGTGGACGGTCTCGGCCTGGGCACGCCACACCCGACGCCGGAGCCGGAACTGGTGGGGACCGGCGGTGCGGACCGGCCCGATCGTTCGGACCGGGCCGGCTCGCTGGCGGGCGGCTCCGGGGACGGGCGCGGGCAGTGGTCGGACTGGAGGCGCCAGCCGACGCGGTGAACTACTGACGCTGGTCCTGCGGGGCGAGGCTCCAGGCGATGCCGTCGAGGATGTCGTGTTCGGAGGCGACCACTGACGGCATGCCGGCCCGCTCCATGATCACGCGGAGCACCAGCGCGCCCGCGCCGATCACGTCGGCCCGCCCGGGGTGCATGACCGGGACGGCCAGCCGCTCGTCGCGGGTCTTCGCCAGCAGGTCGGCGGTCACGTCGGCCACCCGGTCGTACGACACCCGGGCGTGGTGGATGCGCTCCGGGTCGTACTCGGTGAGGCCCTGGGCGATGGCGACGACGGTGGTGACCGACCCGGCGAGGCCGACCAGCGTGGCGGCCTGGCGGCCGGGGACGGCCTCGAGCGCGCGGTCCACCGCGACGGTGATGTCGGCCTGCGCGGCGGCGATCTCGTCCAGCGTGGGCGGGTCGCCGTGCAGGTGCCGCTCGGTCATCCGGACGCAGCCGATGTCCATCGAGATCGCCGCCTGCACCCCGCCCTCGCGGGTGCCGACGACGAACTCCGTCGAGCCGCCGCCGATGTCGACCACCAGGTACGGCGGCTCCGCGTCGGCGGGCAGCCCCCGGACCGCGCCGGTGAAGGAGAGCCGGGCCTCCTCGTCGCCGGTGACCACCTCGGGCGCGACACCGAGGGTCTGCTCGACCATGGCCCGGAAGTCCCCGGCGTTGGCGGCGTCCCGGGAGGCGGAGGTGGCGCACATCCGCACCCGCTCCGCGCCCAGCTTCTCGATCTCGGCGGCGTAGTCGGCCAGCGCCACCCGGGTCCGCTCGATCGCCTCCGGGGCGAGCCGCCCCGTCCGGTCGACGCCCTGGCCGAGCCGGACGATCTCCATCCGGCGGGTCAGGTCGAGCAGCGGCGCCTGCGCCCCGGCGGACGGGTCGGGCAGGTCGGCGACCAGCAGGCGGATGGAGTTGGTCCCACAGTCGATGGCGGCCACACGCGTCGTCACGGCAGCAACCCTACGGCAGCCCCGCGGTCCCGACCTGTCGGTCGCCGTCGGCGGCATCACCTCGTCGAGGGTGATACCTGAGAGTCATCTTGATGCCTCTGAGGTATCACCCTCGACGGCGTGGCCGCATCCGGAGGGCGTGGCCCGGCAGCACGCCGAGGGCGCACCGACTACAGCCGCAGCAGCATCCGGGTGTTGCCGAGTGTGTTCGGCTTGACCCGCTCCAGGTCCAGGAACTCCGCGACACCCTCGTCGTACGAGCGCAGCAGCTGCTCGTAGACCGGCTGCGGCACCGGCGCGCCGTCGATCTCGGTGAAGCCGAACGCGCCGAAGAACCGGGTCTCGAAGGTGAGCACGAAGATCCGCGCGACGCCCAGCTCCCGGGCGGCGTCGATCAGCTCGCCCACGATCCGGTGACCGATCTTCCGGCCCCGGCACACCGGGTCCACCGCCACCGTCCGGATCTCGGCCAGGTCCTCCCACATCACGTGCAGCGCGCCGCAGCCGACCACGGTGCCGTCGCCGGTCACCGCGACCCGGAACTCCTGCACGTCCTCGTAGAGGGTGACGGTGGCCTTGCTCAACAGCCGCCGGTCGTCGGTGTACGTGTCGACCAGCCGCCGGATGCCCCGCACGTCACCGGTGCGCGCCCGGCGTACGACGATCTCGTCGGCGGCGCTCATCTCACTCCGCCGGCACGTCCACGCACGGCCCGGCCGCCCACCACTTCTCCACCAGCTCAAGCGTCTCGTCGCCGAACGGGTTGACCCCCGGCCCGGCGCCGAGCGCGTGCCCCAGGTGCACGTGCAGGCACTTCACCCGGCCCGGCATCCCACCGGCGGAGATGCCGGCGATCTCCGGCACCTGGCCGATCGCCTCCCGCCGGGCGAGGTAGTCCTCGTGCGCCGCGCGGTAGCGGGCGGCCAGCTCCGGGTCCTCGGCGAGCCGGTCGGCCATCTCCTTCATCAGCCCGGCCGACTCCAGCCGGCTGCACGCCGCCGTCGCGCGGGGGCAGGTCAGGTAGAACAGCGTCGGGAAGGGCGTGCCGTCGGCCAGCCGCGGCGTCGTCTCCACCACGTCGGGCAGCCCGCACGGGCACCGGTGGGCCACCGCCCGGGTGCCGCGCGGCGGGCGTCCGAGCTGCGCGGCCACCGCGGCCAGGTCGGCCTCGGTGGCCGGTTCCCGCTGCGGCAGGGGTACGGAGTCCGCCGCCGGCTCCTGCGGTGGTACGACAGTCACGGTGCCCATCTCTCGTTCGGTGCTCGGGTGGTGCTCACTTCTCGGGGCGCTCGCCGTTCGCCGCCCGCACGCTGGACCAGAGCGTGTCGTACCAGGGGTCGGGGGTCTTCGGCGGGACCGGTGGCTTGCCGGCGTTGGCGTCCCGGGCCGCGCCCTCCGGGTCGTTCAGCACGATCACCGGCGTCTCGCCCGGCCGGACCATGTAGAACCGTTCCCTGGCCTTGATCTCGATGTACGCCGGGTCCTGCCACTTCGCCGCCTCGGCCGACAGCTTCGAGATCTCCTGCCGCTGGGCGGCCTGCGAGCGTTCCAACCGCTCGATGTCCACCTGCTGGTCGAGGTAGACCCGGACCGGATAGGTGTAGGCCAGGGCGAGCGCGATCAGCACCGCGAAGAGCACGGTGGCCCGCCCGGTGAAGCGTCGGGGGTGGGGTGCGGTGAGCCGCTTGATGGTGCCGCCGGCCGCCGTACGACGGGCGGCGGCGGGACGGCTCGCGGAGCGTACGCCCTCGGCGCCCCGCGCCCGGCCGGCGGCCGCCCGCGGCTCGGCGCGGACCCCGCCGTCGCGCACGGTCGGCCGGGCGCCACGGGCCCCGCCCGGCCGACCGGTCGGTCGACGGGCGGGGCGCTGACCGCCCGGTGTGCGGCGCTGCTGCATCGTCACACCCCTCCCCCGAGGCTCAGCGGGTCAGGCCGAACGGTAACGCGGGAACGCGCCCGCGCCGGCGTACCGCGCCGCGTCGGCCAACTCCTCCTCGATCCGCAGGAGCTGGTTGTACTTGGCCACCCGGTCGGAGCGGGCCGGGGCGCCGGTCTTGATCTGGCCGCAGCCGGTGGCGACGGCCAGGTCGGCGATGGTGGTGTCCTCGGTCTCGCCGGAGCGGTGGCTCATCATGCACTTGAAGCCGGCCCGGTGGGCCAGGTCCACCGCGTCCAGGGTCTCGGTCAGCGAACCGATCTGGTTGACCTTGACCAGCACCGCGTTGGCGGCGCTCTCGGCGATGCCCCGGGCGATGCGCTGCGGGTTGGTCACGAAGAGGTCGTCGCCGACGATCTGGATCCGGTCGCCGATCGCCGCGGTCAGGGTCGCCCAGCCGCTCCAGTCGTCCTCGGACAGCGGGTCCTCGATGGAGACGATCGGGTAGTCGCCGATGAGCTTGGTGTAGTAGTTGCTCATCTCCTCGGCGGACTTCGCGCTGCCCTCGAAGGTGTAGGTGCCGTTGTCGAAGAATTCGGTGGCGGCCACGTCGAGCGCGAAGACGATGTCGGTGCCGAGCCGGTAGCCGGCCTTCTCCACCGCCTCGGCGATCAGGTCCAGCGCGGCGGCGTTGGTCGGCAGGTTCGGGGCGAAGCCGCCCTCGTCGCCGAGGCCGGTGGAGAGGTCCTTCTTCTTCAGCACCGACTTCAGCGCGTGGTAGACCTCGGTGCCGGAGCGCAGTGCCTCGCGGAAGCTGGGCGCGCCGATCGGCGCGATCATGAACTCCTGGATGTCGACGTTGGAGTCGGCGTGCGCCCCACCGTTGAGGATGTTCATCATCGGCACCGGCAGCAGGTGCGCGTTCGGGCCGCCCAGGTAGCGGAAGAGGCTCAGCTCGGCGCTGCCGGCGGCGGCCTTCGCCACCGCCAGGGAGACGCCCAGGATGGCGTTGGCGCCCAGCTCGGCCTTGTTGTCCGTGCCGTCGAGGTCGAGCATCTTCTGGTCGATCAGCCGCTGCTCGCTCGCCTCGTAGCCGATGAGCTGGTCGACGATCTTGTCCTCGATGTTGGCGACCGCGTTCTCGACGCCCTTGCCCTGGTAGCGGTCGGAGTCACCGTCGCGCAGCTCGATCGCCTCGAAGGCGCCGGTGGAGGCGCCGGAGGGCACCGCGGCGCGGGCGATCGTGCCGTCGTCGAGCCCGACCTCGACCTCGACCGTCGGGTTGCCCCGCGAGTCGAGAATCTCCCGGGCGACGATTCCCTCGATGGTTGCCACTGAGTCGCTCCTCGTTCGTGTGTGCGAATCCGGTATGGGCCGCGACGGTGCGGCTGGGGCAGGTGTTGAACGCAGCGTATCGGGCGACGGCCGGCCGCACGTCGTCGCCCGCCGTTCGTCCCGCGCCCCGGATGCCCACCGGCGTGCGGGGTGAGACGGACATTCCCGGATTCTCGGGCCTCAACCGGCAACGGGTTTGCGTCGGGTGGACCCGATCGACCACGCTGGTCGCCATGCCCGCCGTATCGACCACCCTCCGCGTGCTGGCCGTGTCGGTCGCCGCGTCGCTCACGGTGACCGGATGCCAGACCCTGGACGACGCCGGCCGGGCGCTGGGCCGGGCCGACCTGGTCAACGACCTGGCCGCCCGGTTGGACGGCGCACTGACCGGCACCTGGGCCGCGGACTACCGGTTCGCCGGCGGGCGGACGGCCTCGATCGCGCAGACGCAGGAGCCGTTGCGCTCCGCCTACACCTGGCCGGACGGCAAGATCACGGTGACCCAGGATGCGGTCACCCGGTGCGAGAACGCCGGCGGCCGGACCGCCTGCACCGTGCTGCCGCCGGAGCTGACCGCCGGCAAGCCGTCGGTGGTCGTCTACACCGAGGCGGACAAGCGGGGACTGGTCACCCCGCCGGCCGTGATGGCGCTGCTCACCGAGGCCGCCCTCGACCCGGACGCCCAGGTCACCCAGAGCGACACCACCGTGGCCGGCCACCACGCCACCTGCGTCGACGTGCGGCGCTCGGCCGGCGACTTCACCACCTGCGTCACCACCGAGGGGCTGCTGGGCAGCTTCACCGGCACCCTCGACGGCACGTCGACCGAGGTGGCGCTGACCCGCTACACCGAGACGGTCGACCCGGCCGCCTTCGACGTGCCGTCTGGCGCGGGCGTGGTGGACCACCGACCGGCCACCTCGTGACCGCGCCGCCCCCCGGCCTTCCCGCCGAACGGGCGTCCACGGCCGGAGCGCCCGCCCAGACCGCTGACCCGACCGCCCCCGGGGCGTCCGCAGCCGGGGAACCGGTGCCACCCGCCGCGTCGGCGACGCCCGTTCGCGGCGGGTTCCTCTCCGGGGCGGACCGCGCCGCCCCGCCCTCGCCGGGCGACCTGGCCCTGCCGGTCTCCGGTCGCCGGGTGCTCACCCGCGCCGAGGGGCGGTTCGCCCGAGTCGGCGAGCTGCCCGCCGACACCGACTGGATACCGGTCGGCACGCTGGACGGCGTACCGGTGTGGGCGGTCGACAGCGCCGAGGCCGCGGAGTCGTGGGGGCGCTGGCGGAGCTGGCGGTCGCTCGCCGCCGAGCTGCCGGAGCCGTTCGCCACGGCGGCCGGGCGGGCGCTGGCGGTGGTCACCTGGCGGCGTACCCACCGGTGGTGTGGGGCGTGCCGGGCCGAACTGGCCGACGTGCCCGGCGAGACGGCCCGGCGGTGCCCCGGCTGCGACCTGTACGTGCCGATGCGGCTCTCCGCCGCCGTGCTCACCGCGATCACCCGCCCCGGCCCGGCCGGCGGCCCCGACGAACTGCTGCTGGTGCGGCACGCGTACGGGCCGACGGAGCTGTGGGCGCTGGTCGCCGGGTTCGTCGAGGCCGGCGAGACGCTGGAGGCGGCGGTACGCCGGGAGGTCGGCGAGGAGGTCGGGCTGACCGTCGACCGGCTGGCCTACTTCGGCAGCCAGCCGTGGGCGATGTCCGGGCCGGGGACGCTGCTGACCGGATTCACCGCCACCGTTGCCGACCCGTCCGCCGAGCCGATGGTGGACGGGCGGGAACTGACCGAGGCGCGCTGGTTCCCGGTGGACGCGCTGCCGGCGGAGCTGCCGCCGGCGTACTCCATCTCGCGCTGGCTGATCGACGCGGCGGCCGGCCTACCGGGCTGAGCCCGTTGCTCACCCGGCTCTGGCGGAGCTGAACGTGAGCCGGTGGTAGCCCTCGGCGTACACGAACTCCCGCCCGTCCGGGGAAAAGCTCGGATGGTGTGCCTCGGCCTCGTCCAACAGCTTCGACATCTTCCCGGTGACCGCGTCGACGGACCAGACACCGCCCTTCGCCTCGGGCGAGGTGACCGCCACGAGGACGGTACGGCCGTCCGGAGCGACCGCGAGGTCGGCGAGGCCCGGCAGCCCGGTCAGGGATCTGGCCGAGTCCGCCTTCGGGTCCCACACCACCAGCTGCCATTCGTAGCTCTCCAAGGCGTCGCTCCGGCGGTCCGGGAGCTTCCCGAGCGAATCCGGCGCGGCCAGGAAGTACAGCAGGCCGTCCCCGGAGAGCGCCGGCGAGCGCACCCAGGCGACCGACCCACACTCACGGTCCGAACCACTCATCGGAAACGTCTTCCCGGAGACCGTGATCGGGCGGTCGAACTCACTCGCCTTCCCGTCGACGACCCGCTCGATCGCGATGCCACAGTTCTTCGGCACTTCCGCGAACCCGGTGCCGCTCCCGTCGGCGAATGCCACGTCACCGAGGAACGGCATGGAGGCGGCCGACTCCAGCGACCCGCGACCGGCTGAGAAGGTGAACAGCTCGGTACGGACGCCATGACACTGCGCGGCGACGCCGACATCCGCCTCCGGCGCCCGGTACAGGAAGCTGAACACCCCCCTGCCGCACCCGGGCTCGAGAGCCGACTCGTCGAGCACCAGCTCGGCGGACCCCTCGTCGGGACGCTGCCGCCACAGCTCCGCGCCGTCCGAGGACACCTCACGGAGGAAGTAGACCCAGCCGTCCCGGGCCCAGACCGGATCCGTGACGGTCACCGGCTCCACCACCGCCAGGAGCCGCGAGCACCCGGCAGCCGCCATCGTCGCCAGCAGTACGACAGCCAGGACCACCCGACGCCGGACCCTGCCCGCGCCGGGCCGGTCCACCCAGGCGGTCCGCACGCTCAGATGCCCAGCAGGGTCCGCAGGTGGCGCGGCGGCGGGCAGTCGTGCGCGAGCATCGCGTCGTGCCACTCGCGCACCGACACCCCGTCGGGGCGCGCCGCGGCGATGTCGGCCATCTCGCTGTAGCCCACGAAGTACGTGGAGAGCTGGGTGGAGGTCAGCAGCGCGCGCCGCCACTTGCCGGCCGCCTCGCCCTCCTCCTGGAAGCCGCGCCCGGTCATCAGCGCCATCGCCTCCGCCTCGGACAGGTCCTCGCAGTGCACCAGCTGGTCCAGCAGCGCGTTGATGGTCATCCGCAGCTGCATCTTGAGCTGCTGCAACCGCACCGGCAGGCCACCGAAGCCGAGGCCGGCCATCAACTCCTCGGTGTAGACCGCCCAGCCCTCGATGAACACGCCGGACTCGGTCAGCGGGCGGACCCGGGTCGGGCCGGCGTACCGGCGGGCGTGCGCGAGCTGGAGGAAGTGGCCGGGCATCGCCTCGTGCACGGTCAGGTTGCGGATCATGTGGTCGTTGTACTCGCGGTAGAACGACTCCACCCGGTGCGCGGGCCAGTCCGCCGGGGTGGGCGAGATGCAGTAGAAGGTGGGCAGCGCCGCCGTCTCCAGCGGGCCGGGCGAGTCGCAGTAGGCGACGGCCACGCCCCGGGCGAACTCGGGCATCTCCTCAATCACGCACGGGTCGTCGACCAGGGTGACCAGGTCACGGTCCCGAACGAAGTCGACGGCCTCGTCCAGGGTGGTCGAGGCGAGGTCCACGATGGAGTGGTTGTCGGGGTGCTCGGCGGCGAGCAGGTCCAGCGCCCGGCGTACCGTCTCGTCGTCGGCCCGGCCGCCGACCAGCTCGACGGCCGCGGCGCGGATCTCCTCGGTGACCCGGTCCAGGTTGGCCCAGGCGCGGCGCTGCACCTCGGCGGCGCCCAACTCGGTGTCGAGGGTGTGCCACAGCCGCGCCTCCCAGCGCCGCCGCCCCAGCCGGGGGTCACGCCCCGGCCCGGCGTCGGCCTCGAGGCCGATGCGCAGCCACGCCACGAACTCCTCCAGCGCCGCGATCGCCGCGGTGGCGGCCGGCTCCACCCGGTCGAACAGCGCGGGTGCCTGCGCCAGCAGCAGCGGCACCTCGTCGCGGATCAGCGCCGCCGTGCCGGTGAACTGCCCGACCGCCGTCTCGGCGTGGATCCGGGGCATGTCGCGCAGCGTCGCGCGCGCGGTCGCCAGGGCATCGGGCACGGCCGACAGCCGCCCGACCAGGTGGGTCAGGCGCTCCTCGACCGGGGCGTACGGGCGGGCGAGCACCGCGTGCAGCAGCGGGCCGGGGTTGTGCCGCAGCGGGTCCCACTCGTACCCGCGGATCTCGCCCAGCTCGAACAGCTCCCGGTCGACCAGGGCGCTGAGCAGCGCGTGGTCGACCTGCTCCTCCACGTCCAGCGCGTCGGGGTCGAGTTCGGAGAGCGCGTCGGCGGCCTCCCGCAGCATCGCCTGGTCGGCCTTCACGGCCTCGGGGGAGAGATCGGGCAGCCGGTCGTCGTACCGGTGGTCACCGGCGGAGGTGGCCAGCCCGGGGCGGCTCTCCAGCAACGCCTCGACGATCCGTTCCGCCAGCGGCACGAACTGTTCCATTCCCCGACCCTACCGACCGCACCGTCCCGACACCGCCCACCGACCGCCGGCCCTGGCCCCTGGCCCCTGCACGAATTGCGGTGTGTCGCGGTGTCCGGATCGCGGGAGGCCGCGACACGCCGCAAATGGAGTCGATCACGACCCGGGACGGACGTGCGCCGGCGCGGGAAGGGCAGTGACGGGAGGAGCGCCGACGCGGGGGTCAGTCGCGGGTGGTGCGCTCGGCGGTGCGGACGGCGTCGGCGTAGGCGAGGGTGGCGCGGCGCAGGGCGGCCTCGGGGTCGATGCCGGCCTGTCGGGCGGCGGCGACGGTGGCCAGCAGGCTGGCACCGAGTCGCGCCTCCGGGTCGACCTGGGTGTCGGCCAGCGGGGGCGGAACGGCGAGGCCGATCCGGCCGGCGCGGTCGAGGATCTTGGCGGCCAGGGCGAGCGCGGGCTGGCTCAGCGCGATGCCGTCCAGCACCGAGGCGCGGGCCTTCTCGGCCTGCTTGATCCGCTCCCAGCTCGCCTCGATCTCCTCCAGCGTGCCCGCCTCCGCGCCGGCGAAGACGTGCGGGTTGCGGCGGACCATCTTGTCCACCAGGCCGCCGGCCACGTCGTCGACGCTCCACCGCTCGCCCTCGGGCAGTTCCTCGGCCAGCCGGGCGTGCAGCAGCACCTGGAGCAGCACGTCGCCCAGTTCCTCGCGGAGCGAGTCGGTGTCGTCGGCGCTGATCGCGTCGTACGCCTCGTAGCACTCCTCCAGCAGGAAGCCGGCGAGGCTGCGGTGGGTCTGCGAGCGCTTCCACGGGTCACCGCCGGGCGAGGCGAGCCGGTCCATCACCTCGACCGCGTCGAGCAGCCGCGCGCCGGGCGGGTCCCACGAGCCGTACATCAGCTCCAGCTCGGCCAGCCCCGGCTGGCGGGCCAGCCGCAGGCCCAGCTCCCGGGCGAGCGCCTCGTCACCGGCGGGACCGGCCAGCCAGACCGCCGCGCCGTGCGCCGCCACCGCGTCGAGCAGCGCCTGCGTCGCGCCGGCCTCGACCACCCTGACCTCGGCGCCCGCCGCCCGGACCGCCGTGGTCAGCGCGCTCTCCCCGCCGGCCAGCACCGGCGCGGAGCGTACGACGTCCCAGGCGGCCGCGGTCAGCAGGCCGGCCGGCAGCCGGGGCGACGTGACCAGCAGAACGATCCGTGCGGACATGCTCAGGGGGCCACCGACCCGGCCTGCTCCGCCGGGGTGACGACCGGCTCGGGGGTCGAGATGTCGGTCACCGGGCCGCTGGCGTCGACGTACGGCAGGGCGTAGAAGACGAGCTCCTGGCCCTTGTTGACCCAGGACGGGACGCCGAGCGGCCGGAAGCGTGGGTTGACCGACAGGTCCACCTTGTCGGCCTCCTCCTCCAGCGCCGCGCTGAGCGCCGAGGCGGTACGGACGAAGCCGCCCTCGCCGAAGAGCTGCCGCACCTCGCCCACCGAGAGCCCGGACTGGATCCCGCCGGTCTCCTCGATCGCGTGGTAGACGGCCATCACCGAGGCGTCGCTGAGCTCGGCCGGCGGCAGCTTCTGGCTGAGCACCATGGAGATGTCGGCCCACTCGCCCCAGAGCTTGGCGAACTCGGCCTGCGGCGGCATTTGGAGCTGCTGCGCGAGCTGCTCCGGGGTGACCTGGTCCGACACCTGGATGCCCTGCTCGGCCACGACCCGCTTACCCAGGTCGATGCTGACCAGCAGGTTCACCACGTCCTGCCGGGTCACCCGGGAGCGGAGCTGCTCCGCGTCGGGGGTGACGCCGGCCTGGGTCGCGCTCTGGCGCACGGCCTCCGCGAACTTCGCCTGGGCGTCGTCGTAGATCGCGTCCACCCGGTCGACCGAGTAGGTCCGGTCACCGACGTACGCGGCCACGTCGGGCGAGGACTTCCCGCAGGCGGCGAGGGAGAGGACACCGAGAGCCGCGACGCTGGCGGCGGCGATGAGACGGCGTGCACGCATGCGGGTCACTCTCTCATGCCCGGTACGGCGGTGTGACGCCGCCCACCACGGGCGGGCCGCCTCACGCCGACGCCCCGGCCAGCGCCGCCGGTTCGCCGTGTCACCTTCCGCTCGCCACTGCGGGGCGGGCAGAACCGGCCCGCTCCTCGGGCTCGCCCAGGACATCGGAGAGGAGCTGCGCGCACCACTCCAGCAGTGCCTGGTCGCGCAGCGGTTCGCCGCCGACCCGGCGGGTGCTCGGCCGCGGCACGCTGACCTGGTCGGTGGCCTGCTTGTAGACCGAGTCCGGGTGGTAGCGCTTGAGCCGCAGCTGCTTGGAATCCGGCAGCGGCAGCGGGCCGAACCGGAGGTGCTTGCCCTGCATCGACACGTCGGTCAGGCCGTACCGGCGGGCCAGCAGGCGGAACCGGGCCACCGCGACCAGGTTCTGCACCGGGGCGGGCGGCTCGCCGTACCGGTCGGTCATCTCGGCGACCACCTCGCGCAGCCGCTCCTCGTCGCGGGCCTCGGCCAGCTTGCGGTACATCTCCAGCCGCAGCCGCTCCACCCCGACGTAGTCGTGCGGCAGGTGCGCGTCGATCGGAAGGTCGATCTTGACGTCGGCCTCCTCCTCCTGGCGCTCGCCCTTGAATGCCGACACCGCCTCGCCGACCATCCGGACGTACAGGTCGAAGCCGACGCCCTCGATGTGGCCGGACTGCTCACCGCCGAGCAGGTTGCCGGCGCCCCGGATCTCCAGGTCCTTCATCGCCACGTACATGCCGGCGCCCAGCTCGGTGTGCTGGGCGATGGTGGCCAGCCGCTCGTGGGCGTGCTCGGTCAGCGGCTTCTCCGGCGGGTAGAGGAAGTACGCGTACGCCCGCTCCCGGCCGCGACCGACCCGGCCCCGGATCTGGTGCAGCTGGGCCAGGCCGAGCAGGTCGGCCCGCTCCACGATCAGGGTGTTGGCGTTCGGGATGTCGATGCCGGACTCCACGATCGTGGTGCAGACCAGGACGTCGAACTCCTTCTCCCAGAAGCCGACCATCACCTTCTCCAGCGCGTCCTCGCCCATCTGGCCGTGCGCCACCGCGACCCGCGCCTCGGGCACCAGCTCGCGGATGCGCCGAGCCGCCTTGTCGATCGACTCGACCCGGTTGTGCAGGTAGAAGACCTGCCCGTCGCGGAGCAGCTCGCGGTGGATGGAGGCGGCCACCTGCCGGTCGTCGTACGCCCCGACGAAGGTGAGCACCGGGTGCCGCTCCTCCGGCGGGGTGGCGATGGTGGACATCTCCCGGATGCCGGTGATCGCCATCTCCAGCGTCCGGGGGATCGGCGTGGCCGACATGCTGAGCACGTCCACCGAGGCCCGCAGGCTCTTCAGGTGCTCCTTGTGCTCGACGCCGAACCGCTGCTCCTCGTCGACGATGACCAGGCCGAGCTGCTTGAACCGGGTCGCCGTCTGGAGCAGCCGGTGGGTGCCGATGACGATGTCGACGGTGCCGTCGGCGATCATCTCCAACGTCCGCTCGGACTCCTTCGGCGTCTGGAAGCGGGACAGCTGCCGGATGGTCACCGGGAACTGGCTCATCCGCTCGGCGAAGGTGTTGTAGTGCTGCTGCACCAGCAGCGTGGTGGGCACCAGCACCGCCACCTGCTTGCCGTCCTGCACCGCCTTGAAGGCGGCCCGGACGGCGATCTCGGTCTTGCCGTAGCCGACGTCGCCGCAGATCAGCCGGTCCATCGGGACGGTCTGCTCCATGTCCCGCTTGACCTCTTCGATCGCGGCGAGCTGGTCCGGCGTCTCCTGCCAGGGGAAGGCGTCCTCCAACTCCCGCTGCCACGGGGTGTCGGGTGCGAACGAGTGCCCCTTGGACGCCTTTCGCGCGGCGTAGAGCTGGATCAGCTGCGCGGCGATCTCCTTGACCGCCTTGCGGGCGCGGGCCTTGGACTTCTGCCAGTCCGAGCCGCCCATCTTGTGCAGGGTGGGCTGCTCGCCGCCGACGTAGCGGCTGAGCTGGTCGAGCTGGTCGGTGGGGACGAAGAGCCGGTCGCCGGGCTGGCCGCGCTTGCTCGGCGCGTACTCGATGACCAGGTATTCCCGGGAGGCGCCGTTGACGGTGCGCTGCACCAGCTCGACGTACCGGCCGATGCCGTGCTGCTCGTGCACCACGTGGTCGCCGGCCTTGAGCTCCAGCGGGTCGATGGTGTTGCGGCGGCGGCTCGGCATCTTGCGCATGTCGCGCGTGGAGGTGCCCCGTCCGCCGGTGACGTCGTTGCCGGTGAGCAGCACGAACCGGGACGCCTCGTCGACGAAGCCGGCGGTCAGGCAGCCACAGCTGACCAGCACCTCGCCGGGGGCGGGCGCGGCCGGCACCTCCTCGACCAGCCGGGCGCCCAGACCGGCGTCGCGGAGCACCTCGACGGCCCGCTGGGCGGGGCCGTGCCCCTCGAAGACCAGCGCGATCGACCAGCCCTCGCCGGCCCAGCGCTTGAGGTCGTCGACCACCCGGGAGGTCTCGCCGTGGTAGAGCGGGGCGGGCTGCGCCGCCAGGCTCACCGCGATCGCGTCGTCGGGCGTCACGTCGACCTCGGTGGGCTCGTCCTCCCAGGGCTGCCGGACCGGTGCGGCGGCGTCCGCCTCGACCAGGCCGAACGGGGCGAGGGTCCACCAGGGCTGGCGCAGCGTGCGGGCCGCCGCGCGTACCTCGGCCAGGGTCCGGAAGGCGGCGGCGCCGAGGTCGACCGGGGCCTGGCCGCCGACGGCGGCCGCGGCCCAACTGGCCTGGAGGAACTCGTCCGAGGTACGGACCAGGTCGTGCGCCCGGGTACGGATCCGCTCCGGGTCGCAGAGCAGTACGTGGGTGCCGGCCGGCATGCAGTCCAGCAGCAGCTCCATCGAGTCGGCGCCGATCAGCGCGGGCGCCAGCGACTCCATCCCCTCGACCGGGATGCCCTCGGCCAGCTTGTCGAGGATCTCGGTTAGCTCCGGGTGCTCCTGGGCCAGGGCGGCGGCCCGCTCCCGCACCGATCCGGTGAGCAGCAGCTCCCGGCAGGGCGGCGCCCAGAGCTGCGGAACCTGCTCGATCGTGCGCTGGTCGGCGACGGCGAAGGTGCGGATCTCCTCCACCTCGTCGCCCCAGAACTCGACCCGGGAGGGGTGCTCGTCGGTGGGCGGGAAGACGTCCAGGATGCCGCCGCGCACCGCGAACTCGCCGCGCTTGGTGACCAGGTCGACCCGCGCGTACGCCATGTCGGTGAGCCGGCGGGCCACCTCCTCCAGGTCGGCCTCGTCGCCGGCGGTGAGCTGCACCGGTTCGAGATCGCCGAGCCCCTTGAGCTGCGGTTGCAGCAGCGACCGCACCGGCGCCACGACCACCCGCAGCGGGCCGGTACGGCCGTGCGCGTCGGCCGACTGCGGGTGCGCCAGCCGGCGCAGCACGGCCAGCCGGCGGCCGACGGTGTCGGAGCGGGGCGAGAGCCGCTCGTGCGGCAGCGTCTCCCAGGACGGGAAGACCGCCACCTGCTCGGGCGGGAGCAGGCTGCCCAGCGCCGAGGCCAGGTCGTCGGCCTCGCGGGTGGTGGCGGTCACGGCGAGCACGGGCCGGCCGGCGCCGGCGTCGACCGGATCGGCCGCGACGGCGGCGACGGCGAACGGGCGCAGCGCCGCCGGGGCGGTGAGGTCGAGGCCGTCGACCTGGGCGGCACCGGAGCGCGCCAGGTCACGCGCCCGGGCCAGCCCGGGGTCGGCCAGGGCGGCGGAGAAGAGTCCGGTGAGCATCTGTGATCACTTCCAGGAAATCGACACACGGCGACGGCCCCGCGTCCAGCCGGACGGGGGGTGCACCTGTCGAGACTATCCCGCTCGGGAGACGATCCGGGCTGGAGCCGTGGCGGCCGGGCCGGTACCGGATCCGCGGCGGCCGCGGCGACGGGAGCGGAGGCGCCCCCCACCGCCCACGCGCCGCTCCAGGGCGCAGATTCACGGAAAGCGGGGCCTGTTTCCGCGGCGGAGGCCACGAGTTCTCCGAAAGTGCGCGGATCTTGCACGGGCGGCCGGGTCGGGTGGATCTTGACTGGGGTGGGTGGGCGTGGTCGGGTGGGTGGATGGGAGAGCAGTATCGGGCGCAGTTCGACGCGGAGGTCACGTTCGCCAACGGGGGCGGGCTGCGGACCGACGGGTTCCGGCTGGACATCCCGGGGCGGGAGATCGACGACGAGGCGCTGGCCGCGCTCTTCGTCCGGCACCTCGGGCTGCTGATGGTCGCCGACGTACGGATCACCGGCCGGACGATCATCGAGGAGCCTCACAAGGGCGGCCGGGCCGTCACCGCCGACCCCGGTGACACTGGCCGACGCCTGGTCGAGCTGAGTCACGTGATCACCGACGGCATGATCACCCTGCCCGGCTGGCCGGCCCCCCGGATCAGCGAGTGGCTGACCCGCGAGGCGTCCCGGGCGAACTACGCCCCGGGCACCGAGTTCCAGGTGGGCCGGATCGACATGATCGCCAACACCGGGACGTACCTGGACACCCCCGCGCACCGCTGGGCCGAGGGCGCCGACCTCACCGGCGTCCCGCTGGACCGGCTCGCCGACCTGCCCGGCCTGGTGGTCCGGGTGCCGGCCGGCACGCGCACCGTGGACCGGCTGCTACTGGCGCCGTACGACGTCGCCGGGCGCGCGGTGCTGCTACACACCGGCTGGTCCGCGCACTTCGGCACCGACCGGTACGGCGCGCCGGACGCCCCGTACCTCACCGGCGACGGGGCCCGCGCCCTGGTCGAGGCGGGCGCCGCGCTGGTCGGCGTCGACTCGATCAACATCGACGACATGAGCCCGGCGTCCGGGGGCGAGCGCCCGGCGCACAGCGCGCTGCTGGCCGCCGGCATCCCGATCGTGGAGCACCTGACCGGCCTGGACGCCCTGCCCCCGGACGGGTTCCGCTTCACCGCCGCCCCGCCCATGGTGGCCGGCATGGGCACCTTCCCGGTCCGCGCCTTCGCCGTCGTCGGCTGACCCGACTCCCACAGGCGTCGGCCGGACGCAGGCACCGACGGAACAAGGTGCGGGCTGGGAAGGCCGGCTTCTCAGTACCGGACCGAGATTCGGCGCTCGACGGCGTCCACCCGGATCTCCCCGCCGTACGGGATGATCAGCTGCGGGTCGGTGTGGCCGAGGTCGACGTCGAAGACCACCACCGCGTCGGGGCGGTACGGGGCCAGCGCCCGGCTGACCGCCTCCCGCTGCGCCCCGGCCCACGCCAGCCGATCCGGGACCGACCGGGGGCTGTCGAAGTCCCACGCCTTGGGGCGGCCGACGACGACGGCGGGGAAGGCCGCGAGCAGCCCGCGCTCCCCCATGTTCCGCACGATCCGGAACACCTCCTGGGCGCTCGGCAGCTCCTCCGAGGTTTCGAGCACCAGCACCGAGCCGGTCAGTTCCGCGGCGGCGGGGACCCGGTCGGCGGCCATCAGCCAGTGCAGGATCTCCAGGTTGCCGCCCCAGGTGCGTCCCTGGACCACGGTCGACGGGCCCTGCCAGTGCCAGCCGGTGCCGGGGAACATCACCGGCTCCTGCGCCAGGGTGGCCGGGTCGCGCCAGTCGCGCGGCTCGTCGCCCCACTCCGGCGCGGGCGTGAGGTCGTACCAGCCGGAGGTGAAGAGGGCGGCGCGCAGCGAGTCGAGGGTGAGCGGGTGCGGCCGGCCGGACCGGCCGAGGTGCACCAGCACCGACCCGCCGTGGTACGCCACGATGCCCAGCCGGTAGAGGTGGTTGAGGACGTTGGTGTTGTCCGAGTAGCCGAAGTACGGCTTCGGGTTGGCCCGCAGCACCGCGTCGTCCAGGTACGGGGTGACCGTGATCAGGTCGTCGCCACCCACGGTGGCCAGCACGGCGGTGATCGTCGGGTCGGCGAAGGCGGCGGTGAGGTCCCGGGCCCGGTCCTTCGGGTCGGCGCCCATCGTCCGGGTCGTCGGATACTCCACCGGCTCCAGGCCGAACTCCTCGCGCAGCCGACGCAGGCCCAACTCGTACACGTGGGGGAAGAGATCCGGCAGGCCGGCGGAGGGTGAGACGACCGCGACCCGGTCGCCGGGGCGGGGCTTGCGCGGGTAGGTCGGGAAGGTCATGTCCGGACGCTACCGAGCGCGGCCAACGGGTTTTCCGGTCGTGTGGCCAACCTTGATCAGGTGGCGGGCCCCCGCCAGGCAGGGCGGGCGAAACGCCCCGAACACGGGCAAGCAGGGCCCTAGGCTGGCGAGGTGGAGGAGGAGCCGGAGCTGCGGACCCGCGAGTGGTTACCCCGCACGGCGGCCCTGCTGGTCGGCACCCTGGCCCTGGCCACGGCGTTCATCGCGGCCTACGTGGGAGCGCTGCACCAGCCGACCCCGCGCGACGTCCCGGTCGGCGTGGTCCTCGGTGACCAGCGCGCCCAGGCCGTGCTCGCCGGGGTGCGCGGCCGGACCGACACGATCAAACCCATCGAGTACGACGACCCGGCCGCGGCCGACGACGGCCTGATCGGCCGCGAGGTGTACGCGGTGCTCAGCTCGACACCCCAGGGAAAGCTCCTGCTGACCACCGCCACCGCGTCCGCGCCCGCCGCCACGGAACTCGTCACGCAGGTGCTGACCACCGCGGCCGGGCGCGCGCAGACCCCGATCGAGGTCACCGACGAGGTGCCGGTCGCCGCCGGCGACCCGCGCGGCGTGGTGCCGTTCTACCTGGCGGTCGGCCTGGTGCTGGGCGGCTACCTGGGGTCGACCGCGCTGGGCATCTCGCTCGGCACCGCCCCGCACAGTCTCCGCCGGGCCGGCCTGCGGATCGCCTCGCTGGCGGTGCACGCCGTGCTGTTGGCGGTCCTCGCCACGCTGCTGGTCGGGCCGGTGCTCGACGTCTGGGACCACGACCTGCCGACGCTCGCCGCCGTCGGCATGCTCACCACCTTCGCCGCCGCGATGGTCGCCGCCGCCGTCCAGGCCTGGCTGGGCCTGCTCGGCACCGGACTGGTGATCCTGGTGCTGGTGGTACTCGGCAACCCCGGCTCCGGCGGCATCTACGCCCCGGAGTTCCTGCCCGCGTTCCTGCGCGGCATGCACCGCTGGAACGTCCCCGGGCTGGCCACCGACCTGGTCAAGTCGGCGGTCTACTTCGACCTGCGGTCCGCCCGGTGGCCGCTGGCCGGGCTGCTGGTCTGGGTCGCGCTCGGCCTGGTCGGCCTGCTCACCGCCACCCTGGTGCGGGGCCGCCGGGCCGCTCGACGGCCGGCCCGCCAGCTGGACACCAGGCCGGACGCGTGAACCCGGCGGAGATCGTGGGGAAGGTGACATTGCGGGCCCCCTCCTTACCGGCGGGTCCCCACGGATACGATCGACGGAGTCGGACAGCGCTGTCCTTCGTACTCACGTAAGGAGCGCATGGTGACCGACCAGCACGACCACGACGGCCCCGACGCCGCCCTGCGGGCCGACATCCGCCGCCTCGGCACTCTGCTCGGCCAGACCCTGGCCCGCCAGGAGGGCCGCCCCCTGCTCGACCTGGTCGAGGAGATCCGCGCCCAGGTCCGCTCGGACGCCCCCGCCGCCGCGCAGCGGCTCGGCGGGCTGGACGTCACCACCGGCACCAAGCTGGCCCGCGCCTTCTCCACCTACTTCCACCTGGCCAACATCACCGAGCAGGTGCACCGCGCCCGGGACCTGCGCCGACGCCGGGCGGCGCACGGTGGGTGGCTGGACCAGGCGGCCAAGATGATCGCCGAGCGCGGCGTGCCGGCCGAGGAGATCGCCGCGGCGGCCCGCCGGCTCGCGGTACGCCCGGTCTTCACCGCCCACCCCACCGAGGCGGCCCGCCGCTCGATCCTGTCCAAGCTGCGCGCCATCGCCGACGAACTGGACACCGAGACCACCAACGCCATCCTCTACGGCGCCAGCGACGAGGGCCCGGCCAACCGGCGCCTGGCCGAGCTGCTGGACCTGATGTGGCAGACCGACGAGCTGCGGCTGGACCGGCCGGACCCGACCGACGAGGCCCGCAACGCCATCTACTACCTGCGCGACCTCTACGCCGAGGCCGCCCCGCAGGTGCTCGACGACCTCGCCGACACCCTGCGCACCCTCGGCGTGGAGACCTCGCCGACGGCCCGTCCGCTGACCTTCGGCACCTGGATAGGCGGCGACCGGGACGGCAACCCGTTCGTCACCCCGACCGTCACCCGCGAGGTGCTCCACATCCAGCACGAGCACGGCATCAGCGCCACCGAGAAGGCGATGGACCAGCTCATCAACGAGGTCTCGGTCTCCCGCCGGCTGCGGGCGGTGTCGCTGGACCTCTCCGCCAGCCTCGCCGCCGACCTGGACGCGCTGCCCGAGGTGGCGCCCCGGTTCCGCCGGGTCAACGCCGAGGAGCCGTACCGGCTCAAGGCGCGGTGCGTGAAGGCGAAGCTGGCCAACACCCGGGAGCGGCTGCGCCGGGGCACCCCGCACGTGCCGGGGCGGGACTACCGCGGCTCGGCCGAGCTGATCGCCGACCTGGAGCTGCTGCGCGCCTCGCTGGCGCGCAACTCCGGGCAGCTCACCGCCGTCGGCCGGCTCGCCTCCACCATCCGTACGGTCTCCGCGTTCGGCCTGCACCTGGCCACCATGGACGTGCGCGAGCACGCCGAGGCGCACCACGCGGTGCTGGCCCAGCTCTACGCGGCGGTCGGCGAGGTGTCGGACTACCCGTCGCTGACCCGGCTGGAGCGGACCAAGCTCCTCGCCGACGAGCTGGCCGGCCGCCGGCCGCTGTCGACGCTGGACACCCCGCTGACCGAGAACGCGCAGAAGACGTTCGACGTGTTCGGCGCGATCCGCGAGGCGCAGGACCGGTTCGGCGCCGAGGTGATCGAGTCGTACATCATCTCGATGACCCTCGGCGTCGACGACGTGCTCGCCGCCGTGGTGCTGGGGCGCGAGGCCGGGCTGATCGACGTGCACAGCGGCCGGGCCCGGATCGGCTTCGTGCCGCTGCTGGAGACCCCGGCTGAGCTGAACGCCGGCGGCGAGCTGCTCGACGAGCTGCTGTCGCTGCCCGCGTACCGGGCGCTGGTCGCGGCCCGCGGCGACGTGCAGGAGGTGATGCTGGGCTACTCCGACTCCAACAAGGAGGCCGGCATCACCACCAGCCAGTGGTCGATCCACCGGGCGCAGCGGGCGCTGCGGGACGTGGCCGCCCGGCACGGCGTGCACCTGCGGCTCTTCCACGGCCGGGGCGGCACGGTCGGGCGTGGCGGCGGGCCGACGCACGACGCGATCCTGGCCCAGCCGTACGGCACCCTGGACGGCGCGATCAAGGTGACCGAGCAGGGCGAGGTCATCTCCGACAAGTACACGCTGCCGGCGCTGGCCCGGGAGAACCTGGAGCTGACCGTGGCGGCGGTGCTCCAGGCGACGCTGCTGCACACCGCGCCCCGCCAGCCGGCCGAGATGCTGGAGCGCTGGGACGCGGCGATGGACGTGGTCTCCGAGTCGGCGTTCCGCTCGTACCGGGGGCTGGTCGAGGACCCGGACCTGCCGGCGTACTTCTGGGCCTCCACCCCCACCGAGCTGCTCGGCGCGCTCAACATCGGCTCCCGGCCGGCGAAGCGGCCCAACACCGGGGCGGGGCTGGGCGGGCTGCGAGCCATCCCGTGGGTGTTCGGTTGGACGCAGACCCGGCAGATCGTGCCGGGCTGGTTCGGGGTCGGCTCCGGGCTGGCGGCGGCGCGGGCGGCGGGGCTGGAGGACGTGCTCGCCGAGATGAACCGCAACTGGCACTTCTTCCGCACGTTCCTGTCGAACGTCGAGATGATGCTGACCAAGACCGACCTGAGCATCGCCCGCCGCTACGTGGAGACCCTGGTCCCGAAGAAGCTGCACCCGATCTTCGACAAGATCGAGCAGGAGTACGAGCTGACCAAGCAGGAGGTGCTGGCGGTGACCGCCGCACCGGCCCTGCTGGAGAACTCGCCGGTGCTCCAGCGCACCCTCGCGGTCCGGGACACCTACCTGGAGCCGCTGCACCACCTCCAGGTGGCGCTGCTGCGGCAGTACCGGGACTCCGGGGCCGCCGGGCGCGCGATGGCGACCGCGCCGGGCGGCCGCCGCGCACCGAGCGACGGTACGGCGTTGGAGCGGGCGCTGCTCACCACGGTCAACGGCATCGCCGCCGGGATGCGCAACACCGGCTGACGAGCGACGCGAAAGGCCCCGGTCACGCCGACCGGGGCCTTTCGCGTGCCGTTCAGCCGGCGGTCACCAGTCGCCGCCGCCGCCGAGGTCCCCGCCCCCGAAGTCCCCGCCGCCGAAGTCCCCGCCGCCGAAGTCGCCCGCCTGGTCGGCGCCGCCGAAGTCGCCCTGGTCACCGGCGTCCGTGCCCTGGTCGCCGCCGTCGCCGAAGCCCTCCTGGTAGCCGGCCTCGTAGCCGTACCCCGGGTCGGCGAAGGCCGGCGAGAAGAGCGCGTCGGCGATCAGCAGCCCGCCGAGCACCCCGGCGCCCGCGCCCAGCGCGGTCTTCCACCACGGAGTGGAGTACCAGCCGGCCGGCACCGGCCGCCCCTGGTAGCGCCCGCCCGGGTAGTAGTAGGGGGTGTCCTGGCCCGGCTGCGGGCCGGCCTTGAACGTCTGCCCCTGCACCTGCACCTGACGTTCCCTGGTCAACTCGCCGGCACCCTGCGCGGCGGCCAGCGGGGGCAGCTCCGGTCCCGGGTCCAGGCCGAGCGCCACCCGCGCCGCCCGGGCGTACGCCAGCCCCTCCAGCGCGGTCTCCCGGGCCAGCCGGTACTGCTGGACCGTCCCGGCCTGCTCCAGCTGGCTGCCGGCGGCGTTGTAGCGCTCCGCCGCGTCGACCAGCGCCTGGCGGACGGCCGGGGCGTCGCCGTGCAGGTTCATCACCTGACCGCCGAGGCGTTCGTACCAGCGCTGGGCGTCGGCGCGCACGTCGGCGAGACTGCGCGCCTCGCGGGCGGCCTGTTCCCGCCGCCACCAGACGAACCCGCCGACCAGGAGGGCCGCCACGAGAATCGCCACGAGCAGAAATTCCATGCCGCTGAACGTACCCGCAGACGTGGGGTCGTACCCGTTTGGCAAGCTCTGGTGATGGACTTCTCGACGCTGGCCGTGGTGGTCGTCTGCCTGGCCGGGGGCGGCGCGGCGGGCTGGTACGCCGCCCGGGCCCGGTCGGCCGCCGAGATCGCCCGGCTGGAGGCGACCCTGGCGGCCACCCGCGAGGGGGAGGGGCGGCTGGAGCAGTCGATGCGGGCGCTGAGCTACGAGGCGACCGCCCAGTCGCAGGAGGCGGTGGCCCGGGCGGTGGCCCCGCTGCACGACACCCTGCGCCGCTACGAGCAGCGGGTGGGCGAGCTGGAGCGCGACCGGGTCGACGCCTACGCCGAGTTGCGCGAGCAGGTCCGCGCCATGAGCACGGTCTCCGGCGAGCTGCGCACCGAGACCAAGCAGCTGGTGGCGGCGCTGCGGGCGCCGCAGGTGCGGGGTCGCTGGGGCGAGCACCAGCTGCGCCGGATCGTCGAGGCCGCCGGCATGCTGGAGCACTGCGATTTCAACGAGCAGGTCACCGCCGCCACCGACCACCAGGGGGTCCGCCCCGACCTGGTGGTCCGGCTGCACGGCGGCCGGACGGTGGTGGTGGACGCCAAGGCGCCCTTCGACGCGTACCTGACCGCGATGGAGGCGCGCGACGAGCGGGGGCGGGACACCCACCTCGACGCGCACGCGCGGCACCTGCGGGCGCATGTCGACGCGCTGGCCGCGAAGTCGTACTGGGCGGCGTTCGACTCGACGCCGGAGTTCGTGGTGCTCTTCGTGCCGGCCGACCCGTTCCTCGACGTGGCGTTGCAGCGCGACCCGACGCTGCTGGAGCACGCCTTCGCCCGCGACGTGGTGCTGGCGACCCCGGCGACCCTGGTGGCCCTGCTGCGTACGGTCGCCTACTCCTGGCGGCAGGAGGCGCTGGCCCGCAACGCGGTCGCCGTCCACTCGCTGGCCCGCGAGCTGTACGGGCGACTGTCCACCCTGGGCGACCACGTCGGCAAGCTGGGCACCTCGCTCGGTGGGGCGGTCACCGCCTACAACCGGGCGGTGGGCTCACTGGAGGCGCGGGTGCTGGTCAGCGCCCGCAAGCTGGCCGAGCTGGGCGTCTCCGACCAGGAGCTGGCCGCCCCGGCCCAGGTCGAGGTGGCGCCCCGGCAGCCGCAGGCCCCGGAGCTGTTGGATGGCACGTCCACCCTGGACCGGTCCAGCTAGCGTCCTGGATGTGACAGTGCGCACCTGCGCATGTCACGAAGTGGTCACAAGGCAGCGTTCGGTAGTGACACCACCACAACGCAGCACAAAGGATTCGCTCACGCGTGCCCTGTCATCTCAGGGCCCTGTTCTCTGGAGGAAAGAGAACGTGAGCAAACCCCGCAACCTGAGCCGGCGTACCTCCGCCGGGCTCTTCGCCTCGGTCGTGGCCGCCGGCGCCATGGCCGGCGCGGGCGGCGCCGCCACCGCAAGCGCCGCGCCCGCCACCACCCCGGACGCCCCGGCCAACGCCGTCGAGGCGCTCGGCTCGCACGACGCCAAGCTGCTCGCCGAGGCCGAGGCGAAGCACGCGCCGACCGTGACCCTGATCGTCGCCACCGAGAAGGGTGAGGCGAAGGACGTCGCCGCCGCGATGAAGGACCTCGGCGGCACGGTCAGCCAGCGCTTCGACTCGATCGGCTACGTGCTGGCCAAGGTGCCCACCGCAAAGGTGCTGAAGGCCGCCACGCTGCCGGGCGTCGCCGCGGTCGACCTCGACGAGACCATCCAGCTCCCCGACCCGACCCCGGAGTCCGCGCCGAACGGCGCAACCGCCGCGGAGCAGGGCGAGACCCTGGCCGGGCCGGGCGCCGGCACCGGCGCGGTCAACCCGTACATGCCGACCAACGAGACCGGCGCGGAGGCCTTCAAGGCCGCCCACCCCGAGTGGGACGGGCGCGGGGTCACCATCGGCATCATGGACTCCGGTGTGGACCTGGACCAGCCGGCGTTGCAGAAGACCACCACCGGGGAGCGCAAGATCGTCGACTGGGTCACCTCGACCGACCCGCTCGAGGACGCCACCTGGCGGGCGATGATCACCGAGGTGACCGGCCCGACCTTCACCATCGGCACCACCGCCTGGACGGCCCCGGCCGGCAGCTACCGGTTCGCCACCTTCCGGGAGTCGATCACCGCTCCGGCCGGCGCGACCAGCGAGGTCGGCGGTGACGTCAACCGCGACGGTGACACCACCGACTCGTGGGGGATCCTCTACGCCACCGACACCCACGACATCCGGGTGGACGTCAACGGCAACCGCGACTTCACCGACGACGAGCTGATGCGCCCGTACAAGGAGAAGTTCCAGGTCGGCCACTTCGGCACGGACAACCCCGCCACCGCCGTCCGCGAGCAGATCCCGTTCGTCGTCGAGTACCGCGAGGACGTCGACACCAACCCGGGCGACGGGCAGCCCGGCCCGTACGCCGACTTCGTCAACGTCGGCATCGTCCAGGCCACCCACGGCACGCACGTCGCCGGCATCACCGCCGCCAACGACATGCTCGGCAACAGCGCCTTCGACGGCGCGGCCCCCGGCGCCAAGCTGGTCTCCTCCCGCGCCTGCACCTGGACGGGCGGCTGCACCGCCGCGGCCCTCACCACCGGCATGGCCGACCTGGTGATCAACCGCAAGGTCGACGTGGTGAACATGTCGATCGGCGGCCTGCCGGCGCTCAACGACGGCTCGAACGCCCGCGCCCAGCTCTACAACAGCCTGATCACCACCTACGGCGTGCAGCTGTTCCTCTCGGCCGGCAACTCCGGCCCGGGCCTGAACACCATCGGCGACCCGTCGGTGGCGTCCAACGCGGTCAGCGTCGCGGCCAGCATCAGCAAGCAGACCTGGCTGGCCAACTACGGCTCGGTGGTCCGCAAGGACAACGCGCTGTTCAACTTCTCCTCGCGCGGTCCGCGGGAGGACGGCGGCTCCAAGCCGAACATCGCGGCCCCCGGCTCGGCGATCTCCACCGCGCCGACCTGGCTGCCGGGCGTGCCGGTCGCCGAGGCCGGCTACCCGCTGCCGCCGGGCTACCAGATGCTCAACGGCACCTCGATGGCCGCCCCGCAGGCCGCCGGCGCCGCCGCGCTGCTGCTCTCCGCCGCCAAGGCGAACGACCAGGGGGTCACCCCGGCCGCGCTGCGCCGGGCCATCTACAGCTCGGCCCAGCCGATCGAGGGCGTCGCCACCTACGCCCAGGGCTACGGCATGTTCAACGTGCCGGGCGCCTGGGAGCTGCTGGACCAGGGCGTCGAGGCCCGCTCGTACACCTCGGACGCGCCGGTCTGCACCGAACTGTCGGCGAACCTGACCCGCTACGACGCCGGCACCGGCACGTTCGTGCCGAACCCCGACCGGGGCACGGGCGTCTACAACCGTTGCGCCGCCGGGCAGGGCGGCCAGAAGGTCAACCAGACGAAGACCTACAAGGTCAAGGTCACCCGTACCAGCGGACCGGCTGGCAACATCCGGCACGACGTCGACCTGCGCGGCGACGACGGCACGTTCACCGCGCCGAAGTCGGTGGTGCTGCCGCTGAACAAGGCGGTCACCGTCAACGTGGTCGCCAAGCCGCGTACCGACGGGGCGCACGGCGCGCTCCTGACCATCGACGACCCGGCCACCAACGTGGTCGACTTCGAGGTCTCCACCGTGGTGGCCGTCTCCAACGACGTGAAGAAGCCCGACTACTCGTGGTCCACCGAGGGTTCGGTCGACCGCAACAGCTTCACCTCGTACTTCGTGACGGTCCCGGCCGGCGCGGGCGCGCTCCAGGTCAACCTCTCCGGCATCGCCACCGGTTCGCAGACCCGGTTCATCGCCATCAACCCGTACGGCATCCCGGTGGAGAGCACCGCCAGCACTGCCTGCTACACCAACTTCTCCAACCCGGCGGCCTGCAAGCCGCAGGAGCGGGACTACCAGAACCCGATCCCGGGTGTCTGGGAGATCGAGGTGGAGGCCCGGCGCACCTCGCCGGCGCTGAACAACCCGTATCAGCTCCAGGCCCGGGTGCAGGGCGTCAAGGTCGAGCCGGCCGTGGTCGCACTGCCGTCGGTGACCGCCGGCACCCCGACCCAGGTCTCCTGGGGCCTGACCAACACCTTCGGCCCGGTGTCGGTGGCCGGCCAGGGCGGTGCGCTGTCCAGCGTGCACGCCGAGCGGCCGACCATCGCCCAGGGCGCGCAGCAGGAGTACACCGTGACGGTGCCGGCCGGGGCGACCAGCTTCACCGCCCGGATCGGCAACACCGCCGACCTCGGCGCCGACCTGGACCTGTCGGTCTTCCTGGGCGCCACCCGGGTGGGCCGGTCGGCCGACGGTGACTCGGAGGAGGCGGTGACCCTGACCGACCCGGCCGCCGGCACCTACCGGGTCGTGGTGGACGGGTACGCCGTCGACGGTCCGGGCACCAGCACCGCCTACGACTACCGGGACTCGTTCTCGGCGCCGTCGCTGGGCACGCTGACCGCCCCGACCACCCCGCTGCCGCTGCAGAACGGCGACACCGCCGCCCTGACCGGTACGGTGACCGCCCTGTCCGCCCCGGCCGCCGGCCGGGAGCTCTACGGCGACCTGGCCGTCACCACGACCGAGGGCGCGGTCGTCGGCCGTGGCTCGGTCGCGATCGGCGCGGTGAACTGAGCACCGCCTGACGGCGGTCTCCGGACCGCCGAGCACCACAGGAGCCCGTCCCCGGTCCCCGGGGGCGGGCTCCCCGCTTCCCCCCTTTGCTCTGCTGCGGCGGGGGCGACACTGGGAGCGCTTCGCCGTCGCCGGGAGGGCAGCAGAGCAAAGCGAGGGGGACAGGTCCCCTGCCCCCGGACGGTCGGCGCTTGCCTCAGGAGCGGCGGGCGGACTCGACGACGAAGGGGGTGCCCTGCTGGCAGGTGGTCATCATGTCCGGCTTGGGCTGGCCGGTGACGGTGACCCGGGCGCCGACGGCGAGCACGTCCCGGGGGCCGCCGATGAGCTGGTAGCCCTCGACCAGCAGGCAGTTCGGCTCCACCCCGGCCTGGACGGTGCCGGTGATGGTGGTGGCGCCCGGGCCGGGCGGCACGCTGGGGCCGACCGGCGGCCGCTTGGTCGGCGGCAGCGCGGTCGGGGGCGGAGCGGTCGGCGGGACGGCGGTCGGGTCGCCCGGCTGCGCCGGGCCGCTGCTGGGCGCGCTGGTCACCGGCAATCCTTCCGAGGGGCTGGGGGTGCCCGTCCGGTCGTCGCCGTCCTGGCCACCGCAGGCGGTCAGCGCCGCGCAGGCGACCAGGGCGGCGAGGACCATCCGAGGAGTCTTCATGCCCACTGGGACGTGACCGGCGGGCGATCCGTTCCCGGTCAGGCCCGCGCGGCGGCGGCCTTCATGTCGCGCTTGAGCTCCTGCGGCAGCGAGAAGGTCAGCCGCTCGTTGGCGGTGGTGATCTCCTCGACGTCGGTGAAGCCCCGCGCGCCGAGGTGGGTCAGCACGTCCTGCACCAGCTCGTCCGGCACGCTCGCGCCGGACGTGACGCCGACCGTGCCGGCACCGGCCAGCCAGGCGTCGTCGATCTCGTGCGCGAAGTCGACCAGGTGCCCGGCGCGGGCGCCGGCGTCCAGGGCGACCTCGACCAGGCGCACCGAGTTGGAGGAGTTGCGCGAGCCGACGACGATCACCACGTCGCACTCGGGGGCGATCTCCTTGACCACGTGCTGCCGGTTGGAGGTGGCGTAGCAGATGTCGTCGCTGGGCGGCGACTGGAGCAGCGGCAGCCGGGACTTGAGCCGGGCGACCGTCTCCAGCGTCTCGTCCACCGACAGGGTGGTCTGGGAGAGCCATACGACCTTGTTCGGGTCCCGCACGGTGACCTTGTCGACGCCGTCGGGGCCGTCCACCAGCTGGATGTGCGCGGGGGCCTCGCCGGCGGTGCCGATGACCTCCTCGTGCCCCTCGTGGCCGATCAGCAGGATGTCGTAGTCCTCGGCGGCGAACCGCTTCGCCTCCTGGTGCACCTTGGTCACCAGCGGGCAGGTCGCGTCGATCGCCTTCAGCGAGCGCGCCTTCGCCTGCTCGTAGACCTCCGGGGCGACGCCGTGCGCGGAGAAGATGACGGTGGCGCCCTCCGGCACCTCCTCGTTCTCCTCGACGAAGATCGCGCCCTGGGCCTCCAACGTCCGCACCACGTGCTTGTTGTGCACGATCTGCTTGCGCACGTAGATCGGGGCGCCGTAGAGCTTGAGCGCCTCCTCCACGGTCTGCACCGCCCGGTCGACGCCCGCGCAGTAGCCGCGGGGCTTGGCCAGGAGCACGCGCTTGCCGGTCCGGGGGGTCGTCTCAGCCTGGGTCACCCGACCATCGTACGTGCCGGGTTTTCCGCCGGCAGCGGCTGCGACCCTCACCACAGCCGGGGCCGGGGACTGGCAGAAATGGCGGACCGGCAGCGCCCACGGCCGCCGGCCACCAGCCGAAACCCACATTTCGGGTACGAAAGGACGCGCGATGGTGATCCAGAAGACCCGCCGATGTTCGCCCTTCGGCGCGCTCGGCCTCACGGTCGCCGACGACGGCTGGACGATCAGCACGGTCGACGGCGCGACCGCCGCGCCCTGGGAAAACACCGTGGCGATCACCGAGCAGGGCCCGTGGGGCCCCGCCCCGGCGAGCGGCACGCGCTGTCAGGGCTGCCGCAGGTCGTCGGGGGCTGACCGTAGGGTGGGCGGGTGACCGACGCCCCGCGCAGCACCCCCGAGGAGCCCTGGCCGGTCCGGGTGGTCAGCCAGAAGGTCGGCGCCTGGATCGCCAAGCTCGGCTGGGTCTGGGTGGACGGCCAGGTGGCGCAGATCAGCCGGCGCCCCGGCGCCAGCACCGTCTTCCTCACCCTGCGCGACCCGTCCGCCGACCTCAGCCTGACCGTCACCACCAACCGGGACGTCCTCGACTCCGGCGCGCCGGAGCTGCGCGAGGGCGCCCGGGTGGTGCTGCACGCCAAGCCGGAGTTCTACGCGGCCCGCGGCACGCTGAGCCTGCGCGCCGACGAGATCCGCCAGGTGGGGCTCGGCGAGCTGCTGGCCCGGCTGGAGAAGCTCAAGAAGCTGCTCGCGGCGGAGGGGCTCTTCGACCGGTCCCGCAAGCGCCGCCCCCCGTTCCTGCCGCAGCGGGTCGGGCTGATCACCGGGCGCGCCTCGGCCGCCGAGCGGGACGTGCTGACCAACGCCCGGCGGCGCTGGCCGGCGGTGGAGTTCCGCACGGTCAACGTGGCGGTGCAGGGGCCGAGCGCGGTGCCGCAGATCGTCGACGCGTTGAAGGTGCTCGACGCCGATCCGAGCATCGACGTGATCATCCTGGCCCGGGGCGGCGGCGGCATCGAGGACCTGCTGCCCTTCTCCGACGAGGCGCTGTGCCGGGCGGTCTTCGCCTGCCGCACCCCGGTGGTCAGCGCGATCGGCCACGAGACGGACGCACCGCTGGTCGACTACGTCGCCGACGTCCGCGCGTCCACGCCGACCGACGCGGCCAAGCGGGTCGTGCCCGACCTCACCGAGGAGGTCCGCCTCATCGGCCAGGCCCGGTCCCGGCTGGAACGCGCGGTCCGCAACCTGGTCGACCGGGAATCGCACCGGCTCGCCCTGCTCCGTTCCCGACCGGTGCTGGCCCGCCCGCAGGTGATGGTCGACCAGCGGGCCGCCGAGGTGAGCGCGCTGCGGGACCGGACCGGCCGCTGCCTGGACCACCGGCTCGGCGCCGCCGACGACGACCTGCGGCACACCCTGGCCCGGTTGCGCGCGCTCTCCCCCGCGGCCACCCTCGACCGCGGGTACGCGATCGTGCAGCGCGCCGACGGCCACGTCGTCCGCGCCGCCGCCGAGGTGGCCAAGGGCGACCCCCTGCGGGTGCGCCTCGCCGACGGTGAGCTGACCGCGACCGTCGACGGCTGAGGAGTGTGGTGGGATGGGTGCGATGACCGACGAGACGAAGGACGAGCGGCTCAGCTACGAGCAGGCTCGCGCCGAGCTGGCCCAGGTGGTCGAGAAGCTGGAGGCCGGCGGCACCTCGCTGGAGGAGTCGCTGGCGCTGTGGGAGCGCGGCGAGAAGCTGGCCGAGGTCTGCCAGCGCTGGCTGGACGGCGCCCGGGCCCGCATCGACGCCGCCCGGCAGGCCGCCGACTCCTGACGCCTGCCCTGGGCAGCGGACAGCAGCGGCGGGGCGACCGACAGCCGCCCCGCCACCGCAGTCGACGGCTCAGTTGAACAGGTTGTAGAACTCCTTGGGCGCCTCGACCACCTGGTCGGCCGGCGGCTTCTGCGCGGCGGCGGCGTTGCCGTAGTCCGAGTAGGTGACCTTGATGTCCTGCGCGGCGTTCTGGCCGGCGGCCGGAATCTGGACCACCATCTCGCTGAGCCGGCCCTGCGGGTCCAGCTTCGCCGTGAACGGCACCGACTTGGCCTGCGGGCCGAGCGCGGTGATCACGGACTGGTCCACCGAGCCGGCCTCGGCGGCCTTCGACACGTCGAGCGTGCCGGCGTAAGTGCCCTGGCCGGTCTGCCGTACCTCGGTGATGCCCTGGGTCAGCACCTCGCTGCCGGCCGGGTCGATCTTGTCGAAGTCGAAGCCCAGCGCCTTGTTGCCCTTGATCCGGGTCTGGTCGAGGTGCTGGTACTTGCCGAGGTTGAGCTTCTGCGCGCCCGGGATGCTGCCGGCGGACTTGCCGCCCAGTTCCAGCTTCACCCAGCTGTCCGGCTTGGCGTGGATCAGGTCGAGCTTCATCGACAGGTCCGAGGACGCGTCACCGATCAGGACGCGCATCTCGGCGCTCTGGCTCGGCTCGTGCACCTGCCCCTCGGCGCTCGAACCGGCGCCGGACATGGTGAACCGGAAGTTGCCGTTCCTGATCTCGTTGGTGGAGTTGAGCAGGGCCTGCTTGGCGTCGCCGTTGACCGCGCCGGAGGCCCCCGGCGAGGCGCTGCCGGAGACCGTGGGGGACGCGGAGGCCCCCGCCTCGCCGGTCCCGGTGCTGTTGCAGGCGGCAAGCCCAGGAGTGAGCAGCGTCGCGGCGAAGACCGCCGCGCTGAAGCGCCGAATGGTCACGTGAACCTCTCAAGTGGGTCGTCCGGCCCGCGGGGGCGCCGGAGGCGTGGCGTCGAGGCGTTGCACCTGCCCCGCCGCACGAGTCCCGTCCGGCCCGACGGAACGAGCCGGCAAGGTCGCGTACCTTCTGTTCCCTGACGCCGCGTTCGGCAATCCCTGTCCGGTCCACTTGATGGAACGCCGCTCCTCGGTGGGGCGGCGCAGCACGCCGCACCCCACCCCGGGAAGTCAGTCCTTGAACATCTCGTAGACCTGGTCGGACGCCTCGACGACCTGCTTCGCCGGGGGCTTCTGCACAGGCCCGCCCAGGCCCGGCGGCGTCAGCGCAACGAGCCGGCGAGCTGCCGCAGCTCGTTCTCCCGGGCGTCGCCGATCACCAGGATCGTGCGGTTCGGTTCGAGCAGCACCAGGGCCTGGTCGTTGCCCCGGCCGGTGTACCGCTGCCAGTTGCGCCCGCCCAGGTCGGTGGGCCCCTGGGGCTGCCCCTCGGCGGTCAGCTCGGCCGGCAGCAGCCTCTCCGGCGGCACGTTGCTCTGCACCAGCTGGACGCCCCGCCCCTCCGGAGTGAGATAGCCGACGCGCAGGTTGGCGCCGCCCTCGACCGTGCGGTAGCTGGCGCTGACCGTACGCCAGCCGGAGCTCAGCCCGGCCGGCTCGCTGACCGGGAAGGCGTTCGCCGCGCGGGCCTGCTCGTAGGCGGGCGCGGCGTCGATCACGGTCGGCTGCTCGCCGCCGAGGAAACCCCGGTAGAAGGCGACCAGCAGGGCGATCGGGACGAGGAGCACCAGCAGCGAGAGCGCCATGTCCTTCGGCGACCGCTCGGAGCGGGACTTCTCCTTGCCGACGGGCCGCCCGCCGGCGGCCGGCCGCGCCGGCGGCACGTCGGCGTCCACTGCGGCGGCGTCGGGCGTCGGCTCGACCAGCGCCGGCTCGCCGCCGCCGCCGGTGCCGGCGGTCGTCTCTACCAGCGCCGCCTCGGTGCCGGCCCCGGTGGCCGAGCCGCCGCCGGCCGGTCCCTTCGACGGGCCGGACCCGGCCACCGCGTCGGTCGCCCCGGTCGGGGGCACCGGCGGCTGGCCGTCGGGCGGGGTCTGGTCGGCGGGTACGCGGTCGGCAGGCTGTGCGGGGTCCACCCGTCCATTCTCGCAGCCGCGCGGGTGACCGATCCCGCCCACCACCGCCCCGCCCCGACACCGGACCTGTCATCGTGTGAGGATCAGCGACAAAGCCGGCAGCGGCGACCGCAGCACCCTGCCGGTCCACCCCGCAACGTCGCGAGGAGGAAGCCGTCATGACGACGAACACCAGGACGCGGATCCCCCAGGATCTCGACCGCAACCTTGCCCTCGACCTGGTCCGGGTCACCGAGGCAGCGGCGATGGCCGCCGGCCGGTGGGTCGGCCGGGGCGACAAGGAGGGCGGCGACGGGGCAGCCGTCGACGCGATGCGCAAGCTGATCAACTCGATCCCGATGCGCGGGGTGGTGGTGATCGGCGAGGGCGAGAAGGACAACGCGCCGATGCTCTTCAACGGCGAAGAGGTGGGCGACGGCACCGGACCCGAGGTGGACGTCGCGGTGGACCCGGTCGACGGCACCACGCTGATGAGCAAGGGCATGCCGAACGCGCTGGCGGTGCTCGCGGTCTCCGAGCGCGGCGCGATGTTCGACCCGAGCGCGGTCTTCTACATGGAGAAGCTGGCCGTCGGTCCGATGTACGCCGACGTGGTGGACATCAACGCCGGGGTGGCCGACAACCTGCGCCGGATCGCCAAGGTCAAGGGCACCGACGTCTCCGAGGTGACGGTCTGCGTGCTGGACCGCTCCCGCCACGACGACCTGGTCAAGCAGATCCGGCGTACCGGGGCGGGCATCCGGTTCATCTCCGACGGCGACATCGCGGGCTCGATCGCGGCCGCCCGGGGCGAGTCCGACGTCGACGTGCTGATGGGCATCGGCGGCACGCCGGAGGGGATCATCTCGGCCTGCGCGCTCAAGTGCATGGGCGGGGCGATGCAGGCCAAGCTCTGGCCGCGCGACGCCGAGGAGCGGGAGAAGGCGCTGGCCGCCGGGCACGACCTGGACCGGGTGCTCAGCACCGACGACCTGGTCACCGGCGACAACTGCTTCTTCGTGGCCACCGGTGTCACCTCCGGTGACCTGCTGCGCGGCGTGCGCTACCGGGCGGGCGGGGCGTACACCCAGTCGATCGTGATGCGCTCCAAGAGCGGCACGATCCGGGTGATCGACTCGTACCACCGGCTGGAGAAGCTGGCCCTCTACTCGGCGGTCGACTTCGACGGCCGGCCGCTGGCCGAGCAGGAGTGAGTAGGGCCGGGACGGCGGTCCGTCCGACCGTCCCGGGGTCCCGGCGGATCGTCGCGACCGGGTTGGCGACCGCCTCGGGGGTCACCGTGGCCGTGCAGTCCCGGATCAACGGCGAACTGGGCGTACGCCTGGCCGACGGGATCGCCGCCGCGGTGGTCTCGTTCGGGCTGGGCCTGCTGGTGCTGCTGGTGCTGGTCCCCGCCACCCCGGGTGGGCGGCGGGGACTGCGCGACCTGCGCGCGGCGCTGCGGGACGGCTCGCTGCGCCCGTGGCAGTGCCTGGGCGGGTTGTGCGGGGCGTTCCTGGTCGCCACCCAGGGGCTCACCATCGGCACGCTCGGGGTGGCCGTCTTCACGGTGGCGGTGGTGGCCGGCCAGTCCGCGAGCAGTCTGGCGGTGGACCGGGCCGGGGTGGGCCCGGCCGGCCGGCAGCCGGTGACGCCGAGCCGGCTGGCCGGTGCGGCGCTGACCGTGCTCGCCGTCCTGCTGGCGGTGGGCGACCGGCTGGGCGACCCGGGAGCCCTGGTGCTGGCCCTGCTGCCGCTGCTGGCCGGGGTCGGCATCGCCTGGCAGCAGGCGGTCAACGGTCGGGTCCGGGTCGCCTCGGGCAGCGCCCTGGCGGCCACGCTGGTCAACTTCACCGTCGGCACGGCCGCCCTGCTGGTCACCTTCGCAGTCGACGGCGCGGTCCGGGGCTGGCCGACCGGCGCCCTGCCCGCCGAGCCGTGGCTCTACCTGGGCGGGCCGATCGGCATCGTGTTCATCGCGATCGCGGCGGCGATCGTCCGCTTCACCGGGGTGCTGCTGCTCGGGCTGGCCACCATCGCGGGGCAGATCGTCGGGGCCGTACTGCTGGACCTGGTCCTGCCGACCGCGGCCTCGCACCCGGGGCCGGCGACCCTGGCGGGTGCCGCGCTGACCCTGGTGGCGGTGCTGGTGGCCGCGCTCGGCCCGGCGCCCCGCCGCTGAGCCCGGGCCGGGCTCGCGGCGGGTGCCGGCGGGTCAGCGGCGCAGGGCCGTGACCGTCTCCTCGATCGCGCGGTCCAGCGGCGTCGCCTCGATGCCGAGGGTGGCGGTGGCGGCGGTGGAGTCCATCAGATACGGCCGGTCGAACTGGTAGGCGGTCTCGCGCAGCTCCCGCGCGAACGGGTCGGCCAGGCCGCCGAGCCAGAGCACCGGGTAGGGCATCCGGGTCAGCTTCGGCGCGGGCGCGCCGACCAGCGCCGCCGCGCGGGTGGCCAGCTCGCGCATGCCGGCGGCGGGTGCGCTGGGCACGTGCCAGGCCCGGCCCCAGGCCCGCGCGTCGGCGGCGGCCGCGACGAGGGTACGGGCGACGTCCGGGATGTACGTCCAGGTGTGCGGGGCGTCCCAGGCGACCGGGAGGAAGACCCGCCGTCCGTCGAGCACCCGGGGCAGCACCAGCATCGGCAGGGACGTGCCGCCGGCGCCGAGGTAGTCGGAACCGCGCACCTCGGTGACCCGGGCCCGGCCGGCCCGGTGGGCGGCGAGCGCCTCGGTCCACATCCGGTTGCGCACCCGGCCCTTGGTGCCGGTGGCGGCGAGCGGGGTCTGCTCGGTCATCGGGCCGTCGACCGGCCCGTACCCGTAGAGGTTGCCGACCGTGGCGAGCACGGCGCCGGTCCGCTCGGCGGCGGTGAGCAGCGCGCCGGCCAGCGGCGGCCAGTCGGTCGGCCACCGGTGGTACGCCGGGTTCGCGCAGTTGTACAGGGCGTCCGCGCCCTCGGTCAGCGCGGTGAGCCGGTCGGCGTCGGCGGCGTCGGCGGCGACCCGCTCGACGGCGGGGTGCTCCGGCCCGCTGCCCCGGCGGGTCACCACCCGGACGCGCTCACCCCGCTCGGCGAGGAGACGGGCGGTGGCCGTGCCGACCGGACCGGAGCCGACGATCACGTGCAGCGACATGGGAACGCCTTTCGAAGCGGGGATACAAACCGAGAGCACTGCTCTCACTTGCCGACACCAGCATGCCCGCCCATCCACCGAGTCGTCAAGAGCAGTGCTCTCTTTTTTGATTGCCGCTCCAGTCCGTGGCAGAGTGGACCCATGCCCGCTTCCTCGATCCGCGCCCGGGTCCGCGCCGAGATGCTCGACGAGATCAAGGCGGTGGCCCGCCGCCACCTCGCCACCGACGGCGCCAACCTCTCGCTGCGGGCGGTCGCCCGGGACATGGGGATGGTCTCCTCCGCCATCTACCGCTACTTCCCGAGCCGCGACGACCTGCTCACCGCGCTGATCCTGGAGGCGTACGACGCGCTCGGCGACGCGGTGGAGTCGGCCGACGCCGGCGCCGACCGGCAGGACCTGCGCGGCCGCTGGCACGCGGTGTGCCGGGCGGCCCGGGACTGGGCGCTCGCCCACCCCGCCGAGTACGCCCTGCTCTACGGCAGCCCGGTGCCCGGGTACGCCGCACCCGACGACACCGTCCTGCCGGCCCAGCGCCCGCCGGTGACCCTGGTCGGCATCCTGCACGACGGGCTGGTCGACGGGCGGCTGGCCGCCCCCGACGACGAGCTGCCCGAACCGGTACGCGCCGACCTGGCCGAGATCGCCGCCGGGCTCTTCCCCGGCCTGCCGGAGTCGCTGCTGGCTCGGGGCATGGCCGGCTGGACGCAGCTGTTCGGTCTGATCAGCTTCGAGCTGTTCGGCCGGCTCAACCGGGCGGTCCCGCACCGGGACGCGTACTTCGACCACCAGACCGGGCTGATGGCCGACCTCATCGGCCTGCCCCGCTGACGGTCGCCTCAGCCGGCGTCGGAGGAGTGGCCCGGGAACAGGTGGGCGCTCGGGTCGATGGCGACGGCGGCGTTGTTGACCGCGGTGGCCGCCTCGCCGAAGCCGGTGGCGATCAGCCGCACCTTGCCCGGGTATTCCGTGATGTCCCCGGCGGCGAAGACGCGCGGCAGGTTGGTCGCCATCGCGCTGTCCACCACGATGTGCCGGCGGTCCAGGCGCAGCCCCCACTCGGCCAACGGTCCGAGGTCGGCGGTGAAGCCCAGCGCTGCCACCACCGTGTCGACCGGCAGGGTCTCGGCGTCGCCGCCGCGCACGGTGATGTCGGCGGCGGTCACCGTGGCGTCCCCGTGCAGCCTGGTCAGCTCGGCGTTGACGATCACCCGCACCGGCAGCGCCAGCACCCGGGAGACCGTCGACGCGTGCGCCCGGAACTTCTCCCGCCGGTGCACCAGCGTCACCGAGCGGGCCAGCGGTTGCAGGGTCAACGCCCAGTCGAAGGCCGAGTCCCCGCCGCCGACGATCAGCACGTCCCGGTCGGCCAGTGCCGTCGGCTCGGGTACGAAGTAGACGATCCCGCCGCCCACGAAGCTCTCCGCCACCGGCAGCGGGCGCGGGGTGAAACTGCCCAGCCCACCGGTGATCACCACCGCGCCGCAGCGCAGCTGGTCACCGCCGGCGAGCCCGAGCACCGGCTTGCCGTCGACGTAGGCGAGCTTCTCCGCCCGGGTACCGAGCAGGTACTCCGGGTGGAACGGCGCGGCCTGGGCCACCAGGTTCGCCACCAGGTCCCGTCCCTTGACGGCGGGGAAGCCGGCGACGTCCAGGATCAGCTTCTCCGGATACATCGCGGTGATCTGCCCGCCCGGCTCGGGCAGCGCGTCGACGACCGCCACGGACAGCCCGCGGAACCCGGCGTAGTACGCGGCGAACAGGCCGGTCGGGCCGGCCCCGATCACCGCGACATCGACCTCGCGCATGGGCGTACCGTCGCTTTCCGCTGGCGGATCAACGCGTGCTGATGCCGACGGTAGGCCCGACGCACCGGCCGGGCAAGCATGTCCCGATCTCCGGTGGCCCAGCGGCGGGTCGCCCGACTCAGGGCATGGTGAGGGTCGACTCCGAGTGGTACGGCCCGCCCGGCTCGGGCCGGCGGCGCCGGAACAGGATCGCCGCGACCACCCCGCCGAGCAGCCCGAACAGGTGCCCCTGCCAGGAGATCCGCTCGTCGGTGGGGAGGATGCCGAGCAGCTGCCAGCCGTAGAGCAAGCCGACCAGCAGCACCACCGCCAGGTTCCACCAGCTGCGCTCCACCAGGCCCCGGGTCAGCAGCATGCCGAGGTAGCCGAAGATCACCCCGCTGGCGCCGACGACCACCGAGTTGGGCGCGCCGGTGAACCAGACGCCGAGCCCGCTGACCAGCACGATGATCAGGGTGGACCAGAGGAAGCGCCGGGTGCCGGCGGCGAGCACGAAGGTGCCGAGCAGGATCAGCGGGATGCTGTTGCTGTAGAGGTGCTCGAAGCCGTGGTGCAGGAACGGCGAGAAGAAGACCCCGTCCAGGCCCTGGATGCGGTGCGGGATGATCCCCGCGGCCACGTCGAGGCCGAAGTCGAGCCCCTGGTCGAGGGCCTCGATGAGGAAGAGGAACGGCACGACCGCGCACATGGCGACGAAGGCCCGGCCGAGGGCGGCGTAGAACGCGTCGGTGCCGAACCGGGTCGGGTCGCCGCCCGCTGGGTGCAGGGTCACCCTGACAGGGGTATCAGCATTCGTGGCCGACCGCCACCTGGGCGGCGCGCCGGCCCGGACCACGACGAGGGCGGGGCGGGTGGTCGCCCACCCGCCCCGCCCTCGTTCGCGACGATCAGTACCAGCCGACGTTCTGGCTGTGCGCCCAGGCGCCGCAGGGGTTGTCGTACCGGCCCTCGATGTAGCCCAGGCCCCACTTGATCTGGGTGGCCGGGTTGGTCCGCCAGTCGTCGGCGACCGTGCCCATCTTGCTGCCCGGCAGGGCCTGCGGGATGCCGTACGCCCCGGAGGAGGGGTTGCTGGCCTTGTGGTTCCAGCCGCTCTCCTTCGTCCAGAGCTTGTCCAGGCACGGCATCTGGTCGATCTTGAAGCCGGCGTCGAGCAGCAGCGCGCAGCCGATCTCGCGGTTGCCGCTGAACTCGTTGCAGGACGCGGGGATCGGACCGGTGAACGGCTGGGTCTTGGCCTCGGCCTCCTTGGCCGCCGCCTCCCGCGCCTTCTTCCGGGACGCCGCAGCGGCCTCGGCCTCGCGGGCCCGCTCGGCGGCCTCCTTGGCGGCCGCGGCGGCCCGCAGCTTCGCCTGGTACTCGGCGGCCCGCTGCTTGGCGGAGCTGCGCTGGTGGTCGGCCTGCCGCTCGCGCTGGTAGTCGTACTCGGCCTGGTCGACCTGGAGGCCGACCTGCGCGGTCAGGCCCTGTTGCTGGGTTTCCCGGTCTTCGCCCAGATAGAAGCCGCCGGCAACGCCCACGGAGAGCAGTGCGACGGCGGCCGTACGGGCGCCGAACCGGCTCCACAGCCGACTCACGAAGTGGTCCCTTCGTCGGGGGCAAGGACGCGGCGCGGGCCGGCCGTCTCCGGACGCGGTCGTGCCGCGAGCGCCCCGACCGGAGCCGGTCGCATCCGACGCACCGACTCTCGCCGGGGCTCGTCCTGGGGTGGGACGAACGATACTCGACGATCTTGTCGGGGCGCGGGCGCTCGTTGGACACCATCGCGCACAGTGAGACTGATGGGAAACCAACAGACCCATTTGTGACCTGCGCCACAAGGTGAATGCGGACGGAAGTGGGCGCAACGGACGCCCGAGACGACTACTGCGGGATGTCCTCCAGCAGATCAGTCACCATCGCGGCGATCGGCGACCGCTCCGAACGGCTCAGCGTGACGTGCGCGAAGAGCGGGTGACCCTTCAGCGCCTCGATCACCGCCGTCACGCCGTCGTGCCGGCCCACCCGCAGGTTGTCCCGCTGGGCGACGTCGTGGGTGAGCACCACCCGGGACCCCTGACCGATCCGGGACAGCACGGTGAGCAGCACGCCCCGCTCCAGCGACTGCGCCTCGTCGACGATCACGAAGGCGTCGTGCAGGCTCCGGCCCCGGATGTGGGTCAGCGGCAGGACCTCCAGGATCCCCCGCGAGGTGACCTCCTCCAGCACGTTCTCGTGCACCACCGCGCCGAGGGTGTCGAAGACCGCCTGCGCCCAGGGCGACATCTTCTCCGACTCCGAGCCGGGCAGGTAGCCGAGTTCCTGGCCGCCGACGGCGTACAGCGGGCGGAAGACGATCACCTTCTTGTGCCGGCGGCGTTCCATCACCGCCTCCAGGCCGGCGCAGAGCGCCAGCGCGGACTTGCCGGTGCCGGCCCGCCCGCCCATCGAGACGATGCCGATCGACTCGTCCAGCAGCAGGTCCAGCGCGACGCGCTGCTCGGCCGAGCGACCGTGCAGGCCGAACGCCTCCCGGTCGCCCCGCACCAGCCGGACGGTCTTGTCGGGCAGCACCCGGCCCAGGGCCGAGCCGCGGGCCGAGTGCAGCACCAGGCCGGTGTGGCAGGGCAGGCCCGCCGCGGCGTCCAGGTCGAGGGTCTCACCGGCGTAGAGCCGGCCGATCTCCTCCTCGCCCAGCTCCAGCTCGGCCATGCCCGTCCAGGTGGGATCGCTGGCCTGGCCGTGCCGGTACTCGTCGGCCCGCAGCCCGACCGAGGCGGCCTTGACCCGCAGCGGCATGTCCTTGCTGACCAGGGTCACCTCCCGGCCCTCGGCGGCCAGGTTCAACGCCACGGAGAGGATCCGGGCGTCGTTGGACTCGTTGCGGAAGCCCGGCGGCAGCACGCCGTCGTCCGAGTGGTTGAGCTCCACCCGCAGCGTGCCGCCGGCGTCGTTGGCGGGCACCGGACGGTCCAGCCGCCCGTGCCGCACCCGCAGCTCGTCCAGCATGCGCAGGGACTGCCGGGCGAACCAGCCCAGCTCGGGGTGGTGGCGCTTGCCCTCCAGTTCGGAGATGACCACCAGGGGCAGGACCACCTCGTGCTCGGCGAAGCGGTGGAACGCCGCCGGGTCGGACAGGAGCACCGAGGTGTCCAGGACGAACGCCTGGCCGGCTGGTCGGGGCTCCTCGGTGCCGGCCGGGGCGGCGGCCGGCGTACGGCGGCTCCGGGTGGCTCGGCGGGTCGTGGCAGTCGCGGCCGGGGTCTGGTCGGCACCGGCGGGCGTACGGCGAGTCGTCACAGGCCTGCTCCGACGGATGGGCACCCGCCACCCGTGTTCCGCCTCCTCCGGTGCCCGGGGACACGGGGTCGGATGCGGAACCCCGTGCGCGAGGTCGCAGTTCCGGGCGGACCGGCTGGCCCGGGAGAACCCCGTGCCATGCCTAGACGCTAGCGGCGCCGGGCCACCTCGGCTAGAGGTGGAGGTGGATCTCCCTCGACCGGGACGTGAACGTCGGCGGCGGACCGGCCGGGATGCATGCCCCCTGCGCGCATCCCGGCCGGTGGGGCCACCGTCACCGGTCTGACGTGGCCCCGACGGTGCGTGCCCGCCGCGGACGACGCACCGGGTCGGTGCCGGCGTGGGTCGTCAGCCCTGCCGCCGGACGAGGGTCCCGGTCGGGTGCCGGCCGGTGACCGGCGGGACCGGGGCGGTGAACGAGGAGCCGGTGTACGTGGTGCCCTGCCGGGCGACCGCGGTGGTGGTGACCGTCGCGGTGGTCACCACCGGTGGCCCGCTCACCGGCCCGGCCAGGGCCGAGGCGATCGCGGCCTGGGCGTCGCGGCGTCGTCGGTTCCACGCCCCCCGGTCGCCGTCGAAGTAGCCCTGCCGGTAACCGAAGCGATAGCCGATCCGGTAGCTGAGCTGGCCGTGCAGCCGGCCCGCCGCGTAACTGGTGGCGCCGAGGACGAGGACGAGGAAGACCGCGAGGAACGGGCTCATCCGGCGGCTCCGCCGCGCCGCGCCGGCCCGGTCACCGGTCCTCCGGCTCGATCGTGGTGGGGTCGACGACCAGGAGCCGCTCCAGGTCGTCGGTGCTGACCTCCTCCACCAGCTCGACGCTGATCCGGCACCCGTCCAGGACGATCTCGGCGACCGAGGAGCGGCGGATCTCGCCGCCGGCGTCGTAGACCCGGACGCTCAGCTCCGGACAACCGAGATGGGTACGCCAGGCGTCCCACTCGTCCCGGTCCCCCACGCTCAGGGACAGGTAGCGGCACCCTCGGGCGAGGTATAGGCGCCAGGGCGCGCTCAGTCCCGCGGCCACCCCCTCCGCGATCAGGCCGAAGGCCTGGGCACGGGTCGCGAGCTCGGTCACCGCACCTCCCGCGCGCTGGGGGCGTGACGCATGTGAGCACTAATCGTCTCATGCACGTGACACACCGTAGATTGTCCCACGAGCGTGACAGTATCAGCTTTTCGTCCGGTTACCGCCGCACCTAAGTCCTCCTATTCTGCCCAGGTGACACCCCTCGGAAAGGCCCCTGGATCGTTAACACGCGCCCGGAGAGAGTCGTCCCGTTCGCGTGACACCCGTACGCACGGACTCCCCACCGCGGCCGTCCGGCCGTACCGTCACGGGGTGACCGAGACCGCCCCCGCCCGGAAGATCGCCTTCGCCAGTTTCGTCCGCCGGGCGCTCGACGACGCCCGGGCGATGCGGGCCTGGACGGGCACCGAGGTCTCCCGCCGCACCGGCGTCTCCCGGCAGACCATCAACCGGTGGGTCCGCGGCGACTGGGCCAGCGACCCGGAGGTGGAGCGGGTGGTCGCCTTCTGCGAGGGGCTCGGGCTCAACCCCGCCGCCGCCTTCGCCGCGCTGGGCTGGGACCGGGCCGCCGCGCCCCGCACCGCGGCGACGCCACCCCCGATGGACCCGGACGTGGAGGCCCTGCTGCGCCGGCTGGTCGATCCCGCCGTCTCGGAAGCGGAGAAGTTCCACATTCGAGAAACCATTCGTTATCTCGCTTATCGCCCGACTCTGCCGGCCGACGTCCGAAAACGAGACGAACAGGCCGGGTAGTTCCTCAGATGGCGAAAGAACGCCTGGTCAGACCTCTTCGTTTCGCTACGGGCCAGGAACGGGCGCGCTAGCGTCCGTATTCGTACTGCTTGGGCTCGTCGTCGGCGGGGGGACGGGACAAGGCCGAACCCAGCCCTGCGGGACAGAAGGAGGGGTCTGTCCATGACCCTGAAATGGTGGGCAGTCGTGGTCGCGGCGGTGTCGGTGACATCGTTCGTGACCGCAAACGTCGCGATAGGCGCGGTCGAGGGCGAGCAGATGCCACTGGTCGTCAACCTCCTCGCGCTCACCACCGCCGGCACCGCGGTGGTGCTGGCCGTGGTCGCCGAGCTGCACGAGCGGCTCAACGACCGGGTCAGCGCACTGACCGAGTTCCTGGTCGCCCGGCTCAGCGAGATCGAGGCGCAGGCCGGCGACCGGAACACCGGATTCGTCGAGGGTTACCTGCTCAGCCACGGCCAGGAGGCCGACGTGGTGCCGTTCGGGCGCCCGCGCCGGGGAGCCGCCGAACGCTGACCGACCACCTGCGAAATCGCCCACCGCCGGAGGCGAGAAGGCGTCATCTCGCGGCCACGAATGAGCCGCAGCCGCCGGGGTACGCTGTCGCGCGTGCCGCCGTTGAATCTGGGCAACCAGCAGCCGAAGACTCCGTTGGACGCCGAACACGCCTGGCGGGCCACCGCCGCGCGGGCAGCCCACACGGTGCTCTTCTTCGACTTCGACGGCACCTTGGCGCCGGTCGACGACGACCCCACCGCCGTGCAGCCCGCGCCCAAGGTGCTCGCCGCGCTGGAGGCGCTCGCCCCGGTGGTGCAGCGGGTGGCGATCGTCTCCGCCCGCCCGGTCGACTTCCTCCGCGACCACCTCGGTGGCCTCGCCGGCATCGACCTGTACGGGCTGTACGGGCTGGAGCACAGCCACTCCGGGGGCGAGACGGTGACCGAGCCGGCCGCCCTGCCCTGGGTGCCGACCATGGCGGAGCTGGCCGACCTGGCCCGGGCCGAACTGCCGGCCGGCACGCTGGTCGAGTTCAAGCGGTTGAGCGTCGCCCTGCACTGGCGTACCGCACCGGGGCTGGGGCCGCAGGTCGAGCAGTGGGGACGCGCGCAGGCCGAGCGGCTGGGGCTCAAGGTGCAGGCCGGCCGGATGGTGCTGGAGCTCAAGCCCCCGGTCGACCGGGACAAGGGCCTGGTCATCGGCGAGATCGTTCGCGACGCCGGTGGCGCCTGGTACTTCGGCGACGACGTCTCCGACATCAAGGCCTTCGCCGCGCTGCGGGCCCGCGCCGCCGCCGACCCGGACTTCTTCGGCGTCTGCGTGGCCGTGGCCAACCCGGAGACCGGTCACGAGGTGGCCGACGCCGCCGACCTCACCCTCGACTCACCGGCCGCCCTCGGCGACTTCCTCACCAGGGCGCTGCCCCACCTGACCTGACCGGCGGCCGCCGCCGTGGGCGCGGGCGAGCCCGTCAGGCGCCGAAGCGGCGCTGGCGGTTGGCGTAGGAGCGCAGGGCGCGGAGGAAGTCGACACGACGGAAGTCGGGCCAGTTGAGTTCGCAGAAGTAGAACTCCGAATGGGCCGACTGCCAGAGCATGAAGCCGGAGAGGCGCTGCTCACCGCTGGTCCGGATGATCAGATCCGGGTCCGGCAGGCCCTTGGTGTAGAGGTGCTCGGAGATGTGGTCGACGTCCAGCGCGCCGGCCAGCTCCTCGATGGTGCCGCCGGTGGCGGCGTGCTCCAGCAGCAGGGAGCGCACCGCATCGGCGATCTCGCGCCGGCCGCCGTACCCGACGGCGATGTTGACCTGGGCGCCACCGGCGCGGTCCCGGGTGCGCTCCTCGGCGGCCTTGAGGGCCTGCGCGTGGTGCGAAGGCAGCACGTCGAGCGCGCCGACCATCCGCAGCCGCCAGGGGTTGCCCTCCTCGGCCAGCTCGGTGGTCAGGTCCTCGATGATCTGGAGCAGCGGATCCAGCTCCTCCGCCGGCCGGGAGAGGTTGTCGGTGGAGAGCAGCCAGAGCGTGACGTGGCCCACACCGGCGGCGTCGCACCAGCGCAGCAGCTCCTTGATCCGCTCGGCGCCCATCCGGTGCCCGTCGTTGGGGTCGACGAAGCCCATCTCCCGCGCCCACCTGCGGTTGCCGTCGCACATGACGCCGACGTGCCGGGGCACCGGCTTGCCCGCGAGCGACGCCGTCAGCCGGCGCTCGTACACGGAGTAGAGGAGGTTCCGCAGAGTCATCACCTTGCAGGGTAGCGACCCGTCCGGCCGATGGTGACCTCGGAGGTTAACTACGCGCCGAGAGACCGATGCCGATCATGGCGAGGGTGCGGGCGTCCAGCCGGCCGTCACCGAGCCCCAACTCGACGACGCTGCGGTAGACCCGGTCGTCGCGGCGGGCCGCCCGGACGGCGGCGTCGACCACCCGCCGGTGCCGGGCCAGCCAGGCGGCGACCGAGCTGTGCCGCAGGTGCGTACCGAGCCGCCGGCGCAGCGCCTGGGCGTACCGGTCGGCCGCCCGGTCCGGTGCCGCCGCGGCGGCCGCGCCGGCCAGCGCCCCGGAGAGCAGCGCGTAGAAGATCCCCTCGCCGGTGAACGGGTTGATCAGGGAGAGCGCGTCGCCGGCCAGCACCACCCGACCCCGACCGGGCGACGGCCGGTGCGTCGACAGCGGCAGGTGGTGGGCACGCAGGCCGGTGACCGTGGCCGGGTCGGTCGCCGGCAGCAACGCGGCGAGCCGGTCCAGCAGGTGCGCGCGGCTCAGCGGTTCGCCCCGCAGCACCTCCCCGTACCCGACGTTCGCGCGACCGTCGCCGATCGGGAAGGACCAGGCGTACGCCGGCCAGCGCGGCCCCGAGGTGACGATGAACTGTTCGGGCGGGCCGGGCAGCGCCGGGGCGTACCCCCGGATGGCGAGGGCGAGGTGGCGGTCCGGGTTCGGCGGGTGGCCGAGCGCGCGGCGGACGATCGACCCGGCCCCGTCCGCGCCGACCACCGCCCGCGCGGCCAGTTCCCCGTCCAGCACCACCCGGTCGTGGCGCGGCTCGACCCGGCGGACGGTGTGCCGGCACAGCACCGCACCGGCGGCCACCGCCGCCGCGACCAGCCGGGCGTCGAACACCTCGCGGGGCACCGTGTACGCGGGCCGGGGCAGCGCCCGGGCCACCGCCGGGCCGCCCGGGCCGACCAGGCGCAGCGCGGGCAGCGGGGCGTACCCGGCCACCGCATCGGTCACCCCCAGCCCGGCGAGGACGTCCAGCGCGTGCGCCGCGATGCCGTCCCCGCATGCCTTGTCCCTGGGGAAGTCGGACCGGTCCAGCAGCAGCACCCGGGCACCGGCCCGCCGGGCGGCCAGCGCGGCGGCCGCCCCGGCCGGCCCCGCCCCGACCACGATCAGGTCGAATTCGTCGCTCACCGCGTCGCCTCCCGCCCGCAGCCGCCCACCGGCCCATCCTGCCCGCCCCACGCCCCCGAACCCCGCCGCCGCACCGACCCACCAACGCGTGGCGGGGGTTCAGGTGGAGGGTGGGGGTGTTTCGGCGCGGGTGGCGCGCCAGAGGCCGTAGAGGGCGAGGACGGCGGCGGCGACGAGCGGGCCGCCGTCCCGGACCAGGCCGTCGACGCCGAGCAGCCACCAGCAGAGCGGCAGGTCGACAGCGAGCACGCCCACGGTGATCGCCACCAGCAGGGTGCGGGCCCAGCGCCGGCCGCGCATCAGGAACGCGGTGCAGAGGAGCACCGCGTAGCTGACCGCGATGCCGGCGAGGAACCAGAACACCACTGCCGGCGCGGCGGCCAGCCGGCCGTCCAGGATCGCGCCCCCGGCCACCAGCGCCGGCACCAGCATCAACGGGCTGTACGTGAAGGCGGCGACCCGACTGGTGAGCAGCCACCCGGTGACCGGCGGCCGCTTCGGGGCGGCCTCCCGCCAGGAGATCGTGCCGCCGGAGACCACCAGGGTCCTGCGGTGCCGGACGAGGTACGCGCCGACCGCCTCGGAGCGGTAGAGCAGCGCGACCACGCTCACGCAGAGCGCGGTGAGCAGGGCGAAGCCGAGCAGCCCGGGCAGCGGCGGCACCCCCTGCCGGGGCACCACCAGCCGGCCCACCGCGAAGATCGTGGTCACCGCGAGGATCAGCCCGAACGGCCGGGCCACGGTACGACCGCGGTTGACGTGCCCGATCAGCACCAGGAAGGCGAGTGAGCGGAGCATCGCCCAGCCGGTGCGTACGGCCAGGCCGAACTCCTGCTCCGGGGCGTACCACCAGTTGAGCAGCTCGACCACGACGGTGGCCGCCGCCGTCACGGCGAGCAGCGTGGTGAGCGCCCGGACGGCGGACGGCCGCCGGACCTCGGTGGTCTCGACGGCCGTCCTCATGGGATCCGATGGTGCCCGGTACGGGCAACCGTCACACCTACTTCTGCGGCTGCTCCGCGTCGAGCCGGGCCCGCAGCGCGTCCAGCTCGGCCCAGAGGACGCCCGGCAGCTTGTCGCCGAACTTCTCGAACCACTCGGTGACCAGCGGGAGTTCGTTGCGCCACTCCTCCGGGTCCACCTTGAGGGCGATCCGGACGTCCTCCGGGGTCATGTCCAGGCCCTCGACGTCCAGCGCGTCCTGCGCCGGCACCATGCCGATCGGGGTCTCGACCGCGTCGGCGGTGCCCTCGATCCGCTCGACGACCCACTTGAGCACCCGGGAGTTCTCGCCGAAGCCCGGCCAGAGGAAGCTGCCCTCCGGGTCCTTGCGGAACCAGTTCACGTAGTAGATCTTGGGCAGCTTGGCCTCGTCGCCGTCGGCGCCCTTGCCCATCTCGATCCAGTGCCGGAAGTAGTCGCCGGCGTGGTAGCCGATGAACGGCAGCATCGCCATCGGGTCGCGGCGGACCACGCCGACCGCGCCGGACGCGGCGGCGGTGGTCTCCGAGGAGAGCGTGGCGCCCATGTAGACGCCGTGCACCCAGTCGCGGGCCTCGGTGACCAGCGGGATGGTGTCCCGGCGACGGCCGCCGAAGAGGATCGCGTCGATCGGCACGCCGTTCGGGTCGTAGTAGTCCTCGGCGAGGATCGGGCACTGGGTGATCGGGGTGCAGAACCGGCTGTTCGCGTGCGAGGAGAGGCTGTCGCTCTCCGGCGTCCAGTCGTTGCCCTTCCAGTCGATCAGGTGCGCCGGCGGCTCACCCATGCCCTCCCACCAGATGTCCCCGTCGTCCGTCAGGGCGACGTTGGTGAAGATGGAGTTGCCGCGGTCGAGCGTCCGCATGGCGTTGGCGTTGGTCTTCCAGTCGGTGCCGGGCGCGACGCCGAAGAGGCCGTACTCCGGGTTGACCGCGTAGAGCCGACCGTCCTCGCCGAAGCGCATCCAGGCGATGTCGTCGCCGATGGTCTCGACCTTCCAGCCCGGGATGGTCGGCTCCACCATGGCGAGGTTGGTCTTGCCGCAGGCTGACGGGAACGCGCCGGCGATGTGGTAGACCTTGCCCTCCGGCGAGGTGATCTTGAGGATCAGCATGTGCTCGGCGAGCCAGCCCTCGTCGCGCCCCATCACGCTGGCGATCCGCAGCGAGTAGCACTTCTTGCCGAGCAGCGAGTTGCCGCCGTAGCCGGAGCCGAAGGACCAGATCTCCCGGGTCTCCGGGAAGTGCGAGATGTACTTCGTCTCGTTGCACGGCCAGGCGACGTCCTGCTGGCCGGGGGCGAGCGGGGCGCCGATGGAGTGCAGCGCGTGCACGAAGTCGGCGTCGTCGCCCATCGCCTCGAGGACCTTGGCGCCCATCCGGGTCATGATCCGCATCGAGGCCACCACGTACGGGCTGTCGGTGATCTCGACGCCGAACATGGGGCTCTCGGCCTCCACCGGGCCCATGCAGAACGGGATGACGTACATGGTGCGCCCGCGCATGCTCCCGCGGTACAGCTCCGTCATCGTCCGCTTCATCTCGGCCGGCGCCATCCAGTTGTTGGTGGGGCCGGCGTCCGCCTCGTCGACGGAGCAGATGTAGGTGCGCTCCTCGACCCGGGCGACGTCCGTCGGGTCCGTGCGCGCGTAGAACGAGTTGGGCTTCTTCTCCGGGTTGAGCCGGATCAGGGTGCCGGACTCGACCAGCTCGTCGGTGAGGCGCCGCCACTCCTCATCGGACCCGTCCACCCAGACCACGCGGTCGGGGGTGGTCAGTTCCGCGACTTCTCTGACCCAGGCGAGCAGCTTGGGGTGGGTAGTCGGGGCCTGATCGATACCCCGAACAGTAGCCGGAGCAACCATGACACATCTCCTTGTGGTCGACGCTGACCGTTCTATGGATGCACGAGTCTGGCGGGCGCGAGCCGCGTCGCCATCGTGGAAACCTGGGATTGCGCTCAGCGTAAACCGGGCCGAGCCGTGAGTCAGTGGGACTGGTTGTGAAGAACTGCACAAGGTACGGCCCGGCTGCGGCATCACGAGCTAATACCCGCTTTCCCGCGCAGTTTCACGCAAATCCTGCGGCGAACTGTTGTCGGCCACCGGAACGGACGATGACGGACAGCGGAACCGGGCTTCCGGTGACGGCCACGTCGATTGGGCGAACCGATCGACGATCGGTCCACAAAGAGTTACGCTCTGCTCACCTGCGGCGGCAGCGGACGGGCCGGTTACGACCCGCGCCGGGAGCGATCCGGGCCGGCTCGCCGTTGCTGCGCGTCCGGCTCGCTCCCGACCGGTACGCTCGGCGGGTGGCCGCGACGATGACCGGGGACCAACCAGGGTCTCCGCCGACCCGCCCGGGTCTGGTCCGCACTCTGCTGGACCGCTTCGGTCACCTCGTCCGCGAGCTGAGCAAGTTCGCCACGGTGGGCGGGATCGCCTTCCTCATCGACTTCACGCTCTTCAACTACCTGACGAGCGTGCGCGACGTCGAGCAGGTGACCGCCAAGACGATCTCCACCGTCGTCGCGGCCAGCGTCGCCTTCGTGGGCAACCGGTTCTGGACCTGGCGCCACCGCAAGCGCTCCAACCCGGCCCGCGAGTACGCGCTGTTCTTCTTCTTCAACGCAGTGGGCCTGGGCATCGCCGTGGCCTGCCTGGCGTTCAGCCGGTACGGCCTGGGCAGCATCTGGCCGGAGGTGTTCCAGACCCCGCTGGCCGACAACATCGCCAGCTTCATCGTCGGCACCGGCCTGGGGACGCTGTTCCGGTTCTGGTCGTACCGACGGTTCGTCTTCGTGGAAGCGGGAAACCCCCCGGTTCCGGAGGCGGCGCACGACCGGCCGCCGGGGGCGTGACCTGCCGCCCACCTCGTCCGGCTGGGACCTGCCGGCCCCAACCACTGCCCTAAGGTGTTCCGCATGCGTCTTGTCCGTCTGCTGCCCGAGCGCTGGCAGAAGTTCATCCACGAGGCGCTCAAATTCGGCGTCGTCGGTGGCATCAACACCGTCATCAATTACGCGGTGTTCAATGTCCTGGCACTCACCGTTTTTGTCAACGGTCAACTGAAGGCGACCGTGATCGCCACCGTGGTGGCGACGATCACGTCGTATCTGATGAATCGGCACTGGACGTACCGGGATCGACCGAAATCCGCGTTGAAGCGGGAATACGTCCTGTTCTTCCTTTTCAACGCCACCGGCCTGCTGATCGAGCTGGGCGTCCTCGCCGCCGCCAAGTACGGCCTGGGCGTGAACAGCCTGCTCGCGCTCAACGTGGCGAAGACCGGCGGCGTGCTGCTGGCCACCATGTTCCGGTTCTGGTCGTACCGGACGTTCGTGTTCCAGCCGGTGCCCGCGCACGCCGAGGAGACCTGGCACACGATTCACCGGGACGAGTGGGACACCATGGCCGAGCTGGACCCGGTGGCCGAGCTGGCCGAGTCGGTCAGCGAGCTGGAGGAGGCCCAGCAGCAGGCGGCGCAGCGGCCCGGCCGCCTGAAGGCCGAACCGGTCTTCCCGCAGCCGACCGGACGTCCCGCCCCGCTGGACGCCGGGCTGGGCAGCACGGTCGGCGCCGACCTCGACGCCGAGCTGGCCGCGGAACTGCATGCCGGCACCCGCCGCCCCCGCCGCTGACCCCGCCGCCCGGGACGACCCGGGCACCCGAATATCGCCAGGTGGCGGTGTCCGACGGACACCGCCACAGCTGCGAACCGGGGTCGATCAGGCCGGAGTCGGGCCAGGAGTCAGCTGGTGGGGTCGCGTAGCGGCTTGCCCTCGCGCATGTCGGCCAGGATGTCGCGCATCTCCCCGTCGCCCAACGAGTGCTTGTCGTGGTGGGCCTCGACCAGCTCGTAGAGCTTGGTCTGCACCTGGCCCACGGACGGGACGTCGCGCAGCACGGACTGGCCGCGCTCGCCCGCCGACTCGATGGTGAGCGTGCCGCAGCCGAGCAGCCGCTCGACGAAACGCTGGCTCATCGCGTGGTCGTTGATCCGGGTGAGCGGGATGTCCCGCCGGTCCCGGGAGAGCACGCCCTGCTGGAGCAGCACCCGCTCGTCGGTGAACAGGTAGTGCGTGGTGCGCCAGACCAGGAACGGCCAGAGGCCCAGCCAGAGCGCCAGCACCAGGGCCAGCCCGGCGATCACGTACAGCGCGATCGTGGCGCCGTCGCCGTCGGGCAGCAGGACCCAGCCCGCCACCACGGCGGCGACGCCGAGGACCAGCACCAGGATCGGCCGCAGCAGCGCCTTCCAGTGCGGGTGCAGATGCAGGACGACGTGCTCGTCCTCGGTGAGCACGTCTTCGGGAAACGCCACGGGGAACCTCCTCGGCACGGATCGGACGCGCTGACCGTAACCGGTCACCGCGAGCCGCCGGATCAGCCGCGCGGCCCCGATCGCGGCGCCGCGCCCGAACCGGACCGCCACCCGAGCGCTCAGCGCAGGTGCAGCACGTCCCCGGCCGCCAACCGCCGCTCCCCGGCGCCCGTGTCGAGCAGCAGCTGGCCGTCGGCGTCCACGCCGGTGGCCAGGCCGGTCAGCTCGGCGCCGTCGGGCAGCAGCACCCGCACCCGCCGGCCGACGGTGGCGCAGGAGGCGACGTAGGCCTCCCGCAGCCCGCTGGCCACCGCGTCGCCGCCGGCGGTGCGCCAGCGGTCGTACCAGTCGGCCAGCGAGCGGAGCAGCGCACGCAGCAGCGGATCCCGGTCGGTGGCCGTCGCGCCGGCCAGTTGCAGCGAGGTGGCCGGCAGGCCGGTCGGGTTCTCCGGCAGCTCGTCGGCACGGAGCGTGACGTTGAGCCCGATCCCGAGCACGATCGCCGGCGGCTGCGCCGGGGACGTGCCCGGCACCGCCTCGGCCAGGATGCCGGCGCACTTGGCGTCGTCGACCAGCAGGTCGTTCGGCCACTTCAGCCGAGCATCCAGCTCCGCCAGCCGGGCCACCGCCTCGACCAGCGCGACGCCGGCGAGCAGCGGCAGCCAGCCGTACCCGGTGGCGGGGGCCGGCGGCCAGCCACGGTCGGCGACGGCCTCGCCGGGCCGGAGCAGGACGCTGGTCGCGATGCCGGCGCGGGCCGGCGACTGCCAGACCCGGCCCCGCCGGCCGCGCCCGGCGGTCTGCCGCTCGGCGACCACCACCAGGCCCTCCGGCTCGCCCGCCCGGGCGGCCGCCACCGCGTCGGCGTTGGTGGAACCGGTCTCGGCCCGCAGGTCGAGCCGGCGCCAGGGCCCGTGCGGCCCGGTCAGCGCGCGGGCCAGCCGCGCCGCCGACAGCGGCGGGCGGTCCAGATCGGTGTACGGCGAGCCCGGCATCCCGTCAGCCTACGGGCCCGGCGACGGACGGTATTGAGGCGTACTGCACAGCGGCGTCGTCCTGAACCATCGTTATATTCCCTGGGTGACTACCGAGACCGGGATCAACATCCACAGCACCGCGGGCAAGCTGGCGGACCTGGAGCGACGGGTCGACGAGGCGGTGCACGCCGGGTCGGCGCGCGCGGTCGAGAAGCAGCACGCGCGGGGTAAGAAGACCGCCCGGGAGCGGATCGAGCTGCTGCTCGACGAGGGCTCCTTCGTCGAGCTGGACGAACTGGCCCGGCACCGCTCGACGGCCTTCGGGCTGGAGAAGAACCGCCCGTACGGCGACGGCGTGGTCACCGGCTACGGCACCGTCGACGGCCGGCAGGTCTGCGTCTTCGCCCAGGACTTCACCGTCTTCGGCGGCTCCCTCGGCGAGGTCTTCGGCGAGAAGATCGTCAAGGTGATGGACCTGGCCATGAAGATCGGCTGCCCGGTGGTCGGCATCAACGACTCCGGCGGCGCCCGGATCCAGGAGGGGGTCGCCTCCCTCGGGCTCTACGGCGAGATCTTCTTCCGCAACGTCCGGGCCAGCGGCGTCATCCCGCAGATCTCGCTGATCATGGGCCCGTGCGCGGGCGGCGCGGTCTACTCCCCGGCGGTCACCGACTTCACCGTGATGGTCGACCAGACCTCGCACATGTTCATCACCGGCCCGGACGTCATCAAGACGGTCACCGGCGAGGACGTGGCGATGGAGGAGCTGGGCGGCGCCCGCACCCACAACTCGCGCAGCGGCAACGCGCACTACCTCGCCACCGACGAGGAGGACGCGATCGAGTACGTCAAGGCCCTGCTGTCGTACCTGCCGTCGAACAACCTCGACGAGCCCGTCGTGTACGAGGCCCCGGCCGACCTCGACATCTCCGCGGAGGACCGGGAGCTGGACACGCTGATCCCGGACTCGGCCAACCAGCCGTACGACATGCACCGGGTCATCGAGCACGTGCTCGACGACGGCGAGTTCCTCGAGGTGCAGCCGCTCTACGCGCAGAACCTCGTCATCGGCTACGGCCGGGTCGAGGGACGCCCGGTCGGCGTGGTGGCCAACCAGCCGATGCACTTCGCCGGCACCCTGGACATCGCCGCCAGCGAGAAGGCCGCCCGGTTCGTGCGTACCTGCGACGCGTTCAACATCCCGGTGCTGACCTTCGTGGACGTTCCCGGCTTCCTCCCCGGCACCGGGCAGGAGTGGGACGGCATCATCCGGCGCGGCGCGAAGCTGATCTACGCGTACGCCGAGGCGACCGTCCCGAAGGTCACCGTGATCACCCGCAAGGCCTACGGCGGCGCGTACGACGTGATGGGCTCCAAGCACCTCGGCGCGGATCTGAACTTCGCCTGGCCGACGGCGCAGATCGCGGTGATGGGCGCGCAGGGCGCGGTGAACATCCTCTACCGCTCCGACCTGGCGAACGCCGAGGACCCGGCCGCCGTCCGGGCCGAGAAGATCGCCGAGTACGAGGACACCCTGGCCAACCCGTACATCGCCGCCGAGCGCGGCTACGTCGACAGCGTGATCCCGCCGCACGAGACCCGCGCCCAGATCGTCCGCGCGCTGCGGGTGCTGCGCACCAAGCGGGAGACCCTGCCGCCGAAGAAGCACGGCAACATCCCGCTGTAGCGGGTGTACCCGGAGATCCCCGCGTCCCTCGTGGTCGCGGGGATCTTCCGGTTTCAGCAGCGCGGGTTGGCGGCGACGCAGAGCCGACCGGCGGCGGTGCGACCGAGCCCCTCCAGGTCGGCCTGACTCAGGCCCGGGCCGGGACCGGTGCCGTCGGCCTTGAGGGTGGTCGGCCCGGTGGTGATCACGGTGACCAGGTCACCGACCCGTACCACCATGGTGGCCTCGACCTTTGGCGCAAGCTTGATCGCGGTGCCGTCGGCGACGCTGGCCGGCGGCAGCGACACATGGCGCAGCAGCACGGATTCGTCGCCGGCGAACCCGCTGACCGACCGCTCCCACCGGTGCGGGGTCACGGTCGGCACCGTCCTGCCGCCCACCTGCCCCGATCCGGTGATCTCCCACTGGGCGCAGGCGTCGAGCAGCAGGGCGACGGTGCCGAAGAGCAGCCGGCTCTGCCCCGGGTCGATGCGGTAGACGTCCTGGGTGAGCAGCGGTGGCGCGACCCCGTCGACCGGCCGCAGCAGGGTCTGCGACCGCGAATAGCGCGACGTCGCCGCCGACGGCACACCGCGCTCCCGGCCACACGCCTCCAGCACCGGATCGACCCGCACCGCCTCACCCAGGCCGGCCGCACCGATCTGCGTGCCGGTCTTCAGCCGCACGTCCCGCGCGGACAGCAGCGCCTCCCGCGGAATCTCGGCCGGCCCGGCGGTCGCCGTCGACGCGGAGACGGCCGCCACGGGCGGCGCGGGAGGCGCCGTCGCCCCTGACCGGCCCGCCACCACGTACCCGGAACCGGAGAGCACCGCGAGTACGGCGGTCGCCGCCAGCGCCGCCGTACGCCGGCTGCGTCGCCGGGCCCGGGCGCGGATCTCCTCCGGCTCGGCCCAGCGGACCCCACCGAGGTCCCGGTGCAGCCGGTCGACGAAGTGCAGGTCCTCACGCATCAGGCCTCCTCCAGGTCAGAGACGGCGAGCAGCCCGGCCAGCGCGGCGCGCCCCCGGGAGAGCCGGGCCTTCACCGTGCCGACGGGGGCCTCGGTCTGCCGGGCCACCTCGGCCACGGGCATGCCGAGCAGGTAGTACAGGGCGAGCGCGGTGCGCTGCTCCTCCGGCAGGCGACGCAGCGCGGCGACCACCTCGACCGTGTCGACGCCTGGGCCGGGCACGCTCTCCTCAGCGCCGTGCCGCAGATACGCCCGGGCGCGACTGCGCAGGCTGCGCCAGCGGCTGACCGCGATGCGGGACGCCACCACCCGCACCCACGCCTCCGGGTCGTCGTACCCGCTCACCGTCGACCAGCGCTGCCAGGCCCGGATGTACGCCTCCTGGACGGCATCCTGCGCCTCGGTCACGTTGCCGGTCAGCACGTAGACGAAGCCGAGCAGCCGTTGCCGGCTGCCCCGGTAGAACTCGTCGAACCCGTCGACGTCGGGCACGCGCTCACCTCCCGTGGCGTTCGGAGGGGACACGCGCGGCGGCACCACGCCGGTTGCCGGATCAGCCGATCATCTTCGCCAGCTCCGCGGGCGGGAAGCCGCCGGCCGGGATCCGCTCCCGGGCCGCCCGGCGCACCGCGTACGCGACGGCGGCGTTGGCCGGGGTCGGCACCCCGTGCAGCCGACCGAGCAGGACGATTTCGCCGTTGAGGTGGTCGACCTCGGTGGAGCCGACACCCCGGGCCAGGCTCTGCCAGGTGGAGCTGCCGGACCGCTCCTGCCCGTCGACCGGCCGGTGCCCGACCCGGTCGCCCCGCTCGGCGGCCTCCTCCTCGCTGCTGGTGTGCGCGATCCCGGCCGCGACGAGCACCGCCTGCCCCTCCGCTCGGACCCGGTCACGCAGGTCGGCGGGGACCTCCCCGCCGAGCAGCGCCTGCAGCCCGTTGCCGAGGTTGGCCAGCAGCTTGCCGTACTTCCACCGCATCACGTCGTCGCGCACCGGGGCGACGAAGCCGGCGCCGGTGAGGTCGGCGGCCACCGCGTGGTCCAGCGCGTCCGAGCCGGCCGGGTAGCGCCCGAGGTGCAGCATTCCCGGGTGCGGGTATCCGTTGGCGACGACCACGCCCGGCTCCAGGTGGGTGGCGGGCAGCCAGACGCAGACCGCGTGCACCCGGGCGAAGAGCCGCAGCGCCGCCGGCTCGTTGGCCACCCCGTTCTGGGCGGTGAACAGCGGCAGCCGTTCCCCCGCCGTGCCGCCACCGGCGACCGGCGCGTCCGCCCAGTCGGCCAGCGCGGCCGGGGTGTCCTGCGACTTGACGGTGAGCACCAGGACGGTGTCGGCGGGCAGCGGCCGCTCCCCGGGAGCGTCGGTGGCCGGCCCGCGCCAGGTCGCCGTGCGGTCCGGGGTGCGCAGGGTCAACCCGCGCCGCCGGATCGCGTCCAGGTGCGCGCCACGGGCCACCAGCGTCACGTCGTGGCCGGCCTCTCCCAGCCGTACGCCGATGGTGCCGCCGACCGCACCCGCCCCGATGATCACGTACCGCATGCGGCCATTCTGCTCTCCCGACCGGTTACAGGGTCAGGCCGGCGTCGGTGAGGATCGGGCCGGCGAGCAGCACCGCGCCGACGGCCAGGGCGAGCACGTTCACCAGGGCGAACACGGTCACCCAGAACAGCGCGGGGAACGGGGTCAGCCGGGCCAACTGGTCGGCGTCGGACTGCGGCATCCGTCCCCGGCTGCGCAACCGTTGCAGCTCCACCACCGGCCGTACCCCGCCGAGGAGCAGGAACCAGACGCCGGTCCAGGCGAAGGCGGCCTGCACCTGCGGCGAGGCGTACCAGGAGACGGCCAGCACCACCCCGCCGGTGACCAGCAGCGACAGCACGCCGAAGACGTTGCGGATGAGCACCAGCATGGCCAGCAGCAGCGCCACCGCGAGCCAGAGCAGCAGGGTGATCCGGTTGCCGCCGAGCAGCCAGGCCCCGGCGAGGCCGACCAGCGACGGGGCGACGTACCCGGCCAGCAGGGTGAGAATCATGCCGGGGCCGGTGGGTCGGCCGGCGGAGAGGGTCAGGCCGGAGGTGTCCGAGTGCAGCCGGATGCCGTGCAGCCGGCGCCCGGTGAGCAGAGCGGCGAGGGCGTGGCCGCCCTCGTGCGCGATGGTCACCGCGTTGCGGGCGACCCGCCAGGGCAGCCGGGTGGCGACCACGACCAGCGCGACGACGGCGGTGACCAGGACGAGCAGCGGGGGTGGGTCGGGCTGCGCGCCGAGGAGCTTGTCCCAGAGGTCGCCCAGCCCGTTGATCGACACCATGGGCGGGGAGCCTACCGGCCCGGGCTGGTGTCGTTCGGCGGGTGCGGCCTCGTATCGTGTGAGACTGATCGGGTGGCGAGCGGAGCGGGAGGTGAACGGCGGTGAGCGCGGCTCCCCTGGAACACCACGTCGGCCTGTGGACCGAGGCCGACTACCTCGCTTTGGGCGAGACGCCTGACCGGATCGAACTGCTCGACGGGAGTCTGCTCGTGAGCCCTGCCCCGAGTCGGCGGCACCAGCGGGTGGCGCGTCGACTGGCGAACAGCATCGAGGTCGCGGCAGAGCCTCGAGGACTCTCGGTTTACGATGCGATCAATGTTCGGCTGGGTGTGGACCGGATCGTCATTCCGGATCTCGTCGTAACCGACGCCGACGACGAAGGAACCTTTCTCGACGCTGGCCAGGTGTCTCTCGTCGGTGAGATCGTGTCCCCGGGCAACGCCGCCGCCGACCGGGTGCTCAAGATGCAGCTCTACGCGATCGCGCGCATCCCGTGGTACCTGCTGGTCGAACAAGACGGCGAGACGCATGCGCTGCGGTTGTACCGGCTCGACGGTGAGCACTACGTCGAGGACCGGGTGGCCAAGGCCGGCGAGACGCTGACCATGACCGAGCCGTTCCGCTGGCAGATCGATCCCACCTCGCTCCGCTGACCGATACCGATCAGGCGGCCAGCCACATACGAGCGTCGATGAAAATTTCCTTAGCCCCTCTTGTGATCTAGGGCAACTACCTCCAAGGATTGGCGTCAATCAATCGGCGTCCTCGGAGGCATCCATGACCCGTACCACATTCTCGCTGCGCCGGCTCCTCGCCGCCGGCCTCACCGTCGTCGCCACCGCGGCGGCGGCCCTCGTCGGGACCGCCGGACCGGCGGCCGCGGCCACCACCCCCGGCATCGACGTCTCCCACTACCAGGGCTCCATCAACTGGACCAGCGTCCGCAACGCCGGCATCCAGTTCGCCTTCATCAAGGCCACCGAGGGTACGAGCTACAAGGACCCGAACTTCAACGCCAACTACACCAACTCCTACTACGCCGGGGTGATCCGTGGGGCGTACCACTTCGCCCGGCCGAACATCTCCTCCGGTGCCACCCAGGCCAATTACCTGGCCTCCAACGGTGGCGCCTGGTCGGCCGACAGCCGCACGCTCCCGGCGGCGCTGGACCTCGAGGCCAACCCGTACAGCGGCGGCTACTGCTACGGCCTGACCACGTCCGGCATGCGGAGCTGGGTCCAGGACTTCCTCAACACCTACCGGTCCCGCACCGGCCGGTACGCGGTCATCTACACCACGACGAGCTGGTGGAACCAGTGCACCGGCAGCTGGACCGCGCCGTGGGCGAACCACCCGCTCTGGATCGCCCGCTGGTCCACCAGCCCCGGCACCCTGCCGGCCGGCGCCCCGTTCTGGAGCTTCTGGCAGTACACCAGCACCGGCTCCGTCTCCGGGATCAGCGGCAACGTCGACCGCAACTACTGGAACGGCGACCGGACGCGGCTGATCGCGCTGGCCAACAACACCTGACCGGCGCCGGACACAGGTCGGCGGCAGCGGGATCGGTCACCGTACGGTCGATGACTGGTCCGGCTGCCGCCGCCGTCCTTCGTCAAATCAGGCCCTGCGTCGCGCGGTCACGGGCACCGGCACGGCATCCTCGCCGGCCAGTGCGCTCCGCCGGGCGAGGCGCCAGGCGGCGACTCCGGCGGCGGTGACCGTCACGACGGCGAGCAGCGCCACCAGCGCGGGCATACCGGCACTGACCAGCAGCAGAACGATGTCTCCGAGGGCAACGAGCATCCACAGTGCCAGCCGGGGGCGGGCGTCCTTGCGTCGGTAACCCATGTCGTGCCTCCTTCCGTCGTCACGGGAGAGATACCCCGGACGAGGGAAGGTCATGCGAATCCATTTCACACGGACGCGATTCCCGCGCGTCAGCCCTGACGGTCGGGCTTGAACCCCTTGACGATCACGTCGAAGTTGGCGAGCTGGGCCCGCCAGTCCTTCTGGGCGACCTCCCACCGGATGGCGTAGCCCCGGTTGCTCGCCGTCACGAAGCCCCGGTTGCGCACGTGGATGCGGGTGTTGTCCCGGGTCTCCAGCCACTCCCAGTCGGCGCAGGTCCGGTGCCAGTCGCAACGCTCGATGCCGAGCAGCTCGTAGTTGTTGACGAACTTGCGGCGGTCCGGCTCGATCGCCCTCCAGTCCGCCTCCGCGTCGGGCTTCGGGTTGGGGGTCCACTGCACGAGCATCTCGCCCACCCCGCCCTGCTGGAAGAACACGACCGTGTCCGAACCCGTGCGGCTGACTCGCCAGCCCGGCGGCAGGGGGATCGAGAAGGTCGGTCCCTTGTGCAGGGTCCAGCCCGCGGGCAGCGCGTTCGGGTCCGTCGAGGGGGTGGCCGAGGGCGTCGGGCTGGGCGGGGCGGCACTGGTCGGCGCGGGCGCGCCCGGAGTCGACGTCGGGGCGGCGGCCGACGAGGTCGCCGCGGCGCCGGTGGGATCGCCGGCCTGTTGCCCGCCCCGCTCCGGGTCGTCCCCGCCCCGGCCGAGCAGCGGCACGAGCACCGCGAGACCGACCAGCAGCACCAGCACCACCGCGCCGATCAGCAGGTTCCGCTTCTGCCTGCCGCGCTTCGTCCCGTCGTACACCGAACCGGGAAGGCGCTCGGCGGACGCCGGCGCGGGACTCACCGGCGCCGGCATGACCGACGTGGGGGTGCTCGGCTTCGGCGGGTCCTGCACCTTCGTCGTCGGCTCGGCGTCGGCGGCCGGACGCGGCGGGTCGACCTTGGCGGTCGGCTCGGCGTCCACGCCCGCCGGCGTCGTGCTCGTCTCGTCCTCGGCGGCAGCGGCGACCCCGGCGGCGCCGGCCGCAGCCTCGGCGGCTCGCGGCGTGGCCTCAGCTCGCGGCGCGGGGGGCTTCGGCGTCGACTCGGCGCTCGTCTCGGGCGGGCGCGGGGCCGGCACCAGCGGCTTACGCGGCTCACGCGGGCCGTTCGGCCCCGGCCGGCGTACGCCGTCCAGCAGCGAGATCCCCTTGGCGCGCTTGCCGCCGGCCCGGCGCAGCAGGCGCTCGGCCACCTCGGCGGTGATCCGCTCGGTCGGGTCCTTGCGGAGCAGACCCTGGAGCACCGGCTTGAGCGGCCCGGCGTTCTTCGGCGGCGGCAGCGGCTCGGTGGCCAGCGCCGCCAGGGTGGCGATCGCCGACGGCCGGGCGTACGGGGACTTGCCCTCCACGGCGGCGTAGAGCGTCGCGCCCAGCGACCACAGGTCCGCCTCCGGACCGGCCGTGCCGTCCTTGGCCCGCTCCGGCGCGATGTACGCGGGCGAGCCGAGCACCATGCCCGTGCGGGTCACGTTCGGGTCGCCGGGAATGGTGGCCAGACCGAAATCGGTCAGTACCACCCGGCCGTCGTTGCCGAGCAGGACGTTGCCGGGCTTGATGTCGCGGTGCATCACGCCGGCCTTGTGCGCCGCCTTCAGCGCGCCGAGCACACCGAGCCCGATCTCCACCGCACGTGCCGGCGACACCGGGCCGTCCTCGGCGAGAGTGTCCTGCAACGACTTCGACGCGACGTACTCCATGACGATCCACGGGTCGCCGTCGGTGCGCAGCACGTCGAAGATGCGGACCACGTTGACGTGGTTCAGCCGGGCGATCGCCCGGGCCTCCCGCAGGGAGCGTTCCCGCATCTCGCGGCGCTCGTCGGTGGTGAGACTGGGTGGCGGGACGAGCTCCTTGATGGCCACGTCCCGGTGCAGCACCTCGTCACGCGCCTTCCAGACCCGGCCCATGCCGCCCTGACCGAGCGGCGAGATGAGCCGGTACCGGTCAGCGACAAGTTGGGGAAGCGCGTCAGACATCGGAGAGACGGTACCCGGCGCCACCGATGCTCACACCGCCGGCACGCCACTGTGCGTCGAAGGTCAAGTTCGCGACGCGTACGCTGACGCCATGTCTGCCGAAGAGCCGCTGTTCCGAGTCGTCCGGGGCGTCCCGACCGCCGACGAGTTGGCCGCGCTGGTGGGTGCGATCGTCGTCCGGTCCCGACCGGCCGCCGCGCCCGCGCCGCTGACCACGTCCGCCTGGGCGCGCAGCGCCCGACCGACCGTCGCGGCGCCCTCCGCCGGACCCGGCGCGTGGCGCGCCTCCGGCCTCCCCCGCTGACCGTTCCGCCAATCCGAGCGGATTGAGCTGGGGCGCAACCACCGTGATGTCCTCAGGACTGCCGAGATCGCTCCGCACCCATTAACCTCACTCAGGGAAACGGGGCCGTGACAGGTAGGGAGGATCGATGATCCCTGAGGAGGACCGGCCAGCTTCCTGGCTGCGCGACTACGGCGGCATCGAGGCCGACATCCGCCAGATGAGCGAGTTCGCCGACCGGCTCCAGGCCGAGGTCGAACGCAACTACGCGCCACACCTGTCGTACATCGCCGACGACATGAGAGCACCCGTACCCAACCCGTGCGACGCCTTCGTCGAGCTGGTGCAGTTCCTGCACGCCCACTGGGAGACCCAGCAGGCCACCGCGAACATGGTGCACGACCTGGGCGGAGCCACCGGCCACCTGGCCTCGGCGGCCGGCCGGATCGCCTCCGACTACCGGGGCGCCGACGCCTTCGCCTCGGCCAGGGTCGCCGACGTGGAGGCGGCGCTCGCCAACCCGTACTCCACGATGTCCGGTGGCCGGGCCCGGCTGCCCGACCCCACCGGCCCGAACGGCGGGCCGGTGGTGCTGCCGTGATCGACAGGGGCAGCGGCCGGACGTCCGGCCTCACCGACTGGCAACTGATGGACGTGCTCAGCATGTGGGCCTGCGTCCAGGACCACGAGACCCAGGGGCACTGGAAGCAGGTCGCCGGCTGGCGCAAGGTCTGCGACCTCGCGATGAACCACCTGCGGCGGCTGCACGAGTACCGGCGCGGCCTGGCCGAGGCATGGCCCCCGGAGACCAACGCGGCCGCGCGGGCATACCTGGCCGAACTCGACCAGCTCATCGACCGGGTCCAGCACACCCATGACGCCGCCGCCGCCAACCACGACGCGCTCGCCGCCGCCACCCGCGCCATCGACAGCGCCCGGCCCGAGTTGAAGAGGCTCTACGAGCAGTACTCGACCAAGCTCCAGCAGAAGCGGTCGTACGAGGCGACGCTGGCGGATCCGAAGGCGGCGGCGGGCAGCCGGGTGGTCGACCCGCCGGTGACGGACGTGGAGTTGGAGCAGCTGAACACCAAGGCCCGGGGGATCATGTACGGGTTGAGCGGCGAACTCCAGCAGGCCCAGGTGATGCTTCAGAAGCCGCCCCCGATACGTCCGCGTATCGACGACGCTGACCCAGCGATACAGGGCCCCGGCGCTTCGTCTGCACCCCTCATCCCGCCAATCGTTCCCGTGCCAATAGCTCCTGCAACCGCTACTAACTCCAGGTCGGCGACTCCAGCAAGTGCTGTCTCGATTCCTCAGGCCTCCAATGTTGGGCCAGTGCTTGGTGGCACCGGAGCAGGACTGGCGCAAGCACCGACGAGATCTGGTCCTATTGCCGTCCCGCCGCCCTCCCCCACTGCGCCAACGCCAAACGTCGGCCCACCCCCAGGCTTCCCGCCTCTTCCCAGCAAGGCGAGCCGGCCAGCTACGACCGGAACTCACCGCAGCCCTTTCCCGCCGCCATCTAGTGCAGTCAACCGCAATCCAATCGCGCCGAACGCTTCGCCCCGGCCCTTTCCATCGAGCGGACTCATAGGCGGCACCCCAGGGATGAACCTTCACCAGCCAGGAGGCACGCAACCTTCCCGCAGAGTCAATCCCGTCGGCGGTGTTATCGGCGGCGGTGGCGCCGGGACGGCACCTACCGGCGCAGCAGGCTCTCGTCCCGGCGGAGGGCGAGGCATGCTCTTGGGCGGCACTTACGGGATGCCCCCGCTTGGAGGCAGCCCAGGCTCAAACGCAAGCACTGGGATTACGGGTCAACCAAGACGATCCAAAATGGACGACGAATCCCGGCGTTGGGACCCAGAGCACCCTTGGGAGGTTGATGAGGGTGTTGCCCCAGTTGTACGACCGCCGGACGAAGAAGGCCCGATAGACCCGGGTCCGGCTATTGGGTTCCGCCGTTGAGGCAAGTTTTTGCAGCGTCGGGCGCCGTCGCACTACTCTTGGTGATCGCCGCACCCGGCGCTGATGTAAGCGCCGCCCCCAAACCGCCCGGCGGGGAGTGGGTGCGAAATCAGCAGTGGCACCTGGGATTCCTCGAAGTATCAGAGGCACACCGATTAACTCAGGGCAGGGGAGTCGTGGTCGCTGTCCCGGATACGGGAGTCGATCCCCACCCTGATCTAAGCGGCAATTTACTTTCTGGCACGGACACCATAGACGGCGGCCGCGGTACTGGAATCGGAGACCGAGACAGCCATGGCACGGGTATGGCCGGACTGATCGCCGCACACGGGCGACCGGGAAACCTGGGCGCCTTGGGGATTGCTCCGGAAGCCAAGATTCTGCCGATCTTGGTAACGCCGCCAAACGGAGACGGACAACCTGACGCACTTGCTAGAGGCATTGATTATGCAGTCGCACACAGAGCCCAGGTAATCAGCATCTCCAGCGGAGGCGACTCCAGCCCCGAATTGGAACGGTCCGTTCGGCGAGCCCTTGCTTCCAACATTGTGGTCGTGGCAGGCGCAGGAAATCGTCCGCGGGAGCAGTTCGTTGGTTATCCTGCCAGCGAGGCTGGGGTGTTGGCGGTGGCGGGCGTTAACCGTAGTGGCCAACACGCCGACATATCCGTTTCAGGGCCAGAAGTGGACGTCGCAGCACCAGGCGTAGACATAATCAGTACAAGCCACTCCGGAAATTACCGCAAGGGCACCGGTACCTCAGATTCCACTGCAATCGTTGCCGGAGCAGCCGCCCTTGTTCGCTCCAAGTACCCGGACCTGCCCGCTTCTGAAGTCGTGCACCGACTCACCGCCACCGCTGTCGACAAAGGCCCACCCGGCCGAGACGACGAGTACGGCTACGGCGTCATCGACCTGATGGCGGCGCTGACCGCCGACATACCCCCGCTCCCGCCCGACTGGGCGACGGCGAGCCCACCCCAAAACAACACACCAGCCACGACGGTGGCGGCCGAGCCTGCTGGCGGCGGGAGCGACGACAACTCGACCGCCCGGGGCCTGGCCACGCTGGGTGTGATCGTGGCGGCGGCAGGCGGCTACCTGCTCTGGCTGCGACGTCGCAACACTGACGACCCGCCGCCACGGATCAGCCGTTGACCACCGGCGCACGCCGTTTCCGGGTGGATGAAGTGTTCGACCTGACCGCCCGGCGCGGGCTCGTCGCGTGCGGGACCATGCTGGACGGCACACTGGTCAGCGGGCTCAGCTTCGTGGACGAGCTGACCGGCGCGCCGGTCCGAGTCATCGGCGTCGACTTTCCCACCCCGACCACACAACGCACCGGTCAGCACCTCCTCGTGGTCTCGAGGGAGGACGCCGCGCTGGCTCACACGGGTCGGGTCTGGGCAGGGCATGTCCTCCCTGAGTCCTGACGCCCGGCCGGTCGCCCGCCCGTCTCCCCAGCCCAGCCGGTAGCGTCGGAATCGTGCCGAACTCCCTGCCACTGCGCCTCGTGCTCGCCAGCCAGAGTCCTGCCCGTCGCAAGCTCCTCCAGGCCGCCGGGATCGAACCCGACGTGCTGGTGAGCGGCGTCGACGAGTCCCAGGTGGTCGCCGATCGGGCGGAGGATCTCTGCCTGGAGCTTGCCCGTCTCAAGGCGCTCGCGGTGCTCGACCGGCTGCTCGCCACCCCGGATGAGCGCACGCTGGTGCTCGGCTGCGACTCGGTGCTGGCCTTCGACGGGGAGATCCTGGGCAAGCCGGCGGACGCCGCTGACGCCACGGACCGCTGGCGACGGATGCGCGGGCGCAGCGGGGTGCTGCACACCGGGCACTGCCTGATCGACGTGACGCACGAGGCGCGAGCGGAGGCGGTCGCGTCGACGGTCGTGCACTTCGCCGACATCAGCGACGAGGAGATCGCCGCGTACGTGGCGACGGGCGAGCCGCTGGCGGTCGCCGGGGCGTTCACCATCGACGGGTTGGGCGGGGCGTTCCTCACCGGCATCGAGGGCGACCCGGGCACGGTGGTGGGGCTCTCGCTGCCGCTGCTGCGTCGACTCCTCGGCGAGTTGGAGCTGAGCATCACGGACCTGTGGACGAAGGTCGCGCCGGGGGGCCAGGAGGTCGAAAATCTCGGCTAGCGTCCGTTCATGACCACCAAGCCGTTGCCGCTGACTCCGGAACTGCACGCCTACCTCGTCGCCCACGGCTCGCCGCCGGACGAGATCATCCGCGACCTGGCAGAGGAGACGCTGGCCGCCCTCCCCGATGAGGCGATGATGCAGGTGGCGCCGGAGCAGGCCGCGTTCCTGACCTTCCTCACCCGGCTGCTCGGCGTGCGGCGGGCGGTGGAGGTGGGCACCTTCACCGGGCTCTCCTCGCTGGCGATCGCCCGGGGGCTGCCCGAGGACGGCCGGCTGACCTGCTTCGACATCTCTGAGGAGTACACCGGCATCGCCCGGCGGTACTGGGAGCGCGCGGGCGTCGCCGACCGGATCGAGCTGCGCATCGGCCCGGCCGGGGAGACGCTGCGCGAGCTGCCCCAGGAGCGGCACCTGGACTTCGCCTTCATCGACGCGGACAAGACGGGCTACCCGGTCTACTGGGACGAGCTGGTGCCCCGGATGCGTCCGGGTGCGGTCATCACGGTGGACAACACGCTGCGCGGGGGCCGGGTGCTCGCCCCGCAGAACGCCGACGACCGGGCGATCGCCGCGTTCAACGACGAGGTGCTGGCCGACGTGCGCGTCGAGGCGGTCATGCTCCCCATCGCCGACGGCGTGACCCTCGCCCGGGTCCACTGACGCACCTTGCGGCGTGTCGCGGTATCCCGGCGACTCGACACCGCGACACACCGCAAACCGCGCCGCGCAGCCCACACAGCGCCGCGCCACGCACACGACGCCGCGCCGAGGGTCAGGCGCCGACCAGGGTCGGGGCGCGGTCGTCGTCCGTCGGGGTGGCGCGCAGGGCGCGGCCGAGTCGCACGGTCAGCAGCAGGGCGGCGGCGATGAAGCCGGGCAGCAGCAGGAAGGCCAGGTGCGGTCCGACCCCGTCGGCCACCGCGCCGAGCGCCACCGGCGCGATCCCGAAACCCACCCCCATCGAGTACGCGGACCAGCCGGCCGCCTTGTCGGCGGCCGGCCCGGCGACGGCCAGCGCGATCGAGATCGCGAGGGGGTAGTGCAGCGCGTTGCCGAGTCCCAGCACCACCAGGCCGGTGACGGCGAGCCAGCCGACGGGCGCCAGCCAGAACAGGACGAACCCGGCCAGCGAGACGGTCAGCGCGCCGAGCAGCAGCGGGGCGGGCGGCCAGCGCAGGGCGATCCGGCCGCCGGTCAGCCGGCCGAGGAACATGCCGCAGACGATCGCGGCGACGGCGGCCGAGGCGGAGGCGGCGGTCATCCCGGCGTGCGAGCGGAGCACGTCGGCGGTCCAGAGCGACAGGCAGACCTCGATCGAGCCGGTGACCGACATCAGCACCCAGGCGATCCAGTACGCCCTGGGCAGCCGCCCGGCCACGCGCTCGACTGCGCCGGCACGGCCGCTGAGGGGTACGGCGACGTCGTCGGCTCGGGCCACATCGGCGGGCGCCGCCGCCGAGGCGGTCGCCCCGGCGGGGTCGGCGGCAGCCGCGGCAGCGGGGGCGGCCTGCGGCGGGCGTACCCGGGAGCGGCGGGCGGCGAGCGCGACCAGCGCGATCAGCCCGACCTCGACGGCCATCACCGGTCGCCAGCCGAAGCCGGCGTCGACGCTGGCGCCGATGACCAGCGGAGCGAGGATGCCCATGCCGGCGCAGACGGCGTTGGCCTCGGTGAGCGCGGCGGGCGCGGCCGGGCCGTGCCGGGCGGTGAGGACGACGGCGACGCCGCTGACCACGATCATGCCGGCGGTGGCCACGGCGGCGACTGCGGCGAGGGTGGCGGGCAGCGGGCGGAGCAGGCCGAACGCGGTGACGCCGGCGGCGACCCCGGCCAGCCCGGCCCAGATCGCCCCGGCCCGGCCGATCCGGCGGGCCAGCGGGGCGAAGAGCGCCCCGCCGAGCAGCGCGCCCACGGCGATGGCGGTGCTGTGCAGGCCGGCAACGGCGGCGCTGGTGCCCTGCTCGTCGCGGAGCAGCGGTACGACGGGGCCGAACCCGTAGAGGAAGAAGCCCCAGAGCCCCAGCTGGGCGTAGGTCAGCCAGGTGGTCCTGTCACGGGTGAGGCGGGGCACCGGCCTTACGCTACAAGCGCCTGGCCGGTGCCCCGCCTTTGGTGAGAGGCAGCTCTCGTCAGCGGACGCTGCGGGCGAACTGACGGGCGGCCCAGATGACGCCGGCGACGGCGAGCACCGCGGTGATGGTCAGCCCCTGCCACACCTTGTCGTTGCCCAGGTCCCCGGCGAAGAGCGCCCGGGTGCCGTCGACCGCCCAGGAGAACGGGTTCCAGTCGGCGATGCCCTGCAGCCAGCCGGGGGCGAAGGTGAGCGGCAGCAGGATGCCGGAGAGCAGCAGCACCGGCTGGGCGACGGTGTTCATCAGCGGGGCGAGCGCGTCCTCGCTCTTGACCTTGAGCGCGACACCGTAGGAGACGGCCGAGGTCATCAGCGCGATCAGGGCGAGCATCAGGTACGCCAGCAGCAGGTCGCCGATGAAGACGCGCAGGTCGAACAGGAGCGCGAGCAGGGTGATGATGACCGCCTGCACGAGCAGCGAGACCACGTCCCGCAGGGAGCGGCCGAGCAGCAGGGCCAGCCGGCTGACCGGGGTGACCCGGGAGCGTTCGATGACCCCGGCGCGCAGCTCGGCGATCAGGCCGAAGCCCTGGAACAGGCCGCCGAAGATGGCCAGCAGCACCAGCAGGCCGGGTACGAAGATCTTGTAGGCGGCGGCCTGGGTGGGCGCGTTCAGGGCCGGCTTGAGCAGCGGGGCGAAGAGCAGCAGGTACATCACCGGCTGGAAGATGCCGACGAAGACCCAGACCGGGTTGCGCAGCAGCAGCTGGATCTGGCGCTGGAAGATGAGCCAGGTGTCGCGGGCGAGTTTCATGACGATTCTCCTGTGGTGGATGCTCAGGACTCGCGCAGCGAGCGGCCGGTCTTGGTGAGGAAGACGTCGTCGAGGCTGGGGCGGTGCAGCTCGATCGAGGAGAGCGTCAGCCCGGCGCTGTCGAGCCGGCGGAGGATCTGCGGGATGGCGGTGGCGCCCTCGTCGACGTAGAGGCGCAGGCCGCCCTCGTCGGCGGTCTCCAGCTTCTTGACGAACTCCTCGCCGTCGAGCACCTGCGCGGCCTGCGGCGTGCTGGCCACGTCGAGGCCGACCAGCACCACGTCGCCGGAGATCTCCCGCTTCAGCTCGGCCGGGGTCCCCTCGGCGACCACCTCGCCGTGATCCATGATCGCGATCCGGTCGCAGAGCGCGTCCGCCTCGTCGAGGTAGTGCGTGGTGATGAAGACGGTCATGCCCTCGGTGCGCAGCCGGCGGATCTCGTCCCACATGTGCGCGCGGCTCTGCGGGTCGAGGCCGGTGGTCGGCTCGTCCAGGAAGACGATCTTCGGCTCGTGGATGATGCCGAGGGCGATCTCCACCCGGCGCCGCTGGCCGCCGGAGTACGTCTTGCACTTGCGGTCGGCGTACTCGGTGAGCTGGAAGGCGTCGAGGGCGCGGGCGGCGCGGCGGTGCGCCTCGGCCTTGGCGATGCCGTACATGCGGGCGTGCAGCACCAGCTCCTCGCGGGCGGTGGACTCGTCCCAGGTGCTGCCGCCCTGGGCCACGTAGCCGATCCGGCGGCGCACCTCGGCCGGGTCCTTGCGCAGGTCGGCGCCGGCGATGGTGGCCTCGCCGCCGTCGGGCTCGATGAGCGTGGCGAGCATCCGCAGGGTGGTGGTCTTGCCGGCGCCGTTGGGGCCGAGAAAGCCGAAGATCTCGCCCTCGGCGACCTGGAGGTTCACCCCCCGTACGGCGTCGACCGTCTTCGTCTCCCGACCGGCGCGGGAGCGGAACGACTTCCGCAGCCCCCTGGTCTCGATCATGTCTGCTCCTGGTCGTCCGGGCCGGACGCGCCGGCCGCCTGTCCCCCGGGGCCGCCGGACGGCGCGCTCCCCCGTGGTGCGCGAAGAGGCTAACGCGATATAGCTCTTGTGGTCAACGTTGATTATTCCGTGTTCACCTCGCGGGGCGGCGCGCCGTCGGTCCACCCCGGCCAGCCCTCCGCCCCGGCGAGTCCAGCAGGCAGGTACGACACCCCGGACTCGATCCGCTCGGCGATCCGGTCACACCAGGCCACCTCCGCCTCGGCGCGGGCCGCCCAGAGCTCGAACATCCACGCCACGTGCACCGGCTTGGTGTTGCGCATCCAGTCCGAGTCCAACGAGGCACGCATCGATTCGACACCGGCGCGCAGCAGGTTCGCCCGGTTCCGCAGCGCGGCGGCGGCCTCCTCGCGGGGCATCGCCGGCAGGAAGGAGAAGGCCGCGACGAACGGGTCCGGCGTCTCGTGCAACTGCCACCACAGGCCGCGCAGCAGCGTCTCGAACTCGTCCTCCCCCTTCGGCGTCACCTCGTACGTGGTGCGGGCCGGGCGGGCGCCGACCTGCTCGGTCGCCACCTCGCGCAGCAGCCCCTCCTCGGTCAGCTTGCGCAGGGCGTGGTAGATCGATCCGGGTTGCACGTTGGCCCACCGGTCGGCGTTCCAGCTGAGCAGCTCGCGGCGCACGTCGTAGCCGTGCACCGGTTGCATCCACCGGACCAGGCCGAGAATCATCATCCGAGTCGCAGACACCGGGCAAGCGTAATAAACAAGTTTGACTAGGGCGCGGCCGGAACAGTGCGCCATCCCACACTGAGCGATCGTTAGGGCCATCAGAGTGACCGATACACTCCCGGTCAACGACCTCCCGGGAGGAGCCCTCAAGGTGCGCAAGGTACTCATCGCCAACCGCGGCGAGATCGCCGTCCGCGTCATCCGCGCCTGCCGCGACGCCGGCCTGGGCAGCGTCGCCGTCTACGCGGACTCCGACCGGGACGCCCTGCACGCCACGCTGGCGGACGAGGCGTACGCCCTCGGCGGCGACACCGCGGCCGAGACGTACCTGCGGATCGACAAGCTGATCGACGTCGCCGGCCGGTCCGGCGCCGACGCCGTGCACCCCGGCTACGGCTTTCTCTCCGAGAACGCCGACTTCGCCCAGGCCGTCATCGACGCCGGGCTGACCTGGATCGGCCCCACCCCGCAGGCGATCCGCGACCTCGGCGACAAGGTGACCGCCCGGCACATCGCCCAGCGCGCCGGCGCGCCCCTGGTCCCCGGCACCCCGGACCCGGTCGGCAACGCCGACGAGGTGATGGCCTTCGCCGTCGACCACGGCCTGCCGGTCGCCATCAAGGCGGCCTTCGGCGGCGGCGGGCGCGGCCTCAAGGTGGCCCGCACCATGGAGGAGATCCCGCACCTGTTCGAGTCGGCCACCCGCGAGGCGGTCGCCGCCTTCGGCCGGGGCGAGTGCTTCGTCGAGCGGTACCTGGACAAGCCCCGGCACGTCGAGGCCCAGGTCCTCGCCGACCAGCACGGCAACGTGATCGTGGTCGGCACCCGCGACTGCTCGCTGCAGCGCCGGCACCAGAAGCTGGTCGAGGAGGCCCCGGCGCCGTTCCTCACCGCCGCGCAGCGCACCCAGATCCACGAGAGCGCCAAGGCGATCTGCCGGGAGGCCGGCTACCACGGCGCCGGCACCGTGGAATACCTGGTCGGCGCGGACGGCACCATCTCCTTCCTGGAGGTCAACACCCGGCTCCAGGTCGAGCACCCGGTCACCGAGGAGACCGCCGGCGTCGACCTGGTCCGCGAGCAGTTCCGGATCGCCGACGGCGAGAAGCTGCGGTTCTCCGAGGACCCGACCCCGCGCGGGCACTCCATCGAGTTCCGGATCAACGGCGAGGACCCGGGCCGCAACTTCCTGCCCGCCCCGGGCACCATCACCGCCCTGCGCCTCCCGACCGGGCCGGGCGTGCGGGTGGACACCGGCATCTCGGCCGGCGACGTGATCGGCGGCAACTTCGACTCGCTGCTCGCCAAGGTCATCATCACCGGCGAGACCCGGGCCGAGGCGATCGAGCGGGCCCGCCGGGCGCTGGACGAGATGGTCGTCGAGGGCATGGCCACCGCGCTGCCGTTCCACCGGCTGGTCGTCCGCGACGAGGCGTTCACCACCGAGCCGTTCACCGTGCACACCCGGTGGATCGAGACCGAGTTCGACAACACCGTGCCGCCGTTCACCGCCGCCGCCGGCGCCGCCGAGGCGCCCGCCGGTCGGGAGACCGTCGTGGTCGAGGTGGCGGGCAAGCGGCTGGAGGTCAGCCTCCCCGCCGGCCTCGGCGCGGGTACGACCAGCGCCGCGCCCGCCGCCCGCAAGCCGGCCCGCCGGGGCGGCGGCGCCAAGGCCGGCGCGGCGGTCAGCGGCGACGCGCTCGCCTCCCCGATGCAGGGCACCATCGTCAAGATCGCCGTGGCGGACGGGGACACCGTCGCCGAGGGCGACCTGGTGGTGGTGCTGGAGGCGATGAAGATGGAGCAGCCGCTGCACGCCCACAAGGCCGGTACGGTCAGCGGGCTGTCGGCCGAGGTCGGCGCGGTGATCACCGCCGGCGCGGCGATCTGCACCATCGCCTGACCCCGGTCGGCACGCCCCTTCGCCGGTGCGCCGGGGGTGCAACACCACTGTGAGCGATATGCCTGGGAGTCATATTTATGCCTCTCAGGCATATCGCTGACCAGTCATATGCCCGGTCGCCGCGACACGCCGACGCGACACCCACCATCGGCGGGGGTGGTTTGGGCCACCAGCGGCGGCGGATGGGACCGCGAGCAGGAATGATGGCCGGGTGCGGTTCCTTCATGGCGCGGTCCCCGCGCACGACCTGACCTACAACGACGTCTTCATGGCGCCGGCCCGCTCCGAGGTGGGCTCGCGACTCGACGTCGACCTGGCCACCGGCGACGGCACGGGCACCACCATCCCGCTGGTGGTCTCCAACATGACGGCGGTGTCCGGCCGCCGGATGGCGGAGACCGTCGCCCGGCGCGGCGCGATCGCGGTCATCCCGCAGGACATCCCGATCGAGGTGGTGGCCAACGTCGTCGCCTGGGTCAAGCAGCGGCACCTGGTGCACGACACGCCCATCACGCTCGGCCCGACCGACACCGTCGGCGACGCCATCCACCTGCTGCCGAAGCGGTCGCACGGCGCGGTGATCGTGGTCGACGAGGCGGGCCGCCCGCTCGGCGTGGTCACCGAGGCCGACACCGTCGGCGTGGACCGCTTCGCCCAGCTGCGGCACGTGATGTCGACCGAGCTGCACACCGTGCCGGCGGACGCGGACCCGCGTACCGGCTTCGACCGGCTGTCGGCCGGGCGGCGCCGGCTGGCTCCGGTGGTGGACGCCGACGGCCGGCTGATCGGCGTGCTGACCCGGCAGGGCGCGCTGCGCGCCACCCTCTACCGGCCGGCCGTGGACGACCGGGGCCGGCTGCGCGTCGCCGCCGCCGTCGGCATCAACGGCGACGTGACCGGCAAGGCGGAGGCGCTGCTGGCCGCCGGGGTGGACACCCTGGTGGTGGACACCGCGCACGGCCACCAGGAGCGGATGATCTCCGCGCTGCGGGCGGTACGCAAGCTCGATCCGGCGGTGCCGGTGGCGGCGGGCAACGTGGTCACCGCCGAGGGCGTACGCGACCTGGTGGAGGCGGGAGCCGACATCGTCAAGGTCGGCGTCGGTCCGGGTGCCATGTGCACCACCCGGATGATGACCGGCGTGGGCCGGCCGCAGTTCTCCGCAGTGCTCGACTGCGCGGCGGCGGCCCGGGCGCTCGGCCGGCACGTCTGGGCCGACGGCGGCGTGCGGCACCCCCGGGACGTGGCGCTGGCGCTCGCCGCCGGGGCGTCCAACGTGATGATCGGGTCGTGGTTCGCCGGCACCTACGAGTCCCCCGGCGACCTCTACACCGAGCCGGACGGCCGCCGGTACAAGGAGAGCTTCGGCATGGCCTCGGCGCGGGCGGTCAGCGCGCGTACCGCCGAGGACAGCGCCTTCGACCGGGCCCGCAAGGCGGTCTTCGAGGAGGGCATCTCCTCGGCCCGGATGTACCTGGACCCGACCCGGCCCGGCGTCGAGGACCTGATCGACGAGATCATCGCCGGGGTGCGCAGCGCCTTCACCTACGCGGGCGCCCGCAACCTGGACGAGTTCCACGAGCGCGCGCTGGTCGGCGTGCAGAGCACCGCCGGCTACACCGAGGGCATGCCGCTGCCCACCAGCTGGTGATCAGCCCGCCCGACGCGGGCGGTGGACCTCGTTCGCGGCGTGTCGCGGTGTCCGGGTGACGGGACACCGCGACTCGCCGCAACCGGGGTGGATCATCCCGGGCGGCGGTCGCGGTCACTCGAAGAGGCGGCGGATGACCGCGCGGGCGGTCTGCTCGGGGTCCCGGCCGGCCTCGGGCGGTAGGGCGCCGGCCAGCCAGAGGGTGGCGAACCCGTGCACGATCGACCAGGCGGCCAGGGCGTCCCGGTCGGGCTCGGCGGCGGGCAGGGCGGCCAGTCCGCCGCGCAGCACCGCGCGGGCCCGGTCCCGGGCGGTCCGCACCTCGGCGTCGTCGCCCCGGTAGAGGTCCGGCTGGAACATCACCTCGAAGTGGGCCCGGTGCTCGACGGCGAACCGGACGTAGGCCACCCCGACCTCCAGCAGGTCGTCGCCGGCCCCGCGCAGCTCGTCGGCGAGGCGGTCGTACCCCTCGACGGCGAGCGCGGTGAGCAGACCGGCCTTGTCGCCGAAGTGGTGGGCCGGGGCGGCGTGCGACACGCCGGCGCGGCGGGCCAGGTCACGCAGGCTCAGCGCGGCCGGCCCGGACTCCTCGATCGCCTGGACCGCCGCGTCGAGCAGGGCCCGCCGCAGGTCGCCGTGGTGGTAGCCGCGCGTCGTCATGCCGGGCAGCATAACTTTCCAACGACAAGATGCAATGTCGGATATTAGTTTGGCCCCTGACGATCCGGGGGCTAACGTCAGCCCCGTGCATATGAAACCCCTGGCCCGATTCCCGGACGCGCTTCGGAGCGTGCCGATGGGGCGGCTGGTCTCGGTCGCCGGCCACCTGGTCAACCAGCGCTGGGGTCGCTACCTGTCCGAACACCACGGCCTCACGACTGCCGGGATGCGGGTGCTGTTCACCCTGTCCCACACCGGCGAGACCACCCACCGGGACGTCGCCGAGCGCTGCTTCGTCCGGCCCGCCACCCTGACCGGGATCGTCGACACCCTGGAGCGCGACGGCTTCGTCGAGCGGCACCGAGCGGGTGCCGACCGCCGCACGGTGCAGCTCGCCCTGACCGACAAGGGACGCGAGCACGTGCAGGCCCTCTTCGACCTGATCCACAGCGACACCCCGCTGACCTCGGTCGACGCCGACCCGGCGAAGAAGGCGGTGATCCGCGAGTTCCTGACCGAGTTGATTGTGACCATGTCCGACGGGGAGGACACCAGGTTGAACCCGGCAGACCAGGAATCCGACGAGGCGAGACCGGGAGGCCGCCCGTGCTGATCCGCCTACTGCGCGATCACCTTCGCCCGTACCGCCGGCCACTGGCCGGGGTGGTGCTGCTCCAGTTCGTCGGCACGATGGCCTCGCTCTACCTGCCGAGCCTCAACGCCGACATCATCGACCAGGGCGTGGCCCGGGGCGACACCGACTACATCATGCGTACCGGCGGCTTGATGCTGCTGGTCAGCCTGGTCCAGATCGCCTGCTCGGTGGCCGCCGTCTACTTCGGCGCGCGGACCGCGATGGCCTTCGGCCGGGACGCCCGGGCCGCCATCTTCACGCAGGTCAACCGCTTCTCCGCCCGGGAGGTCGCCCGGTTCGGCGCACCCTCGCTGATCACCCGCAACACCAACGACGTGCAACAGGTGCAGATGCTCGTGCTGATGGGCTGCACCATGCTGGTCGCCGCGCCGATCATGTGCGTCGGCGGGGTGGTGATGGCGCTCCGGGAGGACCTCGCGCTCTCCTGGCTGATGCTGGTCTGCGTGCCGGTGCTGGCGATCGCGCTGGGCCTGGTCGTCCGACGGATGGTGCCGGGATTCCGGGAGATGCAGACCCGGATCGACACGGTCAACCGGGTGCTGCGCGAGCAGATCACCGGCATCCGGGTGATCCGGGCGTTCGTCCGCGAGCCGTACGAGACGGACCGGTTCGGCGTCGCCAACGCCGACCTCACCGCGACGGCGCTGCGGGTCGGCCGACTGATGGCCCTGATCTTCCCGGTGATCATGCTGGTGCTCAACGTCTCCAGCGTCGCGGTGCTCTGGTTCGGCGCGCAGCGGGTCGACGCCGACCAGATGCAGATCGGCGCGCTGACCGCGTTCCTGCAGTACCTGATGCAGATCCTGATGGCCGTCATGATGGCCACCTTCATGCTGATGATGGTGCCGCGCGCGGCTGTGTGCGCCGAGCGGATCGTCGAGGTGCTGGACACCGAGTCGTCGGTGGTGCCGCCGGCCGATCCGCTGATCGCGATGACCAGGCGCGCCGAGCTGGAGCTTCGCCGCGTCGCCTTCCAGTACCCCGGGGCGAGCGCTCCGGTGCTGCACGACATCTCGTTCCGGGCCGAGCCGGGCCGGACCACCGCCATCATCGGGTCCACCGGCGCCGGCAAGACCACCCTGCTCACACTGATCCCCCGGCTGGTCGACCCGACCGCCGGCGCGGTGCTGGTCGACGGGGTGGACGTGCGGCTGCTGGAACCGAACGAGGTGTGGCGCCGGATCGGGCTGGTGCCGCAGCGGCCGTACCTGTTCAGCGGAACGGTCGCCAGCAACCTCCGGTACGGCAACCCGGACGCCACCGACGAGGAGCTGTGGCGGGCGCTGGAGATCGCCCAGGCGCGGGACTTCGTGGCCGAGATGCCGGGCGGGCTGGACGCCCCGATCGCCCAGGGCGGCACGAACGTCTCCGGCGGTCAGCGGCAGCGGCTGGCGATCGCCCGGGCGCTGGTCCGCCAGCCGGAGATCTACCTCTTCGACGACTCGTTCTCGGCGCTGGACGTCGGCACCGACGCCCGGCTGCGGGCGGCGCTGCGGCCGGTCACCGCGGACGCCGCCGTGGTGATCGTGGCCCAGCGGGTCTCCACGATCGTCGACGCCGACCAGATCATCGTGCTCGAGGACGGCGGCGTCGTCGGCACGGGACGGCACGAGGAACTGCTGGTGAGCTGCCCGACGTACGCCGAGATCGTCGCGTCCCAGCAGACGGCGGAGGTGCCGGCGTGAGCGAGCCCGACGAGCGGACCACGCAGGCTGGTGACGGCCGGGCGCCCGTACCCGAGCAGAAGGCCCCGGAGGGACGGACGCCGAAGCGGCTGCCCCCCGGCGGCCAGCGCGGCGGTCCGCCGTGGATGGGCGCCGCGATGCCGGCCGAGAAGTCGATGAACTTCGGTCCGTCGGCCCGGCGCCTGCTCGGCCGGCTGCGGCCGCACCGGCTCCAGCTGGCCGCGGTGATCACGCTCGCCGTGGCGAGCATCGGGCTCAGCGTCATCGGGCCGAAGCTCCTCGGCCACGCCACCGACCTGATCTTCAACGGGGTGATCGGTCGGCAACTGCCCGCCGGGACCACCACGGAGCAGGCCGCGGCGGCGGCCCGGGCCGCCGGCAACGACAACTTCGCCGACATGCTCGCCCGGATGGACGTGGTGCCGGGCGCCGGGATCGACTTCACCGCCCTCGGCCGGGTGCTCGTCCTGGCCCTGGTGCTATACCTGGCCGCCAGTGTGCTGATCTGGTGGCAGGGGTGGCTGCTCAACGGGGTGGTGCAGCGGACCGTGCTGCGGCTGCGCGCCGAGGTGGAGGAGAAGCTCCACCGGCTGCCCCTGCCCTACTTCGATCGGCAGCCCCGGGGCGAACTGCTCAGCCGGGTCACCAACGACATCGACAACATCTCGCAGACCCTGTCACAGACGCTCAGCCAGCTGCTCACCTCGCTGCTGACCGTGATCGGCGTGCTGGCGATGATGTTCTGGATCTCGCCGCTGCTGGCGCTGGTCGCCCTGGTCGCGGTGCCGCTGTCGGTGATCGTCACCCAGCGGATCGCCAAGCGGTCGCAGCGCAGGTTCATCGCCCAGTGGCGGCACACCGGTGAGCTGAACGGCCAGATCGAGGAGGCGTACACCGGTCACGAGCTGGTCAAGGTCTTCGGTCGGCAGCCCGAGGTGGAAGCCGCCTTCCACGCGAAGAACGAGGAGCTGTTCCGAGCCAGCTTCGGGGCTCAGTTCATCTCCGGGATCATCATGCCGGCGATGATGTTCGTCGGGAACCTCAGCTACGTCGCGATCGCCGTGGTCGGCGGGCTGCGGGTGGCCTCCGGGACGATGAGCCTCGGCGACGTGCAGGCGTTCATCCAGTACTCGCGGCAGTTCACCCAGCCGCTCACCCAGATCGCCTCGATGGCGAACCTGCTCCAGTCCGGGGTGGCCTCCGCCGAGCGGGTCTTCGCAGTGCTCGACGCCCAGGAGCAGAGCCAGGACAGGGTTGCACCGTCCCGGGTCACCGGCAGGGTCGAGTTCGCACACGTCTCCTTCCGGTACGACCCGGAAAAGCCGCTGATCGACGACCTGTCGCTGGTCGCCGAGCCGGGTCACACCGTGGCGATCGTCGGCCCGACCGGCGCCGGCAAGACCACCCTGGTCAATCTGATCATGCGCTTCTACGAGCTGGACGCGGGCTGGATCACCCTCGACGGGGTGGACATCACCAGCATGCCCCGGGATGAGCTGCGCAGCCGGATCGGCATGGTGCTCCAGGACACCTGGCTCTTCGGCGGCACCATCCGGGACAACATCGCCTACGGCCGGCCGGACGCGACCGAGGAGGAGATCCTGGCCGCCGCCCGGGCCACCTTCGTGGACCGCTTCGTGCGCAGCCTCCCGGACGGGTACGACACCGTCATCGACGAGGAGGGCAGCAACGTCAGCGCCGGCGAGAAGCAGCTCATCACGATCGCCCGGGCGTTCCTGGCCGAGCCGTCGCTGCTGATCCTCGACGAGGCCACCAGCTCGGTGGACACCCGCACGGAGGTGCTGCTCCAGCGGGCGATGGCGGCGCTGCGCTCGGACCGGACCAGCTTCGTCATCGCGCACCGGCTCTCCACCATCCGCGACGCCGACCTGATCCTGATGATGGAGCACGGCCGGATCGTCGAGCAGGGCACCCACGAGCAGTTGCTCGCCGCGAAGGGGGCCTACCACCGGCTGTACCGGTCGCAGTTCGTCGGCGCGCTGGTGGACGACGAGGGCGACGGGGCGGCCCCCCGGACCCCGTCGGTCCAGGGGGCGCTCTCCTCATGATCGGCTCAGGCGGCCGCCGGCAGCAGGTCGGTCGAGCGGGCGGCGACCACCGCTCCGACCAGCCCCACCGCGTCCGCGACCGGCATCGGGGCCAACCCCCGGCCGTCGCGCAGGCGCAGCGAGACCGACCCGTCGGCCGCCTCCCGGGCGCCCACCACCCCGACGTACGGCACCCGGCGGTGGGCGGCGTCGCGGATCCGGGCGCCCAGCGAGCCACCGGCGTCGACCTCGGCCCGCAGCCCGGCGGCGACCGCCCGGCGGGCGAGCTCGGCCGCCGCCCCCGCCTGGCCGGCGTCCACCGGCAGCAGCACCAGCTGCACCGGGGCGTACCAGGGCGGGAAGGCGCCCTGGTGCACCTCGATCAGGTAGGCGAAGAGCCGTTCCATGCTGCCGACCAGGCTGCGGTGCACCATCACCGGCCGCCGCCGGGCGCCGGACGCGTCGGTGTACGACAGGTCGAACCGCTCCGGCTTGTCGAAGTCGAGCTGGACGGTGGAGAGGGTGGACTCCCGCCCGGCGGCGTCGACGATCTGAATATCGATCTTCGGGCCGTAGAAGGCGGCCTCGCCCGGGGCCTCGGTGAAGTCGACCCCGTCGAGCGCCGCGCGCAGCAGTTCCTCGGCCCGCGCCCACTGGGCGTCGTCGCCGACGTACTTCTCCCCGGGCCCGCGCAGCGACAGCCGGAACCCGGCCGGGCGGACGCCGAGCGCGACGTGCGCCTCGCGGATCAGCCGCAGGATCTCCCGCACCTCCTCGCCGACCTGGTCCAGTGCGCAGAAGTTGTGCGCGTCGTTGAGCGAGATGGCGCGGACCCGGGACAGGCCGCCCAGCACGCCCGACCGCTCCGCCCGGTACATCCCGCCCAGCTCGGCGATGCGCAGCGGCAACTCCCGGTAGGAGCGGCCGCGCGCCCGGTAGACCAGCGCGTGGTGCGGGCAGAGCGCCGGCCGCAGCACGAACTCGTCGTCGGCGCTGAGCCGCAGCGGCGGGAACATGTCGTCGGCGAAGTAGCCGAGGTGCCCGGAGAGCGCGAACAGCTCCCGTTTGCCCAGCGACGGCGAGTAGACGTGCTGGTAGCCCGCCCGTCGTTCCAGGTCGCGGACGTACTCCTCGACCGCGTGCCGGGCGGCGGCGCCGGCCGGCAGCCAGATCGGCAGCCCGGCGCCGGCGAGCGGGTCGGAGACGAACAGGTCCAGCTCCCGGCCGAGCCTGCGGTGGTCGATCATGTCGCTCTCCTTGCGGGTCATGACCCGGGAGCGACCTCGCCACGGACGCCGCGAAGCCCCGGGGCGGATCGCCCCGGGGCCTCGTCGACGTCGAACGTCAGTGCGGCGCGCCGGGGTTTCCCGGCGTCGTGGTCACCACCGCGCTGCGCATGCCCCGACGGTACGGTCCCGGCGCGCGGCGGTGCCAGCGCATTTCCGGCTCGCGACGCCGGCCGCCCGGACGGGCGTCGGGGTGAACTGAGAAAGGGGGCGGGTCGCCGGCACGGGACCTGCCGGCGACCCGCGGCGGCCGGCTCGTCAGGAACGGGGGGCCCGACGCGCGTGCGGCCGCGCGCCGACAACGGTACGCCGAGGAGCGGGGATCCGCCGTCCGCATCCCGCCCGGATTCGACCCGTTCCGCCCGTCACCCCCGACCGAACTGCGTCGTTGTACCCAAGTGGCCCTGTCGTGTCCACCGTCACCACCGGCCGGGCCTGTCCCCGGTGACGGCGGACACGCCGTCAGGCTCGGGGGATCTGATCGGCCTTGACCGGCGAGGTGGCAGTCGTGCTCGAACTTCTCACTGACGTCGCCTCGCCGACGTGGGCGTACGTCGCACTGCTCGGCCTGCTGATCGCCGACGCGTTCGTGCCGGTCATCCCGACCCAGGTCGTGATGATCACCAGCGGCGCGCTGACCGTCTACGGCGGGCTCAGCCTGCCGGTGACCATCGGCGTCGGGGCGCTCGGCGTCTTCGCCGGCGACCTGGCCTGCTACCTGCTGGGCCGCAGCGCCCCCGACCGGCACGCGCCCCGGCACGCCGAGCCGAGCCGGGCCCGCCGGATGGCCGGCCGGGTGACCCGGGGGCTGCGCCAGCCGGGTCCGCTGGTCATCCTGCTCTGCCGGTTCGTGCCTGGCGGCCGGATGGCGGCCTGCTTCTCCGCCGGCCGCAGCAGGTACCCCTACCGGCTCTTCCTCTTCTACGAGGGCGCCGCGGCGACCGGATGGGCGGCCTACGGCGGGTTGGTCGGCCACCTCGGCGGCACGGCGCTGACCGAGTCGGCCTGGCGGCTGGCGCTGATCGCTGCCGCGGCGGCGGCCGGGTTCGCGGCGGCGGGTTGGGCGATGACGCTGGTCAGTGCCCGCACCCGCGGCGAGGTACCCGTCGACTGACGCCCGCCCCGCTCGGTCTGGGCGCGGCGCCCCTCACTGCGCGGCAACCCTGTCACTGCGCGGCGCCCCTCACCGCGCGATGCCCCTCACCGCGGCGCCCGTTACCGCGCGGCGCCCTGTTTCGGCGGGGTACCCCTTCGGCGCTGTGGAGCTGATGACGTCAACGGATCGCCCGGTGGGTGGCGTGAGTCGTTGGTGTCATCAGCTCCACAGCGTCGAGCGACGGGGTGACCTCCGCACCGGCGGACCGTCTCCCCCCACTGACCCGGCACTAGGGGTGGACCCCGGCCGCGATCTCGGTGGGCGTCCCCGATCCGCTTCGGGTCGCTCCGGCGACAGGCTGGCGGCATGCCCACGACCCGGAACCTTGGCCTGGTGGCCCTCGGTGCGATCGCCCTGGCGGCGTTGCTCGCCGTGATCGGCCACCTGGAGGTGAACGACGACCTGAACCCCTGGTCGCTGACCGTCAGCGACTTCGCCGTGTCCGACCGGGGCGGCGTCATCGACGTGGCGATGGTCGCGCTCGCGGTCGCCGCCGCCGTGCTGGTCCCCGCCCTGCGCCGCGTCCGCCGGTCCCGGACCGTCGGCGAGCTGCCGCTCGCCGCCGCAGCCGGCGGGCTGTTGCTGGCCGCGGTGGTGCCCACGAACGAGCCCGGCCTGCCCATGGACGCCGCCGCCTACCTGCACCGGTACGCCTCCGTGGTGACCTTCGTGGCGCTGCCGGTGGGTGGCTGGCTGCTCGCCCGGCGGGACGCGCTGCCCGGGACCGCGCCCTGGCTGCGCGCCCTGGCGCTGGTCAGCCTCGCGCTCGCCGGGGCCATGATCTGGTCGGCCTACCCGGGCGACCGGCTGCTGATCGGGCTCGCCGAGCGGCTGCTGATCCTGGTCGAGGTGGGGCTGCTGGCGGTCCTCGCCACCGCCCTGGTCCGCCGGGGACCGGGCAGCGCCGGGCCGGCGGGCCGGCCCGGCGACCCGGGACTCACTCCAGCTCGTGGAGCATGAGCTGGCGGGCGGCCTCGGTGATCGACCCGGACAGCGACGGGTAGATCGTGATGGTCTGGGCCAGCTCGTTGACGGTGAGGTTGTTCTCCACCGCCATGGTGATCGGCAGGATCAGCTCGCTCGCCTTGGGCGCCACCACCACGCCGCCGACCACCTGGCCGCTGGCCGGGCGGCAGAACAGCTTCACGAACCCGTCGGCCAGGTCGTCCATCTTCGCCCGGGCGTTGCCCGACAGCGGCAGCATCACCTGGCGGGCGGGCACCTTGCCGGCGTCCACCTCGTCCTGGGAGACGCCGACCGTGGCCAGCTCCGGGTCGGTGAAGACGTTCGCCGCCACGGTACGCAGCCGCAGCGGCCGGACCGCCTCGCCGAGCGCGTGCCACATCGCGATCCGGCCCTGCATCGCGGCGACGCTGGCCAGCGGCAGCACTCCGGTGCAGTCGCCGGCGGCGTAGATGCCGGGGACGTTGGTGCGCGAGACCCGGTCGACGGTGACGTAACCGCCCCGGGCCAGCTCGACGCCGTACTCCGCCAGCCCCAGGTCGGCGGTGTTGGGGATCGAGCCGACGGCGATCAGCGCGTGCGAGCCGGCCACGAGCCGACCGTCGGAGAGCTGGACCTCGACGCCGTCGTCGGTGCGGCGGACCGCGTCCGCCCGGGAGTTGTTGAGGATGGTCATGCCCCGGTTGCGGAACACCCGCTCGATGGCCATCGCCGCGTCGGCGTCCTCGTGCGGCATGACCCGGTCCCGGCTGGAGACGAGGGTGACCTGGACACCCATCGCCAGGTAGGCGCTGGCGAACTCCGCGCCGGTGACGCCGGAGCCGACCACGATCAGGTGCTCGGGCAGCTCGGGCAGGTCGTACACCTGCCGCCAGGTCAGGATCCGCTCGCCGTCGGGCACGGCGGTGGGCAGCTGGCGCGGGGTGGCGCCGGTGGCGACCAGGACGGTCGACGCGGCGATCGACTGCTCGGCGCCACCGTCGGCCGGCGTGACGATCACCCGGTGGGTGTGACCGAGCGTGTCCTCGCCCAGCCGGGCGGTCCCGGCCACGAAGGTCACCCCGGCCTTGACCAGCTTGGTGTGGATGTCGTCGGACTGGGCCAGGGCGAGCCGCTTCACCCGCTCGTGGACCGCGCGGGCGTCGACGGTGACCGCCTCCAGCCCGTCGGAGTGCACCCCGAACTCCTCGGTGTCCCGATAGCCGGTGACCACCTGTGAGCTGGCGATGAACGTCTTCGACGGGACACAGTCCGAGAGCACGCAGGCGCCGCCGGCCCCCTCGGCCTCCACCACGGTGACGTCGGCGTCCAGCTGCGCGGCGACCAGCGCCGCCTCGTAGCCGGCCGGTCCCCCGCCGATGATCACGATCCGGCTCACAGCGCACGCCCCTCGTCGATGTTCACAGTGACTTTCTTCTCCCGAACGTGTCCGACACGCACCGTCGTATTCTCCCCCACCCGCCCGCCGGGCTATCGTCATCGCCGTGCGTCACTACGCCGCCTACGGCTCAAACCTGGACCCCGCCCGGATGCGCGCCTACTGTCCGCATTCGCCGATGGTGGGCACCGGCTGGCTGGAGGGCTGGCGGCTGACCTTCGCGGGCGAGGACGTGATCGGCTGGGAGGGCTCCGTCAGCACCGTCGTCGAGTCCCCGGGCGACCGGGTCTTCGTGGCGCTGTACGACATCCACCCGTACGACGCCGCGCAGCTCGACGAGATCGAGGGCGTGACCGCCGGCACGTACCGCAAGCTGCACGTCCGCGTCTCGACCCTGGACGGCGACGTCACCGCGTGGATCTACGTCTTCGACGGGTACGAGGGCGGCCTGCCGACCTCCTGGTACCTGTCGGAGATCGCGAACGCGGCCGAGAAGGCGGGCGCGCCGGACGACTACGTCACCGAGCTGCGCTCCCGCCCCACCGGCACCGCGTCGGCGTAGCGCGTATCGCACGCCTCCAGTCTGCTCCCGACGCCACGGACCGTCACCGCCGGCCCCGGGCGGCGTCGTCCATCACACACCGGCGGCGGGGACGATCCGCTCGTACATGTCGGTCCAGCGCACCTCGACCAGCCCCACGGAGCGGTAGAGGGTCACCGGGGCGGTCGGGTTGGTCAGGTCCACCCCGAGCCCGGCGGCGGCGCGGCCCTTGGCGGCGTAGCCGGTGAAGGCCCGCCACAGCAGCGCCGCGCCCACCCCGCGCCGCCGGTACGCGGGCAGCACCGACAGCGTGCGGACCCAGCCCATGTCCTGATCCAGCGCCTGGTCGGAGGATTGCAGCGCGCCGGCCGGCTCGCCGTCGACCTCGGCCACGAACCACTCGTCCCAGACCTTGCCGGACGCCGGGATCTGCTCCCGCCAGCGGTCGAAGCCGACCGGCTCGTAGTCCGGGGTGTCCCGGAAGGCGGTGTCGAAGATCCGGTGGAACAGGCGCAGGTCCGCCTCGTCGTCGGCGCGCAGCGGGCGGACGGTCACCCCCGGCGGGGGCGGCGACTCGGCGGGGAGCCCGGCCAGCGAGCGGGTCATCCGCACGTACCGCTTGACCCGGGTGAAGCCGGCCTCGGTCAGCTCCGCCGCCCAGCGGGTCTCCGGCGGAAAGACGGTGGACCGGACGGTCAGCGCGGGCAGGTCCCGCTCGGCGGCCCGCTCGGCGACCCGGTCGAGCATCCGGGCCAGCAGCGGGGCGCGCAGGTCCGCGCCGCGCTCCGGGTCGACGTAGACCTCGACGAAGTCGCGGCCCACCCCGGTCGGGTTGTCCACCGCCGTCCAGGCGACGACCGTTCCGTCGGGGTCGGTGACCAGCCAGGAGTCGCGGGCGGGGTCGAAGAAGGGAGCGGTCAGCGCGGCCCGGACGTCCTCGGCGTCGAAGTCCGGGTAACCGACGGCGAAGGTGTCGGCGGCGTGCACCACGGCGAGGATGGCGGGAACGTCGTCGAGGGTGGGGCGGCGGGCGGTCCAACCGGCGGGAAGCGTCACGGCGCGATCCTGGCAGGGCGGGCGGGTCCGGCGCCGCCGGTTTTTCCCGCCGCGTGATCCACTCGCTTTGCGGCGTGTCGCGGTGTCCGGCCCGCACGACACCGCGACACGCCGCAAACGGGGGTCGATCACCTGGCCCCGGGGTCGACCGCCCGCCGGAGACTCGGACACCGGCGGCGGTCAGCGCGCGGGGGCGCCGGCCAGCAGGGCCCGGGTGGCGGTGAGCAGTTCCACCAGCTCCGTGCCCTCCCCCGGGCGCAACGTGCGGAAGGCGGTGGAGGTCAACCGGTCGGTCATCGCCTCGGCCCAGAGCCGCCGCCGCACCAGCGGGCCGACCGGCGGGTACGGCGGCGACCAGCCGCAGGCCGACGCGCCGGCCTCCCCCTCCGGCCCGGCGAGCACCGCCTCCAGCGGGGTCATCCCGGCCGCCCGCACCGCCAGCAGGTACGCCCCGGTGAAGTGCTCGCGGAGCAGCAGCAGCGCCACGGCGGCGCGGGCGCCGGCGGCGTGCTGCGGCACCGGCATCGCCCGCCAGGCGGCGAAGAGCGGCATCCCGGTGGCGTCCGCCGCGGCGACCACCCGCTCCAGCAGCACGGCCAGCCGGGGCACCCCGGGCAGGTCGTCCAGGTGCTGGGCGCCCCAGCGGCAGCACTCGGCGAGGTTGGCGTTGGCCACCTCCAGCGGACGGACCACCCGGGCGGCGGCGTCCCAGCCGTCGGCGACCGCGTCCGGGGCGATGAAACCGACCGCGGCGGCGACGGTCTCCGCGCGGACGTCGCCGAGCGCGCCGGCCCGCCCGGTGATGTAGAAGGCCCAGCCGGAGATGCCCAGCAGCCGTGCCCGGCGCAGCGTCCCCGGGCAGCGGCTGAACAACTCGCCCAGTTCGAGCACGGCGGGCTTGCTGGCGGCTGCCACCTGTTCCGGCGTCATCCCGACCGCCCGCTGCACGCATCCATCGCGCTCAGTGTGCCTCGCCGTCGCCGGAGGCGACATCCTCCTCTTCGGCGTCCAGCGCCTCGATCGCCGCCTCCACCTCGCCGGTGCGGCGACGCGCGGCGGTGAGCGACCGTTCGGCGGCCCGGCGGGCCAGTTTGGACCGGCTCAGCTCCTGCTCGGCGGCGGCCCGGCGACGCTCCAGTTCGGCCAGTTCGGCTTCGATCTCCTCGAGCGCGGCGCCGCCGTCCCGCTCGGCCGCCGCCGCGCCGTCGAGGTCCTTCTCCGCCCGCCCCTGTTCGGTACGCGCCGACGCCAGCTCCCGTTCCAGCGCCCGGCGCCGCTTCGCGCGCTCGGCCCGGGCGGCCCGCTCCGCCGCCCGCTCGTCGCGCGCCCGGCGCTCCCCGGCCCGCTCCGCCGCCCGGTCCGGTGCCCGTGGCGGCTCCTCCGCCCCACCGGTGACGAGCCGCAGCTGCGGCCGGGGCACCTCGCCGAAGCCGGCGTAGTGGACGGCCCGCAGCAGGGTGCCGGCACGGACCTGCTCGGCCACCTCGGCATCGGCGAGCGCCGCGTTGAGGGTGGCCTCCACCTCGCCCAGCGGGAGCTTCCCGGCGGACGGGGCGTCCCGGTTCCGGGCCGCGATCCGGCGTACCTCGGCGACCAGGGCGGCGACGACCGCGCGCCGCTGGGCGGAGAGCTCGCGCAGCTTCGGCCCCTTGAGGTCGCGCTGGGCGGTGCGCAGCGCGTCGGCGAGCTGGGCCAGGTCGGCGACCAGTTCGGGGCGTTCGAGGGCGAGCAGGTTGACCAGCCAGGCCGCCACGGTGGGGCGCTTGAGCCGGGCGATCTCGCGGGCGCCGGCGGCGTCACCGGCCCGGCGGGCCTCGGCGACGGCGGCGTCCCGGGCGGCGACGAACCGGTCCGGGGGCGTGCGGTACAGCCGCTGGACCAGGTCGGAGGGGAGCGCGGGCACGGCTTTCAGGCGTCGATCCGGCTGCCCGGTTCCAGCCGCCGGTAGTCGGTCCCGGACAGGGCCGTGTACTGCCGGTCGAGCACGGCGAGCCCGTTGTCGTTGAGGTAACCGTCGTGCAGGGCGTACGCGCGGCGCGGCGCGACCGCCCGGATGAAGTCGAGCACCTCGGAGAACTTCGACCAGGGCGCGTGGATCGGCGCGAAGAGGGTGTCCACCTGGACGTCGTCCGGCACGAACAGCGCGTCTCCCGGGTGGTAGACGACGTCGTTGAACAGGTATCCGATGTTCTCCACGACCGGGATGTCGGGGTGGATGACGGCGTGCCGGCCACCGTGGGCGCGGACCGGCACGCCGGCGGCGGTGAAGGACTCCCCGGGGTTGACCACGGTCAGCACCTCCGCGGCGTCACCCAGGACGCCGGCGAGCGAGGCCGGGCCGTGGACGGTGAACGGGCGGCGGTCCAGCGCCCGGGTCAGCGCCTCCACGTTCACGTGGTCCGGGTGCTCGTGGGTGATCAGCACCGCGTCCACCCCGTCCAACGCCGCCGGCTCGCTGACCACGCCGGGGTCGACGACGAGCACCCCGCCGTCGTGCTGCAGCCGTAGGCAGGAGTGGGAGTACTTGGTGAGCTGCATACGTGACTCCTCGATTATCGAATCGTGACGTCCTCAGCGCAGTCTGCCGGAACCGGCGCGGTGTCGCGTCGCGTCCGAGCTATCGCCCCGGGACCGGGGTAGTCAGAGGACGGAGCGGGGATGGACAGACAGACGACACGACGCCGGGGCAGGGCCCTGGCGGCGCTGGGGCTGGCGGCGTTGCTGCTGGCCGGTTGCGGAGCGGCGGACCGCTCGACCTCGACGGGTGACTCGGCGGCCGAGGCCCCGGCCGGCGGAGCGCCGGCGGGTGGGGCGGCCGAGCAGGGCAAGGCCGGCGCGGGCGCGCCGGACCTGCGGGTGGACCAGCGATCGATCATCTACACCGGAACGATGCGGGTGCAGGTGGACGACGTCGAGGGCGCCGCCCGTCGGGCGGTCGCCGCGGTGGTCGCGGCCGGCGGGTTCGTCGGCGGCGACAACCGGCGCAGCGTGGCCGCCGACGCCGAGGCGGAACTGGAGCTGCGGGTGCCGGCGGCGAAGTTCACCGCGCTCATCGACGAACTGGCGACGTACGGCAAGCAGCAGCGACGGGAGGTGAAGACGCAGGACGTCACCGAGGAGACGGTCGACCTGGACGCCCGGATCGCCACCCAGCGGGCCCGGGTGGACAGTGCCCGCAAGCTGCTGTCCCGGGCCACCTCGATCCCGGAGCTGGTGTCGCTGGAGGACGAGGTGTCCCGGCGGGAGGCCGACCTCGCCTCGCTGGAGGCGAAGAAGCGTCGGCTGGCCGACCTGACCGCGCTCTCCACGATCACGGTGACGTTCGTCGGGCTGGACGCCTCGACCGCCGAGGAGGAGACCGAGACGGGCTTCATGGTCGGGCTGCGCGGCGGCTGGAAGGTCTTCGTGGCCTCGATGACCATCCTGCTGACCGTGCTCGGGGCGGTGCTGCCCTGGCTGCTGGCGTTCGGCGTACCCCTGGTGGTGTTCCTGGCGGTGCTGCGCCGGCGGCGTCGGGGGCGGCCCGCGCCACCGGCACCGCCCACCACGCCGGTCGGCGCACCGCGTCCGCCGATGCCTACCGCACCGCCGCCAGTGCCCGCAGCGCGGTCTGGACCATGAGGCGCACCCCGGCGGGAATGGCCCGCTCGTCGACGTCGAACGACGCCCGGTGCAGGTCCACGTTGGGCCCGGACCGGCCGACGCCGAGGCGGGCCAACGCGCCGGGGACGTACTCCAGGTACCAGGAGAAGTCCTCGCCGCCCATGCTCTGCGGCGTCTCGGCGATCCCCTCGGGGCCGAGCGCCGCGGCGGTGGCGGCGGTGAGGACCCCGATGGCGCGGGCGTCGTTGCTCACCGGCGGACGGCCGCGCAGGTATTCCAGGTCGACCGTGGCGCCGGTGGGCGCGATGACGTCCCGGACCACCTGAGCGACGATCTTGGGAGCCAGCTCCCAGGTGTCGCGGTCCATCACCCGCAGGGTGCCCGAGGCGCACGCCTCGGACGGGATGACGTTGTACCGGGTGCCGGCCGAGGCGTGGCCGAACACCAGCAGCAGCCCGCTGTTGGCCGGCACCCGCCGACTGACCAGCGCCGGCACCTCGGTGACCAGCCGGCCGAGCGCGTCGACCAGGTCGACCGTCAGGTGCGGCCGGGCGGTGTGCCCGCCCGGGCCGGTGAGCCGGACGGTGACGTTGTCGGCGGCGGCGGTGATCGGGCCGACCCGCAGGCCGACCTTGCCCACCGGCAGGTTGGGGTCGCAGTGCACGGCGAAGATCTGGACCACGTCCTCCAGGCCGCCGGCCTCGATGACCTCCAGCGAACCGCAGGGCAGGATCTCCTCGGCCGGCTGGAAGATCAGCCGCACCCGGCCGTCGAGCTGGCCGGCGTCGGCGAGCTGGGCCAGCAGCATGCCGACGCCGAGCATCACCGTGGTGTGCACGTCGTGGCCGCAGGCGTGGCAGACGCCCTCCACCGTGGACTTGTACGACACGTCCTTGACGTCGGTCAGCGGCAGCGCGTCGATGTCGGCGCGCAGCGCGATGACCGGCCCGTCGGGGCGGCCGTCGATGTCGCAGATGACCCCGTTGCCCTTGGGCAGCAGCCGCGGGTGCAGGCCGGCCAGGGAGAGCTCCCGCGCGATCAGCGCCGCCGTCTCGAACTCCTCGCCGGAGAGCTCCGGGTGGGAGTGGATGTGGCGACGGGTGGCGATGAGGCCGGGTACCCGCAGGGCGAGCAGATGGTCGAGCTCGTAGGGCAGGGGCTGGGACCCGGATGGCGCCTCCGGCCAGGACGACGCCAGCTGGCTGCCGTTCGGCAGCGTCAACGCACTCGTCACGTCGAATTCTCGATCACTAGGAATGGACGGATCATCGGGGAGGACAGCAGACAGCCTAGACCTCCGACGGTGACGCTGGGCAACCTCGTTACGGTAGTGATCGGACCGCACAGCGTCACGTAAGCCCTGGTGAGAGGGCTCGAATATCTGCGGGACAGCAGGTAGATCGCGTTCGAACGCCGTCATCTGCCCCACCCCTCCTACAACGCGTAACCGATTGGGCGGTCGCGAAATCGGCATCGATCCGGGGCCGTCGTTCCGAATTGTCGCATTAGTCGCCGCAATTAACTGCCGCTCGGACAATTAACCGACGACAGCCGGCGACCAGGCGACTCCCGACGGTGACACGGTCGTCCCGCGCGCGGCCGGACACGCTGTCCGTCCCGTTCACCCGTCCGGGTTACCCAGGAACCCACGCGGCACACGCCCGCCCGGAAGGCCACGCTGCCCGGGCGCCCACGGGAGCCTCGAGGAGCTCCGTGCCGCACCGGGTACCTGCACCGACGGTAGCTCCGGCGGGGCAGCCCTGACGACCCCTGTCGACCCCGACCGCATACGACAACGGCCCCCGCCGGCGCCCGGGGCACCGGCGGAGGCCGCCGTTCACGCGCTGGTCAGAAGCGGTCGCTGGGCTGGTATCTCCCCCAGACCTGGCGCAGCGTCCCGCAGACCTCGCCGACCGTGGCCCGGGCCCGCAGCGCCTCCTTCATCGGGTAGAGCACGTTCTCGGTGCCCTCGGCCGCCGCGCGCAGCTCCGCCAGGGCCCGCTCCACCGCGCCGTTGTCCCGCTCGGCGCGCAGCTTCGCCAGCCGAGACGCCTGGGCCGCCTCGATCGCCGGGTCCACCCGCAGCGGCTCGTACGGCTCCTCCTCGTCGACGGTGAAGCGGTTGAGGCCGACCACCACCCGCTCGCCCGAGTCGATCTCCTGGGCGATCCGGTACGCGGACTGCTCGATCTCGCGCTTCTGGAACCCCGCCTCGATGGCGTCCACCGCCGAGCCGTGGTCGGCCACCCGGTCCATCAGCTCCACCGCCGCCGCCTCGATCTCGGCGGTCATCGCCTCCACCACGTACGACCCGGCGAACGGGTCCACGGTGGCGGTCAGGTCCGTCTCGTACGCCAGCACCTGCTGGGTCCGCAGCGCCAGCCGGGCGGCCTTCTCGGTGGGCAGCGCGATCGCCTCGTCGAAGCTGTTGGTGTGCAGCGACTGGGTGCCGCCGAGCACCGCGCCCAGCCCCTGCACCGCGACCCGGACCAGGTTGACCTCGGGCTGCTGGGCGGTGAGCTGCACGCCGGCGGTCTGGGTGTGGAAGCGCAGCATCATCGACTTCGGGTCCTTGGCGCCGAAGTCGTCGCGCATCAGCCGGGCCCAGATCCGCCGGGCGGCGCGGAACTTCGCCACCTCCTCCAGCAGCGTCGTCCGGGCGACGAAGAAGAACGACAGCCGGGGCGCGAAGTCGTCCACGGCCAGCCCGGCCTCCAGCGCGGCGCGGACGTACTCGACGCCGTTGGCCAGGGTGAACGCGATCTCCTGCGCGGGCGTCGCGCCGGCCTCGGCCATGTGGTAGCCGGAGATGGAGATGGTGTTCCACTTCGGCACCTCCTTGCGGCAGTAGCCGAACGTGTCGGCCACCAGCCGCAGCGAGGGCTTCGGCGGGAAGATGTACGTCCCCCGGGCGATGTACTCCTTGAGGATGTCGTTCTGGATGGTGCCGTTGAGCGCGGAGCCGGCGACCCCGGCCTCCTCGGCGACGAGCTGGTAGAGCAGCAGCAGCACCGAGCCGGGCGCGTTGATGGTCATCGAGGTGGAGACCTTGTCCAGCGGGATGCCGTCGAAGAGCATCCGCATGTCCTCGATCGAGTCGATGGCCACCCCGACCTTGCCCACCTCACCGTGCGCGATCGGGTCGTCGGAGTCGTAGCCCATCTGGGTGGGCAGGTCGAAGGCGACCGACAGCCCCATCGTGCCGGCCCGCAGCAGCTGGTGGTAGCGGGCGTTGGACTCGGTGGCGGTGCCGAAGCCGGCGTACTGCCGCATGGTCCACGGGCGGGACGTGTACATGGTGGGGTAGACCCCACGGGTGTACGGATACTCCCCCGGGCCGCCCAGTCGGGTCTCCAGCTCCTCGGGGAGGTCGGCCGCCGTGTAGACGCCCTTGATGGGGAAACCGGACTCGCTGGACCGCCGTTCGCTCATCACCGGATGGTAGGACGCGCGAGCGTGTCGATGGGTGAGGGATAGCGCACACCCTGGTCGACGGCAGGTGAGCGCGCGGGCACATACGGTCCGGTAGGCAAAGGTGCGCCGCGTCGGGTTTCGCATCGGGCGTCGGAACCAGCAAGATAGGGGGGTTGTGTCCCAGCCCCCTCGATATCCCCCGGTGGCTTTTCTGTGACTCAGATCCCAACGTGGAGCGGCGGACCGGTCAGTCCTCCCAACGGACGCGCGGCACCCGGCACGATCATCGGTGGCCGCTACTCGCTGCGGTCCGCGGTGGGCAACGGCGGCATGGGCACGGTCTGGCGTGCCACCGACACGCTGCTGCGGCGCGACGTGGCGGTCAAGGAGGTCGTCCTGCCCCCGGGGCTGGCCCCCAGCGACCGTGACTCGATGTACGAGCGCACCCTGCGCGAGGCCCGCGCCGCCGCGGCCATCCAGCACCCGGCCGTGGTCCAGGTGTACGACGTGGTCACCGAGGGTGGCCGGCCGTGGATCGTGATGGAGCTGCTGGACGCGCGCAGCCTCGCCGACATGGTGATCGAGGACGGGCCGGTCGCGCCCCGCGCCGTCGCCAAGATCGGCATCGCGCTGCTCGGCGCGCTGGAGGTGGCGCACGCCAACGGTGTGCTGCACCGCGACGTGAAGCCGGCCAACGTGCTGATCTGCACCGACGGCCGCTGCGTGCTGACCGACTTCGGGGTTGCCCGGATGCCCACCGACGTCCAGCTCACCACCCCGGGGATGGTGCTCGGCTCGCCGCACTTCATCTCCCCCGAGCGGGCCATGGGCCAGGAGTTCGGCCCGCCGAGCGACCTGTTCTCCCTCGGCGTGACGCTCTACACCGCCGTGGAGGGCCGGCCGCCGTTCGACAAGGGCGACCCGATCGAGACCATGCACGCCGTGGTCGAGGACCCGCCGGCCACGCCGCAGCGCAGCGGGCCGCTGACCCGGGTCCTGATGGGCCTGCTGGAGAAGGACCCGGGCCGCCGCCTGGACGTGCACACCGCCCGGGCGATGCTCCGCGAGCTGCTCGCCGGGCCGCTGACCAGCACCGCCACCGCGGTCAACTCGGTCACCGACCCGTACGCGGTGGTCCCGGTGCAGCGCCCGTCGACGCCGCCCCCGGCGGCCGAGCCGGAGCCGAAGCCCAGCGGGCAGATCGGCGGCCGGGCCATGCTGGCTCCCGACGAGTCGCTGACCGACCGGCTGGCCGCGCTGCGCCGGGGTGAGCGGCCGAGCCCGGCCGCGTCCGCCGCCGGGCTCGACGACACCAGCGCGGACGCGCTGGCCGGCCCGCTGCACACCCCGACCGGTGCGATGCCGTCGGCGGGCCGCCCGCCGGGCACCACGTACGGCGGGGCGCCGGAGGCCACCCAGCGGTTCAGCACCGGGCACCCGGACACGACCCAGCGGATCGGCGGTGGGCGCTCCGACGCCACCCAGCGGATCGGCGGCCACCCCGACGCGACCCAGCCGGTGTACGGCGGGGGCCAGTGGTCGGTGCCGGGCACCGGCCAGCCGTGGACCTCACCGACCACCGCGCCGGCCGGGGCCACCGGCGGTGGGGCGCTCGACAAGGTCCGGGGCACCGGCGGCAAGCTGGTCGCCACGGTGCAGGGCTGGCCCCGCAAGCTCCAGCTCGCGGCGGCCGGCAGCCTGGCGGTGGTGCTGCTGGTCGGCATGATCGCGATGTTCAACGGCGGCGACGAGGAGCCCGGTACGCCGACGCAGGTCCAGCCCAGCGCGCCCGCGGCCGGCGGCGAGCTGCCCGAGATGCAGGAGCACAACGCCAGGGGCGTGCGGGTGATGGTGCCCAAGGGCTGGAAGAAGGCGACCGGCGGCTCCTACGTCGACTACGTGGACCCGCAGGACGACGGCCGCAAGGTCCGCATCCTCGCCGAGAAGTGGAAGGGCACCCCGACCCGGTGGGCGGAGAGCGCCCAGAACTTCCTGCAGACCAGGAGCACCAGCTGCGGGGACCCCTACGAGCAGGTCGCCATGGACGAGCAGGACACCGCCGGCAAGCCGGGTGTCCAGTTCGAGTACACCTGCGGCGAGGGCGACGCCAAGCGCCACGGCGTGTGGCGGGGCGTGCTCAGCGACGGGAAGATGTACTCGTTCTACCTCTCCGCCACCGATGCCACGTTCGCCGAGAGCAAGCCGATCTTCGACGAGATGGTGAAGTCGTTCCAGCTCACGGCGGCCAGCTGAGTCGAGGCCACCGGGGCGTGGTGATCCGCCGCCGTGCTATCCATAGGCAATGGCGGCGGAAACCACTGACCTTGACGACATTCGCGACCGGGCCCGGCGTTGGCTCGACGACGATCCCGACCCGGCCAGCCGGGACGAGCTCCGGGCGGTGCTCGACCGGCTGCCGGCGAGCGCGCCGGAGCTGGCCGACCGGTTCGCCGGGCCGCTGACCTTCGGCACCGCCGGGCTGCGCGGCCCGCTGCGCGCCGGCCCCAACGGCATGAACCTCGCCGTGGTCACCCAGGCCGCGGCCGGGCTGGTCGGCTGGCTCGCCGCCCAGGGCGGCGAGGGTCCGCTGGTGATCGGGTACGACGCCCGGCACGGTTCGCGGGAGTTCGCCGAGCGCACCGCCCAGGTGGCCACCGGCGCGGGCCGGCCGGCGCTGCTGCTGCCCCGGCCGCTGCCCACCCCGGTGCTGGCGTACGCGGTCCGGCACCTCGACGCGGTCGCCGGGGTGATGGTCACCGCCAGCCACAACCCGCCGCAGGACAACGGCTACAAGGTCTACCTGGGGGCCCAGCTCGGTGGGGCGCTCGGCGCCGGGGCGCAGATCGTGCCGCCGGCCGACGCGGGGATCGAGTCGGCCATCCGGGCGGTCGGCCCGCTGGCCGAGGTGCCGCTCGGCCCGGCCGGTCAGGTGCTCGGCGACGACCTGGTGGCGTCGTACGTCCAGCGGGCCGCCGAGGTCGTCGCGCCGGACGGCCCGCGCGACCTGGCCGTGGCGTACACGCCGCTGCACGGGGTCGGCGCGGCGGTGCTGACCGCCGCCTTCGCCCGCGCCGGCTTCCCGGTGCCCGGAGTGGTACCGGAGCAGGCCGAGCCGGACCCGGCCTTCCCGACCGTGAACTTCCCCAACCCCGAGGAGCCGGGCGCGGTGGACCGCCTCGTCGCGCTCGCCGACTCGACCGGCGCCGACATCGCGATCGCCAACGACCCCGACGCGGACCGGTGCGCGGTGGTCGTCCGCGACGGTGGGACGGGCTGGCGGATGCTGCGCGGCGACGAGGTGGGCGCCCTGCTCGCCGACCACCTGATGCGGCGCGGCGTCACCGGCCTGTACGCCACCACGATCGTCTCGTCGTCGCTGCTGCGGGCGATGTGCGCGGCGCGGGGCCTGCCGTACGACGAGACGCTGACCGGGTTCAAGTGGATCGTCCGGGCCGGTGGCGGGGCGCACCCGCTGGTCTTCGGGTACGAGGAGGCGCTGGGCTACTGCGTCGCCCCGGAGCACGTCCGTGACAAGGACGGCATCACCGCCGCGCTGACCGTCGCCGAGCTGGCCGCCGGCCTCAAGGCGCAGGGCCGGACGCTGACCGACCGGCTGGACGAGCTGGCCGCCGAGTTCGGCGTGCACCACACCGACCAGCTCTCGGTACGGGTCGACGACCTGCGGGAGATCGCCACCGCGATGGCCCGGATCCGGGCGGCCACCCCAACCACCCTGCTCGGGCAGCCGGTCAGCGAGGCGGAGGACCTGCTCCCCGCCTCCGACGTGGTGATCCTGCGCACCGACGCCGCCCGGGTCGTGATCCGCCCCTCGGGCACCGAGCCGAAGCTCAAGGCGTACCTGGAGGTGGTCGAGGCCGTCGTCGACGGCGACGTCCCCGCGGCCCGCACCCGCGCCCACACTGCGGTAACCACCCTCCGCACCGAGATCGCAACGGCCCTCAACCTCTAGCCCCCGGACCAACCGTTGATCATGAAGTTGGCGGCGAGGAGAGCGTTTTCCGGCACCACCAACTTCATGATCAACGCCGGCTGGGCGGGGCGGGGGTCAGGGGCGCTTGCCGAGGGCCTGGTCTACGGCCTGGGCGAGGGCGGCGACGACCAGGCCGACGGAGGGGCGGACGACGGAGTCGTCGAGGCTGACGTTGCCGGAGAAGCCGGCGCTACCGGCGATCTCCTCCAGCCGGCGGCGGGCGTCGACGGCGGCGTCGCCGCTCAGGCCGAGCGCCGGCTCCATCCGCAGCACCGCGACCAGGGTGGCCAGCGCGGCGGTCCGCTCGTCGGGCAGCTGCCCGCCGGCGAGCGCCTCGGCCAGCCGCCGCCGGCTGTCGTTCTCCACCGAGGCGTCCGCCACCGGGTAGCGGTGCACCACGATGAAGCCCAGCTCGGTCTCCTCGACGTCCCGGACCACGCCCCGGGCGACCAGGTCACCGAGGATCCGGTCGCGCAGGCCGTGCCGCAGCCGCTGCACCCAGGAGGACGGGCTGTGCGGGGTGTCGGCCGCCATCCGGCCGAGCACCCCGTCGATGATCGGCTCGCCGACCGGCGTCGGGTCGGTCACCGTCAGGGACCCGTCGGCGTACGCGATCCGCCCGGCCAGGGCGAGCTCGACCAGGACGGCGGCGGCCATCCCCAGGTCGAGGCTGATCCGGGGCATGGTCGCCCGGCCCGTCTCGTCGTCGTACGCCAGCAGCAGCAGCTCTTCGGCGAGCGCAACACCAGTCATGGCCCGAGACGGTAGCGGTTGCGCGCTCACCCGCGCGCCGACCCGCCGAGATCCGTCCCGGGACCGTGACCGGCTCAGAACCGGGGCATGCCGCCGAACTGTCGGTCGCCGGCGTCGCCGAGCCCCGGCACGATGAACATGTTGTCGTTGAGCCCCGCGTCGATCGCCGCGGTGACCAGGCGCAACGGCAGGCCGGACTGCTCCAGCCGGGCGATGCCGACCGGTGCGGCGAGCACGCAGAGCACGGTGATGTCGGTGCAGCCCCGGTCGGCGAGCAGCCGGCAGCAGTGCTCCAGCGAGCCGCCGGTGGCCAGCATCGGGTCGAGCACCAGCACCGGCAGGCCGGTCAGGTCGCGCGGCAGCGACTCCATGTACGCGCGCGGCTCGTACGTCTGCTCGTCGCGGGCCAGGCCGACGAAGCCCATCGAGGACTCCGGCAGCAGGCCGAGCGCGGCGTCGGCCATGCCCAGACCGGCCCGCAGCACCGGCACCAGCAGCGGCGGGTTGGCCAGCCGGGTGCCCTCGGTGCCGGTGACCGGGGTCTGCACCGGGTACCTCTCGACCGGGAAGGTGCGCGCGGCCTCGTACACCAGCATGGTGGTGAGTTCGTGCAGCGCGGCCCGGAACGACGACGAGTCGGTGCGGGCGTCCCGCATGGCGGTCAGCCGGGACTGGGCGAGCGGGTGGTCAATGACGTGTACGTCCACGATCGCTCAACCTACCGGTCCGCCCGCGCCCGCACTGCGGGTGCGGGGTGACCAGCGACCCCGCTCACGTGCGGCGGCGCCGGCAGGGCCGGCGTGACCATGATCACTGCCCCCCAGGATGCGTAGTATTCGGGGCATGACGGCGACAGCGACGTCGGCCCGGTCGGACCTCTCCGAGCTGGGACGATCCGAGACCGCTCTGCGGACCTTCCTGCACGGCCTGCCCGGCGTGGACCAGGTCGGCGCGGAGCAGCGGGCGGCACAGCTCGGCACCCGCTCCATCAAGACCACCGCCAAGGCCCAGGCGATCGACCTGGCCATCCGGATGGTCGACCTGACCACCCTGGAAGGCGCGGACACCCCCGGCAAGGTGCGGGCGCTCGCGGCCAAGGCGCTGCGCCCCGACCCGGCCGACCCGACCTGCCCGCACGTCGGCGCGGTCTGCGTCTACCCGGCGATGGTCCCGCACGTGGCCGAGGTGCTGCGCGGATCCGGCGTGCACCTGGCCAGCGTGGCGACCGCCTTCCCCTCGGGCCAGGCGCCGCTGGAGATCAAGCTCGCCGACACCCGGGCGGCCGTCGAGGCCGGCGCCGACGAGATCGACATGGTGATCAACCGGGGCGCGTTCCTGGCCGGGCGCTACAAGGAGGTCTACGACGAGATCGTGGCCACCAAGGAAGCCTGCGGGGACGCCCACCTCAAGGTCATCCTGGAGACCGGCGAGCTGGCCACCTACGACAACGTGCGGCGGGCCTCCTGGCTGGCCATGCTGGCCGGCGGCGACTTCATCAAGACCTCCACCGGCAAGGTCCCGATCGCGGCCACCCTCCCGGTGACGCTGGTGATGCTGGAGGCGGTCCGCGACTTCCGCGCCGCCACCGGGCGGCAGGTCGGCGTGAAGCCGGCGGGCGGCATCAAGACCACCAAGGACGCCATCAAGTACCTGGTCATGGTCAACGAGACCGTCGGCGCGGACTGGCTCGACCCGGACTGGTTCCGCTTCGGCGCCTCCAGCCTGCTGAACGACCTGCTCATGCAGCGCACCAAGCTGACGACCGGCGTCTACTCCGGTCCCGACTACTTCACCCTGGACTGAGAGTGATGTTCGAATACGCTCCCGCTTCCGAGTCCCGCTCGGTGGTGGACCTGAAAGCCTCCTACGGGCTCTTCGTCGACGGCGAGTTCGTCGACCCGACCGACGGCGGCACCTTCAAGTCGATCAACCCGGCCTCCGAGGAGGTCCTCGCCGAGGTCGCCGAGGCCGGCGCGCAGGACGTGGACCGCGCGGTCCGCGCCGCCCGGGCCGCGTACGAGAAGGTCTGGGGCCCGATGCCGGGCCGCGACCGGGCCAAGTACCTGTACCGGATCGCCCGGATCATCCAGGAGCGCTCCCGCGAGCTGGCCGTGCTGGAGTCGCTGGACAACGGCAAGCCGATCAAGGAGTCCCGCGACGTCGACCTGCCCCTGGTCGCCGCGCACTTCTTCTACTACGCCGGCTGGGCCGACAAGCTCCCGTACGCCGGCTTCGGGCCGGACCCGAAGCCGGTCGGCGTCGCGGCGCAGGTCATTCCGTGGAACTTCCCGCTGCTGATGCTGGCCTGGAAGATCGCCCCGGCGCTGGCCGCCGGCAACACGGTGGTGCTCAAGCCGGCCGAGACCACCCCGCTGACCGCGCTGCTCTTCGCCGAGATCTGCCAGCAGGCCGAGCTGCCGGCCGGCGTGGTCAACATCGTCACCGGCGCCGGCGAGACCGGCCGGGCGCTGGTCGAGCACGCCGGCGTGGACAAGGTGGCCTTCACCGGCTCGACCGAGGTCGGCCGGGCGATCGCCCGCTCGGTCGCCGGCACCCGCAAGAAGCTCACCCTGGAGCTGGGTGGCAAGGCCGCCAACATCGTCTTCGACGACGCCCCGGTCGACCAGGCGGTCGAGGGGATCGTCAACGGCATCTTCTTCAACCAGGGGCACGTCTGCTGCGCCGGCTCCCGGCTGCTGATCCAGGAGAACGTCGCCGACCGGGTGCTGGAGTCGCTCAAGCGCCGGATGGCCCAGTTGCGCGTCGGCGACCCGCTGGACAAGAACACCGACATCGGCGCGATCAACTCCGCCGCCCAGCTGGAGCGGATCCGCGAGCTCTCCGACGCCGGGTCGGCCGAGGGTGCCGAGCGCTGGTCGCCGCCGTGCGAGCTGCCCGAGCGGGGCTTCTGGTTCGCGCCGACCATCTTCACCGGGGTCACCCAGGCGCACCGGATCGCCCGCGAGGAGATCTTCGGGCCGGTGCTGTCGGTGCTGACCTTCCGCACCCCGGCCGAGGCCGTCGAGAAGGCCAACAACACGCCGTACGGGCTGTCGGCCGGGATCTGGACCGACAAGGGTTCCCGGATCCTCTGGATGGCCGACCGGCTCCGCGCCGGCGTGGTCTGGGCCAACACGTTCAACAAGTTCGACCCCACCTCGCCGTTCGGCGGCTACAAGGAGTCGGGCTACGGTCGCGAGGGCGGCCGGCACGGGCTGGAGGGCTACCTCAATGTCTGAGCGGGTCGCGGTACGCAAGACGTACAAGCTCTTCATCGGCGGGAAGTTCCCACGCAGCGAGTCGGGGCGGTCGTATCTCGTGCAGGACGCGAACGTGTCATTGGCGTCTCGGAAGGACGCCCGGGACGCGGTGCTCGCCGCCCGCGCCGCGGTGAAGGGATGGGCCGGGGCGACCGCGTACAACCGGGGTCAGATCCTCTACCGGGTCGCCGAGATGCTGGAGGGCCGGCGCGAGCAGTTCGGCGCCTTGGGTGTCAGCGACGAGGAGGTGTACGCGGCGGTCGACCGCTGGGTCTGGTACGCCGGCTGGTCCGACAAGCTCCCCCAGGTGTACGGCGGGGCCAACCCGGTCGCCGGCCCGTACTTCAACCTGTCCGCGCCCGAGCCGACCGGCGTGGTGGCCGTGGTGGCCCCCGAGTCGCCGGCGCTGCTCGGCCTGGTCAGCGTGATCGCCCCGGCGATCGTCACCGGCAACACGGTGGTGGTGGCGACCTCGCCGACGCAGCCCCTCGCGGCGGTGACCCTGGCCGAGGTGCTGGCCACCTCCGACCTGCCCGGCGGGGTGGTCAACCTGCTCACCGGGAAGATCACCGAGACGGTGCCGACGCTGGCCGCGCACATGGACGTCAACGCCCTCGACCTGAGCGGCGTGACCGACGCCGAGCTGGCGGCGGAGCTGGAGGTCAAGGCGGCGCAGAACCTCAAGCGGGTGCTGCGTCCCGCCCCGGCGGGCCACGACTGGACCGCCGACCCGGGCATCACCCGGATGACCACGCTGCTGGAGACGAAGACGGTCTGGCACCCCAAGGGGGTGTGATCGCGGGTCCGGGTGGGGTTTTCGGGGGAGCCCCACCCGCTCCGGGCGGTCAGGCTTGATCCCTGCGCGGGTGGGGCTCCCCCGAAAACCTCGGCCTGCCGGGCCCGCGGGGAATGTTCAGCTCGCGACTCCTGCCCTGGGAGGGTTCTACTACGGGGGGTAGGATTACGGGGTGACTCGGCTGGGTGATCTCGAACGTGCGGTGATGGACGTGCTGTGGGACTCGGTCCCCGCCACGTCGGACGGAGTGACCGTGCGCGAGGTCGCCGACGCTCTCGACGGCCGTGAGCTGGCGTACACCACGGTGATGACCGTGCTGGACCGGCTCGCCGGCAAGGGCATGGTGCAGCGCGAGCGGGAGGGGCGGGCCTGGCGGTACCGGGCCGCGGCCAGCCGCGAGGCGTACATCGCCCAGCTCATGCTCGACGCGCTGGACCTCGGCGGCAGCCGGGACGCGGCGCTGGTCCGCTTCGCGCGCTCGGTCACCGGGACGGAGGCGGACGTGCTCCGCGCGGCGCTGGGCGCCGAGGCCGGGCTGACCGACCGGGTCGAGGACCCACGGGCCGGCCGGTCCAGGCTGGCCGACGAGGCCACGGACAGGTAGGGGCGACAGCCGTGGCCTTCGCCGTGCACTTCGCCGCGTCGATGCTGGCCTGCTACCTGACCGCGCAGGTCCTCGCCGGGTCCACCTGGACGTGGCGCGCCCCCCGGGTCGCGATCGTCTGCTGGCAGGCGGTCGGGCTGGCGCTCGGCCTCTCCGCGATGGGCCTGCCGATGGCGCTCGGCCTGGCCCCGTACGACCGGCCGACCGGCAGCGCCCTGCTCGCCCTGGCCACCGACCTGAGCCACGGCACGCTCCCGGCCGGGCTGGGCACCGTGCACCTCGGGCTGGTCGGCGTCGGCTTCGGCATCGGCGCCGTCCTGCTCACCACGACCGTCCGCAGCATCCACGCCAGCGTCCGCGCGCAGCGCCGCCACCGGGACCTGCTCACCCTGGTCGCCCGCCGGGATCCCACCGTGCCCGGCGCGCTGGTGCTGGACCACCCGAGCGCGGCGGCGTACTGCCTGCCCGGGGTGAAGCCCCGCGTGGTGGTCAGCGCCGGCACGTTGAGCCTGCTCGACCGGGCCGAACTGGCGGCGGTGCTCACCCACGAGCGGGCGCACGCCCAGGAGCGGCACGACCTGGTGCTGCTGCCGTTCACCGCGCTCTGCCGCGCGCTGCCCTGGTTCCGCTGGGTACGCGACGCGCACGAGCGGGTCGCCCTGCTGGTCGAGATGCGCGCCGACGACAAGGCCCGCGAACTGCACGCCGAGGCGCCGCTGGCGGGCGCGCTGCGCCGCTTCGCGGCCTGCGGGGACCGGATCACCCCGGCCGGGGCGCTGGGCATGGGCGACCGCGACCTGGATGCCCGGGTGCAGCGGCTGATGGTGGCCGACCGCCCGCCCCGCCTGATCGGGGCCGCCGCGCTGGCGGTGGCGACCACCCTGGTCGCGCTGCCGGTCTCCCTCTTCCTCAGCTGACCCGGGCCTCCCTCCCCGGCCGAGCCGGACGTTCAACCGCCAGCAGAGCCGGATCTTCGCGCGCCCACCGACCGTGATGGCGATCGAGCCACATCTTCGGGGCCAGCTCAGCAGCATATCTACTACGCACTGTCGTAGCATCTTCTACGACAGTGCGTAGTAGATATGCGTAGAGAAACTACGTGTAGGATCGCTACGACAAGCGAGCCAACCCTGGAGAGCGGTCATGGACACCCTGCTCCTCGCGCGCCTGCAGTTCGCCACCACCACCTCGATCCACTTCCTCTTCGTGGTGGTCACCCTCGGCCTGGTCACGCTGCTGGTGGGCTTGCAGACGGCCTGGCTCCTCACCGGCAACCCGGCCTGGGAGCGCCTGACCCGCTTCTGGGGTCAGCTCTACGTGATCAACTACGTGCTCGGCATCGCCACCGGCATCGTGATGGAGTTCCAGTTCGGGCTGAACTGGAGCGGCCTGTCGCGCTACGTCGGCAACGTCTTCGGGGCGCCGCTGGCGATCGAGACGCTGGTGGCGTTCTTCCTGGAGTCCACGTTCCTCGGCATGTGGATCTTCGGTTGGCACCGGCTGCGTCGCGGGGTGCACCTCGCGTTGCTCTGGGGCGTCGCGCTGACCGCGTACGCGTCCGCCTTCTGGATCATGGTGGCCAACTCCTGGTTGCAGAACCCGGTCGGCTACGAACTGCGCGACGGCGTCGCCCACCTCACCGACTTCACCGCGCTGCTGACCAACCCGTCCCTCGGCATGGCGTTCGGGCACGTGGTCGCCGCCGCGCTGCTCACCGGCGGGGTGCTGATGGCCGCGGTCAGCGCCTGGCACCTGATCCGCCGGACGCCGGACTTCGCGCTGTTCCGCACCTCGCTGCGGATCGGGCTGGTCACCGCCGCGGTCGCGGTGACCCTGGTGCAGGGCTTCGGCTTCGCCCAGTTCGGCCCGGTCGCGCAGGTGCAGCCCACCAAGTTCGGTGGCGGACCGGAGGCCGACGCCCTGGTCGCCGAGTGGACCGCCCGGTTCGGCCCCGGCGACTACAGCCCGCCGGTGCTCTCCAACGTGGGGCTCGGCTTCATGATCCTGATCGGCTTCACGATCGGCTGCGTCTGGTTGCTGCTGCCGCTGCTCTGGCGGGACTGGGTCATCCGGCTGCGCTTCCCGCTCTGGCTGATCCTGTTCGCCCTGCCGCTGCCCTTCGTCGCGGTGATCCTGGGCTGGATCGCCCGCGAGGTCGGCCGCCAGCCCTGGGTGGCGTACGGGCTGCTCCCCACCGGGCAGGCCGTCTCCGGGGTGGACGCCGGGATGATGCTCGCCTCCCTGGTCGGCTTCAGCCTGTTGCTCGGCGCCCTCGCCGTCACCAACTGGACGCTGCTCGCCCGGCACGCCGCCCGGGGCGCCGCCGACCCCGCGCTCGGCCGCCCGCCCGGCGGCCGGGACGACGACGCCCGCCCCGAACCCGCCTTCGCTTGAGGAGACGACCGTGGAACTCGCCTGGTACGCCCTGCTCGGGCTCTTCTTCGCCACGTACCTGGTCCTCGGCGGCTACGACTACGGCGTCGGGCTGCTGCTGGCCCGGGGCACCGACCCGGCCCGCCGGCGCGCGGCACTCACCGCGCTCGGCCCGTTCTTCCTCGGCAACGAGGTGTGGCTGGTCGCCGCCGTCGGCATCCTCTTCGGCGCCTTCCCCACGCTGGAGGGCGAGCTGCTCTCCGGCTTCTACCCGGCCGTGGTCGGGGCGCTGGTCGGGGTGATCCTGGTGACCGCAGGGGTGCAGCTGCGCAGCCGACCCACGGCCGAGGCGACCCGCGCCCGCTGGGACCGGGTGGTGGTCGCCGGGAGCGCGCTCGCCGCGCTGGGCTGGGGCGCGCTGCTCGGCGGCCTGCTCCAGGGCGTACCCCGGCACGCCGACGGTCACGTCGCCGGGGTGACCCACCTGGCCACCCCGTTCGCCGCCGCTGCCGCGCTCGCGATGCTCGCCCTGGTCGCCGTGCACGGTGCGAGCTTCCTCACCCTCCGGCTGCCGGCCGCCGACGCCGCGGCGGTCGGCCGGCTGGCCCGCCGGCTGATCCCGGTGGCGCTCGCCGCGGTCGCCACGGCCACCGTCCTGGGCCTGCTCTCCGACCGGGTACGCGCCGCCGCGGCGCGCCCGCTGTTCGCCGTACTCCTGCCGTTGTCGCTGGTCGCGGCGATGCTGGTGGCGCGGGCGGCACTGGGCCGGGGGCGGCCCGGCGTGGCCTTCGCCGCCACCGGCGTGGCGCTGGCGCTGCCGGTGGCGCTGGTCGGGGCGACCCTGTGGCCCTCGGTGCTGGTCTCCACCGTCGACCCGGCCGCCTCGCTCGGCGTCGCCGACGCGGCGGCCAGCGGCCCGACGTTGCGGCTGCTGGGCTGGCTGACGCTGCCGCTCCTGCCGGCCCTACTAGGCTTTCAGGCGATGTGCTGGTGGGTTTTCCGGGGACGGACCGACGGCAGGGCACCGGTGTACTGGTGAACCGCCGTCCCTTCGACCCGCGTCTGCTGCGTCGGGTCCCCGCGGCCCGGCGCGACCTCGCCGTGCTCGCGGTTCTCGGCGGGCTGACGGCGCTGCTGGTCGTGGCCCAGGCCACCGCGCTCGCCGCGTTGCTGGCCACCGCGATCGACGGCCGGCTCGACACGGTGGCGCTGGCCGGTTTCGTCGCCGCCGTCGGCGCACGCGCGCTGGTCGCCTGGGGGCAGGGCACCGTCGCGGCGCGGGCGGCGGCCACCGTGAAGGCGACGCTCCGCGCCGACCTGCTCGCCGCCGTCGGCCGGCACGGGCCGGGCTGGGTCGCCGGGCAGCGCGCCGGTCAGCTCGCCACTCTCACCGGCCGGGGCCTGGACGCGCTGGACGCCTACTTCACCGGCTACCTTCCGCAGCTCGTGCTCAGCGTGACCGTGCCGCTGGCCGTGCTGGCCCGGCTGGTCTTCGCCGACTGGGGGTCGGCGCTGATCATCGCGCTGACCATCCCGCTGATCCCGGTCTTCGGCGCGCTGCTCGGCTGGCAGGCGCAGGCCGCCACCGAACGCCAGTGGCGACGGCTGTCGCTGCTCGGCGGGCACTTCCTCGACATGGTCGCCGGGCTCCCCACGCTGCGCGCCTTCGGCCGGGCCCGGGCCCAGACCGACGTGGTGCGCCGGATGGCCGACGGGCATCGGGTCGCCACCATGAAGACCCTGCGAATCGCCTTCCTCTCCGCGCTGGTGCTGGAGCTGGTCGCCACCCTGTCGGTGGCGCTGGTCGCGGTGCCGGTCGGTATCCGGCTGCTCAGCGGCGGGATCACCCTCTCCACCGCGCTGCTGGTGCTGCTGCTCACCCCGGAGGCGTACCTGCCGCTGCGGGCCGCCGGCAGCAAGTTCCACGCCAGCATGGAGGGGCTCACCGCGCTGGACGAGGCGCTGACCGTCTCCGCCGCCCCGGCCGCCGCCGCACCGGCCGGCGAGCCGGCCCCGGCGCCGGACGGCCACGGCGAGATCCGCTTCACCGACGTGACCGTGGCGTACGAGCGGACCACCGCGCTGCGCGAGGTCAACCTGACCATCCGGCCCGGCGAGCGGATCGCGGTCATCGGGCCGAGCGGCGCCGGCAAGAGCACCCTGCTCGGCCTGCTGCTCGGCTTCGTCACCCCCACCTCCGGCCGGGTCACCGTCGACGGCGTCGACCTGGCCGAGGTGGACCGGGACGCCTGGCGCCGGCAGGTCGCCTGGGTGCCGCAGCGGGCGCACCTCTTCGCCGCCTCGCTCGCCGACAACATCCGCCTCGGGGCCCCCGACACCCCGGACGCGGCGCTCGCCACGGCGGTCGCCGACGCCGCGCTCCAGGACGTGGTCGCGGACCTGCCCGACGGGCTCTCCACCACGCTGGGCGAGCGCGGGCACGGCCTGTCCAGCGGGCAACGGCAGCGCGTCGCGCTGGCCCGGGCCTTCCTCCGGGACGCCCCGCTGGTGCTCCTCGACGAGCCGACCGCCCGGCTCGACAGCGCCAGCGAGGCGGTGGTGCTGGCCGCCACCCGGCGACTCGTCGCGGGGCGTACCGCGCTGTTGGTCGCGCACCGGCCCGCGCTGCTGGCGGACGCCGACCGGATCCTCCGGATCGAGGACGGCCGGGTCACCGAGCTGACCCCGATCCCCGCCGTGGAGGCGACCCGATGAGCACCGGAGGAGTCCACCCGGAGGGCCGCGACACCGGCGGCCCGACCCCGGCGGAGGTGCCGCCACCACCGGCCGGCGCCGGCACCGTCCGTACCGGCGCGGAGCGGACCGTGCTGCGGCTGGCCCGGCCGTACCTCGGCCGGCTGGTCGGCGCGGGGCTGCTCGCCGCGGCGACGGAGTTCGCCGGACTGGCGCTGATGGCCACCGCCACCTGGCTGCTGATGAGCGCCGCCGGCCGACCGCCGCTGGACCGGCTCACCGTCGCCATCGTCGCCGTCCGGGCGCTCGCCATCGGCCGGGGCGTGTTCCGCTACACCGAACGACTCGCCGGCCACGACGCCGTGCTGCGCATGATCACCGACGTGCGGGCCCGGGTCTTCGCCACCCTCGCTGCCCGTCGGGGGCCCGCCGAACAACGGTCCGGGGACGCGCTGAGCCGGCTCGTCTCCGACGTCGAGGCCGTCCAGGACCTGCTGCTGCGGGTGCTCGTCCCCGGGGCCGCCGCCGCGCTGGTGAGCCTGCTGGCCGTCGGCGGGGCCGCGCTGGTCTCGCCACCCTCGGCCGGGGTGCTCGCGGTGGGCCTGCTGGTCGCCGGGGTCGCGCTGCCCGTACTGGCCACCGCGCTGACCCGGCGGGCCGCCGACGAGGTCGCGCCGCTGCGCGGGGCGCTCGCCACCGACGCCGTCGACCTCACCCACGGCGCAGCCGACCTGGCCGCCTTCGGCGCCACCGGGTACGCGCTGCGGGCCGCAACCGACCGCGCCGACCGGCTGGCCCGGCTGGAACGCCGGCTCGCCCGGACCGGGTTCGCCGTCGACGCGGCCGGGGTGCTGGTCGCCGGGCTGACCGCCGCCGGCGTGGTGCTCACCGCGCTGCGCGCCGGAGTCGACGGGGTGCTGGTCGGCGTGCTGGCCGTCGGCACCCTGGCCGCGGTGGAGATCGCGCTGGCCCTGGTCGGCGCGGCCCGGCAGCGCACCCAGCTGCGCGCCGGCCTCGACCGGGTCGCCACGCTGCTCGACACCGCGCCGGCCCCGACCGCTCCCGACGGCGGGGCGACGGTGGCCTCCCGGGCCGGGCACGACGTGCGGTTCGACGGGGTGACCGTGCGGTACCGGGAGGGTGCCGCCCCGGCCCTGGACGGCATCGATCTGGATCTTCCGGCCGGCCGCCGGGTCGCCGTGGTCGGGCCGAGCGGCGCCGGCAAGAGCACCCTGGCCGCCGTGCTCACCGGCGCGGTGCACCCCGACGCCGGCCGGGTCACCCTGGACGGGGTGGACCTGTCGGCGTACCCGGCCGAGGAACTGCCCCGCGCCATCGGCGGGCTGCTCGCCGAGGCGTACGTGTTCCACGCCTCCGTCCGGGACAACCTGCTGCTCGGCCGGCCCGCCGCCGACGAGGAGGAACTGGCCGCCGCCACCCGGGCCGCCGGCCTGCTCGACTGGGTACGCGAGCAACCGGACGGCTGGGACACGGTGGTCGGCGAGGAGGGCGGCCAGCTCTCCGGCGGGCAGCGGCAGCGGCTCGCCCTGGCCCGGGCGCTGCTCGCCGCCCCGGGCGTGCTGGTGCTGGACGAGCCCACCGAAGGGCTCGACCCGGCCGCCGCCGACGCGGTGCTCGCCTCCGCGCTGGCCGCCACCCCGGCCGGGCACACGGTGCTGCTGATCAGCCACCGGCTCAGCGGCCTCGACGGGCTGGACGAGATCGTGGTGCTCGACGCCGGGCGGGTGGTCCAGCGCGGCCGGCACGCCGAGCTGATGGCCACCCCCGGCTGGTACCGCGACCAGTGGCTGCTCCAGGCGGCGGCCGAGCGGGGGTACCTCGCCCTGGCCCCCTGAGCCCGGTTCCGGGAATCTCCCCGACGCGGCCGCCCCGTCCACGTGACAGGGTGGCCCCATGCGGGGCTGCGAAGACGTACGGGTGGCGGACCGGCTGCGCGAGCTGGACGACCGGCTGCGCGGGCCGGCCCGGCTCAAGGCGGAGCTGATGGTCGAGCTGCGGGACGCGCTGGACGACGCCGCCGAGGCGTACCGGGAGGGTGGGCTGTCGGCGGCGGAGGCGGAGCGACGGGCGGTGGCCGAGTTCGGCGCACCGGCCCAGCTGGCGCCGGCCTACCAGGCGGAACTGGCGGCGGCAGCGCTGCGGGGGCTGTCGGTACGGGCGTTCGCGGTGGCCCTGGTCCTGCTGGTCGCCGGTGACCTCACCTGGCGGGGTTCCAGCTGGAGCGGCGGCCCGCCACCGCCCGCCGGCTACCAGCTGCTCTCCGCCTCGGTGAACTGGGTGTGGCTCGGCGTGGCCGGCTTCGCCCTGGCCGCGCTGGTGCTCGGGGCGGGCGCGGCACGGCGCGGTCGGGCCGATGTGCCGGTGGCCGGCCGGCTGGTGGGGCTGGGCCTGACCGGCGCGCTGGCGCTCGGCGCGGTCGTCGGGGTCGCCCTGTTCGCCTGGTCGGTGCAGCTCTGGGACGCCGCCCTGAGCTGGCCCCCGATGATCATCGGCGCGGTGCTGGTCGGCGCCGGCTACTTCTCCCTCGCCCGGGCCGCCCGCGGCTGGCTGCGCGCCGCCCACTGACCCGCCGCCTCGACGCGCGCCCGGCCCAGCCTGGCGCGACGCTGCGGCCGCCTGGCCCGGCACGGCACCGAACCGGCACGGCGTGAGCCGGTCCATGATCGTCTGCAGTTTTCCGACGGGCCAGCCGGCGTGTCGAGCCGGAGAAGTGCAGACGATCATGACGGACGAAGGCTGCGGGAGCGGCGCCGGTGGGCGGCGGGTCGGCGAGCCGGGGCGGTGCGGTCAGGCGGGGGCGGTGGGGGGCGTGTCGGGGCCGAGGAAGCGGCCGACCGTCGCGCTGAACTCGCGCCAGCCGGCCCGCTCGCCGGCCAGCGCCCGGCGGCCGGAGTCGGTCAGCTCGTACGTGCGCCGCTCCCGGCCGCTGACGGTGCTCCACGAGCTGGCCACGTGCCCGGCCCGCTCCAGCCGGCGCAGGGCCGGGTAGATGGTGCCGGTGGGCAGATCGAGGTTGCCGTCGCTGCGGGCCCGCAGCGCCTCGATGATGGCGTAGCCGTGCAGTGCGCCCTGCTCCAGCACCGCGAGCAGCAGCGCGTCGAGGTGTCCGTGCAGCGCCTGAGCCCTCATACGTAGTAACGCTACTTGTCCGCCTTGCGGATCGCCAGCGGGGTGCGGGGTCCGGTCCCGCCGGGCTGACCACTAGGGTATGTGCCCAGAGTCACTAGCCGACCGGAAGTGTCGGCGAGTGGGCAACCCGACGCACCCGGAGGTCAGTGTGGCCCGCCAGTCGCCCCAACGGCCCGACGCCGACGAGCCCGAGCTCGACGCCACCGACGGGCCGGTCGAGCCCGAGGTGGAGCGCGGCTCGGCCGACCGTTCCCTCTGGGACGAGCTGCGGATCGACCCGGTGGAGATCGCTCTCCCCGCCGGCACCGGTTTCACGCTGCGCGCGTACCGGCCGGCCCGGGAGCTGACCCCGACCGACGTCGCCGAGCGCGACGAGGACGACCCGTTCCTCGCCCGCCGCCAGGTCGTGGAGGCCGAGGACGCCGAGGACGAGGAGGTGGTGATCCTTGACGAGGAGTTCGCCGCGCTCTCCGCCGAGGAGGACGAGGAGGCCGGCCGGCCCGCGGGTCGCAAGCGCAAGGCCGACGCCGAGGACGAGGAGTCCGAGGCGGAGGAGGAGGACGAGCAGGACGCGGCGGCCGACGAGGAGGTGCCGGTCTTCCTCACCCACAAGGGGCGGCTGCTGCTCTTCAAGACCCCCGAGGCGCTGGTCAGTTTCATCCGTTCCGGCGCGCCCAACGACATGTCCCAACTGGACAGCTGGAATGAACTGTCCGAACGGGTGGAACCGGCCGACATCGCGCCGCTCGACGAGGACATGTACGAGCTGGACCTGGTAGTGGAGAACCTGCGCGGCGGGCACGACACGTGGGACCCGACGCTGCTGATCGAGGCCGGTGAGGTGGCCCGTGACCTGTCGTACGCGCTGCGGCTACCCGCGGTGCTCGACATGCTCTCCGCCGGCTCCAGCCTGGACGACCTGGACGAGGCGCTGAGGGCATCTGTCAACGGCGGAATCGGTGGTTTCCTCGGCCGGCGGCGGCTCAAGAAAATCGGGGCACAAACCGCAAGCTTGGGTTGGCGCACCATTGTCGGCAAGATCTCTGCTGTCGTGGACTGGCGCGACTGACCCCGAGCGGGGAGCATCAGTCTCTGGCAGAGAAAAGACCTGTGTCCCGGGAGGAGGACGACGCCGTGGCGCTCGTGCGCGTGTACTGCGGTCTGGCCTCGGCGGATCCGGCCGACCGACCGGCATCGGCCGGATCGTCGCTGACGTCCGCTGTGGTCGACGACGCAGGCCGGCTGCTGCATGTCTGCGAGATCGGTGACGACCCGACGGGCTACGCCCAGCTGGTCGCGCTGCTCGTGGAGCGGTCGGGCGGACCGAGTGGCGCGGCGATCGCGGCCGACAGCGACGACCACACGGTCACCTCGCTGCTGAGCGCCGCCGGGCGTCCACTCGCGATCGCCGACGACGACTCGGTCGACGACTTCGCCGAGCGCTTCGCCGACGACGACTCGCTGGAGGAGATGCAGTCGCCGCCGGCCGAGCGGCGGGCGGTGGGCCTGGCCCGCGCCCTGCAGGCCGGGGCGCTCTCCGCGGTCACCCTGCCGGCACCCCGGGACCTGGCCGGCTTCAAGCAGGTCCTGGCGGCGCACGCCGCCCTGTCCACCGGTCGCCACTCGGCCGCCGTGGCGCTGCGCGAGGTGCTGCGCGAGCTCTACCCGGCCGCCCTCCGGGCGTACCCGGACCCGGCCGAGCCGGTGTCGCTCGCGGTGCTCGACGCCCTCCCCGAGCCCGGCATGCTCGGCGGCACGACCGCCCAGGGGCGCGACATCTCGGTCGCCGCCGAGGCGGTGGCCGCGCACCTGGCCGCCGACGGCGTGGCCGATCCCGACGAGATCGATGCCGCCGTCACCGCCCTGCGGGTGGCCATCTCCGAGACCCCCCGCCGGGCCACCGTCAACCGGGCGCTCACCTCCGCCGTCGCGGAGACCGTCCGTCAGGCGGTCGCCGCGGTACGGGCCTGCGACGCCGGTTGCGAGGCCCTGGTGGGCGCGCTCAGCGCCCGGGTCACCACGCCTGTTCCGGCACCCGGCCGGCGGGCCGCCGCCCGACGCGGCGAGCCGGTCGGCGAGCTGTCCGCCCTCGGTGGCGGCACGACGGGGCTGCGTACCGTCCGGCCGGCCGAGCCCGAACGCCCCACCCCCACCGGCCGGCGCAGCCGGCCCGAGCCGGTCTCCGGCGGGTCACTGCCGTCCATCCCCCGGCCGCTCGGTCCGCCGCCGGTCGCACCGGCCCCGGTCGCGCCGCCACCGGTCGCGCCCGCGCCGGTCACTCCCGCCGCCGCGGCCAGCCCGACCTCGGCGCCGCCGTCGCGTACCGACCCGGGCATGCCCGCCGTGCGCCGCGGCACCGACCCCGGCATGCCGCTGGTCCGCCGGGGCACCGACCCGGGCATGCCCGCCGTGCGCCGCGGCACCGACCCGGGCATGCCGCTGGTCCGCAGGGGCACCGACCCGGCCATGCCCGCCGTGCGTCGGGGCACCGATCCCGCCATGCCGGTGGTGCGTCGGGACCCCCCGACCAACCGTCCGGTCTCCGCACCGCCCCCGCCGCCGCCCGGCATCACGCCGATCGCCCCGGCGCAGCGCGGCAATGTGCCCCCCGCCGAGGCGGGCGAGCCGTTCCGGCCGACCCTGACCACGGCGGCGATCAACAGCGCCCGCGCCGAGCGGCAGCGCACGGTCATCCCGCCCCGCCCGAAGACCAACGGCGCGTTGTCGGCGCCCACCGGCGGCTTCAGCGCCACCGACCTGAGCATCCCGGTGCCGACCCCGCGCCCCGAGGCGGAGTCCGCTCCGCCCGGTTCCCGGGCGAACTGGCCGCTGGTCAACAACCCGGAGGACCCGGCCGACAGCTCCGCCAACAACCCGGTCGTGCCGTCGTACGGCGAGCGCGCGGGCCGGCAGGTGGACGCGCCGACCGACCCCGGCTCGGAGCGTCGGGTCACCCCGCCGTGGCTCGCCGACGACCTGCCGCCGGAGCCGCCGATGCTGCGGCTGGTCGAGCCGCCGCCGCTGGCGGACCGGGCCCTGCGCGACGGTCCGGCCCCGGGCGGTGACCCGCGCCTGGAGACGCCCCCGCTGCGGCTGGTCGACCGCGAGGAGGCGAGTCGTTCCGGGCGTGCCTCCCGGGCGGACCGGCCGGGCCCGGAGCGCCGGCCCGAGCCGGCGGAGCGCCGCCCCGCACCGATGGAGCACCGGCCCCCGCCGATCTCCGACGAGGGCGACGGCGACCTGCTGATCTTCGCGCAGGCCAGGTCCGCCTGGTTCGTCGGGCACAGCGAGGAGGAGTCCGAGCTGGACTGGTCGACCACCGCCGACACCGGTTGGCAGGCCGCCGAGCAGGCGGCTCGCCCGGCGGTCGGCGCGGAGACCTCCGCCGGCCTGCCCAAGCGGGTCCCGCAGGCCAACCTGGTGCCCGGTTCGCCGCTGCGCGAGGAGCGTCCGCTGCGGATCGTCCGCGACGCGGCGAGCCTCGCCGAGAACACCACCGGCTACTTCCGCGGCTGGCGTCGCGGCCAGGAGATCGGCGGGTTCGCGGTCGGCGGGCGACCGGGTCGTGAGTCAGCCGGCGGCTGGGACTTCAGCCGCGACCCGGCCGAGCGCGACGACGACCGCGAGTACGAGTTCCGGTCGGCCGGCTACCGTTCCTGAACCCGGGTAAAGCGCCTTCCACCTGCTGGCCGGGTGGTACGCCTTCGCGCCGATCCGCACGGCGGGATGGAGCGCGACTCGCTGGCGTCTACCAGCTCACCCAGGGGAGCTGGGCCCGGGTCTCCTGACCCTCGGCCAAGCCCTCTCCCGACCCTCTTCCCACCCGCAGCCCCGGGCACCGGCACCACCGGCGCGCGGGGCTGCTGGGCGCGCGGGGCTACGGCGCTCGGGGCTGTCGGTGCGTCCACTCGGGACCGGGTCAGCAGGCAGCGGAGCGCCGCCAGATCGAGTTCTGGCTGGCCCGGGACGCGCAGACGCGCCCGGCGTCGGCCGAAGCCGCCACCGGGCGCGTCGAGGCCGGTCAGGCCGGGGCGACCGCGCGCGAGCGGCGCATGGTCAGCACGTACTCGACCAGCGAGATCAGCACGTGCTTGGTCGACTCCCGGTTCCGGGCGTCGCAGGCCACCACCGGCACGTCCGTCGAGATCGCCAGCGCGTCCCGGACATCCTGCGGGTCGTGGTACTGCATCCCGTCGAAGCAGTTGATGGCCACCAGGTACGGCAGCCGCCGGTGCTCGAAGAAATCGATCGCCGCGAAGCAGTCGGCCAGCCGGCGGGTGTCGACCAGGACGACGGCGCCGATCGCGCCGCGTACCAGCTCGTCCCACATGAACCAGAACCGCGTCTGGCCCGGCGTACCGAACAGGTACAGGATCAGGTCCCGGTCGATCGAGATCCGGCCGAAGTCCATCGCCACCGTGGTCGTCGTCTTGCCCGGCACCTGCCGGGTGTCGTCGACGCCCACGCCCGCGCTGGTCATGATGGCCTCGGTGGTCAGCGGCGTGATCTCCGAGACCGAGCCGACCAAGGTCGTCTTGCCGACGCCGAATCCACCGGCGATAACGATCTTCGCCGACGTCACGCGCCCGCTCGGGGCCGGCGGCCGGTGCGACATGTCAGAGCCTGCGAAGTCCACTCAGCACCCTCTCCAGCAGTTCAGTGCCCACCGCGTCGTCGGAGTCGTCCAGGATGGTCGGCTCGTGGACCGCGACCAGGCCATCCGTCGCCATGTCGGCGATGAGCACCCGGGCCACACCCAACGGAAGCTGCATTCGCGCCGCGATCTCGGCCAACGACTGCACGCGTCCGTCACACAGCGCGGCGATGTACTGGTGTTCGCGGCCCTGACCGCCGTTGCCACTGGCAGCGGCGCGACCGCGCACCGTCGTCTCGACGAGCGCCTCCATGGCGATGTCGAGCCGGGGACGGGTACGACCACGGGTCACGGCGTATGGACGGACCAACGCTCCGGTTGGCTCGTCACGATCGGCCATGTCGCCGCTCACCTCCTTCGTACCCGGCACCGGCTCTCGCCCGGTGGAACTCGTCGTTGTTGTCGTGTCGTTGCTGCCGTGCCGACCCGGTGGTCAGCTCGGTCAGCCCATCATCCCGACGGCCGTGCGGGGCTGCGGGGTCAGCGCGTCGCCCACCCGGTCGACCAACAGGGCCATCTCGTAGCCGACCTGGCCCACGTCAGAGCTGCGGGCGGCCAGCACCGCGAAGGAGGAACCGTCGGAGATGGACATCAGGAACAGGAAACCGTTGTCCATCTCGACGACGGTCTGCAACACCGCGCCACCCTCGAAGCAGCGGGCCGCGCCCTGGGTGAGGCTGACCAGACCGGAGGCGATGGCGGCCAACTGGTCGGCCCGGTCGCGCGGCAGGTCCCGTGACGACGCGAGGAGCAGGCCGTCCGCGGAGACGGCGACCGCGTGCGCGACACCGGGCACCCGGTCGGCGAAGTTGGCGAGGAGCCAACCGAGATCCTGCGTAGTTGTCATCCTTCTTGCTCCTTCTGCCCGCTACCGGCCGCCGGGCCGGAGCCAGACTGCGAGGATTGCTGCCCTCCCGGAGTCGCCTCCGAGCTGGTGGGGTTGCTGTCCGAGGGGTTGCTGCGCCCGCGCTGCACGCCGCGGTGGTAGGCCGACAGCAGACCACGCACCGCCTCGGGCGTACGCCGCTGCGCCGAGATGGTCGGCTTCTCCACCGCGCCCGGGACGAGCTGGGCCATCGGCGTCCGCTTCGGCAGACCGGTCTCGGTCGTGGCCGCCACCGGCACCTCGGAGGCCGCCACGGCGGCACGCCAGCCGTCGTCGGCCGCGGTCTGCCAGCCGGCCGACTGCGGGGCGGTGGGCCGGCGGGTGGGCAGACCCTCGGCCTGACCGGGGCGGCCGCCGCCGTTGGTCGCCGAGCCGTTGTCGCGCGGCGTCCCTCCGGCCATCGGAGTGTTTGCCATCGGTGCGTTACCTGTCGTCCGTGGTGCGGTGTTCGGGACGGAGCGACCGGGGGCGTCGACGGCGGGCATCTGCTGGGTCGCGGTGCCATTGGCCGCCGGCTTGGCGGCCGCGGCGGCAGCGGCCGCCTCCTCCGGACCCGGCTTGCGGGAGGTACGGAACCAGGCCGACTCGAGCTCCCGGAAGATCGGCAGCTCCATCGTCTCGTCCGCGTACCGCTGCCGGTTCGCCGTCTCCTGCGGAGTCGGCGGCCGGTTCACCGGGGCCGGCTGCGCCGCGCGGACCTGCGGCGCGGCGGGCTGCCGCACGGCCGGCGGGGTGGCCGGCGCGGACGGCTGCGCGGTCTGCTGGGTCGGCTCGGGGCGTGCGACCCGGGGCAGCTCCGTGGTCATGTCCAGCGCGGCGGCGAGCCGCTCGGGCACCGGCGGGGCGGCCTGCTCCTGGTTCGGCACCGGCGGCCAGGCCGGCGGGGCGGCCGGGCTCGGCGGGCTCTGCCGGGGCGGCGCGGACGCCGGCTGGGCGGAGACCGGGGCGGCCGACACGGGCTGACCCGAGTACGGCTGGGCGGAGACCGGGTGCCCCGAGTACGGCGAGGCCGGCGGTGCGGAGTACGGCGAGGCCGGCGGCGCCGAGTACGGCGAGGCCGACACCGGCGGGCCCGAGTACGGCGAGGCCGAGACCGGGTAACCCGAGACCGGGGCGCCGGAGACCGGCGGGAGCGGCGGCGCGGACACCGGCGGGACCGGCGGCGCGCTGTAGGGGCGGGCCTCCGGGCTGCTCGGCAGCTGCCGCGGGATCACCGGCTGCTGGCCGGTGACCGGGTCGGTGTCGCCGGACCGCCGCTGCGGCAGCGGGTCGATCTGCTGCCCGTTGGTGGAGCGGGGCGTGAAGCCGTCGTTACCGTTGAGCGCGCTGGCACCGGTCAGGTCCGACCAGGCCGGCATGGAGCGCCCCCCGCCGGCGTTGGCCGGCGAGCCGTGCGGGGCCGGGTCGAACGCCCGCCCGCCGAGGGTGACCTGGTTGCCGGACTCGCCGGTACGCGGGGTCGGCGTCGGGCCGTTGCCCAGCGCGGGCAGCGCGCCGAAGGCCGGGGCCGCGCCGAAGGTCGGGGCCGCACCGAACTGCTGCGGGCTGGGCGTGGCCGCGGGCAGCGCCGGGGCGGGCTGGCCGCGACCGGTGAGCGCCCGGGGGACCAGCACGGAGGTGGGCATGGTGACCTCGGCCACCGTGCCCCGATCGGAGCCGGGACGCAGCTCGACCTTGACGCCGTGCCGCGAGGCCAGCCGGGCGACCACGACCAGGCCCATCATCCGGGAGACGGCGACGTCGACCTGGGGCGGCGTGGCGAGCCGCTCGTTGAGGTCGCCCAGCTGCTCCTGGCTGATGCCGATGCCGTGGTCCTCGACGTAGAGGGTGGCCCGGTCGCCGATGCGGCGCGCCTCGACCATGACCTGCGAGTCCGGCGGCGAGAACGCGGTCGCGTTGTCGAACAGCTCGGCGACGAGGTGCACCATGTCGTTGACCGCGTGGGCGGCGACCTCGATGTCCCGGTCGATGATCCCGAACTCGATCCGGGTGTAGTGCTCGACCTCGGACTGCGCGGCGCGCAGCACGTCGATCAGGGCGGCCGGCTCGCGCTGCACCCGGGTGGAGTCGGCACCGGCGAGGACCAGCAGGTTCTCGTCGTTGCGGCGCATCCGGGTGGCCAGGTGGTCGAGCTGGAACAGCTCGGCCAGGCGGTCCGGGTCCTCCTCGCCGCGCTCCAGCCGGTCGAGGTGACCGATCAGCCGGTCGACCAGGATCTGCGAACGGCGGGCGAGGTTGACGAACATCGTCGCGACGGAGGAGCGCAGCGCGGCCTGCTCGGCGGCGGTGCGGACCGCCTCCAGGTGGACCGCGTTGAACGCCTCGGTCACCTGGCCGAACTCGTCCTTGCTGCGCACCGGCAGCGGCTCGGCGATCTGGTTGGCCAGTTGCGCCGGGGAGAGCTGGCCGCTGACCTGCGGGTCGCGCAGCCGGGCCACGGCCTGCGGCAGGCCGTACTGGGCGATGGACAGGGCGCCCTGGCGCAGGTCGCGCAGCGAGCGGGCCATCGACCGGGCGACCAGGTACGCGAAGAGGATCGCCAGCAGCAGCATGCTCAGCAGCAGGCCGGTCTCCAGGAAGACCTGGCGCTGCACGTCGGAGCGGAGTTCGTCGGCCTGCCGGACCACGTTGCCGTCGAGCTTGACCTCGACGGCACGGATCAGCGCGGCGTTGGAAACCATGGCCGCGTCCCACTGGTCCGTGCCGAACTCGACCCCGGCGATGCTCTCGGTGTCACGGGACTTGATGAAGCCGCTGTAGGCCTGCGCCTGACGCAGGTCGGAGCCGGCGACGGTCTGCCGGTACAGCTCGCGCTCGGACTGGTTGGCGACCGACTGGAAGGTCTGTGTCGCCAGTTCCCCGCCCTGCTGGCTGCGAATGAAGTCGTCGCGCAGCGGAGCGATGTACGCCTTCTGCAGGAGCACCCGGTGCACCGCCACCCGGCGCAGCGACAGGAACTCCTTTTCCCGCGCGACGGCCGCGGCGGCCCGCATCCGGTCGCTCAGGTCGTTGTCGCCGGCGAGCTGGGTGGTCGAGTCGCGGACGCTCATCAGCTGGTCGATCAGGCCCTGGTACGACCCGATCGCGTTGCTGAGGCTGAGCTTGCCGTTGTAGACCTGGCTCCGGGTGCCGGGCAGGTCGCTCAGATTCTGGTCGATCCGGTCCAGCAGCGTCTCGAGGCTGGCCGGGAGATCATCGATCTCCAGCCGTTGCTGCGAGTACGGCGCCTTGGCCCGGTCGACCCGCTGGTTGACCCGGTTGTACGCCTCCTGGTACTGGTCCCGGGGCTGGCCCTTGGGCGCGCCCAGCAGCAGGACGGCGGCGGTGCGCTCGTCCTGGAGGCTGTTGACCAGGTCACCCGAGTACCCGACCAGGTTGGCCAGTTCGCCCGCCCGGTTGGCATTGTTGAGCGTCTGCAGGTGGTCCACCAGACCGCTGGTGCCCACGACGACCGTGGCGATGGTCGGCACGATCATGATGAGACCGAGCTTGGACCAGATCGGCATGTCGCGGAGCCGGCCAGCCGGCCGGCGTAGCCGCGACAGGAAGGAGCCCGCCGTCTTCGGCCGTTTGCTCACGTCACCGCCCTCGCGATTGCAGCGTCCCCGCGTTGCCCCGGGCAACGCCCAGCGACCGACCCGGCGGGTCGGACCTCCGAGATTCCATCACGCCGCCCCGGAAAGAGAAAGCCCAGGTTGGCGGTCGCCGAAGGTGTGATGAGATGTTGATGCAATTTGATAGCAATCCGTCTGGCCGGAGTTACCGAACGTAATGGAATATCGTCACCGCGTTGTCCTGCTCGCTGGCCCCTCCGGCTCTGGAAAGTCGTATATAGCCCATCGAACCGGACTTCCGGTGCTCTGCCTCGACGACTTTTACAAGGACGGCGATGACCCTACGTTGCCGCGCCAGAACGGACAGGTGGACTGGGACTCGCCCGACTCGTGGGATGCCGGGACGGCCGTGGACACAATTGCCCGACTGGCCCAGGAGGGCAAGGCCGAAGTGCCGGTTTATGCGATCGGTGCCGACCGACGGGTGGCCACCCGGCCATTCGAGGTGGCCGGATCGCCACTTTTCGTCGCCGAAGGGATCTTCGCCGCCGAGATCGTCGAGGAGTGCCGCCGCCGGGGGCTGCTGGCCGGGGCGTACGCGCTGCGGCGCCCGCGCGGCACGACCTTCGTCCGCCGGCTGACCCGCGACCTCGCCGAGCAGCGCAAGGCGCCGAAGGTCCTGCTGCGGCGCGGGGTGGCGCTGCTGCGCGCCGAGCCGGCGGTGCTGCGCCGGCAGACCGGGCTGGGCGCCGAGGCCGCCCGCGCGCGCGACGTGCTGCGGCGGGTGGCCGGCCTGGTCGCCAGCCACCCGCACCACTGATCAGGCCAGCAGCTTCGCGTACGCCGGCTTGATCACCTCGTCGATGATCCGCAGCCGCTCGTCGAACGGGATGAAGGCGCTCTTCATGGCGTTGATGGTGAACCACTGGAGCTCCTTCCAGCCGTAGCCGAAGGCGTCCACCAGCAGCGCCATCTCCCGGGACATCGAAGTGCCGCTCATCAGCCGGTTGTCGGTGTTGACCGTGACCCGGAACCGCAGGTCGCGCAGCAGCCCGATCGGGTGGTCGGCGATCGAGGCGGCGGCACCGGTCTGCACGTTCGACGACGGGCACAGCTCCAGCGGGATGCGCTTGTCCCGCACGTACGCGGCCAGCCGGCCGAGCACCGGCGGCGGCCCGGGGGTGATGTCGTCGACGATCCGTACCCCGTGCCCGAGCCGGTCCGCGCCGCACCACTGGATGGCCTGCCAGATCGAGGGCAGCCCGAACGCCTCGCCGGCGTGGATGGTGAAGTGGAAGTTCTCCCGCTGCAGGTACTCGAAGGCGTCCAGGTGACGGGTGGGCGGGAAGCCCGCCTCGGCGCCGGCGATGTCGAAGCCGACCACCCCGGTGTCCCGGTGCCGCACCGCCAGCTCGGCGATCTCCTGCGAGCGCGCGGCGTGCCGCATCGCGGTCAGCAGGGTGCCGATCCGGACGGGCGTGCCGGCCGCGGCGGCCTGCTCGCTGCCCTCGACGAAGCCGGCCACCACCGCCTCGACCACCTCGTCCAGGGTGAGGTGCTGCTCCAGGTGCTGCTCCGGGGCGAACCGCACCTCGGCGTAGACCACCCCGTCGGCGGCCAGGTCGAGCGCGCACTCCCGGGCCACCCGGCGCAGCGCCGGCGCGGTCTGCATGACGGCGACGGTGTGCGCGAAGGTCTCCAGGTAGCGCTCCAGCGAACCCGAGTTCGCCGCCTCCACGAACCAGCGGCCGAGCGCCTCCGGGTCGGTGGTGGGCAGCTCGTGACCGACCTCGGCGGCGAGTTCGACGACCGTCGCCGGCCGCAGGCCGCCGTCGAGATGATCGTGCAGCAGCGCCTTGGGGACCTTGACGATGTCCTCGTATCGGATTGCGACCATGCTCAGACCCTAGTCAGCCCCCGACCGACCCAGGGACGGGACCGCCGGGCCGGCGAGTCGCCGTGAACCGCACCACCCCGTACGGACATGACAGGGGCAGGGAGGGCGCGACATGACTGACGACCGAGAGCTCTGGGCCCGGAGCCTCGACGGTGACACCACGGCCTTCGGCACGCTCTTCGAGCGGCACGCGGACGCGGTGTTCGGCTACTGCCTGCGGCGTACGGGAGCGTGGTCGGCCGCGGAGGACCTGGTCTCGGTGGTGTTCCTGGAGGCCTGGCGACGAAGACGGGCGATGGTGCCGTACGGCGCGAGCGTCCTGCCCTGGCTCTACGGCATCGCGCTGGGCGTCAGCCGCAACCACCACCGGTCGCTGCGGCGGCACCGGGCCGCGCTGGACCGGGTGCCGCCGCCCGAGCCCGCCGCCGACCACGCCGACGCGGTCGTCGAGCGGGTGGACGCCGAGCGACGGGTGGCCGCCGTGCACCGCCACCTCGCCGGGCTCGCCCGCCGGGACCGGGAGGTGGTGGAGGCCTGCGTCTGGCTCGGACAGACCCAGGCCGAGGCCGCCGTCACGCTCGGCATCCCGCTGGGCACCGTCAAGTCCCGCCTGGCCCGGGCGCACCGTCAGCTGCGCACCGGCGTGCTCGCCGACCTCGCGATGGAGGACCGACCCGATGGACCACAGCCCGCTCCGCCCGGACCTGCCGCACCTGCCCGCCGAACGGGTCCGCGTACGCCGTGACGCGCTGCTCCGCGAGATCGCCCCGGCGCGGCGGCGACCGGTGACCGCCGCGCGACGGCGACTAGCCGTCGTCGCCGTCGGGCTCGCGACGCTGGCCGCGGCCGGCACGGCGGCGGTGGTCGCCGGCCGCCCGCAGCCACCCGCGGGGACGACGACGACGCTGTCGGCGAGCGCGCCGGCCTCCGACGGCACGGTCACGGTGACCGTGGCCGACACCGCCGACCCGACCCGGGTCAACGAGGAACTGCGTCGCATCGGTGCCCGGGCGACGCTGGTCAAGACCCGGCCGGAGGCCGCCTGCCCGCCCGGGGACCGGGGCGCCCAGGTGCGATCGGACCCCTCCGTCATGCTCGGGCCGGACGCCGCCGTGACCTTGAACAGACCCGAGGACGGGCTGCTGGTGATCCATCCGGACCGGATCCCGGCGGGGCTGATGCTCGCGGTGCATCTGCGGCAGCAGGAGGCGAACGGCAGCTATCTCTCGGGCTGGGCGTTCTATCGGCTGCCCGGGCCCGGCTGCGTGGTCGCCGGAGCGCACCGGTCGTTCGACGAGCCGGCCCCGAGCGGGAGCGGCCCCCGCTGACCGGGCCGGTCGACCGGGTTCAGGGACGCGACGGTGAGCCGGCTCAGGGTCGCCAGCCGTAGACCCGCTCGACGGCGAGCCGGATCACCAGCCGCCCGTCGGCGACCATCGCCGCCCGGTACTCCGCCCAGTCGGGGTGCTCGCCCCGGATCCGGCGGTAGACCTCGACCAGCTCCTCGACGGTGGCGTCGTCCTCGGTCGCGGCGGGCGGGGTGAGGGTGACGATCCCCTCGGCGACGGCGTACGCGCCGCCGTCGGGGGTGGTGACGTGGAAGCTGGCCCGGGGGTCGCGGCGCAGGTTGCGCGCCTTGGCCCGGTCGCCGACGGTCGAGCAGCGGATCAGGCCCGGCTCGGCGAGGTAGTCGAGGTTGGACAGCTGGGGCCGGCCGTCGCGGCGCAGCGTCACCAGGACGCCGCGACCCCGCTCACCGAAAAGCTCCCACAATCTGGTTGACATGTCACCAACCTAGGAGCGATGTAGATGACGTGTCAACCATCCGGCTAGGCTGGCCGACATGGACGCACCCCGCTGGCTCGACGACCGCGAGAACCGCGCCTGGCGCGGCTACCGCCGGATGCGCCGGCTGCTCGACCTCCAGCTGGCCCGCGACCTGATTCGTGACGCCGGCCTCTCCGAGCCCGACTACGACGTGCTCTCGGATCTCTCCGAGGCGCCGGACGGGCGGCTGCGGCTGGGCGAGCTGGCCGACCGGATGCTCTGGTCGCGCAGCCGCCTCTCCCACCACCTGAGCCGGATGCAGCAGCGCGGGCTGGTCATTCGCGAGGAGTGCGCCACCGACGGCCGTGGCTCGGTGGTGGTGCTCACCGCCGAGGGCCGACGGGCGATCGAGGCCGCCGCCCCCGGCCACGTCGCCGCCGTCCGCCGGCACCTGATCGACCTGCTGGAGCCGGACGAGCTGGCCGCGCTCGACCGGCTCACCCACCGGGTCGTCGACCGGCTGGCCGGGACCGGCGCCGCCCAACCCGCGTCCGGCCGGGGCCCCGAGCCGCTCACGTAGGCTCACCGGGTGACCGCGCCGCACCCGCCCGAGCAGCCCCGGGCCGGGATGCCCCCGGCCGTGCTGGCCCGGCTGCGCTGCCCGGTCTGCGCCGAACCACTGGACGCGGCCCCCGACACCCGCGCGCTGCGCTGCCCGCGCCGGCACAGCTTCGACGTCGCCCGGCAGGGGTACGTCAACCTGCTCACCGGCCGCGCCCCGCACGTCGGGGACACCGCCGACATGGTCGCCGCCCGGACGGACTTCCTGGCCGCCGGGCACTACGACGTCATCTCCGCCGCGCTGGCCGAGGCGGCCACCCGGGTCGCCGGCCCGATCAGCGCCGGCCGGCGGGCGGACGGCGAGCCGGACGTCGGGGCGTACCCGCTGGTGGTGGACGCCGGGGCGGGGACCGGCCGGCACCTCGCCGCGGTGCTGGCGGCGCTGCCCGACGCGGTGGGTCTGGCCCTGGACGTCTCCAAGCCGGCGCTGCGCCGCGCGGCCCGGGCCCACCCGAGGGCCGCGGCGGCGCTGGCCGACACCTGGCAGCGGCTACCGCTCGCCGACGCCTCGACCGCCGTGCTGCTGAACGTCTTCGCCCCGCGCAACGGCGCCGAGTTCCGCCGGGTCCTCGACCCGGCCGGGGCGCTGCTGGTGGTCACCCCGACCGACGCGCACCTCGCCGAACTGGTCGACGCGCTCGACCTGCTGCGGGTGGACCCGGCCAAGGCGGACCGGGTCGCCGACAGCCTGGCCGGTCACTTCACCGAGGAGCGCGGCGCCGCGCACACCGCCCGGCTACGGCTGAGCCGGGCCGAGGTGGCCACCCTGGTCGGGATGGGCCCCAGCGCCTGGCACACCGACCCGGAACGGCTCGCCGCCCGGATGGCCGCGCTGCCGGAGCCGGTCGCGGTCACCGCCGCCGTCCGGCTCACCGTCTGGCGGCCGCGCTGACCCCGGCTCAGGTGGAGAGGTCGACCTCTTCCCAGCCCGGCGGCTCGTCGTGGTACGGCCCGCGCAACATCACCGCCCACTCCAGCGCCCAGCGCCGCTGGCCGATCGCGTTGGCGTCGACCAGCCCCGGCAGCGGCTGGCCGCGCTTCTCCGCCTCCAGGTACGCCCAGTCCAGGCAGTAGTGCAGATCCAGCAGGGCGGCGGCGTCGGCCGGGTGCTGCGGCGCGGCCAGGATCCGGGCCCGCCACTGGCCGAACGTCTCCCCGCCGGCGAGGTGCGGCATCCGCTCCACCAACCGCTCGTCGACCGGGATGGTCGGGTCGAGCTGCTTGCTCAGGCCGAGCACCCAGGCCAGCGAGAAGAGCGCGTCGTGGTGCAGCACGAACGAGCGGTGGTCGCCCTTGCCGCCCATCACGAACTGCCACTCGGGCGGCGTGACCATCTCGACCAGGTGCGAGTCGAGCAGCCAGCTCATCGCCGCCTGCGGCGGCATCCCGAAGCAGCGGGCCAGGATCAGGTGCAGGACCGCGATCCGCGCCTCGATCTCCCCGGTGGGACGCAACTCGATCTCGTCACCCGGCTCCCACACCAGCGGAAACTGGGGAGGCGGCAACGGCAGGCGCAACCGGGACAGCTCGTCCAGGCTCGCCTCACGGACTTCCCGGGGATCGGGGGCGGGTACCAACACGGTCGAAGTCCCTGTCTGCTCGCGCCGGCGTCACCGCCGACCTCTCCCCCTGGGCTGGGAGAATAGCGCCCGTGGCGGGTCGGCACCATGCCGAGGTTCCCCCACCGGCCGACCGGTCGCGGGCGGTCGGCCGTTCAGCCGATCCGCTCGATGACCAGCGACGACGGGGTCGGCGCGGTGGGCGCCAGCCGGACCGCCAGCTCGGCCTCGGCCCGCGCCGCCGGGATCCGGGTGGCCTGGTCGGCGCGGAGCTCGTAGAGCGGGTCGCCGGCCCGGACCGGGTCGCCGGGCCGCTTGTGCAGCACCACGCCCGCGGCGGCGCTGACCGGGTCCTCCTTGCGGGCCCGCCCGGCGCCGAGCCGCCACGCGGCCACCCCGATCGCGTACGCGTCGACGGACTCGACGAAGCCGTCGGCCTGGGCGCGGACCACCTCGACCTCGTTGGCGGTCGGCATCGGCGCGTCCGGGTCGCCGCCCTGGGCGCGGATCATCCTGCGCCAGGCGTCCATCGCCCGCCCGTCGCGCAGCGCGGCGGCCGGGTCGGCGTCCGGCAGGCCGGCCGCGTCCAGCATCTCCCGGGCCAGTGCCAGGGTCAGCTCCACCACGTCGGCCGGGCCGCCCCCGGCCAGCACCTCCACCGACTCGGTCACCTCGACCGCGTTGCCGACGGTCAGGCCGAGCGGGGTGGACATGTCGGTGAGCAGGGCGACGGTCCGCACGCCGTGCGCGCCGCCCAGCTCGACCATCGTCCGGGCCAGTTCCCGCGCGTCGTCGACGGACTTCATGAACGCGCCGGAACCGACCTTGACGTCGAGCACCAGCGCACCGGTGCCCTCGGCGATCTTCTTGCTCATGATCGAGCTGGCGATCAGCGGGATCGCCTCGACGGTGCCGGTGACATCGCGCAGCGCGTACAGCTTGCGGTCGGCCGGGGCCAGCCCCTCGCCGGCCGCGCAGATCACCGCGCCGACCTCGCGCAGCTGGGAGATGAACTCGTCGTTGCTCAGCGCCGCCCGCCAGCCGGGGATCGACTCCAGCTTGTCCAGCGTGCCGCCGGTGTGCCCCAGGCCGCGCCCGGACAGCTGCGGCACCGCGCCGCCGCAGGCCGCGACCAGCGGGGTGAGCGGCAGGGTGATCTTGTCACCGACCCCGCCGGTGGAGTGCTTGTCCACCGTCGGCCGGGAGACCGGCGAAAGGTCCAGCCGCTCGCCGCTGGCGATCATCGCGGCGGTCCACCGGGCGATCTCCGGCGGGGTCATCCCGCGCAGCAGGATCGCCATGGCCAGCGCCGACATCTGCTCGTCCGCGACCAGCCCCCGGGTGTACGCGTCGACCACCCAGTCGATCTGGGCGTCGCTCAGCACTCCCCCGTCCCGCTTGGTACGGATGACGTCGACCGCCGTGAACGCACTCATCGTCGAGTTCCTCTGCTTGTTGGTTCTGCTGATCGGCGGTACGCCGCGCAGGGGTTCAGCCCGCGGGCCAGCGGGTGGGGATCTCCATCGGCGGTTCGCCCTCGCCGGCCCAGAAGATGGTGCCGCTCGCGTCGACCACCACCACCCGGGGCGTCCGGGCGTGCCCCCAGGTGATCGCCTCGGCGGGCTCGTCCCAGCTCGGGCCCTCCTCCAGCACCCCGGTCTCGGCGCCCTCGGCGTCCCCCGCCGACCGCTCCCAGTACGCCGTCCAGACCTGCTGCCCGGCGGACATGTCGGGGTGCACGAAGACGGTGCCCCGCCCCCGCCAGGCGGCCAGCCGCTCCGGCACCACCGGAACCGGCTGCTCCCCGGTCACCGCCTCGATGTCGGCCACGTCGAAGGCGTGCGGCAGCAGCTCCGCCATGCGCAGCGGCCGGCCCTTGGACTCGACCAGGCACTCCGGCCCGCCGTTCTCCCAGAGCAGCTGCCGGCAGCGCCCGCACGGCATCAGCGGCTCGCCGGTGGCGTCGACGCAGGACATCGCGACGAGCCGGCCACCGCCGCTGGCGTGCAGGGCGGAGACCACCCCGCACTCGGCGCAGAGCGTGACGCCGTACGCGGCGTTCTCCACGTTGCAGCCGGTCACCACCCGGCCGTCGTCGACCAGGGCGGCCGCCCCGACCGGGAACTTCGAGTACGGCACGTACGCGTGCCGCATCACCTCGGTGGCGGCGGCCCGCAGTCGCTCCCAGTCGATCTCGGTCATCCCACCATTCTGCCCAAGTCACCCTGGTCGGGCGCGGGAAGGGGTATCCCTGGTGTCCGCCGACACCAGCCCGCACCCGCCCGGCCCGGAAACGACCGTGCCCGGCGGGGTATCCCCCACCGGGCACGGATCTGGCCTCTGCCGGAGGCTCAGCCCTTGATGTACGGCTTGCCGTCGGCTGCGGGAGCGCGCACCCGGCCGACCAGACCGGCCACCGCCAGGATCGTCGCCAGGTACGGCAGCATCGCCAGGAACTGGCTCGGGATGCTGCTGCCGATCGCGCCCAGGTAGGTGGCGAGCTGGTCGGCGAAGCCGAAGAACAGGGCCGCGAGCAGCGCCCCGGTCGGGCTCCACCGGCCGAAGATCAGCGCGGCCAGGGCGATGAAGCCCTTACCGCCGATCATGTTCTTGGTGAAGCTGTAGAGCGCCAGCGTGTAGGAGGCACCGCCGATGCCGGCGACCACGCCCGCCAGCAGCACGTTGCGGTAGCGCAGCCCCAGCACCTTGACGCCGAGGGTGTCCGCCGCGGTCGGGTGCTCGCCCACCGAGCGGGTCCGCAGGCCCCACCGGGTGCGGAACAGCGCGATGTGGATGACCAGCACCAGCAGCAGGCCCAGGTAGAGGAAGATGTTGCCGCGGAACAGCGCCGGCCCGATCAGCGGGATGTCCTTGAGCAGCGGGATCTCCCAGTTGGTGAAGCGGGGAGCGCTGTTGTACTTCTGCGCGTTGGTCTGCATCAGCCGCTCGTAGAGGAAGCCGGTGATGCCGACCGCCAGCAGGTTCAGCACGACACCCATGACCACCTGGTCGACCAGGTAGCGGATCGCGAAGACGGCCAGCAGCAGCGAGATGAACGCCCCGCCGATCGCCGCCGCGACCAGGCCGACCCACACGCTGTTGAACATGCTGCCGAAGAGCGCGCCGCTGAAGGCGCCCATGAGCAGCTGTCCCTCGATCGCCACGTTGACCACGCCGGAGCGCTCGCAGAGCACGCCGGCCAGCGCGCCGAAGATCAGCGGCAGGGCCAGGATGAAGGTGCCCCGGACGATGTTGACCAGCGGCATGAAGTTGCGGCCCTCGGGGGCGGCCGACACCTGCCAGCAGAGGAAGCTCAGCACGAAGGCGACCAGCCCGACGCCGAGCGCCAGGGTGAACCAACGCTTCGGGATCCCGGCCAGCAGGGTGGCGCCGGCCGCGGCGGCGATGATCCCGAAGAGGATCGCGCCGATCGTGCCGTTGATCTCCAGTGCCGCGCCGCCCTCGGTCTCGCTGAGGGTGAAGCGCGCCTGCCGGTCGGTGGCGAGCGCCCCGAAGAGCGCGGCGGCGAGCACGCCCAGCGCCAGCAGGACCGCGCCGATCTTGCGGTTGCGGGTCCAGAACCCCTCGTCGACCGTGGCGACGGCGACGTCGGGGACAGCCATGGTGGACATGCCTTACCAGCCCTTCGCCAGGCTCGTCTGCAACCGGGCGGCGCGGGCGGCCCGGAGCTGGAAGATCGCCTTCACCAGGGCCGGTGCGGCGATGAAGATGACGATCAGCGCCTGGAGCACGGTGACCAGCTCCAGCGAGATCCCCGAGTACGACTGCATCCGGTTGCCGCCGGCCTGGAGCGCGCCGAAGAGCAGCGCCGCCAGCAGCACGCCCCACGGCTTCACCCGGCCGAGCAGGGCCACCAGGATGCCGTCAAAGCCGATCTGCGCGACCACCAGCGGGGTCAGCGCGTTCGCCGTCGAGCCGAGCACCATCTGGCTGCCGCCGAGGCCGGCGAGCAGGCCGGAGATCACCATGATCAGGACGTACGTCCGGGTGACGCTGATGCCGGCGGTGCGGGCGGCGTCCGGGTTGGCGCCGACGGCGCGCAGCTCGAAGCCGAGCGTGGAGCGGTTGAGCAGCCAGGCGACGAACCAGGTGACCAGCACCGCGAGCAGGATGCCGGTGTGCACCCGCAGGTCGTCGCCGAGCAGTCGGGGCAGCTGGGCCGAGGAGTCGACCGGCTTGCTGATCGCGTCGGAGCGGTCCGGGTTCTGCACCCCGTTCTGGATGATGACCCAGGAGAGGAAGTAGACCGCGACGTAGTTGAGCATGATCGTGTTGATCACCTCGTGCGCGCCGGTCCGGGCCTTGAGGATGCCGGGGATGAAGCCCCAGACCGCACCGCCCACGGCGCCGGCGATCAACGCGACGAGCAGGTGCACCACCGGCGGCAGCGGCAGGGCGAACCCGGCCACCGCGGCGAGGATGACACCCATGGTCGCCTGGCCCTGGGCGCCGATGTTGAACAGGCCGCCCCGGAAGGCGAGCGCGACCGACAGACCGGTGAAGACCAGCGGCGCGGTGTAGGTGAGCGTCTCGGAGATCGGGCTCAGCACCGCCTGGAAGCCGGACGCCTCGGGGTCGAAGACGGCACCCTTGAACAGGTTCGCGTACGCCTCGCTGACGACCGTCCAGCTGGAGTTGATCGCGTCGCCGGGCCGGGCCGTGATGTAGCTGTAGGTGGCCAGCACCTCCGGGTCGGACACGATGATCAGGACCGCCCCGAACAGCATCGCCAGCACCAGGGCGAGCACCGTCACGGTGACCGTGTTGGCGGCCCAGAGGTTGTCCAGGAAGAGCCGGCCCAGGGTGGGGCGGGGCTGCTCCGTGGGCTGCTTCGGGGCGGTCATGGTCGCGCCGCGGTCGGTGTTGCCGGCCTCGTCCTGCGCCGCCTGCGCCTCGGTCGCCGGCTCCTTGTCGGGGGAGCCCGACACCGGGTTGGGGTTGCTCATGCCTCGTCCTCGTTACCAGGGCCTTCGGGGGCGGGGGCCACGGCACCGCCGGGCTCGCCGGCGGCGTCCGGGGTGATGCCGGCCATCAGCAGGCCGATCTCCTCGCGCGGGGTGTCCGGGCTGACGACGCCGATGATCCGGCCGCGGTACATCACCGCGATCCGGTCGGCCAGGCCGATCACCTCGTCCAGCTCGCTGGAGACCACCATGACGGCGGTGCCCACGTCCCGCTCGCGGATCACCTGGCTGTGGATGAACTCGATCGAGCCGACGTCCACGCCCCGGGTCGGCTGGGCGGCGATGAAGAGCTTCAGCGGCCGGGACAGCTCCCGGGCCACGATCACCTTCTGCTGGTTGCCGCCGGAGAGGGTGCCCACCGAGGCGTCGGCGGAGGAGGTACGGACGTCGAACTGCGCGATCCGCTCCTTGGCCGACTTCGCGATGGCGTCCGGCTTGAGGGCCAGGCCCTTGCCGAAGGGCGGCCGGTCGTAGATGTCCAGGACCAGGTTCTCCGCGACGGAGAACTCCTTGACCAGGCCGTCGACGCTGCGGTCCTCGGGGACGTAGCCGACGCCGGCGCGTAGCACCTTCTTGGTGGACCAGCCGTGCATCGGCTCGCCGTCGAGGGTGACCGTGCCGGCGAGCGCCGGGCGCAGGCCCATGATCGCCTCGATCAGCTCGGTCTGGCCGTTGCCCTGCACGCCCGCGACGCCGAGCACCTCGCCGGCGTGCACGGTCAGGTCGACGCCGTCGACCGCGCGGATCCGCCGGTCGTCGTCGACCACCAGGCCGGAGACCTGGAGCATCGGCTTGCCGGGGGTGGCCGGCTGCTTGTCCACGGTGAGCCGGACGCTGCGCCCCACCATCAGCGCGGCCAGCTCGTCCCGGCTCGCCTCCGGGGAGGCCGTGCCGACGGTCTTCCCGCGCCGGATCACGGTGATCCGGTCGGCGATGGCCTTGACCTCGCCGAGCTTGTGGGTGATGAAGACGATCGACTTGCCGGCGGCCTTCAGCGACCGCATCACCGTGAGCAGTTCCTCGGTCTCCTGCGGGGTGAGCACCGCGGTCGGCTCGTCCAGGATGAGCAGGTCGACGTCGCGGGTGAGCGCCTTGACGATCTCGACCCGCTGCTGGATGCCGACCGGCAGGTCCTCGATCACCGCGTCCGGGTCGACCCGGAGGTTGTACCGCTCGGAGACCTCGGCCACCTCGCGGCGGGCCCGCCGGCGGTCCAGGAAGCCGGCGATGCCGCCCCTGACCTGCTCGGCGCCGAGCATGATGTTCTCGGCGACCGTGAAGACCGGCACCAGCATGAAGTGCTGGTGCACCATGCCGATCCCGGCCGCGATCGCGTCGGAGGGGCCCTTCAGCTTCAGTGGCTGGCCGTCGACCAGGATCTCGCCCTCGTCGGGCTGGTAGAGCCCGTAGAGCACGTTCATCAGGGTCGACTTGCCGGCGCCGTTCTCGCCGAGCAGGGCGTGGATCTCTCCAGGCTCCACCGTCAGGTCGATGTGATCGTTGGCGACCAGATCACCGAACCGCTTGGTGATGCCGCGCAGTTCGAGTCTCAGCGCAACCTCCTGGAGTGCGAGCGATGGTGCAGCCTAGCTGCCGGTCGGCCGGCTGACGGGGCCGGCCGCGGGTGGAGCGGATCGGCCGCCCCGGCGCACGCGGGGTGTCCCACGTACGCCGAGGCGGCCGATCGTCATGCCTGGTGCCCGCCGGCCTCCGCTGCCGATGATCCCATCGCGGCGGCCGGGGAGGCGGTCACTTGGTCGGCTGGGCCTTCGAGGTGACCGTGATGGTGCCGGCGGCGATGTCCGCCTTGATCTTGTCGACCTCGGCCTTGAGCTCGGCCGGGACCTTGCTCTCGAAGTCGTGGTACGGGGCGATCGAGACGCCGTTGTTGGCCAGGTTGCCGACGAAGCCCGGCTTGGACTGGAGCTTCTCGCCACCGGCGGCCTTGAGCACGGCCTCCTTGACGGCGTCCGGGATGTTCTTGACGACGGTGGTCACCAGCGCCGCGCAGTTCGGGGTGCTCTCGCAGCCGTCGACGTCCACCCAGATGACCGAGTACTTGCCGCCCGAGGCCTGGGCCGCGGCGGTCGTGCCGAGACCGGCGCCGCCGGCGACCGGCATGATGATGTCCGCGCCCTGGGCGACCAGCGCGTCGGAGACCTTCTTGCCCTCGTCCTGCTTGACGAAGTCGTTGGTGAAGAGACCCTTCTGGGTCGCCTTGTCCCAACCCAGCACCTGGACGTTCTTGCCCTTGGCCTTGTTGTAGTGCGCCACGCCGTCGGCGAAGCCGTCCATGAAGATGGTCACCGGCGGGATCGGCAGACCACCGTAGGTGCCGACCTTGCCGGCCTTGCTCATCCCGGCGGCCAGGTAGCCGGCCTGGAAGGCGGCCTGGGCGGTGTCGAACTGCATCGGGTAGATGTTGTCCACGCCCGGGTTCGCGTCCACGATGCCGAACTGCTGGTTCGGGTTCGAGGTGGCGGCCTTCTTGGTGGCGTCCGACATCAGGCCACCGACGGCCAGGATGAAGTCGCACTTCTGGTTGACGTACCCGGTCAGGTTGACCTCGTAGTCCGCCTCGGCCTTCGACGCGACGTACTTGATGTCGATGTTGTCGTTCGCCTTCTTGGCCTCCTGGAGACCCTTCCAGGCGGAGGTGTTGAACGACTTGTCGTCGATGCCGCCGACGTCGGTCACCATGCAGGCGCTGTACTTCTTGGCGCCGTTGCCGGCGTTGTTGTCGTCCTCGGGGGCCTCACCACACGCGGCGGCGGCCAGCACGAGCCCACCCGCCACGATCGCGGAGGCGATCCGCATCCCACGCACAGAGCGCAAGACGTCTCCTTCCCATTGCACACCGCGCCTCGTGCGGTGGCAGCCCTTGAACCGACCAGCGCTGCGCTGCCGGCATCCCACGTTACGGACGGGAGCGTACGCCCGCGCCCACCCACCGGCCGCCAATCGTGCACGACTGTTGAACGCCTGTTATCCCGGCGTAACCCTGGCGTGGGGCAGATCACTCACAGTGCTGGTACGTGACCGGCCCGCTGTCCCGAAAGTCCCTTTCCCCGGGCCCGCGAGCGGGTCCGGCCGGCTACCTCCAGAACACCGCGACAGCGGCGTTGAGCAGCGTCAACCCGACGATAGCGAGGAAGTGCCCGCGGTTGACCTGATCCCGCTTCCGGGAGAAGAAGACCATGACGAAGATCAGCAGAGCCAGCACCAACTTGGTAACAAGCTTCGCGGGTGCCGGCTCGTCGCCGTCGCGCAGCGGTGCGGAGAGGCCGATGCCGGTGAGCAGACCGATCACCGAGCCCCAGAGCATGGCCGCGTTGATCCGCAGCCGGCCGCTGACGTACTGGGCGATCGCGCCGCCGAGCAGCAGCGCGAACCCGATCAGATGGACGTAGAGAAGTACCAGCCGAAGAGCTTCCACGCCGGCCATCCTCCCCCATCAACGACAGTTTGTAGTAGCCGCCCCGCCGGGCTGATCTCATACCGTGATCTCGGCGGCCGGCCGGGGCGAGCCGCGCCGGCCGAGCAGCACCAGGCCGATCCCGAGCACCGCGTAGCCGGCCAGCACGGCGACGGAGCGACCCGCGCCCGCGCCGTCGAAGAAGGCGGCCGAGCGCAGCAGCGTTCCGCCGGCCCCGACCGGCAGGAACTGCCCGACGGTGCCCCACGGCTGCGGCAGCAGCTCCGGCGCCGCGCTGACCGCGGAGAGCGGGTTGCCGACCAGGAAGACCAGCAGCGCGCCGAGGCCGAGCCCGGGGCCGCCGAGCAGCGCGCCCAGCCCGGCGACGGCACCGGCGGCGGCGAGCGCGAAGAGCCCGATCGCCGCGGCCTCGGCCGCCGGGTCGCCCCCGATCACCCCGAGCCAGCCGTGCAGCACGGCGGTGCCGACCAGCGCGGCGAGCAGGGCGTAGCCGACCAGCCCGACCAGCCGGGCGCGCCGGCCGGTGACCAGGACGGTGAGCAGGACGCCGACGAGCATGCTGGTCAGCGCCAGCGGCAGGAAACCGGCGGCGAAGCCGGCCCCGCGCGGGTCGTCCGGGTCGGCCGGCACCACCGCCGTGACCGGCACCGGCCGTCCGCCGGAGAGCCCGGCCGCGGCCTCGGTGAGCAGGGCCGCGACGGTGGGGCTCGCACCCGGGGCGGTGTGCAGCCCGACGCCGTCGGGGCCGACGACGAACGCGGCGTACACCTCGCGGTCGCGTAGCGCCCGGTCGGCTGCCGCGGCGTCCGGCAGTTCGGTGACGGTGAAGGCACCCGGACGGGCCGCCGCCAGCCGGCCGGCCAGTTCCGCGGTGGCCGGCGCCGGCCCGGCTACGGCGACCGGCAGGTCACGCGGTGCCAGGTTCGCGGCGGGCCCCGCGAACAGGGGTACGAGCAGCGCCTGCGCCGCCACCGCGAGGACGGCGGCCAGCACGGCGAGCAGCATCGGGGATCGGGGTGACCGGGACATGCTCACTCCTTAAAACGAACGCTCGTTCTCTTTGAAGCCAGGGTGCGCTCCGGAGGTGTCAGGAGTCAAGAACGAGCGTTCGTTTTACACTGTGGGTCATGCCACGCGTATCCGACGCCCACCTCGCGGCCCGCCGCCAGCAGATCCTCGACGCGGCCCGGCGCTGCTTCCTGCGCGACGGCTTCCACAACACCTCGATGCAGGACGTGATCGCCGAGGCGGGGCTGTCGGTCGGCGCGGTCTACCGCTACTTCCCGAGCAAGAACGACCTGATCACCTCGATCGCCCAGTCGGTGATCGGCGGGGCGGACGCGGTCTTCGCCGAGCTGGCTGCCGCCGAGCCGCCGCTGCCCCTGGTCGAGGCGCTGGACCGGGCCCTGACCTACGTCGACGCGCAGGCCGGCAAGGACGGCATCCTGCCGCTGGCGATCCAGGTGTGGAGCGAGTCGCTGCGCGACCCGGCGCTGGCGACCTTCGTCAACGCGACGTACAGCGGCTTCCGGGACCGCTTCACGCTGCTGGCCCGGCGGGCCCGGGAGGCGGGTGAGCTGCCCCCCGACGCCGACCCCGAGGCCGTCGGCACCGCGCTGTTCGGCCTGGTCCCGGGCTACCTGATGCAGAAGGTGCTCACCGGCCGGCCGGACCGCCGCAGCTACCTCGCCGGCGTGCGCACCCTGCTCGGCCAGCCGGCCGCCTGACCCCGCGCCCGCCGGACCCGGATCAGGACAGCCGCCAGACCTGGAACGTGGGGCCGTCGGAGGGGAGGGTGACCACGCCGTCGGCGTCCGGGCGCAGCGCCGGGGCGCCGCCGTACGCGTTCTCCCCCGCCCCGAGGCCGGTCAGCCGGACCGGCCGGCCCGCGGCCCGGCGGGCGAGCACCAGCACCGCCCCGGTCGGGGCCTCGCGCAGGAAGACCAGCGTGTCGGCGTCGGCGTGCACCCGACGCAGGCCGCCGTGGCGCAGCGCGGGCTCATCGCGGCGCAGCGCCAACAGCCCGCGGTACGCGGCGAAGGTGGCCCGGTCCCAGCTCTCCGGCCGGTGCCACGGCATCGGGGTCCGCGAACCCTCGCCGTTGGTGCCGGTCAGCCCCAGCTCGTCCCCGGCGAAGACCACCGGGGTGCCCGGCATGGTGGCGAGCAGGCCGGCGGCCACCTCCTGCCGGGCGGCGTCGCCGACCACGGTGCGGATCCGGGCCGAGTCGTGCGAGCCGAGCAGCTGCCACGAGTGGGTGTACGAGCGCCAGGAGATCAGCGACCGGTAGGTGTCCATCGTCGCCAGCACGGCCTCGGCGTCCCGCCGCCGCACCCCGCCCGGGGTGCCGAGGAAGTTCGGCACCGGCTCGTCGCCGTGCCGCAGCCAGGACCAGACCGGGTCGGTGAAGCCGACGTAGTTCATCGTCCCGTGCCAGCCGTCCCGGTCCAGGTCGCCGGTGTGGTCGTGGCCGTGCTCGGCGAGCAGCAGGCCGTCGGGGCGGGTGTCGGCGACCACCTCGCGCAGCAGCCGCGCCACCTCGTGGGTGTACGCGTCCGCGCCGCGCCGGCCGGTCATGTTGGCCACGTCGACCCGCCAGCCGTCCAGCCCGTACGGCGGGCGCAGCCAGCGCCGCACCAGCGAGTCGTCGGCGGTGGCGAAGCGCCGGCGCAGCTCGGCGCTGCCCCAGTTCAGCTTCGGCAGCGACTTGACCCCGTTCCAGGACTCGTAGTCCCCGGTGGCCTCGTCGAAGTAGTACAACTCCCGCTCGGTGGCCCGCACGTCCGAGGCGGCGGTGGTGAACCACTCGTGCGCGTCGCCGGTGTGGTTGCTGGTGATGTCGCCGATCAGCCGCCAGCCCCGGGCCCGGACGGCATCGGCGAGCCGGGCCAGCGCGGCGTCCCCGCCGAGCAGCGGGTCGACGGTGTCGAAGCTGGCCGCGTCGTACCGGTGGTTGGAGCGGGCCGGGAAGATCGGGGTGAGGTAGAGGGTGTTCACGCCGAGCCGGGCCAGGTGGTCCAGGCGCTCGGTGACACCGTCCAGGTCGCCACCGTAGAACTGGTACGGCGTCTCCGGGCCGCGTCCGATCACCGGGGTGTCCCAGTCGCACGGGATCGCCCAGTCCGGCGGCGTACGGCCGGCGGCGGCCGCGGAGCGGGCGAACCGGTCCGGGAAGATCTGGTAGATCACCGCGTCCCGCGCCCAGGCCGGCGGCGGGGCGTAGCTGACCAGCTTGAAGTCGCCGTTGTCCGGCACGTCGTGAGAGATCACGCCGGCGGCGTTGAGCCAGCGGTAGCCGGTGGTCTGAGAGAGCATGAAGCGGTAGTTGCTGACCGGGTTGCGGACCTCGACATCGGCTCGCCACCAGACCTCGCCGCCCTCGGTGCGGTCGACGACCGCCTCGGCGAACCGGGGCTCGCCGTCACCGGTGGTCCGCACGTGCACGGTGCGCACGTCGGCGCCCGCCGGGACCCGGACGAAGACCGGCACGGTCTGACCGAGCGCCGGCTCCTGCTCGGGTACGTACAGGGCGGATCCGTCGTGGTGCGGCTGCGGGGACACGGAGAGACCTTTCGCGTGGGTCGGACGGGGAGAGAGGGGCAACCCGCCGCGGCCGGTCTCCCGACCGCGGCGGTCAACCCGTGACTGCTCCGGTGCACGTCGTCCCGACGCCCTTGCCGCAGCGTGCTAACTACCGTCGATTTATCCCTTGACGGCTCCGGCGGTCAGGCCGGAGACGATGTAGCGCTGAAGGAACTGGAACACCAGCACCGTCGGGACGGCGGTGAGCAGGGTGCCCGCCGCGAAGATCCCGAAGTTGTTGTTGCGCTCGCCCGCCACCAGACCGAACATGCCGACCGCGAGGGTCTTGGACTCGGGGTTGGTGAGGAACACGTTGGCGATCAGGAACTCGTTGATCGTGCCGATGAAGGCGAGCAGCCCGGTCACCGCCAGGATCGGCGCCACCAGCGGCAGCATGATCCGGAAGAAGACCTGGGCGTGCGACGCGCCGTCCATGGTCGCCGACTCGTCCAGCTCCCGCGGCAGCGTGTCGAAGAAACCCTTCATCAGCCAGGTGTTCACGCCCAGCGCCCCACCCAGGTAGAGCAGCAGCAGGCCCCACGGCGTGTTGAAGCCGATCGCCGGCCACAGGTCGGTGACCGTGGTGAAGATCAGGAAGATCGCCACGATGGCCAGGAACTGCGGGAACATCTGGATCAGCAGCAGCGCGAGCAGCCCGACCCGACGGCCGGCGAAGCGCATCCGGGAGAAGGAGTACGCCGCCAGCGACGAGAGGAAGATCGAGGCGAAGCTCGCCACCCCGGCGACGACCAGCGAGTTGAGGAACCACCACCCGAACGAGGTGCGGTCGAAGAGGTCGGTGAAGTTCTCGAACGACACGCCGCTGGTCGGCACCAGGTCCGTGGAGGAGAGGGTGCCGAGCGGGTTGAGCGCCGCGGAAAGCACGAACAGGATCGGGAAGAGGCTGAACGCCACCGCCACCACCCCGACCACGTGCCGCCAGCCGACCTGGGCGAGCCAGCGGTTCTTCCGCCTGCCGGCCGCGCCGGTCCGGGCGACCGGGGCGTTCGCGTGGGTGCTCACGAGTACACCTCCTCCTGCTTGCGGGTCCGCGAGAAGCTGACCGCGGAGACCACCGCGACGATCGTGAAGATGAAGATCGAGACCGCCGCCGCCAGGCCGAACTGGGCCCCCTGGGCACCGAAGGCCAGCCGGTAGGTGTACGTGATCAGCAGGTCCGTCGCGCCGGAGGTCGGGTTGTCCGCCGGGAACGGTCCACCCTCGGTGGTCAGGTAGATCGCGTTGAAGTTGTTGAAGTTGTACGCGAACGACGAGATCAGCAGCGGGGAGAGCGCCACCAGCAGCAGCGGCAGGGTGACCGCGCGGAACGACTGCCAGGGCGACGCGCCGTCGACCGAGGTGGCCTCGGTGAGTTCGCGCGGGATCGCCTGGAGCGCACCGGTGGCGACCAGGAACATGTACGGGTAGCCCAGCCAGAGCTGCACCAGGATCACGGCAATTCGGGCGGACCACTCCTGCCCGAACCAGTCGACGCCGAGCCCGAACAGGTTGTTGATCAGCCCGAAGTCGGTGTTGAACATGTCCCGCCAGACCAGCAGCATCGCGAACGACGGCATCGCGTACGGCAGGATCAGCAGGATCCGGTAGAGGTTGGTGCCGCGCATCCGCGGCGAGTGCAGCGCCAGCGCAATGGCCAGGCCGAGCAGGAAGGTGAAGCCGGTCGAGCCGAGCGCGAAGGCGAAGTTCCAGACCAGGGTGCCGAAGAACGGACCGGAGATGGCCGGGTCGGTGAGCACCCGATCGAAGTTCTTCAGCCCGACGTTGACCTTCCAGCCCTGGGCCAACTGCTCGCCGTCGGCGGCGACGAACGCACCGATCTCCTCGTCCGCCGTCCAGGTCTTGCCGGTCTCGCTGTCCTTGACGCAGTCGCAACCGGTGTCGTAGGCCCGGATCGCCCTGCCCTCGTACGCGCGGGAGAGACCGGAGGAGCGCAGCGCGCCGCCGGAGGTCGGGACCACCAGGTCGGTGATCTCCTTGCTGCGGGCGCTGGCCTGACCGAAGTTGAGCACCTGGTAGCCCTCGGCGGCGGTTACCTTGCCGCCCGGCGCCACGGTGACCTCGGCGGCGTCGAGCGGGGTCAGGCCGCCGGCGTCGCCGGCGGAGACGGTGCCGCTCTTCGGGTCGGTCACCAGGAAGACCAGCGGCCCGGTGGCCGGGTCGCCCTTGGTGGCGACGGAGAGGAGGTACTGGGTGGAGCCGGGGACCTGCTTCACCGACGAGCTCTGGATGGCGACGATCGCGTCGGACTTCTCGCCGCGGTGACCGTCGCCGAAGTTCGTGAAGGCGGTGCTGGCGGTGTAGAGCACCGGGAAGATCTGGAAGGCGATCAGGAAGATCGTGCCGGGAACCAGGTACTTCGCCGGGATGTGTCGGCGGGTGAGGTACAGGTAGAACAGGCCGGCGGTGGTGGCCGACAGGATGGCCAGCCCGACCCACTTCTCGGCCTCGATGAGCGGGAAGGCCGCCCAGATCGCGATCCCGGCCACCAGGCCGAGCAGGACCACCTTGACGGCGAGGCCGGTCAGGGTGATCGGCGCGTGGTGCCGCGCGTCACGGGACTTGCGCGGGAGCCCGGAGCGGACGGGCCCCCGGCCCGGGGTCTGCGTGGCAGACCCCGGGCCGGACAGCGACGCGCTCATTACTTGATCTGACCGGAGATCGTCTTGCCGGCGGCGGTGACGGTCTTGGTCGGGTCGGCGCCACCGATGACGGCGGCCTCGGCCTTGCCGAACGGGTCCCAGATCGCGGCCATGGCCGGGATCGCCGGGAGCACCTGGCCGTTCTTGCCGGCCTCGGAGAACTTGGCCAGGTCCGGGTCGGTGCCCTTGACCTGGTCGAAGGCGGCGGTCAGCGCCGGCGGACGCGGCTCGGCGTTGTACAGCGCCACGGCCAGCTCGGGCTTGGTCACGTAGTTGGTGACGAACTCCTGGGCCAGGGCCTTGTTCTTGCCCTTGGCGGCGACGTAGAACGACTGGACGCCCACGAACGGCTGGGCCTCCTTGCCACCGGCGAAGCCGGGGACCGGGGAGATGTCGTACTTGATGCCGGCCTTCTTGGCGTCGGCGATCGCCCACGGGCCGGAGACCAGGTAGGCGCACTTCTTGCCGGTGAAGGTGGCGATCGAGTTCTCGCCGGTGATGGAGCGCTTCAACGCACCGTCACCCTTCTCACCCAGCTTGGCGATCTTCTGGAACGCCGCGATCGACTCCGGCTTGCCCACGCCCAGGTCCTTCGGGTCGTAGTCGCCGTTGGCGGCGGTGCCGAAGAGGTAGCCGCCGGCCGAGGTGTACAGCGGGTAGATGTGGTACGCGTCGCCGTTCTGTCCGGACTGGAGGCAGAGGATCTCGCTGGCCTTCTTCTCGGCCTTGAGCTTCTTGCCGGAGGCGACCAGGTCCTCGATCGTCTTCGGCGCCTCGGGGGCCAGCTCGGTGTTGCGGATCAGCGCGATGTTCTCGGTCGCGTACGGCACGCCGTAGACCTGACCGTTGAAGGTCACGGCCTTGACGGCGGTCTCGTTGAAGGCGCTCTTCTGCTCGGCGGCGAGCTGCACCGGGTCGATGGCGCCGTTCTGCACCAGGTTGCCGATCCAGTCGTGCGCGCCGACCACGACGTCCGGGCCGCTGCCCTGCTGGGAGGCGGTGACGAAGTTGGTCTGCAGGTCCTTGGAGACGGCCTGCACCTCGACGGTGACGCCGTTCTCCTGGCCGAACTTCTCACCGAACGGCTTGAGGGCAGCCGCGCGCTTGTCGTCGGCCCAGATGACGAGCTTGCCGCTCGCGGCCTTGGGGGAATCCTTGGCGGCCGGCTCGTCCTTGCTGTTGTCGCCGCAGCCGGACGCCGCGAGCGCCAGACCGAGAACGGCGACCACACCCGCGGTACGGATGCGCATCGGTACTCCTGTCGTTGTGGCGAGCGCCGGGGGAAGGGCGGCCCGCCAGTGGGAACCTCTGTAAGTTCTTGCCAACCGGCGCTGCGGTGCTGCGCCGCTGCTCTCGCATGTTGCGGGGACGTTAGCAAGAGGTTGCAGGGAATGGAAGGGCTTGCAGGAGCGTACGCAAGAACTTGCCCGTGAGCTAAAGTTCCGCCATGCGCGCTCGACTGTCCGACATCGCCCAGCAGGCCGAAGTCAGCGAGGCCACGGTGTCGCGGGTGCTCAACGACCGCCCCGGCGTGGCCCCCGAGACCCGGCAGGCCGTCCTGACCGCCCTCGACGTGCTCGGTTACGAGCGCCCCGCCCGGCTGCGCAAGCGCAGCGCCGGGCTCGTCGGGCTGGTCGTCCCGGAGCTGGACAACCCCATCTTCCCGATGTTCGCCCAGGTCATCGAGTCGACCCTGGCCCAGAGCGGGTTCACCCCGGTGCTGTGCACCCAGACCCCCGGCGGGGTCACCGAGGACGAGTACGTCGAGATGCTGCTGGACCGGCAGGTCTCCGGGATCGTCTTCGTCTCCGGCCTGCACGCCGACACCGCCGCCAACCACGACCGGTACCGCGCGCTGATCGCCCGCCCGCTGCCCGTCGTGATGATCAACGGGTACGTCCCGAACGTCGCCGCCCCCTTCGTCTCCTGCGACGACGGTGAGGCCGCCGAGCTGGCCGTCGCACACCTGGTCGCGCTCGGCCACCGCCGGATCGGCCTGATCACCGGCCCGGACCGGTTCGTGCCGGTGCAGCGCAAGGTGGCCGGCTGGCGTACCGCGATGACCCGGCTCGCCGGCGCCGGCGAGCAGGACCTGGCCGAGCTGGCCGAGCTCTCGCTCTTCGGCGTGGAGGGCGGCGAGGCGGCCGCCGGCCGGCTCATCGAACGCGGGGTCACCGGCGTCGTCTGCGGCTCCGACCTGATGGCGCTCGGCGCGATCCGGGCGGCGCGGCAGCGCGGCATGTCGGTCCCGCAGGACCTCTCGGTGGTCGGCTACGACGACTCCCCGCTGATGGCCTTCACCGATCCGCCGCTGACCACCATGCGCCAGCCGGTCGCCGCGATGGCGGTCGCCGCGGTGCGGGCCCTGGTCGACGAGATCAACGGCCACGCCGCGCCGCACTCGGAGTACCAGTTCCGCCCGGAGCTGGTGGTGCGCGGCTCCACCGCTGTCGTCCGGCCGGCCGGCGCCAACCCGGTCCAGGGCGGCACCCGGCACCGGCCGGCGCCGCCCGCCCTCGCCGTCCCGGCCTGACCCGACCCGAGCGCCCCGGACGGCCGCCACGACGGCGGCCGTCCCGGTGCCGTCCCGCCTGCTGGGACGGCCGCACGGGGCTGCCAGGCCCAGCGGAGGGGGCGGGCCATCATTTCTTGCGCAAGGAATGCTTGACTCTTGCAGCAATCGGGCGGCATTCTGCACTGACATCCGCCTCCGGGCCCACTCCGGGTGCTCCACAGAACGGGGATCGTCACCGATGACCGACGCCACCAACCCGGCACCGCCGGCCGCCGACGCCGACTGGTGGCGGTCCGCGGTCGTCTACCAGGTCTACGTCCGCAGCTTCGCCGACGCCGACGGCGACGGCGTCGGTGACCTCCGGGGCATCCGGGAGCGGCTGCCGTACCTGCGCGACCTCGGGGTCGACGCGCTCTGGCTGACCCCCTTCTACACCTCGCCGCAGGTCGACGCCGGCTACGACGTCGCCGACTACCGCGACGTCGACCCGCTGTTCGGCACGCTCACCGACTTCGACGCGATGATCACCGACGCGCACGCCCTCGGGCTGCGGATCATCATCGACCTGGTGCCCAACCACACCTCCAGCGCGCACCCCTGGTTCCAGGCCGCGCTGGCCGCCGCCCCGGGCTCGCCGGAGCGGGAGCTCTACCTCTTCGCCGACGGCAGGGGCGAACACGGCGAACTGCCCCCGAACGACTGGGAGAGCATCTTCGGCGGCCCGGCCTGGACCCGGGTGCCGGACGGCCAGTGGTACCTGCACCTGTTCGACCCGGCCCAGCCCGACCTGAACTGGCGGCACCCGCGGGTGCGCGCCGAGTTCGAGGACGTCCTCCGCTTCTGGCTGGACCGCGGCGTCGACGGGTTCCGGATCGACGTGGCGCACGGAATGATCAAGGCCGAGGGGCTGCCGGACGTCGGCTTCAGCTCGATGACCACCGGCCAGCGCCAGTCCGAACTGCTCGGCAAGGGCCGCCTGCCCTACTTCGACCAGGACGAGGTGCACGAGATCTACCGCGCCTGGCGGCCGATCCTGGACAGCTACCCGGGCGGCCGGATGGCGGTGGCCGAGGCGTGGGCGGAGACCCCGCAGCGGCTGGCCCGCTACATCGGCCCGGACGAGCTGCACCAGGCGTTCAGCTTCGACTTCCTCGACGCCACCTGGTCGGCCGACTCGTTCCGCAAGGTCATCGACACCGCGCTGGCCGAGTCCACCATCGTCGGCGCCCCGACCACCTGGGTGCTGTCCAACCACGACCGGCAGCGGCACGTCACCCGGTACGGCGACGGCGAGGTCGGCCTGCGCCGGGCCCGGGCCGCCGCCCTGCTGATGCTGGCCCTGCCCGGCTGCGCCTACGTCTACCAGGGCGAGGAGCTGGGCCTGCCGGAGGTGCTGGACCTCCCCGACGAGCTGCGCCAGGATCCGGCGTTCCTGCGTACCGGGGAGAGCCGCGACGGTTGCCGGGTGCCGATCCCGTGGAGCGGCGAGCTGGCCCCGTACGGCTTCGGCCCGGACGGCAGCGAGCTGAGCTGGCTGCCGGCCCCGGCGACCTGGCGTGCCCTCTCGGTGGCCGCCCAGACCGGCGTCGCCGGCTCCACCCTGGAGCTGTACCGCGCCGCGCTGCGGATCCGGCACGAGCACCCGGCGCTGGCCGGCACGACCGGCGGGGTGACCTGGCTGGAGGGCGGTCCCGGCATGCTCGCCTTCAGCCGCACCGGCGGCGGGACCACGCTGACCTGCGTGGTCAACATCAGCGGCGCGCCGGCCCCCGTCGAGGGGTACGGCCGGCCGCTCGTCGCCAGCGAGGACCTCACCGAGCAGGGATCGGGGCATCTCCTGCCGGTGGACGCAGCTGCGTGGTTCGAACGGCGCTGAGCCGGGTAACCCGCCATTGACCTGGTCGTCCGTTGTGCCCCGCGCCGACGGGCGACTGGGCCTGCCGACCCCTTGTGGTGGGGGGTGAGGTGGCACCGGCGCCTCGGGGAGTTCCCCGGGGCGCCGGCGTCCTCCTCGGCCCGGCCCCGCGCCGGGAATCCCGGCCCGGCTGACGGGTCAGCGGCCCTTGCGCCGCAGCAGCTCCGAGATCCGCTCGAAGCCGGCCCGCAGCTCGTCCTCGCTGGGTGCCGGCTGCGGCGCGACCGGGTGCTCGGCCCGCGCGGCCGCCTGCTCCAGCTCCTCGTCGATCACGTCCTCGAAGTCCCCGTAGAGGTCGGACTCGTCGATCCGGGCCGCCTCGTCCTCGGCGGCGATCTGCGCGGCGGCGATCTCGCCGCGCACCTCCTCGGCCGACAACGCCGGCACCAGCGGCTCGACCACCGCCATCAGCTGCTCCTCGGCCACCACCGCCTCGGCCAGGGCCAGGGCGTGCGGACGCTCGTACGGGCCGCAGACCACCGGCTCCCACTCCGCGGGGTCGCCGAGCGGGCCGAACGTGATGATCCACGGCAGGCCGAGCATCGGCGAGTCGTCCGGCAGGTCCAACGTCACGAGTGCGCCCACGGGCTCATCATGGCCGGTCACGGCCGAAAGATGAGGGGCATTTGCGGCAACTGCCGGTTCGCGCATCGGTCCGTTTCCTGACCTGTTCGTCCGTCGACTCAGCCCGGGCGGGCGGCGTCGAGAGCGGCGCGGACCAGGGCGAGTGCCCGATCCGGCGGCACGCCCAGCCGCACCGCCTCGTCGGCGTACCGGGCCGCCGCCCGCTGCAACCGGTCGGTCGCGTCGTCGCGGCCCGGCGCGACGTACGTCCCGTGCCGCCCCCGGGTCTCCAGCAGCCCGGCCGCCTCCAGCTCCCGGTACGCCCGCGCCACGGTGTTCGCCGCCAGCCCCAGCTCGGCGGCGAACTGGCGCACCGGCGGCAGCCGGGTGCCCACCGGCAGCCGCCCGTCGCCGACCATCGCGGCCAACTGCCCGCGCACCTGCTCGTACGGGGGTACCGCCGAGCCCGGGTCGATCTCGATCAGCACGTCAGCCCGCCCCTCCCGGCGTCCCCGGATCGGTGTCCGGGTCCGTTTCGACGTCGAGGTCCGCCGGGACGGGCCCGTCGGAGAGGTCGACCACCCGCCCGTGCCGGCTGGTCGCGGCGAGCGCCGCGCCGAAGAGCACCAACTGGTTGAGCAGGTACAGGTAGAGCAGCAACCCGACCGCGCCGGCCACCACCGTGTACGCCGGGTTCCGCTCGGTGCGCACCACGTAGTAGCGCCCGACGGTGTTGAGCAGCGTGATGCCCACCGCGACGATCAGCACCACCGGCCGCAGCCGCCGGCGACTCATCCGCAGCCGGGGCACCGCCACCAGCAGCGCCGTCGCCAGCACCGCGTTGACCACCACGCTGAGCGCCGCGCTGACCGTGGTCAGCCCGACCGAGCCGGTGGCCCGCAGCAGGAAGCGCAGCAGCGACTCCAGGGCGTCGACGGCCGCCACCGAGACGCCGAGCATCACGAAGACCAGCACCAGGACGCCCAGGTCGACCAGGCGGCGCACCACCAGGTTGCCGGGCTGCTGGTTGAAGCCGTACATCAGCCGCTGCGAGGAGCGGATCGCCTCCACCCAGCCGATCCCGGTGAAGACCAGGATGACCAGGCCGATCACCCCGACGGTGTTGCTGCTCTCGGCGATCTGCTCGGGGTCGAGGAACGGCAGGTTCTCCCGCAGGAAGTCGGCCGCGGCGTCGCTGACCTCGTCGTTGTCCTCCAGGATCGCCCCGAAGATCGAGTACGCCACCAGGGCGAGCGCGAAGACGGCGAAGAACCCGTAGTAGGCGATCGCCGCGGCCAGCCGCCCGCCCAGCACGTTGGTGTAGAGGTCGATGGCCCGCCAGAGGTGGTCGAAGCGGGGCCACCGGTGCCGGGCCGTGGTGAACCGGCGGTCGATCCCGCCCGTCAGCCGGCCCCACGCGTCCACCACGTCATCCTCACCGATCTCCCGCCGCGGGGCGGGCCTGTGGCCACCGGCCCGGTCAGCCGCCGAGCCGGAAGTCCCGGCGGGGTTGCCACCGGGTCGCACCGCTGTGCGAGAAGAGCGTGAACGAGTCCACCTCGAACATGGCCGAGAAGTCGGCCAGGTCCTCGTACGCCCGGTCCAGCGCCTCGGGGGCGACGTCCTGCGCGACGGTGACGTGCGGGTGGTACGGGAAGCGGGCCTCCCGGTGCAGCTCGGGTGCGGCGTTGATGGCGGCGGCGAGCAGCTCGCACTCGCTGATCCCGGCGGCCACCGTCACGAACACCACCTGGGTCACCGGCCGGAACGTTCCCGTGCCCCGCAGGTGCAGGGTGAACGGCAGGTGCCGGGCGGCCACCCGGCTCAGGTGCTCCTCGACCGCCGGCAGCGCCGCCACCGGGATCTCGGTGGGCCCGAGCAGCGTCACGTGCGCCGGGACCACCTGCGGGTCGCCGGACTCGGCCCGGCGCCGGGTGAGCATGCCGCCCCACGGCTCCGGGACGTCCACCGCGATCCCGATCTGGATGGTGCCGCCGTCCACCGGCGCCCCGTCCCTGCGATCCACGCTCCGCGCCACCCCTCCACCCGTACCCGTCGGCCCGGAGCCGCTACTCGAAGCGGACCGGGGGGAAGAACCCGATCCGGTCGTACGCGGCGCGCAGGGTCGGCACGGCGACCGCGCGGGCCTTCTCGGCGCCGGCGGCGAGCAGCTTGTCCAGCTGCGCCGGGTCGTCGAGGTAGGCGCGGGTGCGCTCCTGGATCGGGCTGACGAACTCCCGGACCACCTCGCCGAGGTCCTTCTTGAGGTCGCCGTAGCCCTTGCCGGCGTACGCGGCGACCAGGTCGTCGATGCTCCGGCCGGACAGCGCCGAGTAGATGGTCAGCAGGTTGGAGATGCCCGGCTTGGTCTCGGTGTCGAAGACGATCTCGCGGCCGGTGTCGGTGACCGCGGAGCGGATCTTCTTGGCCGAGCGGGCCGGCTCCTCGAGCAGGTCGATGATGCCGGCCGGCGAGGACGACGACTTGGACATCTTCGCCGTCGGATCCTGCAGGTCGGTGATCTTCGCGGTGTCCTTGACGATGTGCGGGGCGGGCACCGTGAAGGTCGGGCCGAACAGCGAGTTGAACCGCTGCGCCAGGTCGCGGGAGAGCTCCAGGTGCTGGCGCTGGTCCTCGCCGACGGGCACCGCGTTGGCCTGGTAGAGCAGGATGTCGGCGGCCTGCAGGATCGGGTACGTGAAGAGGCCGACGCTGGCCCGCTCGCTGCCCTGCTTCTGCGACTTGTCCTTGAACTGCGTCATCCGGCTGGCCTCGCCGAAACCGGTGATGCAGCCGAGCACCCAGGCCAGCTGCGAGTGCTCGGGCACCTGCGACTGGACGAACAGGGTGCTGCGCTCCGGGTCGATCCCCACCGCGAAGAGCTGCGCGGCGGCCACCCGGGAGCGCTGCTTCAGCACGGCCGGGTCGTGCCCCGCGGTGATCGCGTGCAGGTCGACCACGCAGTAGAACGCGTCGTGGGTCTCCTGCAGCGCCACCCAGTGCCGCACCGCGCCGAGATAGTTGCCGAGGTGGAACGAGTCGGCCGTCGGCTGGATGCCGGAGAAGACGCGCGGGCGGGCGGGAACGTCGGACATGACGGCAATTCTGTCAGCAACGCCCGGCGTACGTCATGACGGGCCGGCGGGTCGGCTCGCCGCCGGCCCGGCGGGGGTGGTGACCTCGCGCCGCTGCTCCGGCAGGCGCGCCGCGGAGACCGCGACCCGGGACACCCGGCGCCCCTCCAGGGCCAGCACCCGCAGCAGCCAGCCGTCGACCGGCTCGTCCGGCGCCTCGGCGTCGACCGGGGACACCGGCACCTCGTCGCCGGCCACCGGCAGCCGGCCGAGCGCCGCCATCAGGTAGCCGCCGACCGTCTCGTACGGCCCGACGGGCAGCGGCACCCCGGTGCGCTCGGCGAAGTCGGCGAGGTTGAGCCGGCCGTCCACCACGGCGGGCAGTCCCGCGTGCGCGGGCTCGGGGTCGCCGTCGTACTCGTCGTGGATCTCCCCGACCAGCTCCTCGATCAGGTCCTCACACGTGACGATGCCGGCGGTGCCGCCGTACTCGTCGACCACCACCGCCAGGTGGTGTCCCTCCTTGCGCATCTCGGTCAGCGCGGCGAGCACCCGCTTGCTGCCGGGCAGCTGTTTGACCTCGCGGGTCAGCTCGCCGACGGTGGTGCACGGGTCGAGGTCGGGGCGGAGCAGCACGTCCCGCAGGTGCACGAAGCCGACCACGTCGTCCTGGGTGCCGTCGACCACCGGGTAGCGGGTGTGCGTCTCGGCCCGGACCACCCGCTCGGCCTCGGCGATGGTCAGCCCGGCGGAGAGGAAGACGACCTCGGTGCGGGGCATCATCACCTCGCGGACCAGGCTCGCGCCGGCCACCAGCACCTCGTCGATGATCCGCCGCTCGTCCGGGTGGAGCCGGGTGTTGGCCGCGACGAGGTCGCGCAGCTCGTCCTCGCTGATCCGCTCCCGACCGGCCGCCGGGCTGGCACCGAGCAGGTCGGTGACGAGGCGGGTGGCGCCGTCGGCGGCCCGGACGACGAGCCGGGCCACCGTCCGGGCGATCGGCCCGGGCCGGCGTCGGGGCCGCCCCGACGCGCGTCGACGCAGCCCGGGACCGCCCGCTTCCCGCATGGAAAAGATGGTAAGGCTGCGCGTCACCGCCGACCGGCGATGTTCGGATCTGTTCAGTCGTGAAGGTTTGTGATGGAATGAGGCGGGGCCGCGACGCTGAGCGCGTGCACAGCGTGCGGCCGTAGGGTGATCACGAACGGCCGCGACGGGACGCGGCCAGGCAGGAGGACCCGACGTGAAACTGCTCGTCACCGGCGGCGCCGGCTTCATCGGCAGCGTGGTGACCCGGATGCTGCTCGACAACGGCCACGACGTGACGGTCCTCGACGACCTGCGCACCGGCCACCGGGCCGCGCTCGCGCCGGACGCCACCCACGTCGAACTGCCCGTCCACGAGGCTGCCCGGGTGCTCACCCCGGAGGCCGGCTTCGACGGGGTGCTGCACTTCGCCGCGCTGATCGCCGCCGGCGAGTCGATGGTCCGCCCGGAGCTGTACTGGCACGCCAACACGGTCAGCTCGATCGCCCTGATCGACGCGGTCCGCGCCGCCCGGGTGCCCCGGCTGGTCTTCTCCTCCACCGCCGCCGTCTACGGCAACCCGACCGAGCTGCCCATCCCGGAGACCGCGGTCAAGGCCCCCACCAACACGTACGGGGCCACCAAGCTCGCCGTCGACATGGCGCTCACCTCCGAGGCGATCGCCCACGACCTGGCCGCCGTCTCGCTGCGCTACTTCAACGTCGCCGGGGCGTACCTCCGCGACGACCTGGCGATCGGCGAACGGCACGACCCGGAGACCCACCTGATCCCGATCGCGCTGGACGTCGCCGCCGGCCGGCGGGAGAAGCTCCAACTCTTCGGCGACGACTACCCCACCGTCGACGGCACCTGCGTGCGCGACTACATCCACGTGGCGGACCTGGCCCGGGCCCACCTGCTGGCGCTCAGCGCCGCCGTGCCCGGCCGGCACCGGATCTACAACCTGGGCAACGGCAACGGCTTCACCAACCGCCAGGTGGTCGACGTGGTCCGCGAGGTCACCGGCCACCCGCTGCCGGTGGAGATCGCGCCGCGCCGCGAGGGCGACCCGGCCGAGCTGGTCGCCTCCTCCGCGCTGGCCCGCGAGGAGCTGGGCTGGACGCCGGAGAAGCCGACCCTGCACGACATGGTCGGCGACGCCTGGGCCTTCTACCGCGCGCACGTGCTGGGGCAGCGATGAGCGGGCCGGCCGCGCAGACCGCGCCACCCGGGGCCGCGGCGGGCGACGTCGCGGCCCGCGCCGCCGCCGGCTTCCACGCCGCGTACGGCGAGCCGCCCGCCGGCCGCTGGGCGGCTCCCGGCCGGGCCAACCCTGACCCTGCGGACCGTGGTCGCCGCCGCCCCGCAGCCCGGTGAGCGGTGGACGGTCCGGTCGGAGCTCTCCGCCGAGGCGGTGGAGTTCGGCGCCGCCGAGGTCGACGAGCCGGGCCGGGTCACCGGCTGGGCGGCGTACGTGGCCGGGGTCGTCTGGGCGCTGCGCGAGGCCGGGTACGACGTGCCCGGCGCCCGGCTGGCGATCGCCTCCGACGTACCGGTGGGCTCCGGCCTCTCCTCCTCGGCGGCCATCGAGGCGGCGGTGCTCGCCGCCCTGGTCGACCTGGGCGGGCTGGACCTGCCCGCCGAGAAGCAGCCGCGGCTGGCCCAGCGGGCCGAGAACGCCTACGTCGGCGCACCGACCGGCATCATGGACCAGTCCGCGGTGATCCGCTGCCGCGAGGGGCACGCCCTCTTCCTGGACTGCCGCACCGAGGCCGTCGAACACATCCCGTTCGACCTCGACGCCGCCGGGCTGGCCGTGCTCGTCATCGACAGCCGCGCGCCGCACCGGCACGCCGACGGCGAGTACGCCTCCCGCCGCGCCGCCTGCGAACGGGCCGCCTCGCTGCTCGGGGTGCCGGCGCTGCGGGACGTGCCGGTCGCCGACCTCGACGCCGCGCTGGCCCGGCTCGACGACGACGAGATCCGCCGCCGGGTCCGGCACGTGGTGACCGAGGACCAGCGGGTGCTGGACACCGTCGACCTGCTCCGCGCCGGCCGGGTACGCGAGATCGGTCCGCTGCTCACCGCCTCGCACGCCTCCATGCGGGACGACTTCGAGATCACCGTCCCGGAGATCGACACCGCGGTCGAGGCGGCCCTGGCGGCCGGCGCGCTCGGCGCCCGGATGACCGGCGGCGGCTTCGGCGGCTGCGTCCTCGCCCTGGTCGACGCCGACCAGGCCGACCCCGTGGCCCGAGCCGTGACGAACGCCTTCGCCCACCGCGGCTTCCCCGCCCCCGCCCACGTCACGGTCCTCCCCGCCCCCGGCACCACCCGCCTCGACTAACCCCCCACGCCCGCCGACGTCGGGGGCCTCTTACAGAGAAAGAGTGGCTATCCACGTCGGAATAGCCACTCTTTCTCTGTAAGTGCGTCCGCAAACCCCGAGGGTGGGTCAGGCGGTGTCGACGATCATGCCGGCGGCGACGGTGCGGTTGGTGGTCTCGTCGATGATGACGAAGCCGCCGGTGGTGCGGTTGCGGCGGTACTCGTCGGCGAGCAGCGGCACGGTGGTGCGCAGCCGCACCCGGCCGATCTCGTTGAGCTTCAGCTCGCCGGCCGCCTCGTCCCGGTGCAGGGTGTTGATGTCCAGCCGGTAGTGCAGCCCGCGCACGATGGCCCGGGCCGACCGGGTGGTGTGCTTGATCGCGTACTTGCCGCCGACCTGGAGCGGGCGGGTCTCGTCCATCCAGCAGACCATCGCCTCGATGTCCTGCGACACCGCCGGCGAGTTGTTCGGCCGGCAGATCATGTCGCCCCGCGAGATGTCGATCTCGTCTTCCAGGCGGACGGTCACCGACATCGGCGGGAACGCCTCGGCCACCGGGCCGTCCGCCGTCTCCACCGAGGAGATCCGGCTGGTGAAGCCGGAGGGCAGCACCATCACCTCGTCCCCCGGCTTGAGCACGCCCGAGGCCACCTGCCCGGCGTAGCCGCGGTAGTCGGTGACGGTGATGGACTGCGGACGGATCACGTACTGCACCGGGAACCGCACGTCGACCAGGTTGCGGTCGGAGGCGATGTGCACCCGCTCCAGGTGGTGCAGCAGCGACGGGCCCTCGTACCAGGGCATGTTCTCCGAGCGGGTGACGATGTTGTCGCCCCTGAGCGCGGAGATCGGCACCACGGTCAGGTCCGGCACGTCGAGCTTCGCGGCGAACGCGGTGAACTCGTCGGCGATCCGCTCGAAGACCTCCTGCGAATAGTCGACCAGGTCCATCTTGTTCACGCAGAGGACCAGGTGCGGCACCCGCAGCAGCGAGCAGAGGAACGCGTGCCGGCGGGACTGCTCGACCAGGCCCTTGCGGGCGTCCACCAGGATCAGCGCCAGGTCGGCGGTGGAGGCGCCGGTGACCATGTTCCGGGTGTACTGGATGTGCCCCGGGGTGTCGGCGATGATGAACTTCCGCCGGGGGGTGGCGAAGTAGCGGTACGCCACGTCGATGGTGATGCCCTGCTCCCGCTCGGCGCGCAGGCCGTCGGTGAGCAGCGCCAGGTTGGTGTACTCGTCACCCCGGGCCGCGCTGACCGCCTCGACGGCGGCGAGCTGGTCGGTGAAGAGCGACTTGGTGTCGTACAGCAGGCGGCCGATCAGGGTCGACTTGCCGTCGTCCACGCTGCCGGCGGTGGCGAAGCGCAGCAGGTCCATCGGCCGGGCCTCCGGCCCGGCCCCGGTGGCGGCGCGGCTGTCCGCCGCGCCTGCGGCGATGGTCTCGGTGCTCATCAGAAGTAGCCCTCCCGCTTGCGGTCCTCCATGGCGGCCTCGCTGACCCGGTCGTCGCCGCGGGTCGCGCCGCGCTCGGTGATCCGGGTGGCGGCCACCTCCTCGATCACCTTCTCCACCGTGTCGGCGTCCGAGCGGACCGCCGCGGTGCAGGAGGCGTCGCCCACGGTGCGGTAGCGCACCCGGGCCTTGAACCGCTCCTCCCCCGCACGGGGGCGGAAGAACTCGTTCACCGCGTAGAGCATGCCGTCGCGCTCGACCACCTCGCGCTCGTGCGCGTAGTAGATCGCGGGCAGCGGGATGCGCTCCCGGGCGATGTAGTGCCAGACGTCCAGCTCGGTCCAGTTGGAGAGCGGGAAGACCCGGATCGACTCGCCCGGGTGGTGCCGGCCGTTGTAGAGCGACCACAGCTCGGGACGCTGGTTCTTCGGGTCCCACTGGCCGAACTCGTCGCGGAAGCTGAACACCCGCTCCTTGGCGCGGGCCTTCTCCTCGTCGCGGCGGGCGCCGCCGAAGAGCGCGTCGAAGCGGTGCTTCTCCACCGCGTCCAGCAGCACCGGGGTCTGGATCCGGTTGCGCATGCCGTCGCCGGACTCGCGGACCATGCCGTTGGCCAGGGCCTCCGGCACGCTGGCCACGATCAGGTGCAGGCCCAGCTCGGCGACCCGCTGGTCGCGGTACTCCAGGACCTCGGGGAAGTTGTGCCCGGTGTCCACGTGCATGACCGGGAAGGGGATGTTGGCCGGGGCGAACGCCTTCTGGGCCAACCGGAGCATGACGATGGAGTCCTTGCCGCCGGAGAAGAGCAGCACCGGGCGCTCCATCTCCGCGACCACCTCACGCATCACGAAGATGCTCTCCGCCTCGAGCGCGTCGAGGTGGGAGACCTGGTAGAAGCGGGCGGGGGCGGTCATGACACGGTCTCGATCGGCGCGGATCCGCTCATGGATTCCAGACCTTTCCGGTCGGATACATCAAGAACAAGCGCTCAGGCTACCCGGAATGTCTCTGCAGCGCTGCAAGCAACCGAGTGGCGAGATCCTTGCGGCAGACCAGCAGGTCCGGCAGCCGCGGATCCGCCTCGTTGTATTTCAGCGCAGAACCGTCGATCCGGGAAGCGTGCAGGCCGGTGGCCGTCGCCACAGCGACCGGGGCGGCCGAGTCCCACTCGTACTGGCCGCCCGCGTGGATGTAGGCGTCCACCTCACCGGTCACCACCGCGGCGATCTTCGCACCGGCCGAACCCATCGGCACCAGGTGCGCGCCCACGTCCTCCGCCAGGTCGGTCAGGAAGACCGGCGGCCGGCTCCGGCTCGCCGCCAGGCGCAGCGTCCGTCCACCACCCGCGGTCGCCGCCTCCAACGTCAGCGGCGGGTACGCCGGCGGGTAGTCCGTGCCGAGCACCCGGTGCTGCGCCGGCAGCCCCACCGCCCCGGCCACCAGCCCGTGCGGCGTCGGCGCGTTGCGCGCCCAGAGCGCCACGTGCACCGCCCAGTCCGAGCGCCCCTCCTCGGAGAACTCCCGGGTGCCGTCCAGCGGGTCGACGATCCACACCCGGTCGGCGGTCAGCCGGGACACCGCCGCGGGGTTCACCTCCGCCGCCCAGGCCAGCCGCGAGCCCTCGTCCTCCTCCGACAGGACCGCGTCACCGGGTCGCCACCGGGCCAGCTCGGTACGGATCAGGTCGTGCGAGACCTTGTCCCCGGCCGACTTCAGGGCGCCCGCGTCGGCGAACCCCATCTCGGCCCGCAAGCCCAGCAACGCCTGCCCGGCCCGCGCCGCCAGCCACCGGGCGAACGCGCCGTCGATCATCGGAGGACTGCCCACGTACCACTCCCGTCGCCTCGCCGCGATCCGGGTCGCGGGTCGCGGCACGCCAGAAGGCGCAGACTACCGGCCGGGGCGGCCCGTTCCCGGTACGCCCCGCCCTCAGGCCCCGTGGTACGCGTTCTGCGTCGGCTCCACGCCCTTGGTGACCACCGACTCCACCACGTCCGCCGCCCGGTCCACCAGGAACTCCAGCTCCTTGCGCTCCGCAGCGCCGAAATCCGACAGTACGTAGTCAGCCGGGTCCTGCCGCCCCGGCGGCCGGCCGATGCCGAACCGCACCCGGACGTACTCCTTCGTCCCCAGCGACTTCGACATCGAGCGCAGGCCGTTGTGCCCGCCCTCGCCGCCGCCGATCTTGATGCGCAGCTGGCCGTACGGGATGTCCAGCTCGTCGTGCACCGCGATCACCCGCTCGGCGGGGATCTTGTGGAACTGGGCCAGCGCCGCCACCGGACCGCCCGAGAGGTTCATGTACGTCAGCGGCTTGACCAGCACCAGCTTCGGCCCGCCGAACCCCAGCCGCCCCTCGGCGACCTCCGCCACCGCCCGCTTGTGCCGGCCGAACTTCGCGCCCACCCGGCCCGCCAGCAGGTCGGCGACCAGGAAACCGACGTTGTGCCGGTTACCGGCGTACTCCCGACCGGGGTTGCCCAGGCCGACCACCAGCCACGGCCCCGCCTCGTCCGTCACGTCCCGTCCCTCCCGCCCGGCACCACACCGCACCTGTCCCGATACGCCGACAGGCGCCCCCGCTGTCCGCTGGGAGCGCCTGCCGTAAACGATGCGAACCGATCAGGCCTGGGTCTTGGCCTCGGCGCTCTCCTCGCCACCGGCGGCGGCCGGCTCGCCGGCCTCGGCGCCCTCGGACGACTCGGCGGTCTCCTCGCCGACCCCGGCCTCGATCTCCTCGTCGGCCACCTCGACCTCGGGCAGGGTCGCCTCGAGCTGCTCGGCGGTCGGGGCGGCGGTCACCGAGGCGACCAACAGCTCCGCGTCGGCAGCCAGCTCGACGCCGGCCGGCAGCTGCACGTCGGCGGCGGTCACCTGGGTGCCGGCCTCCAGGCCCTCGATCGAGGCCTCCAGGTGGTCCGGCACCTTGGTGGCGTCGGCGGTCACCGAGAGGGTGTCGTGGTCGTGCACGATCAGGGTGTCCCTGGCGGCCTCGCCGGTCAGCTGGACCGCGACCTCGACGGTGACCTTCTCGCCCCGGCGGACCAGCAGCAGGTCGACGTGCTCGAAGGTGTCCTTGATCGGGTCACGCTGGATCGCCTTCGGCAGCGCCAGCACCTGGGTGCCGTCGCTGACCTCGATCGCGAAGAGCTGGTTCGCGCCGCCCTTGCGGATCGCGGCCGCGAACTCGCGGGCCGGGAGCGCGATGTGCTTGGGCTTCTCGCCGTGGCCGTACAGCACGGCGGGCACCTTGCCGGCCCGGCGGGTACGACGGGCACCACCCTTGCCGAACTCGGTACGGGGCTCGGCGCTGATCTTTACCTCGGACACGGGGAAACTCCTGATGCTTTCGCTACGGCGGCTTGTCGTCTTGCGGTGCTGGGGCGAGGGGCTCGCTGGGGCTCATGCGTCATGAACGACTGCCCGGAGCACCGCGTCGATGACGGTGCCTCCGTGCGGTGCTTTTCAGCGACCCGCCGGGCACCCTCGCCGTGGCAACCGCACCAGTCTACCCGAGCTGATTCCGAGGTTTCCGGCAGTCCCCTCATCACCGTCCCCGCCGGCGCGTCGGCCGGCGGGAACGGTGCCGCGCCGCGGTCACCGCCGCGGCGCCGCGCTCAGCTCAGGCCGCCGAAGAGGGTGGTCACCGAGCCGTCGTCGAAGACCTCGCGGATCGCCCGGGCCAGCAGCGGCGCGATCGACAGCACGGTGAGCTTGTCGAGCTGCTTCTCCGGCGGGAGCGGCAGCGTGTTGGTCACCACGATCTCGCTGATCGGGCTGTTCTTCAGCCGCTCGGTCGCCGGGTCCGACAGCAGAGCGTGGGTGGAGGCGACGACGATCTCCGCCGCGCCGGACTCCTTGAGGATGTCGGCGGCCTTGCTGATCGTGCCACCCGTGTCGATCATGTCGTCGACGATCAGGCAGACCCGACCCTCGACCTCACCGACCACCCGGTTCGCCACCACCTGGTTCGGCTTCAGCGGGTCCCGCGTCTTGTGGATGAACGCCAGCGGGCAGCCGCCCAGCCGGTCGGTCCACCGCTCGGCCACCCGCACCCGGCCGGAGTCCGGCGCGACCACGGTCATCGGCCGGCCGGCGTACTTGTGCTCCACGTACTCGGCCAGCACGTCCATCGCGAAGAGGTGGTCCACCGGGCCGTCGAAGAAGCCCTGGATCTGCGCGGTGTGCAGGTCGACCGTGAGGATCCGGTTCGCGCCGGCGGTCTTCAGCAGGTCGGCCACCAGCCGGGCCGAGATCGGCTCCCGACCCCGGTGCTTCTTGTCCTGCCGGGCGTACGGGTAGAACGGCAGCACCACGGTGATCCGCTTGGCCGAACCGCGCTTCAGTGCGTCGATCATGATCAGGGTCTCCATGACCCAGGTGTTCACCCCGTGCGTGACGGACTGCACCACGAAGGCGTCCGAACCGCGCACCGAGTCCTTGAAGCGTACGAAGATCTCGCCGTTGGCGAACTCGTACGCGTCGGAAGGCGTCGGCGCGACGCCGAGCACCTCACCGATCTCCTTGGCCAGCTCCGGAAAGCCACGTCCGGAGAAGAGCATCAGGCTCTTGCGGTTTTCGGCGACGATGCTGCCCATGGGCCCGTCTGCTCCCGTTGGTCGGTGGTTCCCGGCGGCGGAAGCCGGGGACTATTCGGTTGCAGTATCCCCCGCAGCCGACGGCCGTCCCACGGTCTCGGCGTCCCCGTGGATTGCCTCACCTTCCCTTGCGACCGGGCCACCGGCCGACGCACCCTCCGCCAGCGCCCGCTCCGCCGCCGCGGCCGACACCGTGCCGGCCCGCTTGCGGGCCACCCAGCCCTCGATGCTGCGCTGCGGGGCCCGGGTCACCCCGAGCGCGCCCGGCGGCACGTCCTGCGAGATCGCGCTGCCCGCCGCCACGTACGCCCCCGCGCCCACCTCGACCGGCGCGATCAGGCTGGTGTCGCAGCCGATGAAGGCCGCCTCGCCCACCACGGTGCGGTGCTTGTTCACCCCGTCGTAGTTCACGAAGATCGTCGCGGCGCCGATGTTGGCCTTCGCCCCGATCGTCGCGTCACCCACGTACGACAGGTGGGGCACCTTGGCGCCCGGGCCGACCTCGGAGTTCTTCACCTCGACGAACGTGCCGACCTTCGACTTCTCGGCCAGCCGGGCGGCCGGGCGCAGGTACGCGTACGGCCCCACGCTGGCCCCCGGACCCACCTCGGCGCCCACCGCGTGGCTGCGCAGCACGGTCGCCGCCGCCCCCACCACGGTGTCGATCAGCGTCACGTCCGGCCCGACGACCGCCTGCGCGCCGACCACCGTCGTGCCCCGCAGCTGGGTGTTCTGGTCGATCACCGCGTCCCGCTCCACGGTGGCGGTGACGTCGATCCAGGTGGTCTCCGGGTCGAGGATGCTCACCCCGGTCCGCATCCACGCCTCGTTGACCCGGTCGCGCAGCAGCCGGCGCAGCCCCGCCAGCTCCACCCGGTCGTTGCAGCCCAGCGTCTCGACGTGGTCCGCGGCGACGTGCACACCCACCGGCTCCCCGGCCGAGACGAGCAGGCCGAAGACGTCGGTGAGGTACTCCTCGCCCTGGTCGTTGTCGGTGGAGAGCTTGCCCAGCGCGTCCCGCAGCCGCACCGCGTCGAACGCGTAGATGCCGGCGTTGATCTCCCGCAGCGCGCGTTGCGCCGGGGTCGCGTCCCGCTCCTCGACGATCTGCTCCAGCCGCCCCGCGGCGTCGCGCACGATCCGGCCCAGGCCGGTCGGGTCGGGCACCTCCGCGGCGAGCACGGTCGCCGCCGCGCCCTCGCCCTCGTGCGCCGCCACCAGCGCGGCCACCGTCTCGGCGCGCAGCAGTGGGACGTCCCCGTTGATCACGACCACCGTGCCGGAGGCCTCCGGCACCGCCTCCAGCGCGATGCGCACGGCGTGCCCGGTGCCGAGCTGCTGCGCTTGGAGGACCGGGGTGGCGTCCGGGGCGATCTCGGTCAGGTGCGCCCGGACCTGCTCGGCACCGTGACCGACCACCACCACGGTGCGGTCGGCGGCCAGCGGCGCGGCCGCGGTCAGCACGTGACCGAGCAGCGTACGACCGAGCAGCGGGTGCAGCACCTTGGGCAGCGCCGACTTCATCCGCTTGCCCTCACCGGCGGCGAGCACGACGACGGTACGGAGGTGGGGCTGGGGCACGACGTGGCTCCCGTCGGGAAGGCGACACTCTCGCGGGCCATGCTAACCAGACTGCGGGGCGCTTAGTCCCATACCCCACGTGCGGCGCGATATCGGAGAAGGCTCGGCCGCCAGGGTTCGAACCTGAAACACGGGTACCAAAGACCCGGGTGTTGCCAATTACACCACGGCCGACTGTGACGCAAGACAGCTTAGCGCCTCCCTCTCAGCGGCCCCACCCCTACGTGATCGCTGCACCGAGCCCTGCGAAGAGGCCCTCAATCCTCCAGTACAGCTCTCGACTCCGCGGCACATCGATGACCAGGCAGCCGTGGTACTCCTCCTGCGTGTTGTAGCGGATCGTCGGCCGATGGCGCTTCAGCGTTGCCCGCTGAAATCGGGTGGCCGGTAGCTCGAGTGTGTGGACCCACCACTGCTCGGCAGCGACGACATCGGTGGACTCGTGAATGCTCACCCGGTAGGTCGGCACGTTTCGGTCGACTCCGCACGTTTCAAGGAAGCGGAGGAACAGCCGGAGCAGGCGGGCATCACTGTTGACGAACTGAACGTGGTCCTGACGTCGCCACGGCTTCGACTTGGATCCCTCGCACCAGTAGATCGCCGCGCCCAGGAGCAGCAGATCCCGTTCCGTCAGCGCACCCACCACGCCGGCTGCCGCCCGATGCGCGGCAGCCTGCGCCTCGTCCCGCGCCGCGCGGTGGGCGGCCCACCGGGCGTCCGTCATCGCGTTCGAGTGCGCCCGGCGTCGTGCCGCCGCCTCGTCGCTCCCGTCGAGCGGCAGGTGCCGGACCCACTGGTACGCGGTCGACTTGGCCACCCCGAGCCGCTGGGCGATGTCGTTCACCGAGCAGCCCTGACCGCGCAGCTCCACCGCCTCCGCCCGCAACCCGTCCTTGGCGTTGGGCCGCCGGGTCCACTCCGGCGGCGGCACCCCGCGCAGCAGCTCGTGCACCCGGTTGCGACCGAGACCGGTCCGGGCCCGGATCTGGCGGACGGACAGCTTCTCCTCGGTACGCAGGCGGCGCACCTCATCACCGGTCGGATCGTTCACGGCAGGGAACTTAGAACAGCCGTACGACAGGCCCTTCATTCATGTCCGCAACTGTTCACTCCATCGGGGCGGAGCCCTAAGTTACGGTGACGTAGGCGTATCTCTGCGCTGGGAGGTGCCATGTCGACCGTGACGGACGAGAGTGCCACCGGGCCGAAGCCACTCACCCAGGGCCCGCAGTCCACGGGCATCCTGATCGCGCTGTGGGCCTTCGTGGTCGTACCCTTCCTGGCCCTGCTCGCCGCCGTCCCGGTCGCCTGGGGCGGCTGGCTGGGCGGCCCGGACCTGGCCATCGCGGCCTTCTGGTACCTGCTCTCCGGGCTGGGCATCACCATCGGCTACCACCGGTACTTCACCCACGGCTCGTTCAAGGCTCCGCGCCCGGTGCGGGTGGCGTTGGCGGTGGCGGGCTCGTTCGCCGTGCAGGGCGAGATCATCCAGTGGGTCGCCGACCACCGCCGGCACCACGCGTTCTCCGACGCCGAGGGTGACCCGCACTCGCCGTGGCGCTACGGCGAGAGCGTCCGCGGGCTGGCCCGGGGCCTGTTCCACGCCCACGTGGGCTGGCTGTTCGGTCGGGAGCTGTCCAACCGGGCCCGCTTCGCCCCGGACCTGCTGGCCGACCGGGACACCCGGCGGGTGGACCGGCTCTTCCCGCTGCTGGTGGTGGTCTCGGTGCTGGGGCCGGCGGTGATGGGCGGCCTGGCGACCTGGTCCTGGTCCGGGGCGTGGACGGCGCTCTTCTGGGGCGGTCTGGTCCGCATCGCGTTGCTGCACCACGTGACCTGGTCGATCAACTCGGTCTGCCACGTCTACGGCGAGCGGCCGTTCGCCGTGCGGCAGGGCGACCGGGCATCGAACTTCTGGCCGCTGGCGCTGCTGTCGTTCGGCGAGAGCTGGCACAACCTGCACCACGCCGACCCGACGAGCGCGCGGCACGGCGTGCTGCGCGGCCAGGTGGACATCTCCGCCCGGGTGATCTGGCTGTTGGAGAAGGCCGGCGCGGCGCAGGACGTCCGCTGGCCGAAACCGGAGCGGATCGCCGCCAAGCTGGTGAAGCCGGCCGCACGGCGCTGAAACCGGGCGATGCCCGCGGAGGTTACCTGGCAGTATGGCCGGGTGACCGAGGTAGACGGGCACGGCGGCAGGAACATCCCACGACAGGGCGTCACCGAGCGCCGGCGAGGTGACGAGATGGCGGACGAGGCCACCGACGGACGGCGGCGGGCGGCGGGCGCGCCGGCCGCGAAGCCCACCTCCCGGGTACGCATGTCCGCGGCGCAGCGGCGGGAGCAACTGATCTCGATCGGCCGGCAGATCTTCGCCGAGCGCGGTTTCGACGCCACCTCCATCGAGGAGGTGGCGTCGCGGGCCAAGGTGTCCAAGCCGGTGATCTACGAGCACTTCGGCGGCAAGGAGGGCCTCTACGCGGTGGTGGTCGACCGCGAGGTGCGGGCCCTGCTGGACCGGATCGCCACGGCGTTGACCGCCGGGCACCCGCGCGAGCTGCTGGAGCAGGCGGCGCTGGCGCTGCTCACCTACATCGAGGAGGAGACCAGCGGGTTCCGGGTGTTGGTCCGGGAGTCGCCGCTGATGGCGGCGACGGGGAACTTCAGCAGCGTGATGAACGACGTCGGGCACCAGGTGGAGCACATCCTGGCGGCCGAGTTCTCCACCCGGGGGTACGACCCGAAGCTGGCCGAGCTCTACTCGCAGGCCCTGGTCGGGATGGTGGCGTTGACGGGCCGCTGGTGGCTGGAGGTGCGCAAGCCGCGCAAGGAGACGGTGGCGGCGCACCTGGTGAACCTGTCCTGGAACGGGCTGTCCCACCTGGAGGCGAAGCCGGGTCTGATCACCCGCAAGCGGGCCTGACCGCCGGCCGGTTCAGCGGGCGCCGGCCTCGGAGATCGGGTGTTGCCGGCGGCGGCGTTCCTCTTCGGCGTGCTCGTCCGTGCCGACCTTGTCGTAGAGGCCGGTGGCGAGCAGCAGCAGGCCGAAGAGCATCGACACGATCACCGTGGACATGGAGAAGTTCAGGAAGTTCGCGGTGGTCTGCAGGACGGACATCATGGCGAGACTGGTGACCATGAAGACCGCGCCGGCGGTCAGGTTCATGTAGTGCCCGAGGTTGCTGCGCCGGGACGCCCCGATCATCAGCACGATCCCGAAGACCACGGAGACCAGCGAGAACGCCAGGTTGGTACGAAGCCCGAGCGCCCAGTTGGGGCCCCGGTCGAAGAGCGGCTGCCCCCAGGTCTCGAAGACGCCCCAGACGCCGAAGACCAGGATGTAGAGCCCGACCAGCCCGGCGAAGACCCGGTACAGCGGGCGAGCCGGATGGTTCACCGGAAAGTGCGCCATTGACCCCTCCGTCCGAGAAGACCTCTTTCCGGAGGATTATCCCCCAGACCGGACCCGCCGTCCGGCGAACAGCCGGGCAGCCGCGCGGAACGAAAGATCCCGCCCCGCCCGGGAGCAAGCCACGGACGAAGCGGGACCACGGACGGTTTCGCTGGAGCCCGACCCGCGCAGGGATCAAGCCTGACCGCCCGGAGCGGGTCGGGCTCCGGCGACAACCCGAAGCGCAACCACCAGGATCAGAGGACGAGCCGGGCCTTCTCGAAGGCTTCCTTCTCCTCGTCGGTGCCGACCTTGCCGTACATGCCGGCCATCAGCAGGACCAGGCTGAGCGTCAGCACCACGATCACGGTGAGAATGCTGAAGTTGCCGATGTTGGCGTCGGTCTGCAGGAACGCCAGCTCGGCCAGGCCGAGCACCATCAGGCCGTAGGCCAGGAACTGGTTGATCGCCACGTCGAGGTTGCGGCCGATCACGGTGCCGGCCAGCACGACGATCCCGAGCAGGATGCTCAGCAGCGAGAATCCGAGGTTCGTCCCCTGACCCAGGACCTTGGTGTCATCCTGGGCGAAGAGGTCGTTGCCGGCGCTCGCGATGACGCCGAGCACACCGAAGACCACCAGGTACAGACCAACGAGCCCGCCGATCGCCCGGTAGATCGGCCGCGCGGGGTGGTTGACGGGGGTATGGGCCATGTCTGAGTCTCCAACGCCGTGGGGATGAGAGAGGTCGACGACGATTGTCCCGCACGCCGGGATGTGACGCCGCACACGGCCCCCGCCTCCTGGCGGGACGGACGCGCGGCGGCGGTCAGACCGGCGGGATCTCGTCGGCCAGGGTGAGCCAGGTCTCCTCGGTCCGCTCCCGCTCGGCGCGCACCTCCTTGAGCTGCGCGTCGAGTTCGGCGACCTTGGCGTAGTCGGTGGCGTGCGCGGCGAGCTGGTCGAGCAGCCCGGTCTCCTTCTGATCCAGCTTGGCGATCTGCCGTTCCAGCCGGCTCAACTCCTTGCGGGCCTGCCGGGCCTCGGCGGCGGACATGCCGGTCGGGGCCGCGGCGCCCGGGGCGGCCGTGGGAGCCGCCGGGAGCCGCGCCGGCTCGGCACCGCCGGCCCGCGACAGGTACTCGTCGACCCCGCCGGGCAGGTGCACCAGCCGGCCGTCGCCGAACATCCCGTACGCGACGTCGGTGACCCGCTCGATCAGGTAGCGGTCGTGGCTGGCCACGATGATCGTCCCGGGCCAGGAGTCGAGCAGGTCCTCCAGCGCGGCCAGGGTGTCGGTGTCCAGGTCGTTGGTGGGCTCGTCGAACAGGAGCACGTTGGGCTCGCCGGCGAGCAGCCGGAGCATCTGCAACCGGCGGCGCTCTCCACCGGAGAGGTCGCTGACCGGCGTCCAGAGCCGCCGGTCGTCGAAGCCGAAGATCTCGGCGAGCTGGGCGGCCGAGATCTCCCGGTCGCCGAGCTGCACCCGGCGGGCGATCTCCTCGACGGCTTCCAGGACGCGCAGGTGGCCCGGGAGTTCGGCCAGTTCCTGGGACAGGAACGCGGGCCGGACGGTGGAGCCGGTGTGGAACCGGCCGCCGTCGGGCCGGGTGAGGCCGGCGAGCAGCCGCAGCAGGGTGGTCTTGCCGGCGCCGTTGCGGCCGAGGATGGCGATCCGGTCACCGGGGCCGACCTGCCAGGTGGTGTCGTGCAGGATCTCCTTCGGGCCGGCGTTCAGGCGGACGTGTTCCAGGTCGTACACCTGCTTGCCGAGCCGGGCGGTGGCGAGCCGTTGCAGCGACATGGTGTCGCGCGGCGGCGGGACGTCGGCGATGAGCGCGTTGGCCGCGTCGATCCGGAACCGCGGCTTGGAGGTACGGGCGGGCGGGCCGCGGCGCAGCCAGGCGATCTCCTTGCGGAGCAGGTTCTGCCGGCGGGCCTCGGTGGCCGCGGCGACCCGCTCCCGCTCGACGCGGGCGAGGGTCCAGGCGGCGAAGCCGCCCTCGTAGGCGCGGACGGCCTGGTCGCCGACCTCCCAGGTCGTGGTGCAGACCGCGTCCAGGAACCACCGGTCGTGGGTGACCACGACCAGCGCGCCCTTGCGGCCGACCAGGTACTTCGCCAACCAGTCGACCCCGCCGACGTCGAGGTGGTTGGTGGGCTCGTCGAGGATCAGCAGGTCCGATTCGCGGACCAGCAGCGCGGCCAGCGCGACCCGGCGCCGCTCGCCGCCGGACATCGGGCCGACGGGCTGGTCGAGGCCGAGGTGCGGCATGCCGAGGCCGTCGAGGATGGCCCGGACGCCGGCGTCGCCGGCCCACTCGTGCTCGGCGCCCATGCTCTGGCCGAGCCAGGCGGTGCCGAGCACCACGTCCCGGACGGTGGCCTCGGGGGCGAGGGTGAGGCTCTGCGGCAGCCAGAGGACCCGCAGGTCGCGGCGGTGGGTGACCCGGCCGTCGTCCGGTTCCTCCTGCTTGGTGAGCAGCCGCAGCAGGGTGGACTTGCCGGCGCCGTTGAGGCCGACCACGCCGATCCGGTCGGCGTCGTCGAGGCCGAGCGAGACGTCGGTGAGCAGCGGCCCGGCAGCGCCGTACCCCTTGGACACCCGGTCCAGGTTGACGATGTTGGCCACGACCTCACCTCCCATGATCAAGGCGTCCCGGTGCCGGCTGGCACCTGGGGACGCCTGACCTCCAAGGGTACGCGGACCGCCCGGCCGCCCGCCCCGCGCGGCTCGGGCCGGCACGCTGCCCTGCACAGGGGTCCCCTCGGCCGCCCCGGCCCGGCGCCCACGATCAACTCCGGGTCGCCGGAACGGGGGTGTCCCCGTCACCCGGACACCCCCGTGTTGCCGACCTGGAGTCGATCTTGCGTGCGCAACGCGCCGTGGCGCTCGCCGGGCGAGGCCGGCGCCCGAGGCGTCGGGGGCGCGGGGCGCGCCGGTCAGGTGATGCGGGCTCCGGCGACCGGCCCGTGGGCGACCCGGGCCTCCCGGCACACCTCGGCCGCCTCCAGATCGCCGGCGATCCGCTCGGCGTGGGCGGCGTCGGTGGCGAGGAAGACGCAGGTGGGGCCGGAGCCGGAGACGATGCCGGCCAGCGCGCCGGCCGCCTCGCCGGCCTTGAGGGTGTCGGCCAGCGACGGGCGCATCGCCAGCGCGGCGTCCTGGAGGTCGTTGCCGAGGGTGGCGGCGAGCACCCGGGGGTCGCGCTGGCGCAGCGCGGCGAGCAGCGCGTCGGTGCTGCCCAGCGGCTCACCGGCGCTGCCGGCGTCGCGGAGCCGGTCCAGCTCCCGGTAGGCCGCCGGGGTGGATAGGCCGCCGTCGGCGATGGCGACCACCCAGTGCCAGGAGGTGGGGCGGGCCAGCACCGGGCTGACCGCCTCGCCCCGGCCGGTGCCCAGCGCGGTGCCGCCGTGGATCAGGAAGGGCACGTCCGAACCGAGGTCGGCGGCGATGCCGGCCAGCTCGTCGCGGGACAGCCCGGTGCCCCAGAGCGCGTCGCAGGCGACCAGCGCCGCGGCCGCGTCGGCGCTGCCGCCGGCCAGGCCACCGGCGAGCGGGATCTGCTTGCGCAGGTGCAGCCGGGCGTGCGGCATCACCCCGGCGTACCCGGCGAGGGCGTGGGCGGCCCGGATCACCAGGTTGGTGTCGTCCAGGGCCAGCTCGCCGGCGCCCTCGCCCTCCATGGTCAGGGTGAGCGTGTCGCCCCGGCGGGCGGTGAGCTCGTCGTGGATGGAGATGGCGTGGTAGACGGTGTTCAGCTCGTGGTAGCCGTCGCGGCGCAACGGCCCCACCCCGAGGTGCAGGTTGACCTTCGCCGGCACCCGGACGCGGACCGGTCCGCTGGCGCCGCGCCGCTGCTGCTCGTCGTCGTCCGGTCGCCAGGCCTCGGTCACGGGGCGAGTTCCCGCCGGCGCGGGCGGATGTCGAACGGCTTCTCCACGATCAGCTCCTCGGCGGAGTCGGCGGCCGGCTCGCGGCGGCCGTCAACCAGGTCGTACGCGTACACGTGCGGAGTGCCCCCGGCGGACACGGCGCCAGCCTACTGCGCGGCGGGCGCGGCGGCCGGAGCCGACGCGGCGATGGCGGCGAACTGCTCCACGGTGAGTGACTCCCCGCGCGCGCCGGGGTCGACGCCGGCCGCCGTGAGCGCCGCGGCGGCCCGGTCGGCGCCGCCGGCCCAGCCGGCCAGCGCGGCGCGCAGAGTCTTGCGGCGCTGCGCGAACGCGGCGTCCACCACGGCGAAGACGCGTTCCCGGGGGACGTCGGCGCGGGGCGGTTCGCGGCGGGTGAAGGCGACCAGGCCGGAGTCGACGTTGGGCACCGGCCAGAACACGTTCGGTGGCACCTTGCCGGCGGCGCGGGCCCGGGAGTACCAGGCCAGCTTCACCGACGGGATGCCATACACCTTGGAGCCGGGACCGGCGACTAGCCGGTCGGCGACCTCCTTCTGCACCATCACCAGGCCCTGCCGCAGGGTGGGCAGCTCGGCCAGCAGGTGCAGCACCACCGGCACCGCGACGTTGTAGGGCAGGTTCGCCACCAGCGCGGTCGGGGCCGGCTCGGCCAGGTCGGCGGCGCGGACCCGCAGCGCGTCGGCGTGGTGCACGGTGAGCCGGGCGGCGTCCGAGCCGGCGTGCCGGGCGGCGGTCTCCGGCAGCGCGCCGGCCAGCGTCCGGTCGATCTCCACGGCGTGCACGTGGGCGGCGACCGGCAGCAGGGCCAGGGTGAGCGAGCCGAGCCCCGGCCCGACCTCCAGCGCCACGTCGTCCGGGGCCAGCCCGGCGGCGGTGACGATCCGGCGGACCGTGTTCGGGTCGTGCACGAAGTTCTGGCCGAGCTTCTTGGTGGGGGCGACGCCCAGCCGGGCGGCCAGTTCCCGGATCTCCGCCGGGCCGAGGAGTCCGGTCACGCCCCGTAGCGTATCGGCGGGACCGGGCCCGCTCACCACGGGCCGAAGACCCGGTCGCCGGTGGCGGAGATGGCGGCGCAGAGTTCGTCGAGGTCCGCGCCGGTGGTATCGGCCAGGAACCGGACCGTCAGCGGAATCAGGTACGACGCGTTCGGCCGCCCCCGGTGCGGCATCGGGGTCAGGTACGGCGCGTCGGTCTCCACCAGGAGCTGGTCGAGCGGGGTGAGCGCGGCGGCCTCGCGCAGCGTACCGGCGCTGCCGAAGGTGACGGTGCCGGCGAAGCTGAGCAGGTAGCCCCGGCGGACGCACTCGGCGGCGAACTCGGCGTCGCCGGAGAAGCAGTGCAGCACCACGGTGTCCGGCGCGCCCTCGTCGTCGAGGACGCGCAGCACGTCGGCGTGCGCGTCCCGGTCGTGGATCACCAGGGCCTTGCCGTACCGCTTGGCGATGGCGATGTGCGCCCGGAAGCTCCCCTCCTGCGCGGCCCGCCCCTCGTCGCCGGTACGGAAGAAGTCCAGCCCGGTCTCGCCGACGCCCCGGACCCGGTCCCGGGCGGCGAGCGCCTCGATCTCGCGCAGCGCCTCGTCGAGGTCGGCCAGCCGGGGCGCCTCGTTCGGGTGCAGCGCGACGGTGGCGAGCACCGCCGGGTACTTCTCGGCGACGCCGGCGCCCCAGCGCGAGGAGTCCACGTCGACGCCGACCTGGACCAGCCGGTCCACGCCGACGGCGGCGGCCACCTCGATCGCGGCGGCGACCGGGTCGTCGGCGGGACCGCCGCCGTCCTCGTCGTGCTCGCGACTGCGGGGCTCGCAACCCCGGCTCACTCCTCGCGCTCGCGGAGGCACCCCCGCCTCGCTGACCGTGATGTCCAGGTGGGTGTGGCTGTCGAGCACGGGGCGGGGCAACGCCTCCGGCGCGGGCGGGAACTCCCCGGCCCGGCGGGCGGCCCGCTGCTTGCGGGTTTCGGTCGGCTCACTCATCGCGGCCAGCATCACACACCGCCACCGGGCCATGTCTCCGGGACGCCATCGACTGTTCACCGGCCTGGCATCAACCGCGATTACCGTCTGCAGGATGACCGTCACCCGTCAGGCCAGCGACACCGGGTTGCGTGTCGTCCACGAAGGCACGACGTACCCGGCGGAGGAGATCGCCCGGGGCGCGGCGTACGAGCTGTTCCGCGCCGACGAGGCACCCGGTTTCGAGTGGGCGCCCCGGCCCGGCTCGGCGCTGCCGTGGCGCAGGTTCGTCCACGTGACCGAGATCGGTGCGGTGCAGGGGGCGGCGGAGCCGGCCGAGGAGCCGGAGGCGCCGCTGCTGGTGCCGCTGCACCGGGAGCGCGGCTGGGCGTATGTGCACCAGCTCAGCCAGCAGCCGACGGCGGCCGGGGACCCGACGCTCACCACCGTCCGCGCCTCGGCGGTGGTGCGGCGCGGCACCCGGATGGTGAAGGTGCTCTCCGCCCAGCAGCTCGCCGGCTACGTGCGGGGTTGGCTGCCGCACGGCTTCTGCTACCGGGAGCACGACGTGGCGCACCTGCGTACGCCGGCGGCGCTGGCGGTGCTGCGCGGCGATGGCGCGGGCGGCGGCGACGACGTGGCGTACGTGCTGCGCTGGCGGGCGGCCGACCCGGTCGACTACGACGTGCCGGTCGGCCCGGCGCACCGGGGGCTGCTGGCGCTGCCGCCCCGGGACCGGCTCGGCCCGCCGGTGCTGGGCACCGGCTTCGTGCCGAGCAACGCGCAGCTGATCCCGGAGTTCGTCACCCGGGACTGCGCCGACCTGCCGCTGCCGGCGAACGCCACCCTGCTCGCGTACACCGCGGAGGGGGTGGAGGTGGTGCTCTACAGCTACCAGGCGGAGCAGCGCGGCTGGCTGCGGATGGTCGGCCCGCAGTGGCGGCACCTGCTCGCCGCGGTGCCGGAGCTCCCCCCCGACCAGGAGTACCTGCCCACCGGCGACGCACCCCGCTCCACGCAACTGGTCGGCGGCCACGGCGGCACCGAGTACGAGGCGGTGGCCGACCTGCCCGGCGGCTTCCGGGTACTGGCGATGACCCGGGCCGCCCGTTACCCGGTGGAGTGGGTGGCCCGGCGGCTGCGGTACGCGCGCTGGCGGGACGTGCCGTGCCTGGTGTTGCGGGAGGAGGCGGGGTGGCTGCGGTTGCGGCTGTGCCGCCCGGACCCGGACTCGGTGGTCGGCACCGGGTCGCAGTGCCACGAACGGGGCGTCTACGAGACGTGGGCGCCGGGGGCTGAGGTCACCGACGACCAGGTGGTGGACCAGCCGTACGTGCTGTAGAGCCGGGAGCGCATAACGGGCAGCGGGTCGGGAAAGCGCGGGCGTCCGACTTCCACGGATCAGGAGACCCGCATGCCTTTCATCACCGTCGGGGCGGAGAACGCCGCCCCCATCGACCTGTACTACGAGGATCACGGCTCGGGCCAGCCGGTGGTGCTGATCCACGGGTTCCCGTTCAACGGCGCGACCTGGGAGAAGGTCTCCATCCCGCTGCTGAACGCCGGCTACCGGGTGATCACGTACGACCGGCGGGGCTTCGGCGCGTCCGGCCAGCCGGCGACGGGGTACGACTACGACACCTTCAGCGCGGACCTCGACGTGCTGATGACCCAGCTGGACCTGCGGGACGTGCTGCTGGTGGGGCACTCGATGGGCACCGGTGAGGTGACCCGCTACCTGGGCACGTACGGGTCGAGCCGGGTGAGCAAGGCGGTGCTGCTGGCGCCGCTGGCGCCGTTCCTGCTGAAGACGGCCGACAACCCGGAGGGCGTCGACAAGCAGCTCTTCGACGGCTTCCAGCAGGCCATCCTGGCCGACCGGTTCGCCTACCTGACGTCCTTCTGCGACGCCTTCTTCAACTACTCGGAGAACAAGGGCAGGTGGGTCAGCGAGGAGGCGTACCGGGCGCACTGGAACATCGGCACGATGGCCTCGGCGAAAGGCACCCACGACAGCGTGGACGCCTGGCAGACCGACTTCCGGGGCGACCTGCCCAGGATCGACGTGCCGGTGCTGATCGTGCAGGGCGACAAGGACAACGTGCTGCCGTACCCGGCGACCGGGCAGCGGCTCCAGCCGATGCTGCCGGGCAGCCAGCTGATCACGTTGAAGGGCGCCCCGCACGGCACACCCTGGACGCACGCCGACGAGGTCACCAAGGCGATCCTGGACTTCGTCAGCCAGCCCAGCATGGCCCGCGCCTGACGGCGGAGGCGGAAAGATCGGCGGCGCGGCCCCGGGGGAAACCCGTGGGCCGCGCCGCCACGTGCGGCTCAGCCGGCCAGGCGGGCCAGCTCCTCCTCGACGATGGAGGGGTCGAGCTTGCGGAAGACCGGCTTCGGCACCGCCAGCGGCCGGCCGGCCGCCACCGGTACCGACTCCCAGCGCGCCCCGACGGTGTAGTCGCCGGTGAGCACCGGGTACGCCGGGCCGCCGTCGAGGTCGTCGACCTCCTCGATCACCGGCATCGGCGCGTGCACGCCGGTGCCGCCGAGCAGCTCGTGGATCTTCTGGGCGGAGTGCGGCAGGAACGGGGTGAGCAGCGTGTTGGCGTCGCTGACCACCTGGAGCGCGACGTGCAGGATGGTGCCCATCCGGGGCTTGTCCGCCTCGTCCTTGAGCTTCCACGGGGCCTGCTCGGAGAGGTACCTGTTGGCCTCGGCGACCACCTTCATCGCCTCGCCGATGGCCTGCTTCTGCCGGTGCTTGGCGATCAGGTCACCGACGACGGCGAAGCCGGCCCGGGCGGTGGCGAGCAGCGCCTCGTCGGCCTCGGTGAGCCCGGCCGGGTCGACCGGCGGGATGGCGCCGAAGTTCTTCGCCGCCATCGAGACGGACCGGTTGACCAGGTTGCCCCAGCCGGCGACCAGCTCATCGTTGTTGCGGCGGAGGAACTCCGCCCAGGTGAAGTCGGTGTCGTTGCTCTCCGGGCCGGCGACGGCGATGAAGTACCGCAGCGCGTCGGCGTCGTAGCGCTCCAGGAAGTCCCGGACGTAGATGACCACCTTGCGGGACGAGGAGAACTTGCGCCCCTCCATGGTCAGGTACTCGCTGGAGACCACCTCGGTGGGGAGGTTGAGCCGGCCCAGCTCGCCCGGCTCGCCGTCGTTGCTGCCCTCGCCGGAGTAGCCGGAGAGCAGCGCCGGCCAGATCACCGAGTGGAAGACGATGTTGTCCTTGCCCATGAAGTAGTAGCCGCGGGCGTCCTTACCCTCGCCGTCGGCCGACCACCACTTCCGCCAGGCTTCCGGGTCGCCGGTGCGGCGGGCCCACTCGATGGAGGCCGACAGGTAGCCGATCACCGCGTCGAACCAGACGTAGATCCGCTTGTCGCCGCGGTCGCGCCAACCGTCGAGCGGGATCGGCACGCCCCACTCCAGGTCCCGGGTGATGGCCCGGGGCTGGAGGTCGTCGAGCAGGTTCTTCGAGAAGCGCAGCACGTTGGGCCGCCAGCCCTCCCGGGTGTCCAGCCACTGCCGCAGCACGTCGGCCAGGGCGGGCAGGTCCAGGAAGAAGTGCTCGGTCTCGACGAACTTCGGCGTCTCGCCGTTGATCTTCGACTTGGGGTCGATCAGGTCGACCGGGTCGAGCTGGTTGCCGCAGTTGTCGCACTGGTCGCCGCGGGCGCTGTCGTAGCCGCAGATCGGGCAGGTGCCCTCGATGTAGCGGTCCGGCAGGGTCCGGCCGGTGGACGGGGAGATCGCACCGGTGGTGACCTTGGGCACGATGTACCCGTTGCGGTGCAGCCCCTGGAACAGTGCCTGCACCACCGCGTAGTGGTTGCGGGTGGTGGTGCGGGTGAACAGGTCGTAGGAGAGCCCCAGCGCCCGCAGGTCCTCGGCGATCACCCGGTTGTACCGGTCGGCCAGCTCGCGGGGGGTGACCCCCTCGGCGTCGGCCTGCACCTGGATCGGGGTGCCGTGCTCGTCGGTGCCGGAGACCATGAGCACGTCGTGGCCGGCCATCCGCATGTACCGGGCGAAGACGTCGGAGGGAACGCCGAAACCGGAGACGTGGCCGATGTGGCGCGGGCCGTTGGCGTACGGCCAGGCGACCGCCGCGAGAACGTGACTCATGACCAGCAAGCCTAGTGACCGCGCCCCGGTGGCCGCGAACCAATAGGCCTCCCCGTGTCGGGGCCGACACCGCCGGCGGTCGATCCACCCCCGGCCGTTCGTCCGATTTGTCCCCGACACGCGGCCTGAGCTGCCCGGCCCCTCCCCCGACGCGGTGTCCAATGAACGCCGTGACTGGCAGACGAGCGGCACCCGGGCGTGGCGAGAAGTCCCCGGGCACCAGGACGGACCCGCCGGCCGCGCCGCCGCGGGGTGGCGCGGTCGCGCCCCAGCCGCGGGTGGTGCCGGGACCGGACGAGACGCCGGTCGAGGTCGAGCCGACCACCGGCGCGCCGGTCGACGCGGTGCCGCGCCGGGTCCCGGTCCGTCAGCCGGCGCGCGGCCCGCGCGCCGATCGCGCCACCGACACGGGTACGGCGGAGGGGGACGCCGCCTTCTGGGCGCCGATCGAGGAGGTGCACTGGGACGGTACGCCGCTGCGCGAGGAGCCGAAGCGCGGCGAGCGCCCGCCCGCCGGACCCGCCCGAGCGCGCCCGTCGCGCGCCGCGCACCCGCCCGACCCGGTGCGGGGGCTGGCGGTGCTGGTGACGCTGAGCCTGGTCGCCGCGTTCTTCGCCTGGGTGAGCGCCGGGCCGTTCTGGCTCGCGGTCGGGCACGCCAGCACCGGCACGGTGGTGATCACGGACTGCACCGGGAACGCGCTGACCCAGCGCTGCCGGGGCGTCTTCTTCGCCGACCGGGGCCGGTTCCTCGCCCACGGGGTCCGGGTCAGCGGGGTGCCGGGCGAGCGCCGGGCCACCGGTACGGCGCTGCCGGCGCGGATGACCGGGGCGGGCGACGACACCGCGTACGTCGGCACCGGTTTCGGCCGGCACCTGAGCTGGCTGCTCGGGTTGCTGGTGGTCGTCGGCTGCGGGGCCGGCATCGCCCGCGGGACCGGGGCGACCCTGCTGGCCGACGCGCGGCAGCGCCGCTGGGCCACGGCCGGCGCGTACGGCGGGCCGGTGCTGATCACCCTGGGCATGCTGATCGCCGCCTGGTGAGGCCGACCGCGCGTCAGGCGTGCACCACGGTGTAGACGTCGCGGCGGCGCAGCCCGTACCCGGCGGCGACCTCGCTGATCGCGTCGCGCCGGGACAGCCCGGCGGCCTCCCGTTCGGCCACCGCGGCGCGCAGCACGTCGTCGTCGGGGCGTTCCGCCGGCCGCTCCGGAGCCCCGGCGACCACCAGGGTGATCTCCCCGCGCGGCTCGCCCTCGGCCGCCCAGTCCGCCAGCTCGCCGAGGGGCCGGCGGACGATCTCCTCGTACGTCTTGGTCAGCTCGCGGCAGAGCGCGGCCGGGCGGTCGGCGCCGAAGGTGGCGGCCAGGTCGGCCAGCGCGCCGGCGATCCGGTGCGGAGCCTCGAAGAAGACCAGGGTCCGTTCCTCGGCCGCCAGGGCGCGCAGCCGGGACCGTCGGCCGCCGGGCGAGCGGGGCAGGAAGCCCTCGAAGCAGAACCGGTCGCAGGGCAGGCCGGACAGCGCCAGGGCGGTGGTCACCGCGCTCGGGCCGGGGGCGGCGGTGACCGGCACGCCGGCGTCCAGCGCGCCCCGCACCAGCCGGTAGCCCGGGTCCGAGACGCTCGGCATGCCGCCGTCGGTGACCAGCGCGACCAGGTATCCGGCGGTCAGCACCTCGACCAGTTCCGGGGTACGCCGCTCCTCGTTGCCCTCGAAGTAGGAGACGATCCGGCCGCCCACGGTGACGTCGAGGTCCCGAGCCAGCCGGGTGAGGCGGCGGGTGTCCTCGGCGGCCACCACGTCGGCGGTGGCGAGCACCTCGCGGAACCGCGCGGAGGCGTCGGCCGGGTTGCCCAGCGGCGCGCCGAGCAGGACCAGGCGCCCGGGCTCGGACATTTCACCCACGAGTAGCGCTCCTTCATCGATCGGCGTGCCGATGTCGGGGACGATGGGCGCCACCGGGCACCTCCAGAGCCTACGATCGCCGGGTGACGAGTGCGTCGACAGCGCAGAGCGCGAACGCGACCGGACCCGACCAGGGCATTCCGCCCACCGATGGTGGCGGCGTCCCGGCCGTCGTGCGTCGCCGGCTCGCCACCGTCGAAGCCCGGCTGGACGTGAACTCCTGGATCGCCACCGCCGTGGTGGTGGTGATCGCCGCGATCCTGCGCCTGCTCGGCCTGAGCAGCCCCAAGGGCAAGATCTTCGACGAGATCTACTACGCCCGGGACGGCTACGGCCTGATCGACAAGGGCGTCGAGTGGAACTACAAGGACAACGGCCCGTCGTACGTGGTGCACCCGCCGCTGGGCAAGTGGCTGATCGGGTTCGGCGAGTGGGCCTTCGGCTACGCCGACCAGGAGCACAACATCTCGGTGCCGGGGCACCTGTTCACCACCGCCCCGGAGTTCGGCTGGCGGTTCTCGGCGGCGCTGGCCGGCATCCTGTCGGTGCTGATGCTGACCCGGATCGCCCGCCGGATGTTCCGCTCCACCACGCTCGGCTGCGCGGCCGGCCTGCTGCTCGCGCTGGACGGCTTCCACCTGGTGCTCTCCCGCACCGCGCTGCTCGACATCTTCCTGCTGCTGTTCGTGCTGGCCGCGTTCGGCGCCCTGGTGCTCGACCGGGACGCCCGGCGGCGACGCTGGGCCCGGGCGTTGGACGACGGGCTCGACCCGGCCGCGCCGGGGCGGGCCGGGCGGCCGGCCGGCGGCTGGCGCACCTGGCCGTGGTGGCGGCTGGCCGCCGGGGTGCTGCTCGGCTGCGCCTGCGCGGTGAAGTGGAGCGCGCTGTACTTCGTGCCGGTGTTCGCGCTGCTGGCGCTGCTGTGGGAGGTCGGCGTCCGGCGCTCCGCCGGGGTGCGCCGCCCGTGGCGCGACGCGCTCCTCGACGAGCTGCCCTGGCTGGTGCTCGCCGGGCTGCTGCTGGTCGTGACGTACGTGGCCACCTGGTCGGGCTGGCTGCTCGGCGACGACGGCTACTACCGACTGGCCGACCGTTACCCCAACACCCCGGGGCTGAGCGACACCCCGATCCTCGGCGCGCTGAACAACCTGTACCAGTACCACCGGGCGGCGTTCGAGTTCCACACCGGGCTGGAGACCCCGCACAAGTACCAGTCGTGGCCGTGGCAGTGGCTGCTGCTCGGCCGGCCGGTGGCCTTCTACTGGTCGGGTGACGGGGCGTGCGGGGCGCCGAGCTGCGCCTCGGAGATCCTGCTGCTGGGCACGCCGCTGCTCTGGTGGTCGTTCCTGCCGGCGCTGGCGGCGACCGCCTGGCTGGGCCTGGCCCGGCGGGACTGGCGCGCCGGAGCGATCCTGCTCAGCCTCGCCGGCGGCCTGCTGCCCTGGTTCTGGTTCGCCCTCGACGGCCGGACGATGTTCTCCTTCTACGCCGCTCCGGCGCTGCCGTTCCTGGTCCTCGCCGTGGTCTACGTGCTGGGCGCGATCGTCACCCCGACCGGTCCCGAGGGCGGCGCGGCGACCGACGCCGACCTGGCGCGCGGCGACGACCGCCGGCTGATCGGCGGGGTGATCGTCGGCGCGTACGTGCTGCTGGTGGCGCTCTGCTTCGCGTACTTCTACCCGATCTTCGTGGGCAACCTGCTGCCGTACGACGACTGGTCGGCGCGGATGTGGCTGGACGGCCGCTGGATCTGACCCCGCAGGGGGCGGCGCGCGGCGGGCCGGGCGGGAGACGCCGGTGGCACGGGGCGGCGCGCACACGATAAAGCGCGCCCCGATCGCCTGCCACGGGGGAAGCGGGCGATTGGGGCGCGCAAGACAAAGCTTAACCACCCTTCGGCACCGGCACAACGGGGCGACTTGGGTCAGATTCCCGACCGATGTCAAGGCGCGAGAGAGGTTTACCTCCGGCAATTGACGGATGGTCACCATTCTGTCGACGGTCTGCCGCAAAGCCCGTGTAGGCCGTACCGTTTCCTGCCCGAACACGAGGATCACTGCCGGACGGACGGTGGAGGGTCCGGCACCGGGACGGCGCACGAGAAGCACACGGACGCCTCACCCGATCCACCCGGACGTGACGGGCCGCCCCGCCGAAGTCGCGCGCCGGACACCCGGGGCGGAAGGCGACAGGAAGGGCGCCCAGCCGCCCCAAGTGATCATCCAGAGTGGACGGCACTACACTCCGCCCGATGATCAACAAGAGACGACCGACGGCCGTCCTGATCGGACTGCTGGCGGCCACCGTGCTGACCGGTCCGGCGCCGGCCCTGGCGGACGAGGAGCCGCCCACCGAGCCACCGAAGGTCGAGCTGGTGCTCGACGTCAGCGGCTCGATGCGCGCCCGGGACATCGACGGCCGCAGCCGGATCTCCGTCGCCCAACAGGCGTTCAACGAGGTGGTCGACGCGCTGCCCGAGGAGACCCAGCTCGGCATCCGGGTGCTCGGCGCCACCTACCGGGGCAAGGACAAGAAGCAGGGCTGCCTGGACACCCAACAGATCGTGCCGGTCGGTCCGGTCGACCGGGTGCAGGCGAAGGCGGCGGTGGCCACCCTGCGGCCGACCGGCTTCACGCCGGTCGGGCTGGCCCTGCGCTCCGCCGCCCAGGACCTCGGCACCGGCGCCACCGCCCGGCGGATCGTGCTGATCACCGACGGCGAGGACACCTGCGCTCCGCCGGACCCCTGCGAGGTGGCCCGTGAGCTGGCCGCCCAGGGCACGAAGCTGGTGGTCGACACCCTCGGCCTGGCCCCGGACGAGAAGGTACGCCGGCAGTTGCTCTGCATCGCCGGCGCGACCGGCGGCACGTACACGGCGGCGCAGAGCGCCGACGAGCTGAGCGGCCGGATCAAGCAGTTGGTGGACCGGGCGAACGAGACGTACACCGCCGCGCCCACCGTGGTCGGCGGCACGGCGGAGTGCGCGAACGCGCCGCTGCTCGCCCCGGGCGTCTACAGCGACCGGGAGGCGTTCTCCGAGCACCGCTGGTACCGGGTGCCGGTGCGGCCGGGGCAGGAGCTGCGCGCCTCGGTCAGCCTGGCACTGGACCGCCCGGTGAACCCGGACCACGGGGTGCTGCTGCGGGCCACCGCCGCCGACGGCCGGGAACTGGTACGCGGGGTGGACGCCGGCAGTGGGCGTACCGACGTGGTCTCGGCGGGCCTGCGCTGGTCGGCGACGGAGGACGGCGCCACGCCGACGCCCGGTGCCACGCCCGTTCCCGCCACGACGGTCTGCCTGGTGGTGAGCAACTCCTTCGCGCCCCGGCCGGGCACCCGGGCCACGCCGGGGATGCCGGTCGAGCTGACCGTCGACGTGGTCGCCTCGTCCCCCGCCCCGGCCGCGCCCGACCTGGGCCGGGGCTGGGTGCTGCTCGCCCTGCTCACCCTGGCCGGCCTGCTCACCGGCCTGGTCGCCGGGCTGCTCACCCGCTGGTGGGTCGCCACCTGGAGGGAGAACTGAGATGCGTACCCCGATGATGCTGGCGGGGGCGGCGCTCGCCGCCGGGCTGGCCCTGCCGGCCGTTCCCGCCGCGGCGGCCGCCCCCACTCCCTCGCCCGGCGCCACCCCGGTCACCCGGGCCGGCACGTCCTTCCTCACCGCCACCGGCATCGCCGCCGGTCAGCCGGTACGGGTGGGCGCCTCCACCGGCGACCACCTCTACTGGTCGTTCCCGGCCTCGGCCGGGCAGCGGCACGAGATCACCGCGACGGTGTCGTTGCCGAAGGCCCGCACCGGGGCGTCCACCTGGACCGTCGAGGTCTTCGACGGGCTGCGCCGCCGGCAGTCCTGCACCGCCGGGGCGCAGACCCCGACGGTCGACGCCGCGACCCGCAGCGTGTCGCTCGGCTGCACCCTGCGCCAGGTGCGCTCGTGGGCCGAGCCCTGGTCGGCGGACCCGCTGCCCGGCACCTACTACCTCCGGCTGTCGGTGACCGAGCTGCCCGAGGCCGACCTCGGACTCCCGGTCGACGTCGACCTGCTGGTCAGCGCGGACGGCGACGGCTCGCGCGACGACGGCGAGCTGAAGGCGCCCCTGGTGCCGACCACCAAGGCGGGCACGGTGCTGACCGCGGAACCGACGGCAGCCCCGGCCGAGCAGGCGGACGGCGGGTTCGGCGACCTGCTGCCCGACCTCGGCTCCCGATGGATCTGGAGCACGGTCGGCGGGGTGCTGGCCGCGGTGGCCGGCGTGGTCGGCTTCGCGCTGACCCGCCGTCCCCGCCGGCCCTGACCGGAGACGGTGGCCGCCCGACCGGGGCGGCCACCGCCGCTCAGGTCGTGATCGGCCCCCGGGGGACCCAGCCGATGAACCGGTCCTGAAGGGACGTCATCGGCGCGGCACGCAGGTCGGCGGTGGCGGCCGCCAGACAGGAGCCCAGGTAGACGCTGAGCGAGGCGCGGTCCACCTGGTACTCGCTGAGCAGCCGGGCGCGCTTGGTCGGACACGGCCACTCCTCGTCGCAGGAGTCGCAGGTCCACGCCGGTGTCACCGGAACGTGCTCGTCGGGGTGAGAACCCGAGGGTGCCGGGGCACCGGTCATCGTCACTTCCTCTCGGATGGTCGTACCTGGCACCGGCCCGCCGCGTCGACGACGCGCGGACGCCGGCAAGATCCCCGCGACGCCCTAACAGCGCTACGGGACGCTCCGGCGTTACACGGTTGCGGTACGTTCACCGTCGATGGCCGCCAGGAACCTCTCCGCCGAGCGAGGTGACGCTCTGGCCCGGGTCGCCGCCCGTGCCGGCCGACCGGCTCGACGCCGAACGGGCCAGACTGTCGTCGTACCTGAAGGGGGTGGGTGATGCGTGACCTGCTGCCGCCGACCGTCTCGGTCGTGGTGGCCGGGCCGACGGACTGGGCGGGCGAGCTGCTCCCCGGCGAGCAGAGCGGTCTCGGGGCGCGCGCGGTCGAGAGCCGGCGGCGCGACTACACCGCCGGGCGGGTCTGCGCCCGGCGGGCGATGGCCGAGCTGGGGCTGCCCGAGCTGCCGGTCCCGGCTGCGGCCGATCGCTCCCCCGCCTGGCCGGCCGGGCTGGTCGGCACCATCACCCACACCCGCGGCTACTGCGCCGCCGCGGTCGCCCGGGCGACCGACATCCGGTCCGTCGGGATGGACGCCGAGCGGCACCGCGAGCTCAACGAGGGGGTACGCCGGCTGATCTGCCGCCCTGAGGAGGAGGAGCGGTGCGCCCGGCTGCCGGCCGGCACGTCCTGGCCGTTGGTGCTGTTCAGCGCGAAGGAGACCGTCTACAAGGTCTGGCACCCGGTGGTCGGGTCCTGGTTGGACTTCCAGGACGCCACGGTCGAGCTGGACCCGGACGCCGGGACGTTCACCGCGCGGATCGACCCGGTGCGGGTGGCGGCGGCGACCGTGGCCGATCCGCCGTCGGTCGTCATCGGACGCTTCGTCGTCGAGGGTGACCTCGTGCGCACCGCGGCCGTGCTGACGCATTGACCGTTCGGCCCGGTCCGGATCCACGAACGGCGGGTCGGACCCGAGACAATTCCGCGTTGCCCGCACCGACTAGCGTCGAAGAGTTCCCGATGCAGCCGAAGTGCCGAGGAGTACGGTGAGCCAGCCCCAGCCCCCTTACGGGCCGCAGGACCCCAACCAGCCGCCCGTCGATCCGTTCCCCACGGCGCCGGTGCCGCACCAGCAGTACCCCGCGGACCCGACCGCGCCGCTGCCGCCGGTCTCCGGTGCGCCGCAGTACCCGAGCGCCCCCCAGCCCCCGTACGCGCCGATGGACCCGACCGCCGTGCAGCCGCCGACCTCCGGCGCGCCGTACCCGCCGGTGTCGGGCGCCCCGCAGCCGCCCGTCTCCGGCAGCCCGTACCCGCAGTACGACCCGAACGCGTCGATGCCGCCGGTCTCCGGCGCGCCGTATCCGCCGGTCTCCGGCGGCGGCTACCCGCCGGTGTCCGGTCCCGGCTACCCGCCGGCTCCCGGCCAGCCGCTCGGCCCGCCCATGCAGTCCGGCGCGAAGAAGAAGCCGTGGGTCATCATCGGCATCATCGTCGCCGTGCTGTTCCTGCTCTGCTGCGGCGGAGGCATCGCCGCCCTGGTCGCCGGCGGCAAGAAGGCCGCCGACAAGGCGGAGGAGATCGAGCGCTCCCTGCCCACCCCGCGCACCACCGCCGCGCCGGCCTTCCCCGGCACGAAGCCCTCCGCGTCCGCCTCGGCCGCCGACGGCGAGACCTTCAACATGGAGCCCGGCGACACCCTGGTGATCGAGGACGACGAGGGCACCATCGAGATCACCATCCGCAAGTTCTCCACCTCCACCAAGGGTTGCCGCTCCTACGCCCCCGCCCCGGACAAGGGCCTCTACCTGATCGCTGACGTCACCGCGACGGTCACCAAGGGCAAGGCGTCGATCAACCCGTTCTACTTCCAGTGGGTGGCCGAGGACGGCACCACCGTCAACGGGCTGGCCGGCGCGCTCTCCGGCTGCGGCGGCGACATGCTGGACTCCGGCAGCGGCATCCGCGCCGGCAACAAGCGTTCGGGCGCGGTGGTCTTCGACGTCAAGGACAGGAAGGGCGTCGTGGAATACCAGCACAAGTTCGAGGCCGCCGGCTCCTGGAAGCCGTGACCTCCCCGGTCCACTGGCGGGCCGGGCTCCCCATCGTGGGGGCCGGCCCGCCCCCTTTTCTGGGTCGACCAGGTCGTCGGCAGCCTTCTCGGCGGTCGCCGGGGGTTTCCCGCCACGGCGGGCGGGGACGCGGGGCGGGAGGCGCGGACAGCGCGACTGGTCCACGAACCGACGAGGGGGCGGCATGAGTTCCACCGAACGGGCGAAGGACAGCGTCGAGCAGGTGGCCGGCCCTGCCCGGGCCCAGCTGGGCGACATGAACCAGGACGAGCGGTCGCAGGCGGAACGGGTGGCCAAGCGCGACGAGATCCGGGGCCGGGAACCCGGCGAACACGTCCAGGAGGACGCTCGGGACGTCAGGGGCGATTTCACCAGCTGACGACTCCGGTTGAGGAGAGCTGACCATGCGAATCCCTCACCTGTTGGCCGAGCGGTGGGTGAACTCGCCGCCGCTGGCTCCCGACGCGCTGCACGGTCAGGTGGTCCTGCTCGACATCTGGGAGTACACCTGCATCAACTGGGTCCGTACGTCGCCCTACGTCAAGGCGTGGCACCGCGACTATTCCGACCTGGGCCTGGTCGTCATCGGCGTACACGTGCCGGAGTTCGAGTTCGGCAGGCACGCCGAGAACATCGACCGGGGGATCCGCGACCACGGGCTCACCTATCCCATCGCGATCGACAACGACTTCAAGATCTGGCGGGCCCTCGGCAACAACGCCTGGCCGGCGAAGTACCTCTTCGACGCGGACGGACTACTGGTCGACCACTGGGTCGGCGAGGGCAGCTACGAGCGCGTGGAGTCGGAGATCCGGCGGCTGATCGAGGTCAGGGCGCCCGGCACCAAGCTGCCGCCGGTCAGCCCCGAGGCGATGGCGTTCGCGACGACCGGGGAGCCCTCGTACCTCGGCGTCACGCCCGAGACGTACGTCGGCGCGCACCGCGCCGAGCCGGGCACCTTCGCCCTGACCGGCGACTGGGAGACCAGCGGCGAGTACATCGAACTCGCCGGCGGCACCGGCGAGCTCGCCCTGCCCTTCAACGCCGGCGAGGTGAACCTCGTCGTGGATCCCGGTCCGTCCGGACAGGCGGCGATCGACGTGCTGCTGGACGGGAACCCGATCGGCGACGAGCGCGGCGACGACGTCGACCCGGACGCGGTGGCCCGCGTCGACCGGGCGGGGATGATCCGGCTCGTCGCCGGGGCGTCGCGGGACGATCACCTGCTGACCCTCGGCACCAGCCAGCCCGGTCTCCGCGCGTTCGTGTTCACCTTCGGCCCGTGAGCGTTGCTGCTGCTTACTTGGGCAGTTCCGCGCCCGACTGCTCGTTCACCATGTACTCCGCGTACCAGTCGGGCCAGTCCGGGTCCACCTGGCCGGTGCGCTTCTCGTGCTCGCCGTGGGCGGCCGCCGCCCGGCGGAGCGCGCTAGCCAGGTCGCTCACGGAGGCGAAGGACGTCGCGGCAGCCTCGATCCGCCCGGGCAGCCGGGTCGTGACCTCCTGAACCAGCCAGTGGTTGCCGTCGGGATCGCTGAACGAGGTGCGCGAGAAGTAACTGCGACGCTCGGGATCCAGACCGTTCACCGGCCCCTCGGGGCCCATGTGGACGACCTCGCCCGCCTCGACACCAGCCGCTACCAGCGCGTTCCGGGCCGCCTCGACGTCGGAGACGACCAGGTACGCCTTGGCCGAACCGGGGGCGGCCGACATGAGGTTCGGCCCGAACTGCACGGAGCAGTCGGAGCCCTGCGGCGTGAACTGGACGATGCCGGGCGGGGTCTTGTCGAGCCGCCACCCGAGGCGCCCGTAGAACTCCTTCGCGCGGTCGACGTCCGAGACCGGGATGACGACGACCTCGAGCTTCAGGTCGACGTCCCGGATGTTCGGGGTCCCGCTGGCGTCGGTTCTCGGGCTCATCGCGGCCTCCCTGGGCTGAGTCAGGACGTCATGCGTCTTCCGGCGGCGTCGCGCGACTTCCCCGATTTATGGCCTGCGTGCTGCGCCAAATGGCCGGGCGCGCGCCGTCTGACGGGCTGCCGCGTGGGCGGAGGCCGCCGGTGGGGCAGGGTCTCGGTGACGACGCTACTGCTTCGGTACGTGCGGGGTGTCCGATTCGCGGCATCACGTCCTCTGCCGGCCCGTCAGATTGCGACCGGGTGGCGCGGTTCGTAGAGACCGAGTTCGCCGCCGCCGGGCAGGCGTAGCGCGGTGCGCAGCCCCCACCGCTCCTCGGTGACCGGGATCGTGAACTCGACGCCCTTCGCGGCCAGGTCGGCCATGGTCGCCGCAACGTCGTCGCACATGAGGAAGAGTTCGTGGACCGGTTCGCCCTCGGTCGGGTGCATGGCGAGCTCGGCCGGTGGGAGCTTGAAGATGAGCCAGCCATGACCGGCGTCGACGTGGTGGTAGCCGAGCGTGTCCCGGAAGAAGGCACGGTCCGCCTCTGGGTCGCGGCTGTAGATGATCACATGAGCACCATTGATCACTCACCGACCATAATGCTGAGGTCCGAGGTGGCAACGCCAATCTCGCCAGAAGATGCCAGGTACCGCCTGACTCCCGAGGTCAACTGACCCGACCCGCGCATGACGAGGCTGGCCTGGGTTTCTCCGACAAGCCGCGTGACCGAGCGGGAGGCGGGCGAGTTGAGCCACGGATGACCCCTGGTCAGCCCACGGACGGTGAGGTGCATGGACGACGGAGAACGCGAGCAGGCGCTGCTCACCGCCCTGACCACCGAGCATTTCGTGCTTCAGACCTCGCGCAGCGCGACCGTCACCGAGTCGGTGGGTCGGGCGACCGTCTTCCTGTCCATGCTCTCTGCCGCGCTGATCGGGTTCGGTTTCGTCGCCAGCAACACCGCGCTCGTCCGGCCGTACCTCGGGGCGGTGCTGCCGACGCTGGTGATCACCGGACTGCTCACATTCCTGCGGCTGGTGCAGAACATGGTGGAAAACGAGCTGGATCTCGCGCGGATCCAGCGCATCCGGGCGTACTACCATCGCCGGCTGGCCGGCGAGCACGACTTCTTCGCCGACGCGGTGCAGGGCGAGGGCATCATGCGGGCGACCTGGGCGGCGGTCGGTAACGCGCCCCGGCGGGCGCAGCTGTTGCTGACCACGGCGGCGATGGTGGGCGCGGTGAACGCGCTGCTGGTGGGGCTCGCGGTCACGCTGCTGACCGGGCTCACGGGGCTGTCGCCCGGGTTCGCGGTCGGCGTCGGCACGGTGTTGGCTCTGCTGGCCTTCGCCGCGCAGGTCGCCTACATCAACCGCGAGTCGATCTCCCAGCCCGGGTAGGGGATCAACCCTCGACGCCCGGACGAGCACGCACTGCCCGTCCTTTGATCAAGGCGAATACGACGAGACCGAGGCCGAGAAGGGCGACGACGGCCACCCATAGCAGGCGCAGACCCAGCATCAGCGGCACGAGCCCAAGCATCGACGGGATCGCCAGCAGGCACGCGATCCCCATCAGCGGATTCAACGCCATCAGTCCCACCTTTTCGCCCCGGACCGACCACCAACCGTCTGCACTACCGCGCTTGAGCCGCGCAGCCTCGAACAGCATGGGCAGACCGGAGGCGGCAAACATCCCCAGGAACAGGGTCTGCAACCAGCCGCGGTGGCCCCAGGCCTCGGTTTCGACCCGATCGCCGGCCGGCAGTTCGATCGCTACGGGGGTGCCCTCCCACAGCAACGCCTCTGCCTCTGCCTCATCCCTGAGCCTGCGGCTGCCCGAGGTCGGGACCTCGGTCTCGGCAAACAGCACGTACTCAGCGTCCTGCTCCACCATCAGGTGCCAGTCACTGCCGGGGCCACGACTGTGCCAGGGGCCGGACAAGGTGACCGGGATCCGCTCGAGACAGCCCTTCGGCGGATCGGCATCCGGCTCTACCCGCATGCTCCCCGCGAGGCACTCCACGGCTCGCCGCATCGCGACCGCGTCGCGGATGCCGTCCGGGACGCCGGCCAGCGCCAAAAGTCCGAGCACGCCCGCCAGCAAGCCGTAGAGCACGAGGAGCGCCGGCCGCGTCCAGAACGCTCGGCGCCAGAACTGCCAGCCGCGAGGGGGTGCCTTCGTTCGCCTGGACACAGCAACCACCTCCCTCCCGATTGTGGCGTGCCGTTGCCCAGATTCGAGGGCGTCGCATCGACCTGGTCTGACCAGGAAAGACTCACCAAACAGACATCGCGAGGGGTGTGGCGGGGTGGACAGCTCGCCCTCCACACCCAGCTCGACGGTGAACCGGCGTGTGACAGTTGCCGCTGAGCCGGACAGGTAGGGGACATGGACAACCAAGAAGAACCCAGATGAGCCGCGCTGGTGCCCGGGAGGAGCGCTTCCGTTCTCTGCACAGGGAGACATATGCCGACCTGCTGCGCTTCGTCGAGCGGAGGGTCCCGGTCACCGAGGCTGAGGACATCGTCTCGACGGTCTTCCTGACGGCCTGGCGGCGATTCGACGAGCTGCCGGACGATGCTCGACCGTGGCTGTTCGCGGTGGCCCGCAAGACCATGGCCAACCAGTCGCGCGGCTGGTTGAGGCGCCAGGCCCTGGACGTCCGGCTGGTGTCGCTGGAGGCACGCGAGCTGTCCGACGACGCCGTGAGTGCCGCGACGCGAATCGACCTGGAACGCGCCTGGCGCGTTCTACGCCCCGCAGACCGCGAGGTTCTCGCCCTGGTCGCGTTCGACGGATTGACGGCTGAGCAGGCGGCCACCGTGCTCGGCTGTCGCCGGTCGACCTTCGCCATGCGGCTCGGCAGGGCCCGGCAACGGCTGCGGGCCGCTCTGGAACCGGCCGAATCCGTCGCCCCTTCGTCTTTCCGCCCTCACGATTTCAAGGAGCAGCAGGCATGGACTCAAGCATGAAGGACCTGCAGCAGCTGGCCGTGCTCGACCCGGCGCGTGGGCGCGAGCCCACCGCGCTGGAACGGACCCGTTCGGAGGCGTTCGTCGAGCGGGTGATGGCCGGTCAGACCACGGGGGCATCCGCTCGCCGGCCGGCGCGGCGCCGGCTGGTGATGGGCCTCGCCGCGGTCGCCGCGGGTGCCACCGGAGTCGTGGCCGTGCCCGCGCTGCTGCCGGGAACGGCGGAGGAAGCGGTCGCGGCCTGGACGCCCACGCCCGGTTCGCTCACCGGTGCGCAGGTGTTGCCGCAGGCCCGGATCTGCGCTGGGAACGACGTGGGGGGCAGCTCGTCGGCGGTCGACCCGGCGGACGTGCTCCTCGCCGAGCAGCGCGGGCTCGCGACGCTGCTCATCATGAAGAAGGGCAGCGGCGTCATCGTCGAGTGCCTGAGCGCGGGAGACGACGACCAGCTCGCCTCGATGGGCCTGGCCGACGGCCCGCTGCCGGCCCTGCCCGCCGGCACGGTGGACCTGCAGACGATGAGTTCCATGGGCAGTGGCGACGCCATGTGGTCGAACATCGTGGGCCTGGTCGGCCCGGGGGTCACCGGGGTGGACGTTCGCCTCGACAACGGGAAGGTTTTCCAGGCCAGCGTGAAGTCCGGCTGGTGGGCGGCCTGGTGGCCCGGTCCTGAGGGCGGCGAGGTGGACCGCCTCACGGTGACCGTGCACACCGCCAAGGGAACGACCAGCTACCGCCCCTCCGAGCTGCCCTGACGTGACCCGGCTGCGGCGGCCCACCGGCCGCCGCAGCCGGGTCGCCGTGACCAGCCTCACCCGTAGCCATACTCGTCCACGTCGAGCTCTGCTCTCGTCAGTCGAAGAAACTCCAACACCCGAGCATCGATGTGCCAGCCCAGCAACTGGTGCTGACCAGGGAGCTTCTGCAGGCCTTCGACGGGGCTGGTCAGGTCCTCTTCCTCGCCATCCGGATGCTCGAACACCCGGACGACTTGCAGCATGCTCGCGCCCGGCGCTCCATCGCTGTTGTCCAGCTCGACGGCCAGTTCACCGATGCGCTCCGCGTGACCGAAGAGCCGATCCACGATCCGGTTGATCTGTTCGTCGACCGTCAACCCAGGCTTGCGACACGTGATCTTCCACCGGTGGCTGGCGGGCCGCACCGGGTTGGCCCGGCGGCTGCCACGAACGACAATCTCGTCCGGTTCGATGCCGAGCCTCGCGGTGATCTCGGCGGAGGAAACCCGGTTCGAACTCAGCGCGAAGTACGCGTACTGAGAGATGATCACCGGCGGACCATACCCACGCAGGTACCGGCGGCGCTGCCTGTTTCTTGCTGCTGACAAGATCGAAAAAGGCCGTCTCCCACTGTCGATGACCGACCACCTCCAGCGGAATCACGCAGACCGGAGCAGACCAGGGTGTTGACGGCGGTGCGGGTGCCGCGGGCAGTCGGAGATCTTGGCGACAGAGGGTCCGATGCATACACTCACCGGGTGATTCCGCCCGGGTATTCCGCTTCGGCCCAACCACCGGTGGTTCGCCCGCTCTGGTCGCTTGTCGGCCCAGCGCTTAGTGCACTGCTCGCCGTCGGACTGCTCACCGCACCCATCGGGCCGCTGGCCGGCGCGATCAGGCGCGCCCTCGGACTGTCCACCGCCACCATGACAGTGACCGTGGTCGCATCGTGCATGGTGGCAACGGCGTCCCTGATCGCGCCCGGCTACCTGGTCAGCCGGCGGTGGCCCACTGCGACCGGGGTGCCAGCGCTGGTGCTCCTGATCGTTGGGAGCGCGGTGAGCGCTTCGCCCCGGGGGCAGCGCTGTTGGTGGCAGGGCGGGTGCTCGTCGGACTGGGTGCCGGAACCGTGGTCGGCGTCGCCCTCGCCCTGTCCGGTCAGCTGGGTCACTGGCGTTCCCAGGCCCGGCTGGTGCTCGGCCTCGCGCTCGGCGCCGCTCTCCTGCTCGGACCCGTCCTGAGCGGCATCCTGACGATGGCGTTGGGTTGGCGGCCGGCGTTCCTGGTCAACGTGGCGGTGGCCTCAGTCGCGCTGGTCGCCACCGTAGCGAACGGCATCGCCATGTGGGTGGCGCGTGCGTCCCGGCCGAGCCCGCCGGCCGCCCCGGCTGTGACAACCCAATTCCCCGGCCAAACCTGGCCCGGCGGTCCAGGGCGCTGACAATCCGTTCACCAAGCTCGGGAAGCCTCCTCCGGCACAGCCAAATCGCCGTGACCATGAACATCTACAGCGAGGTAGCTGCAGAGGCCACCGAGAAGGCGCTCAAGCGCCTCGGCGAGCAGCTAAGAAGCTAGACGTCGGGAATGCTGTGGCACGAACGCAGTCATCGCCGGGAGCCCATCCACTCCACGTACGGGTGGCTAGGACGACTGAAGTTTTGGATGCCATCGACCGACCCGGCCGGTTGGGCGGCGAAGAGCACCAGTAGGTCACTTTCGCGCCCGTCGGCAAGAGCCTCGTCAAGTTGGACGTAGTGCGCGAGCCAGGCATCGAAGGTCGGCATGACTCGCTCAGTCAACTCCCGGCCCAGGGCCACCCCGCAGTCGGGCGCATCTGTCACCGACCCGATCATCCAACAGCCGAAGGGCTCCGCGTAATGGCGCGAGGCTGCCCCGAGTCGCGTCCACCACTGACCGTCGGATGCCGTAGGCCGGCCACGTTGGTCTCCACCGAACCGCTCCTGACGCCAATCCAGCCAGGAAGCCGTGGCGACGCCGAGGTTGACGTAGAAGAGGGAAAAGTCCCCTCCGCCGGCCCTCGAACCCTGAAACTCGATCACCGCCGCGTGGCCGGCAGCGGAAATCCGGCGGAAGGTACCTCCCGACCGTTTGAACCCGTGTCCCCCGAAGCATCGGCGCGACTTGCTTGGAGATCATGCCAAGGTATGCCTGCCGCACTGGACGCTCCATGCGCAAGATCCTATTGACCGGTACGACATCGGAGCCGAGCCGTAAGGGCCCAGTCCAGGCTGCTGCACTTCGCTGCTGTACAAGATCGAAAAGGCCGTCTCCCACGACGGGAAACGGCCTTTGAGCTGGGTGGAGTTGAGGGGATTCGAACCCCTGACCCCCTCGATGCGAACGAGGTGCGCTACCGGACTGCGCCACAACCCCTCCGCCGGCGAACCGGCTTCGGTCCCACCTGGCTTTCACCAGGCGGGCCGGCGACAAGGCTAACAGGTCCACCCTCCTAGCCGCGAATCCACCCCCGGCGTGCCGACGGGCGCCACCCGAAGATCGACTCGGGATCCGGCATGTCGCGGTGTCCGAGCCACCGAACACCGCGACACGCCGCAAACGGCGCCAAGGAGCAACGGGCGCGAGGAACAGCGCCGGTCAGGCGGGGTGGGAGGAGCCGCGGCCGGACTGGTACGGCCGACCCCGCAGGCCACCGGCGCGGCGGTAGGAGACGGAGCCGCCCCCGCTGGCCGCGGCCGGCAGGTCACCCGACCGGTCCAGGCCCATCGCGGTCCGGCGTACCGCCTCGCGCTGGGCCGCCAGGCGGCGCTGCGCCTCCCGGCGGGCCGCCGCCCGGCGGGCCTGTTCCCGCCGCACCTCGGCCTGCCGGGCGGCCAGCCACGCCGCCTCGCGGGCCTGGATCCGCCGCCGCCGGCGCTCCGCCACCGCCCGCTTGCGCAGGTGTACGACGTACGCCACCAGCAGCGTTCCGGTGACCGAGATGCTGATCCAGAAACCGGGGCTGACCACGATCACGCCGACCAGCTCGACGAAGTTGAGCAGCAGCAGCGCGGCGAGCACTCGGCGACGCCGGTAGACGGCCGGGGTGTGGCGGCGCCGGGGCGGGGGGCGGCGACGGGCCCTGCGCGGGGCGGGCGGCACGGCGCGCAGCCGGCCCGAGCGGCGGCCCGCCGCCGGGGGCGCGGAGACCGGGGCGCTCAGACCGCCCGTGTTCGCATTTTCGCTGAGCGTGACGAAAAGGGCGCGGGACGGGTTGACCGGCCGCCGTCCCGGGACAGTACGGCGTCGCCGACGGCGCTGGAGCACCCGCGCCGTCGACTGCGCCCGCTCCGCCACCAGCCGCTCGGTGGCGTCGTACCGGCGGACCAGCGCCGGCGCGAGGGCGAGCAGGCCGGCAGCGGCGAGGACGGCGAGGAGCACCGAGGTCGGCACCCTCACCCCTCCCGTCACCGAATTCGGGGCAATCGCCGGGCCACCGCAGGATCTTCCCCGGATGGTCGTCCACGGCGCAGATCGTACGGGCGGGCAGCGCTTGCCACAGCTTGCAGTTACTTGAGGTTACGGGCCGTCGACCCTGATGCCGGCGCGCCGCGCCGATCCCGTCCGTGGGACGGCTCACCCCGCGCGATCACGGATCCGGTGCCAGCGGGCCAGCAGACCGCCTTCGGCGGCCACCTCCTCGCTGGTCATCGCGTATCCGATGTGGTCGCGCCACGCCCCGTCGATGTGCATGTAGCGTACGTGGTACGCCTCTTCGCGGAAGCCCAACTTCTCCACCACCCGGCGGGACGGCCGGTTCTCCGGTCGGATGTTCACCTCGACCCGGTGCAACCCGCCCGGCCCGAAGGCGTGGTCCACGGCGAGCGCCATCGCGGTCGGGATCACCCCGCGACCGGCCACTGCGGAGTCCACCCAGTATCCGACGTACCCGGAGCAGAACGCCCGCCGGACGATGCTGCCCACGTTGAGGTGCCCGACCAGCCGGTCCCGGCCGTCCTGGCGGAGGCAGACCGCGAACGGCATCCCCTCACCGGTCCGCGCCGAGCGTCGCTGGTCCTTGTGGACGTAGCGGAACGCGGTCGGCGAGTTGGTCTCGTCCCAGGTGCCCGGCAGGTGCGACTCCCACGGCGCCAGCCAGGCCTGGTTGGCACGGCGCACCGCCGACCAGGCGGCCGCGTCCGTACGCCGGTACGGCCGCAGCACCACCGGCCCGTCGGTCAACACCACCGGCCAACCCGGCACCCGCCCGAAGCCGAACAGACTCACCGGCGCCGGTCCAGCAGGAGTACGTCCACGGTGGAGCCGGCGGCGGCGGAGGTCACCCGCTCGCCGAGCACCATCAGCCCGTTCGCCTCGGCCAGCCCGGACAGGGTGAACGGCCCACCCGGCAGCGGCTGGACCGTGTATCCCCCGCCGCGCCGCTCGGCGACGTGCGCGGGGCGGAACTCGCGCAGACCGCCCGGGGAGGTGATGGTCTCCAGCAGGTGCGCGCGGACGCTCGGCCGGAACACCGGCTCCGCCCCGGCCAGCAGGTTGATGGCCGGGCGGGCCAGCACCTCGAAGCCGATCAGCGCCGATCCGGGCTCACCGGGAAGACACACCACCGGTACCTCCTCGGCGCCGACGGTGCCGAATCCGAGCGCAGTGCCGGGATAGAGCGCCACCTCGGTGAAGGTGACCGGGCCGGCCCGGCCACCCTCCCTCCTGGACAGGATGCGCCGGACCATGTCGCCGGGGCCGGTGCCGGTGCCGCCGGTGGTGATGATCAGGTCGGCCCGCAGGGTCTGGTCCTCCAGCAGGCCGCGCAGCCCCTCCGGGTCGTCGTCGCAGATGCCGACCCGGTACGCCAGCGCGCCCACCTCGGCGGCGGCAGCGGTCAGCGCGTGCGAGTTGGCGTCCACCACCTGGCCGGGCTGGCTGCCCCGGCCGACGTCGACGAGTTCGTCGCCGGTGGCCACGATGACCACCCGCGGGCTGGGCCGGACCACCACGTGCCCGATCCCGGTGGCGGCGAGGACGGCGACCAGCGCCGGCGAGACGTACGTGCCGGCGCGGGCGAGCAGGGTGCCGGCGGGTAGTTCCTCACCGGCGCGGCGGACGCCGTACCCGCGCTTGGGGGTCCGGAAGATCTCCACCGCGGCCATGCCCTGGTCGGTCCACTCGACGGGGACGACCACGTCCGCGGCCACCGGCAGCGGCGCCCCGGCGGCGACCGAGAAGCACGAGCCCGGGGTGAGCCGGACCGGTCGCCAGCTCGCCGCGCCCAGGTCGCCGACCACGTTCAACCGCACGGTACGGCCGCCCGACCCCCCGGAGGGGGCCGGGCCGTAGCCGACGAGGTCCTCCCAGCGGGCCGCGTACCCGTCCACCGCCGCCTGGTCGAAGGCGGGGAACGAGTGCGGCGCGACGACGTCCTCGGCGAGGACGTTGCCGTACGCCTGGGTGAGGTCGAGGTCGAGCGGAGGCAGCGCGCGCAACCTGCGCAGCACACTGCCCAGGTAGTCGGCGAGCGGCGTCAACTCGTTCGCGGCCGCCTCGGCGTCGGCCGTCGCTGTCATGTACTAGGACCGCCCGACGCGTCGGAGTTGACGAACTCGGCCAGCCACTTGCGGAACTCACCGCCGATGTCGTCGCGCTCGACGGCGATCTGCACCACCGTCTGGAGGTAGCCCAGTGGCATGCCGGTGTCGTAGCGGGTGCCCCGGTAGACGATGGCGTGCACCGGCACGCCCTCGTTGCGCAGCAGTTCCATCGCGTCGGTCAGCTGGATCTCGCCGCCGCTGCCCGGCTCGGTGCGCCGGATCGCGTCGAAGATCCGGCCCGGCAGCACGTACCGGCCGAGGACGGCGAGGTTGCTCGGCGCGTCCTCCGGCTTCGGCTTCTCCACCATGCCGGTCACCTTGACGACCTCGCCGATGTCGGTCAGCTCCGACTCGGCCGGCTCGACCGAGGCGATGCCGTACCGGCTGGTCTCGGCCGGGTCCACCTCGAAGAAGGCCAGCACCACACCGCCGGTGCGCGCCTGAAGTTCCAGCATGGCCGGCAGCAGCGGCTGGTCGAGCTTGACGAACTCGTCGCCGAGCAGCACCGCGAAGGGCTCGTCGCCGACGTGCGACGCGGCGTACCCGACGGCGTGGCCGAGACCGAGCTGCTCCGGCTGGCGGCGGGTGTGGATCTCGGCCAGCTCGGTGGTGCGCTGTACGGCGGCCAGCAGCTCCGGCTTCTTCGCGAGCCGTTCCTCCAGGTCGGGCCGGCGGTCGAAGTGGTCCACCATGGCCGTCTTGTTGCGCCCGGTGATCAGCAGTACGTCGGTGAGCCCGGCCTGGGCGGCCTCCTCGACGATGTACTGCAGGACCGGACGGTCGACGACCGGCAGCAGTTCCTTGGGCACCGCCTTCGTCGCCGGCAGGAACCGGGTGGCCAGGCCGGCGGCCGGGATGACGGCCTTGACCGCACGGGGACGACCGGTCGCGGCGGCCGTCGAGGGGTTCGCTGAGTGCTCCGACATGTCGCGAGACTATCGGCCACGGCTCTGCCGCGGCGGGTGAGGACCGGAAGACGCGCCGCCCGTAGCCGGCTGTGTCACACCCGGAGTGGGTGCCGGGACTGCGGCGGCCGGCCGGCTCGAACCCTCCGCCGCCCTGGTGGCCGCCGGCCCGGCGCGCGGCAGCTCGTCGTCCGGGCTGACCGCGCCGGCCGGCACCGGGATCTCCTCGGTCACCGCGTCGGGGCGCAGCCCGGTCACCCGGTAACCGTCCCGCCCGGCGGCCTTGGCCGCGTACAACGCCTCGTCGGCGGCGTCGAGCACCTGCTGTCCGGTGCTGGCGTGGTCGGGGTAGACGGCGATGCCGATGGAGACGGTCACCGTGATCGCCACGTGCTCGTCCACCACGATCGGGGTGTCCCGCACGGCCGCGCCCAACCGCTCGGCGACGATCGCCGCGCCCCGGGCGTCGGTCTCCGGCAGCAGCACCACGAACTCCTCGCCGCCCTGCCGGAACGCCAGGTCGACCTCGCGGATCTCGCCGCGTACCCGGCGGGCGAACTCGGCCAGCACGACGTCGCCGGCGGTGTGCCCGTACGTGTCGTTGACCCGCTTGAACCGGTCCACGTCCAGGGCGAGGATGCTGAGCATCCGTCCGAACCGGCTGGCCCGCTCCACCTCGCGGCGCAGCGACTCGCGCAGGTAGCGGTAGTTCCAGAGCCCGGTCAGCGGGTCGGTCAGCGAGAGCCGTTGCGCCTCCTCGTGCACCCGGACGTTCTCCACCGCGACCGCCGCGTGGCCGGCGAAGGTGCGCAGGGTGGCCAGGTCGTCGTCGTCGAACTCTTCGCCGCCCAGCCGGTCGTAGAGGGCCAGCACCCCGACCGCCGGCTCCCGGCCCGCCGGTTCGGCGCCGCCGGGCGCGGCGAAGGGCACCGCCACGTACGTCTCGCAGCGCGGCTCCCCCGCCGGCGCCTCGGCCGGCTCGACCCGGCCGCGCTGCGGCTCCCCGGTGGCGGCGACCGCGCCGATCACCCCCGCCCCGATCGGCACCCGCAGCGGCTCGGCGTCCGGCACCCGGCCGTCCAGCCCTTCGGCGCACTGCCCCACCAGCACGCCGTCCGGGTCGAGCAGCAGCACCGCCCCGGCCCGCGCCCCGGTCGCCCCGAGCGCGCTGTGCAGGATCACCCGCAGAATGCGTTGCAGGTCGTGGGTGCTGGCCAGGGTGTCGCCGAGCACCGCCAGGTGCCCCCGCAACTGGTCCCGACTGCTGGTCAGCGCCGCCACGTAACTGGCCGTCTCCCGGGTCATCCGGTTGAACGCCCCGGCCAGCCGGCCGATCTCGTCCCGACTGCGCACCGGCACCCGCGCGGTCAGGTCGCCGCGGGCCACCCGGTCCACCGCGCCGGCCAGCTCGACCAGCGGCCGGGTGGTCACCCGGGCCAGCCGCCAGGCGGCCAGCACCGCCAGCACGGCGGCGAGGAGCACCGCGCCGACCAGCACGGCGGGCAGCCCGGCCGGCTGCTCGCCCGGGACGGAGAGGACCAGCGGCAGCGGCTGCCCCGGGCTCGGGCCGAGGCGGCGCACGTACCTGCCGTCGGCGGTCTCGGTGACCCGGTCGCCGTCGACGGTGCTCGCGGCGGCGAGCACCGCCTCGCGTACCCGGTTGGACTCGGTGGTGTGGGTGACCCGGTCGGGGGCGGCGGGGCCGTCGAGCAGGGTGACCGCGACGCCGGTGGCGGCGGCCAGCCGGGCGACGAACGCCGGGTCGACCACCTGGGCGGCGGCGACGGTGCCGAGCGCGATGCCGGCCGGGTCGCGCAGGTCCACCCGGGCGCTGAGCGCCCGCACCGGCCCGGCAGCGGTCCGGTCGCCGGAGCAGTCCTGCCAGGGCGTCGGGGGCGCGCCCGGGGTGGCGTAGGTCGTGGTGCCGGCCACGTCGGTGACCAGGACCGCGCCGGCCAGGCCCCGGCTGACCACCTGGGTGGCGGCGCCGGCGCGGGCGGCGGGATCGGTACGCAGCGCCACCGCGTCGGCGGCGGCCCGGAGTTGCTGGCAGAGGGCGTCCACCGAGGTGCGCACGGTCGAGGCGGCGAGCCCGAGGCGTTCGGTGGAGCGGCTGCGGTCGACGGCCGCGAGGGTGGTGCCGACGAAGACCGCTCCGAGCAGCACCGGGCCGAGCACCACCGCGAGGAAGGCCGCCGTCAACCGCCCGCGTAGCGTCAAGCTTCCCCCCGGAAGTTCCGCGCCCGTTCCTGCGATGCTGACACAGAGCAACCGAAAGACGCGGTTTGCGCAAGGGAGTGTTGCGTGCCCGAATTTCCTGATGGAGCGCATGAGGCCAAACGCGAGACGCGGGTCGCGCTGCTCGCCCACCGCCGGGCGCTGACCGCGCCGCAGCGGGCCGAAGCCGCGGCGCGCGTCCGGGCCGAGCTGGTGGATCTGGTACGCCGGCTGCGCCCACGCCGGATGACCGGGTACGTCCCGGTGGGCTCCGAGCCGGGCGGCCCGGAGCTGCCGGAGGCCCTGCGCGCGGCGCTGCCCGGCCAGGCGGAGCTGCTGCTGCCGGTGCTCCGTGCCGACCTGGGCCTCGACTGGGCGGTGTACGACGGGCCCGACTCGCTGGTGGCGGCCGGGCGCGGCATGCGGGAGCCGGCCGGCCCCCGGCTGGGCCGCGCGGCGATCGGCGAGGCGGAGCTGGTGGTGGTGCCGGCGCTGGCGGTGGACCACCGTGGCCTGCGCCTGGGGCGCGGCGGCGGCTCGTACGACCGGGCGCTGGCCCGGGTGCCGGGAAGAGTGCTGACGGTAGCGCTGTTGCACGACGGTGAGCTGGTCGAGGCACTGCCCGCCCAGCCGCACGACCGCCCGGTGCACGCCGTAATCACCCCGTCGGGCGGTCTGCGTACGCTGACCGACGCGCCCGGTGTCGATCCCCCCACGTCCGCTGGACGAACCCGGGCCGGATGACGCACCATTGGCACTCGAAACCGTCGAGTGCCAACCGGCCGTACCAGATCCGGAGGAGAACGTGCCCACGTACCAGTACGCCTGCACCACGTGCGGCCACCAGCTCGAGGCGGTGCAGTCCTTCTCTGACGAGCCGCTGACCGAGTGCCCCGCGTGCGAGGGGCGGCTGCGCAAGGTCTTCAACTCGGTTGGTGTCGTGTTCAAGGGCTCCGGCTTCTACCGCACCGACTCCCGCTCCTCCGGCTCGGAGAGCAAGACCGGCAGCACCACCCCGAAGCCGGCGAAGTCGGACAGCGGCTCCTCGTCGGATAGCGGGTCGTCGGCCGCCTCGTCCAACGGCGGCAGCTCGTCGGGCTCGTCGGGCTCGTCCAACGGCGGGTCGGCCAAGGCCGCGGCCAGCACCTCCGCCTCCTCCTGATCTCGAACGCCACCGCCCCCGCCGCCCTACCGGCCGCGGGGGCTTTCGGCGTCCGCGCTCCCTTCGCCCCGCCTGCGGTCCTCGCTTGATCAGGCGCCGGCCCGTGGCCGAGGCGAAGGGCCAGATTCGCCTCTCCTGGGTGGCGCGGTCCCCCAGGGCGCGGGAAGCTGGCCGGCTTGCCGACCCGGCTGCTCGCCGTAGTCGGTGCCGCCGCCGGGCAGGTGCCGGCAACCGACCCGGTGTGCGGCGCTGTGGACCTGATGACGCGAACGACTCAGCCTCGGACCGTCAGCCTCGACGACCCAGCCGACGGGCGTTTCGCTCGGTCGGTCCGGTTGCCCGACCACACCGACTCGGTAACAGGTCGAGCGCCGCTTCGGGGCGTTGTCCACAGCCCTGCCGGTTGTCCACAGGCCGGTGCACACGGCACTGCTGCGTCCGCTCCTGCCCGTAGCGTGCTGTCCGAGCGCCGCGACGGCGGCCGGCCAGCGAGGCGAGGGCCGGCGGTCGACCCTCGGGATGCGGGGCGGCCCGACCGCGAGGCACGCGCTGCGTTCCGGGGGCGGGTCGACGGCGAGGTGGAAGGTGAGCAGCATGGTGGGTGGTGGCCCGGACGGGAGGGACTCCCTGCGCCCGGTGCGTGGGCTCCGCCGACCAGGCGGCAGCACGCTGCTGCGCCTCGGGCTGGTCGCTGCCCTGCTCGGCCTGGCGGTGGTCGTCCTCGACTCGTCCGGCGGTTGTCCCGCCCCGGCTCTTTCCCCGGGCTCCTCGGCTGACGGCGCAACCGCCGGAGGCACACCGGCCGAATCAGCGGGCGGGACCGGATCAGCCGGGGACCTGTCGGGCGGGGAGCCGTCCAACTCAGGCGGGCCGGGGACGGGGCCGTCGACCGAGGGTGGCGGGCCGGGGACGGGGCCGTCGACCGGAGGTGGTCGGCCGGGCGCACTGGCGCTGCCGAGCGGGTCGGTGGGCGTACCGGTGCGGCTGGCCGAACCCGCCGCGCTCGCCGTGCTGCGGCCGGGAGCCCGGGTCGACCTGCTGGTCGTACCGGCCGGCCGGACGCCGGTGGAGGCCGCACTGGTGGCCTCGGGAGCGCTGGTGCTCGACGTGCTGGGCGGCGACGCCGCCGACGGATCCTCGGCCCTCTACCTGGCGCTCCGCCCGGATCAGGCACAACGTGCCGTCGGCCAGCCGGAGGGCAGCCGCTTCGCCGTCGTGGTACGCGGCTGACCCAGCCCGTCCCCCGCAATTGCTACCTGATCATGGGGACGCTGCCGGAGAGCCCGCCGGCCGGACGGAAGAAGGGTGGGTCAGCCCCAGTGCGGCGGGCGCTCGGCGAGCAGCCAGTCGTCGTTGCCGCCGATGCGCTCACCCCAGCCGTGGTCGGTGTCGTCCACGGTCTGCTCGGGCAGCACCACGAAATCCTCGCTGAGATCGACGGCGCGGTCGTCGTCGCGCACGTCCGGATCCTCGATGCTCACGAGCGGCAACACTATCCCAGTCCGGCCCGATCCTGACGGCCACACGTAGACCAGGACGGCGAGCGGGCAGCCGCCCGGCCTCATCGACCAGACGAGCCTGACCCGGGACTACGCCCTCCCGCAGCTCGGCTGCGCGCCACACCAGTCCGGTCGCCGCCACCTCGCCGTTGTCACCGGCACCGACCCGTCGCCGCGTCGGGCGGCCGAGCGCTCCCCGCGTTGGTAGCGTCGGACGGCGTGACGACGCCCAGCGGTGCCAGCTCCGAGGACGAGTTCTGGCGACGGCCGCCCGAGCAGGCCCAGCCGACGGCACCGGACACCGGCCGGACGACTCCCGACACCGGCCGGACCACCCCGGGCACCGACGGAGCGACGCTCGGCGAGCCCACCTTCGGCCTCAACCCGGCAGCGGGGTCGCCGCCCTCCGGGCCGGCGACCGGCACCACGACGACCAACGGCGTGGCGGCTGCCGGCACGCCCGGGGCGCCGACCTCGCCGTCACCGTGGGCCGCCCCGACGGACGTACCCCCGCCGCCGGTCCCGGGACAGGCGGCTGCGCGGCCCGTCGGTGGCTACGCCGGTCCGCCGCCGACCACCCCGCCGCCACCCGGTTGGCGACCGCCGGTGCACCTCCAGGCCACGCCGCCGCGGGCGCTGCCGCCGCAGGACATGGAGGCCATGGACGCGGCGGAGCAGCGCGCGCAGCGGGTCACCTACGCCGTCGGCGGGGTGGCCGGGGCGGTGTTGCTGGTCCTGCTCTGTCTGCTCTGCTCCCGGGCGCTCTTCTGAGGCGGACGACCGGTCAGAGGGTGTTGCCCCACACCGACTGCGCGCCTGTGTCGCCGGTCAGCACGACGTAGATCAGCGCGAACACCCCCAGCACCACGATGACGCCGCTGAGCAGCCAGCTGACCCAGGACGGCAGGCGCGGGGTACGGACCCGGTCGCTGGTCAGCGCCAGCAGCACCAGGGCCGCCACGGCGAGCCCCAGGGTGAGCCAGAACGTCGTGTCGCCGTACTCGGAATGCTCCTCGATCTTGGCCAGCAACTGGGGCGGGTAGTTCTTGCCCTTCAGGAACTCCTCGAACGCCTCGCCGGACTCGGTGGCCACCCAGGTGATCATCGGCGTCACCACGGAGAGGATCGCCACCGCCCAGGCGAGCCGGGGGCGCCAGCGGGGCACCAGCCCGTACGCGGAGGCGAGCAGTGCCAGCAGCGGGACGAACACCACCGCCGCGTGGATCACCAGGATGTGGCCCGGCAGGCCGTTGATCTCCTTGAACACCGACACCTCCGACGATGGCTGCGGTTGGCCGCGAAAGCGTACGACGATCCATCCGTCGCAGCACGCCCCCGATCGGACACACGCGGTGCCAGCCGATCCGGTTCACCGGCCACGAAAAGGCTGTTGAGCTGTGGCCGGGACCACGTGCCGCCGGGTTCACTTGTCGACCCGGTGACCCCGTGCTGTCATTGCCTCATGTCCAGTGGTGAGGAGCTGCTCCGGTCGAGGGGCCTGCGGGTCACCCGGCCGCGCCTCGCCGTCCTGGACGTGCTGGCCGCCGGCGGCCACCTGGAGGTCGACGAGATCACCCGCCGGGTACGCGAACGCCTCGACTCGGTCTCCACCCAGGCGGTGTACGACGTCCTCGGCGCGCTCTCCCGCGCCGGCCTGTCCCGCCGGATCGAGCCGGCCGGCAGTCCCGCCCGTTACGAGGCCCGGGTGGGCGACAACCACCACCACGTGGTGTGCCGGGGCTGCGGCGAGATCGCCGACGTGGACTGTGCCGTCGGTGGCGCCCCCTGCCTCGACCCGAGCACCGCGAACGGCTTCGAGGTCGACGAGGCGGAAGTGACCTTCTGGGGGCTCTGCCCCACCTGCCAGGCCCGCCGCTCCGCCGACGCCTGACCCGGGGTCGCAGCACCCCCGCTCGCCGTCGACGGTCACCGCCGTGGACCGGGTGCCCCGAGGAGCGAGTCCCACCCAGGCGTCCCGTGGCACTCTTGGGCGGTGGACTCCGACGACATCGGCCTCTTCGGTCCGGGATCGGTCACCTGGAAGGTGCACGACGAGCCGGTGCTGATCGTCGCCGGCCTGCGCTCCCTCTACCTCCAGGCGCTGCATCCGCGGGCGATGGCCGGCGTGGCGCAGAACAGCAACTACCGCACCGACGCGTGGGGCCGGCTGATCCGGACCGCCACGTACGTCGGCACCGTCATCTATGGCACCACCGCCGAGGCGGAGGCGGCCGGTCGGCGGCTGCGCGGCCTTCACGCCCGGATGCGCGCGACCGACCCGTTGACCGGCGATGAGTTCCGGATCGACGACCCGGCGCTGCTGCGCTGGGTGCACGTCACCGAGGTCGAGTCGTTCGTCAGCACCGCCCGCCGAGCCGGGCTGTCGCTGACCGACGCCGAGGTGGACGGCTACTACGCCGAGCAGCGGCGCGCCGCCGCGCTGGTCGGGCTCGACCCGGCCGAGGTGCCCGGCAGCGCCGCCGAGGTCGCCGACTACTACCGATCGGTACGGCCCGAGCTGCGGATGACCAGGGAGGCGGCCGAGACCGCCCTGTTCCTGACCGCGCCGCCGATCCCGTGGAAGCTGAGCCTGCCGGCCCGGCTGGGCCTGAGCCTCGGGCCACCCCGCTGGGCGTACCTGGGGATCGCCGGCACCGCGCTCGGCCTGCTGCCGCCCTGGGCGCTGCGGTTGTACGGCGGCCTGGGGCTGCCCACCACCGCGCTCTCGGCCGACCTGGGCGTCCGCGCGCTGCGCCTCGCCCTGGCCGCGCTGCCCCGCGACTGGCGCGAGGGCCCGATGCAGCAGGCGGCCAAGGAACGGGCCGCCCGGCTCGCCGCCACCGCCGCCTGATCGCCTTCCCGCCTCAGCTCCCGCCGCCCCCGACGGTGGAGGCGTCGGCGCCGGGTGCGGCCGGACGGTCCATCGCCGCCCACGGCTCGCGACCGGGCACCTGCGCCCCCACCGGGCAGCCGCGGCGATAGTCGCACCAGCCGCAGCGCGGCCCGGCCACCGGCGGAAACGCCTCGTCGGGGTCGGCCCCGTCGGCGACCGCCCGCTCGGCGGCCATGATGTCGCGCGCGGTGTCCTCGGCGCGGGTGAGCTGCCGGGCCAGCGACTCGGCGGTGTGGTCGTGCGCGGCGACCGTCCCGGTGGGCAGGTGGTGCAGCTCCACCCGGCGGCACGGCCGGCGGAAGGTCCGCTCGGCGGCGTACGCGTACAGCGCCAGCGCCTGCGAGCCCCGCGCGTCGTCGGTGTCCAGCCCGGTGCGGCCGGTCTTGTAGTCGACGATGACCAGTTCCGGCCCGTCCGGCCCGGGTCGGGAGTCGATCCGGTCGGCGCGGCCGTTGAAGGCCAGCACCGCCGTCCGGACCGCGACCACCCGCTCCACGCCGAGCGGGTCGGCGCCCGGCTCCAGCGTCTCGACGTACGCCTCCAGCCAGCCGAGCGCCCGCCGGTAGGCCTGCCGCTCCTGCTCGTCGTCGCGGTAGCCCTCGCGCACCCAGGTGCCCTTGAGCAGCCCGGCCAGCGCCTCCGGCCGGCGTCGCTCCGGGGTGAGCGCGTACCAGTTCTTCAGGGCGGTGTGCACGCTGGCGCCGAGCGAGTTGTGCGCCCACGGCGGCCCCTTGGGCGGGGCGGGCCGGTCGACGTAGGAGTAGCGGTAGCGGCGGGGGCAGTCCTCGTACGCGCCGAGCTTGCTGGGGGTGCAGACGAAGAGCCGCTCCGGCATGCCCTCGAAGCCCAACTGCTCGGCCTGCTCGGCACGGGGTCGGGGGGCGCCCGCGGATCGTCCGGCGGAGGAGGCTCGTCGCACGGGTCCGATCCTGCCACCCGGGTCCGACACCGCCACGCCCGCACCGCCGCGGGGCCGGGCCCGGTCAGGTCATGTTCACGTACTGGGTGACGAACGCGGCGACCGCGTCGGCGATGAGCTGCACGGCGATGGCGGCCAGCAGCAGGCCGGCGATCCGGGTCAGCACCTCGATGCCACCGGGGCGCAGGATCTTGACGATGCCGCCGGAGAAGCGCAGCACGATCCAGACCGCGATCATCACGGCGACGATCGCGGCGGCGATCGCAAAGTGGTCGTCGACACCGTCGGCCTGCTGCACGAAGAGCATGGTCGCCACGATGGCGCCCGGACCGGCCAGCAGCGGGGTCCCCAGCGGTACCAGCGCGATGTTGGAGGTGACCTGCTGGCTGGGGTCGTCGGCCTTGCCGGTCAGCAGTTCCAGCGCGACCAGCACCAGCAGCAGGCCGCCGGCCGCCTGCAACGCGGGCAGGTCCACGTGCAGGTAGTCGAGGAGCGTCTGACCGGCCACCGCGAAGATCACGATCACGCCGAGCGCCAACGCGACCGCCTGCCAGGCGGCCCGGTGGCGGTCGCGCGCGGTCAGTGGCCCGGTCAGGGCGAGGAAGATGGGCATCATGCCCGGCGGGTCGACGATCACCAGCAGGGTCACGAAGACCTCACCGAAGAGCTTGAGATCCACCGGCTAACCGTAGTCGGGCCGCTGTGGACGGAAACGCGGATCAGCCGGAAGCGACCTCGGTCACCCCGGAGGCCGCCGCGACGATCCGCTCGTACGCCTCCGGCGCGGTGGTGTGCGCGCCCAGCCGGACGGTCTTGTGCGTGCCGTGGAAGTCCGACGAGCCGGTCACCAGCAGGCCCAGCTCGGCAGCGAGCGCGCGCACGTGCGCGGCCTCGGCCGGGGAGTGGTCCTCGTGGTCGGCCTCCAGGCCGGCGAGCCCGGCCGCGGCCAGCTCGACGATCAGCTCGTCCGGCACGATCCGGCCCCGCCGGGTCGCCCGGGGGTGGGCGAAGACCGGTACGCCCCCGGCGGCCCGGATCAGCTCGACCGCCCGGAACACGTCCACGTCCTCCTTCGGCAGCCGGTAGCGCTCGCCCAGCCAGTCCGCCCCGAACGCCTCGGTGGTGGTGGCGACCAGGCCGGCCCGGATGAGCGCCGCGGCGATGTGCGGCCGGCCGACCGTCCCGCCGCCGGCCGCGGCCATGATCTCCGGCCAGCTGATGTCGACCCCGTCGGCGCGCAGCAGCTCGACGATCCGCTCGCCGCGCACCTCGCGGGCGAGCCGCACCCGGGCCAGCTCGGCGACGAGCTCCGGGTGGTCCGGGTCGAAAAGGTACGCGAGCAGGTGCAGCGGGACGGCCGGCTCGATCCCGTGCCACCGGCAGGAGATCTCCGCGCCGCGGATCAGGGTGAGGCCGGGCGGCAGCGCCCGCACGGCGGCGTCCCAGCCGGCGGTGGTGTCGTGGTCGGTGATGGCGACGACGTCCAGCCCGGCGTCGGCGGCGGCGCGGACCAGCTCGGCCGGGCTCAGCGTGCCGTCGCTGGCGGTGGAGTGGGTGTGCAGGTCGATCGCCGGACGCGAGATCACGCTCCGACGCTACCGCCCGACCGTCAGGAGGCGCCGGCCACCACGACCGGGCGCTCGCCGGAGGTGACCCCGCTCAGCATCGTCGTGGAGGCCCGTCCCCCGGCCAGCACCTTGTCGGGGTCGACCCGCGCCAGCGCCCCGCCCCGGTCGACGTAGGCGGCCATCATGGCGCCGTTCCAGGCCACCTCGCCGCTGATCGTCGGGCCGGCGGCCCGGGCGGCGTGGCCCGGTTCCGGGCCGGTGAGGTCGACCAGGAGCGCGCCGTCGGTCCCGCCGGTACGGCCGTTGACCAGCAGCCACCGGCCATCGGGGGAGACGGCCCCGAGGCCGTCCCCGGCCAGCGGAGCCGCGCAGCCGGTGGCGGTCGGCGCGAGATCGGCCGGGTCGAGCACCGCCAGGCAGGACCGGCCCGGGTTCCCGTCGGCGGGCACCCGCCCGACGGGCCGGCCGTCGGGCAGCGCGCCGTAGACGTCGAGGACCCGGCGGTCGCCGTCGGGCAGCGGGCCCGCCGCGGGCCGCCACAGCAGGTGGCCGCCGGTGCGGGTGCGCACCAGGACGCGGTCGCCGACGAAGCGGACCGGCGTGGCGCCGTGCCCGGCGGTCGTACCTGCGGTGGCGAGGAGCCGGTTGGCGACCAGGCCGGCCGCGAAGAGCCCGTCGCCGTCCCGCCAGGCGACCTGCCGGCCGTCCGGGCTCAGCACGACCGCCTCGGCACCGGCCAGCAGCACCTGCGGGGCCTGGCCGGACGGCACGACCCACAGGGTGCGTCCGGCCGGGGTGGGTGCCCCGACCAGCAGCCAGCCGCCGTGCTCGGGCAGCCGCTGGGCCCGGTCGACCGGGCCGATGCCCAGGTCGTACCGCTTTCCCTCCACGGTGACCAGCGCACCGCCGACGATCAGTTCGACCTCTCCCCCGGCGCGCGGGGCCGGTGGATCGGGGGCGACCGGCCAGGCGGCCGCGGTGGCCCCGCCGCGCGGGTCGCCGAGCACCACGGTGGGCGTGGTGGAGCGGCCGGGGTGGCCCCCGAGCTGCGCCATCCCGGCGGTCACCGCCGCCGTGGCGACCGCCGCCAGCGACAGCCCGGTCAGCGTCCGCCGGTGACGGATCCGCCGGGCCCGGCCGATGGCCAGCCCCGCCGGGTCGGCGGCCAACGGCGGAGGCACGGCGACCCGGCGGGAGAAGGTCTCCCGCAGCGCCCGCTCCAGGTCGTCCTGCGTCACAGCCATTGGACGCTCCGGGCCGCCGGTCTGGTTGTCCCGGGCGGCCGGGGTCGGCTTCACCGGGTCTCCGCCGGGACGGCCGCCCGGGGGCGGACGGCACCGGGCACGGGCGGTTCGGGCCGTCGACCCGTTCCGGCGGGCACGTCCCGGCCGGCACCGCGGGCCTCGGCCGGGCGGGGCGACGGGGTGGTCGCGCCGCCATCGGCCGTCCGCCCCGGTCGCCCGGCCTGCGGGGCCCGCCGTGGGCCGGCGGGTTCCGAGGGTACGACGGCAGCCGCCCCGGACGACGCTGGCCGCCCTCCGGTCGGGGTCGCCGTCTCCGGCAGTTCCCGTGCCGCCTCCTCGCCGAGTCGACGGCGCAGGGTGGCCAGCGCGCGGGAGGTCTGGCTCTTCACCGTGCCGGGCGAGATCTCCAGCAGCGCGGCGGTCTGCGCCTCCGACATGTCCTCGTAGAAGCGCAGGACCAGCACGGCCCGCTGCCGGGCGGGCAGCGCGGTCAGGTGCCGCCAGAGCACGTCCCGGTCGAGCTGCTGCTCGATCTCGTCGACCCCGGCCCGCTCGGGCAGCACCTCGGTGGGGCGTTCACCGTGCCAGCGCCGCCGCCACCAGCTGGTCGAGGTGTTGACCATGACCCGCCGGGCGTACGGCTCGATCGCCTCGATCCCGCCGAGCCGCTTGCAGGCCAGGTACGTCTTGGTCAGCGCGGTCTGGAGCAGGTCCTCGGCGGTGGCCCAGTCCCCCGCCAGCAGGTACGCGGTGCGCAGCAGGGCACTGGAGCGCGCCGCGACGAAGTCGCGGAACTCCTCCTCGAGCGGATCCCGCTCGGCCACGCGTCACCTCCGCACCCCGTCCCTGCAGGCAGGGTGCCATGGCCGAGGCGGCGGGGTCGACGGCGAAAGGTTCGCAGTTCCTCCGATGAACGGACGAAAAGCTTCAGGCGCCGTCGTCGGCCTTGGCCTCGTCGGCCTCCTTGCCCAGCCGCGCCTCGACCGCCTGCGGCTCGTACATCTCCTCGACCACACGCAGGTAGAGCTCGTTCGGGTTGGGCAGGTTCTTGATCTCCCGCAGCGCCTGCTCCTGGCCCGCCGACTCCAGCACGAAGGTGCCGTAGTTGAGCGCGCGGCCGGTCGGGGTCTGCTCGTACTTCATGTCGGTGACCCGGACCAGCGGCATCATGGCGACCCGGCGGGTGATGATGCCGTTGACCACCATGACCCGCTTGTTGGTGAGGATGAAGCGGTCGTACCACCAGTCGGCGACCCGCCAGGCGACCCAGCCCATCACCGCGAACCAGAGCAGCACCGCGACGGTGGTGAGAGCGCCGACATCCTGCCCGGCGAGGAAGCCGGAGAGGTAGCCGAGGATGAAGGTCGCGGCGATGCCGACGACGATCGGGGTGGCGAGGTGGATCCAGTGCCGCTTCCACTCGCCCCGGTAGCGCTCGGTGGGGAAGAGGTAGCGGGCCACCAGCGAGCTGGGCTCGTCCTCCAGGGGCAGCACCCGCCGGGGACCCATCGGCATGCCGGAGGCGTCCACCCGCAGCCCGGCCAGCTCCTCCTCGGAGATGGTGGCCTGCTGGTAGCCGGCCTCCGGATCGCGCGCCCAGGTCCGCCCGGAGCGGCCCTCACCGGCGTATCCCGGCCCCTCGCCGTAGCCGATGTCGTCCGAAAGGGACGGACCGTCGCCCAGGCCCGGGCCGGAGCCGTAACCCGGACCGTCGTCGGGACGGAACCGCGGGATCGGCTCGGTGTCCCGCTCCCGGCGCTCCCGGTCGGGGTCGTCGGGATCGAAGGGGGGTCCGGAGGGGCTGCCCATGGGCGGTCAGGCGACGAGGCTGGTGAAGAAGTCGCCGAAGCCCTGGGCGATGTCCATGATGCCGCCGCCGAGCGACTTGAAGACGTCCGCGGCGGAGTTCGGCCGGTAGGCGACGAAGAAGATCAAGAATGCGACGCCGGCCCAGGTGAGGACCTTCTTGACCATAGCGGGCCATCCTCTCGCGCGGGGCCGGGTCCGTTTACCGCAGCGGCACCCAGAGTATCAGTATGGTGTCGTACAGTGAATATCTGCGTCCGTTCCCTGACAAGTCCGTCAGGGCGGTCAGGCCCTGCCGTGCAGGTTGGGTGACGGCGCGCCGTACACGAGTTCGGGCGGTGTCCACTCGGAAAGGTCGTGCAGGACGACGTCTTCCGCGAGGAGGTGACCCGCGCTCGCCGGCCAGGCTATCGCATGCAGCCACATTCCCCGAGCCTCGCCCGCGTACGCGCTTCGATCCGCCGCCGAATTCACCAGCCACAGTGGAGTGGGATGGCCGCCGACCTTGATCCGGGCCGGCTCGACGTGCTCCGGGTGGCCGAGTCCGGGGCCGGGGCCGGTGAGCGCCTCCGCGAGTTCGGGCCCCGGGTCCGGTCCGGACACCCCGGCGAAGCGGGCGCCCAGCCCGACGCCCGGCTCCTCGGCCACCAGCAGGAGTTCGGCCGGTCCCCCGCCCAGCGGCGCCGGACCGGCGCAGGCCACCGCCGTGGCCCGTACGCCGGAGGGGTCGTCCCCGGCCCAGCCGACCCCGGTGACCGTCCAACCCTGCGGCAGCGGCCACGGACACCAGAGCGGCACCCGGGGTCGCTCGGCCTTCTCGTCGGCGACGACGCGGTCCACCACGCTCGCCATGATCTCGGCTCCGATGTTCTCCGGGACGTGCAGCGGCGCGACCGGGCCGCACCGCGCGCACCGCGACTCGGGGTGCATCAGGTCGGGGAGCCGGACCTGACCGGCGCACCTCGGACAACTCACCACGACACTCACATCCCCACCGTGGCCCCCCGCCACCGGCCCGTCAAGCGGAGCGGCCGTTTCCCTTCGGCGAGGCTCGGGCGACCTCAGCCGGGCGGCGGGCCGGCGTGGGCGCGGATCCAGGCGTGCATGGCGATGCCGCTGGCCACACCGGCGTTGATCGACCGGGTCGAGCCGTACTGGGCGATGGAGAAGAGCTGGTCACAGGCGGCGCGAGCCGGGTCGGACAGGCCCGGTCCCTCCTGGCCGAAGAGGAGCACGCAGCGGCGGGGCAGGGTGGTGGTCTCGAGCGGCCGGGAGCCGGGCAGGTTGTCTATGCCCACCACCGGCAGGTCCCGCCCGGCGGCCCAGGCGACGAACTCCTCGATCGTCGGGTGGTGCCGGACGTGCTGGTAGCGATCGGTCACCATGGCGCCGCGCCGGTTCCACCGGCGCAGTCCGACGATGTGCACCTCGGCGGCGAGGAAGGCGTTGGCGTTGCGGACCACCGTGCCGATGTTGAAGTCGTGCTGCCAGTTCTCGATCGCCACGTGGAAGTCGTGCCGGCGCTCGTCCAGGTCGGCGACGACGGCCTCGCGCCGCCAGTACCGGTAGCGGTCGACAACGTTGCGCCGGTCGCCGGCGGCGAGCAGCTCCGGGTCGTAGCGCGGGTCGTCCGGCGGGTCGCCGGGCCACGGTCCGACACCCACGTCGAGCTGGTCCTCGGTCACGGTCACAAGAGGGTACGGCCGGCCGGGGCACCGCCGGACGCCACCCCGGTCACCGCAGCCCCAGGGCACCACCGAGCCGGTCCAGCAACCGTCGGTCGGCGGGACCGGGCGGATCGCCGGCCCGGCAGACCCGGGCGGCCACCGACTCCACCCACTGCCGGTACGCGGCCGAGTCGGCCGGGTCTGCCCGCCGACCGAGTACGCGTACCGCGGCCCGGCAGGCGGCGAGGAGGTCGACCAGGTCGGTGAGCCGGTCGGCCTGGGCCGGCGCCCCGTCGTGGCGGGCGTAGATGGCGGTGACGACGGCGCGTACCAGGTCGCTGTCGGAGGCCCGGCCGGCGGCCACGGCGTCGAGCCCGGCGAGCCCGGCGGCGACGCCACGGGGCGGGCGGCCAGGGGTGGGGGAGGCGGCGGCCACGAGTACCCGGCCGGGCAGGGTGGTGAGCAGGTCCCACTCGGCGGCGGAGTAGACGGCGGTGGTCAGCGGTGCGGCACGGCGTCCGGCAGAGGGCGGCTCTCCGGCGAGGGAGTGGCTCATCTAGACCTCCGGCGTCAGCATATGCCCCGGATCGCGAAAAGGGCCCCTTCCCGACCAGAACGCGGTGGGAAGGGGCCCCGTCGGGGCTGCGGTCAGCGGGGCTCGGGGAAGCTCGGCCGCTCCGGGTCGACGCCGTCCGGCACCGCCGCGGCGGCGTACTCCTTCTTGGGGACCATGACCTTGCGCCGGAAGACGCAGACCAGGGTGCCGTCCTGGTTGTAGCCGCGGGTCTCCACCGCGACGACGCCCCGGTCCGGCTTCGACCCGGACTCGCGCTTGTCCAGCACGGTGGTCTCGCCGTAGATGGTGTCGCCGTGGAAGGTCGGCGCGACGTGCCGCAGCGACTCGACCTCCAGGTTGGCGATCGCCTTGCCGCTGACGTCCGGCACGGACATGCCGAGGAGCAGCGAGTAGATGTAGTTGCCGACCACCACGTTGCGCTTGAACTGGCTCGCCGACTCGGCGTAGTGCGCGTCCATGTGCAGCGGGTGGTGGTTCATGGTGAGCAGGCAGAAGAGGTGGTCGTCGTACTCGGTCACGGTCTTGCCGGGCCAGTGCCGGTAGACCGCGCCGACCTCGAACTCCTCGAAGTAGCGGCCGAACTGCATCCTTGTCCCCTTCGACGGGCGGCGATGGAGTTCGGCACAGCATGCCTTACCGGTGGTTAAGGCGATGACGGGGGCGGAGGCCGAGTGGAAATGTCACACCGGGCGCATCCGGGGGGAGACGCAATGAGCGGCGGGGCCCTCCCCGGCACCCGCCGCCCACGCTCTGATGCCAGAGATTCTGCCGTACGGGGTGGACACATCGACAGAGACGGACGTCACATTTACCGTTTTGTGACATCACTGTGAGTAATCGACGGCACCGTGCTATGCGATCTTTAGCGGCACAGTCACCCCTTGTCAAGGCTGAAGTTACCGATTCGTACCGGCGGGTGGCGTGGATCTCCTTGGAAACGCTCCCATCACGGCAGGTGACGCAAGTGCGTGGTGCATTTGCGTTCCGCAGCGCGGGGTCGACAGATACGGTTCGATAGGTTGCCCGACCTGCGGCCGGCCCCGTCCCGGGCCGTGCCGGTTTCGGCCCGCCCGGGCCGGGAATTCAACCGGGGCTGCCCTGGTTCTACGGGACGAAAAAGCAATCCGCTGATCGGAGAGTGCAATGGCAACGGTTGAGCTGACCACGGCCAACTTCGACGAGGTGACCGGAAGCGACGGCATCGTGCTGGTCGACTTCTGGGCCGAGTGGTGCGGCCCGTGCAAGCGGTTCGCCCCGGTCTACGAGCGCTCCTCGGAGAAGCACCCGGACATCGTCTTCGGCAAGGTCGACACCGAGGCGCAGCAGGAGCTCGGCGCGAAGTTCGACATCCGCTCCATCCCGACGATCATGGCGATCCGGGACGGCGTGATCGTCTTCGCCCAGCCGGGCGCGCTGCCCGAGTCGGCGCTGGAGAACCTGATCGAGCAGGTCCAGGCCCTCGACATGGACGACGTGCGCAAGCAGCTGGCCGAGCACAAGCACTGAGCACCACCCACGACGGCCGGGCTCCCCACCAGGGGGGTCCGGCCGTCGGCGTACCCGCCGACACGCAGGGCCAGCGGCAGACCGCGCAGGGACACCGTCGTGACGTCCCGATCCCGTATCGTCACGACCCGATGGAGACGTTGACCCCCCGCGGCCGCGCGGTCCGGCTGGGCGCGACCGCGCTCGGTCTGGCCCTGCTGCTCGCCGGCACCCTCTGGGGGGTCGACGACCACTTCCCGTTCGGGCCGTTCCGGATGTACTCCACGTCGGAGCCACCGAACGCGCCCGCCCCCGACACCCGGGTGGAGGGCGTCGACCGCACCGGCGCGGTGATCGCGCTCGGTCAGGACGCCACCGGCATCCGCCGCGCCGAGATCGAGGGCCAGCAGGACCGCTACGCCGCCGACCCGACGCTGCTGCGGCAGGTCGCCGACGCGTACGCCGAACGCCACCCCGGCGCGCCGGACCTGGTCGAGGTCCGCATCGTGATCCGCTGGTACGGCATCCACCAGGGCCGACCCACCGGACGGTGGACCGACGAGACCACCGTGCGCTGGCAGGAGGCCCGGTGACCCGCTGGCTGACCGAGGCGGTCCCCCGCGGCCGGGTGGCCGCCTTCCGCACCCTGGTCTACCTCTTCGTCGCCGCCGACCTGGTCGTCTTCACCCCGTGGGTACGCACCCGGGTCGACGTACCGGGCGAGCTCTACCAGCCGTTGCTGATCGGCCGGCTGCTCCCGCTGCCCACCCCGACCCCCACCATGGTCGCGGCCATCTTCTGGACGCTGCTGCCACTGGCCCTGCTCGCCGCGACCGGCCGCGCGCCACGACTGCTCGGCTGGTCGGTCTTCGCGCTCTACTTCGAGTGGATGATCATCGCGATGAGCTACGGGAAGGTCGACCACGACCGGATCGGGCTCCTCGTCGCGCTGGCCGCCCTGCCCACCGCCGGCCGCGCCCGGCACGGCGACTCGACCCGCACCGAGGCCGGCGGCTGGGCGCTGCGGGTCACCCAGATCGCCGTGATCTGCACGTACTTCCTCGCCGCCTGGGCCAAGCTGCGTTTCGGCGGGCTGGACTGGGCGACCGGCTCGGTGCTCGCCCGGGCCATCATCCGGCGCGGCACCGACCTCGCCGACCTGATCGCGCAGGTGCCGTACCTGCTACTCGTCGCCCAGTTCGGCATCCTCGCCTTCGAGTTGCTCAGCCCCGTGGTGTTCCTGCTGCCCGAGCGCTGGCGGGTGGCCACGGTCGGTTTCTTCTACTCGTTCCACCTGGTGACCATCGCGACGATCACCATCTCGTTCGCGCCGCACCTGGTGGCGATGACGAGCTTCCTGCCGCTGGAGCGGATCAGGCCGGTGGTGTGGGCCCGCCAACTGATCACCCGTCGTCGTGACGGCGCCGCGCCGACCGGCCCGGCACCGGAGGATCAGGGGCCGGCACCGGACGACGTACCCGCTGGGGCGCCACCGATGGCCGGCCGGGCACCGGTGGTCGGGCCGGCGACGACGTAGCCCGGCGACGCCGGCGGCGGGTCAGGCGTCGGTGGTGGGGCGGCCGCTCGGGCCGTACAGGCGCTCCCGCGCCTCCTGGGGCAGGGCGCAGGCGGCGGTGCCGCCGGGAAGCCGGTGCCGGTTGCGGGCCACCCAGCGGTACGCGGGCCAGGCGGCGAGGCGGACCGGCGGAACGCGCAGCCCCGCGCCGGCCACCCGCCACAGCGGACCGCTCTCGCCCAGCAGCCGGGCGATGGCGTCGGGCCCGGCGGCGCGGGAGCCGTCGGCGCCGACCCATTGCACCGCCTCCTCGCACTCGGCCTCGGTCAGCCCGAGGGCGTCGAGGTCGGCGAACTGCCACGGCACCACCCGGGCGCCGGTCGGGATGCGCCGCTCGATGAACTCGGCGCACCGGGTGCAGAACGCGCAGTCCCCGTCGTAGACGAAGGTCGACCTCTCCATGGCTCCATCCTCCACCCGCCGCCCAGCGGGCGGGAGCCGGTGTCCGGCGGGTCACTTGCACTCTTCTCGTACACATGTTCGAATGAGTGTCATGCGCTGGGAGAACCTCTCCGCTCCCCCGGACGAGGGGCATCCCGACGGGTCAGCGCCAGCGACTCCACCCCTGCCGCTGGCGCTGCCCGGCGCGATCGCCCGCACCTTCGACACCCCCGGCTTCGCCGGGATGACCTTCTACGAGGTGCAGGCCAAGTCGATCATCAACAAGGTGCCCGGCGCGTCCCGCGTCCCGTTCGAGTGGACGATCAACCCGTACCGCGGATGCAGCCATGCATGCACCTACTGCTATGCGCGCAACACCCACACCTACCTGGACCTCGACGCGGGTGCGGACTTCGATAGCAAGGTGATCGTCAAGGTCAACGCCGGCGAGCTGGTCCGGCGCGAGCTGGCCGCCCCGCGTTGGCGCGGCGCGCACATCGCGATGGGCACCAACGTGGACTGCTACCAGCGGGCCGAGGGTCGGTACCGCTTGATGCCGCCGATCATCGAGGCGCTGCGCGACTTCGCCAACCCGTTCTCCATCCTGACCAAGGGCACGCTGATCCTGCGGGACCTGCCGCTGCTGCGCCAGGCCGCCGAGGTGACCCGGGTCGGCGTCTCGTACTCGGTGGGGTTCGTCGACGAGGCGCTGTGGCGGGCGGTCGAGCCGGGCACCCCGAGCCCGCGCCGGCGACTCGACGCGGTACGCGCGCTCACCGACGCGGGCTTCGAGGTGGGCGTGCTGATGGCGCCGATCCTGCCCGGGCTCAGCGACAGCGACGAGTCGATCGACGCGACGGTGGCGGCGGTGGCCGCGGCCGGGGCGGCCAGCGTGACGCCGCTGGCCCTGCACTTACGCCCCGGCGCCCGCGAGTGGTACGCGCACTGGCTGGCCCGGGAGTTCCCGCACCTGGTGCCGCGCTACCGCGAGCTCTACCGGGCGGGCGCGTACGCGCCGCAGGCGTACCAGCGGGAGTTGACCGCGCGGGTGCGGATCGCGGCCCGCCGGCACGGGCTGCACCGGGGCGAGCGGGGCGACAATCGGCGGCTGCCGACCCCCGAGGTGCTGCCCGCCGCCGAGCAGCTGTCCCTGCTGTAGCCGGCGGGCCACCGCACCGGTGGGGTTAGAGTCGGCGGGTGCGTACCGCTCAGCAGATCCTCGCCGACTCGGCCGTGATCGCCGTCGTGGGCGCGTCCCGCGACCGCCGTAAGGCCGCGCACAGCGTGCCGTTGCAGATGCAGCGGTACGGCTGGCGGATCATCCCGGTCAACCCGACGGTCGACGAACTCTTCGGCGAGCGGGCGTACGCGTCGCTGGCCGACATCCCGCACCCGGTCGACCTGGTGGACGTGTTCCGGCCGGCGGCGGACGCCGTGCAGGTGGTCCGGGACGCCGCGGCGATCGGCGCGCCGGCGGTGTGGCTGCAACTGGGCATCGTCTCGGCGCAGGCGCGGCGGATCGCCGAGGAGGCGGGCATGGACTACGTCGAGGACCGCTGCCTGATCGTGGAGCGCGCCGCCGCCGGGCTGACCCGGCTGGGCTGACCGGCCGGGTTTTGCTGGCGGCCGACCCGTACCCTGCGCCCATGCCTCTGCCGCGGACGCCGCGCCTGCGCCTGCCCCCGACCCGGGACGGACTCTGGTCGCGCCGCCTGCTCTCCCTGGCCGTCGCCGCGGTGGTCGCGGTGGCGGTGGCCGCGCCGCTGCTGGCACTGACCCGGTCCACCACCTTCGACAGCTTCGCCTGCGTCGCCTGGCTGATATTCGGCGTGCACCAACTGGGACGGCGCTGGTGGCCGCGGCGGAACGGCCGGCTGGCCTGGACGGCCCGGGTGGCCGGCCGGGACGCGGTCGAGCCCGGCCTGGTGGCCCGCCGGTCGCTGGCCGGCTGGACGGATCTCCTGGCGGACCTGACCCTGGTGACCGGGACGGCGGTGGTGATCACCTCGTGGTTCCCGACCGACCGGGAGTGGGGCCGGATCGTCCGGACACTGCTGGTCCTCGGCGCGGCGGCGGCAGTGGGACGGATCGCCTACCGGGAGGCGCGGTTCACCGGCCGGTTGGCGCTGACCGCCGGTGGGATCCGCTACGGCAGCCAGTCCTACGACTGGTCGAACATCGACCGGGTCAGCCTGCACAAGCGGGACGGCCGGCTGAACGGGGTACGGCTGCGACCGGTCAGGTGGCAGTCGCTGGAACCGGCGCCGGTGGTCGGTGGTCGGGACACTGCGGTGCCCGAGCAGCGGCTGGCCGCCGCGATCGAGGAGTACCGGTCGCGCCCGTACGTGTTGGCGGGCGGGCCGGTCACCGCCCCGGAGCCGGCTGCCGAGCCGGCCGGACGGTGACCGGCGCACCGGTCAGAGCTTGTACTCCTTGAGCAGGCCCCGGGAGATGATGGTCTTCTGGATCTCCGAGGTGCCCTCGCCGATGAGCAGGAAGGGCGCCTCCCGCATCAGCCGCTCGATCTCGTACTCCTTGGAGTAGCCGTAGCCGCCGTGGATGCGGAACGCCTCCTGGACGACCTCGGCGCAGTACTCCGAGGCGAGCAGCTTGGCCATGCCGGCCTCGACGTCGTTGCGCTGGCCGGCGTCCTTGAGCCGGGCGGCGTTGACCATGAGCGCGTGCGCGGCCTCGATCTTGGTGCCCATCTCGGCGAGCTTGAAGGCGATGGCCTGGTGCTTGGCGAGCGGCTGGCCGAAGGTGCGGCGCTGCTGGGCGTACTGGACAGCCAACTCGAAGGCGCGGATGGAGATGCCACACGCCCGGGCGGCCACGTTGACCCGGCCGACCTCGATGCCGTCCATCATCTGGTAGAAGCCACGGCCGACCTTGTCCGCGCCGCCGAGGACGGCGGACGCGGGGACGGTGACGCCGTCGAGCACCATCTCGGTCGTCTCGACGCCCTTGTAGCCCATCTTGTCGATCTTGCCGGGGATGGTCAGGCCGGGCGCGGTCTCGCCGAAGCCGGGCTCCTTCTCCAGCAGGAAGGTGCTCATGTTGCCGTAGACCGACTCCGCGCCGGTGTCGGTCTTGACCAGGGTGGCCACCACCGACGAGTACGCCCCGTTGGTCAGCCACATTTTCTGGCCGTTGAGGACGTAGTTGTCGCCGTCGCGGACGGCCTTCGACTTGATCGCCGAGACGTCGGAGCCGGTCTCCGGCTCCGACATCGAGAACGCGCCGCGCACCTCGCCGGTGGCCATCTTCGGCAGCAGCCGGGCCTTCTGCTCGGCGGAGCCGTGCTGGGAGATCAGGTACGCCACGATGAAATGGGTGTTGACGATGCCGGAGATCGACATCCAGCCCCGCGACAGCTGCTCGACCACCAGGGCGTAGGTCAGCAGGGACTCGCCCAGGCCGCCGTACTCCTCGTCGATGGTGAGACCGAACAGGCCCATCTCCCGCATCCCGTCGAGGATGTCGGTCGGGTACTCGTCGGCGTGCTCCAGCCGCTGCGCGTGCGGGATGATCTCCTTGTCGGCGAACTCCCGGACGGTTTCCAGGATCGACCGCTGCACGTCGGTCAGGCCGGGCGTCTGGGCGAGTCTGGCCATCTCAGCCTCCGGGGGATCGGCGCATTACTCATGGGTAACTGAACGCTCGGTCAGTATCGGCCCCGGGACGGTCGAGGCCAAGGTGACCAGTCCACACAACCGCTGTGAAAAGGTTCACCGCTGCGGGTAGCGTCCGCAAGTGAGGAGCGCTGTGACCTGCGGCGGAGGAGGCGAACGGACGTGAGTCATCCACCACCCGGCGAGCCGGAGCGGCCGCCGTCGCCGTACGAGCAGCCGGGCCAGCCCTCCGGGCTGCCCCAGTGGGGCCAGCAGCCCGAGCAGCAGCAGTGGGGCCAGCAGCCGGACCAGCCGCAGTGGGGCCAGCAGCCCGAGCAGCAGCAGTGGGGTCAGCGGCCGCAGGAGCACCAGCAGTGGGCGCAGCAGCCGGCGTACCCGCCGCAGGGCCCGTACGGCCAGTACGGCCCGCCACCGGGAGGCGGCGGCGGACCGAACACCATGGCGATCCTGTCGCTGGTCTTCGCCTTCGTCTTCGCCCCGGCCGGGATCGTCCTCGGCCACCTGGCCAAGCGGCAGATCCGGCGGACCGGCGAGGACGGTGACCAGCTCGCCACCTGGGGGCTGATCCTCAGCTACGTCTTCACCGCGATCGGCCTGCTCGCCTGCTGCGGCTGGATCGCCCTGGCCGTCTGGGCCAACTCCGACGGCGGCGGCACCTACAACTGACCCGGGCGGGGGTCAGCGGAACTGCGCCTCGCGGACGCTGTTGCCGCCGTCCACCACCAGCATCTGCCCGGTGATGTACGAGGCGGCCGGCGAGCAGAGGAAGGTGATGGCGGCGGCCACCTCGTCCGGGGTGCCGGGGCGCCCGACCGGGGTGCCCATCCCCTGCTTGATCTCGGCCACCGTCGAGGCCGCCGTGTAGATGGTGCCCGGGGCCACGGAGTTCACGGTCACCCCGTCGGCGATCATCTCCATCGCCAGGGCACGGGTCAGCCCCACCACGCCGGCCTTGGCCGCCGCGTACGCCGCCTCGGTGGGCAGCGCGTTCACCGGCCCTGCGGTGGCCGCCAGGTTCACGATCCGCCCCCAGCCCCGCTCGGCCATCCCGCCGATGAAGGCGCGGCTGCACAGGAACGCGGTGGTCAGGTTCCGGTCGATCTCGCCCCGCCACTCGTCGTAGCTGAGCTGGGCCACCGGGCGCAGCACCTCCGGGCTGGCCCGGCTGGCCAGGCCCGCGTTGTTGACCAGCACCTCGACGTCGCCGAGCTGCTCGGCCACCGCGTCGGCGAGCGCGCCGACCTCGGACTCGTCGGTGAGGTCGGCGACGAAGCCGGTCACGCCCAGCTCGCCGGCCCGTTCGTGGATCCGCCGGGTGGTGGAGACGATCGCCACCCGGGCGCCCAGGTCGGCCAGCCGGCGGGCGGTCGCGTACCCGATGCCGTCGGCGCTGCCCGCGCCGGTGACCAGGGCGACCCGCCCGTCCAGCCGCATGGTGACCGGCTCGGCCACCGGCACCGGCTCGTCCTGGTCCTCCGGCCCGGCCGTGGCGACGGCGCGGGTACGCCGGGCCAGCCCGGGGCGGCTCACGTCCCGCCTCGGTCGGCTGCCGGAACGGTCGGCACCACGCGCGTCGATAGCCATGCCGAGATCCTGCCCGCTCGGGACGTCCCGGGCAACGCGGCACCACGGGGACCTCGGGTTTGTCCGGTCATGACTACCCTGACGGCGCACCCACACGCGACGGAGAGACCTGATGACCTATCCCCCACCGCCCGGCGGCGGCTGGAGCAACCCGGCCGGCGACCCGACACTGCCGGTCAGCGGCCAACCGATCCCGGCGCAGCCGACGGGCAGGGACCCGTACGCCCCGCCGGACCCGTACGCAGCCGCGGTGCCGCCGCACGCGGCTCCGGTCGATCCGTACCAGCCGCACGGCTACCCGCCCCCGACCGGCTACCCCGGGTACGGCTACCCACCCGCCCCGCAGACCAACGGCCTGGCCATCGCCGCGATGGTCGTCTCGATCCTCGGCGCGCTCGGCCTCTGCGGCTACGGGCTCGGCGGCTGGATCGGGCTGATCGGCGCGATCCTCGGCCACGTGTCCCGCAAGCAGATCCGGGAGCGGGGTGAAGGCGGTGAGGGCTTCGCCACCGCCGGCATCATCGTGGGCTGGATCGCCACCGTGATCGCGCTGCTGGCCACCATCGCCATCGTGGTGTTCTTCGTCTGGCTGGCGAACCAGGACCCGTCGACCTACGACAGCAGCACCTACTGACCGGTGCCGCCGCCCCGGTCGCCCCGGGGCGGCGGCGTACGGCTCATTCCGACGGCGGGGTGAAGCTGGAGGTGCGGGTCATCCCGGCGGCGCGCCCCTTGGCGGCGATCACCAGGGCCATCTTGCGGGACGCCTCGTCGATCATCTCGTCGCCGAGCATCACCGCGCCGAGCTTGCCGCCGGCCTCCGAGGTGTAGTGCTCGTAGGCGTCGAGGATCAGCTCGGCGTGGTCGTAGTCGGCCTGGGCCGGCTGGTAGACCTCGTTGGCGGCGTCGATCTGGCCGGGGTGCAGCACCCACTTGCCGTCGAAGCCCAGCGCCGCGGAGCGCTTGGCCACCTCGCGGAACGCGTCGACGTCGCGGATCTGCAGGAACGGGCCGTCGATGGCCTGCTTGTCGTGCATCCGGGCGGCCATCAGGATCCGCATCAGGATGTAGTGGTAGGGGTCGCCCGGGTAGTCCGGGATCAGCGCGCCGACCACCAGCGACTTCATGTTGATCGAGGCCATGAAGTCGGCCGGACCGAAGATGATGGTCTCGACCCGGGGCGAGGCGGCGGCGATGGCGTCGACGTTGACCAGGCCGGCGGCGTTCTCGATCTGCGCCTCGATGCCGATCCGGCCGACCTCCAGGCCCAGGGTCTTCTCGATCTGGGTCAGCGTCAGGTCCAGCCACTGCACCTGGGCGGCGTTCTGCACCTTCGGCAGCATGATGCAGTCGAGGTTCGCGCCGGCGCCCTCGACCACCTCGATGACGTCCCGGTAGGTCCACGGGGTGGTCAGGTCGTTGACCCGGACCACCCGGGTCTTGCCGGCCCAGTCGCCCTCGTTGAGCGCCGCGACGATGTTCTTGCGGGCGTCCGGCTTGGCCAGCGGGGCGACCGCGTCCTCCAGGTCGAGGAAGACCTGGTCGGCGGGGAGGCCCTGGGCCTTGCCGAGCATCTTGACGCTGGAACCCGGCACGGCGAGGCAGGACCGGCGGGGGCGACCGACTGCGGCCATTGGATGCGCTCCTTCCAGCGTCCGGCGGGCACGCCGACGCCACCTGGATGACGAGAACGAGAACTTAACGATCCCAAAGGGCGTTGTGACGCCACGGTAACCTCGTGCCGTGACCGGGGTGAATGGACCTGTGGAAGATCTCACTGAGCGTCGGATCGTGGTGGTGACCGGGGCCAGCTCCGGCATCGGCCTGGCCGCCGCGACGGCCCTGGCCCGCCGGGGCGACCAGGTCGTGCTGGTCGGGCGGGACCCGGGCCGGCTCCAGGCCGCCGGCGACCGGGTACGCGAGGCCTGCGGCGAGCGCCCCGAGCTGTTCCGCGCCGACTTCGCCGTGCTGGACGACGTACGCGGGCTCGCCGAGCGGCTGCGGGCCGCGTACGACCGGATCGACGTGCTGGCCAACAACGCCGGGGCGATCGTGCTGGAACCGCTCACCACCGTGGACGGCTTCGAGCTCTCGATGCAGGCCAACCACCTGGCCCCGTTCCTGCTGAGCAACCTGCTGGCCGACCGGATCGGCCGGATGGTGGTGACGGCCTCCGGCGCGCACCGCAGCGGGGCGCTCGACCCGGACGACCTGAACGCCACGCTGCGCCCGTACCGGCCGGTCCGCGCGTACGGCACCAGCAAGCAGGCGAACATCCTGTTCACCGCGGAGGCGGCCCGGCGCTGGCCGGACGTCCGGTCGTACTGCTTCCACCCCGGGGTGGTGCGGACCCGGTTCGGGGCGGACAGCCGGCTGGTCGCCCTCGGCATGCGGCTGCTGCCGTTCCGCAGCCCGGAGCGGGGCGCGGAGACGCTGGTCTGGCTGGCCAACCAGGACCCGTCCCGGCTGGTCGACGGCGCCTACTACGCCGACCGGAAGCTGCGCCGGCCGCTGCGCAAGGCGGCCGACCCGCAGCTCGCCGCCCGGCTCTGGACGGCCAGCGCCGAGGCCGTCGGCATCGCCGGATGAGCGCGCCGGACGAGGGGCTCTTCCTGGTGGCGGTGGTCGACCTGGCACCCGACGCCGTCGACGCCGGCCACCGGTACGAGGACGCCGTGCTCGGGCTGCTCGGGCGGCACGGCGGACGGCTGGAACGGCGGTTGCACAGCACCGACGAACGGACCGAGGTGCACCTGATCCGGTTCGCGTCGCGGGCCGGGCTGGCGGCGTTCCTGGCCGACCCGGACCGGGTGGCCCAGCGGGCGGCGATCGGCGACGCGGCACCGACCACCCGGGTGATCGAGGTCCACGACCGCTGACCGCCCACCGGGCGGCCCCGGCGGTCACTCGCGGAGGTGCACCGGGACGCTGGTGACCACCACCCCCGGCAGCGGCCGCAACGCCCGGCGCAGCCGCTGCTCGGTCCGGCTGTGCAGCGGGCGGTGCCAGCTCCGGCGCAGCACCACCTCGGGCACGATCACGGTCAGCACCAGCTCCGGCCCGGTCTCGTGCAGCGCCTCCAGGTAGTGCGCCAGCGGCCCGATCACCGCCCGGTACGGCGACACGATGGTCTCCAGCCGCACGTGGTCCCCCCAGGCCCGCCACTGCTCGCGGAACCGGTCCGCCTCCGCCTCCTCTGGCGCGATGTGCACCGCCAGGGTCGGCTGGCCCAGCGACACCGCGTACGCCAGGGCGCGCAGCGATGCCCGGTTGAGCCGGGCCATCGGGACCACCACCAGGTGGCGTACCTGTTGGGGCAGTTCCTCTCCCTCGGCGGGCCCGGCGGCGACGGGCGCGACCGGCGGCGGGTGCAGGGCCAGCGCGGCGTGCAGGTTCCGGTAGTGCCGGTGCACCCGGTAAAAGAGGAACACGAGCAGCGGTACGGCGATCACCACCACCCAGGCGCCCTCGGTGAACTTGGCGACCGCCGCGGTGACGAGCACCAGCCCGGAGAGCGCGGCGCCGACCGCGTTGACCGCCAGCCGGCCCCGCCAGCCGGCCCCGCGCCGGCGGCGCCAGTGCACCACCATCCCGGCCTGGGAGAGGGTGAAGGCGAGGAACACCCCGACCGCGTAGAGCGGGATCAGCCCCTCGGTGTACCCGCCGAAGGCGACGAAGACCAGCGCGGCGGTCGCGGCGAGCGCGACCAGGCCATGGCTGAACGCCAGCCGGTCCCCCATGTGCAGGAAGCGGCGCGGCGCGTGACCGGCCCGGGCCATGAAGAACAGCAGCCGGGGGAAGCCGTTGAAGGCGGTGTTCGCCGCCAGCAGCAGGATCAGCGCGGTGGCGGCCTGGATCAGGCCGTACCAGGGACCGGTCGGAAAGGTGACCCGGGCCAGCTGGGAGAGCAGGGTCTCCTCCGTCGTCGGCACCAGGCCGGCCAGGTGGATCAGCAGGGTGAGCGCGGCGAAGAGCAGCACCAGCATCGCCACCATCCAGCCCAGGGTGGTGCGGGCGTTGCGCCACTCGGGCGGGCGGAACGCCGGGACCGCGTTGGACACCGCCTCGATGCCGGTCATCGACACCGCGCCCGAGGCGAAGGCGCGCAGCACCAGCAGCAGGCCGAGCCCCTCGGCCGCCGGCACCGCCGGCGGCGGCACCGGCGTGAAGCCGCGTCCGGTGACCCGCAGGTAGCCGACCGCCAGCAGGGCCAGCAACGCGACCACGAAGGCGTACGTGGGGAGCACGAAGATGTTGCCGGCGGTCCGGACCCCGCGCAGGTTGGCGGCGAGCAGCACCGCGATGACCAGCACCCCGAGCGGGACGGCGAACGGCGCCAGCCCGGGCAGCGCCGAGGTGACCGCGTGCACCCCGGCGGCCACCGAGACGGCCACGGTCAACACGTAGTCGAGGATCAGCCCGGCCGCGGCGGTCAGCCCCGCCGCGGTGCCCAGGTTGTCCCCCGCGACGATGTACGACCCGGCGCCGTGCGGGTAGGCGTGGATGGTCTGCCGGTAGGAGACGCCGACGGCGATCATGAGCACCACCAGCGCGGCGGCCAGCGGCAGGGAGAGCCCCAACGCCGCGCTGCCGGCCAGCACCAGCACGGCCAGCATCGCCTCCGGCCCGTACGCCACCGAACTGAGCAGGTCGGAGGAGAGCACCGGCAGCGCCACCAGCTTGCGCATCCGCTCGTAGAGCACCGCCGCGCTGGACAGCGGCGGCCCGAAAACGGCCCGCCGCAGCCGGGTCAGCGCCCGGCCGAACCGGGTGCCGGGCAGGTTGGCCGGTTCGGTGGCGACCAGTTCGTCCGGCTGCTCCCGGCGGAACATGGCGATCGGGGCCAGCCGGCCGAAGCGGGTCGGGGTGGGACGCTCCCCCTGCCGACCGAGGGTCGGGTCGATCGGCAGCTCGCCCGGTTGGTCGGCGCGCCAGCGGTCGCCGATCCGGCGCAGGGTGCCCAGTTCCTCCGGGTCGAGCGGCGGGAACTCGGCCGACGGGGTGACGACGGTGCCGCTGTCGGCCTCGTCCTCGTCGCCCGGTCGCCCCGCCATCTCGCCACACCTCCCTCCGCACTCTCACGCGCGAGCGGCGGTCGTGGCGGCGGAATCGGCGTTCTCCCGCGAAGCGCCGAGCGGGCGGTGGCAGCCGGCGGTGGGCCGAGCGGGCCGATCCGGGGTCGGGCGCCGGGTGGCCCCGGCGTCGGGCCGCTGGTCGACCGACCGGCGGGGACGGGGCGAGCCGGAGTCAGGCCGCCGGCGGGGCGGCGTCGGCGGGGACCGGGGCCGGTGCGGGGCGGCGGCCGGCACGGGCGCCACCGAGCACCACCACGGCCACCCCGACCAGCAGCAGGGCCAGCCCGGGCAGGGCGAGCGGGCGGGGCAGCTGAGCGAGCCAGACCCAGCCGATCAGGGCGGCGCCGGGCGCCTCCAGCAGGATCAGCACGCTGACCGTGGTGGCCGACACGCGGCGCAGGGCGTAGTTGAACATCGAGTGCCCGAGCAGCTGGGCGCCGGCGACGAGGCCGAGGATGGCCAGCCAGGTGGCGGAGTCGTACCCGCGCAGTGGCACGCCGCCGACCAGGCACACCACCAGCAGGATCAGCGCGCACACCCCGTAGCAGATGGTGGTGTAGGTGGTGGTGCTGATGGTGGCCCGGGCGCGCTCGCCGAACGCGGTGTAGACCGCGGCGAACAGGCCGCCGGTGATCGCCAGCAGGTCCCCGGCGAAGGCCCGTCCGGAGACGGCGACGTCCGCCCCGGTGGCGAGCACCGCGCCCGTCACGGCCACCGCGATGCCGACCCAGACGGCGTACGGCAGGTGCCGGCCCTGCCAGCGGGCGATCAGCCCCTGCCAGATCGGCTGGGTGGCGCCGAGCGCGGTGGCCGCGGCGACCGAGGTGAGCTGCGCGCTCGGCATCCAGGTGGCGAAGTGGGCGGCCAGCGCCACGCCGGAGAGCACGCAGTACCAGCCCTCCCGCCGGCCCGCCCCCACGGTCAGCGCCCGGAACTCGGCCCGGCGGCGGGCCAGCGAGAACGGGCCGAGCACGGCGACCGAGAGCAGGTTGCGCCAGAACGCGACGGCCAGCGCCGGGGCCGCGGCGAAGGCGATCAGCGGGGCGGAGGAGGAGACGGCGGCGACGGCGAGCGCGAGGACGCCGACGGTCAGCGGGTCCACCGTCGGGCGGTGCGGGGTGGGGGACACGGAGAGCAATACTCACACAACTTTGGACACCACTCAGCGTCAACGCTCCGTTACGATCATGCGCGTCCGCGCCGGCGATCCCTCGACGTCCGGAGGCGCTTTCCCATGCCCAGGTACCCTGCGGTGCTGTTCGACTTCTTCGGCACCCTGACCCGCTGCGTCCAGCGCGGCCCCGCCCACGAAACCACCGCCGACCTGCTCGGTTGTCCCGTCGACACGCTCGCCGCGGTCCTCGACCGCACCTTCTACCAGCGGGCCAGCGGCCGGCACGGCAACGCCGAGGCGACGCTGCGCTGGGTCTGCGTCCAGGCCGGCGTCCACCCCTCCGACGACGCCATCCGGGCTGCGGTGGCCTCCCGGCACCGGGCGGTACGCGCCGACACCCGGCTGCGCGACGACGCGGTACCCGCGCTCGCCGCGCTGCGGGAGCGGGGCATCCGCACCGGCGTGGTCAGCGACTGCACCCACGAGCTGCCGGCGTTCCTGCCGCAGCTGGCCGTCGCCCCGCTGCTCGACGCGCGGGTCTTCTCCGTCCACGTCGGCCGGTGCAAGCCGGACCCGGCGCTCTACCTGGCCGCCTGCCGTCGGCTCGCCGTGCGGCCCGAGGACTGCCTCTACGTCGGTGACGGTGGCAGCCGGGAGCTGACCGGTGCGCAGCGGGCGGGGATGACCGCCGTGCGGCTGGTCGCCCCCGACCTGGCCGGTCACCTGGTCTTCGACGCCGAGCCGGACTGGGACGGCCCGGTCGTCGGCTCGCTGAGCGAGGTGGTCGAGCTGGTCGACGCGGTGCCGGTGGGTTGCTGAGCGCTCAGCGGCTGTCGGGAAACACCGGGCGAGGTTTCCCGACAGCCGCTCAACGGCGGCGGACCTTGTGCAGGCGGAACGGTTTGCGGGTGGCGCGCACGGCGGGAGTCTCGCGCGGCACCTCGGCCAGCGAGTCGGCCGGCAGGTCCGTGCCGGCGTCCGGCGCGCCGGCCGGGGCGAGCCGGGTCAGCGCGCAGCCGTCGGCCGCCCAGCGGGCCACCAGGTCGGCGGTGGGTCCGGAGGCGTTCAGCCGCTTCGCCGCCACCAGCGGGGCGGAGGTCTCCCACGCCTCGGTGGCCGGCGCCAACCGGGTCACCTGGGCCGGCCAGGTCACGATCCGCCCGCCGTGGTCGCCGCGCAGGGTCACCCGCGCCTGCGCCGCCTCGGCCAGCCCGGGCGCGGACTGCTCGCCCGGCCCGCTGACCACGAAGAGCGACCCCTCCAGCGGCACGCACCACAGCGCCAGCGCCGGGCCGTCGCCGACGCTCACCCAGGCCACGGCCGCCTTCTTCATCGCCTCGTCGACCAGGGGCGTCGACATCGGGTCGTCCACCTCGTCCGTCACACCGGCATCCTCTCGTACGTGGGGCGTGCGGTCACCGGTCAACCGACGAACGGCGGGACCAGGATCTCGCCCCGGGCCACCGCCATGACCTGACCGGAGACGGTGGCGCCGACCGCCGCCCCGTCGGCCGCGGTCACCGTGCAGGCCAGCGCCGACGGGCGGTGGATCTCGATGCCCTGGCGGACCGCGTACTCGGAGCGCCCGTCGCCGGGGAGCAGCCCGCTGGCGACCAGCCAGACGCCGAGCCCGAGGGCGGCCGAGCCGGTCGCCGGGTCCTCCGGCACGCCGAGCCCGGGCACGAAGACGCGGGCGTGCGCGGTTTGCGTCTCGGCGTCCCAGGAGAAGACGCTGACATGCTCCACCCCGTACCGTTCCGCCGCCGCCGCGTTGACCTTGGCGCGGGCCACCGCGTCCGGGCGGACCGGAAGGTAGGGGAACTCCAGCCCGCAGCCGGCCACCCGGGGCGCCGGGCCGGCGTGGTCGTCGGCGGTGAGGCCGGCCATCTCCAGCAGCGGCTCCGGGTCCAGCTCCGGCCCGAGGGTGGGGGTGCCGCCGGTCAGGGTGGCACCGGTCTCGCCGACCTCGATCGGCAGCACCCCGGCACCGCACTCCTGGGTGATACTGCCCACACCGAACATGCCGCGCCGGCTGGCGGTGACCGCCGCGCCGACGCTGGGGTGCCCGGCGAACGGCAACTCCGCGGCCGGGGTGAAGATCCGGGCCCGGTAGGTGGCCCCGACCTGGGTGGGCGGCAGCACGAACACCGTTTCCGAGAGGTTGAACTCCAGCGCGAGCGCCTGCATCTGTTCGGTGGCGAGCCCTTCGGCGCCGAACACCACGGCCAGCGGGTTGCCGGCGAACGGGCGATCGGTGAAGACGTCCACGATCTCGTAGGCCAAGGTCGACATGTTGATAAACACTAGGCGCTTAGGCTGGTGCCCGTGAGCACGCCGAACCGGGTCTACATCGCCCGACTCGCCGGAGTCGCCGTCTTCGACCCGAACGGCGACCAGGTGGGTCGGGTCCGTGACGCGGTGGCCCGGATCCGTGCGACCCAACGTCCCCCCGAGGTGGTGGGTCTGGTCGCCGAGATGCCGATGCGCCGGCGGATCTTCCTGTCCATCAACCGGATCACCACCATCGACGCGGACGCGGTGGTGCTCGGCACCGGCACCCTCAACCTGCGCCGCTTCGAGAAGCGCCCCAACGAGCTGCTGGTGCTCCAGGAGCTGCTGGACCGGCGGGTCCAGCTCGAACCGGGCGGCCAGCCGGGCGCGGTGGTCGACGTGGCGATGGAGTGCAGCCGGGGTGGCGAGTGGTCGCTGTCCCGGGTCGCCGTCCGCGAGCAGACCGGCCGGCTCACCCGCCGCGGCCACCTGCACCAGGTCGAGTGGGACCGGGTGCGCGGGCTGAGCGGCATCGCCGCCAACCGGGGTACGGCCAACCTGCTCGCCGTGCTGGAGGACATGCGCCCCGCCGACCTGGCCAACGCCCTGCAGGACCTGCCCGACGCGCGGCGCAACGAGGTCGCGGCGGCGCTGGACGACGAACGCCTCGCCGACGTGCTCAGCGAGCTGCCCGAGCACGACCAGGTGGAGATCCTCGCCGCGCTGGACCGGGAACGGGCCGCCGACGTGCTGGAGGAGATGGACCCGGACGACGCCGCCGACCTGCTCAACGAGCTGCCGCCGCCGGAGCAGGACGTACTGCTGGACCTGATGGAGCCGAACGAGGCCGACCCGGTCCGCCAGCTGCTGCGCTACGCCTCCGGTACGGCGGGCAGCGTGATGACCTCCGAGCCGGTGATCCTGCCGCCGGACGCCACCGTCGCGGAGGCGCTCGCCCGGATCCGGGAGGAGCAGCTCTCCCCGGCCGTCGCGGCCCAGGTGTTCGTGGCCCGCGCGCCGATGACCACGCCCACCGGCCGTTACCTGGGCATGGTGCACTTCCAGCGGCTGCTCCGGGAGCCGCCGGCGGAGATGCTCGGCGGGGTGGTGGTCAACGACATCGACCCGTTGCGGCCGACCACCCCCCTGCCGGAGATCACCCGCCGGATGGCCACCTACGACCTGGTGGCGATGCCGGTGGTGGACCGCAACAACCGGCTGGTCGGCGCGGTCACGGTCGACGACGTGCTCGACCATTCGCTGCCGCGCGACTGGCGGGACCGGGACGCCGTACCGGCCCCGGCCCCCGCCGAGGGGACGGACAGCGCTGATGGCTGACCAGCGACGGGCCGAGCGACTGGACCAGCCGCGCGAGCCCCGGGGCGTCAAGCTGCCCCGGTTCGACCCGGAGGCCTTCGGCCGGTGGTCCGAGGGGATCGCCCGGGGCATGGGCACGGCGAACTTCATCGTCTACATGACGGTGGTCATCGCGCTCTGGTTCGGCTGGAACACCCTGGCCCCGGCGCACCTGCGCTTCGACCCGTACACCTTCACCTTCCTCACCCTGATCCTGTCGTTGCAGGCCTCGTACGCGGCCCCGCTGATCCTGCTCGCGCAGAACCGGCAGGCCGACCGGGACCGGGTGGCGCTGGAGGAGGACCGGCGGCGGGCCACCCTGCAGAAGGCCGACACGGAGTACCTGACCCGGGAGATCGCCGCGCTGCGGATCGCCATGGGCGAGGTGGCGACCCGGGACTTCCTCCGCTCCGAGCTGGCCCGGCTGGCCGAGGAACTGGACGAGGCGGCCCAGCGCCGGCAGCGGCTGGAACGCCGGCAGCAGGAGAAGGCCGTGCGGCGAGGCGGCGAGGGCCTCGACGAGCCCCGCGACGACCTGGACGGCGACTACGCCCGCGACGGCCGGCCGGAGGGCTGACCGACGGGGGCCCGGGTCCGCCGGAGGGGCCATCGATTCGCTCACACCGGCCCCGCTGGCGGCGGCGACGGATCACCCCCGACGTAGCATTGCGGGCATGTCAGCTCCCGTCAGCACCATCTCCGACGCGATCCAGGCCGCCCTGGCCACAGTCAACGACCCGGAGATCCGCCGCCCGATCACGGACCTCGGCATGGTCCGCTCCGCCGTGGCCGGCGAGGACGGCGTCGTACGGGTCGAGCTGCTGCTCACCGTCGCCGGCTGCCCGCTGAAGGACAAGCTGCGCTCCGACATCACCGCCGCCGTGGGGGCGGTCCCCGGCGTGACGGGCGTCGAGATCGAGTTCGGCGTGATGAGCCCCGAGCAGCGCCAGGAGCTCCAGTCGAAGCTGCGCGGCGGCAACGCCACCGCGGAGCCGGTGATCCCGTTCGCCCAGCCCGGCTCCCGGACCCGGGTGTACGCGGTGGCCAGCGGCAAGGGTGGCGTCGGCAAGTCGAGCGTGACGGTCAACCTGGCCGCCGCGCTGGCCGCCCGGGGCCTCTCGGTCGGCGTGGTCGACGCGGACATCTACGGCCACTCGGTGCCCCGGATGCTCGGCGCGGACGGCCGCCCGACCCGGGTCGAGGACATGATCATGCCGCCGCAGGCGCACGGCGTGAAGGTGATCTCGATCGGCATGTTCACCCCGGGCAACGCCGCCGTGGTGTGGCGCGGCCCGATGCTGCACCGGGCGCTCCAGCAGTTCCTCGGCGACGTCTACTGGGGCGACCTGGACGTGCTCCTGCTCGACCTGCCCCCGGGCACCGGCGACATCGCCATCTCGGTCGCCCAGCTGCTGCCGAACGCCGAGATCCTGGTGGTGACCACGCCGCAGGCCGCGGCCGCCGAGGTCGCCGAGCGGGCCGGCGCGATCGCCCTGCAGACCCACCAGCGGGTCGTCGGCGTCATCGAGAACATGGCCTGGCTGGAGCTGCCCGACGGCTCGCGGATGGAGGTCTTCGGCGCCGGTGGCGGCCAGGCCGTGGCCGACTCGCTGAGCCGGACGATCGGCGCGCAGGTGCCGCTGCTGGGTCAGATCCCGCTCGACACCCGGGTACGCGAGGGCGGCGACGCCGGCAACCCGATCGTGCTGGCCGAGCCGGACGCCCCGGCCTCGAAGGCGCTGGCCCAGATCGCCGACCGCCTCGCCGTCCGCCGCGAGTCCCTCCTCGGCAAGCCCCTCGGCCTCAAGCCCGCCGGCCGCTGACGACCCACCCCACCCGCGCGCTCCGCGCGCCCCAAGATCCGCCCAGATACAGAGAAAGAGTGGCCTTCCGCGCTCGGGAGGCCACTCTTTCTCTGTATGTGCACGCTGCGCGCCATGCCGGGGTCGGGTGCGCGAAGCGCGCGCGACCCGTGGGCGTGGTGCGGGTGGGGAGTGCGGGACGCGTCAGGTGGCGTCGTCGTAGCTGGGGCGGGGGGCCGGGGCGGGCGCGCCGCCCGTGGCGGTGGCCTTGCGGCCGCCCCTGCCGCGCGGGTCGGCGGCGTCGGCGACGTCCTTGAGCTCGTTGTGCACGCCGGTCACGTCCGCCCGCAGGTTGTCGTAGACGCCCTGCAACGGCTTCCGGATCGCCTGCTCGTCCTCTTCGCTGAGCAGGTGCTTGCGGATGAACGCCTTGGGGTGCAGGTCCTCCAACTGGATGTCGGTGCCCAACTCGCGGCTCAGGTCGCCGGTCGCGTTGCGGGCCATGCCGCGCAGGTTCCGGACCATCCGCAGGCCGTCGTTGATGACGTTGGGCAGCCGGTCACCGAAGATCAGCAGCGCCAGGAGCAACAGCGCACCGATCTCCCACCAGTTCAGGTTGTCGAGCACTGCTGGGGCCTCCTCGTCGGCGTCAAGGCAAGACTACGCACGTCGGGTGCCCGGCCGGGAGGGGGTGACCGGTCCTCACTTGGCGTCTGCGGCGAGCGTCACCGAGGTGTTCTGCCGGGCCGACCCCCGCCGGTACTCCACCGTCACCACGGATCCCGGGGCGAACTTGCGCACCAGCGCGATCAGGTCGGTCGGCTCGGTCATCGGGCGGCCGTTCAGCTTGAGGATGACGTCCCCGGCCTTCAGCCCCGCGCCGGCCGCCGGCCCGGACGGCTCCACCGCCGCCAGCCGTACGCCGGCGCCGCCGGTAACCGTGCCGGCGCCGCCCACCTGCGCCCCGATCACGGTACGGCGGGCCTTGCCGGTGCCGATGATGTCCTGCGTGATCCGCTTGGCCTGGTTGATCGGGATGGCGAAGGCGAGGCCGATGTTGCCCGCCTCCTGCCCCTCGGCGACCAGTGACTTGATCGTGGAGTTGACCCCGATCACCCGGCCGGCGGAGTCGACCAGCGGGCCGCCGGAGTTGCCGTGGTTGACCGCCGCGTCGGTCTGGATCGCCGCGTAGTAGCGGACCGGGCCGCCAGGCTCCCCGGCCTGCATGGTGCGGTCCAGGGCGCTGACGATGCCGGCGGTGACGGTGTTGGCCAGCGAGAGCGGCGAGCCGAAGGCGAGCACCGGGTCGCCGACCGCCAGCGCGTCGGAGTCGCCGAACTCCACCGGGCGCAGCCCGGTGCGGCTGACCTTGATCACGGCGATGTCCGACTCCGGGTCCTGGCCGACGACGGTTGCCGGCGCGGTGCTGCCGTCGTTGAAGACCACCGAGGCCCGGCCGGTGGCACCGGAGACCACGTGGTCGTTGGTGATCACGTGCCCGTCGGCGCTGGCGATGAAGCCCGAGCCCTCGCTCACCCCGCCCAGGCTGGACACCCGCACGGTCACCACGCTGGGCAGGACCTTCTCGGCGACCCCGGCCAGCGACTCGGGGCGACGCTGGGCCAGGCCCGGCGCCTCGGCCGGTCGGGCGCCGAGCGCCACCCCGCCACCGGCCCCGCCGCGGACCGCGAAGGCGTACCCGAGGGCTCCGCCGAGGGACCCGGCGAGCAGCGCGGTGATCAACGGGACGAGCAGCAGCTGGCGCAGTCTCGGGCGGCCCGGGGCGTCCGGGTCACTGACCGGTTCCGGCGCGGCCCCGGCGTCGGGCGCGCCCGGGATGACCACGGCGGCCGGCGCGTACGGGTCACGCCACGGGTCGGCCAACGCGTCGGACCACCAGGGCGATGTCGTCCCGCCCGGGGCGCCGTGCGGCGCCGTAGGCGGCCCCACCGGCGTCGCCCCGGCCGGCGGTCCCGCCGATGCCGGAGTCCCGCCGGGCTGGCGCCAGTCCCAGCCGTCGGTCACGTCGGTGCCTCCCAGTCCGTCCCCCGACCCCCCGTGCCGCGTGGTGCGGCGGCCGTCGCGAAACGAGGGATACCGCTTCCAGGATTGCACGGATGAGCCGGATGGCATCAGCTCTTGCCGGGCGTGATCGTCGACGGCGGACGGCGCGGCTGCGCGCCGGAAGGCTCGCCTCTAGGCTCATACCGCCAACCCGCCCCCCGCACCACTCCCGCCGCCCGGAGGTGTCCCATCGCCACGGTCGCCAATTCCGGCACTCCGACGGCGCAGGCGCTGCAGTTCGCCGAGTCGTACGTCGGCGAGGACCTCGTCCTGCGGACCGCCCGCAGCCTCGCCCGGGAGGTGGGCCTCGACGCGGTGACGCCCGGGGCCGGGGCGGCGCTGCGCCTGCTCGCCGCCGCCGGCAACGCCCGGGCGGTGGTGGAGATCGGCACCGGCACCGGGGTCAGCGGCCTCTGGCTGCTGCGCGGGATGCGGGCCGACGGCGTGCTCACCACCATCGACCTGGAGGTCGAGCACCAGCGGATCGCCCGGCGCATCTTCGTCGAGGCCGGCTTTCCGTCGGGGCGTACCCGGATCATCACCGGCCGGGCGCTGGACGTGCTGCCCCGGCTCGCGGACGGCGCCTACGACCTGGTCTTCGTCGACGCCGAGGCGACCGGCTTCGCCGCGTACGTCGACGCCGCCCTGCGGCTGCTGCGACCCGGCGGGGTGCTGGCCCTCAACGGCACCCTGGCCGGCGGGCGGATCGGCGACCCGGCCGCGCGGGACGCCGAGACGGTGACCGTCCGCGAGACGATCAAGGCGCTGCGGGAGTCCGAGCACTGGATCCCGGCGCTGCTGCCGGTGGGGCACGGCCTGCTCGCCGCCGTGAAGTGCTGACCCGACGCCGACCGCCCGGGCCGGCGTCCGCCGCGCGCCGGCCGGGACCGCCGGCTCAGTCCAGCGTCGCCAGCCAGCGCAGCAGCCCGCGTACGCCCCAGCCGGTCGCGCCCCGGGTCAGTTCGGCGTCGTCGCCGTCGGCCCAGGACGGCGCGGACATGTCGATGTGCAACCACCGGTCGCGCAGGTCGCCGGTGAACTCGCGCAGGTAGAGCGCGGCGGTCACCGAGCCGGCGCCGACGGCGGGCGAGCTGTGCAGGTCCGCCAGGTCACTGCCGAGGTGCTCGACGTAGTCGGCGGCCAGCGGCATCCGCCAGGCGGCCTCGCCGGCGGCGTCGACGGCGGCCAGCAGGTCGGCGGCGAGCTGGTCGTTCTCGCTGTAGAGGGCGCCGGTGCGCTTGCCGAGCGCGACCGCGTTGGCGCCGGTCAGGGTGGCCAGGTCGATCAGCAGGTCCGGCTGGAGCTCCCGGACCGCGTAGGCCAGCGCGTCGGCGAGGACCAGCCGGCCCTCGGCGTCGGAGTTGGTGGTCTCGCTGGTCAGGCCGCCGTAGTGGCGGACGATGTCGCCGGGACGGAACGCCGACCCGCTGACCATGTTCTCGGCCAGCGGGGCGAGCGTGGTGATCCGCACCGGCAGCCGCAGCGCGGCCGCGCCCAGCGTCGCCGCGACCACCGCGGCCGCGCCGGCCATGTCCTTGCGCATCAGCTTCATCGCCGGCACCGGCTTGATCGAGATGCCGCCGGTGTCGAAGGTGATCCCCTTGCCGACCAGCACCACGTGGGTGCGGGCGTCGGCGGGCCGCCAGTCCAGCTCCACCAGGCGGGGGGTGCTCGCCGAGCCGCCGCCGACGGCGAGGATGCCGCCGAAGCCCTCGGCGGCCAGCTCCTCGGGCCCGCGTACCCGCAGGTGCAGGTCGGGCTGGTCGGCTGCGGCGGCCTCGACCTGCGCGACGAACCACTGCGGGTTCTTCACCGAGGACGGGGTGTTGGTGAGGTCCCGGGCGAGCCGGGTCATCCGGGCGGTGGTCTCGGCGACCTCGACCGCGTCGCGGTACGCGTCCGGGTCGTCGACCAGCAGGTCCACCCCGGTCAGCGCGGGCGGCTCGCCGGCCTCGGTCATCCGGAACCGGTAGGAGGCGAGCAGCAGCCCCTCGACGAGGGCCCGGACCGCCTCCGCGCCGGTCCCGGTCGGCACCGAAAACGTGATGTGCGTCTCATCCTTGCCGGCGCGGGTCAACGCCGCCCCGGCGGCCCGCCAGGCCCGGTCGGCACCGTCGCCGATGCCGAGCAGCAGCAGCCGGGCCGGGGTGCGGGCCGGTCGCAGGTGCGCGTACGTCTCACCGGCCCGGCCGGTCAGCCGGGTGGCCGGCAGCAGGGCGGTCGCCTCCGCCAGCACCTCGTCGGGCAGGGCCGGCCCGGTCGGGGCCAGCGTCGCCGGGGTGTCGCCCCCGTCGGTGTCGGCCGCGGCGCGGACGGGCAGGACGAGGGTGTCGAGCCGGTCCGGACCGGCTGACAGGCGGATGGCGAGCACGCTGGACCGTACCTCCGGGAAAGGATCGTGGTGCGGGGCCTGGCCACCCGCGTACACAGGTGAAGACCCTGAGCCACCGGCCGTGGCCGGTGGCTCAGGGATACGACGAACCGCCCGCGCGTCGCCGCGCGGCCTGTCGGTCGATCAGCCGGCGGCCGCCTTCAGTGCGTCACCCAGTGCATTGGCCTCGTCGGGAGTCATCTCGACGACGAGCCGGCCACCGCCCTCCAGCGGGACCCGCATGACGATGCCCCGGCCCTCCTTGGTGACTTCCAGCGGACCGTCGCCCGTCCGCGGCTTCATCGCCGCCATGTTGTCTCCCCTCAGACCTGTATCAGGGTCGGTGGGTTGCCCCACAGCCACTTCGTCACGACCACCCGCAACGTACGCGGAGGTGTCGACCAACGATTTTCCCTGATGAACACCGCCGGACCCAAACCGAAGCAGCATTGATGTAACAGCATCTAGCTTATCTTGAGAAGGCCTGTCACAATGTGCGGTCATGCAGGCACGGTCGGCACTCTTCGACCTGTACGGCGACTACCTCCGACCGAGGGGTGGCCGTGCACCGGTCGCCGCCCTGGTCAAGCTGCTGGCGCCGCTCGGGATCGCTCCTCCGGCCGTGCGCACCGCGGTCTCCCGAATGGTCCGCCAGGGCTGGTTGGACCCGCTCCGGCTGGCCACCGGACCGGGATATTCGATCACACCGAAGGCCGCCCGGCGACTCGACGAGGCGGGCGCCCGGATCTACCGCACCGGCCGGGTCACCTGGGACGGCCGGTTCGACCTCCTGGTGCTCCAGACCCCGACCGCCCGGCGGGACCGGCAGCGCCTCGCCGCCAACCTGGCCTTCCTGGGCTACGGCACCCTCGACGAGCACACCTGGGTGGCCACCCGGGCGAGCGAGGACGTGGACCTGCTCCTGGAGGAGGCGGGCGTGCGCTACGAGCGGTTCACCGCCGCGCACGCCGCCGGCACGCCGGGCGCGATGGGGGTGGTCCGCCGGGCGTGGGACCTCACCGAGATCGGGCACGCGTACGAGCGGTTCGTCGCCGAGCAGCGGCCGCTGCTGTCCGGGGTGACCGTGCGCAGCGGCGACGAGGAGGCCTACGCGGCCCGGTTCCGGCTGGTGCACGCGTGGCGTACCTTCCTGTTCCGGGACCCGCAGCTGCCCCCGGCGCTGCTCCCGGAGCGCTGGCCCGGCACCGCCGCGGCCAGCTTCTTCGACCGGCACGCGGCCCGGCTGCGGCCGGCCGCCGACCGGTACGTCGAGCACTGCCTCGACGCCAGCAACCGCATCGCCCGACAGAAGGGTCGTTAGAAACGTGACCGAGCCGCTGCTCGTCGACCGCACCGACGCCGTGGTCACCCTGACGCTGAACCGCCCCACGGCGATGAACTCGCTCGACGTGGCGCTCAAGGAGGCGCTCCGGGACACCCTGGCCGAGCTGGAGGCCGACCGTTCCTGCCGGGCCGTGGTGCTGGCCGGCGCGGGCGGGCAGTTCAGCGCCGGCCAGGACCTGCGCGAGCACGTGCAGACCCTCCAGTCGACCACCACGAACCCGCTGGACACCGTGCGGGCGCACTACAACCCGATCGCCGCCCGGCTGGCCAGCCTGCCCAAGCCGGTGGTGGCCGCGGTGCGCGGGATGGCGGCCGGAGCGGGCGCCTCGCTGGCCTTCCTCGCCGACTTCCGGGTCGGCGGCCCGAAGACGAAATTCCTGATGGCGTTCGCCGGGGTGGGGCTGGCCGCCGACACCGGAGCCTCCTGGACGCTCCCCCGGCTGGTCGGCCACGCCAAGGCCGTCGAGCTGCTGATGCTCGCCGAGCCGGTCGGCGCCGAGGAGGCCTGCCGGCTGGGCCTGCTCAACAAGCTGGTCGACGACGACGAGCAGGTGCTGCCGACCGCGCAGGAGCTGGCCGCCCGGCTCGCCGCCGGCCCGACCGTCGCGTACGCGGCGATCAAGCGTCAGCTCTCCATCGCCGACGCGGGCACCCTCGCCGACGCCCTCGCCGCCGAGGCGCAGGCCCAGGCGATCTGCGGCGCCACCGCCGACCACAAGGCCGCCACGATGGCGTTCGTGGAGAAGCGCAGGCCGGTCTTCGAGGGCCACTGACGGCGCTGTCGCCGGCCCGGTCCGCCGGGCCGGCCGGCGCTCACCGGGTCAGTCGTCCTCTTCCGGGTCCTGGTTCGCCTCGGCGCCCAGCACGAACGCCTGCATGGCCAACTCGTCGCCGGACGGGGAGACGAACGCGGGCAGCTCGGCCGGGCCCAGCTCCTGCACGTACGACCAGAAGAGCCGGACCGCCTCGGCCCGGGAGTCCGCCTCGATCGGGAGGTCCAGGCTGACCAGCCAGGTGCGGCGCAGCGGCGGCGGGCCGAGCCGGTCGGCCAGCTCGCGGTAGATCCCGGAGTCGAGCGGGGTGACCGGCCCGGCGACCGACACCTGGTCGGCCGGGGCCGGCTCGTCGAAGGCCCGCCGGGTGTACGTCACGACCAGCGAGTCCGCACCCGCGCGGGCCACCCGACCCAGGGCCACCAGCCGGGGCGGCTCCGGCACCAGCACCGCCACCGGGTCACCGGGGCGCGGCCGGGACTCCCCGACCGGGGCGGGCAGCTCCAGGGTGTCGTGGTGGACGAGGCGTTCGGCGTCGTACCGGCCGGCCGGCAGGAGCACCGCCCAGGCGCCCTCAGCCGGCCCGTCGACGTCGGTCGTCCCGCTGGCGCGGTGGTCGGTCGCGGTCATGCCCCCATCTCATCACGGGCCGCCTCGGCGGCGGCCACGTGGCAGCCGGCCAGGTGATCGTCGACCATGCCGGTGGCCTGCATCAGCGCGTACGCGGTGGTGGGGCCGACGAAGCGGAAGCCGCTCTTCTTGAGGGCCTTGGCCATCGCGGTGGACTCCGGCGTCAGGGCGGGAACCTCGGCGAACGACTCCGGCCGGGCGGCCCGGGGCGGCGGCGCGTACGACCAGAGCAGCGCGGAGAGCCCGTCGGGCAGCTCCAGCGCGGCCCGCGCGTTGGCGATCGCCGCCTCGATCTTGGCGCGGTTGCGGACGATCCCCGCGTCGGCGAGCAGCCGCGCCACGTCGGCCTCGCCGTAACCGGCGACCCGCTCGATCCGGAACTCGTCGAAGGCCAGCCGGAACGCCGGGCGCTTGCGCAGGATGGTCAGCCAGGACAGGCCGGACTGGAACGCCTCCAGCGTCAGCCGCTCGTAGAGCGCGTCGTCGCCGCGCAGCGGCCGTCCCCACTCGGTGTCGTGGTAGACGGCGTAGTCCGGGGTGCTCGACCCCCAGGCACAGCGGGTCAGGCCGTCGGGGCCGGTCACCAGGTCAGTCACGGCGTACAGGCTAGGGCCTGGCCCCGACAGGCCCGGGTGTGGTCAGGGCAGCCGGCCCTGCTCGACCAGCCGGGCGAAGCGCTTCAGCGCCAGGGTGAGGCTCGCCTTGGAGCCCGGCCAGAGCAGCGGCCACGCCACCCGGCCGGCCGGCCCGCCGGGCAGGTGGAACCACTCGTGCCAGACCACCTGGGTGCGGTCCCGGGCCAGCGGGGTGCAGCGCAGCACGCCGGGACCGCGGAGCAGCTTGCCGCAGTGCACGACGCCGACCTCGTACGGCGCGTCGACCCGGACCACCCGCATCTCGTCGCGCAGCACCGCCGGTCCGAGCGTGGTGACCGCCTCGACCAGGGTGCCCTCCCCGCCGTCGCCCTCGACGACGCGGACCCTGGTGAACGGGATCCACTCGGACTGCCGCTCCCAGTCGGTGAGCGCGGCGAAGACCCGGGGGGCAGGGGCGTCCACGATCACCGTGGCGGTGAACTCGCCGGCCCCGGGCTGGGCGGCCTCACGCAGGCCGTCCACGCCCTCCGGGCCGGTCACAGCGACTCCGAGCGGACCCTGTCGCCGGGCCGCCCGCCGGCCGGGTCGGCATCGGAGTCGGTGCCGTCGGAGCGGGGGTCGGTGTCCACGGCCGCGGTGCGCAGGGCGGGCGCGGCGTCGTCGGACGCCTCCGGCGGGGCCCCGGCGTCAGCGGCGGCGGTGCGCAGGGCCGGGGCGTCGAGCGGCCGGGCGTCGTCGACGTCGAGCGGCCGGATGCCGTCCGGGGCCGCCGCGCTCGGCTCGACGTCCCGCGGCGCGTCGGTCGACCCGTCCGGCGGTGTCGCGGCGGCGCCCGCGAGTTCGGCGTACCCGGGGTCGGTGGCCGGGGCGTCGCCGGCCGCCTCCACGCGGGCGCGGCGCAGCGCGTCGGCGTCGGCCAGCCGGCCCTCGCGCAGCGCCGCGACCTCGGCCTCCAGCACGCCGATCAGCTCGGCCTTGTAGCCGATGTCGTAGGCGGCCCGGCGCATCGCCTGGTCGACCTGGGCCATCCGGTAGCCGCGCAGCGCGGTGTCGAAGCGGACCTCGCCGACGTCCGCCTCGCGCAGCGGGCGGCTGCCCGGCAGCGGCACGGCCCGGCCGTCCGGCTCGGCCGGCGCCAGGCCGGCGTCCCGGCCGGAGACCAGCACCGTCACCCCGAACACCACCGCCGCCACGGTCAACGCGATGACCAGTACGAGCAGAACCTGACCCATGGACAGATCGTGGCACGGCGACCGCCCCCCGAGCGACCCCAACCACCGCAGCGCCCCGGATCCCCTGGTGACGTCCCGGCCCGGCGGCGTGCCGGTCGACCGGATAGCGTCGTCAGCGGCCGGGCGACCCGGCCGGCGACGGGCGGGAGGCGGGATGGCCGGGGCGCTGCGGCTCGGTGGGCGGACGTTCGCACCGGGCGAGCTGGTGGTGATGGCGATCGTCAACCGCACGCCGGACTCGTTCTTCGACCGGGGCGCGACCTTCGCCCAGGACAGCGCGCTGCGCGCGGTGGAGGCCGCGGTGACCGAGGGCGCGGAGATCATCGACATCGGCGGGGTGAAGGCCGGGCCGGGCGACGAGGTCGACGTCGCCGAGGAGATCCGGCGGACGGTGGACACCATCGCCGCCGTCCGGGCCGCCTTCCCCGACGTGGTGATCTCGATCGACACCTGGCGGGCCGAGGTCGCGGTGGAGGCGGTGGCGGCCGGCGCCGACCTGCTCAACGACACCTGGTCCGGCGCCGACCCGGCGCTGGCCCGGGTCGCCGCGCAGACCGGGGCCGGGCTGGTCTGCTCGCACGCCGGCGGGCTCACCCCGCGTACCCGGCCGCACCGGGCCGCCTTCGACGACGTGGTCGCCGACGTGGTCAGCACGGTGACCGGGCTCGCCGAGCGCGCGGTGGCCCTGGGGGTACGCCCCGACGGCATCCTGATCGACCCGGCGCACGACTTCGGCAAGAACACCCGGCACTCGCTGGAGATCACCCGCCGGCTCGGCGAGCTGACCGGGACCGGCTGGCCGCTGCTGGTGGCCCTGTCGAACAAGGACTTCATCGGCGAGACGCTGGACCTGCCGGTGCCGGAACGACTGGAGGGCACCCTCGCCGCGACCGCCGTCTCGGCCTGGCTCGGTGCCCGGGTCTTCCGCGCCCACCAGGTACGCCCCACCCGCCGGGTGCTGGACATGGTCGCCTCGATCCGCGGCGACCGCCCCCCGACGCTCACCCGTCGCGGCCTCGCCTGACCGGCGCGGGCGTCAGGTCCAGCGGAGGATGTTCTTGCGCCAGGCGTAGAGGATGCCGAGCGCCACCACGGCCACGAAGATGCCCATCTCGGCGACGGTGACCAGGCCGAAGCCGGGGCGGTCGAAGACCAGCGCCCAGGGGAAGAGGAAGACCGCCTCGACCGCGAACAGGACGTAGAGGTACGCGTACACGTAGTAGCGGATCTGCATCTGCGCCCAGTCGCCGCCGACCGGGTCGAGACCGCACTCGTAGCTGGTCCGCTTGCCCCAGGGATCAGCCGGACGGGCAGGACGTAACACCCGATTGGCCGAGAACGCCGTAACGAAGAAGAGGGCGCTGGCGAGCAGCAGGAGCCCGAGCGTCGCGTACGAGCCCAGGTAACCGGTCACGGTGGGTCAGCCTACCGGCCACCGGTCCCGCCCGACCGGCCCGGGAGGCGTACCGAACACGTTACGAATTTGTTTCCCGGTGGGACTAGTGCCCTCCGGCAACTGTTACCGAATAATGAAGGCGCACCCAGTGTCACGGAGGACAGATGGCCCGCGTGGACGTACGCCCCGGCCGCCGGGCGCTCGCCTGGCGTACCTCCTCGCTGGTAGCGGCGTCGCTGGCCACCGGGCTGGCGGTCGCGCTCGCGGCCGCGCCGGGCCTGGCCACCGCCTCCCCGACGATGCTGCGGGTGATCACCACCGCGACCGACGCGACGACGCCGGGTGGTGAGCCGACGGACGGGACCACCCCGCCGGTCGAGCCGACCGCCACCGCGCCGCTGCCGACCACCGCGCCGCCGACGCTGCCCCCCGACCCGGAGCCGACCACCCCGGCACCCGAGCCGACCACGGCCACCCCGACGACGCCCGCCCCCGGCGACCCCGCCCCGACCACCACCGCGCCGACCACCACCGCGCCGGCCCCGCCACCGCCCCCGCAGGGTGGCGGCGGCCGGCCGGTGCCGCCGGGCGACCCCGCGCCGAGCCAGCAGGACACCGGTGCCCTCGGGGTACGGGTCACCACCCGCGACATCGTGCTCGGCCCCGGCTACTGGAACGCCCGGAGCACCACCACCACGCTGCGGGTGACCGTCGCCAACACCGGGACGCTCGCCGGGCGGGTCCACCTCGCCTACACCCTGCCCGCCGGGGTGACCGACGCGGGCACCCCGGGCTGCGCCGCCGTGGGCGGCGGCAACTGGCAGTGCGGCGAGTGGGCCGCCGCCCCGGGCGCGAAGTTCACCACCCTGATCCGGGTCCGGGTCGACGGACAGGCGTGGCGGAAGATGCCGCTCAACGGCTCGGTACGGGCCACCGCGTCCGGCGCGGGGACGGCCACCGCAACGGACAACGAGGGCTTCGCGGTCCTCTTCCCGCCCGGCCCGCCGGCGCCCGGGATGAGCCTCGACGCCGACGAGGTGGCCTTCGACATCAGCGGCGGTCCCGTCGAACTGGCCGTCCGGCTGGGCAACACCGGCCGGGTGGACGCCGCGGGACGGGTCGAGGTGGTCCTGCCCGACGGGGTCAGCGTGCTCTCCACGCCCGGCTGCGAGGTGGTCTCGCCGACGCGTACCCGTTGCGACGCCGGGACCGTGGCGGCGGGCCGTACCGCCACCCTGCGCCTGCCGGTCGCCGCCACCCCGCAGGCCCAGCGCGAGGCGCCGCTGGCCGGAGCGGTGATCGCCCAACTCGACCCACGCTCCGGGCGGACCCGGCAGATGCAGATGAGCTTCCGGATCACCGCGGCGGTGGCGCTGGCCACCCCGCCGGCGGCCACCCCGGTCCCCACCGGCTCGCAGGGCGTGATCGCCGCGGGCGGTCAGACCTCCGACGGGGGCGCGATGACCTCGGCGCAGCGGATCGCGGTCACCCTGATCGTGCTCTCCGGGCTGCTGGTGGTGCTGGCGCTCGTGCTGGCCACCAGCTCGTTGCGGCGCCGGATGAGCGGGCCGGTGCCGGACCCGTCGGCGAATCCGGCATCCGACTGAACCGGCCGGCCCGGTAAGGGTCGGCGGCGGTGATCTCGATTACGGCGGTCACCCCGAAACGGCCCACAACCGGACGAACAACCTTCGGATTCGTTCCCACTCGTCGGACCTCCACCAAGGATGCCCTAACGGCTCGACGTAGGCTCTGGGGTGAGAAACGACAGCGGGCCGGACCTGCCACGGGCGGATCGGCGCAGCGGCGCGTCAAGGAGGTCACGTGGCGGGGCAAGGCCGGGTCACCATCAGGTTCAGCCGCCCGCGCGACGGGGCTGAGCGAAGCGAGGTGCAGGCGTGACCAAGCAGATCCGTCAACTGGACCGGGTGGTCATCCGGTTCGCCGGTGACTCCGGCGACGGCATGCAGTTGACCGGCGACCGGTTCACCTCGGAGACGGCGCAGCTGGGCAACGACATCTCCACGTTGCCCAACTTCCCGGCCGAGATCCGGGCGCCCGCCGGCACGCTGCCCGGCGTGTCGAGCTTCCAGGTGCACTTCGCCGACTACGACATCCTCACCCCCGGCGACGCGCCGAACGTGCTGGTGGCGATGAACCCGGCGGCGCTCAAGGCCAACCTGGCCGACCTGCCCCGCGGCGCGGACATCATCGTCAACACCGACGAGTTCACCCGGCGCAACCTGGCCAAGGTGGGCTACGAGTCCAGCCCGCTGGACGACGACTCGCTCGCCGGCTACGTGGTGCACCCGGTGGCGCTGACCTCGATGACGGTCGGCGCCCTCGCCGACCAGGCGGTGTCCAAGAAGGACGCCGAGCGGGCCAAGAACATGTTCGCGCTGGGCCTGCTCTCCTGGATGTACTCCCGGCCGTACGAGTCGACGCTGCGCTTCCTGGAGCGCAAGTTCGCCGCCCGTCCGGAACTGGTCGCCGCGAACGTGGCCGCCTTCCGGGCCGGCTGGAACTTCGGCGAGACCACCGACTCGTTCTCCGTCCGGTACGAGGTGAAGCCGGCCAAGATGCTGCCGGGCACCTACCGGAACATCACCGGCAACGCGGCGCTCTCGCTCGGCCTGGTGGCCGCCGGCGTCCGCTCCGGGCTGCCGGTGTTCCTCGGGGCGTACCCGATCACCCCGGCGTCGGACATCCTGCACGAGCTGAGCAAGCACAAGCGGTTCGGCGTGATCACGATGCAGGCCGAGGACGAGATCGCCGCGGTCGGCGCCGCGCTGGGCGCCTCGTACGGCGGTGCGCTCGGCGTCACCACCACCAGCGGCCCGGGCGTGGCGCTCAAGAGCGAGACGATCTCCCTCGCGGTGGCGCTGGAGCTGCCGCTGGTCATCGTCGACGTGCAGCGGGCCGGGCCGTCCACCGGCATGCCCACCAAGACCGAGCAGGCCGACCTGAACATGGCACTGCACGGCCGGCACGGTGAGGCCCCGGTCGCGGTGATCGCGCCGAAGTCGCCCTCCGACTGCTTCCACGCGGCGCTGGAGGCGGCCCGGATCGCACTGACCTACCGCACCCCGGTGATCCTGCTGTCCGACAACTACGTGGCCAACGGCTCCGAGCCGTGGCTGCTGCCCGACGTGGAGTCCCTGCCCGACCTGCGGGTCGAGTTCGCCACCGAGCCCAACGGCGAGGACGGCACCACCTTCCTGCCCTACCTGCGCGACCCGGAGACCCTGGCCCGGCCGTGGGCCATCCCGGGTACGCCGGGGCTGGAGCACCGCATCGGCGGCCTGGAGAAGGCCGACAAGACCGGTGACATCTCGTACGACCCGGCGAACCACGACTTCATGGTGCGGACCCGGGCGGCCCGGATCGAGACGATCCCGGTGCCGGACGTCGAGGTGGAGGACCCGGACGGCGACGCCCGGGTGCTGGTGCTCGGCTGGGGCTCGACGTACGGGCCGATCGGCGCGGCCTGCCGGGGCCTGCGCCAGCGCGGCCTGTCGATCGCGCAGGCGCACCTGCGCCACCTGGCACCGATGCCCGCCAACCTCGGCGAGGTGCTGCGCTCCTACGACCGGGTGGTCATCCCCGAGATGAACCTCGGCCAGCTCGCCCACGTGATCCGGGCCAAGTACCTGGTCGACGCGATCGGCTACAACCAGGTCCGCGGCCTGCCGTTCACCGCGGCCGAGCTGGAGACGACGCTGGAAGAGGTCCTGAAGAATGTCTGAGCCCGTCGCCCTGAAGCTCACCGCCAAGGACTTCAAGTCCGACCAGGAGGTGCGCTGGTGCCCCGGTTGCGGTGACTACGCGATCCTGGCGGCCGTCCAGCAGTTCATGCCGGAGCTGAACATCGCCCGGGAGAACACCGTCTTCGTCTCCGGGATCGGCTGCTCGTCGCGCTTCCCGTACTACATGAACACCTACGGGATGCACTCGATCCACGGCCGCGCCCCGGCGATCGCCACCGGCCTGTCGGTGTCCCGGCCGGACCTGTCGGTCTGGGTGGTCACCGGCGACGGCGACGCGCTGTCGATCGGCGGCAACCACCTGATCCACGCGCTGCGCCGCAACGTCAACCTCAAGATCCTGCTGTTCAACAACCGGATCTACGGCCTGACCAAGGGGCAGTACTCGCCAACCTCCGAGGTCGGCAAGATCACCAAGTCGACCCCGGTCGGCTCGGCGGACGCCCCGTTCAACCCGCTGTCGCTGGCACTGGGCGCGGAGGCCACCTTCGTCGGCCGCACCATCGACTCGGACCGCAAGCACCTCCAGTCGGTGCTGCGGGCCGCCGCCCAGCACCAGGGTTCCGCGTTCGTGGAGATCTACCAGAACTGCAACATCTTCAACGACGGCGCGTTCGACCAGCTCAAGGAGCCGGCCACCCGGGACGACTACCTGATCCGGCTGGAGCACGGGCAGCCGATCACCTTCGGCAAGGACGGGCAGTTCTGCGTCGTCCACCCGCCGCGCGGGTTCGGGCTGGAGGTCCGGGAGACCGCGGCCACCCCGGCCGAGGAGATCGTGGTGCACGACGCCGGAGTCAACGACCCCGCGTACGCCTTCGCCCTGTCCCGGCTGCCCGGTCTCGACCTGCGCAACACCCCGATCGGCGTGTTCCGCTCGGTCGACCGCCCGTCCTACGACAGCGTGGTGCAGGAGCAGGTGGCCGCCGCCAAGGCGAAGGTCACCGAGACCCCCGAGCAGCAGCTCGCCGGCCTCCTCGCCACCGGCGACACCTGGACCATCCTCTGACCCACCCGCTCCACGCACCTCTTACGGAGAAAGAGTGGCTATTCCGGACGGAATAGCCACTCTTTCTGTGTAAGTGCGTCCGGGCGCCCCCGGGGGTCAGGGGTGGGTGGCGGTGGTTTGGGGGCGGTCGTCGCGGACGTGGACGAGCATGTCGCCGGTTTCGATGACCGCGCCGGCCTTGTCGGCGAGGGTAACCACCTTGCCCCGGCGGACCAGCGCGATGACCAGGGACTCCAGCTCGCGGGGTGACTTGCCGACCTCGTGCCGCTCGGCGGAGCGCATCGCCAGCGCCATGCCCTGGCCGGGGGTGAGCAGGTCCTCCACCACGTCGATCAGCGGCGGCGCCGAGGTGGAGAGCCCCAGCAGCCGGCCGGCGGTGGCCGAGGAGACGATCACGTGGTGCGCGCCGCTCTGCCGCAGCAGCGGGGCGTTCTCCGCCTCGCGGACCGCCGCGATGATCCGGACCTGGCCGGCGGTGAGCTGCCGCGCGGTGAGCGCCACCAGCACCGAGGCGTCGTCGCTGTCGGTCGCGATGATCACCGCCTTGGCGTTGCGGACGTGCGCCTCCTCCAGCACCGACGAGCGGGTGGCGGAGCCCTCGATGGCGACCAGGCCGGCGGAGGTCGCCTGCCGCAGGGCGGTGCCGCTGCGCTCCACCACCACGATCCGGGACTTGTCCAGGCCGTTCTCCAGCAGGGCGGAGACCGCGCTGCGGCCCTTGGTGCCGTAGCCGCAGATGATGACGTGGTCCTTCACGGTTCTCCTCCACCGCCCCAGCCGACGGCCGGTCCGGTACTGCTCGGTCAGGACTTCCAGGGTGGTGCCGACCAGGATGATCAGGAAGAGCACCCGGGCGGGGGTGATGAACAGGACGTTGACCAGCCGGGCCGACGGCGAGAACGGGGTGATGTCGCCGTACCCGGTCGTGGAGAGGGTGACCACCGTGTAGTAGGCGCAGTCGAGCAGGGTCAGCCCGTTCTCGTCGACGTCGCGGTAGCCGTTCCGGTCGAGGAAGACCACCGCGACGGTCAGCAGCACCAGGCCCACGGCGGCGGCCAGCCGGAGGCTCAACGCGCTCAGCGGGCCCCGCCGCTGCGCCGGGAAATGGATCACCGTCGGTCCTGCTTCCCCCGGATCGCCTGCACGTCCACAACATAGCGGTTGGGCAGGCATCCGCACGCCGGGGTGGCCGACCGGGCGGGTGGGCGGGCACGACGACGGGCATGATGGGGGAAGTTCCGCCGACGCCGACCGCGAGGAGGCCCGCATGTCGTTGCTGCGCCGGGTGATCGGTGGGGTCCTGCGCCGGCTACGGCTGCGCCAGGGCCGGACGCTGCGCGAGGTCGCCGAAGCGGCCGGGGTGTCGCTGCCCTATCTCTCCGAGGTGGAGCGGGGGCGCAAGGAAGCCTCCTCCGAGGTGCTCGCCGCGATCTGCCGCGCCCTCGGCATCAACCTGTCCGACCTGCTCGAAGAGGCCCGCGACGACCTGCGCCGGATCGAACGGCGGATCCCCGCCGCGCCCCGGGCCGCCCTGTCCCGGCTGGACCGGGTGCCGGCCGCCCGCGGCGAAACCGGCCCGACTGTCCGGATCGGCTTCCAGCCCGCCGGGGCGACGCCGCCGGTGTCGGTCGCGCCGACCTCCTTCCGGCACCCGGCCGGGCCGGTGCTGCGGCTGGGCGGGCCGATCCTGCACGTCGGCGGTCCGGCGTCGCCCGTCGGGTCGACCGTCGGCGGGGCGGGGCTGCGGGTCCGGTTGATCGCCTCCGCGCCGGCCGGGCGCCCCGGCCCGCGTACCTCCAGGATGCTGGCCCGCCGCCGGGCCCGAACGGGCCGGCGGCGGCTGACCGCGGTGTAGGCCGGCCGCGGTTCTGCCGTCGGCGGATCTGCCGCCGGCAGAAATCCTGGGGCCGCGACCGGCGCCGGGCGCAGGCTGGAGACCGCCGGTTCCCGGGCGGTGCTCCTCGCCCGCCGGCGCCAGTCTGGAGGGCGGTCGCGATGATCGGGTACGACGTGCGCATGCTGGACGGCGGTCAGCCGACCTTCGGGGACCACGTTTTCGAGCGGCTGCTGCGGGAGCGGATCGTCTTCCTCGGCACCGAGGTCACCGACGCCACCGCGAACCAGATCTGCGCGCAGATCCTGCTGCTCGCCGCCGAGGACAGCGAGCGGGACATCTTCCTCTACATCAATTCGCCGGGCGGCTCGGTGAGCGCGGGGATGGCCGTCTACGACACCATGCGCTACGTGCAGAACGACGTGGCCACGCTGGCGCTCGGCTTCGCCGGGTCGATGGGGCAGTTCCTGCTCTGCGCCGGCGCGGCGGGCAAGCGCTTCGCGCTCCCGCACTCGCGGATCATGATGCACCAGCCCTCCGGCGGGATGGGTGGCACCGCCGCCGACATCACCATCCAGGCGGAGAACATGCTGCACGTGAAGCGGACCATGCAGGAGCTGATCGCCCAGCACAGTGGTCGCACCCTGGAGGAGATCCAGCGCGACTGGGACCGGGACCGCTGGTTCACCGCCGAGCAGGCCCGCGAATACGGCCTGATCGACCAGGTGATCGCCCGGGTGGACCAGCTCGCCGGCTGACCGGCGGGCCACGAGCGGGGGTCCCGTGCTGACGCGAATGCTGGACACCGACGATCCCGGCCCGGAGCGGACTCGCCCCCTCGATCGCGTCCGCCCGGCCGTGACCTGCGATCCTCGGTGCATTTCGAGCCTATGCCGGGCATGCGCCGCGCCGCTCAGCAAGAAGGCGCAGCGCTTTCGGAGCGAATCGTGTTACATGACCGCCCGCCCCCGGTACGGGGACGGGCGGTCACCGCCGCGCGGTCGCCCGCGCGCCGTGCTCAGGGGTAACTGATCACCGGGCTGGTGCCGTAGCTGCCGACGACCGGGGTGCCGACCTCGTTGACGGTCTTCTCGATGCCGCCGCTGCCGTCGAGGAAGACGGTCACCATGTTGTGGAAGCGGACCCCGGGCCGGCGCGGCGCCTCGATCCCCCGGTCGCAGCGGATGTCCACGCCCTGGTTGAAGTAGGAGTAGACGCCCAGCCCCCAGGCCTCGTGCTCGCGTACCCGGTCACCGACCTTGTAGGACGCCCAGCCCCGGCCGGTGGGGCTGGTCCAGGCGGCCTGGCTCGGCGGGTCGTAGGGCAGCTCGCTCTGGTAGAAGATCGTCCGGCCGCGCTCGCCGTTCCAGATGGTCTGGTAGCGCTGGTAGTGCTCCACGAAAAGCCCGTACGCCGTCACGTCGTCGCCGTTGACGATCACGCCGGTGCCGGCGGTGTTGGCCGTCCAGCCGATGCCGTTGCCGTGGTCGCCGCGCCAGGCCCAGACGTTGTCGATCAGCGTGTGGTCGCTCTCCACCACCAGGCTGGTCCGTGCGCGCCCGACCCAGGGCCCGCCGATGCGGATGAAGACGTCCTGCACCGAGATCGGGTCGTCGGCGTGGTCGCGGCGGGAGTGCCGGTGGCCGATCTGGACCAGCACGTCCGACTCCGTCTCGCCGGCGTCGACCAGGATGCCGGCGATGCGCACGCCGTCGACGTCGGCGACCCGCAGCGCGGCGTCGCCGCCGGTCGGGGCGAGGCTCGGCATGCCGAGGCCGAGCACCACGGTGCCCGGGTGGATGACCCGCAGCGCGCGGTCCAGGCGGTAGACGCCCGGGGTGAGCAGCAGATGCCGGCCGCGAGCCAGCTCGCGGTTGATCCGCTGCGCGTCGTGGCTCGGACGGGCGATGAAGAAGTCCCGCAGCGGCAGCGAGCGGGTCGTCCCGCCGCCGGCCGCCCAACTGGTGCCGGCGGTGTCGCGGCGCAGCCCCGGCACGGCGACCCGCCAGCGGCCGGCGGCGTCCACGAACAGGTACGGCTTCTCCCGGGTCACCGGGCTGGTCGGCAGCGTGGTGTACGGCGGGTTCGGGAAGCCCTGGGCGGGTGCGCCGAGCACGCCGGAGAACACCTGGTTCCAGACCCCGTTGGTCCAGTCGCCGCCCAGCTCGCTGTCGCGGGTCAGCCACTGCTGCTGGGAGCCGTTGATGGTGATGCCGTCCACCTTGGAATCGGCGATGAAGCCGCCGCTGGAGTAGCCGCCGTTGCCGGGCTCCAGCCAGAGGATGCCCTTGACGTGCACCCGGCGCATCGGCGACGCCTGGGAGACGGCCCACTGGTTCGACCAGTCGGTGGGGGTGATGGCGAGGTTCTCCGCCGAGCGCCAGAAGTTGGTCAGCGCGGAGATGCCGGCCGGGGAGTTCGGGTCGGGCTGGCCGACGACGCGTACCGCGCCGTGGATCTCCACGTCGTCGGGGTGCTCGCCCAGGCCGGCCACGGTCGTGTAGTAGCCCAGCCGGGCGTTCACCTCGTAGCGGCCGGGCTTGAAGAGCACCGCGTACCGGTCGGTGCCCATCTCGTTGTGCTCCTGCCGGGCGAAGAGCTGGTCCACGGTGGACTGGATCTCGGCGGCCGGGGTGCTCGGGTCGTAGACGAAGACGTTCGGGCCGAAGTCGGGCTCGTCCTCGTGGTGGCGTGCGGGAGCGGCGGAGGCGGCGGAGGCGGGGGCGAGTCCCGCCGCGGCGGCGGTCGCGGCAGCGAGGGTGAAGAGCTGCCGACGGGACGGGTGGAGGTGGGCTGTCATCGACCTACCTGTCGGTGTGGGCTGCCGATCGGCGTCGTGAGAGCGCTCTCTCGGCGACGCGGCCGACATCCGGGCTGACATGGGTGGGGAATGAGCTTGTTTCTACCCCGCCGTGCCCGATCGCGCCAGAGGGGCGGCCCTTGACAGGGGTATCGGAAAGCCTAGACTTACCGTTCGTGGCCACTTACCAAGGGCGGATGTTGGACGCCCTGGGCGACGCGACCCGGCGGTCCGTCTTCGAACTGCTCGCCGCCGGCCCCCGTTCCGTCGCCGAGATCGCGGCCGAGCTGCCGGTCAGCCGTCCCGCGGTCTCGCAACACCTCAAGGTCCTCAAGGAAGCCCGACTCGTCTCGTCCACCCCTGTGGGCACCCGCCGCGTCTACGCGCTCGACCCACAGGGCCTGGCCGCCGTACGTGCCTACTTCGACCAGTTCTGGAACCACGCCCTGGCCGCGTTCGCGCAGGCCGTGGAGCAACCGCCCGAGGAGACACCGTGACAACCGAGACCACCGGAGGGACCGTCGTACGCACCAGCGTCGAGGTCGCCGCCCCGCCCGAGCACGCCTTCACCGTCTTCACCGCCGGCATGGACCGCTGGTGGGAACGCTCGCACCACCTGCTGCCCGGCGAACTCAAGCAGGTCGGCGTCGACCCGCACGTCGGCGGACGACTCTGGGAGGAGAACGACGCCGGCGAGGTCTGCGTCTGGGGCACGGTCCTCGCCTGGGATCCGCCGCGCACCTTCGCCTTCGCCTGGCTGATCGGCCCCGACTGGAAGGTCCCGCCGCCGGACGCGACCGGCAGCCGGGTCACCGTCACCTTCACCCCCACCGAGACCGGCACCCGGGTCGACCTGGTCCACGACCAGCTCGACGCGCACGGGACCGGCTGGGAGGGCGTCCGGGACGCGGTGGCCGGTGAGGGCGGTTGGCCGGCCGGGTTGCGGCTGTACGCGGCGACCGTCTGACCGGTGCGCTGCGGGGGTCGGTCCGGTCCGCCGGGCCGGCCCCACTGCCTCCGGGTGCCCGTCCTCAGCCGGCGGTGTCGCGCCGGAACTCGGCGAGCCACCCGCGCACCTGGTGACCGTCGTGCGAATACGGCCCGTCCGGCCCGTGCCGCAGGATGTCGAGCGCCGAGCACATCGCCTCGTCGGCCTCGTCGTCCCCCAGGTCGCTCCGGGCCCGGGTGGCCCGGCGTCCCACTTCGTCACGCGGCTGGTCGCTGTCGACGGACCTGCCCGATCGGTTCGCGGCGTGTCGCGGTGTCACGTCCTGCGGACAGCGCAACAGGCCGCAAACGGCGACGGCCCTGGCGACCGACTCGGAAGCTCGCCCGCACCCCGCGAAGCGGCGATCGCCCCCCGCCCCCATGGCATCTCCCTGATGCTCGGCCCCGTACTGGTGCGCCGTGTGGACCGTTACCGTCGCCGCATGCCCGAGCTGATCGCGCCCACCGTCCGCCTGCACGCAGCCTGGCTCGAGGCACATGACGAGTGGGGTCCCGGCGTCCACGAGGACGGTTTCGGACTCCTGCCGTCCGACGAGGTGGACCCGCCCAGCGGGTTCGCGACCTGGGTGGCCCGGCTGGCTGACGAGTCGGAGCCGGCGAAGGCGCAGGATGCCGGTCGGGTGCCGTGCACGTACCGGTGGATCGTCGAGGGCGAGCGGGTGCTCGGCGGGATCGCCCTGCGGCATGAACTCAACGACTTCCTGCTGCGGGTCGGCGGCCATGTCGGCTACGGCATCCGGCCGTCCGTGCGCCGGCGGGGGCTGGCCACCTGGGCGCTGGGCCGGATGCTCGGTGAGGCACGGGCGCTCGGCCTGGACCGGGTGCTGATCACCTGCGAGGTGGACAACATCGCCTCGGCGAAGACGATCGAGCACCACGGCGGTGTCCTGGAGGACGTCCGGGACACCGAGCTCGGCACTGCACGGCGGTACTGGATCAAGCTCTAGCGGGAGGTAGATCCTTGGGGAGGATCTCGGCGGGCAGCCTCAGACCTGCCCGCCGTCCGGGCCGGGACAACGAGAGCACCGTCGCGGACCAAGGAGGTTGGGGTGTGCAGAGGAAGAGGAAGAAGGCGCCGACTCGCTGAAGGGGGTGCACTGGTCCTTTTGATCGCACGCTATGCAACCCCGAAAACACTTGGTCAGCCTGCAACATTGAGCGCGGCGAGGGCAGGTGGGAGCATGATCGCATGGAGCAGGCGCGAGTGTGGTTCTTCCAGTCGAACCCGAAGTTGTATGACATTGATGCCGCGCTTGCTGCCCTAGATCGCATCTGGTGGCGCGTCCCGCAGTACACGAACGAAATTCGTGTCGGTGATGTGGTGGTGCTCTGGCGCAGCGGTAAGGATGCGGGGATCGTTGGGCTCGGGCGAGTCGTCGCCGACCCCCGGCTGCGGCCGATGGAGCCGGCCGAGAAATCCTTCGTCCTTGCTCAAGAGGAAGCTGCCGACAACGTCACTCGGGCGCTTGTCCGGGTGCAGGCGGTGCCGTTCGTTTCGAAGGAGCGGGTGCGTGCGGTCGCCGAACTCGAACAGCACCAGCTGCTGGTAGCGCCGATGGGGACAGTGTTCCCGGTTGCCAAGGACCAGTGGGCGGCCCTGAGCCAACTTGTGCCGACGCCACCTGGGCTCGTAGCAGCTGAGAAGAGCGCTCTACCGCCTACGTTCGCTTGGCCACAGCGTGCAAAGGGCGTGATGCCCATGCCCGGTGGCTACAGCGGCTACCTTCAGCCCTTGAAGAAGGTCTGCTCGGTCGTAGCGGAAGAGCGACCAACGCCCACCGAGTTGGCTGGACTCCTAGAGGCGGTGCTGAAGGTCAAGCCGGCCGCCGCACGGCTACGCGAGTCCTTCTTGCGTAAGGTTGGTGTGGTCGATGTGCAGGGTGGCGTATGTCGCCTCGGGCCTTGGACAGAGAAGTGGTTGGCCAGCGACGATGACAGGCTCCTCATAGCGCTTCTTCATGGGCGGTGCCAGTTCATCGGCGAGCTACTCGCCGCTGCGGGGGAGCCCGTGACTAACGAGCAACTCTTGGCCGTCGCCAATGATCGGTATGGCATGGGCTGGGATACTCAGACACAGGTCGGCAACCGGCGCGGCTGGTTGCAATCCGCCAGGATGCTGGCTGACACCGGCGACGGCAAGGTACAGGTAACCGCTGCTGGGCGGGCGTTACTGGCCGAGCTCACACTGCACGACCCAACCGCAGGTCCACCCGTTGAGACGATTATCGAGCCGCCCCGAGCGGAGCCCCCGATCGAGCTGTCGCCAGCAGTTGCAAACGCTGTCGATGGCATAGCCGACGCAATCAAGAGCTTCTCGACCGACAGCCCCCATCCGGACCGCTTCGAGCGAGCAGTGCGGGACGCCTTCGCTTTCCTCGGGTTCCAGGCCGAGTGGCTGGGGGGTTCCGGAAAGACCGACGTCCTGCTCGACGCCACGCTCGGCACCGCGGAGTCCTACCGTGTAGTGGTCGACTGCAAGACAAGCGGCTCCGGCGCCGTAGGCGACCAGCAGGTCGACTGGGTCACGCTCACCGAGCATAAGGCCAAGCACGATGCGGACCACATCGCACTCGTCGCTCCGAACCCTTCCGGCAAGCGCCTGCTTGAGCGAGCGAGACAGCACAAGGTTGCCATCATTTCTGCGGATCAGCTCGCAGGGCTGTGCCGGCAACATGCCAAGACCCCGTTAGGGCTCGACGACTATCGGTCACTGTTTGCTCGTGGCGGCAGCCTCGACACCGAAGCCGTGGATGAACGAGCGGAGGAGGTGAGACGTCTGATCACCCTCGCGGCTGCCATGTGTGAGGCCATCCGCGATCGGTCGACAGTCTTTGGTCGACTGTCCGCCCGTGACCTGCTCCTGATCCTTGCCGGGCAGCCGGTCGCGGAAGGCACGACAGAGGATGAGCTGCAGGCTTTGTTGGACACGCTGGCCAGTCCGCTGCTGGGCGTACTCCATGGTTCAAGGAGCGAGGGCTACCGGGTGACCACCTCACCTGAGGTCGCCCAGCGCCGCATCGAGGCCGTTGCCCAACAGCTTGCGATCTAGGACTAGACAACTGTGCGATGATCTTGGCCGTCTCAGCAGTAGCGTGACTTGCTCCTGAGGCCCGCCTGCATTCGCCGGGCGGACCTGCGGAAGCGCAGGCAAGATCATTCCGCGCATATTCCGTGACTGGCGACAGCCAGCGGCCCAGAGGTGCCTACGGTTGCATGCGGTTGCCAATCTAAGGCGGGCTATCTTCCCTGCTCAAGGGCAGAATGAAGAGGTCTTCTGGGTGCCCCCGGCAGGATTCGAACCTGCGACACACGGTTTAGGAAACCGATGCTCTATCCCCTGAGCTACGAGGGCGCGAGGGCATAGCTTACCTGCCAGCGGATACCAGCGAGTACCTAGGAGTGCCCTCCCGTGCCCACCGGTGTGGGCTGCCGTTGCGCCGACCGGCGGAGCACACATGGAGCATGCGATCGTCGACCGGCCCGGCTACGTGCCCGTGGCTGCCCAGCGCTGACCAAGGCTGCCCGGCCGTGCCTACGACTCGCCGAGCAGATTCCGAGTAGAGCAACAGCGATCAGCAGGCCCGAAGGTCCGCCACCAGGGTGCGGTCCGCCAGGCTCCCGATGGGCAGAGTGAACTCCCGCCCTCGTCCACTCGTCGGCCGCCTCCGGAACAGCCCTTAAATCCGGCTGCGTCCCGGGGCGTCCGTGCCAGTTCCTCGGCGTCCGAGCAGCCACGGAGCAACCAACGGACCCCAGCGCACGTCCAGACCGGGCCGGCGCCACTCGCTGCGCTGATGGTGTCAGCGCAGGCTCGGCACCCATCGTCGAACGGGTGACCAACTATTCGCGCACGGTCTTCGGGGTCGCCTCGACCAGCTTGTTCGCTAGCTACGACATCGACAATGCCAGCTTGACGGTCCGGCGCTTGAAGGGCACCGGGCCGCCTTCCAGATGGTACAACGCTAGGACGTTGAGGTCGTGGCGCTCAAGGGACCCGGTCGCCTCGACGACGCCGTTCGTCGCGTCCGACGTGAGGGTGATGATCATTTCGGCGTCGGCGGAGACGACGAGGCCGGGGCTGCGGGTGGCGAAGATGTACTGCCGGCTGCCTCGCAGGTCGCGAAGCTTCGCCACGAGGTATTCCTCGATCCACGGTGCGTGGAGTGCGTCCTCGGGCTGGTCGATGATAAGGGGGTCGTTGCCGTCAGCGAGGGCGACGATCAGGATGGCGGTGCACTTCTGGCCGTGGGCGAGCCGCTCGATCGGCACGTAGCCGTCATTGCTGTGCTTGCGGAACTCGACGGAGAGGCCGTCGTGCAGGTCGAGGGTCTGCAGCAGTAAGAAGTCCTCGATCGTGCCTTTCTCCGTCACGTGTTCGAACAGGGTCTCGATGTGCTTGTGCTCGACGCCGGTGGCGGCGCACACGCCGTCGACGTCCCCGGCGAGGAAGGAGCGGACCAGTTTGACCGGGGTGGACTTCTCGCAGATCTGCTGCAGGACAGGGCTGCGCAGCCGGGAGCCTTTGGCGATGGCGGTCAGGTCGGTCAGGTAGGCCGAGTCGTCGTTCTGAGGAAGCATCTTGATTCGGACGATGCCCCCCATCAGCTTGTTGAGCGCCTTGATCCGGTCTTCGCGTCGCCGCCGTCGTGCTTTGCGTGCGTCCAGCAGCTCGGAGATCAGCTCCTCCCGGTACGCCTTGGCCGTGGTTAGGTTGGGCAGAAACTCCTCGTTCAGCTGGGTTCGCTGCGCGTCGAGCTTGGCCTTCTCCGTCTGAAGTTCGATCAGGCGGGTCCTCAGCGCGGCGAGTCCCTTGTTGTCAGCGTCGATGCGGCTGACAGCCTCGGCGAGCTGGCGGTCGAACTTCTGGTACCGATCGAGCCACTCCTGCCGGATCGTGGCGAGTTCCTTGTTGACGGCCAGCAGGACCTGGGACAGCTGTGCGTTGGCGGCGTCGATCGCCTCGTTCAATATGGTGTACGTCGCCTGCGCTCGCTCGTAGAGATCATAGTTGCCGGCGACGGCGGCCGAACCCCGGAACTTGTCCCCGCCAGATGTCCCGGCGACGACCTTCAGCTCGGGTATACCGACCAAGGTGTCAAAGAGTGCCTTTTCCGAGCTCCATTTCGCCTGCATCTTGACGGTCTCGCCGTCGAACAGATCGGACAGCTCCGCCAGCCGCTTCTCGACGTCCGGGAAAGCATGCAGCTTCTGCTTGGCTTGCACGATCTTCGACTCGAGCCCGCTGATGAGACGCCCGTTGTCGTTGAGCCGGGTCACCACATCCGTCTCGCGGAACTCGGTCAGGTCGAGGGCGGCGTCGATGAGCGCCATTCGGCCGACCGGCGTCCGCGCGTACTCGATCACCTCGCTCTGCGAGAACCCGGTGATCGCGATTCGCCCGGACAGCCCGGCCAGATGCTCGGTGTCACCGACGAACTCCGGTCGTGTGGATCCGTCCTCGAAGTACGCGCGACGGACGATGCACCGTGCGTGGCCGCGCGTGAGCACGACCTCAACGGTCGAGCCCGAGGTGAGGGCGTACTTGAGCCGGGACTCGACCTCCTTGCGCACCTGGGGGAAATCGTTGGCGTCGGTCTGCTGGTCGAGCGCGAACCGTACCAACTCGATGAGCAGCGACTTGCCCGCGCCGGTCCCGCCGAGCAGGCAGTTCAGGTCGCCGGAGAACTCAAACTGCTGCCCATCGAGGAACCCGCCGGTCACCGTCACGGACTTGATCACCGTGTGCTCGGGCACCGCAGGTTCAACGAGGCGGATCCGCAGCGACGGGTCCGCCATCGCATGCCGCAGCCCGCGCAGATCGGGCCTCGATGCCTTGATCCAGGTCCGGCGGTTGCCGACGCCGTGGAGGACATGGACGCTCGCCCCGGGCGCGGTGGTGTCGGAGCTACGGACCACCGCAAGGTCGCGCTTGCCGTCCAGCCGTACCCTGATCTTCTCGGCCTCCGCGATGTCGACGATCTCAACGGCGGCGATGGCCGGGTCCAGCATGGTCTGGTTGACGTGGTCAGCGACGGGAATCCGCAGCAGTCCCTTCTCGCGTTCGGCGTGCGCCGCGATCGCCAGCCCGCCCCGTGCGGCAATGCTCCTCGCTGTCTCGGCGAAGCCGGTGCGCAGGGCCTTGTGGAGATCTCCGTGATCGGCGCGCAGGATTCCGAGCTCGACCAGGACGTCCTCGATGAACTGGGCCGGGGTTCCCTCCTCCCATATGGCGAGGAGATGCCCTTCGGCCGTGCTGAGTTCCACGCCCGGCAGCACCACGAGCGGCGTGCCGCGGGCAGCCTCGGCCATCGCGTCACACCAGCCGGCGGTGTTGTGATCGGTGATGGCGACTGCGTGCAACCCCGCCGCGATCGCCGCGTCAACGACCTGACGGGCTTCGGTGGCCCCGTAGGTACAAACGTCGACATCCTGCGAGGCAGGGGTGTGCACGTGAAGGTCAACAGCCCAGAATCGCGCAGGCCCGTGCTTCCCGCCCGCCGACGATGCCGCCCGAACGCTCTCGGATAGTGCTGTTGCTGACGTCAAAGCACTCGCTCCGTCTGATCTTTCGCCTTCATCCCGGGTCGACACTGTAACGATCAGCGGGTGAAGTAGAGACGCGACACTCGGCCATACGTACGAACGCTGTCGGCAGCAGCGTGAACCCGCCAAACCATGGAGGTCGGCTAGCCACCGTTCCGCCGAAGCAGGGCCGGCGAAGGAACCGCTGCTGTTCCGCGGCGCATCGTGGCAGTCCCGTTCAAGGGCAGCCGACCACCGCGGTACGCCGCCCGCCGGTAAGGCCGATGGCCAGCCGATCTCCGGTGATCCACCACGTGGCGGCGCGGACAAGGTCCAGAGGCTGCGCGACAGAGTCGGTCACCGCAACGGTATGTGGCGACGGTATGACGTCCAGTCCCCTAGGTCCGCGGGAGCGCAACGGCGACCGGGTGACCCGGGCCGGCCGTCCGGCTACGACCACGGCTGAAGGGTCTCCATCAAACGATCGGCCACAGCGGATCGAGCGTGCCATAGCAGATGTCCCCGCCCTGGGGGCGCCGGCCTGTTGCCGGGCGGCCGCGGCGCGGGCAGGCTTACGGCCATGGCCTTCGCGGAGATCAGCCTTGCCGACCTGGGGCTACGGTGGGCGCCAGCCACCCTAGCGACTGCCGTCGATGAGGTGGTCACGCGAGCCGGCCAGAGGGGCAAGGATTGGCGTGACTTCGCCGAGCTGGTGTTGCTCGACTCATTCACCTCGGATGACGCGGTCGAGATGTTTAGGACATCAACGTCCTCGGCCTTCGCCGTCGGGTCGTCCGAAGAACTTGATTTCCTACGCTGGCTGCCGCGTCGGGTGGTCATGTCCCCTCGTCGGTGGCCGGTCGACCTTGGCCTCGGCCAGTTGCCTCCGCGACGTCTCGACGACAAGGCCACCCGAGCGATGCTGGCGCAGGTGCTGAGCTGGCTTGAGGAGCGGTGTTACTTCGGTCGGGAACTCGGGACCGCCTGTGTCGACGTTCACGACGACGAGGCTCGAAGCCTCGTCGAGGTCATCACCAGCCGTCTGGACCTGCCGTCGGCCGGCTCGCTGCACGAACTTTGCGCGAAGGCGGAAGCCGTAAGGTTGTCGGACATCGCTGCCGTCGCCCGCGAGTACATCGCTGTGCCGCCCGGGCGCGAGTATCACTCGTGGAACGACTGCGGCTTCCACCCCACCCCTGGACGTTGGTCCGCGGAACTTGGGCGACGGGTCATCGACGACCTCGTGTCGACGATCGCCGGCAGTAGCGATCTTGGTGGGCTCCTCTTGGCCTCTCGTCAGCTGGGCTCAACTGTCGTGGCGCCCGTTCCGGTCGACCCTCTTCGACGCACCAGTCCGGCGGCCTACGCACCGGCTGAAGCCTTCCTTTCGCACGGGTCCGTCCTCACCATCACCCGCCTCGTTACCCGCCTTGCAGCGAGCCGCCAGCTTGACGCACTTGCCGCCCTGCTGCGCGCCTATCGAATCCACGTTGAGTCGACAGGACCGACCACGAGTCCGGACTTCCTCATGGCGCTCGAGGTACTGGCCGACGACCAGTCTCGCCTTCAGCGCTATGAGGAGGTCTACACCCGGGCGCTCGGGGAGCTTTCTGGATACGGGTCATGGACCGTTCGCTATACCCGCCCGCCTGAGTTGCGCCGCTCCCCGGATTTCGCGACCCTAAGGGACGTCTCGAAACTCGGCGCAGCTTGGGCGAGGCGATTCAGGAGATCGGTGCTCGGCGGCTGTTGCGCGTTGCTGGACGAACTCGACGCGAGAGGCGACATCGCTGCGTGGCAGGGTGCTCAGCTCGTAGCCATGTTGGGTGTAGGCGGCAACCATGGCGTCGTGGGTACGAATGGCTTCGGCAAAGTCTTGGTGTCGCTCGCTGTCGGTGGTGTAAATCTGCGGCCAGGGCGGGGCGATGAACACACGCTGGTGGTAGCGGAACAGCTGCGCTGCGGCTGTCACGTGCGCCGGAACGGGCTGGCCGAGCAGGAGGTAATAGCCAACCAGATCCGGAATCCCTCGGTCGAAGAAGACGGGTCCGGCATGCTGGCTGGCTTGGCGGTAGGAGCGGATCTCCCAGCTGAGCATGATCTCGGCGAACAGTCGTGAGTCTCCGTTGTGCAGCGCCTGACCGCCGATCGACATTTGGTCCTGGATGATCTGTCGTCCCGCTTCGTCGACGCAGGCGTAGCCGGCACGCCGCAGGCTGTCAATCAGCGTGGTCTTGCCGGCTCCGGGTCCGCCGGTGATGACGATGTAATGGCTGCTCACTTCGTCCTCTCTGAGGGGCGTCTCGTGACGGGGTGAGGGCGTTGCGCGGCACCGGACCGGCGGTTAGCCGGCCAGGATGATGTTGTGAAGGTTGGCGATGCCGGAAGCGGCACTAACCAACGTGTGAGCGGCGCGGCGGTAGTCGCGCAGGATCTTGAAGCACTTCATCCTGGCCAGGGCATGTTCGACTCCGGCGCGGACGGTGCGGTGGTGGGTGTTCAGCTCTTCTTTCCAGGCTGGCGGGGCGCTGCCGTCCACGGGCTTGCGGTACGGGATGATCACCTCTGGGTTGCCGCCGTAGCCGCCGTCGGCCATGACGGGCCGCCCGTTGAGTTTCTCCTCGATGCCGCTGGTGCGGTAGACGATCGTGTCGTTGCGGTTGCCGGGTTGCGGGTCGCCGATGGCGATGACCAGGCGGGTGCTGGCGTCGATGGCGACCTGCAGGTTGGTCGAGTACCGGTAGTTCTTGCTCTTGGCGGCCAGGCGGTGATCGCGGGTGGGGATCAGGGTGCCGTCGACGATGGCGATCTGGTCGACCGGCCGCCGGCGCGCCGGCGCCAGGGCAAGCAGCGGGCCGAGGGTATCGATGACCCGATGCGCCGCGGAGTGCGACACCCCGAACAGCGGCCCGATCTGCCGCATCGTCAGGTTCGTCCGCCAGTACACGGCGACCAGCAGCACCCGGTCGGCCAGATTAAGAGCCCACTGCCGGCCCGGCCGACCATCAGCGATCGCGTCCCCGCCACGCTCGGCGACCAGTCGGACCAGCCGGCGGAACTGGGCGGGCTGCAGCCCGGTGAACGGGAAGATCCACTCCGGGTGCCTCGCGGTAATCACCTGCACCCAGACATCCTTGATGACTGTCCTCAGCAGACACATGCCGGGGATACGAGACATTCCTTAGATCCCGCCGCTATCGCTGCACGTCTCGAACGAGCAGATGTCCCGCGGCAGGCAGTTGCTGCTCTCCGATCAAGCTTCCGCTTCCGGCCCCGGCCCGGGAACGAGGGCGGCGTGCAGCTGGTAACCATCGTTGACGACCTAGATGCCGCCGCTGGTCAGGTACTCGAAGATGCCGTGTGGCGGGTACACAACGGCGTATGGACCGCACGCGCGGCCAACGGCTTGGAGACACAGCTCGTTGAGGCTCTGCAGCCATCAGGTCTCCGGGCGATGTCCGAGCGGCGTCCGCGGGTTGCGGTGGTCACGTCTCGGGGGCATGTCGGTAGCGATATCGCGCCGAAGCTGGATGGCGAGGTTCTGGACGTCGCCTACCGCACCTTCGCCGCGAACGCCCCCGATGCAGCAAAGCATCTCGCGACGATGTTGCGGAGTCTCGCCACGGAACCGGACCTGGACGTTGTGCTGATCGCCTGCGGCGGCCGGTGACCAGTCTGATTTGTCCCGGCTGGTGACACCGCAAGTTCAAACAGCCATCGACTCGGTCCGCCAGGCGGGCAAGATCGTCGTGCTCGCCATCGGTCACGGAACGTTCACAGCTGCCCTTGAAGTGGACTTCGAAGCACTGACGCCAGGTGACGCTGCCCACGCCTTCCGAGCCATCCTGGTGGACCACCCCATACGTCGGCGCATGGCAATCGCAGAGGCTCAGGAGCGGCTTGCCGCAGCCCCGCCAGATGAGGAGTGGCTTGCTGCTGCGGAACGAGAGCAAGAGTCACTGCGCAAACGGCTCTCCGCCATCGAGATGGACCACGAGGCCGTCCTGGCACGGATGCGGCAGGGCCTAAACTCCGCCTCGCTGCGCCGAGTCGCCCAGTAGACCACCCCTAACCGACTGGGCGCTCTTACCCTTGCGGCACCGTCATTCGACGTATCGGACAGCGAGTCGGCCGACCAAGAAGTCAGTGCGGTTGCTGGATCGGGACACCCGGCACCCGCTGTTGTTGGCGGCGCGAGCCTCACACCTGGTGGCCGACTCGTGGCAGGCTGGGATGCATGGACGGCGCGAACAGCGACCCTGACGAATCGCCAAGCGAGCGGGAGTTACAAGTCCTGCAGCTGTTCACGACGAAAAGGCGCAAACTGCAGTTCCTGGCGGCATCTCGCTGCCCTTATGACGAGCGAATCCTGGCTGCCGTCTGTCGGCTTGCCGACGGCTTGTGGGCCTGGCACGCGGGCAGCCGCCTGTCGCCAACGGCAAGTCGAACAGAGATCGAATCCTGGCACTTGGACAGGTTCGACAGCGAAGAGTTCACCCCAGAGATCTATCGCCAGGCCGATCAGCTAGCTGACGAGCTTCTGAGCGATGCACCCCGCTACGAATCTCCGGCAACGGTGGTGCGGATCCTCAGCTGCGGCAACGACGACACGGTGCGTGTGGGACCGTGGCGGGGTACCCGGCATGCGCTGCAGTTCTTCGCCAACGGCCTTCCCTTGTTCGAGTACACCTCATGTAAGTGCCGCCGGGCGTACCACGTTCAGTTGCTGGCCCTGGTCCATGCCGGCGTCAGGGCAGACGCCGGCACGATTCGGCGCGGGAGCCACGTGAAAGCACTGCCAGTGACACGTGCAAGCAAGTCCGCCGGCGTGGCCGGCTTGGCGTACCAGTTCACCGACAGGGGAGTGCAGGTGGCCCTCGATGAGCGATGACCGCGAAGCCGAAGTCCTCGTTTCGATCGCCCAGCACGGCCGACGCCTGACCCGGTTGGCGGAAAGCCGCTGTGTCAAGGACGGTCGCTTACTGGGTGCCACCTACCGACTGCCAGACGGCATCTGGGTTTGGTCAGCAGGGCATCGGCAACCACCACGGGCGGTACGCCACGAGGCCGCAGCCTTCAATCTCGACGCGATTGACGACTGCTCGACCGACGAAGAAGTCCAAGCCTGCTACGACGACGCCATCGAAGCTCTGGCCTCCGCCACGAGACAAAATGCCAGCCCCTCGGCTATAAAGATCGAGATGGAGGGGGCCGGACGATGGTCATACGGAATGACGCGGCCGTTTGCCATATCGTTGGTCAGCGGTCCCGGCTTCACCGTGAGCGAAGTGTCGTGCGGCTGCCGACGCCAGTACTACCTGGACATTCACGCCCTCATCATGGCGTCCGTCGGCCTCACGACGGTCGAAGCACCGCCCGTCCACGTCGCACCCCTACCACCCGACCTCCCCGAGCGGCAGGGCCAGCGTTTGCTATGATCAGGCTCATAGGCTCGAGCGTGCTTCGCCGCCCCCGTGAGATGAGCACCACGGACTAACCCGAATTGGGGATAGTCGTGCCTGCTCTCATTCCCGCACTACTCCTGATTTCCGCAGTAATCGCACCAGTCGGAGCCTTTTTGGCGATCGCTCTGGCCTCTCTGCGGGGGACTACTCCAGCTGACCGACCCAAGATCCTCCGCGAACTGGCCGCGATGCTCGCTTGGCGTAGCGGACAGGCGCCAACAAGTCGACAGGGCCGGCGGACCAGCCGCTAGCTGGGCACCGCCGCGTCACAACGACGAGCGGGACTGCAGGTCTCGAGACGTTACAGCCTCCAGGTAGGCGGCTGGTGGGGGCGCGTGCGGCCCTGCTGCACCGAATACATCGAACCGGCGCGATTCAGCCAACTCGACAAGTCGTGCACGGCGTCAAAGCTAGAGCTTCCGCGCCGACGTACGCGCCAGAACAGCCGTACCAAGACGGCCTGGGTCCTCCCGCCGGGAACGCCCGGCGGGAGGATCTTTCGCCGGGTCGCCGAGAGACTCGGGTGTCTTGAGGTCTCGCCTGGCACCTCGGGACGCTCCCGAAGCGGCCGGAGAACCTGCTGGTGGCATGGCGGACTGCGGACTGCGGACTGCGGTCGGGCGTTCGGATGAGGCCCGAATAGATATGAGCAGGTTGCTGGCGACGTCTGAAGCGAGCGCGTGGCCATCCTGCCCATCCCCGCGTGCCAGAACGGATCAAGTGCTGGCCCTTCATCCGGTGCCGGAGCAATCGACAGGCAAGACCACAACTGTGGGGTAGCCGGAAAGAAGCGGTGCGGTTAGCATCGGCCGCACCGCTTGTTGCAGTTTGAGTACCGGCGTTACCTAGGCTCGGATGTCGCTCTCGTCGCGCGACGGAACTGGGGGTTCGATCGGGTGACGGAGACGCAGCGACAGCAGGATGAACAAGCTCTGGAGTTGCTGACTCAGGTCAGTAGGGTCGAGAGCGACCCAACCGGGCTGGACACATTCGCCCGCTACGTCTGGCAGGCCAAGCAGGTCGTGCGGCAGTGGTTGACGTGTCTGTCAGAGCAGGACGGGCCACTGTTCGCGGTGTGCGAGCAGGTCGAGGATCTCGCGCTGGTCTACGGCGACAGGATCCGGTTCATCCAGCTCAAGACCCGCGACCGGGGTTCGTGGAGCGTGGCGGCGATGTGCGACCGCGGTCTCGACGCGTTGGTTCGTTCGTACAAGGCGGCCCGCAAGGCGCGGATACACGAGGTCTGCGCGTTTGAACTGTGGGTTGAAGGGGCGATCGCGGATAAGGCGGACACCGTCAGCTTTGTCCAAGATCCTCGTGCTGCGGAAAGAGACGTGCGGGCCAAGCTGGTCGCGAGCGGGCTCATCCGATCGTGGGTCGACGACTTCCTCCAGCGCTTGGTGGTTCGGTCTGATCAGCCGACGCGGGCGCACATCGACGCGAAGGCGATGTGGGAGCTCGGAGCGTTATGGCCAAGTCTGACCCGGCCGGAGGCGGAGCATCTCTACGAGCGGTTGCTGATCGCTGCGACGGCAGCGCAGACCGGTGGTTCCGGACAGCCGACGTCGATTCAGGCGCACCTGGCGGCGGCGTTGCCGCACGTGGGCCGGGACCTGCCGGGTCCGGACGAGCCGGGCGGTGCGGCGATCGACGCAATCCGCGACCAGGTGCTCAGCCGCGGGATGCTCCTCGCCCTGACCCCACCACTGCCGGGGGAGTCCGTGGAGCAGTTGCTGGCGCGGATGTCAGCCGGCTCCGCGGCGTCGCTGATGGAGTTGAAGATGATGACGGCCGGTGCGGGGCGTCAGCTCATCGAACGGGTGCAGGAGATGCGCGCCGACATGGAGGTGCGAAGGCAGCTCCTGCTGGCCAGCCGTGAGAGCGCTGAGGTGGATCTGGACCGGCTCGCCACCCGGGTGTTGAGCATGGCGGAGGCGACGGCCGTGCGTATTGGGCTCTCGGCGGCGAGCAATCCGGCTGCCGTAGGCCGCCCCGCCGAGGCGATCGCTGCTGATCTGTTGGCAAGGCCCGCCGACCTGGCGCAATGTGATCGCCAGCCGCTGCTTGATCGGGATGAGTATCTCATCTTCGGGTACCTGGGTCACCTGTCGGACCTGTGCCGATTCTCGTGGCGGCCGTCATGACCGCTCGCGCAGGGATTCCCGCTCAAGCCGGTGCCGGGAACGGCGGGTCACCAGCTGTCCCGCTTCGACCGGAGGCTCGGGCGCGGTTCCGCCCGTCCCGGGAGGCGGAAGCAAGACTTCTCCTGCTGGTGGATGCCTTCAGCCGTAAGGGAAAGGACCAGGTCCGGTACCTGGAGGGCAGAGTGAAGCTGGCCAAGCTCGACTTCCTGCTGCGCTACCCTCGCCATCTGCGACGGGTACTGCTGGCCCAAGGTGCCCGCCCCGATCAGGTAGAGGGAATCGATCCGAACGAGGCACCCTTGGACGCCCGCATGATGCGCTACCGCTACGGTCCGTGGGATCCGTCCTACTACGCGGTGTTGGGCTCGCTCATCGGCCGAGGGCTGGTCGAGGTGGCACCTCTGCCCGGGAAAGGCTTCGGTTACCGGACCTCCGCGACCGGTGCCCAACTCGCCGCGGATCTGCGCGCCGATGAAAGCTTCACCCACATCAACCTTCGGCTGCGCCTGCTGCGCCGTTACCTCGACAAGTCCGGCACCACGCTGAAGAACTACATCTACGAACTGCCTGAGATCGCCGACGCCACCTGGCACGAGGACCTGACGTGACCCGACCGACACCGACGCCGCCGGAGCCCGAGCGGACCGTCTCGGTGACCTCACACCCACACCGGCTCGAACTCGTCACGGTCGACCTAGTTGGCGGCGGGCGAGTGGTGCCGTTCAACCCTGGCCTCAACCTGATCATCGGGGACATCACCACGGGCAAGACCACCCTCGTCCGCCTCATCAGGGCCCTACTCGGCACCATGCCAGACGCCCTCCCGCCCGAGGTCGACAACGTCCAAGCCATCCGAGGACAGGTCATCCTGGGCAGCCGTGCCTGGCAGATCTACCGCCCCCGGACCACGACCAGTGACGCGCTGGTCGAAGTCAGTGAAGTACACCCCGATCCGGACCGCGAGGTCATCGCCCTGCGCCTCCCCGTAGCCAGATCCGACCGCACCTACAGCACCTTCCTCCTCGACCAACTGCGCATTCCGGCGATCAGCGTGCCGCAGGCACGTGCCGAGCCCACCGGCACGCTGACGCCGGTCACTATGACCGATTGGCTCGGCTACTGCATCATCACCGGCGATGAACTCGACACTGAGGTCTTCGGTCACAAGCGGCAGTGGCGCAACGTCAAGCGTCGCTGGGTGTTCGAGCTGGCCTACGGCTACTACGAGCCAGAACTTGCGCGGTTGAACGCCGAGCTGCGGCGCGTGGAGCTGCAACTGGCTTCGCTCGAGCATGACGCCGCCATCCGCGCCAAATTCCTCGCCGACACGCCGTTCGCAGACGCGGAGGCCCTGGAATTCCAAATCACTGCTCGAACCGCCGAACTCGAAGAGGTCATCGCCCAGGGAAGCGCTCTCGGTAGCGCCGCCAGCGCAGTGCCAGGCGTTCAGGAACTGCGTCAGACTCTGCTGGCCACTCGCACACGCCGCGCCGAGGTCACCGACCGGCTGGCCCGGCTGCAGGCCCAGCTCACCGACCTGAACGACCTGCGGCGCCAACTGTCCAGCCAATCCGCCCGGCTCACCCGCGCCATCGTCGCCGACGAGTGGCTGGTGGACTTCGACTTCATCGTGTGCCCGCGCTGCGGCAACGACGTCGACGCGGCGCGGATCGACCCGCACCTTTGCTACCTCTGCCTTCAAGAGCCGCGGCCCGCGCCGTCACAAGGCCAGCTGCTCACCGAGCAAGATCGTATCGCGAGCCAGATCAGTGAAACCGACGACGTGATCGAGGGCCGCCGTCGCGCCCACGAGAGCCTTCAGCGAGAGGCCGCACATCTCGACGACCTCATCGCCGAGCTGACCACCGATCTCGATCAACGCACTATGGCGTTCGTCTCCGACCGAGCGACCCAAATCGCGCACGACGCAGCGCGGCAGGCGCAGCTCGAAGCGGAAATTCAGCGACTCCGCGAGTACGCCAACCTGCTCCGCCGCCATGCGGAACAAATGGCCGGCCGTGGAACGCTTGAAGCCCAACAGGCAGATCTCCGAGCACGCATCCAGAGCCAGGAGCTATCCCAGCTCGACGCCGAAGACAACGTCCTCGCCCTCGAAGGACGAATACTTGAATACCTCCAAGAGCTACACATTCCCGACCTCGGACAAGAACTTACGGTCAAGATCAACCGAAAGACCTACGAGCCCGAGGTCTCCGGGCGAAGCTTCGACGAACTATCCAGCCAAGGTCTCAAGACCCTCGTCAACATCGCGCACGCGCTCGCGCACCACACCGTGGCGATCGACCGCAACCTCCCCCTTCCCGGCCTGCTCATCCTCGACGGCCTCTCCGCCAACAGCGGCCACGAAGGCTTCGACCTGGCCCGCGTTCGCGACGTCTACCGACTACTGGCCCGAGTCACCGACCAGTACCGCGGCGCCCTACAAGTGGTCGCTGTTGACAACGAACTGGCCCGCAACATCTTGCTTGAGTTCGCCGACCGTGTCGTCCTCACCCTGACTCAAGACGACCGACTCATTCGAATTCCGCAGCCCTCGTCCGGCGATCTCCCGAACGAGGCAGAGGAGTCATGAAAGCCGAACGTCACAGGGAGCACTCGATCGCCGCCGGGCGCCGATGCGGCAGCCGCGATCGGAGGCACACGGCCCGCCGACTTGATGGCGGTTCCGGTCAGGCTGCACGAATCTCGATGGCACGGGGCCATGACATCGGTGTCAGCGCCCGGACGTCGGCCGGTAGGTGAGGTACGAGGGTGGGCTGAAGGTTCCCTTCGACACGCCGTGCAAGTAGTTGCTCACCCGCGTAGTACGCCGTTGACACGTTCCAGCAGGGCGGTCACGGGGGCGCGGCGGGGCTGCTCGGGTCACGTGGAGCAGGTCACTGGTGCGGGATGCGGTCATCGCAGCCACCCCACGAACCGGCGATGGAGTAGACCAGCGGGAGCCCAGCCCATGTCCTGGCTCGCAGCGACCATGCAGGAGCCCATGTACAGGGCGAGGGAGATGGGAGCGCGCTCGAACTCGGCTCGCAGCTCGTGGCGTCGTGTGCGGCAGGGCCATGGGGCACCGCACCCGGCGCAGGTCCAGATCGGAAGAACCGGTCCGTGCGTGGTCATGACGCCTCACCGGGCCAGTGCCCTCGTCTGGGCGGTACCTGGTGTCTCGACCGGCAGGGCTGTCCACCGCCGCAGCGGCGGACTGACCGGACCTTCCTGCGTGACCACACCGGCTGGTGTCTACGGTCCATGGCCAGGGTGTAGGAGACGATCTGCTCAGCCGACATGATCTCTGATTGCCGCCGGCGGGTCTCCTGGAAGAAGGCCACGTCGCGCTCCTCCTGCTGGTGATTTCATGTTTGCGGCTACTGACTGCGCTTTTGGGGCCGCGCTTGGCTGGCCGTTCGCGCGGGGACGTCGACCGGCGTGGAATCGCCCGGCGGATATGGGCGCTGATTTCCCGGTTCGCGCGTCGCGATCTGCTTGGCCGGCTGTGTGCCTCGCGGCCGGGTGCAGTCCGGGCAGCTTAGGGATGCTCCGCAGGTGCGGCACCATTGCAGCGAGCGCTTGAAGGTGAGCAGCCCGGCGAGGAATCCGAGCACAAGGGCTGCGCTGATGGCCGCGATCGAGGTCAGGTTCATGGCGCGCCTTTCAGGACGCCGGTGTCGGCATCGTTGATTCGTTCCGATGCTGGGCGGGCGCTGGTGTGCACCCGCAGACCGTGGGCGAGGTCGTGATGTGGTATCGACGGACTGCAGGCGGCTCGCAGGGCCGGTTGCGGAGCCTGCGATGGACAGAAACCGCTCCGCAAACCATCGGTGGACAGCGGGTCACCGATGATGCGCAGCATCATGCGGTTGCCGGTGAACCGGGCTCTGCCGTGGAGCCAGCGGTCGTTGAGCAGGATGTACCCGTGGCCGGCACGAAGGTCGACTGGAATGGTCAGCTGCTGGACAAGCGTGCGAAGTCGATCGATAGACGGCGCGAGCATCGGCGCGAAGCGCGCAAGCGCGTCGAGGCGCAGCCGGACGGCTATCCGGCCTTCGGTCGTCTGTTCGAAGACCGCGCCGAGGTGTCCGGATCCTGCGCCGAAGTACGCGGATCGGGGCTTGGACAACGCCGCGAGCATGGCGGGGTCGGTGCGGGCGATCTCGTCGTAGAGTTCGCGACCGTCCACCAGTTGGCTGCGTCCACCGGTCTGCGCCGGTCGAAGACACGCCAGCATCAGGACGCGCGGTGGCCGGCATACGGCCGATCCTTCGGTGTGGGGCCAGAGCTCGCGATCGGTGAAGCCCGCGAGGCTGTTTTTTTCGTCTTTGGACGCTGGCCGCCAGGCGATGGTCGTGACTCCGTCGGAGTCGCTGTCGCGGTGCGCGCGGATGCTGATCAATGACCGGGCCGCACAGAGCAGGTCGTTCCGTTCGGTTCCGCCCTGGAAGATCGTGATGCCGTGCGTCGTGAGGCCATTCAGGATGCGAGCCGTGCTGTCCGGGTCGCGTAGGTCCACGTGGGGCAGGTCGGCAACGTCGCGCATTTGGTCACCTCCGGCGGATCGCGTTGTCGGCGTTCACCATGGCTGCACCTACCGCATGGATCAAGTGACGGATTGTCAACGCTGAGGCGCCCGATGTTGAGCCATGACCGTGCTACGTTCCGGACGGTCCAGGTCCTGCACCAGTGGAGGGAAGCCGGTCGATGAGCTACCAGCCGCACCTGTTCCCTGTCTCGGTCAAGGGCGTCGTGGTTCGCGACGGCCGTGTGCTGTTGCTCCGTAACGAGCGCGACGAGTGGGAGCTGCCGGGCGGGAAGCTGGATCTCGGCGAGGAACCGGCGCAGTGCGTGGCCCGGGAGATCGCCGAGGAGGTCGGCTGGCAGGTGACCTCTGGCCCGCTGCTGGACGCTTGGCAGTACCACATCCGCGACGGCGTCGATGTCCTGATCGTCACCTACGGCTGCCACGTCGGTACCGACGCTGATCCGGTCGTCAGTCACGAGCACAAGGAAGTCGGCCTGTTCACCGAGGCCGAGGCCGAGGCGCTGCGCATGCCAGACGGGTACAAGAGGTCCATCGCGACCTGGTACGCCAAGCTCAATACCCGAGTCATGTAGGCGACCGACGATGCGGTGCGACGGTTGCGGGGCGACGGTCGGCCGCTGGAGCGCGTCGCCGCTTTGCCCGGCTTGCCATGCCATCGCCGGTGCTGCCCTGCCAGTCCCTGTCCAGCGCCGCGGCGGCTCGGCCTTGTGGTTGTGGACCAGCGATGCAGCGCGGGCCGCGCTGGCCAGCGGCGATCTCGCGGTCATCATTCGCGCCTATCGGGCCGCGACTGGTGTGAGTCAGCGGCGTCTGGCGGAGTTGCTTGGCTACGACCCGACGTACATTTCGATGATCGAAACGGGGCGGCGGGAGATTAGCGATGTCGCGGCCCGGCTTCGTATCGCCCGCCACCTCGGCCTGCCAGCGCACACGCTTGGTGTTAGCGATCCCGACGACGCCGACTTCACCGCGATGCTCCAGTTCGGTGAGTCGACTATCCGCCTCGCCGCGATCGCACGGCAGTCCGGGCATGGCGCCGAAGCCGTCAACGAACTCTGGCCGCTGGTCACCCGCCTGGAGAGCCGGGTCGCCGACGGGCACGTCGAGCGGGATGTGATGCTCCTGCTTGCCCGGGCCCGCGCCGAGCTCGGCGTCTCACTCGGCTACGTTTTGCCCGAGGAGCGACTTGTCAGTGCGGCCCGATGGACCGGCCGGGCGCTGTGGCTGGCCGAACACCTCAACGACGAGGACCTGCTCGCCTTCACCCTCCGGGTACACGGCAACGAACTGCGCAAGGTCGAACGGCCCAATGCCGCCGTTGCCCGACTCCGCCGCTCAATGGAACTGGGGTCTGATCTCGACCGAGGTGCAGCCCTGGTGCAGCTCGCTCGAGCCGCAGGCGAACTCGGCGACCCCGCCCTGTTCGACCACGCCATCACCAGCGCCTGGCGACTGGTCGACGCCAAACCCGGCGTTGGGCTCACCAGCCCCTACGCCCTCCATGAAGTGCACTTGCGCGGGCTGGTCCACACACGCCGACCCGAACTGGCCACCGACCTGCTCGATCGCCGCCGTATGTCCACCATCGCGATACCACCGCAATGGCAGGCGATCCTCCACGTCACCACCGGCGAAGTCCTCCTAGCCCGCGCCGACACACCCCAAGCCGAAACGGCGTTCGAGGCTGCCATCACCATCGCCGAGGAGCACCGCCTACCTCACCAGATCCAGCGCAGCCTCCGGGCCTGCAAATCGCATCTTCCCGCTGTCGGGGAACTCGCGCGCCAAGCGCTGGGAAGGCTCCGCATCCCCGAGCCCAACCCGGCCGGCAGCCAGGCACCGTGACGCGCCGGCTGCCAGCCCGCCAGCGCTTCAGATCCTCGCGCGTCCTATTGCGTGCCCGGCCGGCCAGGCCGGAGGACAGGGCCAAACCGGGCAGCCAACTGCTGGAACGACAGGCCGCCGTCTTCGCCTCGCAGTTCCTCCGCCGCGCGACCCTGTTCGCGCCACGGTCCGGCGGTGTCGGCGAGCAGCAGGCGATCGACCATGCGAAGGGCCTCCGGCTACGACTCGGACTCCCACCGCAGTACGGTGGCCGTCTCGGTGTCGCCGACACGGGCGACAACCGTCCGGCGCGTCCGGCGGATGAGCCACACGTCCCGGCGCGTCCCGGGGTGGCGCTCACTGCTGCGAGCATCCGGACGGGCAGGTCACTCGCAGCGGTCCTCGGCGCCTCGGCCGTACGGCTCACAGCAGTCAGGGCGGTGCCCATACACGCGCAGGTCGCGTCCGTGCCGGCGGCCGTACTCGCGCGTGATCTCGTACAGGCAGGCCTGCCACACGACGGTCTCCCCGCCGCCGGGAACCACCTGGCCGTCTCCCGGCCCGCCACGCAGCAGCACGTCCACGTTCTCGACCGTACGGAACCCGCCGACGCCGCGGCGTGGCGTCCGGCTCTTCCACTCAGGGACGAAGGCGAGAGACTGGGACGAGGACGTGACCAGCTTGGCAAGGACGAGTCAGGACGCATGCGCTGCGGCGCTTCGCCGATACGGATCGGCGGCCAAGCGCAGAGCTCTCCTGCTTCAGACGAGTGGTTTCAGAGCAGCGTCGTTGGCTGGGGCTCAATCTCGGCACCAGTGTCTCCCTGTTCTACGTGGTGTCCACGAGAGCGCCTGCTGGCGCCCCTGTACGCGCGAGAGCAGCGGCTAGTTCGCCGCCCCGTGCACCGGCGTTGGCGTGCGACAATGCTGGTCCGACCCGCACCGGTGCCCACAGGAGGCGACGTGACTATCGCGGACCTTGTCGCCGCGCCGGACCGGCAGCAGGCACCGCTCAAGACTCTGGCCCACGTCGAGTTTCAACTGCGGGTGCTGGGGCTGCTCTGTGCCGCTGCAGCCGGGGGACCGACCACGTTGACTACACCGGGATCTCTCGATCTCTGGTACCGCTACATCACGCTGCAGCGCGGCTCTCTGGGTTGTGATACCTGTCAGTCCGCCGCGCTCGACGTCGCCGACAGCATCAACGCCGAGGTGGCAACGGGCATGTCAATCCGGCAGATGCGCAACCAGGTGTTCCACGGCGGCCCGGATCCAGAGAACGTCGACCTCGATGCTCTCCATCAGGTGGTCTCGGCCAACGCGGACCGGATCGTGGCGGTCCACGCGCACGGGCACGTCACCCAGTTGGAGCCTTTCTTCATCCCGGTCCATGGCGAACTCGCCGCCCTCAACGATTACTCCGAGGGATCCGCGACTTACTGGCCCCGCCGTGGGCTGGCGACCGACATAACCCGGCCTGAGATCCTCGACGCGCTCCAGAAGCTGGGCCCGCAGGGCGGCGACCGGCTGCTGGAGAGCTTCGCGTTGGATATCCAGAAGGATCTCCGCGGTTTCGCCGAGCGGGATTCGATCCACACCCTCGTCGTTCCGCCCCAGCCGATCGTGGCGCGCTGGGATTTGCGGACCTCCGGCGGCACGATCCGGCGCGTCGACCGGTTCGAGATGAACGTCGACCATGCCCGGATCTGGCAGTCCGAGTCGGGCCCGAAGCCGTACAAGGCGTTCCTGGCGGGCATCTGCAACTGGGAACTCCTCAAGGAGCGGCTCCTCGAGGAGCTCGAGGAGCAAGTCAAGCTCGAGAGTCAGATCAGCGAGGAGCTGTTTCCGGATCTCAAGCGCCACGTCCCCAATGTGCCCGCCCGGGTCCGCGTCGCCGACGGCTTGTTCGGGGACGGCAGCGACGTCACCATCACCCAGGCGTGTGAGCGGATCACCGCCCGGACCGGCATCTACAGCTCATACACGAACCTCATCACGCTGACCGGCGAGGCTGGATCGGGCAAGACCCACAGCCTGCTCCAGTTCGCCCGGGAGTCGCTTTCCCACAGCGGCGAGCTCGATCCCCTTGCGATCTACATCTCGTCAAGCGGGACCAGCGCGAACAGCCTCGACACGCTTCTCGACGCCCGCATGGCCCGTACCCGGATCCTCGACAAAAGCTCCGTGCTGGCGCTGTGCCGCGCGGGTCTCGCGATCCTGGTGATCGACGGCTTCGACGAGCTGCTCGGTTTCCGTACCTACGACAATCCGCTCACCGGCCTGAGGCCGATCCTGGACGAACTGCGTGGCAAGGGGACTGTCATCCTGTCGGCGCGATCGAGCTACTCTGAAGCCCGGCTCCGCCAGAACCTGGAGCTTCACGCCGCGCTGGACTGGCCGCCTTACGTGACGACGCTCGAACTGCTGCCGTGGCAACCGAAGCAACTGCGGGAGCTCACCAGTCACCTGTCTGTCGAGGCGGCGGGGAAAAATACGTCCCCGGAGATCCGGCAGCTGCTGACGACGCCGTTCTTCTGCCTAGCGTTCGCCGCCTGGGCGCGATCCGAGAAGCCACTGGAGTTCCTGCAGTTCGTCGTCGAGACCTACTTGCAGCGGGAACGGCGCAAATTGGCAGGCCAGGGAGGTATCGAGCTTTTCGGCTCGGGAGCGCTGGCCGACATTTTCTCCGAGGTCGCGGAGCTGATCGCCCGGAACGCCGTACCGGAGATCTCCGAAGAGGACCTAGAGCTGGCGGCGTCCCAGGCTCTAGCCCGTGAACTCACCAAGGAGGAGAAGCGCCGGCTGGTCGCGCTGTGCGGGATGAGCGCCGAATGGGCAGAGGACGACCTCTCGTTTAAGTTCACCCACCTCGCGATCGCCGAGCAGTTCCTTGCCCGGCAGGTCGCCCGGCTGCCGCTTGACCAGGCCGCCTCCCTGTTGTTCAGCGTGCCCGTCTCGGCGCTCTGCGCACAGCTGATCGTCTCCATCTGGCGGACGGAGCACGGTGGGGTGCCCACCGAGCTGATTGCGGCGCTCCAGGAGAGGGTAACCGCGGCGCAGCCCTATGACAGACGTCTGCCCGGGGCGATCAGCCTCGGCGAGCTGTGGGCAAAGGTCCACGGGATCGGCGACGGCCCTCGCACCGCGCGTCGGATCACCGTCGAGGATCTGGAGCTCGGCGGCTCCGGCCGGGTTTCACTCGAAGAGGCCCACATCCAAAACCTGGCCGTGGGGCCCGGCGTCGAGCTTCTGCTGACCTCCAGCCACGTCGATCGGCTGGATCTGTCGAAGTCGTCAGGTGCCGCCCTGGTGGGGGACTCCTACAAGCAGGTGCTCGAGCTGCTGACGCAGAGCGAGCTGGCGGTCGGGCAGTCAAGAATCAAGCACGTGCTCGGGCTGACCGAGGACACGGCCCATGACGTCAGCGAGATCGACAACTACTTCAAGTCGAACCTCGCCCTTGCCCGGGGGCCGATCATCGTGAGCTCGCGTGACTTCGCGCCGGAAGAAGACAGCCGGCTCACCTGGGTTCTGGACTACGGTCTCGCCGCTTGGCAGGGCTTCGTCCGCAGGATGCATGAGGAAGGCAAGATCACCCTCGAAAAGGTGAACGCGAGTGGGCGCCGGAAGGTGCGGCTGCGCGCGACGGAGAAGTTCCACAAGCAGTGACGCGGACGGTGCGTCGCGGTGCCGGCAGGGTCCTGTGCCGATGGCGTCGATGCGGTTGGTCAGGGTGGCCCTGTGCCCGCACCTGTGACCGCGGCCCGGTTGCGGGCGACGTGCACCGCCGCGCCCACGCATCCGCGCTGGCGAGCGTTCCTCCCCGGAACACCCAGGCCGTCCGGGTAGGCCTGCTGGTCCAAAACGGTGTCGCCGCTTGCTGAAACTGACCCTTGGTGAGGTGGGGGGTCGTCAGGGGGTCCCTTCTGTCCTGGCAGTGCGTTAGGCCGACCGGCATACGAAGGTCGCCGGGCGAACCTGCATGCGAGATCAACAGCAGGAGCGCGATCGGGTGCACGCTCATCGCCACGTCCGGACGGCTACCGGGCCAGCTTGGCGTGACGCTGCATAGCGCGCGGATCGCGGCTACTTGTTGACTGGCGGTACGACCGCAGCCCGGCCAGGCTTGGTCGAGGTGACCGGCGGGATAGCTCTCATTTCGGCTGCCCACCGCGGTTTGGTGTGGCTCTCATCTGGCATGCGCCCCGCCGGTCACCGTGGCGCGGAGAGGCTCCAGAGGGGTATGCCCAGCTCAAAGTAGCGCTGCCCTTCTCGCCGGCATCACGTCCCGGCTGATCGAGAAGGAGCAGCATGGCATCCGTCATCATCGGTATGGATCCCCACAAGCGATCCGCGTCGATCGGGATCATCAACGATCGGGAGAAGATCCTGAGTAGGGGCCGGTTCGGCACCGACCGCGGCGGCTATCAGGCCATCCTCGCCGGCGGGCGCAAGCACAAGGACCGGGTCTGGGCGGTCGAGGGCTGCAACGCCCATCGGCCGGCACATCGCTCAGCGCCTTGTCGCCGACGGTGAAACCGTCATCAACGTGCCTGCGGAAACTGTCCTGCCGAGTGCGCGTGTTCCGCCACCGGCCAGGGCCGCAAGACCGACCCGGTAGATGCCCACAGTGTCGCGGTGGCGGCGTTACGCACCAAGGGTTCGCGGCAGGTCGTCGTCGACGACGCCACCGTGGCGTTGCGGCTGCTCATCGATCGCCGCGACGGCCTGGGCCGCGCTCGGACTGAGACGATCAGCCGGCTGCATCACCTGTTGCTCGAACTCGTGCCGGGCGGAGCGAAGAAGTTCCTGTCCGCCCCGCAGGCCCGTGCGCTACTCAATACGGTCCGCCCGCGTGACATCGTCGGGCGCACCCGCCGGCAGTTGGCCTCCGAGCTGATCACCGAACTCACCGCTATCGACAAGAAGATCAAAGCCGCAAACGCCCAGCTGACCGAGCTGGTCGAGGCCACCGGCAGCCGCCTGCAAGAACTCAACGGCATCGGCCCCTCCGGCGCCGCCCGCCCGATCGGCGACATCGGCGACATCCACCGCTTCGCCAGCCGCGCCCATTTCGCGTCGTGGAACGGCACCGCGCCCATCGACGCCTCATCCGGCGACCAGAACCGGCACCGGCTCTCGCGGGCCGGGAACCGGCGCATCAACCGCGCCCTGCACATCATGACCGTCGTCCAGCTACGTCACGACACCGAAGGCCGCGCCTACTACCGGCGCAAACTCGCCGCGGGCAAGACCCAACCGAAGCCATGCGCGCCCTGAAAACGACGCCTGTCCGACCTGGTCTACAAGCAGATGGTCAACGACGCCAAGCGCGTGCGGACGGGCCCGGGAGGACACCTGGGGGCGACTCTGCAATCCAGCGCGACCGATCCAACCCCGATGATCGGCACTTCGGAAAAGTCACTTCCCGGACCCGCCAACCCCCAGCCTAGAACACCCCTCCTCACCGCTTCTTGACACAGAGGGGTGCCAGAAGCGAGCGTTCAGGAGCTCGATCCGTAGGACCACACTGGTACAAGATGTGCTCATGACCGCTCGCGACGAGATTCTCTCGGCTCTACCGGCGATCTGCGCCCGCACGGTCGACGGAACCTTCACGCCACAGGATGTGATCGATGAACTGCGGCGACGGGGCAGCACGTACGCACCTTCAACCATCCGAACACACGTCGTCAGCCGCATGTGCCAATGCGCCCGACCACCACGCTCGAACGTGCGACGACCTTGAACGTCTTGCTGACGGCCGCTACCGCCGTCGATGAGGCAGCATGCGCGCTCCGCGGCAGATGAGGGCGTGCGATGATCTACCTACCGGCCTAATATTCAGTTCGAGATCTGGTTGGGTCGCGAAAGGGCGAGAGTGGGCATTCGAGCTGAGTTCACCGCAGCCACCCGCAGGCTAATTGCGGAAAGAGCAGGGTATCAGTGCTCTGTACTGAACTGCGGACGCTTGACCGTCGGGCCGGGGACGGATCCGCGACAAACAGTGCATACCGGTGTCGCTGCACACATCTATGCAGCATCGCCGAGTGGTCCGCGCGGAACAGGGGGGGCTGTCGGAGGCGGAACGCAGTGAACCCGAGAATGGGATCTGGTGCTGCGCTGCCCATGGCAAGTCCATTGACTCGGACGACGGGCGAATTTTTTCGGCTGTTCAGCTCAGGGCGTGGAAAAGGCTGCATGAGGCGCGAAAAGCGGCAGAGGTAAACGGCGGCGCGCTGAATCACGTTGGACTTGTTGAGTCAATCTCGGTTAACTCTTCTCCAGTCGCCTCGCTGGAAGGTCGAACATTTGAGCTAGGAATGCGAAATATATTTACTGGCCCCAACGCAAGTGGAAAGTCCGTTCTAACACGTCTCATTGCGAGCGTCGCTTATCCGGATCACGTAGCGGAGCTATCGCATGATCGAGAGGTTGACATGGGGGTGCGCTGGTTCGACCCTATGACGCACGATGTCGTCACGAAGGGTAGGTCGGGCGTCGTCACGCACGTTCTGGATGGTCAGCCCGTGCCCTATGTCGCGCGCCCCTACAAAACCATACTTCTTCGGGGTCCACGTCGGGATGAAATCGGAAACATTACTGCGTTGGCTCAAATGTTCGACCTCAGCATATCAGCAATGATATCCACCCTTAGGCTTCTTGCCTCCGACAGCGGCCTAGTCAAAGAAGTTCAGTGCACCAACGGGCAAGTGCATTGGACTCTGGACGTCCACGGTCGAACTGAAAAATTCTCTGGCCGCGGTGGACTTAGCCTCGGGCTCGAGTCCTTGATCCTTTTAGAGTTGGCTGGCCTCCACGCGCGGCACCACGCACGCGTTGAACCAACCTTCCTCCTACTCGACGAGTTTCTCGACGGCTATCATCCCGCTGCACAGGTTGCCGCACTCGAACGACTCCAAGCGGCGGCGGAGCATGCGCAGGTGGCTATTGTTAGCCACTCGCCGACTATCCTTGCGGAAGTATCGACAGAATGGGCAATAACTGTTCTAGAGCCTCGGCCGAGCAATCGATGGGATAACCCGCTCGACTTTGAGGTAGAAACTAAGCCAACACCAAATACGTTAGACGTACCAAATCTCTCCGGCCACGACAGATCGGCACGTTCGTGACGCCTCTCGCCATATTAGTGCACTCTCGTCGGCAGAAGCGGATGCGCCGCTCTGCCGATGGCGCATCGCTGGTCACGGAACGTCACGACGGCCACCGACACTACCCATGGGTCTCGCTGAGGCCGCTGGTCGGCTCGGGAGCGGTTGGAGCGCCGAGCTGCCGCCCCTGTACCTGGTTCCCTTACTCAGAAACTGGTCCGGCTTGCCGGCGACGCAGCGTGCGGATCCACCCCTGGGCGGTGTGCCGGGGCACGCTGTAGTGATCGGCGACAGCAGTCACACTTCCGGCCTGCTGGTAGACCGCTTCGAGATCGGCCGGTGAGCGCCGGTACACCCGTCCCTCGCCTCCGGAGGATCCGCCTTTGGCGGTCCGCTTCGTGGCCTTCGTCGCCGTAGTCGTGGCCTTGGCGCCCGCTGCGGTCTTCGGCTTGCCCGCTCGGCTGCGGGTCGCGCCAGCGCCCGACGCCCGGCTGGCCTTCTTCGCCTCGCTTGCCTTGGTGGCCGGTGACGCCTGCTTGGGCACCACGACGTCTACCGCACCAGCTTCCGCAGCGTTACTCGTAGTCGGCTCATCCGCACCCAGGGTAGGGGCGGTGGCCTGGACCGCCGTCGGCTCGGCGGCGGGCTCACCGTCGTCAACGGACATACCGCCGGCTGCGGGCGCCTCGTCGGGTACGGCGATGGGGGGCGTGGCAATCGCCTGCCGCTGGCCGGCGGCGGGCGCGATCGCCCTCAAGAGCAGGTCCAGGTCGACAGCGGGGATCTGGCCCGCGGTCAGCCCGTCCCCCTGTCCGGCGCGTACCACCAGTTCGGTGATGCGCGGGGTGGTGTCGTTTACCTCGACCTTCAGGGTTGTGGTCGCTCGGCTGGGATCGTCTGCGGCGATTGTGATGGTGTAGGAACTCATCGAATCATGGCCTCCTATGTGGATGCCGGTTTTCGCCTCATGGAAGACGTCCGGCAACGCGGCAGGAACTTCACCTGTTCACCGATTGGTGTTGGTGAAGAAAGTACCGCAGGCCCTGAGCTGATATTTCAACCCATCACCCAGGTCGGTCGCTCAGGCGCTACGGCGCCGCTTGTTCTTGATTCTGTCGGCGACGGCGGTTGCGGCTTCGTGGTGCAGCCGCTTGACGACGCTTTGGTAGGTGTCGCGGGTGAGTGTGGTGGTGGAGTGGCCGAGTTGGTCGGAGACGACTTTGATGTCGACGCCGGCGTCGAGGGCGAGGGTGGCGGCGCCGTGGCGCAGGTCGTGCAGTCGGATGGGTGGCAGCCCGGCTTGTTTGACGAGGCGGCGGAAGCGTTGGGTGACCGCGCTCGGGTGCCATGGGTTGCCGTCGGGCCGGACGAAGAACAGTCCCGTGTCGGGCCAGTCTTTTCCGGCGGCGAGGCGCCAGGCGGCGCGGCGGGCCTTGTAGGCGGTGAGGACGGCGACGGTGTCGGGGTCGAGGGTGACCTCGCGGTTGCCGGCGTCGCTCTTGGGCCGCTTCTGGTGGGTTTCGTAGCCGTGGGTGGCGATCTGGTTGACGATGCTGACTTCGCCTTTGGCGAGGCGGACTTCGGCGTCGAGGAGTCCGCAGGCTTCGCCTCGGCGGGGTCCGCGGTAGGCCATGAGGTGCAGCAGGGGGTGCAGGTCGCGGGCGTGCTCGGCGGCGTAGTCCAGGAACTGGATGAGAAGGTCGTCGGTCCAGACCATGACAGGGCCGGGGACCTTGCCGGTGGCCTTCCACCTCTCGACGCGTTCCGGTTCCCACACGATTGGTTTGGCCCGGGCGTGGGGGGTCTTGACGAGGGTGGCGGGGTTCGTGACGCCGCTGACTACCTCTCGGGCGAGGGCGTCGTTGAACGCTTTGCGTAGGGTGGCGCGGATGCGGGCGATGGTGGCGGGTCCGGTGGGTCGCACCCCTCGGACGCTGGCGCGGGTGTCGGGGTCGGGGCTGGCTTTCGCGGTGGCGATGTCGGCGTTGCGTTGCTTGATGTTGTCGATGAGGTCCTCGATGTGGTGGGGGCGCAGCTTGTCCAGGACGACGTCGCCGATGTTCGGGATGAGGTGCACGCGGACGTGGGATTCGTAGCCGCGGCGGGTGTTGTCATCGACGGTGAGTCGCTGCAGCCAGGTGGTCAGCCAGTCGGCGAGGGTGGGCACCCCGATGAGTGGGGTGTCGGTGCGGAGCCGGTTGCGGACGGTGTCGACATCGGGAAGGGTTCCGCCGGCGCGGAGGGTGGCTTGCAGCAGGTCGCCGATCTCGGTGCGTTGGCGGCGGTTGCGGCCGGCGAGGTCGAGGAGTTGGCGGGCGTGGTCGAGTTCGTCGGCGGCTTGTTTGTGGGTGTCGAAGCCGGTGGGGCGTAGCTGTCGACGGCGGCCCTCGGCGGTGGGTGGGAGTTCCAGTTGGTAGGCCCAGTGGCCATGGTCGGGGTTCCAGGACCGGTTGGCGCGTCGGAGTTTCGGGCAGTGGTTGCCGAGTGGTTTACGGGTGCGCGGTTCGCGGCAGCCGCAGCGTTTGAAGATCGATCCGTGCGACATGGGCGGGTTCTCCGGGTGGGTTGGTCTGGTGGCTGCCGGGGCAGCGGTTTTGTCGATCGACATGCACGCTCGACTGCCCGCGACGATCAAGTCGTCGCGGGCAGCCGCCGCTCGGTGGGGGGGTCTACGGTGCGGGTGGGTGCGTGTCATCGCCGTCGGGTGTTGCCGGGGTGGTGAGGTGCAGGGCGGCGAGGAGGCCGGCGACGGGTATCCGGTACTGGTGGCCGGCCTGGATGACCGGAACGGGGAAGGTTCCGGCGCGGGCGAGGCGGTAGGCGGTGTTGCGGGACAGTCCGAGGATCTGTCCGGCGGTGACGACGTCGGTGGTCACGCCCAGCGCGCGGACATCCGTCTCGGTCCATGGGGGTATGGCCGCGGCTTTGGCTGGTGTGGCGGTGTATGAGGGGGTGCGGGTGCGTCGCCGGTCGCTCATGACGCGGCACCATTCGTGGCGACCTGATGAGCCATGCTTGTTCGCAAGGGCCCTCAACCCTCCTCCCCCACGTCATTGGTGGCCACCTGGCAGGACGAGCCCGCGGGACCGACGGGTTCGTGCGCGCACGAGGCTTCCCCGGAACTGGCGGAGGCGGGCACCTTGGTAAAAATCAGGACGTCTTCGTGGGTGATCAGGTGCAGTGGGGTGCCGGCGGTGCGGGCTTTGCGGACGGCCTGGAGTTGGAAGAACGACGGCCGGGCGACGAGGCGCCCGTCGCGGACTGCGGCGAGTAGCGCGACGCAGCGTTCGGTCGGTGTCAGGCCGGCGCGGACGCCGGCGGCGATGACGGCGGAGGGCAGGTCGACGAGTTGGCTGTTCTTGCGCCAGGGGCGGGCGGTGACCACGACGGTGCCGCCGGGGCGTAGCAGGGTCGCGCAGCCGGTGAGGATCTGTTCGAAGCCGTGGGTGAGGCCGGTGAGGTCGCGGTAGGCGAGGTTTCCTTTGTCGGTGCCGTCGTTGTAGGCGTTGTCGAACTTCGCGACCCCGTCAGCGCCGGGCCGGACGAGGCCGTGGACGGTGGGCCCGTAGGGCGGTGAGGTGACCACCAGGGCGACCTGCCCAGTCAGAGCGGCAGGAAGTAGGGACCGAAGGCGGGTGGCGTCGCCGCGGATCACCGAGGCGCGGCCGGTAGCGCCATGGTCGTGGGCGTGGGTGATGTTGGCGTCCGCGATGTCGGACCAGCGGGACTCGTACTCCACGCCGATGGCGTCGCGGCCGGAGTGGACGGCCTCGACGAGGGTGGTGCCGATGCCGCACATCGGGTCCAGCACCAGGTCCCCGGGCTGGGTGTAGGCGTTGACGGCGTGCGCGGCGATCGCCGGGAGCATCCGGGCGGGGTGCTTGACCGACTCCGGCACGTACCGGCCGCGGCGCTGCACCGGGCCGGTGCGTTGGGCGGTCGCCCACACCGACAGCCCGTCGGGGTCCGGCTCGGTTCGATGGGGACGCAGGCATCCGGGTGGGCTGGGGTGGCACGGGTTCTGCTCCGGGTGGACGTGCTCGTGCTCAGTCACGGTTGCCGCCTTCCTGCCGGCGCGGGCGCCGCGGCTGCTCGGGCTGCTGGCTGAACACGAGCAGGTCGGCGTGTACCCGCAGGTGCGCTACCGACCACTGCTGCTCGCCGGCCTGCTGGGCGAGGGTGAGCAGTTCCTCGTCGGTGACGTGGTAGACGAACGCGTCGCCGTCGGTGTCGGCGGCGACGGCGACGATGTGCTGCAGGTAGCCCAGGCCGGCAGCTGCGGCGGCGGTGGCCACCGGGGTGAAGTCCTCCGGACCGGCCATGCTGGCCGGCACGGTGACGACGAGGACGAGGCAGCCGCCGGGGCGCAGCAGGCGCGCGCACGCGGTCAGCAGCCACGCCAGCCGGACCCGGTTGGTCGCGTCGGCCGCGTCCAGGGGCCAGCAGGCCACGACCAGGCTGGTCGCCTCCGCCAGCGACGTGCGACCGGGGTGGGTGGTGGCCTCGTCTGCGGGCAGGTCGGGGTCGGTGAGATCGTCGCCGAACCACGTGCGCATGTCCGGCAGGTCGCCGCTGCTGTCGTCGGGCATGGCGGCCGGGTCGGGGCGGGTCGGTGGGGTGGCCGGTCCGATGATCAGGCTGGACGCGCCGGTGAACCAGCCCGGGTGGTGCCGACGTGCGCCGGCCGCGCAGACGGCTGTCAGGGCGTGGTCGCCGGTGAGGTCGACGACGGCCTCGCCGGGGCGGCTGTAGGCGGCGACGAGCCGGTAGGCCAGTCGGGCGCCGATGGTGCGGCCGGCGTCGGCCGGGCCGCGGGCGGTGCGCCACACGGTGACCGGCACGGGCGGGTCGCCGGCGACAAGGTCGATCAGGGTCGGGTCGACGTCGTGCGGGTCGACGGGCTGGGCAGGGTCGGGGTGGTGCTGCGGCGTGTGCTCGCTCATCTGGATGTGGGCTCCGCGCCGCGCCGTGATGCGCTGACACCCCTCAAACCGGCGTTTGTCAGCTCTGGCGGACACCCCTCGGCCTGACAGAGGTCTGACAGCACCACCCTGCCGGCCCCGCCTGCAGGCGGTGCGATGCGGTCAGACCGACGCCCCGGGGCCGTCGTCGCCGCTCATAGTGACGGAAGGTGAGGGGCATCCCCTGCCCGGCGCAACGACGGATGCCGATGACATTGGTGCGTGGACCGCGCTGTCAGACCGGCGCGGCGTCGCGCCAGGGCCCGCGTGTCAGGTCTGGCGCGGTCACGCAGTGTTGTCGATGACAGCGCCGCGACGTCGTGTCATCCGGCGGTGCCGCTGTCAGATCGCGGTTCGCCGCCGGGAGTGCCGCCGTGACAGACACCGGGCCGCCGTCAGGCGGCGGCGTCTGACAGCGGCAGGCTTTCAGACACCGCCGTGGCGTCACGGCGCGGTTGTCATACCGCTGTCAGACCCCTCTGACGGGCGCGGCCGGGCTGTCAGATCCGCCGGCGCGGCTGGTGTGACCACCGGGCTGGGTGGTGTCAACGCGCAGGTCAAGGCCAGTTTGTCAGCCCGCTGTCAGAGTCGGCGCCGGTGGCCGCCGGTGTCTATCAGGTCGGCGCATCGGCGGGCGGACACGGTGTCATCGGGGCGTTGGCCTGGGATGTCAGAGGTCTGCGAGGTCGCCGTGGCGCAATCGATGTCTTCCGCGCCGGGGGGTGGCACCACCTCGGCGCATCATCGACGACCTTCTTCTGTAGGGAGTGTGTGGACATGACCGTGTCCAACCCGGACTGGCCCGACTCGCCGCTGGACGCCGTCGACGCCGCTTTCGCGGCGCTGACCACCGGCCCCGACCCGATGACACTCGACCTGGACACCCTCGGACCTGACACCGGCTTGCCGGGCGGGGTCATGACACTCCCTGCGCTGCGGGAGTGGCTGCTGCGCCATCCCCGCGCCTACACCGCGCGCGACGCGGTGTGGCGGGACCTGGTCCGCCGCGCCCGCCTGGACGGACCGTCCTGGGTCATCGCGGCGGTGGCGATGGCGATGCCCGCGCTGCGCCGCCACGCCGGCCGACTGCACGCCGGTTGGTCCGGTGACGCCGCCGACCTCGACGCGGAGATCCTCACCGGGTTCCTCACCGCTCTGCGCGACCGCGTCGATCTGGCCAAGCCCGCCCCGCACGCGGCGCTGTGCATGGCCGGCTGGCGGGCCGGACACGAACTGCTGCGCCGCACGGGCACCGCGGTGCCGGTGGAGCACGTGGAGCACCTCACCGGCCCCCGCATCCCGCACGTCCCCTACGGCCACCCCGACCTGCTCGTCCGCCGTGCCGCCCGCCTCGGCCTGCTCGAGCACACCGACCTGGACCCCTACATCGACCTGCGGCTCGGGCAGCGGGCGATCGAGCCCATCGCCGCGCGTCTGGGCATCACCGTCGACGCGCTGCGCAAGCGGATGAACGGCATCGACGAACGCCTCGCCGACGCCCTGGCCAAGGGACTGCTCACCAGCGTCGTGTCCCCCAAGACCCGCGCGTACCTGCAGAACCAGTCTGTGCACCGCATCCGGACCCGCACCGGCCGAGTCACCACCCGGCCCAGGCGGACGGCGTCCCCGGCAGCCGCCGCTGCCTGACCTGCACAACATCCGTGAGGCGGGGTCCGACCATGACCGTCGGACCCCGCCACTGCTGTCATTGTCGGCGTACGAGCCAACGTGCCCAGCCAGGTACAGCTGAACATGCACAGCGTCGTGTAGACGGACGCTGAGATGAGAGCGAGCAGTTTCCACCTCCAACCGCTCCCCGAGCCGACCAGCGGTGCCTCAGCGGGACCCATGGGTAGTGTCGGTGGCCGTCGTGACGTTCCGTGACGAAGCAGATGCGCCGTCGGCATGGCGGCGCATCCGCTTTTGCCGATGACAGATCGTCGATCTTGGATAGTCGGCGACTCTGAGGTTGGAGCGATCAGCGAGGCGGCTCACTTCGAACAGCGGAGTGCGCTGCGGATGCGATTTGTGATCGGTAGTCGGCCCACCACTGCTCATCGTGCGGCTCCTGGTTCAGATTGCCGGAGCGCATCCCGGTACGCCCGTCGAGTTGCTCGCGCAGGACGTCGGCGTGTCCAGCGTGGCGAGCGGTCTCTGTGAGGACGTGGACCAGCATCGCGTGCAGCGTGACGTTTGGTCGCGGCCACCAAGGCACGTGCCCGGGAGCGTCGAGGTCAAGCGAGCGGATCGTCTCGTTAGCATGCGCGATCGCAGCCTGGTAGGTATCGAGAATCTCCTGGCGCCTCTCCGAAGCGTTCACCCACATGTCGGCACCTTCTGGCGCGTCGTCATCCCACCACGGCAGATGCGGCGCGAACGGGCGTTTGAAGGTCTTCCCGAAGTACCAGGCCTCGACGATCGACAGGTGTTTGATCAGTCCAAGCAGGTTGGTCCCGGTACGTGTGAGCGGCCTGCGCACGTCGTACTCCGATAGCCCTTCGGCCTTCCAGATCACCGCGTCACGGGTCTCTGTGAGGTAGTCATGCAACTGCTGCTTCGGGTCCTCGCTCATACGGTTCACCCTGCCCTACCCGCGCCAGGGCGGGCGAGGCGAAGACGTCCGGATCTGCCGCCGACAGCGCGTCACGCAGAGTCACCGCCGGTCGATCAAGACGCACTCGGTCTTGCCGATGTCCGCGCCTCGGCGGTCTCGTCCGGTAGAACGGTGAGCGACCGCGACTGGTGTGGGCGAAGGAGCAGGTGAGTTGTTGTGGAGGACCCAGACGTGGGTGCGGCTGCCATATCGCGGGTTTACGTCGACATGGTTGGAGACCTGTTCCACGCGGGCCACGTGTCGCTCCTCCGGGAGGCGCGCCGCCATGGTGACTGGCTGGTCGTCGGCGTGCTGTCCGACGACACCGCAGCCTCTTACAAGCGTCGTCCCATCATGACCCTCGCCGAGCGTGTCGCCGTGATCGAGTCGTGCAGGTACGTCGACGAGGTGATTGAGGACGCCCCGCTCCAAGTGACCGAAGAGTTTCTTGCCGAACACGGGATCACCACCGTGGTGCACGGCGACGACTTGTCGCCCGAGGGGGCCGAGTTCGTATACGGGCCCGCTGCAGCAGCCGGGAAACTCACTTACGTTCGGCGCACGGGAGGAATCTCAACCACCCAGTTGATCCAGCGGGTGCTCGACGCGGCCGCCTCGCGAAAGGAATGACCGGATCTGGCACCCCTCTGTGTCAAGTGATGATCAAGAGGGATGTTCTAGGCTGGGGTGTGGCGGGTCCGGGAAGTGACTTTTCCGAAGTGTCGATCTCGGGGTTTGGGTCGGCCGCGCTGGATTGCAGAGTCGCCCCCGCGTGTCCTCCCGGACCCGTCCTGACCAGCTTCGCGTCGGCTGTCATCTGCCGGTAGACGATGTCGGACAGGCGCCGCTTCAGTGCCCGTAGGGCCTCCATCGGGGTCTTGCCCGCGGCCAGTCTGCGCCGGTAGTAGCGGCGTCCTTCGGTGTCACGGCGCAGCTGGACGATGGCCATGATGTGCAGCGCCCGGTTGATGCGCCGGTTCCCGGCTCTGGAGAGCCGGTGCCGGTTGGGACTGCCCCGGGTTCGGTTGACTCGCGGGGTTGAGTGGTTCAAGCCGCGTGTGCGGGCCTGTTGATTGTCTCAAACTCGATCGGGGTAAGCCGGCCCAGGCGTCTTTGCCGTCGGCGCCGGTGGTAGGTGCGTTCGATCCAGGTCACGATCGCCAGGCGTAGCTCGTGGCGGGTGTGCCAGCGTTGCCGGTCGAGGACGTTGCGTTTGCAGTAGGGCGAAGAACGATTCCATCGCCGCGTTGTCACCGCAGGCGCCGACGCGCCCCATCGAGCCGACCAATCCGTTGCGGTGCAACGCTTTCACGAACTTTCTGGACCGGAACTGACTGCCCCTGTCGGAGTGCACGATCGTGCCGGCCGGGCTGCGCAGGCGAGCCGCGTTCGACAGCGCCGCGACGGCCAGGGACGCCTTCATCCGTGAGTCGATGGAGTAGCCGACGATCCGACCGGAGTACACGTCCTTGATCGCACACAGGTAGAGCTTGCCCTCGCCGGTGGGGTGTTCGGTGATATCGGTCAGCCACACCCGGTTCGGCGCGTCGGCGGTGAAACGGCGTTGCACCAGGTCGTCGTGCACCGGCGGCCCGGCCCTTCTCGTGAGGCCTCTGCGTTTGGCGAACACCGACCAGATCCGCTGCTGTGAGCAGAGCCTGGCCACCCGGTTGGCGCCGGCGATGATGCCGTGGGCAGGTAGTTCATCCGCGATGAACCGGTACCCGAACGCCGGGTCGTCGGCGTGGATGTCGAGAGCGGCGTTGATCAGATAGGCGTCTTCCAGGTCCCGGCGGGCGACCGGGCTGTTCTTCCACGCGTAGTAGGCCTGCTTGCTGAAGCCCAGCACCCGGCAGGTCACCGCGACGGGGATCCCGTCCGCGGCCAGGTCACCGACCAGCGGGTACGTCATTTTGGGGCGATCTCCTTGGCGAAGAACGCCGCCGCCCTGCGCAGGATCTCATTCTCCTGCTCCAGCAGCTTGTTGCGTCGTCGCAGCTCCCGCAGCTCCGCCGACTCAGAGCTGGTGGTGTCGGGGCGGATCCCGTCGTCGGCGTCGGCGATCTTCAACCAGCGGTGCAGGCACGACTCGGAAATCCCGAAGTCCTTCGCGATCTGGGCGATGGGCGCCTCGCCCTTGCGGGCAACCGCGACCACGTCACGGCGAAACTCCGGCGGGAACGCTTTCGGCATGGCAGACATCCTTCCAGCGAGGAACGCATCCTCACAGGTCAGGAGTCAACCGAACTGGGGGCAGTCCCGGGGAAAACCGACTGTCGGCGAAGGTGGCAATCGGCGCGACGACACCGGACTGTGTGCTCTCGAGGGTCGTGTCGACCTGGCGCCACCCAGAGCCGTCGTGTTTATCGATCCACCGGGGAACTGGGTAGGACTCCAGCAGCAGCGAACCCTGCGGCGTCGCCAACACCCGTGAGGACTGCGTCTTCGAGCCCGCGACCTCGACCGGCCTGCCCAATCGATCGGCAGCGGCCAGGGCCTCCGTCTCAGGGCTATCCCCCACCAGCCCGGGGTCCAGCAGGTGTTCCGCGACGGGGGCTGAAGCCACCGCCGGGACAGCCGACACGACCGAACCCCCACCGGCAACCGCAGTCAGCAGCACCGTCACCACCACAGCTGACCGGTTAGCAGCGCGTCTTACCCGCGCCGCCCGACCAGGCCCCACCCAACCACCCACGACAGCTCCCGTGATCAATATGCAGATGGACCGGGACCCTAGAGAACGCTCGCGGCGGCACGTAAGGGGCCGTCACAACTTGACACCACAAATCCCCCAAGCGCCCGTAGAACGACCTTCAAGATCACCGAAGGTGACCGGAGTCGCCGCCTCAGGTCGATGTGCGGCATGAGCAACCGAGACAGTCGCTGACTGGGGAGTGCCCGGGTTGGCCATGGCAGTCCTGACGCGGTTGGAGAGGGGTATCCTGCGCTGCCATCTTTCAGCAGGACAAGGAAGACCGATGACGCGAACTTGGTTGGCCAGCACCTCGAAGCAGGCAAGACACCGACTTGTGCTGGCTGCCGCAGTCCTCACGGCGACGACGGCCTGTTCGCCGCAATCGGACACGGGCAAGCCCTCCGCCGAGACACGGCTAGACACATCCCCGAGCGCCTCCGCAGGTGTCGTAATGCGTCTTGACAAGCAGGAAAACCTGTTCGGCTCCTGGCAGGAGGCGAAAAGTCGCATCCTGCACGGGCACGCCCAACGGAACATGGCCCACTTCAAGACCATCCTTGCCGGTGATCCCGGCAGCGCGGTCGGCGTCGCCTACACCTCCACCGACGAGAAGTACACCGCCCTCGTCAGCGGAGTGTCCGGGACGGTGACCGACCCGGTCGCGGCACTCGACGTGGTGTTCGACGGCCTTTACAAGCTGACCGACATCAAGCCGACCTCACCAGGCCCGCTGGGCGGAGAGGCGCGCTGCGGCGGCGGGAAAACCGACGGGGTCAACTTCGATGTCTGCGCTTGGGCAGACAAGCACACCATCGGCTCCGTCACGCTGATCGGCTACCCCGACGGGCACGATCCCGCCCCTCAGTTCCTGCTCGTGCGCACACAACTCGAGCATCCCGCACCCTAGGCCACTGATTTCAGCCGCGACGGCAAGCCTGACGTACTGGCAAGGGCGAATTCGACGCGAACCGTGTACATATACCCAGGTCCGCCAACGGGCTGCTAGATGCCCGCGAACAAATCGCCATCGGCTAGTGACACCAAGGGGCGGATCCGCCGACGAGGCTGGTCCGCCCCACCCTCGACAGATATGCCCGGCTGGAGCCACCCTTGTGAGACGAAAGAGAAGATCTGTATGAGCGACCAGCAACTTGGTCCCAGCCGGCCTGACACCAGTGCAACGGCGCGCCGCCGCAAACGAACCCTTATCGTGACCGCCCTCGCCCTCCTCGTCCTGCTGCCGGCCGGCGCGGCGTCGTACTGGCTCGTCGACCGGCGGGAGGACGACGACCCGGGTGTGATCGCATGCCACTCCGCCGGCGTGCTTGTCCAAGCCGAGCGCGGCGAGAACGTGGCCTTTGATGAGGTCACGACGGTGGGCCGACTGTTCCAGAACTCGAAGCATGACGACCTCAAGGACAAGGGCGTGCTAGCAGCCGGCTTCGTGCATCGGGCACAGGACCCACGACGGGACCCAACCGTTCCCGGAGCAGACCTTCCCCAACGCCGATTGAGCGAAGTAATTCCTCAACTCGTCGAAGCATGTAAAAACCACGGCGCAAGCGTCGAAGACTGAGCTCAACCGCTGCGGGCCCGCTGTTCAAACTGGCAGGCGGCTGCGACAGGTTCAGTCGCCTAGGAACCACAGATAGCGATGGGGTTCCATCTGGGCGACCTCACAGAGCCGGCGGATCTCCGTTCGGCTCTCGTCATCCAGCGCAACGCCGGACGGCAAGCGGTCCAACTCGTCAAGGAGGGACGGCAGTTGACGAAGGTTGAACATCGTGTCCAGGAAGGCGCAGAGCCCACTGAGCATGGGGTAGGCCGACCGGTCGAGATCGATGAGGTCCTGCGACCAGTCAAAGCCGCGGTTTCCCTCGGCGACGATCGCCCCCTGCTCTGTCCTCACCTGCATGTCGATCACGACTTCACCGTAGATGTGACGTCGGGAGGTCTACTGCCGGGGCTCCGCCCCGGACCCCGGCCTTCCCTCCGAGATCAGCGAAGAGCGGGTGGGCGGCTCCCCTCGCTCAGGCACCGCGAGGGCTACGCGAGAACCCCCGGTCGCGCCAAGGCCAAGCCTGCCTGACCGAGGAGGTCCCGCCGACGCGCCGGTGGCGTGCCCATGATGGGCCATCCACGGGCCAGTAGCCGCGAGGCACAGCGGTCACGAGCGAGCACCAGACGCAAATTAGCACCCCTGCACCGCAGGCGTTTCGGGCATCACGAGCGGTTGAGCACGCACTTCCAAACGGACGGTGCGCGTGGGGCTTGATGCCAGTGTCAGTGTTCTGCCGTTCACTGCCTCGGCCGAGCTGGGTTCTCTTCTCGCTCTACGCCAGCCACTAGCTGGACCTCAAAGGCGGTCGATCGACTTACTGCCAGTGACTCAAGCTCTTGCACGAGTGCTTCAACGTTCGGCAGTGAACAGCCGACGCGAATGAAGAACTCGGCACGGGATGAAACAGAAGTTGCCTCCGCCAAGACTGCCGCCAGGCGGCTGACCTCATCGCGGTTCAGAGTGAGAGTCACCTGATCGCCTTCGTACGCGCCCCGCACAAGTGCCCTCTCATCAAGCAGTCGTACAGCCATCCGTACAGCCAAGTACACCAGCCAGAGCCGACGCCGCCCGACAGTAACCGACGGCATGAGCAGGGTCAGGGGTAGCTCACCAGCCCTGACCTGCGCCGGCGGACAGGGCGCTTGATCTTTGCAATCAGGGGCTAGAGCTTTCCGCATGGTTGGACGGTCCGGTGGCCCAGCCGGTTGGACACGCCGGCGACGAAGCCAGGGTCGAGCATGGGCCAGTTCCAGAACTCGAATCCCAGGTAGCCGAAGCCCCAGGGCGGGCTCCATCCCCACTCGTTGATTCCGACAGGCTTGCCGCAGTGCTTGCATGCACGCACGCCGGTCCCACCCATGTACCACTCATCGATGACCGGTGAGAAGTCGCTCCAAGAATCTTTGTCTGGGTCGTCCACCACAACTGCTTTGCAGTGCGGGCAGACGACCTGGTCGACGCCCATCGAGTAGAACACTGACTGCCCCGTAACCAGGCGGAATCCGTTGGTGGCAAGTTCGTGCAGGTCATCCCGTGGTTCGACGGTCGCGGCGGCGTAGTTCGGCCCGGGGCGGTGCCCTTGGTTGCCGAGGATGCAGTCCGTCGGTTCGGCCATGACGATGCCCTGCTCAACCAGCCACGACAGCACCTCAGCCCCCAGATGGTCAGCCTCTTCGGGGGTTGCCTCGACGTCGGCAATAGTCTCGAACCATTCGCCCACCGCTCGCCTCCTCCGACCACCGTCCGGCGGACATCCTGACAGACATCATTAGCAACGAGTGACAGCAACAGCCTCCGACTCGACAGGATGGAGCAGGACGCCAACCGGCATGAGACGAGGGCGCAGGCCGTCATCCGGACCGCCGACGTGGAGCCCGAGAACGGGACAGCGGTGGTGCTGATTCAACTGGCCGAGCAGACGTTGCCAGCTTGAGCGCCCCGCGCGCTCCTAATCACACGGCTCGATGCTGGGACACGCGGTGACGGCGCGCGTAGGCCTTTGATACTGCCGAATTGACCTCTTCGAGGATCAAGGCGGCCCGCAAGCGGGCAGCACCGGCCCGGCCCCGGCCTACTGGCGACCTGCGGCCGGCATCGGCCGGGCCGGCCGGCCGGCAACTGATGTGCCGGTATCCTGCGCTTCTCCCAGGCAGGACAGCTCACTACGCGGAGGAAGCGTGGGATACGAGATTCACATCAGCCGAGCCCAGGAGTACTACGACAGCGAAGAGCACCCCATTGCTCTGGAGGAATGGCTGCCCTACGCGGGAAGCAACCCCGCGCTCAGGGCAGGCGGATGGCTCGGCTGGGATGAGGACCGTCAGCCCATCTTCGAGTACACCTGCGCGGACGGAAGCGTAGTTTCGCTGACCTGGTTCGAAGGTGGCATCAACATCAAGGGCCACTTCGACAGCGACCCCTACCGAGAGTTCGGAGCCCTTGCCGAGGACTTGCGGGCCACCCTCCAAGGCGACGAAGGAGAGCGATACACCGCCGACGGAGTCCTTCCGCCCACCCGGTAAGCCGTGGGGCTCCGCCCCACACCCCGGCCTTCCCTCAAGAGATCGCCGAGGACGGGTGGGGCGCGCTCCCCTTGCCCAGGCACCACGAGGGGCTAGTCCCCCGGCTGCACCAGCACCCGCTGGTTGCGCTGCAGGCTCTCGCCGACCCGGCCGGGAGGATCACCTGGGACGTCTCGGTGGACTCGACCAGCGCCGTGCCCATCAGCATGCTGTGGGGGCGCGGAAAAAGGGGATCTGCAGGCTGAACCGCCCGGCGGCTTGTCTTCGAGCCGGCCGATCATGAACCGGGCCGTCTCGCGGTGGGTTGACCGAGAAGCTACACCTGGGCTGCGAGCATTGCCAGAAGCCCCTCGCCATCGTGCTGATCGTCGGCCAACCGCGGCGACAGCCCGCAGTTCATCAAGCTGGCCGTGCACTCTGAGGCCACTATTCACCTCGCCGCCATCAACGAGTGGCTGTGATCCCCTTCGACACAGGCCTTACCCCCGGAGGGACCTGCTTCTCGGCGGGCCTGGCTGCGGGTCGAGGTTCGCCGGGAGCCGCAGCGTCGGCCAGCGCTGGTCCGGATGGAAGTCGGTGTAGGTGCCGTCGAAGGGAGAGTCGCCTGCCGCGATCAGTTTGGTGAGCCGTTCTCCTTCGGCACGGACGGCGGCGGCCGTAGCACGGTCGAAGTAGAGAAGGTGTCCAATACGTCCGTCGGACTCGTCGACGTCCTTCCACTCCCACTGCCGGTCCGGAGTCACGACGATGTCCAGGACGAGGTCGGTGACGTCCACGCCATCGGGGTGCCGGTGATACGGCGTCTCAAGGTTGACGTACCAGCCGTGGAAGGCGCCCTGTTGATGCCGTCGCTGTAGGAACTGCGTAGCCACTGCATCAGCGAGGCGGGTCCTCCGGCTCCTGTGCCGGCGGTCAGGGCGCGGCGGTGATGAAGTATCCGCTCTGGTCGATGATCACGTGGGTGCTGCCTGAGCTGCCGTTGTAGACCGTGAGCGACGCCTGGTTGGCCTTGGTGAGGGTGAGGTTCGAGGCGGTCTCTCCGGCGATGAAGTTGACGTTCGATGTCGTGGGTCGGGTCGTGAGATAGGGGTACGCGGTGAGCACACCGGGTGCGGTCGGTCCGGTGACAGTCACGTTGCCCACGAGCGCGTTCGGTCGAGGGCAGTTGATGTTGCACCCGGTGTCGATGTTTTCTGGGATGTCCCCGTAGTACCGGGCGTAGAACGATGCGGACTCCTGCTTGTGCAGGGGGCCGGGCTGGCGACCGAGCAGGCCCGTGCCGGTCCGACTGTCCACGATTCGCCTCGGACCTGACGGCACGTAATGCTCTGTCGCGCCGGAGGCTGCCGACCCGAAGTAGCCGGCCAAATCGGCCACGACGTGGGTGCTGCCGGCGCTGGCGTTGCGGATGACGATCCTGCCGTTGCGCACGGGCACGATCACCAGGTTCGGGATCGTCTGCTTGGCGACGAAGTTGAGGTTGGAGGCGACCGGCGCGGTCGAGCCGTAGGGGTAGACGGTGAGCACCCCGGTGGACGCGGGTTGGGTGACGGTGACGTTGAGGACCGCTGCGGTGGCGTGGACGGGCAGCTTGGCCGACAGGTCCAAGAGATGCTCAGCCCTCGGAGGGACCGCCGCCGTCGTGCGGGTGTCGAGCACCCGGGCCGGTGACAGGGGTTTGAGGCCCGAGCCCTCACGGCCGTAGAAGCCCTGCAGGTCGGCGACCAGGTGGACCGTGCCGCCGCCGCTGTTGCGCAAACGGACCTTGCCGTTGGTGACCGGCACGGTGACCAGGTTCGCGACGGTTTCTCGAGCGACGAAGTTGACGTTCGAGGTGTTCGGCATTGTCCCCTGGTCTGGGTAGACGGTGACGAAGCCGGCGGCGCTGGGCTGGGTGACGGTCACGTTCAGCACCACGGCGCTGAGGTCGCCGGTGGGTACCTGTCCGGTGCCGGTGATCGGCAGGACGATCTCAGCGTTCGGGGCCAGGGAGGTGGTGGTGGGGGTGCCGATGGCGGCGCGGGTGTCCAGCAGCCGGGTCGGGGGCAGCGGGGTGTACAGGGCGCCGACGACGGTCGACAGGCCGGGCTGCTCGTATCCGAGTCGCCCGTATCCGCCCGCGGTGCGGAACCCGTCGAAACTGACCCAGACGTCGACGCCGACGGACCCGGCCCTGCGATAGGTGTGGTCGAGGGTGGGTTTGCTGGTTACGCGCCAGAACCGCTCGTCACTGAACTTGTACGAGAAGCTCCCACCGGAGCCGCTCGTGGGCCAGGCGTAGGTCGGGACGGCAATGGCGGTGACGTCCATCGGGCCAGCACCGGCCTTACGCCGAAGGTTCACGGTGCCGGTCACGGGGCCTTGCAGCTCGATCGCGCCGCGGTCGAGGTAACCGCCGCTGCTGTTGCTGACCGCCGGGTTGTCCGTGCGCGGGTTGCCGAACATGTCCGTGGGGGTCACGCCCGGCGCGGTCGGGTCACCAGAGTCGACAGCGGGTGAGGCCGGATCGAGCGCGTAACCTCCACGCTGGTACAGGGACGGGCCGGCAGGGATGCGCGGGTCGGCGACGATGTCGTGCGTGCCGTGTCCGGTCGACTGCGTGAACGATGCCAGCGTCGAATAGTCGGTGCCGTCCCACGAGTACAGCGGACCCGCCGTGGTGGCGGCGATGAGGTTGTAGTCACTGACGCTCCGCGCCGTCGATGCCGGGGACACTGACACGGCCGCAGGAGGCGTCGCGCAGCCGGCAGTCCACTTCCCGACTCGCACGATGTTGTTCCGGACAGACGCACCCGGCGAAACACCCGCGATGTCGATGCCGCCCACACAAAACGTCATGATCGTGTTGTTCGTGATGACGGCACGCGGGGCGTCATTGACCAGAAGACCGCCGAGCGCCAGCTCGTTACCGGTAACCACCGCGTCCGTGGTACCGCCATCGATGACGACCACGGCACCCGACACCGTGCCGAAGTAACTGCGGCTGATCGTGACGTTCGTCGAGCCGCCGGTGACCCGCAACTCGGTGGAGCCCGTGGAACTGGCCGCCGCCAGCCTGTCCAGGACCACCCGGTCTGCTCCGTCGACCAGCAGCGACCCACGCTCCGGCGCGGAGTTCAGGGTGAACCCTTCGACGACGACGTCATGTACATCGGTGAGGGAGAAGATGTGTCCGGCGACCGGTGGCATGCCTCCGATGGTTCCGACACGGACGACGCCCGCGCGGCTGTTGACAGCTCGGAACGTGATGGGCGCGGATTCCGTACCCGAACGGGTGATCGACACCGTCTCCGGGTAGTCCCCCGGCTGGACCAACACCGTCTGGCCCGGCTGCGTCACCGCTGCCGCCTCGGAAATGGAGCAGAACGGCAACTCCGGGCTGCCGTCAGCGCCGGCCACACAGTGGGCACGACTGACATAGATCTCGGCACCGGTCGTCACCGCCGCTGCGGGAAGGGCCGGCAACACCGCCGCCGTCGGGGCCACCACGCCAAAACCGCCGACCACCAGCGGCATGACCGCGAGCAACGACAACAACCGGCCGTTCATCTACCGCCCCCGAACAAGGTGATCATGTATCGGCGGAGCGTACACCTCACGCGACCCGCACCGGCAGTCCCGCAGAACGGCCAGAAAGATGACAACGCCGAGGAAGATCGCCGATCACTGAGCCGACGATGACCGCCAGATGACGCAACCGCCAGGAGGGCGAGCTGATCTACCCAGCCGAGCCCTTCGACGATCGCACGCAGCTAGGCATTACGGAATAAGTCGCCTGCCCCGGCCGGCCTGCGGGAATGTGCGGTCTCGGGACCTGCGTGACAGATCGGTATCAGGACCTGGATGACACACCGCCGTGTGCTGCCCGACTGCTGCTCGTCAGAATGTCATGACGCCGGGCGCTGGCCGTTGCGCCGGCAGCGAAGGGGTCTCATGAGTTACGACCTTGAGTGGGCTGATCTACCCGAACCTGCTGCCACTGCTCGCTCGCGCTTCGAAGCGTGCTCTGATCTGGGGGACCTGTGCGTGCACGCTCCTCCATGCCTGAACGAGTACGAGACGCTTGCGGCTGCCTATCAGTTCCATCTGAACATCGCCGGCATGGCCCTCTGCCGCGACGGTATGCGCCGCACGGGCATGACCTACCACGCAGCCCCGCAGCCCTTCCCCGCCTGGCCGTTCGAGGGCATCGACGACTGGCAGTCTGCTGATCAGAGTCGGCGCGACGCGTACAACGAGGCCGAACGGGCGGCCTCGGCCCAGACGATCCCTGGAATGCTTGGTATCCCAGAATTCAAGCTGACGAGCAACGGTCCCTGGCTGGTAGGACCGAGGGAGATCGACGAAGCGCTCGACTGCTATCAGGCTTCGTCACCGAGCCTGCGTGCAGAGTTGGAGGGGGATGACCGGTGGGGGGCCTGGCTTGACTGGCTGAGACAGACCGTCCGCCACGGCGGTTTCACCGTACTATGAGCTGCCGCCATCCCTAGATCGTCTAACCGGACGTGTCACCCATGTCCCGAGACTGGTCTGTCACGGACGTCGTGAGACCCGACAGCCGGCCTGCGGGAACCATCCGGGGGCAGGGCATACCGTCGGCGGCTCTCACACCGTTTCCCCGTCGTCCCTTGCCCTCTGTGGAAGCAGATTGCGGGCGGGGAGGACGCCCGGCGGCAGCAGGCGTACGCGGGTACCGCGGAGCGGGGAGAACGCGAGCACCGGATGGGTGGGGTCGCTTTCCGGTGCCATCAGAATCGGCCCCTGAAACTTGGCCTTCAGACATAGGTGCTCGAGGTAGTCGAGGAGGGTTTCCATCCGCCACTCTGCCGGCACCGCATTCAGGTTGACGTCGAAGCAGATTTCGGTCCGTGATGTGGGGAGGTAGGTGACCGGCAGCGTGCCGGTCCACCTCGGTTCGCGCGGCGTCGGCTGGGGCCACGACTCACCGTTGACCAGGTCGTACAACAACTGCCATTCGCGCACTGAGGTGTTCTCGATGCAGAAGCGGGGCCATGCCCCCGCGTGCTCCGCGTCGCAGCGGCGCTCGACTTCCTCCCACAGTGGGTCCCGGCAGTCCGTGGCGCGGTCCGAGGGGGTCGCCGGGCTGATGTCGTCGGGCATCCAGTCCAGTACCAGCGCCAGGGCCTCAGCCGGCTGGTCCGTCTCTGCCACGAACACCCCGCGGGGCGACACCACGTCGTAGCTCCCGCCCCTCGGCGGGCTGACGTGCGGCAGGAGGGTGCTGGCGGAGAAGTTCAGGGACCAGTGGCTGGTGTACGGGTACAACCTTCGTAGCTTCGGCTCGGCGTATGCGGCCTCGAGCAGCGCCCGGTACTCGGGCCAGTTCGAATCATGCGCATCCATTCGCAGGTACTGCCACTTCGACGCGATCACCTGGTCGGGGTTCTGATCCGGTACCTCGGGATGCTGGGTCAGCTCGACGAACGGCGCCACCTGCTGGATGTCGGCCAAAGGCAGGCCGTCACGCCACGCCTGTGCCGCCCGGGCGACCTCCGCCAGGTCCTGCGTGTCACCCCCAATCAACCGCTTGCTCCTCCGGCCCGAACCGTTACCGCTGATCGACCACCTCCGCTCCAGATGCCAGGCGTTCACGGCTAGATCGTCGCGGTGCGGCGTGCCGCTGGGGACGACGGTGTTTCGCAGGGGATCGGATGCCGAGCTTGCCGTTGGGAACGAAAGCCCTTGCTCGACCGCCACGGCCTGCAACGCGGCAGCGAGACTGCCCCTGGCTGCCACGTCGGGATACAGAACAGCCGGATCAGGTCGCCTCGTCACGGACCGATTCTGCCTAGCTGCCACTCGCCGCGCTGTCGCGGCTTCAAGCCCAAGTCCTCAACCAGTACCCCTGCCGCTGTTCTGCGGCACCAGATTGCCCCGCAAGCCGGATAGCCAGAATTGGTGACCGCGCCGCCGCCGACCACCAGCATCCGGAAGCGCGCACGAAGGGCTTGCATGATGAGGGGTTCGACGCCGCGCCGAAGTTGTACGGCGGCATCCGGACCTCGCCTGGTACACGACTACCCAGCACGACACCGCCGACGCGGAGCCGGCGTCCGCCCGCTGGCCGCAGGGACGCCGGCTCCGGCTCCCGTAGGTCAGTACTCGGCGATGAAGTAGCCCGCCTGGTCGATGATGACGTGGCTGCGGCCCGTGCTGCTGTTGCGTACGACCACGCGGGCGTCGGTGCCGACCTGCGTCACCATGTGGTTCGCGGCGGTCTCGCGGGCCACGAAGTTGACGTTCGAGGCCTGCGGCACCGGCGAGCCGTTGGGCCCCGCGATGAGGACGCCGCTCGCGGTCGGCGCGGTGACGGTCAGGTTCGCCACCAGCGCGGTCGTGCGGGGCGGCGTCCAGTCCGTCCGCAGCCCCGACGGCCCGATGGCCACCTGCGCCCCCGGATCCATCGGCGCCCCCAAGCCGTCGCTAGCCCGGGTGTCGTAGATGCGCTGAAGCGGGGTGGGCACGAACAGGTCGGTGGCGCCCCCGCCGTACCAGCCCGACAGGTCCACCACCACGTGGGTGTTGCCGGGGCTGGCGTTGTGGACGGTCACCCGGCCGTTCACCACCTGCGCCACGACCAGGTTGGGGATGGTCTGCCCGGCGACGAAGTTAAGGTTCGAGGCCGTCGGCACCGAGGTCCCGTACGGGAAGACCTTCAGCACTCCGCTCGCGGTCGGCTTCGTCACCGTGGTGTTCAGCACGACGGCGGTGGCTCCCGCTGGGATGCGGCCGGTCAGGTCGAGGGTGCGGGATGTGTTGGCCGGGAAGGCGGTGGACCCGGTGTGGCGGGTGTCCAGCACGCGCACCGGTGCGACCGGACGGAAGCCGGAGCCGGACGCCGCGTAGAAGCCCTGGAGGTCGGCGACGACGTGCGCGGTTCCCGTGCCGGTGTGGCGGATGCGCAGCCGCCCGTTCGACATCGGCACCGTCACCAGGTTCGGGACGGTCTCACCGGCGACGAAGTTCACGCTCGATACGTCGGGCAGGTTCGTCCCGTCCGGATAGATCCGGAGGAACCCGGCTGCCGTCGGCTTCGTCACGGTCAGGTTGAGCACCACCGCGGTGACGTCCGCGGCCAGCACCTCCTGGATGCGCGGGACGTCGAGCACGACCTCGCCGTTGGCCGGCACGGGCGTGGTGGTGGGCGTACCGACCGCCCCGCGGGTGTCCAGCAGCCGGACCGGTGGCACTGGGGTGTATCGGGAGCCGAGGACGGTGCATCGGATGCCGTCGCCGTGGCTGTAGGGGGTGCGGAAGTCGTCGTAGCTGACGCGGATGTCGGCGCAGACCTGGCCCGCCCGGCGGTAGGTGTACTCGGCTGATGCAGCATCACCCACCCGCCAGAGACCCCTCGGGGAGAAGCGGAAGGCGACCCGACCGCGGGTGCCGTCCGTCGGCCAACTGGTCGGCACGGTCACCGCGGCCACCACGTCGAACGGGCTCCCGCCGTCCTTCGGCCGGAGCGTGGCGGTGACGTTAGGGTTGCCGTTCTGCAACTCGACGGCACCACGGTCACGGAAGCCGGTCCCGGTGCCGGTATTGGGCTGCGTCGGGTCGTCGGCGTGCGGATTGCCGAGCAGGTCCCGATCGGTGGCACCCCGGGCGGTGTCGTCCGCCGAGTCCCGGGCGGGAGAATAGATCGACATCGCGTAGTAGGGGCGGCCGTATGGATTCAACGCCCAGCGGATCTGCGGATCCGCCGCCAGGTCGTGCCCGGCCAGGCCGGTGGCCTGCTGGAACAACGCGAGGTCCGGATGGTCAACGCCGGCCCACCGGTACGGTGCCCGCCCGCCGCGCGGATCGATGATGTTGTAGTCGACCTCGGTGCCCGGCACGGATTCCGCGGAGATGGAGACGAGCCGGCCTGCGCAGAGGCTGCCGCTGATCACCGCGTCCTGGACGGCGTTGTTCTTGATCGAGGCACCCGGTGAGGCGCCGGCCACGGCGATCGCCTCGCGGCACAGGCTGAAGAAAGTGTTGCCGGTAAGGGTCAGGCCCGGTGCGTCGGTAGCGGCGATGCCCTGCCGGCCGAACTGGCTGGCGGTGACGGTCAGATCACGAACGCCTGGTTCCACGGTCAGGCCGGGCAGGTCACCGACGTCGACGTAGGTACGGCTGACAGTCAGGTCCTGGGCCGGACCGGTGATTCGGATACCCGCCACCGAGCTGCCCTGCTCGACGGAGAGCCCATCGAGCGTCACCCGACTGGAACCGGCGACGGTGACGACGTCGGCACCCCGGGCGCCCAGGAGCCGGAAGCCCTCGACCCGAACGTCGTGCACACCGTTCAACGCCAGGATCGTCCCCTCGACCGGAACGTCCGTGTTGTACTTGCCGACGCGGACGTACCCGTCGGGCCCGTTGACCCCGCGGACGGTGATCGGCGCCTCGGCCGTGCCGGACCGGGTGATCGCCACGGTCTCCGGGTAGCTGCCCGGCCGGACCAGCACCGTCTGGCCCGGCTGGGCCACCGCGACGGCGGCGGAGATGGTGCAGAACGGATGCTCCATGCTGCCGTCGGTCACCCCGCCCGGCGTGCAGTACTGGTTGCTGACGTGCAGCTCGGACGCCGTCGCCGACGCTGCGGCGGCCTGCGTGGGCGCCGCGCCGACGGGAGATCCCGCCGGGGCCATCAGGCCCGCGCCGCCGAGCAGGGGCACGAGCGCCAGACGCGCCAGGACAGATACGGTCGTCACCGACCACCCCCCGTGATCAACTTGTATGTCGCGGCAGAGTACACCGGCGGACACCGATGCGAGCAGCGCCGAAACAGCCGAAGCGCCGCACCGTTCGGCCGCTCGACCCGGGCTCAGTCGCGAGGGCGGCACAGGGACTCCCGAGACCACGCCCGCCCGACGCCCCGCTGCGCGTATGACTGTCAGTCGTCGTCGAGGTCAGCAAGCCGTAGCGTGGCTGCCGCCTCGGCCATGACTCAGTCGTCGTAGTCCGGCAGCGCCCGCGCCAGCATGTGCTCGTCGGCGTCGCATGATCTGCGGGCCTCCTGCTGACCTTCAGCAAGCGAGCACAGCGACAAACCTGTGCGACCATACGACGTGCTCGGCCTGCCAGGTCACCAGCGGATGTCGATGGGCTTCCGCCTGTCGGTCCACTCTGCAAACGGCTATGTCCCACGCTGACCGCCAGCGGAGCGCGGCGACCGGTGGATGGCAGTTGAGCTTTCCCGCTTGTCCGGACGGCCTGATGTCCGGGAGACCCAGGGAAGCTCGGGCAGCCCTCGCCCGGCACTGGTGAAGTGACCGTTATCGCGTCAGTCCCGATCAAGGGAAGTGGGCCAGAACCAGTTTTCACCGCCGCCGACGCCGCACGGGCCATGAGAAACGTGGTCGCTACGTACGATGTCGCTTCCCGACGTTGGAGCTGCGATGCGAACCCATATGTGCGCCGGCCTGCTGGCCGCCGTCCTCGCCCTTGCCGGCTGCACGGCGACGGAGCGGACGACGGCGACCACGTCGGCGTCGCCGTCGTCCGGCGTCGCCGCCCCGCATTACGCCCTGACGGCGCAGGCATGCTCCGCGATCGACTTCGAGGGCCTGAAGCCGGTGGTCCAGCTGTCCCCTGCCGAGGATCCGGTCTCCAGCAACTGGCTGGTCCCGGCCAACTTCCTGTACACAGGAGGCGTCCAGTGCACCCGGTCCTACGGCCCGGCGAAGCGGCCTGTCGTCGTGGTCAGCGTCGGCATGGCGACCTACCAGTCTCCGGAGGGCTCACGCCTGGCGTACGACACCCGCCTGGTCAAGGAGACAACCGAGGGTGCGCTGCCTGGTGTGGAGCTGATGTCCCACCGGCACGACGACACCAGCGACGCCCTCTACCTGCGGGACGGCAACCTCTTCGTCGAGGTCATGGTGACGCCCCTCGGAAACCGTACTTTCGCCCAAGCGGGCCTGGGCCCGGACGTGGCGTCCGCGGTCGAGGCGTTCGCCGCGCGGCTGGTCGACCGGCTCCGCACGGACTTCACCGGCTAACCCCCAGCGCCAGGAACGCGCCTGCAACAGCGACTTACCCAGCGAGAGCTGTGCCCGCTCCCGCCAGAGCCCGGTACGTGTACCCGCAGTACGTGGACGAGCTCACGCGAGGCGCGGGCGGGCCTCACGTGAGGGGCGGGTTGTCAGTCGTGTCGCTGCGTCCCGCGCTGCTGCTTCTCGTTCTGCCGCAGGGCTTCCTCGATAGTCCTCGAGGTCGGCCGCCCCTTACCGGTTCATCGGTGGGCCAAGGCTCAGAAGGCAACAGCGACCGAACACCGACCGACCGAGCAGACTGTGGCAAATGCGACCAAGGAATGAGCAGATGGGACGGCGATACAGCAGGTCACGCCGTTGCACCGATCGATCGGCGTCGGTTTAGGAAACCGATGCTCTATCCCCTGAGCTACGAGGGCGCGAGGGCCTAGTCTAGCGATCCGGGCGTTCACCTGGGGTGGCAGGGAGTGGCCCACGTTCACCCACGTCACCCGGACCCTGTTCTCCCAGCCCAGGACCACACCCCGAGCACACGAACCCGGGTTGCGACCGAGGACGCCGACATGGGCATCGAGGCCGCGATCGCGCCGACAGAGCTTCGGGGGGCGTCCCCCAAGCCCGGGCGGAGGTAGGCGGGCCGCCCTCGCCGCGCCAGGCGGCCGCCCGCTGACCCGACCGCCGAATCGCACCGCCGGATGGCGGTACGACTACCGGGGCGTCGTGCCGTCCGGCACGAACGGTGCGCCGTGGCCGGGCACCAGGATGTCGGCTGCGGCCAGGACCCGCTCCCGGCTGGCCTTCAGCTGTACGCGGTCCGGTGCGACCGGGTCGTCGGCCGGCCCGTTCGCCCGCCACCACAGGTCACCGGCGAACGCGACGACACCCTGGGGCGTGCCGGCGAGCATGGTGACGTCCTCGTGGCTGTGGCCCGGGGTGCGGATCAGGCGCACGGAGTCGGAGAACGTGAAGCCCTCGGCGTCGCGATCGGTCCACTGGTCGCCGCGGTAGACCGCCTGGTGGTCGTGCACGTGTGCCTGCGGGAACAGCCCCACGTTCATGATGTTGTCCGGATGGTGGTGGCTGAGCACGACATCGGTGACATCCTCCGGCCGGAGGCCGAGGTCGGCGAGCGGATCCAGGATCGCCGACGGGTGCGCGACCATGCCCGGGTCGAACACGATGCGCAGCTCACCATCGAGGACGAGGGAGACGGTGGCGGCCACGCCCGGGCCGGTCGAGGTCGTGTAGCCGGTGCTCAGGACGTGGAAGGCGGCGCTGCGGCCGCGGGGTGCGTCGGTCATGCGGCAATCGTGCGACGTCCGGCCGATCAGGACGAGTGGCACGGCTGCCACCGATCGCAAGGAACGTGCCATCATCACCGCATGGTCATCCGATCCGTGGCGGCGTACGCCCCCGCAGGCGTGGCGGCCTTCGGTCTTGGCCTGGTGGGCGAGATCTTCACCGGCCGCTTCGCCTTCGACGTCTGCGCCGAGCAGCCCGGCCCGGTGAGCACCGACCTGGGGCTCGCCGTGCAGGTGGATGCCGGGCTCGACCGGCTCGCCGCGGCCGACCTGATCATCGCGCTGCCGGGCAGCCGTTTCCGGGAGCCGCCACCGTCCGTCGCGGACGCCTTCCGGGCGGCGGCGGCCCGCGGCGCGACCGTCGCCAGCCACTGCGTCGGCGCGTACGTGCTGGCCGAGGCGGGCCTGCTGGACGGGCGCCGGGCGACCACGCACTGGCGCTTCGCCGCCGAGTTCGCCGTGCGCTACCCGGCGGTACGGCTGACCACCGACGTCCTCTACGTCGACGAGGGCCCGGTCGTCACCGGCGCCGGTGCCGCGGCGGGCCTCGACATGTGCCTGCACCTGATCCGCCGCGAGTACGGCGCCGCGGCCGCGAACGACGTCGCCCGCGACCTGGTGATCCCACCGCACCGCGACGGAGGGCAGGCGCAGTACGTGACCGCGCCCGTGCCCGACGGCTTCGAGGACCAGCGGCTCGGCGCGGTGCTGGCCTGGGCACAAGCCAACACGCACCGGCGGCTGACCATCGACGAGCTGGCAGCCCGCGCGCTGACCAGCCGCCGCACGTTCCTGCGCCGGTTCGCCGACGCGACCGGCACCACCCCGCACGCCTGGCTCCTGGCACAACGGCTCAACCGGGCCGAGGAGTTGCTGGAGGCCAGCGACCTGCCGGTCGAGGAGGTCGCCCGGCAGGTCGGGTTCGGCTCCGCGGCCGCGCTGCGCGAGCAGTTCGTGCGCCGCCGCGGCGTGCCGCCACGCACCTACCGCAATGCCTTCGGCAGCCGCCCCACCGTCTGAGGACCGCCATTACCCGAATCTGTTGCCGTACCAGGTGACCTTTCCTGCTGGCCGTGCACCGTTCGATACAAGATGGCGTCGCTGCCGGGTCGCCAATAGGATTGGATCATGCACCGGACCTTCGACATCATCGCACCGCCGCGCTCCTGAGCGGGGCGGCTCTTCTCATCGCGTCCAGCCGTTGTGTGGGCTGAACGCGCGGTTCACGCATCGTTGAGTTCGGTACGTCCCGCTTCCGCGACCTGTTCCTTCTCGTCGCAGGAGCGATTCCTTCATGCTTATCTTCGAACACCCGGTGGCCGCCGCTCGAGGCTCCGCCACCGGCCTGTGGTTGCTCGTATCCGCAGGCGTGCTGTAGGGCACCGGTGGTCCCTCCGGCAGCCTGCTCGCCCTCGAAACGGGGTTATCGCCGCTGGCAGTAGCCGCGTACCGGCTTGCCATCGGCGGCACCCTCATCGTCGTCCCGCTCGTGCTGATCCGACGGCCGCTGCCGCGCGGCCGGCACGCCTGGACCCGCATCACCGTGCTCGGCATGCTCGCCGCCGTCTTCCAGGCCTGCTTCTTCGCCTCGGTATCACTCACCACGGTGAGCGTCGCCACCCTGCTCACCATCGGCGCGTCACCCGTCCTGGTCCTGATCGCCGAGTGGATCACCGGACGGCGGCGGATCAGCGTGCCGATCCTCGCGGCAGTGGCACTGGCCGTCACCGGTCTGGCCTTGCTCGTCGGCACACCGTCCAGCGGTCACAGCATCTCGGGCGTGCTTGCCGGAGCCGCACTGGCGCTGCTCTCGGCAGGCGGTTTCGCCACCATGACCTTCGTCAGCGCCCGACCCGTTCCTGGCCTCGACGATCTCGCCGCGACCGGGTTCGGCTTCACCATCGGCGCAGCCACGCTCGCCCCGCTCGCCGCCGAGACGTCGGGCATGAGCTTCACCCCGGGCTGGGCCTCCATCGGGTTACTGCTTCTCCTGGGTACGGCGCCCACCGCCGTGGCGTACACCCTGTACTTCCGAGGGCTGCGTACCACCTCGGCCGGTACCGCAGCACTGATGGCGCTGCTGGAACCACTCGTCGGAACGGTCCTGGCGACCTGGATCCTCGGCGACCGTCTCAGCCCCACCGGTCTCATCGGCGCCGGGCTGCTCACCACGGCCATCCTGCTTAACACCCGCCACTCGCACCGCTAGCAGTCCTGGCCCGGGCCAGGACTGCAAACAACACCTGTCCGGGCCCCCGACGGTCGCCATGGCTCCCGACCTCCGACCTTGGTCGACCGCACACTTGCGGCAATCCCCGGAGTCGGCGAGCGAGCAACGCCCCGGGGCCGGCGTTGCCGACTGTCCGGCTTACCAGCAATTTCGAATGAGGGCCAGGACTATCCGGCCAAGAGGGGATCTTGCCGGTTCCGTGTGGCACCTTGGCCGGTTTGTGGGCCCGTCTGCTTGCGCGAGGACGGCGCTCACTTCGGCTCGAAGCTTGCCCGCCTCGGCGAGATCCGCGATCGTCTACATGCCCACGCGAGCAGGTTCGACCACGCCTGGCGGACGTTCCCGCATCGCGGTGCCGGACAGGCCGGGGTCCTTATCGGACGTCATCCCAGGCCATCGAGCTCATCCTCCAGCCGTCGGGCGTCCGGACGAACTGGGTGGTCTTGTGGCCGGAGCCCTCGAACCACTCGCCGTCGCGGACACCGGACTTGCGGTAATGGCTGAACCGGTGCGCGACCGACCCGAAGATCTCGGTCCGCTCGGCGACTTCCCATTCGGAGAACTCAGTCAACGTCCCGTCGGTGAGGATCTTCTTCCGAGGCGCGATGAACGCGTCGAGGTCGTAGATCACGGGTTCGGTGCCGACGTTCATGATGACCGTTCCTTGCGGAATGAACACCTCGCGGACAACGTCGACGTTCGGCCCGCTGCCGCCGGTGTTGGTGAACGCGCCGAGGAAGGTGCGCATCAGCTGGTCGAGCTCGGCCTTGACGTCGGCACCCCCTCCGAGGTGGGTGGATTCAGGCCATTCGGTGGCGAGCACGGACCAGACCTGCTTGTCGCGCCGAAGCCCGTCGGCGCCCGGGTTGTATTGCCGCAGCGTGCCGTCAAGGCTCATACCAAGCCTCTTGGCCACGTTGATGCTGCGGGTGTTGTCCGGCAGGGTGCACCACTGAGCGTAGGCCAGGCCGCGTGTGTGGAAGGCCCAGTCGATCATCATGCGGACCACCTGGGTGATGAGCCCCTGTCCCTCCGCGGCCGGTTCGAGCCAGCAGCCGATCTCGCACACCCCGAGGGCGGTGTCGAAGCTGACGAACATGGTGCCGCCGACCAGGGTGTCGTCGAGCCAGATGCCGTAGAGGCGCTGCCGGTCGGCGGCCTGGCCGTCCGCGTAGCGCTGGAGCACCGATCGCGCGGAGTCGAGGTCGGAGGCGACGAAGCTCGCGCCCACCCAGGGCACGATGTGCGTGCGGGCGCGGTCCAGGTGGGCCAGGAACTCCTCGGCGTGGTGCGGCTCGAGCCCCCGCAGCTCGGCGTTGTCGCGCAGCGCGGTGGCAAACACGGAACCTCCATTTACATAACGAATGTTGCGTGAATGTAGCCTGTCGGCATGCCACGTCACAAGGGAGACCACGACGCCCGCCGCCGCGACGTGTCCGGGGCCGTGTGGCGGGTGCTGGCCGCGCACGGGTTCGGCGGCCTGACGCTACGGGCGGTCGCCACCGAGATGGGCGCGACGACCGGCCTGCTCACGCACTACTTTCCAAACAAGAAGGACCTGGTCGCGCACGCGTTGACGTTGCTGGACGAGCACCGTGCGGCACGGCCGCGGCGCATCGCACCCGAGCCCGAGGGGCTCGCCGCATTACGGGCGATACTGATGGACATCCTTCCGTTGACGCCGCAGGCCGCCGCGGACAACCGGATCTGGGTCAGCTCGTGGGACGCCGCGCTGGCTGACCCGGACCTCGCCGCCGGGCACGCGGCCCGCTACGCGCGCTCGCGCGAGCGGATCCGCCACCATGTGCAGGCGGCGCAACGCCTCGCGGAGCTGCCCCCGTGTGATCCGGACGACATCGCGGCGGCGGTCCAGTCTTTCGCGCTCGGCCTCATCGTGCAGGCGCTGTTCGGCGCGGAGGAATTCCCGCCCGAGCGGCAGATCCGGCTCCTGGACGACTACCTGGCAACGCTCGCCACCACAGCCCGCCCGCCGCGCCGTGATATGTAAGCGGGTATAGCCGAGCTCAAGTGAACTTGCCGTTCGCGCTCGGCGGCAAGGCGGTTGAGCCACGCGGTCGGGATGCGGCCGGTCTTGCTGGAAAGTCGGATGAGCTGCTCGCGGGCTTGGTCAACTACCGGATCCGAACACCTGCACGGCGGTTCCGAGGATCTTGATAGCGAGGGCTTGGCAGAGGTCTGAAGGATCGATGGCTGCGGTGGATACTGCCGCGGTGGCGAAGAACGAGCGGATCGACCGCCACGAGGTGGCCAGGTTCATCCGCCGGCTGGCCACGGCGGCCGGCCTGCCCGGCTGGAAGCAGACCAGCCCGCACGCCTGCCGGCACCCCTGGAACACCATCGCCCGGAGGAAGGGCGCCGACCTCGAGGACCGGCAGCGCGCTATGGGCCACGCCGACCCGCGCACCACCCAGCGGTACGACCGGGACAAGGACTCCCTGGACCGGGATGCGTCCTTCCTGGTGGCCGCCGCGACCTCCGGCAGCTGACCGGCCGCAGCGCACCCCGCCCGCCCCGAGCTGTCGCCACGCGCGTCCGCCGTCGGCTACCCCGCCGCGAGCCGGCCCGCCGCCGCCGTGGCGACCATCCGCGCGTACGGCTCGTCCCGGTCGGGCGAGAACATCACGGTGCCGACCAGGTCGCCGACCCGGACCACCGCGACGAGCGTCACGATCGGATCGGCTGCAAGCGTCTCACCCTCGTAGTTCCACTGCTCCTCGCGGACGAGCAGCGCCTCGTCCCCGGCGAAGCCGGTGCCCACGACGGTGAACCTGCGGGGCGCCGGACTTCCGGGCGCGGTCGACGGTGTCGCCGTGCCGGCGCAGGTCGCCAGCACGTGACGTACGTCGTCGAGCGCCCGCGGGCCCCACCCGCCCGCATACCGGTGCAGGTGTTCGTAGACGTACCCGGCCGACCCGGTGGCGTACCCGGTGAAGTCGAGGTCCGCCTGCCGGCGCAGAGACGGGTAGTCGGAGCTGCGGTAGGCCGCGCACAGGTCGGCCCAGCGCCACGTGTCGCCGGAGAACGGCTCGCTGGGCAGCTGCTTCCGCCACGCACCCGGCCCGAGATCCGCTGGCCGGAGCATGAGGGTGCTCAGGTCCGCCGCGCCGGGGTCGGGCCTGCCGCTGCCGTTCGGGCTCGGCGGGGCGCTCGTTGCCGGGGTCGTCGGGCTCGGCGCCACGCTCGGCGACCCGGTGCCGCTCGGCGCCACGGCCGTCCGGCTGGCGCCGGGGGTTGGCGAGCCGTCGCCCGGCCCGAGGTTCGCGGCCCAGCCGGCCCCCGCCCCCGCCCCCGCCACGGCGACGACGGCCAGGCCGGCTACGACCGCCTGGCGCTGCGAGCGCTGCCGTCCGCGACGGCGGACCGCCTCGGGGAACGCGAACGGCGCCGGCGGCTGCTGCCCCCGCAGCGGCGCGAACGTGCTCTCGAATCCGTCAGACATTGTGCGCCTCCGAAGGTGTCGCCTCGAGCAGGTTGGCGAGCGCTCGCCGGCCGCGGGACAGGCGGGCCTTCACGGTGCCCTCGGGCACGCCGGTCTCCCGCGCCACGTCGGCCACCGGCAGACCGACCAGGTGGTGCAGCACCAAGGCGGTCCGCTGAGCGGGCGGCAACTGGGCGAGGGCGCCGACCAGCGCGACGCTGTCCGGGTTGGGGCCGGGCACGTCCTGCGGCGGGCCGGCCCGACGGTAGGCATTCAGCGCCGAACGGGCCCGCCGCCAGCGACTCACCGCGACGCGGCGGGCGACCGTCCGTACCCAGGCCTCCGGATCGGCGTACTCGCCGACCGTCGACCAACGCTGCCAGGCCCGGGCGTACGCCTCGTGCACCACGTCCTGCGCATCGGCGGCGTTGCCCGTGAGGGCGTACAGGCAGTCGTAGAGCCGCTGCCTGCTACCTCGGTAGAACGCGTCAAAGCTCTCCTCGCCTGACATGCGTCCCCTCCCTCCCCGCCTGGTCGTACCCCTAGTCACGCCGCACCCCCGCCGGCGGTTGCCTGCGGGGCAGTGGTTTCGCTCCGGAGCTGGCGGGGGGCACGCAGTGTTCCGGAAGCACGGACACGAAGCACCGCCGTCAGCCACTAGATCTTTCCGCAGGGTGTGACCCGGTGTCCGAGAAGATTGGCAACGTCAGCGATGAAGCCAGGATCAAGTGGCGGCCAGTTCCAGAATTCGAAGCCGAGGTAGCCGAAGCCCCCCGGAGGGCTCCAGTGCCACTCGTTGAGACCGGCCGACTTGCCGCAGTGCGGGCAGCTCTCGACGCCACTGCCGCCGGCGTACCAGCTGTCGATGCTCTCAGAGAAGCTGGGCCAGTGCTTTTCGTCGTCCTGATCAACGACGGCCGATTGGCAGTGTGGGCACACGATCCGATGCGACCGGCACGCAAGGAAAATCAGAGAGGATGCAGGTTGTCAGCCTGCGGACGCGCATCGAGCACCGTCTTAGGAAATCGATGCTCTATCCCCTGAGCTACGAGGGCGCGAGGGCGCAGCCTACCTGCCAGTGGATCCCCACGTAGCCAGGAGCCCCACTGGGCGCGGGCACGATGATCCTACGGCCTCACCGTCTGGGCGAATGCGCGCACCGGTTCCGACCACGCCTGCGGGTCTCGCCAGGGAAAGGTGTGAGCGCCCGGAAGTTCGCGGTACCGGCCGTCCGCGACGATACCGGTCAGTCGCCGCCCCCACTGCGGGGTGCTCAGCCGGTCCTCCTCACCGCGCAGGACCAGTAGCGGCACGGTCAGCCGCGCCAATGGTTCCTCCATGACGTGGCGCAGATGAACCCGCACCAGGTGAACCAGCCGACGCAGGCCGGCGCGTTTCCACTCCGGCCGGTGCGACTCAGTCAGGCCCGGAGGCTCGTGGCGGCCGTCGAGCTGCCAGCGCACGAGCAGACGCACCAGGCCGCGGGCGACGGGATCAACGGTGGGACTGGCCAGTACCAGCCCGGCAACGCCGGAGTGGATCACGGCGGCCTCGGCTGCTACCTGGGTGCCGCTGGAATGCCCCGCCAGGACAACAGGGCCGAGATCCCGCTTGGTCAGCCATTCGGCCACGGCGCGCCCGAACTCCGGCACCGACAGTTCGTGCGGCGGATCGCCGCTGCCGCTGAATCCGGGCAGTTCCACCAGGTGCGCGCGGGTCCATTGGCCGAACGCGGCCAAGCCCGGTAGCAGGTAGTCGGCCACAGCCATGCCCTGTACGAGCACGACCTCCGGGACGCCAGGCCGCGGCGCACCGATCGCGCGGCTACGCATCCGACCCAGGATCCCGTCGTGGTATGACGTGGTCACATCGCGCGGAAACTGGGGCATAGCCTGCTGGTACCCGTGCGGGCGGGTATGAATCGGCCGGAGGTGCCTATGAAGTTGCCCCGTGAGATCGCCGGTTTCGACTCCGCCTCCGCGATGGCCGTTGCGTTGGCGCGGTTCCTGCACGGCCGGGACACGCCACCGCTGGGCAAACCCGCCCTCCGGGTGTTGCGGCCCGCCGCCACCGTTGCCGCCAGGCTGCCACTGCGCACCCGCGAGTGGATCTACAGCGTGTTCAGCGGCGCCGAGGGCCGCCCCGAGTCGGACATTGCTGGTGTCGACATTGATGCCGTAGCGGAATCGATTGCCGGGCTGTATCCGCGCCGCCGCTACCCCGCTGCGATGATCGGGGCCTCCAATGGCGCGCTGATTCACCTCTGCGCCGCGCTGGGAGTGCCCTGGCTGCCGCAGACGCTGCTGCTGCCCGTACGCCAGCGTAGGGTCTCGCCCGACGATCCGATGCGGGCCGCGCACGCATTCGACTCCACCGCCCGCGCGTTGCTCGACCGCAACCCCGACCTCGTGCTGCATCACATGCACGATCCGAACCAGGACCGGCTCACGCTGCGCCGAATGGCATACTTCCGGATCAAACGCATCCGGCTGGGTCGAGCGTACGAAAAGTTCCTCACCGACGTCCTCGAACCGGGCGGCGTCATCCTGACGGCCGAATGCGGCCAGCGGTGGCCCACGACCCGCATCGGTGACCGGCACCTGTTCCAGTTCGGTGCCGTCGGCGGCATGTCACCGCAGGAGTACCGCGCCGGAGGGCCGCGGGTCGCCGAATATCTTCATCGCTACGGCGCGCCGGTGAGCAGATGGCAGGCGCCGCCACCCGACGCGGAGAGCCCGGAAGCGGAATGGGGCTTCGAGCCGGCGCTCCACGACGACATCGCCGCCTTCGCGAACCGCCACGGCTACCGGGTGAGCAGGCTGGTGTTTGACGAGCCTGAGGACCTCAGCCCGATGATCGCTGACCTGTACCGCTGGTGGTACCGGCAACGCGGCCTACCGGGCGACCGGCTACTGATCGACTCGTTCATGTTGCTGGACCCATGGTGGACCCTACGCACCGGCGCGGTCCCCTACTGGACGGCTTTCCCTGTTCAGCCATCTCTCGACGCCGCCCACCGCTATCTGGACAGCGGCGACGAGTACGATCACCTGCACCTCGGGCTGTTTTGCCACGGCGTCGAATCGGTGGGCACGGCCAGCGCCGACCAGTGGCGCGAGCTGCTACGGCGAGCCCGCGTCGCCGGCGTCTTCGCAGGTGTGTCACCCAACCGGTATCCCAACGACCCGGGAGTGTTCTTCAACTACCAGCGCGCGATACGCGCAATCCCGGACCGCCGTCCCATGCCGAAGCCCCTGTCGCTGGCCGACTTCGAGATGTTCGTGCGCAACGCACCGGGCCGATACCCGCGGGTACAACTTCACGCCACCTGAGGGAATGGGCTCCTGCAGCAACAGCGGATCGGGTGTCTTGGTGACGACCGGGCGCGCACCTGCGGAAAGACCGATCTGCGCGGTGCCCATCTCAACGTCCTTGCGGAATTCACCTGCCCGGGACCGCCAGTTGGCTCGCGCAACCAATCCTCGCCGGGAGGGACGGCAATCTCGCCGACGGCACCACCGTGGCTGCTGATGCGCCGGCTACTCCCCGCCACACAAAAGGCGTCCGACAGTACGGCTGACGCATAGCCGCCCACCGCCCGGCAGCGCTCAGGCTGAACCCGGTGGACGATGCACTGGAATCCGGGCCGGTGAGAGCTAGTAAGAACTCCTAACTCTTTGAGTGTTGGAGTCGGCGCCAGCGGATGATGGCGCAGCCGAGCTGATCGTTTGCCTGCCTAGGTCGGTTTCCCTACTGCCCGGGCTGATCGGTCAGAACCCTGCAGTCGTTGCCCGCTGCCGCGAGTAGAGCGCCCGCGGTGTCGAGCCGGCCGACCGCGCGGTGGGTGGCGGCGAGGGTTTTCCACTGGAGCGGGTCGACGGTCAGCACCGCCGCGGCCGGGTGGTTGACCAGGAGGTCCAGCCGGTCGGTGTCGGTGACTGATCGGGCTGCCTCGGCCAGGCACATCACGGGTAGCCCGAAGGCGCATCCCTCGTCGGCGACCTTGGCGATCGCTTCGCCCACGGCGGTCGAGCCCTCGGTGAACGCGAGGATGGCGGATGTGTCGAGGACGAGCCGGATCGGCAGGTTCTTCAGGGCGGGGGCGGGCTGGTTTGGGCGGGTGGGTGGGGTGAATGAACGGTCGCGGGGCCGACGCTGCCTTGGGGTGCGCCACATGGGATAGGTGGTGCTGCCGTCCGGGAGAGTGAAGGCTTCGAGGGGGACGTAGCCGTGCCGTGCGTACAGGTCTCGGTCGGCGAGGGTTGTCACCTCCGTGTAGGTGGGCAGCAGCGCCTGGCCCATTCGAGCGTTGCTGGTGGCGAGCAGGGTGCTGGCCCGCCTGACCCGGTACGGCTTTGGCGCGACGGTGAAGAACGCCAGGTGGTTGTGCGGACCGCGGGGTCGGTGCATCTGCAGAACGTCGTCGAGGTGCAGGAAGCGGTCCACGTATTCGCCGCAGGCGACGGCGAGCCGCTCGCCGTACGCGGTTGGCGGTGAGAGGGGACCGTAACGGTGCAGCCACACGGAGGCGGCGGAATTGTCCTGCAGGAGATATGCCTCGCCGAATAGCAGAGCGTGTTCGGTCCAGACTCGGACGACGGCGCTGAGGATGTCCCGCCGACGGTGTTCGTCGGGTACGAGCCATGCGCCGATGGTGCTGTCGGCGAAGGGGCCGACGACAAGATCGACGATGTGGGGGATGTCGTGCCAATGGGCGCGGCAGACGGGCAGGTTGTTGATCACGCGGTTCTCCGGGTAGCAGGTGCGGGCTGCTCAGCGATGGCGTTGCCGCCGGCTGTGCAGAGTTCTGGGACGTCATGACGCCCGGAAGCAGAGGCGGCTTCTTCTTCACGAACCGTGCCGATGAAGCCAGGAGTGGTACGGGCAGAAGCGGTTGCGCAGGGCCGTGCAGGCGGGACCGGAACCCAGGTGGCAGCGTCGAGGACGGTGCCTGTGTGGGCGAATGGTGGTCGCGGCTGTCCCGCCTCGGGCGAGGGTGCCGAGGTTGCTCAGGCGGGCCTGGTGGCCGGTTGACCGGAGCGGCTCGCGAGCTTCTCGCATCCGGTGACGTAACCGCCGACAGGTTGCAGGGCCGGGGCCCAGGAGCGCGGCGAAGCGTCAGCCGGGATTCCTGTCCCGCCGGAGGCGGAGCCGTGGCCGGCGGCGTTGGCGGGAGCGCCCTGAGTCAACCCGGGGGTGTGGACCAGGTCGCCTGCCCACTGCACGTGACTCGTCCCGACCGCCTTCGGCGACCGCGGGTCAAGGCATGCTGTCACGGACGTCCGCGCCGCCCCCGGGGCTGCCGGCTGGACCGCAACCATCGGTGGTACGGGCCGGACGATCGTGGTGGGCGTCGCGACCGGTGGCGCCTCGTCCGTCGACGGCGGTGCGGCGGGTAAGCCGATGATCGGCTGGATCAGGCCGAGCACCGGCGCCAGAGCGGGCGGTAGAACGTCAACGACCGGCTCGGTCACTGCCCGGACGGCAGTGCCGACCGGTTCCAGCAGGCCTGTCCCGCCGAACTCTTCCACGACAGGCGACGCCAGGCCCACTGGACGCGTCGCCGAGGTGGCTTTCTCGACGACCGTTTCGGCGTCGGCGGTTGCCGTCCGGTCCACCACCTGGCCTACTGCAATCTGCACACTCGCCGACCGCTCATCCGTCGGCATTCGCACCGGTACGTCCAGGCCCGCCAGTTGGCCCCAGCTTGCGAGCATTATCTCGCCGCCGACGCGGTCTGACGGGCTTTCCATCGCAGCGCCGGTGGGCGAGAAAGGCTCACACTCCAGGGAGCCGCCGAGGAGGGTTCCGCCGGCGCCGAGCAGGTTGCCGAGGGTGCAGGACGCCGTGGGCCCGGCGGCCCGAGCAGCGTCATCCGCAACCGCCTCGTGAAAACCCCAAAGACCGACGACGCCTCCGATCAGGAGAGCGCCGCGCAGCGTCCACCGAGCCAGCCGGCCTGGACACCGCGACAACAGGCACCTCCGATGGAACGGCCTTCGTTCACCCCAACGCCTGCGATTGTGCCGGAGTGACCGTCCAGGCACCCTCCGACACACCGCGGAGTCGACGCCACCGCCCAGGCGCCGAGGCGCCGGTCGGTCGCGCGACGGCGCGGACAAATCCTGTGCGGCCTCCGCCAATGGGGCATGGCCACACCCCGCCGCATCGTGCGAGAGCGGTTGCCGAGCCACCGGGCGCCACCCGTTGGTGGATCGTGGGCTGCTCCATGAGTGCTCGCCGGCGCCGGTTCATCCGGACGCCGGCTGAGGTCGTTTGCCCTCCGAAGCTCCGGGAAGACGAAGGGCGACAGTGGCGCGGAGCCGCCCGCGCCACCGCACGACGGGGAGGTCGAGATGGGTAACCGGGAAAGGCTGCACGATCTTCGCCAGCAGGCCACAACGCGGGCATCGAGGGCAACTCCAAGATGACCGAGGAGCAGTTGCGCGAGGCGCTGCACAGGGTCGGCAAGGGTGAGCAGCCCCAGATGGCCAAGCACGAGGCCAAGCGATGACACCGTGAGCAGGCCGGCGCCGGCCGTGGTGCCGGTGCCGGCGTCATCGGCGTCAGCTGATGGTGGCCAGGCACGCCGCGGGTGATGTTCGCGTCGTAGCCGGTGTGCCGGGACAGCACGCGTGCCATGGTGGCGCAGAGATCGGCGCAGTCCAGGTTCGTCCGTACGCACTTGGCCAGCTCGGGGACCATGGGTCGACCTCCGCCGGCGTGGTGACCCGGAGGCCGTGCAGGCCCAGCAACTCGGCCCAGCGGACGTACGGGGCGCTGACCGACGAGTGCGAGCACCGGCTGGGAGTCCAGCCGGGCGTCGTAAGAGGCCGCTGAGACAGCACCACTTCGGTTTTCTGCCGTGGGCCGAGGACATCCACGGTGATCGCCACCAGTCACCGGGCGAGGAGGTACTCCCCGCGCATCACCATCAGGGGCCGGGCCCGCGGGTAGGGTGGTCCGCGGGTCAAGACATGCGCCCAGGGTCCGCCAGCGCGCCTCGACGGGCGCGCGGAGGACCGACTGACCGATGCTCCATCGGGAGGCGACATGTCCACCCTCGAACGGCCCACTGGCCCCGACACCGAGCCCGCCGTACCGATCATGACCTTGTCCCTGGGCGTCGAAGGACCGGCGACGGTGATCGCCGTCTGCGGCGAGGTCGACATGAGCGCGGCGCACCTCATCACCGAGCTGAGCGAAGACGCGATCGACGCGCGTCCCGCACGGCTCGTACTCGACCTCGCCGGGGTGACCTTCTTCAGCGCCCACGGCATCAGCGCCCTGCTGCAGACGCAACGCGCCGCCGCTCACGCTCACCAGCTGGACCCTGCGCGACGCGGCCCCGTGCATCACCTACCTGCTGGCGCTGACCGGCACCCCGATGAGCTTGGACGAGACGGCTGCTACCTCGATCCTGACCAGCGATGCGGTCCATCGGACCGGTGACCTCTCACCGTGTCCGCGCCTCCCGACGGCCGACGGACACGGCATAGTGGGTGACCCCACCGGTCCGTTACCTCGCGTGCTGGTGCAGGAGGGCGGTGGCCGTTCCGGTCAGCGGCCGGCCCGGTTCGGTCGCCTCGACCAGCCGCCGGTAGGCCGGTCCGGCCGGAATGTGGTCCCGGTCCATCAGCAGCCCGAGCGCCCGTTGGATGAGGTCACGGGTGCGCAACGCACCGGCGAGCCCGGTTAGCAGCTGCTCGCTGCCGGCGTCCAGCCGGGGCAGCACCTGGGTCCGCCCGGTGTGGTAGCAGGACTCGACGCGTTGGATCAGCAGCCGCATGCCGGCGGCGTCGCGGGAGTAGAGGTTCAAAGCGGCAACCAGGTTGCCGCTGCCGGCGAAGACCGGGAAGGACAGCGAGGCCCGGACGCCGTACCGCCAGGCCACGTCCCGGAAGCCCGGCCACACCACCGCGCCGGCGACGTCGGACACCCCGACCGTCTCGCCGGTGTGCAGGGCGACCAGACAGGGGCCGGCGTTGTCGGCGTACTGGGCCAGGTCGAGGGCCTTGGCCGCCTCGTCGCTGGCGGCGTCGGTCCGGTGCCCGTCGGCGGCGAGTACGGTGACCGAGGCGAAATCCACCGGGCCCACCACCTCCGCGGCCAGTCGGACGATGGCGAGCAGCTGCTCCGGCAGTGCGGGAGCGTCGTCGGGCAGGCCGGCGAGCACGAGCAGCGCGTCCGTCAGGTCGTGAGACGGCTGGTCGGGCCGGGGCGAAGACATGCTCATCTCCCCGAGCAGCGTGGCCGGGAAGGGTGGCAACGGGCCAGGGTGTCCGGCGGGCCAGGTCGTCGGTGAACGCCGCCGTGTGCGCTGTCCCACCGCGTACCAGCGTGACCGACACCTCCACCGGTGTGGGCAGCACCCGCTTGGCGAGTTCCGCGACCCGCTGCAGGACATCGTCGAGACCGACCTCGCCGAGCTTGATACGGCCGAGTTCGGCGAACGCGTCAGCGGGGTCCGTCGGCAGGGGGCGAGTCATCGCACCAAATCCTCACGACCGGCACGCCCAGCCCGGAACCGAAGCCGAGGAGAACGCGCGGATGGCAGCCCGCACCTGACGGGCCGCTGCACGGACCCACCAGGGCGGAGCCGGGACCTACGCCGCTTCCTTGACGCCGGTTCGCCGCACCCGATACCGCGGATGCGAACTACAGGGCCCTCAATGTATTCCTCCTGCCGCGGAGAGCGTTCCCGCGGAGCACGCAGGATTCGGGATACGAACGAGTAGGCGAGGATCTCCGGGGCGGGAGGTCCGAGGGCCAGTCCGGCGGATGGCGGCTCGGGCGGGTGACGTGCGACAGGCGCGCGCCGGCGAACAACGCCGTCACCTTCGCAGGGACCGGTCTTATCAGGACCGGAGCCAGGAGGACGGCCGCACAACTGACTGTTCAGTCAGCAGTTGCGTCGATCCGCACCGCGCATCGAAATGGTTCTCTACCATCACGACAGGTCACCACCACATCCTGAAACGGTGCGCAATCGCCTCCTGACGCTTGGTCACTCGACTGCCTTTACGGCAAACTCCTGAACTTTGCTGACGAGGAGGAACCCAGTGAATGTTTTCCGCGGCACCTCGATCATTCGCAACACCGTCAGCCAAACCACCTCCACCATCAGTCGGGACCCAAACGCCCCACCGGCCCTCACCGAACACGCCGAGGCCGTCGGCGCGCTCCTCAACGACATGATCACCTGTGTCCTGACCGAGGACACCTGGCCAGGGCCCCTCGTGCTCGTGTCGCTGTGCAGAACACTGGACATCGACCGCGCGGGGCTGGACCTTCTGGCGCACCACACCCTCACAGCCCTGCTCGCGCAGCAGCCCGGCCCGGAAGCCCTCGTGCGCACAGCAGCCACCTTCGCCGCGGCGACCTGTCACCTACCTGTTGCGGACGATCTGCACCGGAGACCGCCTCTGCCCAGACCGACGGATCCAGCCACCGCTCCGGCCGAGACACACCTACCCATGCCACCCACCTGGGTCTGCAGCGGCTGCGCTCATGAATGGCCCTGCGCCACGAAACAGAGCCAACTTCTCGCGGAATTCGGCGGAACCCGGCCCGCGCTCGGCATCTACCTGGGCTCCTGCTTCAGTGCAGCCCTGTTCGATTTACCTCGGGCCAACAAACAACAGCTACGACACCGCTTCCTCGGCTGGCTACCGCGAGAGACCTTCTAGGCGAGGCAGCGGGCCATCTACGCCTACCGCCCACCCGTGGTGCGCACCATTCCTGACTCGTACGAATTCGTTGGAAGGTGACCGAGCAGCGCCGGCACCGCAGTTTCGGCAGACGGGCATCACGTCGGCGGCCCGGTACGAGCCCTCGGCGCCGGTCGCTCACGCAGGCGGTGACGGTACTTCCGGTGTCCTGGCAGCCGGTTGAGCGAGCGTTTTGCGCTCCGGGCAGTGGGCACTGCACAACTCATGACGGAGCAGCGCGGACCGTATCTGGACGACACCCTCGGGTTGATGCTCGACGGCTACGCCTGGTTACCTGCGCTGTGGCGCCGCGCGGGCGGACCCGCCGTGCAGACCCGGGTGATGGGCCAGCGCGCGCTCGCGCTGCGCGGGCCCGACGCGGTGCGGTTCTGCTACGACGAACGGCACGTGCGACGGCACACGGCCATCCCGGAACCGGTACAGGGGACGTTGTTCGGCCACCGGGCAGGGCCAGCACGTTCCCGCCGGCTCGCTCGTCCTGCTCGACATCTACGGCCAGAACCACGACGCGGCGTTGTGGCCGGACCCGTACCGCTTCGACCCACAGCGATTCGTCGGGCGTGCTCCCGACCCGTACGAGCTGATCCCGCAGGGCGGGGCCGACCCGAGCACCGGGCACCGCTGTCCGGGTGAGGACGTCACCGTGGCCCTGCTGGCGGCCTTTGCCGGCTGGTTGGCGAGGCTGGACTACACGGTGCCCGAGCAGGACCTGACGACGGCCCTCACCCGCTTCGCCGGGGGCAGGGGTCGGACCGCGCGTCGCGGCCGGCAGGCGGCCCGCTGCGGCGGCGGTGCACGACGGATGACAACGCCGGGTAAGGTTCGGGGTGTGTCGCCGGGCGGTCGCCCGTGATCGAGACACCGCCACCGAGCGCCAGTGCGAGCGCCGGCCGGTTACCACGAATGCCGCGGCGAGAACTGGTCCGCGAACCAGTGCGCTCCTCACCTGCCGAAATGGGACTGTTGCATGACATCGAACGACAATGATCGCTCCGCGTTGTTTCTCGCCACGCCGACCAGCGACGAGCTCGACGACCCGGGCGTGACCTTCGACGGCAGCGAGGAGGCGATGCGGCAGCTGCGCCATCCCTTCACGGTGACCCCGACCCGCCCCTCCAAGCGGCCGACGGCGACCAGGGGTGACGACCCGGAGCAGCGCGACTGACCCGACGCCGCCGGCCACCCGTCCCAGGGACCACGGGCGGGCCGAGGTCGAGGAGCGGTGAGCAGGCCGCGACGCCTTCGGGACCGGACCAGACCCACGAGGTACGCGGGAACCCGGCCTCAGCGCAGCGCGGCGTCCGTCCGCGGCTCGCCGGATCCGATGTCGTCCAGGTGGCGCAGCGCCTCGGCCCAGGAGCGGCCGAGGGTGGTCTCGTGGTAGTCGATGTCGTGCTCAGCGCAGAACCGGCGGATCAATGGCCGGGCGTGGCGCAGGTTCGGGCACGGCATGCTCGGGAACAGATGGTGTTCGATCTGGTAGTTCAGCCCACCGAGCAGGGCGTCGACGAACCGCCCACCGCGCACGTTGCGCGAGGTGAGGACCTGCCTCCGCAGATAGTCGACGTTGTCCTCGGCAGCGAGGATCGGCATGCCCTTGTGGTTGGGCGCGAACGAGCAGCCGAGGTAGAGGCCGAGCACCCCCTGGTTGACCGCGATGAACGCGACGGCCTGCGCCGGGCTCAACACCAGCAGGACGGCGGCGAGGTAGCCACCCAGGTGCAGGGCGAGCAGTCCGACTTCGGCGGGCCGACGCGCGATGGGGCGTGGGCCGAGGAGAGCCTTCACGCTGTTGGCGTGCAGGTGCAGGCCTTCCAGCAGGAGCAGCGGGAAGAACAGGTACGCCTGGAAGCGGACGACGAGCGCGCCGAGGCCGCGCCGTCGCCGGGCCTGGCCGGTGGTGAAGGACAGCGGCGCCACCGTGATGTCGGGGTCCTTGCCCTCGGTGTTCGGGTGGGCGTGGTGCCGGTTGTGCTTGTCCACCCACCAGCCGTAGCTGAGCCCGGTCAGCAGGTTGCCGTGCACCATGCCGATCAGGTCGTTTCCGCGCCGCGTACGGGCTATCTGCCGGTGCCCGGCGTCGTGGCCGATGAATCCGGCCTGCGCGAAGACCACCGCGAGGGCCGCGGCGACGCCCAGCTGCCACCACGATTCACCCAACCGGGCGAACAGGCTCCACAGTCCGACGAAGGACGCGACGACGAGGCCGATCCGCACGGCGTAGTGCCCCCGCCGTCGCTCGAGTAGACCCGCGGCCCGGACCTGCCGGGACAGGTCGGCGTAGTCACTGCCGCGCTGGCGGTCGGCGCCAATGCTGGTGTCACTCACGATCGCATGTCCAGCCGTCGGGTTCGTCAGTTGATCAGCGACGTCGACCCGGTCCTCCGGTCACCCGCTCCATGAGCTGTCGAAGCTTCTGCTGGGTGCTGGGTTTGGCCGCCTGGGTGCGGCCGAACCGCATCAGGTCACGACCCTTCGGGCTGTTGAGCAGACCCTTGATCCGTTCGGTCATCGATCCCGATGTCACGATGCACTCCCCCCTGACGGCCGGCTGCCGGCTGACCCGGTGCCCTTTCACCTTCAGTGTCAGCCATCGCCGAGCCGTGTCGGGGCGGATTGGGTGATCCTCCTGCCGTCGCCGAGTCACCGGCCGCCACGCTGCGGCACCTCATACTTTCGGATAGCAATTGATCCGCCTTTCGGGTAGCGTTCGCGGTATCAAGTGAACGACATGACGCGGTGGCGAGGCCCGTGATCGTGGCCTTGCGACAGCGCACCAGCCCGTACGTGCGCTCCGGCGACAGCCGGTTCGGAGATCTTCCGGTCGTTTCGATCAGCGGGCCCGTGCGGGAAGGCCACACCCATGGTCACCACCTTCGAACCGACGACCAGCACCCGCTTCGGCCAGCGCAGCAGCGCGCAGAGCGCCGACAGCGCGGATGCCCTCCTGGCGATGATGGCCACGACTCCGGCCGACGACCCCCGTCGCCCGGCGCTGCGGGAACGCGCCATCGAGGCGTGGTTGCCGCTCGCCCGCCACCTGGCGCGCCGCTACTCGGGACGCGGCGTACACGACGAGGATCTGACCCAGACGGCGGCGGTCGGGCTGATCAAGGCCGTCGACAACTTCGACCCCACCCGGGGCGTCGACTTCACCGGGTACGCCATCCCGACCGTCATCGGCGAGATCAAGCGGTACTTCCGCGACCGTACCTGGGCCGTGCGGGTGCCCCGCCGCCTGCAGGAGCTTCGTCTGTCGATCACCGAGGCCAACAGCACCCTCAGCCACACCCTGGGGCGCTCACCGACCGTGGCCGACATCGCGACCTACCTCGACCTGCCCGAGGAGACGGTCCTGGACGGACTGGAAGGGGCCCGCGCCTACCGCGCCACCTCCCTGTCCACCCCGACCGGTGCCGACGGCAGCACGGAACTCGGCGACACCCTCGGCGCCCACGACCACGGCCTCGACCTCGTCGAACTCCGCGTCGCCCTCGGCCCGGCCCTCGCCACCCTGCCGGAACGCGAACGCCGGATCCTGAACATGCGCTTCCACGGCAATCTCACCCAGGGCCAGATCGCCGAGCAGATCGGCATCTCGCAGATGCACGTCTCCCGGCTCATCACCCGAGCGCTGGCCACCCTGCGCGGCCATCTCTCCGCCGAGCGCCCCTGAACCGCCGGTCCATCAGGACCGCAGCCCCGGCGCTCAACCGTCCCGGCCGCCGCGCGGTGGGGATTCCACCATCGCCGCGACGAGGGCGGCCACCGGTACGGTGGCGAACCCGACCCGGGCGTCGCTGGCCCCGTACGGCAGCCACAGCTCCCCGGCGTGGACCAGCCCGCCACAGGAGTAGACGACGTTGGGTACGTAGCCGTCCCGGTCAGCCGGGTCGGGTGACAGGAGCGCGCCGGGAAGCTGCGCGATTACCCGCTCCGGTCGATGCAGGTCGAGCAGGAGCGCCCCGACGGCGTACCGGCGCATCGGGCCGACCCCGTGGGTGAGCACGAGCCAGCCGGCGTCGGTCTCGATGGGGGATCCGCAGTTGCCGACCTGGATCAGTTCCCAGCTGTCCCGGGGGGCGTGCAGCGGCGTCGGCTCCTGCCACCGGTTGTCGCCGTCCAGGCAGGTCAGACCGATGGTCTCGCCGTCGGCGCGGCACAGCGCGAGGTGACGGCCGCCGACGGTACGGGGGAACAGCGCGACGCCCTTGTTGCGGGCGCCCGGCCCGCGCATCGGGGTCACCTCGAAGCGACGCAGGTCGGTGCTGGCCAGCGCGCGGGTGGCGATGCGCCGTCCGTCGTAGGCGGTGTAGGTGGCCCGGTACACCGGTCCGGACTCGTCGGTGAACCTGACGAACCGGGCGTCCTCCATGCCGTTGCTCTCCGCCGGAGTGGCCGGCCAGAGCACCCGTTCGTGCAGGGCGGTGTCGGCGGGGAAGGTCGTGGCGTAGCTCGCGGCGTCGATGCGGCGCAGGTGTTCGAGGGTGTCCAGCCCGGTGCTGCGCGAGAGCAGGTCCGGTGGCAGGTTGCCGAGCACCCGCTCGAAGGCAGCCTCGTCGTACCGGTCGGGCAGGGCGTCCAGCACGGTGGCGGTGACCTCGTTGTCCCAGTTTTCCTCGGCCAGGCCGGCAGCGAGCAGGTCCCGACGGTGCCGTACGCCCGTTCGCTGCCCGACCACCAGGGGGCCGGACCGGTCGGCGACGGTGAGCCGGCGCCCGGGTCCGACGATCGCCGTGGCGAACCCGATGGACGACAGGTGGCCCTCGCCGATCTGGCGCAGGCTGAGCGCGACGCGCAACTGCCCGGCGTCCAGGTTGGTCTGGTCGGGGTGGGCGACCATCGACGGGTTGCACAGCGCGGCGGACTCGACCGCGTACTCGTGGCTGAAGTAGGCACCGACCAGGAGTCGGGTGGTCGGGGACAGGTCACGGGCCCGGGCGATGCGGTGCCGCACGAGGTCGTAGTGGTGGTGGAACGTGCCCGCCAGGTCGCGGTGCCGGGTGCCGAAGCGGTCGAAGGTGTCCCGCAGCAACCTGCCGGTCTCCTCGTCGTCGAGGTGCGCGACGCGGTCGATGAGCGCTCCCGCGCGGGTACGTACCACCGCGGCGTCCTCGCCGGGGACGAAGAGCTTGGCGATGACCCGGCGTGGATCCGGGGTGAGGGTCACGCCGTGCCGGACGGCCAGGGTCCCGGTCACGCCCACCGCCCGGCGTGCTGCAGGGTGGAGATCAGCGCGAGGGTGGATTCGGCACCCTGGTTGAGGTTGGGTCCGTGCGCTGTCAGCCCGTCGTAGCCGCCGCCGGTCTCCGCGTCCCACATCGCCGTGCCGACGTCGTTGTCGCCGAGGAACCACCCGACCGCCTGCCGCACCCCGGTCTCCCACCCGGGGTCGCCGGTGACCGTGGCGGCGGTGGCGCAGGCGTCGGCGAAGGCGGCGGCCTCGATCGGCTGCTGGTCGTGGCGGAGCCGCACCGCGCCGCACCGCCACCCGCCGACGGGTACGACCGACAGCCGCCCGTCGAGGACCTGGATGTCGCGCAGCCAGGCCAGCATCCGCAGCCCATCGTCGAGGGGTGGGCCGCCGTGGCGTAGCTGGCTGGCGGCGATGACCACCTCGGCGAGGGCCGCGTTGGCGTACGTCAGCTGTTGCCGCGGCCAGGGCCACCCTGGGTCTGGCCCGGGTCCGCCGACCGCGCTGGCCGCGTCCGCCAGCAGCGCGGCCGCGGCGGCGTGGGCGGGGTGGCGGCGCAGCACCTCGGCCGCGCCGAGCCCGGCGAAGGCCATCGCGTGCGGAGTCGGGGCACGCCGCGTGGCACCCCTGCTGAAGGCGACCAGCGCCTCCTCCCGGATCCAGGCGGCGGGACTGCGGGCGGCGGCGGTGCCCAGCCCCCACAGCGCCCGGCCCCACCAGTCGCCGAGCCCGGGCTGGTCGGTCCAGCGCCGATCGTGACCGAGCCGGTTGTGGAACGCGCCACCGGCGTCCTGCGCGTGGGTCAGGAAGGCGAGGTAGCGCTCCGCGAGCCGGAGCACCTCCTCGGTCGGGTCCGGCTGTCGGCTGGTCACGACCAGGCCGCGGGCGACGTCGTCGGTGCAGTAGCCGTGCTCCCGGCGGACGATGGCGTGCCGGGCGTGCTCGAACAGGCCGGTGTCGTCGCTCAACCGGATGAGGTGCGCGAAGCTCGGCGCGGGGGCCGCCGACGCGCGCCGGCCGGCCGACGTGGTGGGTCGGCCGGTGGTCGCGGTCACGCCGACGCCGCGCTGACCACGGACGGGCGCGCGGCGGTGAGCCGCTCGGCCAGGGTGCCGTAGCGGGCCGCCACGGCCGGCCAGCGCAGGTGCGCGGCCAGTGGCTGAACGCGCCCGGCGAGCCGGGCGGCCAGGCCCGGTTCGACCAGGATCCGCCGGATCGCCGCGGCCAGCGCCGCCGGATCCTGATGGGGTACGACCAGACCGGGGCCGCCGGTGAGCAGCTCGACGGCGTGCGGGAACGCCGTGGAGACGACGGGCACTCCGGCGGCCACCGCCTCGATGAGCACGCCGGAGGTGACCTGTTCCCGGGAGTCGTAGGGCAGCACCACCACGTCGGCGGAGCGGACCAACCGGCCGAGCGCGACCTGGTCGTGATAGACGTCCTGGTAGTCCACGGCGTGCGCGACGCCCAGCTCCGCGCCGAGTCGGTGCAGTCCCGACCGGTACGCCTCCCCCTGGTGCTCGATCACCTTGGGATGGGTCCGGCCGGCGACGGTGTAGGTGGGTGTCGGGTCGAGGTCCTGCAACCGCGCGAGGGCCCGTAACGACCACTCGACGCCCTTGCCCGGACCGAGCAGCCCCCAGGTCAGCAGGTGCGGCCGGGTACGACGGGCGACGGGTGCGCCGACGTGCTCGGCGGCACCGTGCGGGATGACGGTGACCTTGCCCGGGGGCACGGTGTAGCCGACGAGCAGCCGGTCGCGGGCCGTGTCGGTCATCGTGACGACCGCCCCGGCAGCGGTGACGATCTGCTCCAGCAGGGACTTCTGCCGGGCGGAGGGCTGGCGGAGCACGGTGTGCAGGACGACGATGCTCGGCACGGTGAGCCGGCGCAGCAGCGGCAGGACGTCCTCGCCGTCCGCGCCGGGGTAGATGCCGTACTCGTGCTGCACGACGGCCACGTCGTAGGTGTTCAGGGCGGCCGCAGCGGCCCGCCAGCCGGCCGGGGTGCGCGTCGACCAGGTGTGCACCACCCCGGGCCCGGGCCGCTGGTCGTCGCCGCGGTCGGTGACCCGCACGATGCCGCCGCGCGCGCCGTCGGCGGTCAGCTGGGCGGCGAGGGCGGAGTTGAAGGTGGCCAGTCCGCACCGCGTCGGTGGGTGGGTGCTGAGGAATCCGTAGCTGAGCATGGGTGTCGGGCCTTCCGGTTGTCGGCCGCCGCCGGGAGCACGGGGGCGGACCTCACGCGGTGACGGCGCACGCCGGCCAGCGTGTGTGGCCGGCGGAACGAAAGGGGCTGGGTCAGCTGCGGGCGGGGGATCCTGGCCGGGCGTGGTTGGTCAGCTGGTCGTAGACGGACAGGTAGTCGGTGACCATCCGGTCCGCGCTGAAGCGCTGCCGGGCCCGCGCCCGGCAGCCGGCCCGGTCGAGGCCGACGGCCCGGGTGACGGCGTCGGCCGCCTGCTCGACGGTGTGTACGAGGAACCCCGTCACCCCTTCGTCGACGACTTCCGGCATGGACCCCCGCGCGTACGCGACGACAGGTGTGCCGCAGACCATCGACTCCACCACCGACAGTCCGAACGGCTCGTCGAAGGTGATCGGGTGCAGCAGGGCGGTGCTGGCGCCCAGCACCTCGGCGCGCCGTCGGGGACCCACCGATCCGAGGAAGACGACCTGGTCGCCGTCGATGTGCGGGGCCACCTGCTCGGCGAAGTACCGCTCGTCCTGCACGATGCCGCAGATGGTGAGGGGCCGACCGGCGAGGCGGGCGATCTCGATGGCGGTGTGGGTGCCCTTGTCGGGATGGATCCGGCCGAAGGCGGCCAGTCCGGGGCCGGCGTCGCGGGTGAACGGCAGCGCGGCGAGGTCGACGCCGTGGTGCACCGTGGCGACGTAGTCGAGTTCGGCGCTCCGGTCGGCGTCGGAGATCGACACGTAGGACGAGCGGGCCCTGGCGTACGCCGGGAGGATCCCGGCGCCGGAGAAGCCGTGCACGGTGGTGAGCAGCGGAGCGCGGCACTGTTCGGCGAAGGCCAGCGGCAACCAGTCGAGGTGGTTGTGCACCAGGTCGAACTGCCCCGAGCGGGCCAACGCGTGCGAGACGTGCATCGCCTCCCACACCCGGCCGTCCAGGTCCGGGTCGTCGGCGTACCCCCGGGGGCACACCCCGTCGAGCCGCGCGGAGGTGACCGAGTCCAGCGTCGCGAAGAGTGTCACGTCCACGCCGCGGGTGGCCAGCCCCTCGGCGAGCAGGCCGGTCACCTGCTCCCAGGGGCCGTAATGGTGCGGGGGTGTCCGCCAGGCGACCGGTCCGAGCAACGCCACCCTCACGGGGACGGCGCGTCGGCGAGCTCAGCCGGATCGAGATGCAGGGTGGCGAGCAGCCCGACGTGCTTGGCCGGGTCCACGCGTTCCGGCAGTTCGCGCTCGACCCACTCGGCCCTGAAGTGCTGGCCTCGTTCGCGAAGGACGGTGGCGATCCGGTGCCTGGCGATCCTCATCGGGTGCTCCCTTGTGAAGCCGTCCGGGGCGGTCAAGCTCCTGGACGGCGGTGTGTTCGCGCCGGTCGGCTCCGCCACCGGCCGTCGGGGCGCGGGGCGGACCTGAAACCTTGCGTGACCGGCGGATCGTGCGGTCGGGACGTGGTCGGCGATCAGCCAGCACGACGAGCTCGCTGCCCGGACGGGGGATGACGATCTTTGAAGGCCCCTCGCGGGCTGGCGGCGACGGCACCTGGCGGCCACCGGGGACCCCGGGCGACATACCCACCGTACGCCTCACGGGCTGGATCGGCACAATCACCGGAGGCAGCGCTGCCCGGAAATCGCCTGGCGGTGATGCCGGCGGTTCAGGCGTACGCTGACAGTGTCGCTCGGGAACCCCGGTGACTGACGGTCCGCCGCCGGCGGACGGCCCCTCCCCCCGCACCGGTACGCCGGGCCGCGACACTCCGTCGCAGACCCGCCCTCGCCCGACACCCGCGCTTGCCCACGCCGGCAGCCAGGTACGCCGGGCACCCATCGGAAGGCGGCGGTTCGTGATGACCGCACCCCGAAACAGCCACGTCCGACTCCCCCTCATGAACGGACACGACGGCCCCGCCACTACTCGCCGGACGCCCCTGCGCCCCGCGGTGAAGCGCTCCCGGATCGGGGATCTGTGGATCGTCGCCGTGGTGTTCGCGATCGTGCTCCTGCTGCTCCTGATCTTCGTACTGCAGAACGGACAACGGGCCGAGGTGACGCTCCTCGGCGCACACGTCGCCCTGCCGCTCGGTGTGGCACTGCTGCTGGCCGCGGTCGTCGGGGTCCTGCTCGTCGCCCTGCCCGGCACCGCCCGGATCGCACAGCTGAGGATGCGCGCCCGCCGTTCCGCGACCCGATCGGCGGGGCGTCCCGCGCCCGGTCCGACCGCCCCGTCGACGACCGGCGTCGCCCCGCGGCCCCGCCGGGAGGGCTGAGCCATGTCCGTCACCAGCGAAAACGCCAACCCGATCGCCGCTTCGACGCCCAGCGCACCTCGACTCGTCCTCGCCCCCACCCGGGCACGGGCGGTACTGGACGGCGGCTGGTGGCCGCGATCCTGGGACCCGGCCGCCGAACTCCCCGGCCTCGTCCTCGCCCTGGCCGAACGTCATGGCCGGATCCGGCACATCATGCTGAACCTCCACGCGTGGGACAGCCGGCCCCGCCGGTTGACCGTCGGACCGGTCGCGGTCCGGCTCGGCTGGTTCGACACCCTCGACCCCGCCCTGCTGGTCGCCACCACCGGCCGGGACATCCAGGTCGACCTGCTCGTGGTGCCGCCCGCCACCCCACCGGCGGCAGCCGAGCGGGCGATGGCCACCGCCGCCGACCCGGCCGACCTGAGGCGCGCGCCCGAGATCCTGGCCGCCGTCCGGGTGCCACCGGCGGCCACGGCCCGCCCCGATGCGTACGCGGTGTGGGACAACGAGGGTGGTGGCGACGGAGTCACCAGGAACGACCGGGAGCCCCGGATCCGCGCGGGGCGCGACTGAGAAGTCGCCGCCCCCAGGGAGACGCGGGTTCGATCGCCAGGCGGATCACACCTTTGCCCGCAGTACGCCCATTGCTCCACTAATGTTCGGTACGGCGATCCTCGAAGCATCCGACTCGGCCGGTTCCCTGTCGCCGGCCGCTCCTCGAGGCCTTCGCGACCCGGAGTCAGTGGACGGGCGACCGATGACGACCGACCGAGCAGTAGGACTGACCCGCGAGGGTGAGGGGCCACAGCGGGCGACCCTGCTAGAGCTGTTTCTCGATCTGGTCTTCGTCGCCGCGCTCGCCCTGACCTCACGAACCCTGGCCGAGAGTCTCGACCGGGTCGGGATCCTCCAGACCGTGGTGCTGCTGATGGCGATCTGGTGGGTCTGGTCCATCACCGCGTTGGCAACCGACCTCTACCACGCCCAGCGGCCGCCCATCTTCGTCATGACGCTCTGGGTCATGCTCGGGACCATCCTGATGGCTGGCTCGCTGCCCGGAGCCTTCTCCGACCACGCCCTGGTCTTCGCGGGCGCGTACGTGGCGATCCACGTGGGACGTGGCATCTTTCTCGCCTCCGCACTGCACGGCCGCAAGGCGCAACTGCACGCCGGCCGGTTCATCTTCTGGTTCGTCGTGTCCGCCGTACCGTGGCTCGCCGGCGCTCTCGTGACGGGCCCGGCGCGCGGCCTGCTGTGGGCCGCCGCGCTCGCCATCGACTACGGGGCGGCCTGGCTCCGTTACCCGACTCCACGACTCGGTCGGGTACCGACGGCGCAGTACCGGGTGGCAGCCGACCACCTGGCGGAGCGTTATCAGCAGTTCTTCACGCTCGCCCTCGGTGATCTCCTCCTCGTCACCACCCTCACCTACGCCGACCACCACGTGACGGCCAGCCACACGGCGGCCCTGCTGGTGGCGTTCGCCGCCACCGTGCTGCTGTGGCAGATCTACGTCCACCGCGCCGGGGCCCTGCTGCAAGCCGCCATCGAGGCTTCCCAGGATCCGGGCAGATTCGTGCGGTCCGCGCCCAACACCCACCTGCTCATGGTGGCCGGCGTGGTCGCCACCGCCGCCGGTTTCGAGATCGTCATCGCCCATCCCACCGAGCAGACCACGCCCTGGCTGGCCGGCGTCATTCTCGGCGGACCCGCGTTGTTCCTGGCCGGACGCGCCCGATTCGAGTACGAGGTGTTCAGCCGCGTGTCACCGTCCCGGCTGGTCGCGCTGCTCGTACTGGCCGTCGCGAGCCCCGCCCTGATGCTCGCGCCCGCACTGGTGGCCGGCCTCACCGCCACCCTCGTCCTGGCCGGGATCGCCGTCTCGGACGGCATCCGCGCCTACGGAAGCCCACCCGAGCCACCGGCGCCCGCCCTGTGACCGGTGACCGGAGGCGCCATCGCGGGTGCGGCCCAGCCGGTCACCCGTCGGGCTCGCCTCCTGCTCAGGGCGCGATGCGCAGCCGGCGGATCTGCCGGTCGTCATACTCCGCGAAGCGGAAGCGCAGGCCGGCGACGGGGCTGCCGGGAAAGTCCCCGCTGATGGTGGCGGTCACCACCGTCCCCGCCGAGCTGTCCTCGACGTCGGTGATCTCGTACGACACCAGGGGCGTGTCCCGGCGCCAGGCGCGGATCGCCTCGATCCCCCGGTGCTCCCTGCCCTCGTCCTCGACGACCGCGTCGTCGGCGAAGAGCGCGAAGTAGGCGTCCCGGTCCGGCTGGCCGGCCAACGCGAAGTAGCGACGGATGATCTCGGGTGGGTCGGTCATCGGAGCCCTCCGGTGGACGTGCGTCGGTCAGACGGTCGGGATGAGATCGCCTTCGAAATGCGCCGGGTAGGTGCGCGACGACGGCGCGAGGATCACTGGCCGAGCGACCCACCTACGTCACGCAACGTCACGGCCAACCCCGAGGATCATCGCACCGCTGAAGGCGCCCGCGGCATGGTGCGACGAAGCGTGTCCCTGCTCGACGCCGGTGAGCCGGTCCCGCCCGACCTGCCCCGCTCGGTCGAGCACTTCGGGCAGGCGCTGCGGCTGCTGCACCGGGACTTCCTCGCCGGCCGCGTCCCCGACATCGCCCGGGCCCGCGCGGTGCAGGCTGCGGGCGAGGCACGCCGGGCGTACACGGAGGGCCTGGGCTTCTCGGGCACGATCGCCGTGTCGCAGTTGGGCATCGTGGTGAGCGAAACGCTCCAGGCGTCCGGCCTCGACATGGCGGAGGGGAACCGGCAGGCCGGCATTGCTGCGGGCAGCTGAACGCACCGGCCCCGGGCCACCACGACCGCCGGACGTACCGTGATCAACATTTGTGGGTGGGTGACCTGACGCGGACGGCGGAACCCCGGCGGCGCGGACCACCACGCCGGCGGGGGTCGGCGTCAGTTTCGCGCGAACGCGCCCGCGCTCAGCGGGGCAGCTCGCGCCACGCGGGATTACCCCCGCGCCACGCCCCGGCGAGAATGCTCGCCGAGGTACGACTCGGACACTCCTGCACCTTCGATCGGCCGTAGGCGCCGCCGATCTGTGCCTGTACCTCCCAGCGCAGCCCGTCGCTGCGGATGTACACGTCGCGACGGCCGCGTGCCGTCGCGTCCCCGTTCCACCAATGCTCCTCGACGATCACCTCGCGACGGTATCTCAACCGGCGTCCGATCGGCACTGCCCGGTGGCCCACTACCGCAGCTCGATCGGCTGTTTGGGCGGCCGGAACTCGGCGAAACGGACCGCTTTCGGTCCCACCGTCGTAGTCGGGCGACCGGACCGGCCGGTCGTCAGTCGTCGGAGTCGGGCGAGGAGTTCTCCAGCTTCCTGCGCTTCTTCTCCTGCTTGCGCATCCGCAGCTCCCGCTCGGAGGGCTTGCGCTTGATCGCCACCCCGCCCCAGAGGGCGAACCCGCCGACGGTGACCGTCGGCGCACCCGGCGCGCCCGGTCCGGTGGCCCGGTGGTCGAAGCCACCCATCACCCCGACCCCGGTCACGTGCACGGTGGCCTGCTCGGGCACCCAGATCTCCAGGCCCCCCATCAGTGCGTAGGCCTTGATCCGCACCGCACCCACGGTGAAGATCGCGTCGCGCAGGTCGACCAGCCCGCCACCCCAGAATGCCAGGCAGGTGAACTCGGGGCCGACGCTCCACGGGCCGGACCGTTCGAACTTGCCGGCCAGGGCGTAGCCGCTGCGCGACACCGGCGCCCCGACGACGTACGCCGGCGGCGGGGGCGGGAACAGCGACGACCCCACGGCGGGGAGGTCGTGGGTCAGGGGTTCGAGTTCGGCGTAGGTGCGGGCGGCGTAGACCCGGCCCAGCCGCTCGTCCAGCTCGCCCAGGTCGAGCCGGCCCTCGGCGGCCGCCTCCCGCAGCACGGCCGCGACCCGCTCCCGGTCGGCGTCGGAGGTACGGATCTGTCCCGGGTGCACCGGTTCCGGAATGAGCTCGCTCACATAGAGGAGGGTAGAACAACCACGCACCCGGCCGGGCCCGCGCCACCCGCCCGACGGGGGCCCGCGGCGGGTCCACGCAGGCCGGGACGGCGGCCTGCGGCGGGGCATTGTCCGGGTCACGACACCGGGGGGAACCGCTTAGGACGCGGCTACGGAGGGTAAACCGGGACCATGGCACAGCTGCGCACCTCCCCGCCGTCGCCGCAGGCTACCGAGCTGCGGCGGTGGCAGCTGTCCAGTCCCGCCCACCTGCGCGGCCTGCGGGCGTCGCTGCACCAGGCGCTGACCGGCGAGGAACTGCTCGCCGGGGAGGAGTTGGACGAGGTGCCCGAGTTGATGGTCCTGGTCGCCACGGAGCTGGCCACAAACGCCCTGCGGCACGGCATCCCGCCCACCATCGTGCGCCTGCTGATCGCCGAGGACCGGTTCATCCTGGAGGTCGCCGACCACGACCTGAGCACCATCCCGGAGCTGGTCGACACCCGTCCGATGGGGGCCGGCGGGCGCGGGCTCCAGATCGCCGAGGCCGTCTCGCTGGACGTCGGCTGGTACGCCACCGACGGCACCAAGAACATCTGGGCCGCCTTCCCCCGGAGCTGACCGGCCGGCGTTCCGAGCGGCGGCCGGCGGGGTACGTACCGGCAGGCGGGCGGCAAAACGGAGGCGACGGTGAGCGAGCGGACAGCGCTGCACGGACTGCTGCGTCACTCCCACCACGCGCGCCCGGAGGACCTGCCGGCGCTGGCCCGACGGATGGCCACCGAACTCGGCGCCACCTCGATGCGCATCCACCTGGTCGACCACGAGCAGCGGGAGCTGCTGCCGATGGACGACGGGGGCGCCGACCGGGGCTCGCTGGCCGTCGACGGCACCCTGGCCGGGCGGGCGTACGCGATGATGCGCCCGTACGCCGCCGACGGCGGGCCCGGGCCGGCGCGGCTGTGGGTGCCGCTGCTGGACGGGCTGGAACGGCTGGGCGTGGTCGAGGTGCGCTCCGCCGAGCTGATCCCCGCCGACCGGGTCTCCGGGTTCGAGGCGGCCTGCGCGCTGCTGGCGGAGCTGGTGGTCACCCGGTCCAGCTACAGCGACACCGTGGAGCTGGTGCGCCGCCGCGCGCCGATGCGGATGGCGGCCGAGATGCTCCGCGCCCAACTGCCGCCGCTGACCTTCTCCACGGGCAGCATGACCATCAGCGGCATCCTGGAGCCCAGCTACGACGTGGGCGGGGACGCCTTCGACTACGCGGTCAACGGCGACATCGCCCACCTGGCGCTCTTCGACGCGGTGGGGCACGGCTCGCACGGCGGGATGCGGGCGGTGATGCTGGCCAGCCTGGCGCTGGCCGCGTACCGCAACGCCCGGCGGTCCGGTCACGACCTGATCGCCACCTACCACCACATCGACACCGTGGTCCGCGACCACGACCGGCGGGGCCTGATCACCGGCGTACTGGCCGAACTCGACCAACGCAATGGCCGGCTGCGGGTGATCTCCGCCGGGCACCCGAGCGGCCTGGTGCTGCGCCGCGGACGGGTGGCGATCGTGCTGCCCACCCCGACCGCGCTGCCGGTCACCCTCGGCGAGCACCGGGCGCCGGTGGTGGTCGAGGAGGCCCTGGAGCCCGGCGACGACGTGCTCTTCCACACCGACGGGATCACCGAGGCGCGCTCGGCCGACGGGGAGGCCTTCGGCGTCGACCGGCTGGTCGACTGCGCCGTCCGGGCGCTCGCCGACGACCTGCCGCTGCCGGAGACCGCCCGCCGCATGGTGCACGCGATCCTCGCCTACCAGGACGACCAGCTCGTCGACGACGCGACCGTGCTGCTGGTCCGCTGGCACGGCCCCGCCGGGCAGCCGTTGACCTGATCACGCACCGGATTGACGCGCGACGCGCCGGGGTATCGGCGGAATCGTCAAGGACCGCGTCGGGGTCGGTGGCGTGCCGGAACCCCGCATGCGGTGGGGAGGAGGCACCGTGCCGGCCAACGATCGACCACATTCCCGACCTGCTGTGTCCCCTTCCGCCGGCCGGGACGGGGCGACCAGCGGTCACGCGCTCGCCGCCCGACTCGCCATGCTCGCCCGGGAGTTCCAGGGCGAGCGGACGGTGGAGGACACCCTGCGGGCCATCGTGCACGCGGCCGTGGACACCGTGCCCGGCGCCTGGCACGCCGGGATCACCGAGATCGAGGGGCGGCGCCGGGTGAGCACCCCCGCCGGCACCGGTGAGGTGGTGCTGCGGGTCGACCGGGCGCAGTACGAGACCGGCGAGGGCCCCTGCCTCACCTCGGCGTACACCGAGCGGACCGTCCGGCTGCCCGACGTGGACACCGAGGAGCGCTGGCCCAGGTTCATCGCCCGGGCGCGGGAGCTGGGCGTCGGCAGCATGCTGTCATTCCAGCTCTACGTCGCCCGGGACAATCTGGGCGCGCTCAACCTCTACGCCCGGGAGCCGCACGCCTTCACCGGCGAGTCGGAACGGGTCGGGCTGCTCTTCGCCTCGCACGCCGCCGTGGCGGTCGCCGACGCGCGGCGGCTCGACCAGCTCAGCCGGGCGCTGGACGTACGGGACCTGATCGGCCAGGCCAAGGGCATCCTGATGGAACGGCACCGGCTCACCGGCGCCCAGGCCTTCGAGCTGCTGGTGATGGCGAGCCAACGGATCAACGTCAAGCTGGTCGACGTGGCCCGCGAGCTGGTGGAGACCGGCGAGCTGAGCGTCACCGGCCAGCCGGAGCGAGCCCGAGCAGGGCGAGCACCCCGGTGATCTCCAGGACCCGACGGACCACGGGCCGCGCGTTCGCCACCACCAGCGGGCAGTCCCGGTCGGCGGCCCGGGCGTACGCGTCCAGCAGGACGTGGACGCCGGAGGAGTCCAGGAAGGGCACCTCGGCGAGGTCCACCTCGACGGGGGTGCCGGTGAGGTCGGCCAGCACGGCGTCCAGCGCCGCGCGCAGCTCGCCGGAGGTGGCGAAATCCACCTCGCCGGCGACGCTCACCCGCAGGAGGTGGCCGCCGATGTTGGTGAGGGTGATCCGGAGGTCGGCCGCCGATATCGACAAGAGTTGCCCAGGCTCGGTGTGCACTGCACTGCTCCCTACGCCCACCGGGCTCGTTCCCTCGTAGCAGAAGGCAGAGACCAGCGCAGCCAGCCTAGCCGCAGCCGGCGGGGAAAGCACGGGTCCGTCCCGTGGCGGGACGCCGACGCCGGGGTCAGTCCCCGGCCGGCACCGGGTCGTCGTACTCGCCGGGACGGCCGGTGTGCAGGGTGCCGTCGACGTACGGCCAGGCGTTCGGCGCGCAGCCGTGCAGCCCCAGCGTCTGCTGCTGCATCACCGGGGCCGGCGCGCCCCGGGCCGGGCACAGCTCGTGTCCCATGCCGAGCCGGTGGCCGACCTCGTGGTTGAGCACGTACGCCCGGTAGGTCGCCAGGTCACCGCCGAACCCGGGCACCCCGCGCGCCCAGCGGGCCACGTTGACCACCACCCGGTCCCCGTTCCGGCAGGAGGTGTAGCGGTCGTCGGCGTCCCCGCACAGGTCGGCGCGGGTCGCCGGGGTGGTCAGCAGCACGGTGAAGTCGGCCGCGACGTCCGGGCCGACCCGTTGCAGCCGCCACCGCCCCCCGCCCGTCCAACCCCGGCGGTCGGCGAGCACCACGGCCACCTCCCGGCCGAGGAGTTCCACGTCCACCTCGTCGATGCCGCCCTCGACCGCCACCCGGTACCGCAGCAGCTCGCCCGCGCGTCCGGCCACCGCACCCCGGGCGGTCGCCGTCCGCCAGGTGCCCGTACCCCGCTCGGGGTAGCCCAGGACGGGAGCGGTGGGCGTCGCCGCCGGCCGGCCCGGTGCGGCGGCCACCGCCGCGCGGGCCGGCGCGGGCGCCCGGCGGACGTCACCGACCAGCTCGCCGAGGTCCAGCTCGCCGCGCCCGGCCGCCCAGGCGCCGCCGCCCAGGCCGGCGACCACCACCAGCGCCAGCACCAGCGCGCCCGCCCGGGCCCCGGCCCCGCGACGACCACGGTGCCGGCTGCGGTCGGCCGACCCGCTCACCGTGAGGCTGCCCACCCTCGACCCTCCGTCCGCTCGGGCAGTAGTACGCGGACGGGGCCCGTGCGGATGAGTGATCCGGCTGTCGAATCCGCACCCGGTACCGTTGCCGGGCAGACACTCCCGACGATCCGGACACCACCCGGGCGTCTTGCCCAGGAAGGACCACCCGTGCCGGACGCCCACGCCCTCATCGCCGACGCGGTCGCGGCGGTGCGCGGCACCGACGTACGCGACGCGGAGCGGAAGCTGGACCGGCTCGTGGTCGGCACCGGCGCCCCGGACGGCACGGCGGTGGTGGACGCCGCCCTCCTCGACCGTCTGGCGGGCGCCCTCGCCCGGCTCTGGCCGCGCGGCTGGCAGCCGGTCGACGTGGCCCGGATGGTGACCCGCCGCCTCGGCGCGCGACCCGGCCGGCTGGTACGCGACGCGCTCGCCGCGCAGCGGCGGGGGCAGGCCGGCGACGTCCCGCCGTGGTGGGACGAGCAGCTCGACGGGCTGGCGGCCCGGGTGTGGTGGGACGACGACGACGCCGGCTGGCTGGCCCGGTGGGCCGCCCGCGAGGGCGAGGACCGGATCACCGCGCTGCGCGACGCGGTCGAGGTGCTGGCGCTGCTGGACGGCCTGCCGCCGATCGCGATGCTGCGCCCGCCGCCGGGCGGGGGCGGGCCGGCCGTGGCCCGGCGCGCCGCCCCGGGGCGCAGCGGTTCGGTGATGCTCGACCGGGTGCGGGCGCTGCTGGCCAAGGCCGAGTCGACCACCTTCCCGGCCGAGGCGGAGGCGCTGACCGGCAAGGCGCAGGAGTTGATCGCCCGGCACAGCCTGGACCGGGCGATGGTCGAGGCCACCGCGGAACGCCCCGACCTGCCCGGCGGGATGCGCCTGAGCACCGACGCCCCGTACGCCGGGGCCAAGGCGCTGCTGGTGCAGGAGGTGGCGGCGGCGAACCGGTGCGAGTCGGTCTGGAACGACGACCTGGGCTTCGCCACCGTGCTCGGCTTCGCCGGCGACCTGGAGGCGGTCGAGCTGCTCTACACGTCGCTGCTGGTGCAGGCCACCGCCGCGATGCTGCGCGGGCGCACCGAGCGCAAGCGGGGCAGCAGCCGGCGGACCAAGGCGTACGACGAGTCGTTCCTGCACGCGTTCGCGCTGCGCATCGGTGAACGGCTGCGGGCCGCGACCGAGGAGGCCAACCGGCAGGCGGCCGAGGCGACCGGCCCGGAACGGCTGCTCCCCGTGCTGGCCGCCCGCTCGGACGCGGTCCGCGAGCGGATGGAGAGCCTCTTCCCCGGCGTCACCCGGGCTCGGCTGACCATCCGGGACGCCGACGGCTGGCACTCCGGCACCTCCGCCGCCGACCGGGCCTCGCTGCACGCCGGCACGCCACCGGCCCGGCCGCTGCCCGGCCGGAGCTGACCGCTCGGGCAGAATTCTTCCGGCGGCGGTGTCGGATCCAGCGGGCGGGCTCCGACCTGTCATCGAGGGCCACGAACGGCGTGGCCAACCGACGTCAGGAGCACCACGTGAAGTACATGTTGCTGATCTGGAACCGGCCCGGCTTCGTCGAGGGCCTCTCCGAGCAGGAGCGCACCGCGCTCTTCGGCGAGGTCGACGAGATCATGAAGGAGCTGACCGAGTCCGGCGAACTGGTCGGTGGCCAGGCGCTGGCCGACCCGTCGCAGACCCGGACGGTCCGGCTCCGTGGCGAGCACCCCGAGGTGACCGACGGGCCGTTCATGGAGAGCAAGGAGCAGTTCGCCGGCTACCTGATGGTCGACTGCGACAGCCCGGAGCGGGCCGCCGAGATCGCCGCGCGCTGGCCCGACGTCCGGATGGGCTTCGGCGTGCTGGAGGTGCGCCCGGTGATGGACGAGGCCGGGACCGAGATGTGACACCCCCGGAGGTGGAGGACCTGCTGCGCGCCCTCGCGCCGCAGGTCCTCGGCATCCTGGTCCGCCGGCACGGCGCCTTTTCCGCCTGCGAGGACGCGGTGCAGGAGGCGCTGCTGGCCGCCGCCACGCAGTGGCCGGAGCGGGGGGTGCCGGACAATCCCCGCGCCTGGCTGCTCACCGTCGCCGGCCGCCGGCTGACCGACGAGTGGCGCAGCGAGCGGGCCCGCCGCGACCGCGAGGTCACCGTCGCGCTCCGGGAGCCGGCGTACGCGACGGTCGCCCCGCCCGCCGACGAGTCGCCGTCCACCGGGGACGACAGCCTCACCCTGTTCTTCCTCTGCTGCCATCCGGCGCTGCCCCGCTCGGCGCAGCTGGCGCTGACCCTGCGCGCGGTGGGTGGGCTGAGCACGGCGCAGATCGCGCAGGCGTTCCTGGTGCCGGAGCCGACCATGAGCCAGCGCATCCGCCGGGCCAAGCAACGCGTCGAGGCGGCCGGCGCGCGGTTCGTCATGCCGTCGCCGGCCGAGCGGGACGAGCGGCTGCCGACCGTGCTGCACGTGCTGTACCTGATCTTCAACGAGGGCTACACCGCCTCCAGCGGGGCGGACCTGCACCGGGCCGAGCTGACCGGCGAGGCGATCCGGCTGACCCGCCAGCTGCACCGGGCGCTGCCCGACGACGGCGAGGTCGCCGGCCTGCTCGCGCTGATGCTGCTCACCGACGCGCACCGGGCGGCGCGGACCGGGCCGGGCGGGGAACTGGTCCCGCTCGCCGAACAGGACCGGAGCCGGTGGGACCGGGCCGTCATCGCCGAGGGGGTGGCCCTGGTGACCGAGGCGCTGACCTGGTCGCCGCCGGGCCCGTACCAGCTCCAGGCGGCGATCGCGGCGGTGCATGCCGAGGCGCCCGCCGCGGAGCGGACGGACTGGCGGCAGATCGTCGCGCTCTACCGCGTGCTGGCGGCCGTGTCGCCGAACCCGATGGTCACCCTCAACCGGGCCGCCGCGGTGGCCATGGTGGACGGTCCGCGCGCCGGGCTCGCCCTGCTCGCCCCGCTCGACGCCGACGAGCGGATCGCCGGCCACCACCGGCTGGCGGCCGTCCGGGCCCACCTGCTGGAGCTGGCCGGGGAGCGGGCGGCGGCGCGGGAGGCGTACCTGCTGGCGGCCCGGCGGACCACCAGCCTGCCGGAGCGGCGCTACCTGGAGGTGCGCGCGGCCCGGCTGGCGGGCGAGCGATGAGTTCCGGTGACGACGGGAGTCCACCCCGCATGACCACAGTGAGCTGTCAGATCTCGATGTCGTTGGACGGGTACGTGGCGGGGCCGGACCAGAGCCGGCAGGACCCGCTGGGTCGGGGCGGGCTGCGCCTGCACGAGTGGTTCTTCGGGCTGGACGCCTGGCGGGAGCGGCACGGGCTGGCCGGTGGGGAGCGCGGCGTCGACGCCGAGGTGGTCGACGAGATGACCCGGGACGTCGGGGCGTACGTGATGGGACGCCGGATGTTCGGCGGCGGCGACGGGCCGTGGGACCTCGACTGGACCGGCTGGTGGGGCGAGGACCCGCCGTTCCGTACCCCGGTCTTCGTGCTCACCCACCATCCGCGCGAGACACTGGTGATGCGCGGCGGGACGGAGTTCCGGTTCGTCACCGGCGGGCTCGCCGCCGCGCTGCGGCAGGCCCGGGAGGCGGCCGGCGACCGGGTGGTCTCCGTGGCGGGCGGCGCGAGCACGGTCAACCAGTGCCTGGCGGCGGGGCTGCTGGACACCCTCCATCTGCACCTGGTGCCGATCGTGCTCGGGGCCGGCGAACGGCTCTTCGAGGGGGTCGGCGACCCCCGGCTGGAGCAGGTGTCGGTGGTGGCTGGCCCGACCGTCACCCACGTGACCTACCGGGTACGGCGCTGAGCATCTGGTCGGCCGGTCGGGGCAGGGGTCGCTCGCTGTGGAGCTGATGTCGTGAACGAATCACGGGTGGGATGGCCGCCGGCCGCCGGCCCCGATCGGTGATTCATCTACGACATCAGCTCCACAGCGTCGGTGGCACGCCTGTGGCTCCCGCTCAGCGGGCCGACTCCACGGCACAATCGCTCGCCGGGCCGCCGCCGGTCAGACGTGGCAGTCGCGGGTGAGCCGCTCGGGGATGCGGACGAAGCCGGTCGCCATCCAGGTCGCCGGGCTGTCCGCCGCGGCTCCCGTGTCGATCTGCTTCGCGGCGTCGGTCACCAGGTCCCTGATCCGCGGGTCCTCGGCGTTGCCGGCCTGCTTGCGCAGGTCGTCCGCGAGCCCGGCGAGGGTGCCCTTGAGCTGGCCGTTGAGCTGCTCCGGGGTGAGTTCGCGGCGGGTGGCGGCCGCCGAGTCGTCGGCGATCCTCCGGCTGGCCTCGATGATCAGGTCATCGGCGCGGCGGCAGACGGCGGCGGTGTTGGCGGCGCTCGGGCCGGTCGGCGACGCGCTCGGGCTGGGCGTCGAGGCGGCGCTCGCGGTGGCGGTGGCGCTCGCGGCGGCCGGAGCGTCCTGCGGGTCGGCGGCGTCGTTTCCGGCCTGCTGGCAGCCGGTGACCAGGGCGGCGCAGGCCACCAGGGCGAGCGCGGCGGCGGAGCTTCGGAACATCGGTTTCCCCGTTCGGGTGTCGGCCGTCCGGAGGGGACGGCGCGGGTCGACCATCGGCCGGAACTCGTCGCCCGGCCGCCGGGTCGGAACGCGGCGGATGTCGTTTCTGGCAACGACCAGGATCGCTGCGAGGTCACGTCGGCGTGCTGCGGTCGTCGTGCCGGAGGCACTCACGCTCCGCTGCCGCGAACCGGCTCCCCGGTGGTGACAGCGATCGTCGTCGGGCACAGCGCGCCGCACGCCGGGCCGACAGTCGTCGGCCCGGCGCGCGGAATGCGTCGGTCAGCTCTTGAAAGCGTCCTTGATCTTCTCGCCGGCCTGCTTGAGGTTGGACTTCGCCTGGTCGTTGCGGCCCTCGGCCTCGAGGCGCTCGTCGTCGGTCGCCCGACCCAGCCCCTCCTTGATCTTGCCCGTGGTGTTCTCGCCGGCATTGTCGATCTTGTCGTCGATACCCATGCGAACCTCCAGTTTGCAGTTCCTCCGACGTCCCGGATGTACCCCGGGCCTTTTCGCCGGAAACACCGATCACCCATACGTGATCACCCACCGTGACCGGCGACCTGGTCGGGGGCAGCGGGATGGGGACGGGGAGGAACGACGCCGCCGCCGGCCCCCACGGTGGGACCGGCGGCGGCGCGCCCGTGCTCAGCCGACCGGGCGGAACCCGCGCAGCCGGAGGCTGTTGGCGACCACGAACACCGACGAGAAGGCCATCGCGGCCCCGGCGATCATCGGGTTGAGCAGGCCGGCGGCGGCGAGCGGCAGCGCGGCCAGGTTGTAGGCGAACGCCCAGAAGAGGTTGCCCTTGATGATGGCCAGGGTCCGCCGGGAGAGCCGGATGGCGTCGACCGCGGCGGTGAGGTCGCCGCGCACCAGGGTCAGGTCGGCGGCCTCGATCGCCACGTCGGTGCCGGTGCCCATGGCCAGCCCAAGGTCGGCCTGGGCCAGCGCGGCGGCGTCGTTGACCCCGTCGCCGATCATCGCGACCGTCCGCCCCTCGCCCTGGAGCCGCCTGACCACGTCGACCTTGTCGGCCGGCAGCACCTCGGCGATCACCTCGTCGATGCCGACCTCGGCCGCCACCGCCCGGGCGACGGTGGCGTTGTCGCCGGTGAGCAGCACCGGCTTCAGTCCCAGGCCGCGCAGCCCGTCGATCGCCGCCCGGCTGGTCGGCTTGACCACGTCGGCGACCGCGAGGACGCCCCGGGCCCGGCCGTCCCAGCCGGCCAGCACGGCCGTCCGGCCGGCCGCCTCCGCGTCACCCGCTGCCCGCACGACCTCCTCGGGTACGTCCAGGCCCCGCTCGCGCAGCAGCCGGAGCCGACCGACGACCACCTCGTGGCCGTCCACCGTGCCGGTGACGCCGAGCCCCTCGGCGTTGGCGAAGCCGGTGACCGGCGGCAGCGCGCCCGCCTCGGCGGCGCCCGCCGCGACCGCCCGGGCGACCGGGTGCTCCGAGCCGGCCTCCAGCGCCCCGGCGAGCCGGAGCAGCTCCGCCCGGTCGACCCCCTGGTCGGGGAGCACGTCGACCAGGGTCATCCGGCCGGTGGTGACCGTGCCGGTCTTGTCCAGCACGACGGTGTCCACCTGGCGGGTGGACTCCAGCATCTCCGGCCCCTTGATCAGGATGCCGAGCTGGGCTCCCCGGCCGGTCCCGACCAGCAGCGCCGTGGGCGTGGCCAGGCCGAGCGCGCACGGGCAGGCGATGATCAGCACGGCGACCGCGGCGGTGAACGCGGCCGTCGGGCCCGCCCCGGTGCCGAGCCACCAGCCGAGCGTGCCGGCGGCCAGGGCGATCACGATCGGGACGAAGACGCCGGAGATCCGGTCGGCCAGCCGCTGCACGGCCGCCTTGCCGGACTGCGCCTGCTCCACCAGCTTCGCCATCTGGGCGAGCTGGGTGTCCGCACCGACCCGGGTGGCGGTGACCACCAGCCGGCCACCCGCGTTCACCGTCGCGCCGACCACGGTGTCGCCCGGGCCGACCTCGACCGGCACCGACTCGCCGGTGAGCATGCTGGCGTCGACGGCAGACGTACCCTCGTCCACCACCCCGTCGGTGGCGACCTTCTCGCCGGGGCGGACCACGAACCGGTCCCCCACCGCGAGCTGGTCGACCGGGATCCGGGTCTCGACGTCGCCGCGCAGCACCGCGACGTCCCGGGCGCCCAGCTCCAGCAGGGCGCGCAGGGCGGCGCCGGCGGTCCGCTTGGAACGGGCCTCGAAGTACCGGCCGGCGAGGATGAACACCGTGACGCCGGCCGCCGCCTCCAGGTAGATGTTGCCGGCGCCGTCGGTGCGGGTGATGTCGAGCCGGAACGGGTGGGTCATCCCGGGCATCCCGGCGTCACCGAGGAAGAGCGCCCAGAGCGACCAGCCGAACGCGGCCAGGGTGCCGAGCGAGACCAGGGTGTCCATGGTGGCGGCGCCGTGCCGCAGGTTGATCCAGGCGGCCCGGTGGAACGGCAGCCCGCCGTAGACCACCACCGGGGCGGCCAGGGTCAGCGACAGCCACTGCCAGTAGGTGAACTGCCAGGCCGGCACCATGGCCAGCAGGATCACCGGCACGGTCAGCGCGACCGAGACCCACAGCCTGGTCCGCAGGCCGCGCAGCTCGTCGGCCGGTTCGGCGGCCGGTCCGGCCGTACCGGCCGGGGTGGGCGGGGGAGGCACGACGGCGGTGTAGCCGGTCTTCTCCACCGTGGCGATGAGGTCCTTTGGCGTGACCTGGTCGGCGTACCGGACGGTGGCCTTCTCGGTGGCGTAGTTGACGGTGGCGGTCACGCCCTCCATCCGGTTGAGCTTCTTCTCGATCCGCGCGGCGCAGGACGCGCAGGTCATCCCGCCGATGGTCAGCTCGATCCGGTGCGGTGCGACCGGCAGGGAGTTCGTGGTCGGGATCATCGCGGCACCTCCGATCAGTTGTGCCCGTGACCGGGGGCGCCGTGGCCGGCGTCGGCGGTCGGGGTGGGAGCGGTCGGGGTGGCCCGGGTGCCCGGGGTGCTCGCCGGGGCCGCCGGGGCGTCGCCGGCCAGCACGGTGAACTCGGCGGTGCGCACCGCCCCGCCGTGCCGGAAGTCCAGGTAGAGCCGGTAGCTGCCGGCCGAGGGCACCTCGGCGGCGAAGCTCACGGCCGGCCCGGCCGGGGTACGCCCGTCACCGGGCACGCCCTCCGGGTGCACGTGCAGGTACGCGAGGTCGCCCTGCCGCAACGCCACCAGGTGCCCGTACGCGCCGAGGTACGGCTCCAGGTCGGTGACCGGCTTCCCGTCCCGGCTGACGGTCAGCGTCAACTGGCTGGTGCGGCCCGGCTGCGGCGTGCCGGTGAGGGTGACCGTGTAGCCGTCGACCGTGGTGCTGGCGGCCGGTGCCGGCAGCGGCCGGGGCTGGAGCTGGCCGGGGACGGTCACGTCGACCCCGAGGGTGAGCGGCTCCCCGCCCGACGGGGTGAAGTCGGCGAAGGCCCGCCAGACGCCCGGCCCGCCCAGCGGGGAGTCCACCCGCCAGGTGCCGTCGGCGCCCAGCTCGGGGTGGACGTGCCGGAAGCCGGACAGGTCGCGCCGCGCCACGATCAGGTGCATCCGCTTGTCGTGGGCGATCTCGTAGCCGGTCACCGCAGCGCCGTCCGGGCCGGTGATCCGGAAGGCGAACTGCCCGGTCGGGGCGTCCACCGGCTGCATGGTGTAGCCGCGGTCGGAGACGAGCAGCCCGCCGGGCAGGTGCGTGGCACCGGCGGGGTCGGCACCGTGCGAGTCGGAGCCGCCGTGCGGGTCGGAGCCGTGGCCGGCGCCGGCGGGCTCGTGGCGGGTGTCGGCGGCCGGGGTGACGGGGCCGGCCAGGTGGCCGACCCCGTACGCCGTGCCGAACACCGCCGCGAGGCCGAGGGCGAAACCGCTCAGCTTCGTCGCCGTGTTCATCGTGATACCTCGGTTCTCTGGGGTCGTGACCCCGTCACGCCTCGACGAGGTCGTACCCGGCCTCGTCGACGGCGGCGCGTACGGACTCGGTGTCCAGCGGGCTCTCACTGGTGACGGTGACCCGGCCGGAGGCCAGGTCCACCTGGACGTCGCTGACGCCCTGGATCGCGCTCACCTCGGTGCTGACCGAGTTGACGCAGTGCCCGCAGGTCATGCCCTGCACCTGGTACGTGGTGGTGACCATGGCAACTCTCCTCCCGCATCCATGCTATACCCCCCAGGGGTAGCTCTCCCGAGGACCATAGCATACCCCCAGGGGGTACGCTATCCTGGTTGCCATGACCACACCGAGCACCCCGACCCGGGGCTACACCGCCAGCAAGGACCAGCTGCTCGCGCGGCTGCGCCGCGTCGAGGGCCAGGTCCGCGGCGTGGAGAAGATGGTCGACGACGACCGGTACTGCATCGACGTGCTGACCCAGATCTCGGCGATCCAGGCCGCCCTGGACAAGGTCGCCCTCGGCCTGCTCGACGGCCACGCCCGGCACTGCATGCACGAGGGGGCCGCCGAGGGCCGCGCCGACGAGATGGCCGCCGAGATGATGGCCGCCGTCGGCCGCCTGATGAAGCGCGGCTGAGCCCGCGGAGCCCGGCCGGGCGGGTCACCCCGCCCGGCCGGGACGCCGGAGCCACGACGGCTCCGAGGCGCCCCGGCCGGCGGCGGTCAGAGCCGGGCGAGGATCTTCCTCATGGTGTCGATCTCGCCCTGCTGGGCGGTGATGATCTGCTGCGCCATGGCCTTGGCGTCCGCGTTGACCCCGTTGCCGATCTCCTGCTCCGCCATGGTGATCGCGCCCTGGTGATGGGCGATCATCATGGCCAGGAACTGCCGGTCGAACTCCCGGCCGGAGGCGGCCGCCAGGTTCGCCATGTCGGCGTCGGACATCATGCCCGGCATGCCGTGGTCGTGGCCGCCGCTCGGGCTGCCGGACGGGACGGGCCGGCCCCATGCGGTGAGCCAACCGGTCATGGTGGCGATCTCCGGCGCCTGGGCGGCCTTGATCTGCGCGGCGAGGCGCTCGACCTCGGGGTCCTGGGCACGGCTGTCGGCCAGCTCCGACATCTGCACCGCCTGCTGGTGGTGCGGGATCATCATCTGGGCGAACATGACGTCGGCGTCGTCGAACGTGGCGGACGCGCTGGCCGACGGGCCGGCGGTGGCACCGGTGCCCGGCATGTCGTGGCCGGAGCCGGCCTGGTGGTCGTCGCCGCCGCAGGCGGCCAGGGTGAGAGCGGTGCTGAGAGCGACGCCGGCCAGGGCGGCACGGCGCGCGATGGTACGAGTGGACACGATCAGACCTTTCGGTGTGAGGACGTACGCAGCGGACTCGGGACGCGGCGGTACCGCGTCGGGGCGTCCTATCTGCGCAGCACCGACACCGTGGCGAGGCGAAGCCCGACCGGGCGGGGTGGCGGGGCGCGCGGCCCACGCGACGGCCGGGACGAATGGCGGGTCGCGATCACGTGGTGGGCACGGCCGAACAGCAGCGTCGCCAGCAGGAGCGCCACCGTGACGGCGCCGAGCACCGCCAGGCAGACACTCCAGCCACCCGGGGCACCCCCAGGCTGGTCGGCGGGAAGCGCCACCGCGCCGACCTGGCCGGCGAACGACACCGGCCCGGCGACATGGGCGGCCGGGACCGCTTCGGGCGCGGCGCCGTGGGCGACCGGGACCACCTCGGGCCCGGCGGCCTGAGCGACCGGCGCCCGCTGCGACACGGCGGCGTGGCCGTCCGGGTGGGACGCGACTGAGTGCGTGTTGTGGCCGATGGTGTGCATGGCGGCCAGCCCGAGCAGGGTGCAGGCGAGCAGGAGCAGCCGGGCCCACCACCCGGCCGGCCGCGCCGTCGCCGTTCGCACCCGACCACGCTAGCCCGAACCGGGCGGGATCAGAGGCGTACCCGGCGCAACAGCTGGGCGTTGAGCGCGACCACGATCGTCGAGGCGGACATCAGCGCCGCGGCGAGCGCCGGGCTCAGCGCCACCCCCGCGAAGGCCAGCACGCCGGCCGCCAGCGGCAGCGCCACCACGTTGTAGCCGGCCGCCCAGGCGAGGTTCTGCCGCATCTTCCGGTACGCCGCCCGGCTCAGCCGGACCACCCCGGCGACGCCGCGCGGGTCGGAGGAGGCGAGCACCACCCCGGCCGACTCGATCGCCACGTCGGTGCCCGCCCCGATCGCGATTCCCACGTCGGCCCGGGCCAGCGCCGGCGCGTCGTTGACCCCGTCGCCGACCATCGCCACCCGCAGCCCCCGGCGTTGCAGCGCGGTAACCTTCCGGTCCTTGTCGGCGGGGAGCACCTCGGCGAAGACCTCGTCGACGCCGGGCCGGAAACCGAGGTCCGCGGCGACCGCCTCGGCCACCGTGCGGGCGTCCCCGGTGATCATCGCGATGCTGCGAACCCCCTCGGCACGCAGTTCCGCGATCGCCTCCCGGGCCTCGGGGCGTACCTGGTCGGCGAGCGCGAGCAGGCCGAGGACGGTGTCCGGCAGGCGGACCAGGTGCAGCACCGCCGCGCCGCGCTCGGCCCAGCGCCGGGCCGCCGGCTCCAGCGCCCCGGGCAGCTCCAGCCCCTGCTCGCGCAGGAGCGCGGGGCCACCGACCGCGTACGGCGTACCGTCGATCTCGGCCCGGACGCCGCGCCCCGGCAGCGAACGGAAGCCGGCGGCCGGGGCCGGGTCGCCGCGCTCGGCGGCGGCCGCGACGATCGCCCGGGCCAGCGGGTGTTCGCTGTCCGCCTCGACCCCGGCGGCGAGCCGCAGCACCTCGTCCTCGCCGGTCCCCGGCGCGGCGGCCACCCCGACCACGGCGTGCTCGCCCCTGGTGAGGGTGCCGGTCTTGTCGAAGAGCACCACGTCGACGGTGCGCATCCGTTCCAGTGCGAGCCGGTCGCGGACCAGCACGCCGGAGCGGGCGGCCAGCGCGGTGGAGAGCGCGATCACCAGCGGGATGGCCAGGCCGAGCGCGTGCGGGCAGGCGATCACCAGGACCGTGACGGTCCGGACCACCGCCTCGTCCCGCTCGCCCAGCGCGGTCCACCCCACGACGGTCAGCACGGCGGTGCCGGTGGCGACGTAGAAGAGCCAGGCGGCGAAGCGGTCCGCCAGCGCCTGCGCCCGCCCGCCGGACTGCTGCGCCTGTGCCACGAGGCGCTGGATGCCGGCGAGGGTGGTCTGGTCGCCGACGGCCTCCACCCGAACCCGGATCGCCGAGTCGGTGGCGACGGTGCCGGCCACCACCCGGTCCCCGACCGTCCGGGAGACCGGGCGGGACTCGCCGGTGACCATCGACTCGTCCAGCTCGGCGGCCCCGTCGACGATCCGCCCGTCGGCCGGCACCCGCCCACCGGGGCGGACCAGCACCACGTCGGCCACCCGCAGGCCGCTCACCGGCACCCGTTCGGTGCCGCCCTGCGGCCCGACCCGCTCGGCGTCGTCGGGGAGCAGCGCGGCCAGCGCCGCGAGGGCGCCCCGCGCCTGCCCGACGGCCTTCATCTCCTGCCAGTGCCCGAGCAGCATGATGGTGACCAGGGCGGCCAACTCCCACCAGAAGTCCAGCTCGAAGGCGCCCAGGCTGGTGGCGAGCGAGGCGGCGTACGCGACGCTGATCGCCATCCCGATCAGCAGCATCATGCCCGGGGCCCGGTCGCGCACCTCGCGCACCGCGCCGACGAGGAACGGCCAGCCGCCCCACCAGAAGACCACCGAGCCGAGCACCGGCCCGACCAGGGACCGGCCGGGGAACTCCAGCGAGTAGCCGAACCACTCCATCACCATGTGGCTGGTGGCGACCACGGGCAGGGTCAGCGCCAGGCAGAGCCAGAACCGGCGGCGGAACATCTCCGGGTCGTGGCCGGCGTGCCGGTCGTGCCCCCGGTGCCGGTCCGACCCCGGGTGCCGCGCCGGTCCGGCGTGCTGGTCCATGCCCCCACGATGCCCGGTGAGCGCGCTGCCGACGGCACGAACCGGGCGGACCCGCACCGAACCTGGCTACGATTCACCGGCCATGACTCGCCATCCGCCGCTGCTGCCGCCGGCCCGCGTACCGCGCCGGGCTCGGCCGCCGTCAGCGACCGCCCGGGCGGGTCGCCACGCCGGGCGACCGCGCCGTCCGATCGCGCTGGGTGACCCCGCCGGCACCCAGGGCCCACCCCGGGGTACGCGGCCCGCCACGCGCGTCCCGCCGGTGAACCGAACGGCCGGCTGACACGTACCCCGCCCTGGATCGTTGGGAGACTCGCAATGGGCGCCGACCACACCCGTCCCGCTCCGTCCGCCCCATCGGGGGTGCGGCGGATCCTCGTCGCGACGGTGGTCCCGCTGTTCGTCGTCACGGTGATCGCCGCCCTGGTGCTGTGGCCGCGCGACTCGCGGCAGGCCGACGGCGGCGCCGAGCCGGCACGCCACCACGGCACGGTGACCCGGGTGGTGACCGAACCCTGCCCGCCGACCCCGGAGGCACCGCCCGGCGCGGCCGAAGGGCCGTGCGGGACCGTGACGGTCCGGGTCGAGCAGGGCCCGGACAGCGGCCAGCAGGTGGAGACACCGGTGCCCGCCGGTCCGGGCGCGCCCACCGTCGCGGTGGGCGACGAGGTGGTGCTGGTCCAGCTCGCCGACCCGGCCGACCCCACCGCCACCAGCTACCAGATCGCCGAACACCAGCGGGGCAAGCCCCTGGTGTGGCTGGTGGCGCTCTTCGCGGCGGCGATCGTGGCGTTCGGCCGGCTGCGCGGACTGGCCGCACTGGCCGGGCTGGGCGCCAGCTTCGCCATCCTGCTGACCTTCGTCGTACCCGGCATCGCGGCGGGCGGCTCGCCGCTGCTGATCGCGATCACCGGCTCGGCGCTGATCATGTTCGTGGTGCTGTACCTGACCCACGGGATCACCGCGCAGACCTCGGTGGCGGTCCTCGGCACCCTCGGCAGCCTGGTGCTGACCGGACTGCTCGGCAGCCTGGCCACCGCCGCCACCCACCTGACCGGGTTCGGCAGCGAGGAGGCCACCACGCTGTCGATGTACCAGCGTGACGTCGACCTGCACGGGCTGCTGCTGGCCGGCATCATCATCGGCTCGCTCGGCGTGCTCGACGACGTCACCGTCACCCAGGCCGCCACCGTCACCGAGCTGGCGCACGCCAACCCCGGACTGTCCCGGACGCAGCTCTACCGGGCCGCCACCCGGGTCGGCCGGGCGCACATCGCCTCCACGGTGAACACCATCGTGCTCGCGTACGCGGGCGCCTCGCTGCCGCTGCTGCTCCTGCTCACCGCCGACAGCCGTCCGGTGAGCCAGATCCTCACCAGCGAGTTCCTGGCTCAGGAGATCGTCCGCAGCGCGGTGGCGACGCTCGGCCTGGTCGCCGCCGTACCGCTGACCACCGCGCTGGCCGCGCTGGTCGCCACCGCCGGTCGTGGCCCGGCCGACGATCCGGCCCGGGACACCGGACCGGCACCCACGCCCCGCCCCTCCGCCGACCGGGACGCGGCGCTCGAGGCGCTGAGCGCGTCGCGTCCCGGCGGACCGTCCACCCCGGCCCCCGCACGGTGGCCCGACCCGGAAAGGAGCACGGACACCGCATGGTGAGACTCCGCTGCGTGACCGACGCCGACGCGGAACCTGACGAACGCGTCACTCGTCACGCATCGCTACGACGAAATAACGCTTTTAGTCGGGTTCTGGACGTAGATCCCCGGTACGACTCTCGGGTAACCTCGCTGCCGGTCACCGCCGAAGGCGCGCAGCGGCGCCTGCGGTACCGCCGCCCAATCGCCGCGAGGCGAGCCGGGGAACCAGGTACATGGGGTGAATCCGCGCGAGCGGTAGGGGCCACTTCCGTCCCGAACCCGTCAGCTAACCCGGTCGGCGGTCGACGGAAGGGAACACTGTGACGGCACCCCTGCGCCGCTGGTTGACTCCGGTGGTGGCCGTGTTCGCCGCGCTGGCCATCCTCGGCGGGCCGACAGCCGCGATCGCCGCGCCCTCGACCCCCACCCCCTCCGGGCACGAGGAGGACGGCGAGCCCAAGCTGCTCACCGACGTCATCGAGCTGCGCAACCGCGAGTACTCCAAGGCCAAGACGCAGCTGGAGAAGTCCAAGAAGCGCCAGCAGCAGCTCGGGCTGGAGGTGCGGCGCGCGCAGGACGAGCTGGCGGCGTTGCAGCCGACGGTCTCGCAGATCGCGGCGCAGTCGTACCGGACCGGCCGGATCGGCGCGGTGGCGATGCTGCTGGAGAGCGACGCCCCGGACTCGTTCGTCCGGCGCGCCGCCGCCCTGGACGAGCTGAACATGGTCAACGCGCAGAAGCTGGCCAAGGTCACCGCCGCCAAGAACCGCGCGGAGCAGGCCAAGCTGGCGCTCGACGCCGAGGTGCGCGAGCAGCAGAAGCTCACCAACGACATGGCCCGGGAGAGCCGGGAGGCGGAGAAGGCCCTCCAGCTGGTCGGTGGCCGGGGCTTCACCGGCGGCCTGGTCGACGCGACCTCGCCGGTCGCCCGGATCGGCCCCGGCCGGACGGCCGACGGCGGCTGGCGGCCCGAGTCGCGCACCGAGAACGACCCGACCACCTCCGGCACCATCACGCCGCGCACACTGCACGCGTACAAGGAGGTCCGGCGGGCCGGCTTCACCCGGTTCGCGGGCTGCTACCGGCCAGGTGGGCCGTGGGACCACCCGAAGGGCAAGGCCTGCGACTGGTCGTTGCAGCGGAGCGGCTTCGCGCCCTGGTACAACAACGACACCCGGATGTACGGCAACAACCTCGCCGCGTTCCTGATCCGCAACGCCGACCGGCTCGGCATCTACTACGTGATCTGGAACCGGCAGATCTGGTTCCCGGCGACCGGGTGGAAGTCGTACAGCGGACCGTCGAACCACACCGACCACGTACACATGTCGATGCTCTAGCGCGACGCGTACCGAACGAGGGCCGTCCCCGGTGGGGCGGCCCTCGTCGCGTGCGGGGGGTTTCAGCCTGCGACGGCGGTCGCCCGACCGTCGGCCTGGGCCGGCACGACGCTCGGCACCGCGGCCACCGTCCGCACCTCACCGGCGCTAAGCCGGTACGACATGCCAACCACCGCGCACCGCCCCTCGGCGACCGCGGCGGCCAGTACGGCGGAGTTGCCCAGCAGCGCCTCGACGGTCTGCGCGATGTGGATGTCGACGATCCCGTCAACGTCGTCGACGCCCTGCTCGGCGGCCCGCTGGAGGCTCGGTACCACCGCGTCCACCACCGCCCGCAGGTGCCCGACCGGCGGCGTGCCGGTCCGCGCGGCGTCCCGGGCGGCCTGCACGGCCCCGCAGGAGTCGTGGCCGAGCACCACCACCAGCGGGGTGCCCAGGACGCTCACCGCGTACTCGACGCTGCCGAGCACCTCGGGGCCGGCGGTGTGCCCGGCGGTCCGGACCACGAAGAGGTCACCCAGGCCCCGGTCGAAAATGATCTCGGCGGCGAGGCGGGAGTCGGAGCAGCCGACGATCACCGCGAACGGGTGCTGGCCGTCGGCGACCGCCGTCCGGTGCAGCGAGTCCTGGTTGGGGTGGCGCTGCGCGCCCGTCACGAAGCGCCGGTTGCCGGCGTGCAGCTCGGCGAGCGCCTGCGTCGGATCGGTCAGGGTCATTGCCTCACCTCGGTCCCTCGCGAGATCGGCCTGGTCATACCCGGCCGGCGACGGAGGCGGCCTCGCCGCCCACCGTCACACGCAGCGAAAGATACGTCAAGGGATACGTGATACGGATTTCATACATTACCGGGACGTGGGCAGCGTGTTTCGCCGCCGTGTCCCCGGGCCGTGCCCGGACGGCTCCGGGTGCGCGGAGGCCAGGGCGGAAATGCCGGCCGGCTGGCCATACGATGACGGGCATGGCGACGACTGCGCAGAACGGGAGCACCCGGAACTGGACGTTCCTCACCAACCACGCGCACGTGCTGCTCGCCATCGCCCGCAACCCCACCGCCCGGCTGCGGGACGTCGCCGACGAGGTCGGGGTGACCGAGCGCGCCGCGCAGGCGATCGTCGCCGACCTGGAGGCCGGCGGCTACCTCCACCGCACCCGGGTGGGTCGGCGCAACGAGTACACGGTCAACCCGCGCGGCCACTTCCGGCACCCGGCCGAGTCCGACCGCCAGGTGGGGGACCTGCTCGCCCTCTTCACCGGCGAGCGCGCCGAGTCCACCTCCTGACGACCGCTCTCATTCTGGGCGCCCGGACCCGCCCGTCGCCCCGTCCCGGGCGCGGCGGCGGTAATCTCAGCGCGTGCGCGAGAGCTTCCGGCCGACTGGGACGGCGCTGACCGAGACCGCCGGGCGTCCATCCCGGACAGTCCTCGGTGGAGTGATGGCGGCCCTGCTCGCCTCGCTCGTGGTACCGCCGGCACCGGCCGTGGCGGCCCCGAACTGCCCCGGCCCGGCCGGCGGGGTCGCCCCCGCCGAGACACCGTGGGCGCTGCGCCGGCTCGACCCGGCGTCGGCCTGGCGGATCACCCGGGGCGAGCGGGTCACCGTGGCGGTCATCGACTCCGGCGTCTCCCCCACCCATCCACTGCTCAAGGGGCAGGTACGCGAGGGCCGCGACTTCAACGGCCTGCCGTCGATGCAGGGCCGGTGCGACCTGGCCGGCCACGGCACCATCGTGGCCGGGATCATCGCCGGGCGGGACGACACCGGAGCCCCGTACAGCGGCATCGCGCCCGCGGCCCGGATCCTGCCGGTCCGGGTGCTGCCCGACACCCAGCGCACCAACGACCCCGGCCTGCCCCTGCAGATCGCCGACGCGATCCGCTGGTCGACCGACCAGGACGTCCAGGTGATCAACCTGTCGCTGGTCACGGTGGACCACCCCGAACTCGCCCAAGCCGTCGACTACGCGCTCGGCAAGGGCGTCGTGGTGGTGGCCGCCGCCGGCAACCGGCAGCAGGAGCAGCAGGACCTGCCTGCGTACCCGGCCGCGTACCCGGGGGTGATCGCGGTCGCCGGGGTCGACCGGGAGGGCGGTCACGTCGGCAGCTCGGTCAGCGGCAACTACGTGGACATCGCCGCGCCCGGGCTGGACATCGTCGGCCCCGCCCCGGGCGGCCAGGGCTACCTCGCCGAGCCGCAGGGCGGCACCAGCTTCGCCGCCGCGTACGTCTCGGGCGCGGCGGCGCTGATCCGCGCCGCCCGGCCCGACCTCACGCCGGAACAGGTCGCCTACCGACTCACCCGCACCGCCGACAACCCGCCCGAGGGGCACAACCCCGAACTCGGGTACGGGGTGGTGAACCCGTACCGGGCGCTGACCAGCCTGCTCGGCACCCGGACGGATTCCCCGGTCGGGGCCATGCCGCCACCCGGCGCGGCGGAGGACCCGCTGGGCTGGCAGCGCACCGTGGCGCTCTGGGTCGCCGGTGCCGCGGGAGTGCTCGCCCTGGCGCTGCTGGCGGCCCGACCGATCGTGGCCCTGGGCCGCCGGCGGAAGTGGCGGCCCGGCCGCCGCGCCGAAACCGTCGACGCCTGACCCCCGGCCGACGCGCGCCACGAGCGGCGCAGCGCCCGGCCAACGGCGGAGCGGCCCACGAACGGCGGAACCCCCACCAACGGCGGAGCGCCGCCCACGTGACCGTGGACGGCGCTCCCTGTCGAGGCTCAGCGCAGGATGCCGGGCGCGGCACCGCCGTCCGCACCCCAGACGTCCTCGTCCTCCTCCAGCCAGGTGTTGCGGGGAGCCTCCTCCTCGCCGTAGCCAGCGCCGTGGCCGCCGCCCATGCCGGCCATGCCGCCCTTGACCCCGGCACCGCCCCGGACACCGCCGGCCGCGCCCTTGCCGGCACCGCCACGACCGGCCGCACCGCCCATGCCGCCGGCCATTCCGCCCATGCCGCCGCCGAGCCGGCCCGCACCGCGGCCCGCACCCCGGCCGGCGCCCGCACCGCCCGCGCCGCCCATCATCCCGGGCATGCCGGTGCTCACCGCCTTGCCGAGGGAGCCGCCGCCGGGGATCATGCCGCCCGCGCCGCCGAGGCCGCTACCACCGCCGCCGCCGGAGCCCAGGCCGGTGGTGCTGGGCAGGCCACCGCCGCCGAGGCCCGAGTTGGGCAGCGTGCCGACGCCGCCGGCACCGGCCAGACCGCTGCCGTACTCGTCACCGAGGCTGCCGGTGCCGCCGCCGCCCGGGTAGCCGCCGGTGCCGGAGGAGAGGTCCGGGTGGGTGCCGGTGCCGATACCCGGGCCGCCGGTGCCGATACCCGGGGGGGAGCCGACGCCGCCCATGGAGGGGTTGCCGCCGAGGCCGCCGGTGGAGGGCGCACCGCCGATGTCCGGCACGCCGCCACCGCCGCCACCGCCGCCGCCCCCGCCGAGGTCCGGCTTCTTGAAGTCGTCGTGGATTGTCGACGGAGCGGTGCTGGTCGGCGCGTCCAGGTTCTCGTCGATCGCCAGGTAGTGGCCGCTGACCTGCCCGTAGACCCGGTTGGCGTCGTCAGTCTTGTCGTTGAACCAGTCGACCATCGAGCTGATCGGGTCGGCCAGGCCGAGGAAGTCCGGCTTGACCTTCATCTCGAAGAACCCCGCGCTGATCGTGATCCGCCCGTTGCGGGCCTCCAGCACGTCGTTGACGCAGCTCGCCGGGATCGGGAACTCGGCCTGCGCGGCGCTGAGCTTGTCCGCGGCGTCCTTCAACGAGTGCACGATGCCGCCCCGGCTCTCGGCGTCCGCGACCACCTCGCCGGTGCTCTTCGCGAGCCCCTCGATGTGCGTCTTGAACGCCTCGTACGCCGGGCCCTTCCAGGTCTCGCCGAGGTCCTTGACGTTCGTCTCGAGGTTCTGCTTGACCGTGTTCAAATTCTTCAGCAGCTGCTCCCAGCCGAAGGCGGCGCTGGTGACGTCACCGGGCCGGCCGTCGATGACGATCTGCTGGCACATCTCTTCCCAACTCGGCATCTGCCGCCTCCCCCGACTCAGTTCTTCCCGGCGCGGCTGGACGCGCTGTTGATGGCGTTCTGCATCTGGTTGGCGTTCAAACGGTTGCGCTCATCGGCCGTGTCGTAGTTCTCCTTGACCGTCCGGAGCGCGTTGGCGGCCTTCCAGAGCTCACGGGCGAGCTCCCGCAGCCTGGTCTGGGTGCTGTCGTAGAGGCCGGCGTGCTTGGTGGCGAGGGCGTTGGCCCGCTCGAAGCTGCCGAGCGGGCTCTTCTCACCGCCGCCGCCTACCGCCGCCGCCCCGGTGGCGTTGCGCATCCACTTCCGGATGTCCTCTTCCATCTTGTACGACTGCTGGTTGAGGAAATCGGCGTGGTCGTCGAGCCACGTGATGGCCTTGTCGAGGGTCGAGGCGTCCCACTCGGTCTTGGCGCCCGCGCCGCCAGGGGCGGGTGTCAGGTGCGTCGGTCGGTGGGCCTTGTTGACGTTGTCCAGCGAGACGCCGTCGTAGTAGACGAACGGCGTGATGGTGGGTGCCACCGGGACGTTGGGCGTGTCGATCTCGACCCTGTCCGACTGCTGCGTCCTGTCGTCCGTCATCGGTTCCTCCCCGTCGCCGATCAGACTTTCTGGCTTACTGTTGGTGCACGCCGGGGCCCGGCGGGGCCGGCGGCGGTGGGGGCGTCGCCCCCGGGTGCGGCCACGGGGCACCGTGGGGTGCCGCGCCGGGCGGGCCGTAGGCACCGAGCGCCTGCGGCGGTACGCCCCCGGGCACGCCGTGCGGCGCCGGCCCTGCGGGCGGGTACGGGCCACGGGCGCCCGGGACGTTGCCGGGCGGCACGGCGTGGCCGGCTGGCACGGCGTGGCCGGGTAGCGGCGGGAAGCCGGGACCGGTCGGCGGGGCGGCCGGGCGGCGGCGGGATCGGCGCACCAGCACGATCACCAGGATCGCCACTGCGATCGGCACCAGCAGGCAGAGCGCGCCCTGGATCAGCGCACCGGTGCCGTTCTTCACGCCGAACGAGACAATCGGGCCGCCGTCCTTCGACCGCTCCGGCAGGGGTTGCGACTGCTTCTCCCCGCCACCACCGGCGGGCGCGCCGGCCAGCAGCGGGTTGCTCGACACGTTCGGCACCGAGCGGGTCAGCGCCGCCACCGGGTCCACCGCCCCGAACCCGTACTCGTCGTCCCGGCCGGCGGCACCGCGGTCCTGGGCGGTGCGGATGAGCCGGTTGACCACGTTGGCCGCGTCCAGGTCCGGGTACTTCGCCCGGACCAGCGCCGCCACCCCGGAGACGATCGCCCCCGACTCGCTGGTGCCGCTGCTGACGCCGTAGCCGTTGTCGGACACCGAGGTGGGCAGCGGTCCGATGACTTCTTCCTGCGGCGCGGCCAGCACGGACTCCGGGCCCCGCACGCTGTCGCCGAAGAACGAGCCGTTCCTGCCCAGCCCGGTCACCGCGATCACTCCGGGGATGTCCGCCGGCGAGGCGACGCCGACGTAGCCCTGGTGGACGTTGCCGGCGGCGGCGACGACCACGACGTTCTTCTCGAGGGCGTACCGGACGGCCGCGACCTCTTCCGGCTTCGCGGGTTCCTTGGTGCCCATCGAAATGTTGAGCACGTCGGCGCCGTGGTCCACCGCCCAGCGGATGCCCTTCGCGATGTCGTCGGCCTGGAGCCGGGTACCGACGGTGACGGGCAGGATCCTGGCCTCGGGAGCGATGCCGAGTTGGCGCATCTCCCCCCCGCCACGCCCGGCGATGATGCCCGCCATGGCCGTGCCATGCGCGATCTTGTCGTCGGTGCCCCAGCCCTTCGCGGACCCGTCGGCGCCGGTGGCATACCCGGGGAGCACCTGGCCTCGCAAGTCGGGGACCTCGGGCTCGACGCCGGTGTCGAGGACGGCGACGACCACGCCGCGGCCCTTGGTGATCTTGTGCGCCTGCGGGATCTTCAGCTCGTCGAGGTACCACTGGAGGCCGCGTACCGTGTCGGCGGCGCGGGCCGGGGCCGGCGCGGCCAGTGGAACCGTTCCGGCGGCAACCGCCAGGGCCAGCGCGGCCACAGTGGACCTCAGCACCGGCCGGAGACTCTTCCGCGTACGCATGACACTCCCAGGACCTCGACGACTCGCAACGCAGTGCGGCTCCGGTCCGGTCGAGCCGGACCGGAGCCGCGACGGGGCGATTATCTCAGCCCCACACCTTGGAGTTGCTCATCTCGGTGGAGACGTAGTTCTCGCGCGCCACGCCGACCGCACCGCCGATCTCGTTCAGGATGCGGTTGATGTCGCGCACAGCGGTGTCCCACTGCGCCTGGTGCTGCTCGTAGGCGGCCCGGTCCTGGCCCTCCCACTGGAGCTTCGACAGCATCGACCGCAGCGTGTCCAGCTTCTCGTCGATGGTCTTCGAGATGGACTGCATCTGCTGGTTGGCGCTTTCGAGGACTGCGTAGTCAACCTTGATGCTCATGATTTCCTCCCCTGCTCTTCTCGGCGGATCACGGGTTGAGAGCAGAGTGGAACTTGTCCAGCATCTGCTGCTGCTCTTCGTCGTTGACCTGGTGCGTCGTACCCGACTTGTCGAGCAGGTCGGCGATGTTGTCCATCGCCGTCAGCAGCTTGACCGTGTCCTCGTTCCAGCGGTTCATCAGCGACTGGAAGCCCGTGGACGCCTGTCCCTTCCAGGCGATGGCCAGGTCGTCGACCACGTTCCACAGCTTCTTCAGCTCGCCGTCGACCTCGCTGCGCGTGGACCGCACGTCACTCGCGGCGGTATGCAGAGTCGCTGCTTCGACCTCGAACGCCATGCTTCACACCCTTCCGTCATGTTGTGGCGGCGGAATCTGCCGCGCCCTCCCCCGCGGCAAGGCCAACACCCCACCGACGGACACTCCGTAGGAGACGGTAGCCCACCGTGTCCAGCGCGCGCAGCCCTGCCCGGGCGCGAGACCGCACACACCATGACTCATTGTGGACGGACCGGTCGCCGCCCGTCGAGCCCTTCCCACCTATCGACCGACGTGTTTGCGCTGTCGGATGACCGGATCGAGGTTGGTCATCCCGCTCACACCGGCTCGACCCAGGCGGTCTGGATCAGCTGCTGACCGTCCCGACGGCGGACCAGGGTGCCCCGGCCCGGCGGCTGCGGGCTCGGCCGCAGGGTGCCGAAGACCGCCCCCTCCTCGCGGTTGCCGGACATCAGCAGGCCCGGCGAGTCCAGCTCGCGCAGGCGTTGCAGCACCGGCTCGTAGAGGGCCCGGGCGATGCCACCGACCCGGCGGGTGATGATCAGGTGCAGGCCGATGTCGCGGGCCTGCGGCAGCAGCTCGTGCAGCGCGCTGAGCGGGTTGCTGCCGCCCGAGGCGACCAGGTCGTAGTCGTCGACCAGGATGTAGAGTTCCGGCCCCTTCCACCAGCTGCGGTCGCGCAGTTGCGCGGTGGTGACGTCCGGCCCGGGCAGCCGGTTCTGCAGGGCGCTGCGGATCGACCCGAGGCCCTGGCTGAACACCTGGTTGGACGGCGCGTAGTCGAGCAGGTGGTCGCCCTCGACCGCGCCGAGCAGACCCCGCCGGTAGTCGGCGATCACGATCCGCGCCTGCGCCGGGGTGTACCGCTCGGTGATGCCCCGGGCGATCAGCCGCAGCACGTTGGTCTTGCCGCACTCCGCGTCGCCGAAGACCGTGAGGTGCGGCTCGTTGGCCAGGTCGAGGTGGACGGGCGCGAGCGCCGACTCGTTGACGCCGATCGGCAGGCCGGGGGCCGACCGGTCCGCGACCCGGACCAGCTCGGTGAAGGGCAGCTTGCGCGGCAGCAGCCGCACCTTGGGGGCCGGGGCGCCGGGCCAGGCGTCCGCGACGTGCCGGGCCAGCTTGGCCGACGCCTCGGTCAGGTCCTCGATGTCCCGGCGGTTGTCGATCCGGGAGACCGCGGTGAGGAAGTGCAGCTTGTCCCGGGTGAGACCGCGCCCCGGCGCGCCGGTCGGCACGTTCGCCGCGGCCCGCCGGTCGATCTCCGACTCGTTGGCGTCGCCCAGGCGCAGCTCCAGCTTGGTGCCGAGCAGGTCCCGCATGTTGATCCGGATCTCCGCCCAGCGGACCGCGGTCAGCACCACGTGCACGCCGAAGCCCAGGCCACGGTTGGCCAGGTTGGTGATCGTCTGCTCCAGCTCCTCGTACTCCTGGCGCAGCGTGTTCCAACCGTCCACCACCAGGAAGACGTCGCCGAACGGGTCGTCGGCGAACTCGCCGGCCGCCCGACGCCGGCGGTAGCTGGCGACCGAGTCGATGCCGTGCTGGGCGAAGCGGGTCTCCCGGTCGTCCAGGACCGCCACCACCTCGGCCACCGTGCGGCGCACCGCCTCGGTGTCCCGGCGGCCGGCCACCCCGGCGACGTGCGGCAGCCCGTCCAGGCTGCGCAGCGCCCCACCGCCGAAGTCGAGGCAGAAGAACTGCGCCTCGCGCGGGGTGTGGGTGAGCGCCAGCGAGGCGATCATCGAGCGGAGCAGGGTGCTCTTGCCGCTGAGCGAGGCGCCCACGATGACCACGTTGCCGCCCGCTCCGGCCAACTCCACCATCATCGGGTCGCGCCGCTGCTCGTACGGGCGGTCGACCACCCCGACCGGGACGGTGAGCTGCCCCCGGCCCGGCCAGGTCGCGGTGCAGAGCCCGAAGGTCGAGTGGACGGCCAGCGGCGGCAGCAGCTCGGACAGGCTCGGCGGCTCGGACAGCGGCGGCAGCCACACCTGGTGGGCCGGAGTGCCCCGGCCCTTGAGCCGCTCGATGAGCACGTCCAGCATCGCCACGGCCTTGCCGTCGGCCGGCTTCTCCTCGGCCGGGGCCACCTCGACCGGCGCCTGCGGGACCTGCACCGGCACGAAGTTCACCCCGTACGGCACGATCCGGCGCTGCACCAGCGCCCGGGACGAGCGCTGGCCCTCCCCCGGCGCCCGGTACGGCCCGGACACGTACGCCGCCCGGAACCGCAGCATGGTGCTGGTGTCGGTCTTCAGATAGCCGTGGCCGGGCGCGTTCGGCAGCTCGTACGCGTCGGGCACGCCGAGCACGATCCGGCTCTCCACGGCCGAGAAGGTCCGCAGACCGATCCGGTACGACAGGTGCGTGTCGAGGCCACGCAGCTTGCCCTCCTCCAACCGCTGGGAGGCCAGCAGCAGGTGCACGCCGAGCGACCGGCCCAGCCGACCGATCATCACGAAGAGGTCGATGAAGTCCGGCTTGGCGGCGAGCAGCTCGCTGAACTCGTCGCAGATGATGAGCAGGCTCGGCATCGGGGCGAGCGGCTCACCGGCGGCCCGGGCCTTCTCGTAGTCGAACCGGGAGACGTAGTTGCCGGCATCCCGCAGCACCTCCTGCCGGCGGGTCATCTCACCGGCGAGCGCGTCCCGCATCCGGTCGACCAGCGGCAGCTCGTCGGCCAGGTTGGTGATCACGGCGCTGGTGTGCGGCAACGCCTCCAGCGACGCGAACGTCGCGCCACCCTTGAAGTCGACCAGGACGAAGTTGAGCTCCTCCGACGAGTGGGTCACCGCCAGCGCGCCGACGATCGTGCGCAGCAGCTCGCTCTTGCCGGAGCCGGTCGCGCCGATCACCAGGCCGTGCGGGCCCATGCCCTCGTGCGCGGACTCCTTGAAGTCCAGCTCGACGACGTTGCCGTCCGGCCCGACGCCGAGCGGGATGCGCAGCCGGTCGCGGTGGCTGCGCGGCCGCCAGGTCTGCTGCACGTCGACCGCCGCCGCGTCGCCGACGCCGAGCAGGTCGGGCAGCTCCATGCTGCGGGCCAGCGGCTCGTCCGAGGTGGTCTGCTGCTGGGAGAGCCGGTACGGCGCGATCTGCCGGGCCAGCCCCTCGGCGGCCTCGGCGCTGAGCCGGTCCGGCGTACCGAGCCGCGAGCTGGAGGCGCCCCGGACCAGCTCCAGCGAGCTGCCGTCACCCGCGTCCAGGCAGAGCAGCCAGCGGCCGGCGTCGCGCGGGATGGTGCCGGAGAGGTCGATGGTGGTGGCGCCGAGCAGGCCCGGCCCCATCAGCTGGCAGGTCGCCGACACCTCACCGCCGTCGATCACCACCACCACGTGCGGGGCGCTGGTCAGCGGCTTGGCCTCCGGGGTGAAGCGGGGCCGCCCGGCCAGCTCGGCGGCGAGCGACTCCTCGGCCTCGGCCAGGCTGGCGAAGACCAGCCGGCGGGCGCCCGCGGCGTCGGTCCGCGCGCTGTGGTGGACGTGCGGCAGCCACTTGACCCAGTCCCACACCTGCTGCCGGTCGGGCGCGGCGACCACCGCGAGGATCAGGTCGTCGGGGGCGTGGAAGGTGGCCAACTGGGCCAGCGCCGCCCGGGTCAGGTCCAGCACCGGCTCGCGGTCGCCGCGCAGCACGATCCGGCTGAACGCCCGCAGGGAGAGCGCGGTGGGCAGCTCGGGCACGCTGGAGTGGGCCCGGACGAACCGGCGCAGCGCGATCGCGCTCATCGGCTCCAGGTCCTCCACCGGCTTGGTCTCCGGCGGGACGATCTCCACGGCGAGGCGCTGCGGGCCGGTGGCGATCCGGGCCTCGCCGAAGTCGTCCTCGGTGATCCGCCGCTCCCACATCCGCCGGGACGCGGCGATCGACCAGAGCGCGTCCGGTTCCGGATGCCGCCAGGTCATCGCGGCCCGCTGCTGCTCGGCGGCGCGCCGGGTGCGCTTGCGCATCTGGGCCAGGTAGCGCATGTAGTCGCGCCGCTCCGCGTTCAGCTCGGCCTTGTCGTTGCCGCCGTTGCCGAGCGAGCCGATCGCCATGCCCAACATGGACACGCCGAAGAGGCCACCGGCGACGTACGTCATCATGCCGCCGCCCCGACCGGCGTAGAGGAACGCCATCGCGCCGACCCCACACACCATCGGCAGGATCATCAACAGCTGGCCCATGCCTCGGGGCGTCGGTTCGGGCAGCTCCGGAGGGGACTCCAGCAGCACCTCGCCGCGCGGCAGCGCGGGCCCCGGTTGACGCGGAAGCCGGCGGAACACCACCGTGCTCACGGCTGTCTCCTCCCCAGAAGCGGCCCTGATGCGGTTTCGCGACCGACCTGAGTCGTCGGGTGGGCATCGTACGTGCCCGCCATCGTAGGTAATCTCCCGTGGGCGTCGTGGACCCACGGGGGCGAGGCCGCCGGCCGAGGTGGATCTGAGAGAGCACGAGGAGGCCACAGTGGCGACGAAGTCGGCGACCGGCGGGTTGAGCCGGATCACCATCGTGGCACCCCGGACGAGGATGGATCTGGCACTGCCGTCCGACGTGCCCCTGGCGGACCTGCTCCCCACCCTGCTGCGGTACGCCGGCGAGGACCTCGCCGACGAGGGCGTACGGCACGGTGGCTGGAGCCTGGCCCGGCTCGGCGGGCAGCCGCTCGACGGTGGCCGTACCGCCGCGCAGCTCGGGGTCCGCGACGGCGAGGTGCTCTACTTCAACCCGCGCGCGGCGGCGGCCCCGGAGATCGTCTTCGACGACGTGGTGGACGCGGTCGCGACGGCGACCAACCAGCGCCCGGGCACCTGGCAGGTCGGCACCACCCGCACGTTCTCGGTGCTGCTGGCGGCGGTGACGCTGGGGGTGGGCGCAGTCGTCACGCTGCTCGCCGGGCCGCCGCAGCTGCCCGGCGCGGTGGCCGCCCTGCTGATGGCGGTCGTGCTGGTGGTGGGCGCGGCGGTGCTGTCCCGGGCGGCCGGTGACAGCCGGACCGGCTCGGTGCTCGCCATGGCCGGCCTCGGCTACGCCGCGGTGGGTGGCCTGCTCGTGCTGGCCGGCGACCGGACGCTGACCGAGCTGGCGAGTCCGCACGTGCTGCTGGCCGGTACCGCCGTGGTGCTCTTCGCCGCGGTCGCCGCGCTGGCGGTCGGCGACCGGATGCCGCTGTTCTTCGGGGCCGTCGCGGTCGGCGCGGCGGTGGCCCTCGGTGCGCTGCTCTCGCTGGCCTTCGGCATCGGCGCGGCGGCCGCCGCCGCGATCGTCGCCACCGTCGCGTTCGCTACCCTGCCGGCGCTGCCGATGGCCGCCTACCGGTTGGCCCGGCTGCCCGTGCCGTCCATCCCCACCGGCCCGGACGACCTGAAGACCGACACCGAGACGGTCGACGGTCGCCGGGTGCTGCGGCTCAGCGAGCGCGCCGACGCGTTCCTCACCGGGCTGCTGTGGACGGTGTCGCTGCTCGTGCTGGGCAGCCAGGTGGTGCTGGCCGGCAACGGCCGACTGCCGGCGGTGCTGCTCTGCCTGGTGCTGGCGCTGCTGTCGCTGCTGCGGGCCCGGCCGTTCATCGGGCGCGCCCAGCGCACCCCGGTGCTCGTCACCGGCACCGCCGGGCTGGCGCTGACCGCGGCGGCCACCTTCGCCGGCGGCTCGCTGGTGACCCGGCTCGGGCTGGTCCTCGGCGGCCTGCTGCTGACCGCGGTGGTCAGCCTGATCTACGGCCTGAGCGTGGCGGGCAAGCGGATCTCGCCGGTCTGGGGCCGGACGCTGGACATCGTCGAGATCCTGCTGATCGTCTCGCTGGTGCCGCTGGCCTTCTGGGTGTGCGGGCTCTACGGCTGGATCGTCAATCTCCGACCCTGAACGTGCCGGCCGCGGTGGCGACCGGCGTGGTGGCGTAGACCCCGGGCCCGTGCTGGCCGTCGAGCGGCCGGGCCGGGATGCCGCACCGGCGGGCCATGTCGCGGACCACCTTGACCAGGGCCTCGACGTGGCCGTCCAGGGCGGCGACGCGCAGCAGGGGAGGCACCGGCCGGCCACCCGGCACCACCACCGCGGCCACGGTGTGCGACGGGGCCGAGGTGGAGGTGATCGCGTCCACCAGGGTGCCCAGCGACGCCTCGGGCCGCTTGCGCAGGGTCAGGCAGAGCTGCGTCCAGCCGCCGCCGCGCAGGCCCGTCCAGGTCTCCGCGGGCGCCGCCGGGGCGAGGTCGAGGCCCGCTGCGGAGACCACCGCCGCCCGTAGCTCGTCCCGGCCCAGCACGCGGTGGCTCAGCCCGGCCGCGTTCAGCGCCTTGCCCAACCGCCCGACGCCGGCCGCGACCGTGCGGTGCACGCCGCGCATCCCGCCGCCGCGGGTCACCGTCTCGGTGCGGGCGTCCGGCACCGACAGGCGCAGCGCCACCCAGACCGTCCGGTGGGCGGCCGGTGGCGCGCCCGGCGCCGGGTACCAGACCAGGGTGTGCGAGACGACCTGGGTGAGGGTGACCGGGCCGGCGAAGTCGGTGAGCACCTGGAGGGCACGGTCCACCACGGACGCCTCGATCGAACCGGCCGGCGCGCCGGGCCGCCCGGTCAGCGCCACGGCGGCGAACCAGCCGCGCCCGTCCTGGCCGATGCCGAGCCGGGTACCCCGCTCGGTGAGTTCGATCACGTTGAGTTCGGGGGTGAGCGCCGCCAGCCGGGGGTCGACCACGGCGCCCTGGGCGACCGCCGCCCGGGCCTGCTCGCGGCGGCGCCCCAACCGGCGGCGCAGCAGCAGGTCCTCGTACCACCAGCGGCCGCCGCGCCGGGCGAATGACGCCACCGTCGCGAACAGGGCCAGGCCACCGACCACCCCGACCACCCAGCCGGGCCCGCCCAGCGCGGCCCAGACGGCGAGCGCGCAGAGTTCCAGCACGACGATCTGACCGACGGCGACCGGCCCGATCCGGCCGCGCCCGCGCCGGTCGGCCGGCACCACCGGCCGGTCGGCCGCGGCGTCGGGGGCGGCGGGGGTACGACCGGGTGGCGCCTGGAGCTGCGTCATCGGTGAGCGTCCCTTCTGGACATCATGGGCATCCGGCGGGGCGGTGCGGTGCCGGAGGACGGGCGGGGGTCCCGATGACCCACCCGTGGCCCCTTATCGTAGGGAAGCCCGCGGCGGAGTTCGGACCTGATCGTCGCGGACCCACCCCCGCCGGAGGTCAAACATGCGGACCCGCCGCGATCAGGTGCAGGCGTACCGCTTCGTCACCCGCCGCATCGTCTCCGCGCTGCTCTCCGGCGACCCCGAGACCACCAACCTGCCGATGCGGCGACTGGGCATGGCCGTGATCGGCAGCGTGCTCACCGCCGCGATCGTGCTCGGCGGGGCCGGCGCGTACGGCCAGTTCACCGGGAACACCGCGCCGCTGGAGGCGAACACGCTGGTCATCGAGCGGGAGACCGGCGCGACGTACGTCTTCGCCGACGGGGTGCTGCACCCGACGTTGAACTACGCCTCGGCGCGGCTGATCCTCAACGAGGCCGATCCGCCGACCCGGACGATGTCGCGCGCGTCGATCGAGGACCGGCCCCGGGGTCGTACCGTCGGCATCGTCGGCGCCCCCGACGCGTTGCCGGACCGCAAGTCGCTGGTCGGCCTCCCCTGGTCGGTCTGCGACGTGCCCGACCCCGGCGACTCCCGCCGGTCGACTACCCGGGTGGTGATCGACCGGCCGTTGACCGGCGGCACGCCGCTGGCGGACCGGGCGGTGCTGGTCCGGGGTGACGGGCAGCGCTTCCTGCTCACCGGCGGCTCCCGGCTCCAGATCGTCGGCGGGGACCCGGCGCTGGCCGCGCTGCGGATGGCCAACGCCACCGCGCTCGACGTCGGCGCGCAGCTGCTCAACGCGGTCCCGGCCGGACCGGCGCTGCGGGAGCTGAGCATCGACGGCGACGGCACGCCGAGCAGCCGGTCGGTCGGGGGCCGCCCGGCCCGGATCGGCCAGGTGTTCCGGGCCGCCGGCGAGCACTACGTGCTGACCCGCGACGGCCTGGTCTCCATCGGCGAGGTGAGCGCCCTGCTGCTGCAGAGCGACGGCGGTCAGGTCACCGACATCAGCCCGGACCAGGTGGGCGAGCTGGCCGACCGGCGGGTGGAGCCCGACGGCATGCCGCAGGCGCTGCCCGCGCTGCATCCGGTCCGCCCGGGGCAGACGGTGGTCTGCGCCAGCTACCGGTCCGGTCCGGCCGGCGGTCTGCCGACCACCACCCTGGAGGTCTTCGACCGGACGCCGCCCGAGCTGGCCGGCGCGGACGGCGCGACGGCGGTGCGGCAGGGCTCCCGCGACGCCGTCGAGACGGCCGAGGAGGTGCTGCTGCCGGGCGGCAAGGGCGTGCTGGTCCAGGCCGCCCCGGGCGCCGGCGAGGGCACCGAGGCGGCGGCCGGGGCGACGGTCTACCTGATCAGCCCGCAGGGGGTGCGGTACCCGCTGGGGAAGCGCTCCGGCGACGCGGCCACCGCGCTCGGGTACGGCGGGGTGAAGCCCCTGGTCGTGCCGGCATCGCTGCTCTCGCTGATCCCGACCGGCCCGACCCTGGAGCGGCGGGACGCGCTGTCCTACTTCGCCCCCGGCGACGGCCCCGGCACCCCGTCAGCGCAGCCGAAGGCGGCCACCGGAGCGCCGGCGCAGGGCGGTTGAGGGGTGCCGACGGCCGATCCACGGGTCGCCCCGGCTGGCGCCGGTCGACTAACCTGGGCGTGGCCGACGTATCGACTATGGACAACGGGGATGCTGCCATGACCGGGCGTACGACAGTCGACGTGCTGTCCCTGGAGGACTTTCACCAGCGTTTGGCGGACCGGCTCGCCCAGGCGGAGGCGGCGCTGAAGAAGCTCAACACCGAGCTCCAGTGCACCCCGCCCGCGCTCGGCACGTTCACCGATGCCAGCAGCAACGCCCGCCGCTACAGCGAGATCCAGGCGAGTTATGCCGAGCAGGTCGCCCGGCTGCGCCGCGCCGTCGAGGCGTCCCGGACGGCGACCCACACGATCATGACGAACTACCGCACCACCGAGGCGCGCAACGCGGCGAACGCCGCCGACATCGAGGCCGCGCTCAACGGGGTGGACGAGGCGCTCAAGGAGCGGGGGGACCGTCGTGTCTGAGTACACCCAGCGCTATCAGCATGTCAGCCACCGCGAGCTGTACGACGCGGTGCACGCCGGCGACCCGCAGCAGATCGACAACCTGGCCAGCCAGTGGAGTTCCCTGCGGGACACGCTCGACAACCTCGCCCGGGATCTCGGCGCCGACCTGGACAAGTTGGCCCCGGCCTGGACGGGCGACGCCGCGCGGGAGTTCCACGACCGCCTCTCCCTGGTCGTGCGCTACTCGTCCGACCTGGCCGAGGGCACGGCCGAGGTGCGGCAGGCGCTCTCCCTGATGGCCGGCCAGCTGCGCACCGCCCAGCGCAACGCGGAAAGCCCGGAGGCCACCGACGACCACGACAAGGCGGTGGACGGGGCGACCAAGGGCCTGATCCTCGGCGTGCCAGGCATGATCGTCGGCGGCATCCTGGGCCACCAGCAGGACAAGGCCGAGCAGGAGAAGGCCCACCAGCGGATGGTGCAGGTGGTGGCCGACCTGGCCACGGGCTACGAGGCCGCCTCGTACGGCCGGGTCGTCGACCCGCCGGCCCCGCCGCCGCGACTGCCCGGTGAGGCCGACCGGAACGGCGCCACGACCAAGGCCGGCCCGTCGGTGGGCAGCCCGGCGTCCGCGCCCGGCACCGGGATCGCCGGTCCGGGCGGCAGCGCCACGGTGTCCACCCCCAGCAGCCCGGCGCACGGTCCGACGACCGGTTCCGGCGACACCGGCACGGGCGGCAACGGCACGGGTACGACGACCACGCCGGTCACCGGCGGTGGGCTCGTCGGCACCGGCACCTCGCTCGCGGGCGCCGAACCGCTCACCGGCGGCGCACTCGCCGGGGGCGCCGGCCTGGCCGGCGCGGGAGCGACGGGCGGCGGCTCGGGCATGGCGTTCGGCGCGGCCGCCGGCATCGCGGCCGGCGGGGTGCTCGGCACCGGCGCGCTGGCCTCCTCGGGCCGGCCATCCGCCCCGACGCCGGTCCGGCCGGCCACCGGCGCCACCGGCATGGAGAACCGGTCCGCCGCCGGCACCGGCCGGCTGGCCTCGGGCCAGCTGGGCAGCGCCAACGGCGGCGGCCGGCCCGGCACCAACCGGGCGGCCACGGCCGGCGGCGCCGGCCGCAACGGCGTGATCGGCGGGCGCGGGCAGCACGGCGAGGACGAGAGCGACGAGCGGTTGACCTGGCTCACCGAGGACGAGATGGTGTGGCACGACGGCGCCGACACCACCCCGCCGGTGCTCGGCGGCGACCGCTGACCTGACGCACGACGAGCGGCCCACCCGGGAGTTACCGGGTGGGCCGCTTCTCGTTCCGGGACATCTGGTCGGCAGAAGTCGCCCGGCCCCGCCGTGCTCAGCGGAAGCCAACGCGGCCCCACCGTCCCGACGAGTGGTGAGTCCACGTAGGACGAGTGGTTCGGGTCACGCCGATGAACGCTGTTGGTCCGCTGCACCGGCCCCTGGGTGGCGATAGGTTGGAGAGGTGCTGCCCGTAGCGTCCACCCGCCCCTTTCGGCGGGCGACGCTGCGCGACCTGACCCGGCTGGCGCTGACCGCCCTGGTGCTCGCGGTCGGTCTCGGCGGCGTCCTCGCCCCGACGACCGGCCCGGCCGCCGCCGCGCCGACCCGGCCCGCCGTGTCGGCCGCCCGGGTGGCCGAGTCGCCGGCCACCGCCCGGCCGACCGACGAACAGCCCGCCGACTCCTCCGCCCGGCCGATCCCGGCCCGGCGTGACGCCGCCTCGCCCGACCGGCCGCTCGCGGCGCCGGCGACGACGACGGACCCGGTCCGGGACGCCACCGGCCGGCGCGGCCCGCCCCGGCGCTGAGCCACGCGGCGCCCGCCCGGCGCCGGACCACCGCCGCGCCACCCGCCGCGCCGCGCGGTCCGCCCCGGGTACGCCCGCCGCTCCGCTCGCCCGGCCGCCCGTCCACATCGATCCCCGCCGTGAGGTGCTGGTGATGCAGACCGTCTTCTCCTCCGTCCTGCCCGACGTCCCCGCCGCCGCCGTGATCTGGCTGGTACTGCTCGCCGTCGCGGCCGTCGCCTTCGGCGCGCTGGTCGCCCGTCCGGGTTGGCTGCGCTCCGCCGTCGCCGGCCGGATCCGGCAGGCCGCGCTGCCCAGCACCATGGAGCTGGCCGAGGAGGAACGGGAACGCACCCGGTACGCCGGCGAGGTGGCGGTCGCCGCCGAGCGCGCGTCGGCCACCGCCGGGCGGCGGCGCGCCGAGTGGCTGGCCGCCCAGGACGAGGTCGAGGCGGCCTGGGCGGCGTACGAGGCGGCCGAGGCGGATGTCCGCCGGCTGTCCGCCGCCGCCGCGATGCCACTGCCCGGCACGGTCCGCACCCCGGCCGAGTACGCCGACCGGGAGCGGTACCTGCACCGGGCCGCGCTGGACGCGTACTGGCGCAAGGAGCTCTCGGTGGAGCAGCTCAGCGACGTCTTCGCCCACCGCAACGGCTGGGACCCACGGCGGCACCCGGTCGAGCAGGAGCTGGTGCTGCGCCGCGCCATCCGGGACAACCTGGCCGCCCGGCACCGGGCCGCGTCGGAGCGGGAGCGGGCGGCGTGGCGGGCGGCCGAGCTGACCGTGGCGGCGGCGCGCAGCCTGCGCGAGGAGGCGTTCGCCGCGCTGGACCGCAGGCCGGAGGAGGTCGAGTCGGTGGTGCCGATGCCGGAGACCCGGCGGCCGGCGGCCGAGCCGGCCCGGGAGTCGGCGGGCGTGGCCCGGGGTCGGGCCGCCGTCGCCGCCTACTGACCGCGAGCCGGCTCGGCGGCAGTCAACCGCCGGGTCTCTCACCGCCGCGCTCGTCGGCGGTGGGTGCGGGGTTCGGCTAGCGTGACGGCATGTCCCGCGAGACGTTGGTCCTCGTCGTCATCGGCGGCATCCTGGCGCTGGCGACGTTGGTCGGCGCGGTGCTGCTGGCGATCCGGGTGGTCCGCACCCGCCGGCTGCTCGGCACGCTCGGCGTCGGGGGCAAGGTGGCCTTCTACGGCGCGCTGATCTACACGATCCTCCCGGTGGACGTGCTGCCCGACCCGATCTACCTGGACGACATGGGGATCCTCGCCGGGGCGCTGATCTACCTGACCCGGTTGGCCCACCAGCGCCGGGCGCAGGCCCGCCGGCTGCCCGGCCAGCCGGACACTCCCCCTGGTCAGGACCGGGTACGCCGTCCCGTGCCATGATCGTGCGGGCCGGCCGAGCACCGGGGGAGGAAGGGGACGGACATGGCCGGCGACCATCGGTTGGACCCGCACGACGAGCGGGTCGTCGCGTTCTGCCGGGAGCGGCACCTCGCCACGCTGACCACCCTGCGCGCCGACGGCACCCCGCACGTGGTGCCGGTGGGGGTCACGTTCGACCCGGACGCCGGGCTGGCCCGGGTGATCACCTCCGGCGGCTCCGCCAAGGCCCGGCACGTCGCCGCCGCCGGCCCCGAGGGCACGCCCGTCGCGGTGTGCCACCTCGACGGGCGGTGGTGGCTGACCATCGAGGGCCGGGCGACCCTCCGCACCGACCCGGCGTCGGTGGCCGAGGCCGAGCGCCGGTACGCCGAGCGCTACCGCCAGCCCCGTCCCAACCCCGAACGCGTCGTCATCGAGATCGCCGTCACCCGCCTCCTCGGCAGCCTCCCCCCACCCACCTGACCCCCCCGCCCCCCACCCCCGCCCTCCTCGGTCCGCACTTTCACGGAAGGAGTGGCTGTTCCGCGCTGAATAGCCACTCGTTCCGTGAAAGTGCGCCAGTCTTGGGCGGTGTGAGGTCTCGGCCCGGTTGTCGGGTTTGCGGGTGGGCGGGGGTGAGGGGGCCACGGGGGAGGCGGAATCAGGGGGTGGGGCGGGTCGTTGGATTGTCCGTACGACCGCGCCGGAATGGGTCCGGGCTGGCGGTCGTTGCGTTGCTGGTGAGCGCGGGCCGAGTGAGTCCGCGTCCCCTGATGATCCGAGCGCCTTTCCCGGTGCTTGCGTCCGAGTCTCCACGACCGGGCGGCAAACCCCCCGAATGGAGCTTCGACCATGAAGACGATTTTCCGTAACGGCATGCTCTCCGTCGCCGGCCTGGTCATGACCGGTGGCGCCATCGTCGGCCCCGCCGTGGCCGCGCAGGCCGCGCCGGTCGAGAAGGCGTCCGCGTCCGTCGTGTCCGAGAAGGGCAAGGGCAAGGGCAAGGGCGAGCGCCGCGCCGGCTACGAGTACCAGGCGCAGCCGAACTTCTTCTACTGCGGCCCGGCGTCGACCCGGATGGCGCTGTCGGCCGACGGCAAGGCGGTCAGCCAGGACGAGTTGGCCGAGAAGCTCGGCACCACCGAGAACGGCACGGACTCGGCCATCGACGTCACCCGGGTGCTCAACGAGTACACCGGCGGCCGGTACAAGACCACCGAGATCAGCGACGAGGTCGCGTCCAAGGAGCAGATCGAGCGGCTCCGGGCCGACGTCAAGGCGGCGGTGGACGCCGGTGACCCGGTGGTGGCCAACATCCTCGGCGGTGCGGTCGACGTCGACGGCGTCGAGCACTACTACCCCGGTCACTACCTGACGGTGGTGGAGTACAAGGACGACGGCAACACCGTCAAGATCGCCGACCCGGCCGCGCCGGACGTCCAGGAGTACTGGATGGACGTGGCCGAGCTGGCCAACTGGATCGCGGGCCGCGGCTACAGCTCCTGATCCCGACCTGATCGATTGAGGGCCGGCCTCCCCGACAGGGGAGGCCGGCCCTCGTCGCTGTTCCGCGGCGGCCGAGGCCCGCACCGACAGGCCCCAAGATGCCGGCGCCACAACGGCCATCCCGGCCCGTCCGGCCGGCGGCGGCGACCCGGCCCCGTCGGATCGCGCCGGAGGGGATTCGGTCGGCCACGGACGGGTACCTGCCCCCCATCCGACCGTCCGCAACCGGTAAGGGGCACCAGATGAGCCATCACGAGAAGAGCCACCAGGACGTCGTGGACGTGCTGATCTCCGACCACCGCGAGGTCGAGTCGATCTTCGTCGAGCTGGAGAGCCGCCGGGGCACGCCGGAGCACCGCCGTCAGCTGGCCGACGTGGTGATCGCCGAGCTGGTCCGGCACTCCGTCGCCGAGGAGGCGTACGTCTACCCGACCGCCCGCAAGGCACTGCCGGACGGCAAGCAGGTCGCCGAGCACGAGATCTCCGAGCACGCCGAGGCCGAGCGGACCATGAAGGAGCTGGAGTCCGTCGATCCGTCCGACCCGCGCTTCGACGAGCTGCTCGCCCACCTGACCGGCACGATCCGACACCACATCGAGGACGAGGAGGCCGACCTCTTCCCGCGCCTGCGGGCCGCGGTGGCGCGCGAGGAACTGGTCGAGCTCGCCGGCAAGGTGCAGGCCGCGAAGAAGTCGGCCCCGACCCGCCCGCACCCGGCCGCCCCGGACCACCCGCCGGCGAACAAGCTGCTCGCCCCCGGCGCCGGCCTGGTGGACCGGATGCGCGACGCGCTCAGCGGCCGCCCGACCTCGATGGCGGAGCTGCGCGAGAAGCAGCATTGACACCGATCGTCTCGCGACGGCCACGCCCGACGGGCCTGGCCGTCGCGTCGTTCAGGGGACGGCCGTCGGCGGGCGGGGATCGAGCGGGCGTTCGAAGAACGTCTCCAGCACGACGATGGTCCGGGTGCCGGTGACCCCCTCGACGCCGAACAGCCGGCGGAGGCTGGCCTGGAGCTGTTCCGGGGTGCCCACGCGGATCTTCACGAGCACGGAGGCGGGGCCGGCCACCACGTGCGCCTCCTCCACCTCGGGCAGGGCGGCCAGGGCCTCGTGGGTGGGCGAGTCCCCCATCCAGGCGTTCGCCTCGACCATCACGAAGGCCAGCACGCCCCGCCCCACCGCCGCCGGATCGACGTCCACCGTCGTACGCCGGATGACCCCCTGCTCCCGCAGCTTGCGGACCCGCTCGTGCGCCGCGCCGGTGGAGAGCCCGACCGTCGCGGCGAGCGCGGCGTACGACTGGGTGGCGTCCCGTTGCAGGGCCGCCAGCAACTCGCGGTCGGTGTCGTCCACCGAGCCTCCTCGAATCCTATCCGGCCGAATCATGGACTGACCGACTGTGGTTCGGTCATGTTAGCGTCATGCCGAACACGATCACAGGGGGTGGCAGACGGTGGACAGGTTCAGGACCCGGTTCGAGGTGTGCGACGAGCGGTTCCGGCGGGTCAACGGCGACGAGTGGGTCGAGTGCCTGTGGACCGGCGGGCGGTGGCTGGAGGGGCCGGCCTGGTTCCCCGCCGGGCGGTACCTGCTCTTCAGCGACATCCCTAACGACCGGGTGCTGCGCTGGGACGAGACCACCGGCGCGGTGGGCGTGTTCCGGCACAGCGCCGGGTACGCCAACGGGCACACCGTCGACCGGCGCGGCCGGCTGCTCAGCTGCGAGCAGGGCAACCGCCGGGTCACCCGCACCGAGCCGGACGGCTCCGACACCGTGCTGGCCGACCGGTGGCGCGGCAAGCGGCTGAACAGCCCGAACGACGTGGTCGAGCGCTCCGACGGGTCGATCTGGTTCACCGACCCGAGCTACGGCATCGACAGCGACTACGAGGGCAACCGGGGCGAGTCGGAGATCGGCGGCAACCACGTCTACCGCGTCGACCCGGACAGCGGCGAGGTGCGGCTGGTCGCCGACGACTTCGGGCAACCCAACGGCCTGGCCTTCAGCGCCGACGAGTCCACCCTGTACGTGGTCGACACCCGACACAAGCACCTGCGCCGCTTCGCCGTCCGCGACGACGGCACGCTCGCCGGGGGCGAGGTCTTCGCCACCTGTGACGCCGGCTCCTTCGACGGCGTACGCCTGGACGAGGCCGGCCGGGTCTGGGTGGCCGCGCACGACGGCCTGCACTGCTTCGACCCGGACGGCACCCTCCTCGGCAAGCTGCACATGCCGGAGGTGGTCGCCAACTTCACCTTCGCCGGCCCGAAGCGCAACCACCTCTACCTCTGCGCCTCCAGCTCGCTCTACACGCTGCGGGTCAACATCAGCGGCGTCCGCTACCCGGGCTGGTGACCGGTCGGCGTCCGGGTGGTCGATGCCGCCGGCCACCCGGGCGCGCCGCGCTCACGGCTCCGGCGCGATCCGGCTCCCCTCGGCGTCGGACACGATGATGGCCTCCATCGGGCACGACTCGGCGGCGTCCAGCACCTCATCCGCCGGGGCGATCCGCTCGGCCAGCGGGCGGGAGAGCCCGTCCACCAGCACGAAGTGGGCGGGCGCGGCTCCCGCGCAGATCCCCGATCCGATGCACCGGGTCGGGTCGACGAAGACCCGCCAGCGCGCGGCGTCGCCCGCCGCGCTCCCGGCGCTCACCGGCGCCACCGACCGGTCACCACCGCCGGACCCCGCACCGGGCTCACCAGGACACCGGCATCGCGGTCAGACCCCGGACCAGCAGGCCGCTCTTCCACGTCAGCTCCGACTCCGGCACCGCGAGCCGCAGACCGGGGGTACGCCGCAGCAGGGTCTCCAGCACCACCTGGAGTTCCATCCGCGCCAGTTGCGCGCCGACGCAGTGGTGCACGCCGTGGCCGAACCCGACGTGCGGATTGACCTCCCGGCCCAGGTCCAGCCGGTCAGGGTCGGCGAAGACCCGCTCGTCCCGGTTGGCCGAGTGGATCGACACGACCACCGGCTCGCCGGCCCGGACCAGCTCGCCGCCGAGTTCGACGTCCTCGAGGGCGTACCGGGGGAAGGCGGCGGTCGCGCCGAGCGGGATGAAGCGCATCAGCTCCTCGACCGCCGTCGGCACCAGGGCCGGGTCGGCCCGTAGCCGCTCCCAGCCGTCCGGCTCGGTCAGCAGGACGTACACCATGTTGGGGATCTGGGTCACGGTGGTCTCGTGGCCGGCGGCGAGCAGGCCGGCGGCCAGCCGGACGACCTCCTCCTCGCTGAGCCGGTCGGCGTGCTCGTCCCGGGCCCGGACCATCGCGCCGATCAGGTCGTCCGTCGGCTCGGCGCGCCGCTGGGCGATCAGCCCGGCCATGTACCCCAGCAGCTGCTCGACGTAGCTCTCGGCCACCTCGGGCGGCAGCGAGGTGGTCGACACGACCGCCTCCGACCAGGTGTGGAAGCGGTCCTGGTCGGTGACCGGCACCCCGAGCAGGTCGCAGATCACCCGGATCGGCAGCGGGGTGGCCAGGTCGGCGACGAGGTCGGCCGGCGGCCCGGCGGCGACCATGACCTCGACCAGTTCCCCGGCGACCGACCGGGTACGCGGGCGCAGCTCCTCCACCCGGCGGGCGGTGAACGCCTTCGCCACCAGCCGGCGCAGCCGGGTGTGCTCCGGCGGGTCCATCTGGAGGATGCCCGTGTCGGTCTGTCGTGGACTGTTCCGGGGCTCGTCACGGCCCACCGAGGCGGCTCGGCTGAACCGGGGGTCACCGAGCACGACCCGGACGTCGGCGTGCCGGGTGGCCAGCCAGGCGGGCTCGCCGAACGGCATCCGGATCCGGGTCAACGGCTGCTCCTGACGCAGCCGGGCGTAGCGGGGGTCGATGTCGAGCCGGTGGGGGTCGCTGAACGGGTAGGGCTGCGGGATGGTCGGCTGGGCAGTCTCGGTCACCGGGGGTGGCTCCCTCTGGGTCCGCGGCCCGCCGTGCCGGGCGGGGCCGTCGCTCCGCACGACTCCACAGTGAGTCATGCCACGACTGCGGATCGTAGCGAGCCCGGTCGATGCTGACCAGAGCGTGCCCGTCCCCGGACACGCCGCTGCCGGACCACCCGAGGGCGGTCCGGCAGCGGAAGCGCGAGGTCAGCGGCCCTGGTCGCCCTCACCCGTGCGCGCCTGCGCCATGTCGACGGCCTTGTCGGTCTGCTCGTCGTACTTGCCGCCGGTGCGCTGGTCGGCGGCTTCGCCGGCCTTGTCCAGGCCCTGGTCGACCTGCTTGTCGTGCTTGTCGGCCATGTCCTTGGCCTTGTCCATGAAGTCACTCACCACGGTCCTCCTCGCTCGGTACCTGCTGCGTTCCCTCCGGTCCCGGCCGCAAACACCCCGGCCCCTGTCGTACGCCCACGTCTCGGCGGCAGTGGCGCAGGCGAGCGTCCCTCGGCGGCCATGCCCGGCGGCGCCTGCCCGGCCGCGCGGCCGGGACTGTCCAGAGCGGAACCACCTGCCCGGGACGGCGTTGATCCACCGACGGGTGTCGGAGCAGGGCCGTACGGGTATCGATCCCGCCGAGACCGAGGAGGATCGACGTGGACGAGGACGGTGCCGGGCGTACGCCCGAGGTGACGGCGGCAGGCGCCCGGCCGGCGCCACGGCAGGCCTGGGCGGCGCTGCCCTGGCTGGTCCGCACGGCGGTGGTGTGGAGCGCCTGCCTGGTGGTCGTGGTGTTCGCGCTCTACCTGCTGGGTCGGGTGGCGGTGCTGCTGGCGCCGCTGGCGATCGCCGTGGCGGTCACGCTCTTCCTCACCGCGCTGCTCGATCCGGTGCTGCTGCGCCTGCGCCGGCTGCGAGTCCCGCCCGCGCTGGCGGCGCTGCTGTCGCTCCTGCTGCTGCTGGGCATCCTGGTCGGGGTCGGCGTGCTGGTGTGGAACCTGACCGCCGCCCAGTTCAGCGAGCTGAGCAAGGAACTCGGCGAGGGCGTCCAGCGCAGCCGGGACTTCGTCACCTCCACCCTGCCGGTCAGCGACGCGCAGCTGGACAAGCTGATCCAGCAGGTGCGCTCCGGCATGGGCGGGGGCTTCGACCTGGTGGGCGGGGCCCGGACGGCAGCCGAGGTCGTCGGTTCCGCCCTGCTCGCCCTGGTGCTGCTCTTCTTCCTGCTCAAGGACGGCCGAACGATGTGGCAGTGGGTGCTGCGCCGGACGACTGGCCCGAACCGCGAGCTGACCGCCGAGGCCGGCCGGGCCGGCTGGCAGACCCTTGGCGCGTACAGCCGGGGGACGATGATCATCGCGGCGATCGACGCGATCGGCATCGGGCTGTCCCTGGTGCTGCTGCGGGTGCCGCTCGCCCTGCCGCTGGCGCTGATCACCTTCCTCGGCGGCTTCGTGCCGATCATCGGCGCCACGGTCGCCGGTACGGTCGCCGTCCTGGTGGCGCTCGCCGCCAAGGGCCCGACGACGGCGCTGCTGGTGCTGCTCGCGGTGATCGCCGTGCAGCAGATCGAGGGCAACCTGCTGGAACCGCTGATCATGAAGCGGCAGGTGCAGCTGCACCCGGCGGTGATCCTGGTGGTGGTCACCGCGGGCACGCTGATCGCCGGGGTCGCCGGCGCCTTCGTCTCGGTGCCGATCGCCGCCGTCGCCTACCGGGTGATCGACACCGTCCAGCGCCACCGCGAACGGATCGCCACCACCCGCCCCTCCCCACCCCCCACCCACGCCTGACCCGCCCACCCCGCCCGACCTCGGCCCGGCACAGGCACACGCGGCACGGCCACGGCACGGAAACACGGGCAGGGCACGCGCACAGACACGGCAGGCACCTTCACGGAAAGAGTGGCTATCGCGCGCCGAATAGCCACGCTTTCCGTGAAAGTGCGCTCTCGCGGAGCGGGCCGCGCTTGCGGAGTCGGCCCCGCTCGCGGAGTGGGCCGCACTCGCGGAGCGGGCCGCGCTCGCGGGGCGGGGTGGGTGGGAGGGTCAGGCGGGGACGCGGAGGTGGGCGGCGAACCAGTCGGCCGCGTCGGCCGCCACCTGCTCCAGCGCACCGGGCTCCTCGAAGAGGTGGGTGGCGCCGGGCACGATCCGCAGCTCGTGCGGCGCGGTGAGCGCCGCGGCGGCCTGCTCGTTGAGCGTGATCACCTGCTCGTCCAGGCCACCGACCAGCATCAGCGTCGGCGCGCGTACCCCGGTGAGCGCGGGGCCCGCCAGGTCCGGTCGTCCGCCCCGGGAGACCACCGCGGCCACCCGGTCCGGCCGCCCCGCCGCGGCGACCAGCGCCGCCGCCGCACCGGTGCTCGCCCCGAACAGGCCCACCGGCAGCCGGCCCAGCGTGGGCTCGGTGCCCAGCCAGTCGACGATGCCGGCAAGCCGGTCGGCGAGCAGGCCGATGTCGAAGCGCAGCTCGGCCGTGACGGCGTCGACCGCGTCCTCCTCCGGGGTGAGCAGGTCGACCAGCACGGTGGCGGCACCCCGGCTCCGCAGCACCCCGGCCACCGCCGTGTTGCGCGGGCTGTGCCGCGAGCTGCCGCTGCCGTGGGCGAAGAGCACCACGCCGTTCGCGCCCTCCGGGACGGTCACGTCCGCCGGGAGCCCGACGCCGGCCGCCGGGATGGTCACCTCGTTGCTTCCTGTCCGCATCTGCACCCCTCCGTACCGTCGGATTCGCACCGGCCCGGCGGGCTTACCCGCGCCGCCGGTACCCAAGCGGGGGCGGCCCCGACGGGCTGCGGCGGTCGCCCCGGCGTTTGCCGCCGACGACCTCGGGAAGCCGCAGGGTGACCGCACGACGGCGCCGGCGTGCCCGGCGCCCCGACGGATCGCGAGGATCGCCATGGCTAAGCAGAAGTCCAGGCAGCAGACCCGGACGGCCGAGCAGGAAGAACGCGAACGGGACGCCGAGCGCGGCCGGGACTGGGCGGACGAGGCGGCCCGGGCCCGCACGGCGGACGACCCGGCCGCGATGGCTCCGCGCGACGCGGGGGGCCGTCCCTCCAACGGCCGCCAGTTCTGACCCTTTCCGGCCACGAGGTTGGCGGTACGCCGCCGACCTCGTGGCCGGTCGGTCTGGTCAGCCCTCCTCGGGAAGGTGCAGCAGCGGGGACCGACCCGGGGGTTGCTCGGGCGCCGGGCCGGGCGGATCGGGCGTCGGCACCGGGACGGTGACCGGCAGGGAACTGGTCACGGTGATCTTCTCGCCGTGGTGACGCAGCTCCAGCACCGTGTCCGGCCCGCCGTTGCGCAGCGAGTACGTGGTCTGGTGCGGCCGGACATCCACCCGCAGCCGCAGCGAGCGCCACTGCAACGAGAACTCCAGCCGGCTGAGCCGACTGGACAGGCGCGGCGAGAACGACAGCGTCCCGTCGTGGTCGCGCAGGCCGCCGAAACCCGAGACCAACGCGATCCACGCGCCGGCCAACGAGGCCATGTGCACCCCGTCGCGGGTGTTCTCGTTGAGGTCGTGCAGGTCCATCAGCGCGGCCTCGCGCAGGTAGCGGTGGGCCAGCTCCGGGTGCCCGACCTCGGCCGCCATCACCGCCTGGGTGCAGGCCGACAGCGAGGAGTCCCGGACGGTACGCCGCTCGTAGTAGAGGAAGTTGCGCAGCTTCTCGTCGGCGGTGAAGGCGTCACCCCGCCAGTGCATGGCCAGCACCAGGTCGGCCTGCTTGACCACCTGCTTGCGGTACAAGTCGAAGTACGGGTAGTGCAGCAGCAGCGGGTACTTCTCCGGCGGGGTGTGCTCGAAGTCCCACTCCTGCAACCGGGTGAAGCCCTCCACCTGCTGGTGGACCTTCAGCCCCTTGTCGTACGGGATGTACATGGCGTTCGCGGCGTCCCGCCACTGGGCCGCCTCCTCCTCGGTCACCCCGAGGTCGATCGCCTCGTCCCGGTAGCGCATCGCGCAGTCGGCGGCGGTGAGCAGGTTCCGCTGCGCCATCAGGTTGGTGTAGATGTTGTCGTCCTTGACGGCGGTGTACTCGTCCGGCCCGGTCACCCCGTCGACGTGGAACCGACCGCTGCGGTCGTGGTGGCCCAGCGAGCGCCAGAGCCGGGCCGTCTCCACCAGCAGCTCCAGGCCGATCTCCCGCTCCAGCTGGTCGTCGTCGGTGACCAGCAGGTAGCGGCGCAGCGCGTCGGCCACGTCGGCGGCGATGTGGAAGGCGGCGGTGCCGGCCGGCCAGTACGCCGACGACTCGGGGCCCTCGATGGTCCGCCAGGGGAAGGCGGCGCCCTGGAGGTTCAACGTCCGGGCCCGCTCCTGGGCCTGCCCGAGCGTCGAGTACCGCCAGTAGAGCGCGTCCCGGACGGCGGACGGCTGGGTGTAGGTGAGCACCGGCAGCACGAACATCTCGGTGTCCCAGAACGCGTGCCCGTCGTACCCGGGGCCGGTCAGGCCCTTGGCCGAGATGGGTCGCCGCTCGGCCCGGGCACCGGCCTGCAGGACGTGGAACAGCCCGAAGCGGACCGCCTGCTGCACCTCCGGGTCGCCCTCGACCCGCACGTCGGCGGCGTCCCAGAACTCGTCGAGGTACTCCCGCTGCTCCCGGCGCAGGCCCTCCCAGCCGTCCAGCCGGGCGGCGGCCAGCGCCGCGCCGACCTGGTCGCGCAGCGCCGGCAGCGACCGCTTGCTCGACCAGCCGTACGTGAGGTACTTGACCACCCGCAGCGTCTCGCCGGGCTTGAGCACGCAGCCGATGGTGGTCCGCACCCAGTCCTGGTAGCCCTCGGACTCGACGGTGAACTTCGCCGGGGCGAACACGTCGTGGCCCATCTCGGCGGCCACCCGCAGGCCGCTGACCTTGGTGCGGTGGATGAGCAGCCCGCCGTCGTCGGTGGTCAGCTCCTCCTCGGCCTGCAACGGCGACTCCAGCACGGCGGCCACCCGCGGGTCGCGGCTCTGCGCGGGCAGGGTCTCGTTGGCGACCAGCTCGGACTGGAGGATCAGCCGCAGCGGCCCGTCCACCGCCTCCACCTCGTAGTTGATCGCGGCGACCGCCCGCTGGGTGAAGGAGACCAGGCGGGTGCTGCGGACCTTGACCTCGCGCCCGGCCGGGGAGCGCCAGTGCATCTCCCGGTGCAGGGTGCCGGCGCGCAGGTCGAGGATCCGCTCGTGGCTCAGCAGCTCGCCGTACCGGAGGTCGAGCGGCTCGTCGTCGACCAGCAGCCGGATCAGCTTGCCGTTGGTGACGTTGACGATGGTCTGGCCCGACTCGGGGAAGCCGAAGCCGGCCTCCGCGTACGGCAGCGGGCGCAGCTCGTAGAAGGAGTTGAGGTAGGTGCCGGGCAGGCCGTGCGGCTCCCCCTCGTCGAGGTTGCCGCGCAGCCCCACGTGCCCGTTGGAGAGCGCGAAGACCGACTCGGACTGGGCCAGCACGTCCATGTCGAGCCGGGTCTCCCGGATGTGCCAGGGCTCGACCGGATAGGCGCGTTCGCGGATCATGCCGCCGTCCCCTTCAGCAGGTCGGAGAGGTCGGTGACCACGATGTCGGCGCCCTGGTCGCGCAACTCGTCGGCCTGGCCGACCCGGTCGACGCCGACCACGTAGCCGAAGCCGCCGGCCCGCCCGGCGGCCACCCCGGCGAGGGCGTCCTCGAAGACCGCGGCGTTGACCGGGTCGACCCCGAGCAGCTTCGCGCCGGCCAGGAAGGTGTCCGGGTGCGGCTTGCCGCGCAGCCCCTCGGCCCGCGCCACCAGACCGTCGACCCGCGCCTCGAGCAGCGGTTCCAGGCCGGCGGCGGCGACCACGTCGCGGCAGTTCGCGCTGGCCGAGACCACCGCGCGGCGCAGCCCGGCCGCGACGGCCGCCCGCAGGTACGTCACCGAGCCCGGGTAGACCTCGACCCCGTCGTGGTGGATCCGCTCCAGCAGGACGACGTTCTTGCGGTTGCCGACCCCGTTGACCGTGTCCGCCTCGGGCGGGTCGTCGGGGTTGCCCTCCGGCAGCACCACACCCCGGGAGGCGAGGAAGGACCGGACGCCGTCGGCGCGGGGCCGGCCGTCCACGTACCGGTTGTAGTCCGGCCCGGGGTCGAACGGCTTGAACGGCTCACCGGTGGCCGCCGCCCGGCGCGCCAGGAACGCGTCGAAGGTCTGCTTCCAGGCGGCGTTGTGCACCTTGGCGGTCTGCGTCAGCACACCGTCCAGATCGAAGAGACAGGCGGACACATGAGCAGGTAGGCCCAGCACGGTACGAATCTATCCAGCCCACCGCCCGAACAAACCCGTTTCGTCAGGTGCCGGTGCGTCAGCGGTTGGGGCGCAGCGTCCAGACGACGGTCATCGTGCCGGTGACGGTGCCGTCCTCGGTGCCGATCTCCACCTCCACGGGGAACTCCGGCCGCTGCCCGGCGTCGAGCTCGGCGACCACCTCGGCCGGCGTGCGACCGAGCCGGGCGGTGGCCAGCACCGGCCCCATGGCCAGCTTCCGGTACGCGATGTCGGCCCGGACGGCGAGCGGCACCGCGCGGTCGAGCAGGTGGCCGAAGGCGGCCATCACCACCGTGCCGGACGCGGTCTCGCCGAGGGTGAACATGGCTCCGGCGTGCGGACCGCCGACGTGGTTGTGGGTGGCCGGCGTGTCGGGCAGCCGGACCACAGCCCGGACCCCGCCGTGGGCCTCCGGGGCGACCTCGACGAACTCGAAGCCGAGGGTACGGGCGAACGGCACGGCCTGGAGCATCCCGGCCGCCACCTGGCGCGAGTCGATGGACATGCCCCGACGTTACTAGCCAGTAACTTTTCCGGCAAGCCACCAGCGACCAGCAATTTCGGGTCGCCGGCCGCACTCGACCGGCCCGGTCACGGCCCGGTGCCGTCGGCTCAGGTCGAACGGGTCGGGCCCGCGCCTGTCGCCCGCTCACGCGTCACGCCGCGTCACCGCGCGGGTAGCGATCCCCCGGCAAGCGTCATGCCTGACAGGCATATTTATGTCTGTCAGGCATGACGCTCGTGCGGACATCGTCCGGTCGCGCCGAGGGCATCGCCCTCGACGGCGGTGGTCAGAACAGGTTGCCGAGGGTACGGAGGATCTCCGCGTAGAAGTTGCCCTCGATACTGCGGAACAGCGCGAAGTCCTCGCCCGGGCTGCCGACGAACGGGCGCAGGGTCCAGGCGAGCTGGGTGCCGACGAAGCCGAAGAGCAGGATCCAGACGTACAGCAGGGTCATGCTGGCCGGCCGCTCCGACTCGCCGCGCCGCACCGGCGGGGTGGCCCACGGCCGGCCCGCACCGGCGTACCCCGGCGGCACCATCCCGGGCGGGAAGGCCGCCATCGGGTGGCCGGCCAGCACGACCGGCTGCGCCGGGACGCCGACGGCCGGCTGCGCGGGGACGACGGCCACCGGCTGCGCGGGGACGACGGCCACCGGCTGCGCCTCGGCGGCCGGCGTGGTGCCGTTCGCGCCGTTCGCGCCCGCCCCCACGGCCACCGGCTCCGCGACCGGCTCACCGGACGCCGGCTGGGCCGGTACGGCGGCCTGCGCGGCCGGGGCGGCCACGGCGGCCTGCGTGCCATTGGCAGCGGCGGCGGCCGACGGGGCGAGCAGGCCGTGCGCGTTGAGCACCTGCATCCCGCCGGTGAGGAAGCGCAGCCCGACCACCGCCGACAGCGTCAGGATCGCCACGTTCAGCAGCTTGAAGAAGCCGTAGTCCGGTGCCGTGATCAGGAAGAAGAGGCTGATCGGGGCGAACGCCACCGCCAGCATCGAGGTGACGGTGATCGCCACCATCACCAGGGCCACCGACTGGCGTACCGACAGCCGGGCCCCGAACACCAGGTTGAACAGGTAGAGCGTGGGCAGGCAGATGGCCAGGGTGATGAGGAAGAGCAGCGGCAGCTTGACCGCCGAGGTCAACGCCATCAGCACGCCGTGGAACGCGCCGAGCACCGCCCCGTAGCAGGCCAGTGCGACGGCGGAGCTGGCCAGCATCCGCCCGGTCAGCGCGTTCAGGTCGTCGTCGGCGACGATCTGCTGCCAGATGCCCTGCCGATCACGCAGGATCCGCTCGATCACGAGCGGGCTCGGACGGTCACCCGACACGGCGGGCCCCTCTCTACAGGCGGTGCTCAGTGGACTGGGTGCGCTGACCGTAGGGCATCGGCCCGGTCGCCCGCAGCCCCGCCCTGACGGCTCAGCGCCAGCCGACGTCGATCCGGTCGCCGCGCTCGTCGAAGAAGTGCAGGGCGTCCATCCGTACGGCGACCGACATCGGGTGACCCGCCGAGATCGCCGGGTACGGGGCGAGGCGTACCGCCAGCTCGGCGGGGCGGCGGTGGTGGCGCCCCGGGTCGGGGAGCACGCTGGTCCGGTTGCCGCCCCCGGTCGGGGCGGAGATCGGCTCCAGCTCGCCGGCCCGGCCGGTGAGCCGCTGCATGACCTGCCCGAACCGGCGCAGCCCGCGCTGCCCGGCCGGTGCGTCGTCGGTCGTGGCGCCCATCTCGTCCACCACGATCGCGGTGGCGCCGATGTCGAGGAAGGCCAGCGACTCGTGCCCGTGGTGCTCCAGGTAGCGGACCCGGCCCTGGAGCACGTCGCCGGAGGTGTCCGGCGCGACCGGCGTCAGCGCCTCGGCCCGCATCCCGATCACGATCCGCTCGCCGTGGTAGTGCGCCACCGCCCGGCTGCGGATGTCGTCCCAGGGCAGGTAGAGCGCCTGCTCGCCGAGGGTGAGGGTCACGTACCGGTCGAGGTGGACGTAGACCGACGCCTCCAGCAGGTTCATCCGGGGGCTGCCCAGGAACGCCGCGACGTAGAGGGTGGCCGGCCGGCCGTACACCTGGGTCGGTGTGCCCACGTCCTGGAGGACGCCCTTGCGCATGATGGCGACCCGGTCGGCCATGGTCAGCGCCTCGGCCTGGTCGTGCGTGACGTAGATGGTGGTGACGCCCAGCTCCCGGGTCAGCCCGGAAATCTCCGCGCGCAGCTCGGCGCGCAGACCGCTGTCCAGGTTGGAGAGCGGCTCGTCCATCAGGAAGAGCCCCGGACGGCGCACTATCGCCCGCCCCATGGCCACCCGCTGCCGCTGGCCGCCGGAGAGCTGGCTCGGCTTGCGGCCGAGGACGTCCCCGATGCCGAGCGCGCCCGCGACGTCCTGCACCCGCTCCCCGCGCGGGGCCGGCTCCACACCGGCCAGTCGCAGCGGGAAGGCGATGTTGTCCCCGACGGTCATGTGCGGATAGAGCGCGAAGTCCTGGAAGACCATGGCGATCCTGCGCTCCCGTGGCGGCAGGTCGTTGGCGACCTCGCCGTCGAGCATCACGGCGCCGGAACTCGGGTCCTCCAGGCCGGCGACCATCCGCAGCACGGTGGACTTGCCGCAGCCCGAGGGACCGAGCAGCACCATGAACTCGCCGTCGTTGACGTCCAGATTGACGCTGTCGACCGCGAGCGTCCCGTCCGGGAACACCTTGGTGACATCCTTGAGCGCGACGGTGGTCACCGTCTCCTCCCCCAGCTCGGCCGAACCCCGCGCTTGACTGTGACGAGCATCATCGGATCAGCACATCGGGTAAACGTGCGATGTTGCGGTCATGACGGTCCTATTACCGGCGGCGGCCCCGTCGACGGGACCACAGCGTCAGGCGGGATCGTCGAGGAAGACCCGACGGACCACCCGCTCCGCGGCGTGCCCGTCGTCCAAGGTGCAGAACCGGCCCCGGAACCGCTGTCGCGCCCGCTGGGCCTCCGCCCCGGTCACCGCGCCGGAGCGGAAAAGGTCCAGCAGCTCGGCGAAGGTGAGCGCGACGGCGCCGGGCGGTTCGGCGGTCACGTCGAAGTAGACGCCCCGCGCCAGCGCGTACGCGTCGCGGTCCGGCGCGTACACGACAATCGGGCGGTCCAGGACGGCGTAGTCGAACATCGCCGACGAGTAGTCGGTGACCAGCACGTCGGCCGCGAGATAGAGGTCCTCCACGCAGCGGTGGTCGCTGACGTCGACCGCCCGGCCCCCGGTACGCCGGCGGGCCCGGCCGGCCCGGTCGTGGAAGTAGTGGCTGCGGATCAGCAGCCGCCCCGACGGCCCGAGCACGTCGAGCAACCGCCCCGGGTCGAACGGCGGGCGGTAGCGGGGCAGGTGTTCGCGGTGCGTCGGCGCGTACAGCACCACCCGCTCGTCCGGTCCGATGCCGAGCCGGTCCCGGATCTCCCGGACCTGTTCGGCGGTGGCGGTGACCAGCCGGTCGTTGCGCGGGTAGCCGACCTCCAACGTGGTGTACGAGGCCGGGTAGGCCCGGTCCCACATCTGGGTGGAGAAGCTGTTCGAGGTGATGCTGTAGTCCCAGCGGTCCACCCGGCGCAGCAGCCCGGCGAAGTCCATCCCGCCCGCGCCGAGCGGGAAACGCTGCTGGTCCAGGCCCATCACCTTCACCGGCGTGCCGTGGTGGGTCTGCACGTGCACCGAGCCGGGTCGCTTGCGGACGAAGTCGGGGAAGTTGACGTTGTTCACCAGCCACCGGGCCCGGGCCAGCGTCCGGTAGTAGCCGGGGGTGCCGGCGACCACGTACTCGGTGCCGGGCGGCAGGGTGTCCACCCGGTCCCGCCGGACGATCCACACCCCGCGGACCTGCGGGGCCAGCCGACGGGCGGCGGCGTGGATCGCGGCCGGGTTGCAGGCGTACCCGCGGTACCAGTAGGCGGCGTAGACGGCCAGTGTCGGGTCGATCGGCCGGCGCAGCTCGGCCCGGTAGTACTCGCGCAGCACCGCGTCCCGGGTCAGCCGCGCGGTACGCCGGGCCACCGGCAGCGCCCGCCGGGCGGTGCCGCGGGCCGTCGCTCGGGCCTGGTTCGCCGCGCGCAACGCGCTGAAGGTCCGCCACCGGCCCGCCGCGACCAGCCGGTGCTTGAGCCCTTCCAGCCCGTCCGGCGCGGGGTAGCCCTCGGGCGGCCGGAAGCGCCGGTGGTCGGCGGTCATCTGGGCGAAGAACGCCGGGCGCAGCGCGGGGGCGATCCGTTCGCCGTTGCCGAGCACGGTCAGGTGGTGCCAGGCCATCCGCTCGAAGACCGCCGGGCGCAGCTCGGCCACCGCCGGCCCCCAGCGGTCCATCAGCGCGAACACCCGGTGCCACTGCGCGAAGACCTCGAAGTGCCGGTCTCCCCGGGTCCGGGTGATGGCCCCGGCCCGCCGCTGCCGGTAGTTGACGCAGACCCGGTCGAGCACGGCGATCCGCTCGGCGGCCAGCAGCACCGGATAGGTGAAGGAGACGTCCTCGTACCAGCCGGGGGCGAAGCGCAGCCCGAGGTCGACCAGGAACTCCCGGCGGACCACCCGGTTCCAGGCGGTGTGCAGCAGGTGCAGGGTCTCCGGCCGGTCCCGCAGCCGGAAGGTGGCCTCGCCGGGCGGCTCCGGGAACACCTCGGCCATGGCGCTGCGGGTGGCGGTGTCGTTCCAGTGCGCCCGGACGTGGTCCACCACGAGGACGTCCGGGCGGGCGCCCCGCAGCCGGTCGGCGACCTCGGGCAGGCAGTCCGGGGCGAGCCAGTCGTCGCCGTCGACGAACCAGACGTACTCGCCGACGGCCCGGTCCAGCCCGGCGTTGCGGGCCGGACCGAGCCCGACGTTGCGGGGTAGCCGGAGCACCCGGACCCGGGGGTCGCGGGCGGCGTACTCGTCGAGGATGTCGCCGACGGCGTCCGGCGAGGCGTCGTCAACGCCGATCACCTCGAGGTCGTCGAAGGGCTGCCCGAGGATCGAGTCCAGACACTCACGCAGGTAGCCCTGCACCCGGTAGGCCGGTACGACGAAGCTGATCAGGGCCATCCCGGCCGCCCCCTTGGTCAGCCCGGCGAACCGCCTCCGACCGGAACGGCCGTCACCCGCGCGGCGCGGGCCGGCAGGACGACCCAGGCCAGGACGACACTCGCCACGAATCCCACGAGAAGGTACGTACCGAGTGTAGCCAGACCGATACTCACAATTCCGGCGATCGCCGCCAGCGCCAGCAGCACGGACCGCCCCTCCCAGCCCAGCGTCCAGCGGTGCAGCGGCGGGGCCGCCTGTCGCTTCTCCAGCCGGGCCGTCAGGTCGTAGTGGTGCAGGGTGAGCACGAGAACGTAGCCGAAGACCAGCCAGGCCGGCGCGCCGCCGACCACCCCGACGGCGATGGCGAACAGGTACTCCCCGGCCCGCAGGGCGGCCGGAACCAGCCAGTCCAGCGGCCCGTTGTGCGCCGCGCCGGCCCCCAGCCCGGCGACCAGCAGCACCAGCAGCGCCACCGGCACCCACCAGCGCAGCCCGCCGTCGTCGGTCAGCAGCGCCGCGACCAGCAGCGCCGCCGGGCCCAGCGCCGCCAGCACCGCCAGCGTCAGCGGGCCCATCGGGCGGACCACCGGCAGCCGCGCCGCCAGCGGACCGTCGTCGCGGTGCAGCGTGGCGTCGACCGTGTCGAGCACCGGCACCCACATCCAGCGCGCCCGCAAGGTGCGCAGCGCCCCGGTGTACGCGAACGCCAGCATCCCCCAGACCAGCACCGCGACCAGGCTGACCAGCGGGTTGAACAGCGCCACGGTCAGCGCGATCAGCGCCCACCGCTCGCCGATCGGGAAGACCACCGTCCGCTTCAGCCAGTACGACACCGAGCCGGTGTCGGCCTGCACCCGGGTCGAGGCGGCGTTCAGCCGGTCACCGATCCCACCGCCACCCCCGCCCACCGACGTCTTCGGGCGGCGGGCCGCCTCGTCGTGCAGCACGCCGTACCAGGTGTCGGTCATGTGCCGCACGGTTTGCAGCGTCATCGCGGCGATGGCGAGGGCCCAGCCGTACCGGAAGCCGGCGGCCGTCGCCCCGTAGCCGAGGCCCGCGTAGACCACGTACTCCTTCGCCCGGTCGGCCATCGTGTCCAGCCAGCCGCCCCAGGCGCTGAAGTTCCGGGTGTAGCGGGCCAGCTGGCCGTCCACGCAGTCGAGCACGAAGCCGAGGTAGAGCAGCACCGCCCCGCTGACCAGCGCGGGCCGGCCGCCGACCGCGAACAGCACCGCCGCGGCGACCGCGAAGAGCACCGACAGCACGGTCACGGCGGTCGGGCCGAGGCCGATCCGGGCCGCCGCCTTCGTCACGTACGGCGACCAGGTGCTGACGAAGTAGGTGGTGAAGAAGTCGTCCCGCTCCTTGACTGACAGTCGCAGCTCGGCCTTGTCCTCGTCCACCCCCGCCAGCGCCGCCTCGGCGGCGTGCAGCCCGGCGGCGTCGCCGACCCGGTGCGCCACGAGCAGGCGTACCCGGTGGGCGAAGGTCAGCGTGCCGAGCGCGGTGAGCGCGGCGAAGAGCCCGTCCACGGCGGGCCCGGTCGCGGGCCGGGCGGCGGCGGCCCGGGCGGCGGCCGCCAGCGCCGGCAGGTCCTCCACGCCGACCCGCAGTGCGCCGCCGAAGACGCCGGTGGCGTCGGCCAGTTCCGGCCCGGCCTCGACCACCTGGCCGCGCTCCTCGCGCACGGCCGTGCGGCCGGTGGCCGGCGGGTCGGTGAGCACCAGGGCCACCGTCGGGCCGACCGGGCTGGTCGCCAGGTGCTTCAGTACGGCGGTGTGCGCGACCAGGTCAGCCCCGCTGACGATCACCGGGCCGCTGGCGGCGCCCACCAGGGCGGCCAGCTCGTCCAGGTCGGCGACGGCGCGCACCTCGTCCGCCCCGGCCCGGCGCCACTGGGCGGCCAGCCGGTCGGCGAGCGTCTCCCCGGCGCCGGTGGGCAGGCCCGCGGCCGGCGCACCGGCGGCGAGCACGATCGCGAGCGTCACCGCGGAACCGCGGCGTGGTACGCGTCGAGCGCCTCGGCGACCGTGCCGTCCACGGTCAGCCGCCCGCCGTCGAGGTAGAGCCCCCGACGGCAGAACCGGGTCAGGTCCTTCTCGTTGTGTGACACCAGCACCAAGGTGCGCCCCTCCGCGAGCAATCGGTCGATCGTCGAATAGCACTTCTTGCGGAACTCCGCGTCGCCCACCGCGGTCACCTCGTCCATCAGCAGGATCGGGTGCGGCAGGTGGGAGATGATGGCGAACCCGAGCCGGACCTTCATTCCGGACGAGTAGTGCCGGACCGAGGTGTCGATGGCCCGCTCCACCTGCTCGCCGGCGAACGAGACGATGTCGTCGAAGTTCCGCTTCAGGTACGCCGACGACAGCCCGTGCAGGCCGCCGACGAGGTAGAGGTTCTCCCGCCCGGTGAGGTCGTTGGAGAAACCGGCGGAGAGTTCCAGCAGCGGGGCGACGTCGCCGCGCACCCGGATCCGCCCCTCGTCGGGGATGAGCACCCCGGCGATCAGCCGCAGCAGCGTGCTCTTGCCGGTGCCGTTGCGCCCGATCACGCCGACCGTCTCGCCGGGCTCGACGGTGAAGGAGACGTCCCGCAGCGGCCAGAACTGCCCGGACGCGGCGCCCCGCCCGCCCCGGTGGATGAACAGCTCACGCAGCCTCAGCTGCCGCCGGCGGTTGCGGACGAAGCGGATACCGAGGCCCTCGGCCTCGATGATCGGCGCCACCTCACAGCTCCTTGAGCACGGCGGGTTCGAGCCGGCGGAACGCCCACCAGCCGGCGACCAGCAGCAGCAGGCTGCCGGCGACCGTGGTGGCCAGCAGCCGGGCGTCGGGGAACTCGTCCGGGTACCAGATCGCGTGCTGGAGCTGGAAGATGCCGACCAGCGGGTTGAGCTCGTAGGCGACCTTCACCCAGCCCGGCATCCCGGACTCCCGGACCAGGCTCAGCGGGTAGATGATCGGCGTGGCGTAGAAGAGCACCCGGATGATCAGCCGCATGAAGCGCTCGACGTCGCGCATCAGCACGTTGACCGCCGAGAGCAGCAGCGACAGCCCGACCAGCAGGGTGGCCTGCACCAGCACGGCCAGCGGCAGGGCGAGCAGCGACCAGCCGGGGTGGATCCTGCCGTGCGCGGCGTAGACGGCGGCGACGGCGAAGAGGATGGGCAGGCCGGCGGCGTACTCGGCGAACCGGCCGGTGACCCGGCCGATCGGGAAGACCTGCCGGGGCACGTTCATCGTGGTGATCAGGCGGGACTGCCCGGTCAGCGCGTTGGTCGCCTCGCTCAGCGCCGAACTGGTCCACATCCAGGCGAAGATGCCGGTGATCAGGAAGAGCGGGTACGACTCGGCGGCCTGCCCGAGGTGCTGCTCCGTGTCGCCGGAGTAGAGCACGCCGAAGACGAAGAAGTAGATCGCCCCCATGCCCAGCGGTTCGATCAGCGACCAGAAGTAGCCGAGCACCGACTGCTGGTACTTCACCGCGAGGTCCCGCTTGACCAGGATCCGCAGCGAGTTGCGGTGCGACCACAACGCCGCGACGCCAGCGGTCACCGTCGCCTCCCGCCTCCCAGGACGGACGACAGGTTAGCAGTCGGTGAACGAACGCCCCTCAGCACTCGATCACGTTGACGGCCAGGCCGCCGCGCGCCGTCTCCTTGTACTTGACCTTCATGTCGGCGCCCGTCTCCCGCATGGTCTTGATGACCTTGTCCAGCGAGACGGCGTGCACCCCGTCCCCACGCAGCGCCAGCCGGGTGGCGGTGATCGCCTTGATGCTAGCCACCGCGTTCCGCTCGATGCACGGGATCTGCACCAGCCCCCCGACCGGGTCGCAGGTCAGCCCGAGGTTGTGCTCCATGCCGATCTCGGCGGCGTTCTCCACCTGCGCCGGCGTGCCACCGAGGGCCTCGGCCAGCCCGGCGGCGGCCATCGAGCAGGCCGAGCCGACCTCGCCCTGGCAGCCGACCTCGGCGCCGGAGATCGAGGCGTTCTCCTTGAACAGCACGCCGATCGCGCCGGCGGCCAGCAGGAAGCGGACCACCCCGTCGTCGCTGGCGTCCGGCGTGAACCGGGTGTAGTAGTGCAGCACCGCGGGGATGATCCCGGCCGCGCCGTTGGTCGGGGCGGTCACCACCCGACCGCCGGCGGCGTTCTCCTCGTTGACGGCGAGGGCGAAGAGCGTCACCCAGTCCATCGCGCGCAGCGGGTCGGTGGAGTCGGTCTCCGCCTCCAGGCTCCGGCGCAGCTCGGCGGCGCGGCGGCGAACCTTCAACCCACCGGGCAGGACGCCGTCGTGCTCGCAGCCGGCCACCACGCACTCCCGCATCACCCGCCAGATCTCCAGCAGGCCGGCCCGCACGTCGGCCTCGCTGCGCCAGGAGCACTCGTTGGCCAGCATCACCTCGCTGATCGACAGCCCGGTCGAGGCGGTCACGTCGAGCAGTTCGGCGCCGGTGTAGAAGGGGTACCGCACCCGGGTCGTGTCGGGCTTGATCCGGTCCGCCCCGGCGGCCGCCTCGTCCACCACGAACCCGCCGCCCACGGAGTAGTAGGTACGGGCCCTGACCTGCGCGCCGGCGGCGTCGTAGGCCGCGAACGTCATCCCGTTCGGGTGGTACGGCAGCGACCGGCGGCGGTGCAGCACCAGGTCCCGGTCCGGGTCGAAGTCGATCTCCTGCACGCCGAGCAGGTGCAGCCGGCCCTCGGCGCGGATCGCGGCGACCCGGGGGCCGACGGTGTCGGTGTCGACCGTCTCCGGCGCCTCGCCCTCCAGCCCCAGCAGCACGGCCGGGCCACTGCCGTGCCCGTGCCCGGTGGCGCCGAGCGACCCGAACAGTTCGGCCTGGACCCGGACGACGTCGGCGAGCAGTCCGTCGCCCTTCAACCCGGCGACGAACGTCCGCGCGGCCCGCATCGGGCCCACGGTGTGCGAGCTGGACGGCCCGATGCCGACGCTGAAGAGGTCGAAAACACTGATCATGGCTGCACTTTCCTCGCCGTCGCGCCCGGTGGTGCCGGGTCCGACCCGGGTTCCGCCCGCCGGGGTCTCCGGCGGCCGGCGGCACCGCCCGGGGTGGTGGACGGCATCCGACCGGCGAGCCTACCCGCCCGCCGCACCTCCCGCCCTTCCGCCGCAGGTGACGACACATCCCGCCACCCTCCGCCACCCTCACCGATCCGCGGCCCGGCCGGCGTCTTCGCCCGGGACGCGGCGCGGTTTGCGGCGAGTCGCGGTGTCCGCCGGCCCGGACACCGCGATTTGCGGCGTGTCGCGGTGACCGTCGCCCGGGACACCGCGACACGCCGCAAACGGCGAGACGGGCCGCGGGCCGCCATCAGCCGCGCGGAGGCGCGCCGCGACTTGCTGCGAGTCGCGGTGTCCGCCGGCCCGGACACCGCGACACACCGCAAACGGTGAGACGGGCCGCGGGCCAGCATCGGCCGCGACGGAGGGTGGCGCCGCGACTTGCGGCGAGTCGCGGTATCAGCCGGCCCGGACACCGCGACACGCCGCAAACCGTGCGGGCGGCGCGGCGGGACGCAGGGGCGGTGGGGCGTCGGGCGGGGGCGGCGCGGGTAACCACCTACGGGTACGGGGCCGCCGGATCCGTCTTCGGACGGAGGGCGCGGTGGCCACCCCTTCCTACCGTTGATTCCAGAGCGGCGGATCGCCGCAGAGTGGGAGTACGACGATGAGTCGCAAACTGGTCCGGCCCCGCGAGGGGCGCATGCTCGCCGGCGTCTGCGCCGGCCTGGCCCGCCGGTTCAACACCTCGGCGTTCATGATCCGGCTGCTGTTCCTGCTGTCGCTGCTGCTGCCCGGCACCCAGGTGATCGTGTACCTGGTGCTCTGGGTGCTGATGCCGAACGAGGACCGCGCCGCCACCCGCTACTGACCTTCCCGCACGGCAGCGCCCGCCCCGACATCTCGGGGCGGGCGCTGCCGGTTGTGGGTCAGGGGGCGGTGTAGGTGACGGTGACCTTCTCGTAGCCGAGCGAGCGGAGCAGGCCCTCCAGCATCTTGCGGGTGTTCTCCTCGGCGCGCTGGGTCAGCCCGCTGTCGCGCGCCGCCGCGGTGATCCGTTCCTCGGCGAGCTGGTAGACCTGCTGCTGCCGGTTGGGGTCACCGTTGACCAGCTCGCCGAGCCGGTTGAGCAGGCCGCGCTCCTCGGCGAAGACGTAGCTCTTCTGCAGGTCGAGGTTGGTCTTGCCGAGCTGCGGCGCCGGCAGCTTGATCTCGACGGACTTGCCGTCGGCGGACTCGACCACCGCGCCCTCGGAGATCTTGGTGAAGTCGACGTACGCCTCCACGCTGCCCGCCCCGACGAAGAGGGTCCGCTGCTTGAGCAGGAACTCGGGCACGTTGTTGCGGTCGTTCTGCAGGTCGACCACGACCTGGAAGTTGCCCTCGGCGGCGACGTAGCGGCTGAGGTCCTGGATCGACTTGAGCAGCGGCGGCTGGCTGCGGTCGGTCTGCTCCTTGGCGAAGGGATTGCGGAAGTCGGGGAAGATCCCGGTCGCCTGGGCGCCGAGCAGCACCACCACCGCCAGCGCCGCCGCGCCCAGCACCATGAGCAGGCTCCGGGCGGGCCCGCCTGAGGGTGCCGACCCGCCCGGCCGCGGCGGGGAGGTGTCGTCCGACCGGGCCGGAAGCGTGTCGGCGGTCGGGTAGCCGGGGAACTCCCTGGTGGGCTCGTTGATGTCACCGTCGCGGGCCATGGCCCTCACCGTCCTCGTCAGACACGTCGTCTAGCGATGACGGTACGTGCCGGATACGACACCCGCGCGTCGAGCGACCCGATCGGGTGAAGCCCCGGCTCAGGCGAAGGCGGAGAGGCCGGTCAGCTTCTGCCCGATGACCAGCTGGTGGATCTCCGAGGTGCCCTCGTAGGTCAGCACGCTCTCCAGGTTGTTGGCGTGCCGCATCACCGGGTACTCGCCCGAGACGCCGTTCGCGCCGAGGATCGTCCGGCACTGGCGGGCGATCGCCAGCGCCTCCCGCACGTTGTTCAGCTTGCCCACGCTGACCTGCTCCGGGCGCAGCTTCCCGGCGTCGGCGAGCCGGCCCAGGTGCAGCGCCAGCAGGTAGCCCTTGTTCCACTCGACGGCCATGTCGGCGAGCTTGGCCTGGGTCAGCTGGAAGCCGGCCAGCGGCCGGCCGAACTGGGTCCGGGTGGTCGCGTAGTCCAGCGCCGTCGACAGGCAGTCGCGGGCCGCGCCGAGCGCGCCCCAGACGATGCCGTGCCGGGCCTCGGTCAGGCAGCTCAGCGGGGCCTTCAGCCCGATCGCCCCGGGCAGCTGGGCGTCCGCCGGCAGCCGGACGTCGTCGAGAGCGATCTCGCCGGTCAGCGAGGCGCGCAGCGACATCTTCTGCCGGATCTCGCGCGCCGTCACCCCCGGCGTGTCCATGGGTACGGCGAAACCACGTACGCCCTCGTCGGTGCGGGCCCAGATCACGCCGACCTCGGCGATCGGCGCGTTGGTGATCCACATCTTGGCGCCGTTGAGCACCCAGTCGTCGCCGTCGCGGCGCGCCCTGGTGGCCATCGAGGCCGGGTCGGAGCCGTGGTCGGGCTCGGTCAGGCCGAAGCAGCCGATCGCCTCGCCGGCCGCCATCGCCGGCAGCCAGCGCTGCTTCTGCTCCTCGCTGCCGTAGCGCCAGATGGCGTACATGGCGAGCGAGCCCTGCACCGAGACCAGCGAGCGGATGCCGGAGTCGCCGGCCTCCAGCTCCAGGCAGGCCAGCCCGTACGCGACCGCCGAGGCGCCGGCGCAGCCGTACCCGGTCAGGTGCATGCCGAGCAGGCCGAGCTTGCCGAACTCCCGGGCCAGCTCGCGGGCCGGCACGTGGCCCTGCTCGTACCAGTCGGCGACGTGCGGGCGTACCCGGTCGTCGATGAGCTGGCGCACGACGGCGCGGATCTGCCGCTCCTCCTCGCTCAGCGAGGCATCCACGTCGAGCAGGTCCAGGGGTGCGGTCATGGGGGCCACCTTAACGAGTCGTCAGGAGGGCGTCATCCCTCCTGGCCGCCGAGCACCAGCACCCGGGCGTGGATCTGGTTGCGCTGCTGCAACGCCGCGCGCAGCGCCCGGTGCAGCCCGTCCTCCAGGTAGAGCCCGCCGTTCCACTGCACGACGTGCGGGAAGAGGTCGCCGTAGAAGGTCGAGTCCTCGGCGAGGAGTTTGTCCAGCGCCAGCTCCCGCTTGGTGGTGATGAGCTGGTCCAGCCGCAGCGGGCGCGGCGGGATCTCCGCCCACTGCTTGAGCGTGAAGTTGTGCTCCGGGTACGGACGCCCGTCCCGGACCGCTCTGAAGATCACGGCACGCTCCCCTCCCCGTGGCCGGGCCGACCGTCGGCGCGGAGCCGGGTCACGCCGTGGTGCCGCGCGGTGCGGCACCGATGACCGTGCCAGCCTAACCGCCTCCGCCACACTGCGTTTTACTCCCTCATGTCGGTTTCGCTACCGCCGATACCGCCCGGGACCGCATGAACCACGCTCAACTCCACCGGCCGCGCCGGACCACCTCGCCGACCGGGCGACGCCCCCGACGCAGTGACGGTGACCGGTGGTCGGGCGCTCGATAACCCACGGTCACCGCGCCGATCGGCTGGTACTCCTCGGGCACCCCGAACGCCTCCCGGTAGGCGTCCAGCCGCTGCGGCGGGATGCCGAAGAAGCACGCCCCCAACCCCTCGTCGACGGCGGTGAGCAGCATGAGCAGCGCGGCGAAGCCGGTGTCGACGTACCAGTAGGGCACCGGCCAGCGCTCCGCCGCCCGGTCCGCCCAGCCCTTGTCCGGCTCGGCGTAGCGCTCCAGGTAGGCGGAGCGGTTGGCGTGCGGCACCACGATCAGTGGGGCCCGGCGCATCCCGGCCAGCCAGCGCTCCCGGCCGCCGCCGCCCGGGGTGGCCGCCGTCCAGAACAACTCCCGGTCCTCCGGGGTCTCCAGCACCAGGAAGCCCCAGCCCTGCGCGAACCCGGCCGACGGCGCCCGCACCGCGTGGTCGAGCAGCCGGTCCACCACGTCCGGCGGGACGGGACGGTCCGGGTCGTAGTTGCGCACCATCCGCCGTCGCCGGACGACCTCGCCGAACTCCATGCCCCCGCCGCTCAGACGCCGGGCCGCAGGCCCCAGGCGCCCTGCCAGGTGCCGCCGGGCTTCAGCGTGATCAGGTCCTTGCCGGAGCGGAACGCGTCCGCCGGGCAGGTCATCGGCTCCACCGCCACCGACCGCCGGTGCCGCTCCCCGGTCAGCGTGTCCCCGGTGAAGACCTGCCACCAACCGAACTCCCGGTCCGCCCAGATGTGCAGCACGGCGGAGCCGTCCGGGGCGGCCAGGGTCACCGCCGAGCCCCCGTCGGCGTCCCGCACCAGGTCGCCGAAGGCCAGGTCGAGCACCGCGTCGCCGATCGGGCGGGGCTCGGTGAAGTCGTACTCGGTGCCGGCCACCGGGGTGGCGGCGACGGGGAGCAGGCGGCCGTCCAGCAGCACCCGGATCCGCCCCGGTACGCGCAGCGCCACCTCGTCCACCGGCACGCCGGGCAGCCGCAGGTAGGGGTGCATCGAGTAGCCGTACGGGGCGTCCTCCGCGCCGAGGTTCGTCACCTCGTGCTCGACCCGCAGGCCGTCCGCGCCGACGCTCCACCGGTTCCGCAGCCGCAGCGGCCACGGGTAGCCCGGGGTCGGCGGCAGGTCGTACCCGACGGTGACCGCGTCGGCGGACTGCTCGACCAGGTGCCACGACACCCAGTTGACCAGGCCGTGGATCGCGTTGCGCCGGGCCGGCTCGCTCAGGTCGAGCTGCAACGAGCGCTCCCCGAAGGTGTACTGACCGTCGCGGATCCGGTTCGGCCAGGGCGCCAGCACCTGCCCGGCCGAGCCGGGGGAGATCTCGTCGGCGGCGTACCCGTCGACGTAGTCCACGCCGTCGTGCCGGTACGACCGCAGCCCACCGCCGACCTCGACGATGACCGCCTCGTGGCCGTCGGCGGCAATGGTCCACTGTGTCCCGGACGGCGGGCGGGTTCCGGCCTTCTCCATGTCTGGCGACCTTAGTCGCCCGTCCCCGCCCCCGTCGGACCAGCCGAGCCGCTTCCCGCCCAGCGGTCGCCCGGTCCGCCGCGTCCCGCCCGCCGGCAGCGGACGGTTCAGTCCCGGTCGGCGGCCGGGGTGGCCCGGTAGCGCAGCAGCGCCGGGAAGACCACCACCAGCGCGACGGCGAGCACCGCGGAGACCAGGCCCCCGCCCACCCAGGCCACGCCGGTGCCGAACCCGGCCGCCACCGCACCGGCGCGCAGGTCGCCCAGGCGCGGCCCGCCGGCGATGACCACCGTGTTGACGCCCTGGAGCCGGCCGCGCATCCGGTCCGGCGCGTAGACCAGCAGCATCGACTGCCGCAGCACCGCGCTGACCAGGTCGGACGCTCCGGCGAGGGCGAGCAGCAGCACCACCAGCCAGAGCTGGCGGGCCAGCCCGGCCGCGGCCACCGCGAGGCCCCAGCCGGCCACCGCCACCACCAGCACCAGCCCCTGCCGGCGGAGCCGGCCGATCCAGCCGGAGGTGAGCCCACCGACCATCGCGCCGAGCGAGATCGCCCCGTACAGCCAGCCGACCGCCGCGGCGCCGCCGAACCGCTCCTCGGCCACCTCGGGGAAGAGCGCCCGGGGCATGGCCAGGATCATCGCGATCAGGTCGATGGCGAACGAGAGCATCAGCACCGGCGTGGTGGCCAGGTAGCGGAGCCCGTCGACGATGCTGGCCAGCCCGGCCCTGCGCGGGCTGCCGTCGCCGTCCGGGTCCGGCTCGGGCGGCAGCGCCGGCATCCGTACGGTCGCCCAGACGGCGGCGGTGAACAGGACCGTGTCCAGGCCGTACGCGATCGGCAGCGCGACGTCGGTCCGCCAGCTCGCGAAGATCAGCCCGGCCAGCAGCGGCCCGGCCACCGACGCGGCGGTGTACGTGGTGAAGTTCAGCGTGCTCGCGGCCGGCACCAGCTCGGCCGGGACGAGCCGGGGAAGGCTCGCCGTGCGGGCCGCCCCGCTGACCGCGAAGCCGACCGACTGGAGCGCCACCAGGGCCAGCAGCAGCACCGGACTGCCCACCCGGAGCACCGCCTGCAGCAGCAGCGCCAGCATCGACGCCCAGAGCAGCGCCTGACTGGCCAGCAGCACGCCCCGCCGGTCCCGGGCGTCGGCGACCGCCCCGCCCCAGAGCCCGAAGACCAGCAGCGGCAGGAACGCGGCGATCCCGAGCAGGCCGACCCAGAACGAGTCCCGGGTCAGCGCGTACATCTCCACCGGCACGGCCACCGCCGTGAACTGGAAGCCGAGCATGGCGATGCCGCCGCCCAGCCAGATCCGCCGGAACTCGGGCACCGCCAGCGGGCGCAGGTCGATCGCCCAGCGGCGCGCCCCGCGCGACCGGGTCTCCTTGGTCGCGGTCACGGGGCCAACCGCTCCACGATCCAGTCGCCGCCGTCGGCCCGGCGGAACCGCAGCCGGTCGTGCAGCCGGCTCACCCGCCCCTGCCAGAACTCCACCGACTCGGGCCGGACCCGGAAGCCGCCCCAGTGCGGCGGCGCGGGGATCTGCGCCACGTCCGCGAAGCGCGCCACCACCGCCTCGTACGCCTCGTCCAGCGCCGCCCGGTCTCCGATCACCCGGGACTGGGCGCTGGCCCAGGCCCCGAGCTGCGACCCGCGCGGCCGGCTGGCGAAGTACGCCTCGGTCTCCGCCCGGTCGACCCGCTGCACCGGACCGGCGACGACCACCTGCCGCTGCATCGGGAACCAGGGGAAGACCAGGCTGGCGTGCGGGTTGGCGGTCACCTCGCCGCCCTTGCGGGAGGTGTAGTTGGTGTAGAAGACGAAGCCCTCCGGGTCGTAGCCCTTGAGCAGGACGGTGCGGCCGCTGGGGCGGCCGGCGGCGTCGGCGGTGCCGACGACCATCGCGTTCGGCTCGGGCAGCCCGGCGGCGACCGCGTCGGCGAACCAGCGGTCGAACTGGGTGTACCAGTCCGCGGCCAGATCGGCCTCCGAAAGGCCCAGGTCGGCGGCGTACTCATTACGCATGGCCGCCGGCGGCGGTGTGTCGCCCGTCACGTTCCTTCTCCCTCTCGCGGCGGCGCCCGCGTCCCCCGACGCTGGCCAGCCCCCACCGCACAGTCTCACCGACGACGTGACGAGATCCACCGGAGGGACTGTCACGTGCGGCACAGTCGCAGCGGGTCGCGCATTTGGTTACCGAGCAGGCAAGATGTCACGAAACCATCCCTGAGGGTCGCCTAAGGTCTGGGCCGGACTGAGCCCGCGAGGGCGCACCGAGCCGGAAGCCAGGAGACGACATGTCTGACTTCAAACCGGGCCTGGAGGGCGTCGTAGCCTTCGAGACCGAGATCGCCGAACCGGACCGCGAGGGTGGCGCGCTGCGCTACCGCGGCGTCGATATCGAGGATCTGATCGGTCAGGTCTCCTTCGGCAACGTCTGGGCGCTGCTGGTCGACGGGCGGTTCGGCCCGGGCCTGCCGCCGGCGGAGCCGTTCCCGGTGCCGGTGCACTCCGGCGACATCCGCGTCGACGTGCAGTCCGCGGTCGCCATGCTGGCCCCGTACTGGGGGCTGGACCAGCTGCTGGACATCTCCGACGAGCAGGCCCGCGAGGACCTCGCCCGGGTCTCGGTCACCGCGCTGTCCTTCGTCGCCCAGTCGGCTCGCGGCCTCGGCCTGCCCGCCGTGCCGCAGAAGGAGATCGACAAGGCCGAGACGATCGTCGAGCGCTTCATGAAGCGCTGGCGCGGCGAGCCGGACCCGCGGCACGTCAAGGCCGTCGACGCGTACTTCATCTCGGCCGCCGAGCACGGCCTGAACGCCTCCACCTTCACCACCCGGATCGTCGCCTCCACCGGCGCCGACGCCGCGGCCTGCATCTCCTCCGGCATCGGCGCGCTCTCCGGCCCGCTGCACGGCGGCGCCCCGAGCCGGGTGCTGAGCATGCTGGAGGCCGTCGAGCGCAGCGGCGACGCCGAGGGGTACGTCAAGGGCGTCCTCGACCGCGGCGAGCGGCTGATGGGCTTCGGCCACCGGGTCTACCGGGCCGAGGACCCGCGCGCCCGCGTGCTGCGCCGTACCGCCAAGGAACTGGGCGCGCCCCGCTTCGAGATCGCCGAGGCGCTGGAGAAGGCCGCGCTGGCCGAGCTCCAGGCCCGCCGCCCGGACCGGGTGCTCGCCACCAACGTCGAGTTCTGGTCGGCCGTGGTGCTGGACTTCGCCGAGGTGCCCGCGCACATGTTCACCTCGATGTTCACCTGCGCCCGGATGGGCGGCTGGAGCGCGCACATCCTGGAGCAGAAGAAGCTCCAGCGCCTGGTCCGGCCGTCCGCCCGCTACGTCGGGCCGGGCAGCCGCAAGCCCAGCGAGGTCGAGGGCTGGGACGCCATCCCGCACGGCGTCTGATCCGCGTACCCGTCGAAGGGGCCCCGTCCGCGCGGACGGGGCCCCTTCGCGTGCCCGGCTCCCGCGGCGGCCGGGTTGTGGCGCATCCCTCAGCGCACTAGGGCGGGACCAGCCGCCGGACCGCCCGGACGAAGTGCGAGGATGAAGGCTCGGCAGTGCCGCCGGACCGGGCTGGAGATCCCGGCCGCCCGTGCGCCCGCGCACGCGCCCGCCGCAGGTCCCCGCCCGGTGAAGGGCCCGCCCTCGCCCATGCGGAAGGATCTCGACAACCGTGGCTGACGCACCGACAATCCGGATTCCCGACGACATCAAGCCCGCCGACGGACGGTTCGGCTGCGGGCCGTCCAAGGTCCGTCCGGCGGCCGTCTCCGCACTCGCGGACGTGGCCACCAGCTACCTGGGCACCTCGCACCGGCAGAAGACCGTCCGCGACGAGGTGGCCCGGCTGCGCCGGGGGATCGCCGAGTTCTTCTCCCTCCCCGAGGGCTACGAGGTGATCATCGGCAACGGTGGCACCACCGCCTTCTGGGAGGTCGCCACCTTCGGCCTGGTCCGCGACCGCGCCCAGTTCGCCAGCTTCGGCGAGTTCGGCGCGAAGTTCGCCAAGTCGGTCGCCGACGCGCCGTTCCTCGGCGAGCCGACGGTCCGCAAGTCCGCGGCGGGCACCGCGCCGACGCTGGTCGCCGAGGCCGGCGTGGACGTCTACGCCACCCCGCACAACGAGACGTCCACCGGCGTCGCGGTGCCGATCAGCCGGGTGCCCGGCGCCGACCCCGGCTCGCTGCTGCTGGTCGACGCCACCTCGGGCGCGGGTGGCCTGGAGGTCAACGTCGGCGAGACCGATGTCTACTACTTCGCGCCGCAGAAGTGCTTCGGCTCCGACGGTGGCCTGTGGCTGGCCCTGATGTCGCCGGCCGCGCTGGAGCGGGCCACCGAGATCAAGGGATCCGGCCGCTACATCCCGGCCTTCCTCGACCTGGTCACCGCGATCGACAACTCGCGGCTGGAGCAGACGTACAACACGCCGGCGCTGGCCACCATCTTCCTGGCCGCCGAGCAGACCGACTGGATGAACTCGCAGGGCGGGCTGGCCTGGGCGGCCAAGCGCACCGCCGAGAGCGCGGGCATCGTGTACGGCTGGGCCGAGCGCTCCGCCGTGGCCACGCCGTACGTCGCCGACCCGGCGCTGCGCTCCAACGTGGTCGCCACGATCGACTTCGCCGACGGGGTGGACGCCTCGGCGATCGCCAAGGTGCTGCGCGCCAACGGCATCGTGGACACCGAGCCGTACCGGAAGCTGGGTCGCAACCAGCTCCGCGTCGCGCTCTTCCCGGCGGTCGAGCCGGCCGACGTGGAGGCGCTGACCGCCTGCATCGACTACGTGGTGGACCGGCTCCAGTAGACAGTCACGGTGGGTGGCCGACGGGGCTCCGTCGACCACCCACCGTGATCATCGTCGCAGCTCAGTCACGACATGCGGGTGTCGCATCCCCCACCTTCGGGTACGAGAGCGTACGGTGGTCCGAGGACGCCCGGGTGGCCGGCTCGTGGCGTGACGGCCAGCGAAGCGGGACGGAGGCAACGCCATGCGCCCAGTACGCTTCGTCGCCCTCTCCGAGGACGGCCAGGCTCTGGTGCTCGCCGACGAGGTCGGGCGCCTGCTCGCCCTCCCCATCGACGAACGCATCGCCACGGTGCTGCACGCCGAGCCCGGCGCGGCGCCGCTCGCGGTGGTGCCGACCGTCGCCGACCCGACGCCGTCGCTCTCCCCACGGGACATCCAGGCCCGGATCCGCTCCGGCGAGTCCGCCGAGGACGTCGCCCGCATCGCGGGTGTCCCGGTCGACCGGGTCTTGCGCTACGCCGGCCCGGTGCTCCAGGAGCGGGCCATGCTCGCCCAGCACGCCCGGCGCACCCGCCTCAAGGGCGCGGAGAAGCCCACCCCGCTGGCCGAGGTGGTCAACGGCCGGCTGGCCCAGCACGGGATAGACACCGAGAAGATCTCCTGGGACGCGTACCGGCGCGACGACGGCACCTGGCGGATCATCGCCACCTGGCCGTCGGGCAAGGCCACCGCGCAGGCGGTCTGGGACCTCGACAAGCTACGGCAGAACGTCACCCCGCACGACGACATGGCGCAGTACCTGTGCGCCGAGCGTCCGACGCCGATCCTCGGCCAGGAGCCGGCGCCGGAGCGGGGCGGGCACGCGCTGCCCGGCCCGTCGCGCGGCGAGCCGAGCCGGGGCGGGCACGGCCTGCCGGCGGCCAGCGAGCACAGCCGTTCCGGGCGGGACCCGATCCGGGCCGGGCGCGACGCCCTGCTCGCCTCCCTCGACCGGCCGCTCGGCGGCACCTCGGGTCGCGGGCTCGACCCGCGCTCTCCGGCCGCGCTGGCCGGCGCCGACGCACCCCGGCAGCGGGCTGTCGGCGGGGGCGCGGCGGCACTGCTCGGCGGCGGTCAGGGCTCGGCGTTCGACGACGACTCGGACGCGCCGAAGGAGGTCCCGGCCGTACCGTCGCTGGCGGTGCTCCGGCCCCGCCGCACGGGTGCGGCAGCGGCCGCCGGTGGCGAGTCCACCGACGCCTCCGGCAAGCCGCGCAAGCGGCTGCCGAGCTGGGACGACGTCCTCTTCGGCACCGGCCCGGCGGCCCGCGAGTCCTCCTGATCCAACGGGCACCCTGGCACGCGAGGCACTCTAAGTGCCCGCGTGCCAGGGTGGACCCATGGAGTACACGAATCTGGGACGCACCGGTCTGTCGGTGAGCCGGCTCTGCCTCGGCACGATGAACTTCGGGCCGCAGACCACCGAGCCGGACAGCTTCGCCATCATGGACCGGGCGCTGGAACACGGCATCAACTTCTTCGACACCGCCAACGTGTACGGCTGGCAGACCGGTGAGGGGATCACCGAGCAGATCATCGGCCGCTGGTTCGCCCAGGGCGGCGGCCGGCGCGACAAGGTGGTCCTCGCCACCAAGGTCTACGGCAAGATGGGCGACTGGCCCAACGAGCAGGGCCTGAGCGCCCGGCACATCATCCGGGCCTGCGAGGATTCGCTCCGCCGGCTCCAGACCGACGTGATCGACCTGTACCAGATGCACCACGTCTCCCGGAGCACGCCATGGGAGGAGATCTGGCAGGCGATGGAGACCCTGGTCGCCCAGGGCAAGGTGATCTACGTCGGATCGTCCAACTTCGCCGGTTGGCACATCGCCCAGGCGCAGGCGGCGGCGGGCCGGCGCAACTTCCTCGGTCTGGTCGCCGAGCAGTCCATCTACAACCTGCTCACCCGGCACGTCGAGCTGGAGGTGATCCCCGCCGCGCAGCACTACGGGCTGGGCGTCATCCCCTGGTCGCCGCTGCACGGCGGACTGCTCAGCGGCGTCCTGCGCAAGATCGCCGAGGGCGGCGCCGCGCGGGGTGCCAGCGGGCGCTCCGCCGACGCGCTGGCCGAGCACCGGACGACCATCGAGGCGTACGAGAAGCTCTGCGCGGACCTCGGGCACGACCCGGCCGACGTGGCGCTGGGCTGGCTGCTCTCCCGGCCCGGGGTGACCGCCCCGATCATCGGCCCGCGCACCGTGGACCAGCTCGACCGGAGCCTGGGCGCGTTGACCGTCGACATCGACGAGGCGACGGAGAAGCGCCTTGACGAGCTGTTCCCGCCGGTCGGCAACGGCGGCCCCGGCCCGGAGGCCTGGGCCTGGTGACCCGAGCCGGTTAGGCGCGAGCGCCGCACCGGGTGCGGTGGGGGCCTGCTCCGCACCGGTTGCGGCGTGTCGCGGTCATCCGGGGACCGGACACCGCGACACGCCGCATGTCGGGGGCCTGCCCGGGCTCCCGGGACCGGTCAGAGCGGCCAGGCGGCGAGCCGGTCGTACGTCGGCCGGGGGCCGGGGTGGCTGCGGACCAGCACCAGCTCGGTCGCCGGCCACTCCGGCCCCTCGTAGCCGCCGAGCGCGGCCCGGTCGGCCTCCACGTCGGTCGGGTCGATCCGGTCGCCGGGGCGGGCGATCGTGAGGTGCGGACGGAACGGCTTCTCGTCGTGCGGGAGGCGGTTGCGGCGCAGCCCCATCCGGATCAACCGGCCCAGCACGTGCAGCGCCTCGACATCGCCGAGCAGGTCCACCCAGAGCACGGTGAAGCGGCCCCGGCCGAACCGGCCGCCCCCGCCGAGCCGGAGCCGGGGTGCGCCGACGCGCCCCGCGCGGGACGTCTCGGCGGCGAGCCCGAGGGTGCTCTCCACGTCGACCAGGCGGTCCGCCTCCACATCGCCGAGGAAGGCGAGTGTGACGTGCAGGTTCGCCGGGTCGGCGAGGCGTACGTTGATGCCGGCGGCGGAGGCGGCGCCGATCCGCAGCCCGGCGAGCCGGTCGGTCAGGTGAGCGACCGCGGCGGGCGGCGGGTAGACCGCGACGAAGAGTCTCACGCCCGCCGGTGACGGGGTCGGCGGCCGGCGACGGCGGCCGGCAGCGCCAGCCCCGCCTGGGCGAGCAGTCCTTCGACCCGAACCCGCTCGATCTCCCGGTCCACGCCCTCCAGCTCGGTGAGGTGCTCGGTGATCGCCAGCGCCCGGCAGGCGGCCCGGAGCCGGTCGTCGTACGCGTCGATGACCGAGGCGTGCCAGACCACCGAGCGGCTCCGGGCGGCGAGCCGGTGCCCGCCGAGGCGGCGCAGGTCGGCGGCGATGCGTTCCAGGGGCTGCCGGTCGACCCGGTCGAGCTGGGTCAGGTCGATGTCGCGGGTGAGGGCGTCCGCCTCGATCGCCCGGTCCAGCCGGGCGATGGTGCGGCGCTCGCGTCGCCCGTCGCGCCACTCGGCCCAGCCGCAGGCTACCCGGTCGAAGATCTCGTCGAGGCAGAAGAGCAGGGCGAACGCCGCCGGCAGACATGCCACGGCGAGGATCGCCAGTACGAGCGTCAGTGCGCCACCGCCTGCCACATATCGACGCTAAGGCCCACGCCCGGCTCCCGCCACCGGATTGCCGGTATCCGGACGCGAAACCGGCCCGCCTTTCCCGCGCGTGGCGGGGGCGGGCCGGCGGCGCGTCGGTCAGCAGTCGGGCGACGAGACCACGTAGAAGCGGGGCATGGGCAGCACCCGGAAGCGCAGTCGGGCGCCGGACCGCCGCAGCTGCCAGGTGAGCGCGAGCAGGGCGGTGGCCAGCGAGATCAGGCCGCCCATCCAGATGCTCGCCCCGGCGCCGTAGATCTCGGCGACCCAGCCGATCAGCGGGGCGCCGACCGGGTTGGTGCCGAGGAAGACCAGCACCCAGAGCGCCATCACCCGGCCCCGGAAGGCGGCGTCGACGCCGAGCTGGACCCGCTGGTTGGCGGCCTGGGCGAAGAAGACCATGAAGAAGCCGGTGGGCAGCAGCAGCGCCACCACCAGCCAGTACGCCGGCGCCAGCCCGACCAGGGTGCCGAAGACGGCACAACCGACCGCCGCGCCCAGCACCACCCAGACGGAGGGGCGGCTGCGCCGCCCGGTGCCGGCCAGCGCCCCGACCAGGGCCCCGATCGCCAGCGCGGTGCTGAACAGGCCGAACGAGGCGGCGCCGGTACGGAACACGGTCTTGGCCAGCGCGGCCAGAGTGAGCTGGAAGTTGAACAGGGTCATCCCGACCACCGACATCACCGCCATCGGCAGCAGCAGGTCGGGACGGCGGAAGACGTACCGCAGCCCGTCGACGACCTTGGCCGAGTCCCGCTCGCCGACCGGCGGCAGGTCCTTGCGGTGCAGTTCGGCGGGGCGCATCCGTACCACGGTGGCCAGTGGGGCGATCGAGCTGACCGCGGTGAAGAGGAACACCGGGCCGACGTCGAAGGCGGCGATGGCCAGGCCGGCCACGGCCGGGCCCACGATCCGCGCCGAGTTGAACACCGCCGCGTTGAGCGAGAGCGCGTTGGGCAGCAGGGACATGCCGACCAGTTCGGAGACGAACGCCTGGCGGACGGGGGTCTCGACGGCGTTGGCGACGCCGAGCAGGGCGGCGAAGGCGAAGACGTGCCAGAGCTGCACCAGGTCGGTGAGGACCAGCACGCTCATCCCGAGCGCGAGCACCGTCCAGAAGGCGTTGGCGACGAAGAGCAGCAGTCGCTTGTCGTACCGGTCGGCGAGCCGGCCGGAGAGCAGGGTGAGCAGCAGCACCGGGGTGAACTGGAGCGCCGTCACCACGCCGAGCGCGGTTGCGGAGTCGTCGGAGAGCTCGAGGACGAGCCAGTCCTGGGCGATGAACATCATCCAGACGCCGATCAGCTTGATCAGCTGTCCGGATGCGAATAGCCGGTAGTTACGGACCTGTAGGGACTGGAACATCGTCGTCAGCTTCGCCTGCACTCTTGGTGCGCCTCCTCGGTGGTACGCCTCATCCACAACGGACGGTGCGGACCCCGAGGTGCGGGTGTGTCAGGCTCTTGCCAGCTGCTGGAGGATCTCGGCGGCGCGCCGCAGCGTGTCCCGTTCGTCCTCCGTGAGCGCGGCGAGCCGGCTGGCCAGCCACTCGTTGCGGGCCCGCTCGAACTGTTCGAGCACGGCCAGGCCCCCTTCGGTCGCCGCCAGGATGACCTGACGACCGTCGGTCGGGTGGGGGGTGCGCTGCACGAGGCCGCGCTCCTCCAACTTCGCGACGATCTTGGTCATCGTCGGTGGCTGCACCCGCTCGACGTCGGCCAGTTCCCGGGGCGTCAGCGCACCCGCCAGCTTGAGGCTGGTGAGCGCGGAGAGCTGGGTGACCGTCAGGTCGCCGACCGGGCGGGCCTGTCGGACCCGCCGGTTGAGTCGGGTGATCGCATCACGCAGCTGAGGGGCCAGCTGCGCCGGTGGCACGCGTTTCGCCGTCACCGTCCGCTCCGTCACAGTAGTTAGCATAACTAATGAGCCTGGCTAACGACATGCGATATGACCATGCTCACGAGGGGTGTGTGCTGCTCCGGGCCGGGTATCCGGTTTCGGCCCCGGCCCGGAGCGGCGGTCGAGCTACAGCACCACGGACTCGATCGGCCCGCGCAGGAAGTAGAGCACGAACAGCACGGCCACCCCGTAGAGCAGCGGGTGGATGTCCCGCGCCTTCCCCTTGGCCAGCTTCAGCACCACGTAGCTGATGATGCCGGCGCCGATGCCGTTGGAGATCGAGTAGGTGAACGGCATGAAGGTGATGGTGAGGAACGCCGGAATGGCGATCTCGTAGTCGGTCCAGTCGATGGTGCGCACCGCGGTCATCATCAGGAAACCGACCACCACCAGCGCCGTCGAGGCCGCCTCGAAGGGCACCACCACCGACAGCGGCGCCAGGAACATCGCCAGCAGGAACAGGGCGCCGGTGACCAGGTTGGCCACGCCGGTCCGGGCGCCCTCCCCCACACCGGCGGCGCTCTCGATGTACGACGTGTTGCTGGAGACGCTCGCCGCGCCACCGGCCGCCGCGGCGATCGAGTCGACCAGCAGGATCTCCTTGGCCCGCGGCGGGGTGCCCCGCTCGTCGAGCATGTCCCCCTCCTGGCCGATCGCCACCATCGTGCCCATGGTGTCGAAGAAGTCGGTGATCAACAGCGTGAAGACGAACATCAGCGGCACCAGCCAGCCGGCGCGGCTCCACGAGTCCAGCACGTTGAAGTTGCCCAGCAGCGACAGGTCCGGGACGTCCACGACCTGCTTGGGCAGCTCCGGCACGTTCAGCGACCAGCCCTTGGGGTTGGGCTTGCCGTCGACGAAGGACGGCCCGACGTTGGCGACCGCCTCCACGATGATCGCCAGCACGGTCGAGGCCAGGATGCCGATCAGGATCGCGCCGCGCACCCGGCGTACCACCAGCACCAGGGTCACCAGCAGGCCGACCACGAAGACCAGCATCGGCCAGCTCACGATCTTGCCGCTGATGCCCAGGCCCACCGGCACGGTGGTGTTGGCCACGTCCGGGATCCGCCGGACGAAGCCGGCATCGACCAGGCCGATGATGGTGAGGAAGAGACCGATGCCGACGCCGATGGCCGTCTTCAGCTGGGTGGGGACCGAGCGGAAGACCGCCGTACGCAGGCCGGTGAGGACCAACACGGCGATGATCACACCCTCGATCACCACCAGGCCCATCGCGTCCGCCCAGGTCATCTCCGGGGCGATCTCGTACGCGACCAGCGCGTTCACGCCCAGACCGGCGGCCAGCGCCATCGGGAATCGTCCGACGACGCCCATCAGCATCGTCATCAGGCCGGCGACCAGGGCGGTCGCGGCGGCCAGTGCGGGGATCGAGAGCTTCTTGCCGTCACCGTCGACGGCGCCGCCCAGGATCAGCGGGTTCAACACCACGATGTACGCCATCGTGAAGAAGGTCGCCAGACCACCCCGTACCTCGCGGCTCATCGTCGAACCACGGGCGGAGATCTCGAAGAACCGGTCGAAACCGGTGCGGGGCTGGGCGGGATCGGGTGGAGTGCCGTTGTCCGGCGGCGCAATGGCCATCAGGTCCCTCGCAGGTGATCTTCGGTTGTCGCGCGCATCGTCCCAGATCACGGCCCGGCAGGAAAAGTTGATCGCGTACGCTTTTCCCCGTGCCACAGGAGCAAGCGCCGCGGCCCGAGCCGCTCGACCCGCCGATGGTCCCGTTCGCGGTCGCCGGGCTGATCGCCTGGGCGGTCGTCGGCCTCGTCCTGCTGGTCTTCTTCCGGGGCTGGCTCACGGAGCACGGGCACCAGAACTGGCTCTGGACCTGCCTGGCCGGTTTCCTGTGGGGCTTTCCCGGTCTGGCCGTGATGATGCGGCACGACGCCAACCGGCGCCGCCGTCGCGAATCGTCCCCGCGGGACTGACCGTCAGGAGTGGCCGTACGGCTCCGCCGGCTCGCCCGTCTCCACCGAGCCCGGCGCGCGACTGACCGACATCGCCTCGACCGCGCTGTCGTCGTAGATCGTGGGCATCTCGTCGACCGGGGACTCTGCCGCCTCGACCAGCGCCTCGGAGTGCGCGCCACAGCCGTGGTCGGCGCTGACCACCCGGCCGTCGTCCGGGGCGTAGAAGTTGCCGCAGGCGCCGAACGCCTGCCGCATCGCCCCGGCCAGCGGCAGGTAGAAGCCGCAGGTGCCGCAGCGGGCGGCGGCGGGCGCCGCCACCGAGATCGGCGCGGACGGGCCGTGGTCGCCTTCGTACCAGCGCTCGGCGGTCTCGGAGCGCCCCTCGCGGGACAGCACCCGGGGCCGGCCGAGGCCGAGCTCCCAGGAGACCTCCTCGATCGCCGGGTCGTCGGAGAGCAGGTAGCCCGGGGCGAGCCGCTCGTCGTCCGGCGCGGTGGGCAGCAGGTCGCCCGGGCCAAGGTCGCCCGGCTTGAGCCGCTCCTGCCAGGGCAGCCAGCCCGGGGCGAGTAGGGCGTCGGAGCCGGGCAGCAGCACGGTCTCGCAGATCGTGACGTGCTTGCTGCGCGGCACCCGGGTCACGGTGACCGCCCACCGCCAGCCGCGGTAGCCGGCGAGCCGGCACTCGAAGTAGTGCGTGACGACCCGGTCGCCCTCGGCGACGGCGCGCAGGTGATCACCGACGTCGGAGGGCTCCACCTCGGTGATGGCGTCGCGCGCCACGTCGACGGCGGCGGCGCAGACCTGGTCGAGGCGGGCGGCGCGGGTGGAGGCGGGCCTGGTCACCCGTCCATTGTTCCCCATGCGCGTCGCCGCCTGACAGGGACTCCCCGATGACGTCTTCCCCGGGTGGCGCGACGGGCGTGGATCAGATGGGCGAGGATGGTGCACATGCCGCTCTCCTCCCGCTCCGGGCGGTCCGTCCTCGGCCGGACCGCCGGCACGGGCATCCGCGCCGCACGTCTGCTGTTCCGCGGATCACTGCGCGGAGGACGCTGGATGACCCGGCGGGCGGGGTCGGCGCGGGCCCGGGGAGCCGGCGGTGAGGTCGGCATGGTCCGCCTCTTCGACCTGCACGCGGTCTCCTGCGCCGGTGACACGCTCATCGCGATCGGCCTGGCCGGGACGATCTTCTTCGACGTCCCGCTCGGCGAGGCGCGCAGCAAGGTCGCGCTCTACCTGCTGGTCACGATGGTGCCGTTCGCCATGCTGGCGCCGGTGGTCGGCCCGTTGCTCGACCACTTCCGGCACGGCCGCCGGTACGCCCTGGCCACCACCATGCTCGGCCGGGCGTTCCTGGCCTGGTTGATCTCGGACTACATCGGCGGCCTCGGGCTGTACCCGGCCGCGTTCGGCGTGCTCGCGCTCTCCCGGGCGTACGGGGTGGCCCGCTCGGCGGCCGTGCCCCGGTTGCTGCCCGAGGGGCTCGGCCTCTCCCAGGTGGGGGCGCGGGCCAGCGTCTACGGCACGGTGGCCGGCGCGCTGGTGGCGCCGATCGGGCTGGCCGCGTTCTGGTTCGGGCCGCAGTGGCCGCTGCGGGTGGCCTCGGTGATCTTCCTGGTCGGCATGGTGATCGCGCTGCGGCTGCCACCGAAGGCGGACTCCGAGCCGCCGGAGCGGGTACCCCGCCCGTGGCGCGGGCTGAACCCCGACCGGGACCGGCCCCTGGGCCGGGGTCGCCCGGCCGGCCGCCTGGTGATCGCCACCCTGATCGGCGCGGCGGCGCCGCGCGCGCTCTACGGCTTCCTGCTGCTCTTCCTCGCGTTCGCGCTCAAGAAGGGCGACCTGAACACCGACTTCTTCGGGCGCGAACTCAGCGACCAGGCGGCGCTGGGCCTGGTCGGCGGGGCGTTGGTCGTGGGCGGCTTCCTGGCCACCGCGCTCGGCACCCGGCTGCGCATCCACCGGCCCGCCGCGATCCAGTCGAGCAGCATGGTCATCGTGGCCGGGGTGGCCGTCCTGGCCACGCTGAAGTTCTCCCTGCCGATGGTGGCGGTGCTCTGCCTGGTCGCCGCGCTGACCAGCGGAATCGCCAAACTGGCCGTGGACGCCTCGATCCAGGAGCGGATCCCGGAGCGGCTGCGGGCCAGCTCCTTCGCCCACTCGGAGACCGCGCTGATGCTGGCCTTCGTGGCCGGCGGCGGCCTCGGCCTGGTCCCCTTCGAGGGGCGGGTGGGCATCGCGGTCGCCGCCGGGGTGGGAGTGCTCGCCGCCGTCCGGGGCATCGTGGTCGCCGGTCGACTGCGCGACGAACGGCTGATCGGTCGCCCGCTCACCGACGAGGAACTCGCGGACCACGACGTGCCGGAAAACGCGGCAGGCAGCACGCCGGGCTCAGACCGGCCGGACAGCCCGGACCGCGGCCGGCCCGGGCCGACCCACGAGCCCCACTATGCCGGTCGCGACCGGCCCGAGCCGACCCATGAGCCGCGCACTGCCGGTCGGGACCGGCCCGGGCCGAGCCACGAGCCGTACTCCGCCGGTCCGCACGATCACGACGCGGCGGCGGACGCCGCCACGGCGGCCGCCGCCCAGGCCGCGCCGACCTCACCGGCGCCGACCGGCCACCGCTCCCCCGACACCGCCGGCGACGACGCCGGACTGGCACCGCCCGGGTACCACATCTACCGGCCGTCCTCGGCCGTGGCGCGTCCCGGCGGGGCGGACGACGACCAGCGGCGCCAGTCGCCGGGGTCGGTGTCGTGACGGGTCTGCTGGTGCTGACCGCCGTGCCGGCCGAGGCGGAGGCGGTCCGGGCCGGCCTCACCGACCCGACGGTGACCGTACGGCCGGTCGGGGTGGGGCCGGCGATGGCCGGTGCCGCCACCGCGCGGCTGCTGACGCTGGCCGAGGCGGCGGGTCGCCCGTACCGGGCGGTGGTGAGCGCCGGGATCGGCGGCGGCTTCGCCGGCCGGGTGGCGGTCGGCGCGACGGTCCTCGGCACCCGCAGCGTGGCGGCGGACCTGGGCGCGGAGTCGCCCGAGGGGTTCATCCCGGTCGACGAGCTGGGCATGCCGCCGGAGCTGCTGGGTGGCGGTCCGACCGTCTACGCCGACCCCGAGCTGCTGGCCGCCCTGTGCGCGGCGCTCCCCGAGGCGGTCGTCGGCGCGGTGCTGACCGTGAGCACGGTGACCGGCACGGCCGCGAGCACCCGAGCCCTCGCCGACCGTCACCCGGACGCCGTGGCCGAGGCCATGGAGGGGTACGGCGTGGCGGTGGCCGCCGCGCACGCCGGCCTGCCCTTCGCCGAGCTGCGCACCGTCTCCAACCCGATCGGCCCCCGGGACCGGGGGTCGTGGCGGATGCGGGAGGCGTTCACCGCCCTCACGGCGGCCGCCCGGGCCCTGAGCTGACCGGCAGGTCGAGACACATCGCCAGGGGCCGGTGCGATGCGATTCGGAAGCCGCACGCTGCCAGGAAGTTGACGCCCGGGCCCTCGGCGACCCCGGACACCACGCCTATCCGCACCTCCGCCATCCGCCGGAGCAACGCGTCCAGCAACCCACGCCCGATGCCGAGCCGCCGGTGCTCGCCGGCGACCAGCACTCCGTCGAGCACCAGGTCGCGTGGCCACACCGACTCGTCGCCCCCGTATGCCAGGTGCACTGTGCGCTCGTGGGCCCGCAACTCGCCGACGAGCTCCCCGTCGGGCAGCTCGGCGACGAACCGCCAGCACGTCGCCGACCGGCCGGGCTCGACGACCTGGCGTACCGAGAACTTGCGGCGCACTAGTTCCGCCCTGCGTCGCCGGTCCCGGTAGCCGCGGTCCCGCTCGTACGTCGCCTCGGGCAGCGGCAGGGGCCACCGCTCGGGCGGCAGGTTGTACCAGTCCGCCCACCACGCACCCGGCCAGTCCTTCGGCTCGTGCACCGGCCAGGCGTCCAGGTGTGCCGGGTAGCGCCGACCGACCGCGTCCCGCAGCTCGTCGTGCGGTACGGCCGGCAGCCCACCCGTCGCCTGCTCGCGACCCTCCTCGGCCACGCCGTGGCCGCCAGGCCCAGCCTCGATGCCGCCCCCGACCTCGACCCCGTCGCCGGCGGTCGGCACAGACATCACGATCCGGCCCCGCACCGCTGCCACCAGGGCCTCGATCGTGCGGAAGCGCGGATCGACCGCCCGCCCCGACTCGATGCGCGCGATCGTCGCCTGCGGTACCCCGGACTTCTCGGCCAGCTCCCGCTGACTCAGATCGGCGCGGCGGCGCATCGCGCGGATCGTGCGGCCCAGGTCGATCCGGGGCGATGTCTGCGTCACGAACTCATGCTGCGGCCACGCGCCGCGCTCTTTCAACAGGCCGCGCCAACCTGTGGACAACGCTGTGGAAAACCCGCCGGGCTGGGGACAACGGTGGGGTGATGCGACGCTTTGGAGCTGATGTCGCGAACGATTCACGCCCGGCCCGACACGCTGGGTAGGCGGTATGACGCCCGGTGGGGGCGCGCAGCGCAGCACCGGGTAACCGCCCGGCTGTTGCGACGGCCATCCTGCCGAGGGTGAGGCACGGACGGCGAGGTGCCCGATGACACCCACCAGCGACACCTCACCCGGCTGAATCGTTCACGACATCAGCTCGAAAGCGAGTCGCGTAGGCGTTGCCACGCGTCCTGGGACGGCCTGACCAGTGAGCGCTGGGCGGCGCCGGCGCACGGGCGGCGCGGGCGGCGCGGCCGATGGGCGGCGCGGGCGGCGCGACGGGGCGGGCGTGCAGCGCGGGGGCGCGGGCAGCGCGGGGGCGCGGGCAGCGCGGGGGCGCGGGCAGCGCGGGGGCGCGGGCGGCGCGAGGGCGGCGGGCGGGGTCACAGTGGGGTGGACGGGGGTGGAGCGCGGGGGCGCGGGGGCAGGCGGCGCGAGGGCAGGCGGCGCGAGGGCAGGCGGCGCGAGGGCAGGCGGCGCGAGGGCAGGCGGCGCGAGGGCAGGCGGCGCGAGGGCAGGCGGCGCGAGGGCAGGCGGCGCGAGGGCAGGCGGCGCGAGGGCAGGCGGCGCGAGGGCAGGCGGGTGGGGTCACAGTGCGGTGGGCGGGGTGGAGTGGGGGCGCGGGGGCGGGGCTACCGTGGGAGCGTGGCGCTCTCCCTGGCGATCTCGCCCTGCCCCAACGACACGTTCGTCTTCCACGCGCTGGTGCATGGCCGGGTGCCCGGCGCGCCGCCGGTCGAGGTGACCTACGCGGACGTGGACGTCACCAACACGGCCGCCGAGCGTGGCGCGTTCGACCTGGTGAAGGTGAGCTTTGCGGCGCTGCCCTGGCTGCTGGACGACTACCACCTGCTGCCCTGCGGCGGGGCGCTCGGCCGCGGCTGCGGCCCGCTGGTGCTCACCCGCGGCGGGGGCGGCGACGGTGCGGGCCGGCCGGACCGGACCGACCTGAGCGGGGCCACGGTGGCGGTGCCCGGCGACCGGACCACCGCGTACCTGCTCTTCCGGCTCTGGTCGGCCGAGCGGCCGCCGGCGCGGATCGAGGTGGTGCCGTTCCACGAGATCATGCCGGCGGTGGCCGCCGGGAAGTACGACGCGGGGCTGGTCATCCACGAGGCGCGGTTCACCTATCACCGGCACGGGCTGACCGCGCTGGTGGACCTGGGCGAGTGGTGGGAGGGCCACACCGGCCTGCCGATCCCGCTCGGCGCGATCCTGGCCCGCAGGGGCGCCGTCGACCCGGTGGCGGCGGCCGGCTGGATCCGGGAGTCCGTCCGCCAGGCCTGGGCCGATCCGGCCGCCAGCCGGGACTACGTGCTCTCGCACGCGCAGGAGATGGAGCCCGACGTGGTGGACCGGCACATCGGCCTCTACGTCAACGAGTTCACCGCGGACCTGGGGGACGCGGGCTTCGCCGCCGTGGAGGCGCTGCTGGGCCGGGCCGTCGATGCCGGGCTCGTACCTCGGATCTCCCGCCCTCAGACCTCCAGCTCGCGCGCCACCGCGTGGACCAGCTGAGCGACCTTCTGCGCGGTCTTCTTGTCCGGGAACCGACCCCGGCGCAGGTCCGGCTGGACCTTCGCCTCCAGCACCTTGATCATGTCTTCGACCAGGCCGTGCAGCTCCTCGGCCGGACGCCGGCGCAGCTCCGCCATCGACGGCGGCACGTCCAGCAGCTTGACCCCCATCGCCTGGGCGCCCCGGCGGCTGTCCACCACGCTGAAGTCGACCCGCTGCCCACCCTTCAGGTCGGTGACACCCGCGGGTAGCGCGCCCTTGGGCAGGAACACGTCGCCACCCTCGTCACTGGTGACGAACCCGTATCCCTTGGCCGCGTCATACCACTTCACTCGACCCGTCGGCACCTGAGAACCCCTGCTTCGCTTGAGACGTCTACTGCTGCTCCAAGGCTAGCCCGATGATCCGGTCCAGCGCCGCCGGGAATCCGGTGAGATCGTCCAGCACCTGGTACGCCCCGGCGGCCCGCAGCTCGTCGATGCTGCACGGCCCGGTGGCCACCCCGACGCCGGGCACCCCGGCCGCGTCCGCGGCCACCATGTCCGCCACATGGTCGCCGACGTAGAGGCTCGCGCCGTGGGCGCGCAGCGCGGTCGCCTTCTCCTCGGCGAAGAGATCCCCGGCCAGCTCGTCGACGGTCAGCCCGAGGTGGTCCAGGTGCAGCCGGGCCAGTCGGCCGATCTTGGAGGTCACCACCATCACCCGGCCGCCGCGCGCGTGCACCGCCTCGATCGCCTCCCGCGCGCCCGGCAACGGGACGGTCGGGGTGATCGCGTACGCCGGGTAGAGCTCGCGGTAGATCGTCACCGCTTCCTCCACCTGCTCGGGCGGGAACCAGTGCGCGATCTCGGTGCGCAACGGCGGTCCGAGCCGGGAGACCGCGAGGTCGGCGTCGACGGGTACGCCGGTCTGTACGGTCAACGCCCGGTAGCAGGCGGCGATGCCGGGGCGGGAGTCAACCAGGGTCATGTCGAGGTCGAAACCGACCATCAGTGGAAGCACCCGGAGAACGTACCCGCCCAACCCGGACCGAGCCGGACGTCCGAGGGGCGGGACGGCCCCGCAGCGGGCTAGCGTGGAACGACGATGACCACCTCACTCGCCGACCACCTGCGCGCCCTGCCGGACGAGTCGCTGGCCGCCCTGCTCCAGCTGCGGCCCGACCTCGTGGTGCCGGTGCCCGCCGACGTCTCCGCCCTCGCCATCCGGGCCGAGTCGCGGGTCTCCGTGGCCCGCGCGCTGGACGGGCTGGACCAGTTCACCCTCCAGATCCTCGACGCCGCCCGACTCACCCGGCATCCCGAGGAGGGCACCACCTCCACCGACGCCGTCCTCGCGATGGCCACCGCCGGGCCGCACCCGCCCGCCCCGACCACCGTCCGGGGTGCGGTGGACCGGCTGCGCGCGCGCTTCCTGCTGTACGGCCCGGAGCACGCCCTGCGCGTCGCAGGCAGCGTCGACGAGGTCTCCCCGTACCCGGCGGGGCTGGGGCGACCGGCGGCGGAGCTGGACCTGCGGACGGCGGCGCTCTGCGCGGACCCGGCGAAGCTGCGGCGGACGCTGCTGGCCGCTCCGCCCTCGGCCCGGGCGATCCTGGACCGGCTGGCCGCCGGGCCGCCGGTGGGCAGCGTGCCGCCGGGCGCGCTCCAGGCGCCCCCGGTCGGCGCGGAGGACGATCTGCCGCCGGACGCCACCAACGGCGGCGCGCCGACCGGCTCGCCCATCCGTTGGCTGGTCGACGCGCGGCTGCTCGTGCCGGTCTCCGCCGGCACCGTGGAGCTGCCCCGTGAGGTGGGGCTGCTGCTGCGCCGGGACAGCGGCCCGCTGGGCCCGCTGCGCACCAGCCCGCCGTCGGTCACCGCGCCGCCGCGCGAGCCGAAGGCCGTCGACTCCGCCGGGGCCGGGCAGACCATGGAGCTGGTACGCCACACCGAGGCGCTGCTGGAGAGCCTGGCCGCCGAGCCGGCCCCGGTGCTGCGCTCGGGGGGTGTCGGCGTCCGCGACCTGCGCCGGCTGGCCCGCGGCGTCGGGCTGGACGAGCCGGCCACCGCGTTGGTCTTCGAGGTGGCGTACGCGGCCGGGCTGGTCGGCGAGCTGGACCTGCCCGGGACCACCACCGGCCGCTACGGCGCCGACCAGCAGGTGCTGCCCACCGGCGGGTACGAGGTGTGGCGGGCGATGTCGCTGGCCCACCGCTGGGAGCAGCTCGCCCGGGCCTGGCTGACGATGACCCGGCAGGTCGGGCTGGTCGGCCAACGCGACGACCGGGACCGGCCGATCAGCGTGCTCTCCGCCGAGGCGGAACGGGCCGGCGCGCCGGCCGCCCGGCGGGCGGTGCTCGGGGTGCTGGCCGACCTGGAGCCGGCCACCGCACCCACCCCGGACGAGGTGCTGGAGCTGCTGGACTGGCGGGCCCCCCGACGCAGCCGGGGCCGGGAGGCCGCGCACCGGGAGGTGCTGGCCGAGGCGGCCCAGCTGGGCGTCACCGGGCTCGGCGCGCTCACCTCGTACGGGCGGCTGCTGCTGGCCGACGTCACCGAGGCGGACGAGCGCGGCGCCGACGACCCGCTCGGCCTGCGCTCGGACGCCGAGAGCGGCGACCCGTCGAGCGCCGTGCGGGCGCTGGACGCGCTGCTGCCCGCCCCGGTCGACCACTTCCTGGTGCAGGCCGACCTGAGCGTGGTGGTGCCCGGCCCGCCCGACCCGGCGCTCGCCGCCGAGCTGGACGTGGTGGCCGAGCACGAGTCGGCCGGCGGGGCCAGCGTGCATCGGGTCACCACGGCGAGCGTGCGCCGTGCCCTGGACGCCGGGTACACCGCCGACGACCTGCACGCCCTGTTCCACCGCCGGTCACGCACCCCGATCCCGCAGGGGCTGACGTACCTGATCGACGACGTGGCGCGCAAGCACGGCGGGCTGCGCCTCGGCTCCGCCGGCGGGTACGTGCGCAGCGACGACGAGGCGCTGCTCGCCGAGGTGCTGGCCGACCGACGGCTGGAGTCGATGGCGTTCCGCCGGCTGGCGCCGACGGTGCTGGTCACCCCGTACCAGGTGGGGCGGATGCTGCTCGCGCTGCGCGACGCCGGGTACGCGCCGGTGCCGGAGGACACCAGCGGCGCGACGGTGCTGTCCCGGCCGAAGACCCGGCGGGCTCCCGCCCGGGCGTCGGTGAGCACCCGCGCACTGGATCCGCTGGCCGCGCCGAAGCTGGCCATGCCCCGGCTGCTCGGCGTGGTGGAGCAGATCCGGCGGGGCGACGCCGCGGCGCGGGCGGCCCGGCGGGCCCCGGCGGTGGTGCGCGGCAGCGCGGCCCGGGTGGCCGCCGGCCCGATGCCGGCGCACAGCCACAGCGAGGCCCTGGCCGTGCTGCAACAGGCGGTACGGGACAAGGCGCTGGTCTGGGTGGGCTACGTCGACGCGCACGGGGCGACCGCGTCCCGGCTGCTCCGACCGGTCTCGATCGGTGCCGGTTACCTGCGCGCCGAGGACGACCGGACGGAGATGCTGCACACCTTCGCGCTGCACCGGATCACCGCGGCGGTACGGGAGGACTGAGCGGTCAGCGCCGGCTGCGGCGCACGGTGCCGATCACGGAGACGGCGAGCAGCAGCGCGAACGCGGCGCCGGCGGTCTCGCCGACCGAGGCGACGAAGCCCTGCCGCTGCACCAGCCAGCCGAAGAGGAACCAGCCGACGAGGCCGAGCGCGGCGGCGGCGTAGCCGACCAGCGTCGCCGTGGAGACCTCGTCGGCCGGCGGCGGCTCGTCGTCGGTGGCCGTTTCCTGGTCGACGCTCATGCCAAGCCCTCCCGCCCCGTCCGGCTCCCGCCACCCAGGGTGGCACCCGGACGCTTGACCGCACAGGGGACAAAACCCTGAATCGCCGCCCCGACGGTCGGGCTGTCGAGGCGGCGATTCAGGTGAGGGTCGCGGGTCAGGTGCCGGGGCGGCGGCCGACCAGCGTCACACGGGAACCGATCGAGCCGAGCTCATACCAGCGGACCGCGTCGGTGTGCAGCAGGTTGATGCAGCCGTGCGAGCCGATCGAGGAGTTGTGCAGGTAGGTGGTGGTCTCGTGGAAGCCGATTCCGCCGTTGAAGCGCTGCCAGTAGGGCAGCCACACGTCGTACGGGTCCGACCACTCCTTGAGGGCCCGGAGGTTGATCTTGTAGGTGCCCGCGGGGGTGGCGTAGCCGGACATGCCGGTGCGGGTCACCGTCGGCTTGGCCACCACCTTGCCGTCGCGCATCACCCAGGTGGTCTGCTTGGTCAGGTCCACGCAGAAGGTGGTGCCCGTGCCGGCGTTGCAGCGGCTGGTGTCCGTGTTCGCCAGCCGCTTCGCCACGTCGTACGTGAGCGGGCCGGCCCGGCCGGCGGCCGGGCGGATGTCGTACCGCTGCTGGAACTTCTTGATCGCGGCGCAGTCGGCGTCGGACTGCCGGCCGTTCACGCTGACCGTCCCGAACCCGCCCAGCCGGGCGAGGTAGCCCTCCACCTCGCGCTGGTGCTCCCCCTGCTCGCAGCGGGTCATGTTCTGCGGCGTCGGGTTGGCGAACCGGCGGCCGCGCTCCGGCTTCGGCGGGGTGGTGACGCGCGGCGTCGTCGCCGCGGCCTTCAGCTTCGGGGCCGGCGTGGTCGGCTGGGTCCGCTGGTCGGGCGGCGAGCCGCTCGCCCCCGTTACCTGTTCCGCACTGCCGACCGGGGCGAGCCCTCCTCCAGTGCCACCCGGATCGGCCTGCGGGTCGAGCGCGCACCCACCGGCGCCGACCAGCGTGACCACCGCCAAGGCGACGATCCGGATGGTTAAACCTGTATGCCTCATTGAGCCCTCCCGAATCAGCCGTCCGATTGGAAGACGTTCGGCGATGGGAAAGCGTTGCGTCGTTTGGGCATTTTTCTGGGCGTCCCCGACCTCGTGCAACACTGGATGGTCGGCCTGCGGCGGGGTGTCCCCACCAATGACGGGTAGCCGACAAGCCCGGCCGAGGAGAGGACGCTGGCGTGAGCGGTGGACCACTGATCGTGCAGTCCGACAAGACCCTGCTGCTGGAGATCGACCACCCCGACGCGCAGGCCTGCCGGATGGCGATCGCCCCCTTCGCCGAGCTGGAGCGCTCCCCCGAGCACGTGCACACCTACCGGCTCACCCCGCTCGGGCTGTGGAATGCCCGGGCCGCCGGCCACGACGCCGAGGCCGTGGTGGACGCGCTGATCAAGTACTCCCGCTACCCGGTGCCGCACGGGCTGCTGGTGGACGTGGCCGAGACGATGGACCGGTACGGCCGGCTCCAGCTCGCCAACGACCCGGCGCACGGCCTGGTGCTGCGGGCGCTCGACCGGCTGGTGCTGATCGAGGTCGCCAAGAGCAAGAAGCTCGCCGGCATGCTCGGCAACAAGATCGACGACGACACCATCCAGGTGCACCCCTCCGAGCGCGGCCGGCTCAAGCAGGCGCTGCTCAAGCTGGGCTGGCCGGCGGAGGACCTGGCCGGGTACGTCGACGGCGAGGCGCACCCGATCGAGCTGGCCGAGGCCGGCAAGGACGGCCGCAAGCCGTGGACGCTGCGGTCGTACCAGCGGGAGGCGGTCGAGGCGTTCTGGGCCGGCGGGTCGGGTGTGGTCGTGCTCCCCTGCGGCGCGGGCAAGACGCTGGTCGGAGCGGCGGCGATGGCCGAGGCGAAGGCCACCACGCTGATCCTGGTCACCAACACCGTCGCCGGCCGGCAGTGGAAGCGGGAGCTGATCGCCCGCACCTCGCTGACCGAGGAGGAGATCGGCGAGTACTCGGGCGAGCGCAAGGAGATCCGTCCGGTCACCATCGCGACCTACCAGGTGCTCACCTCGCGGCGCGGCGGCGCGTTCACCCACCTGGACCTGTTCGGCGCCCGCGACTGGGGCCTGGTCGTCTACGACGAGGTCCACCTGCTGCCCGCGCCGATCTTCCGGTTCACCGCGGACCTCCAGGCCCGCCGCCGGCTGGGCCTCACGGCGACATTGGTCCGCGAGGACGGCCGGGAGGGTGACGTGTTCAGCCTGATCGGCCCCAAGCGGTACGACGCGCCGTGGAAGGACATCGAGTCGCAGGGCTGGATCGCCCCGGCCCAGTGCACCGAGGTACGGGTGACGCTGACCGACGCCGAGCGGATGTCCTACGCGACGGCGGAGGCCGAGGAGCGCTACCGGATGGCGGCGACCGCCCGGACGAAGCTTCCGGTGGTGAAGGCGCTGGTCGACCGGCATCCGGACGAGCAGACCCTGGTGATCGGCGCGTACATCGACCAGCTGCACCAGCTCGGGGAGTACCTCGACGCACCGATCGTGCAGGGCTCCACCACCAACAAGGAACGGGAACGGCTCTTCGACGCCTTCCGCACCGGGGAGATCCGTACCCTCGTGATTTCGAAGGTCGGGAACTTCTCGATCGACCTGCCGGAGGCGGCGGTGGCGATCCAGGTGTCCGGGACCTTCGGGTCCCGGCAGGAAGAGGCGCAGCGGCTCGGACGGGTGCTGCGGCCGAAGGCCGACGGACGGCAGGCGCACTTCTACACCGTCGTCTCCCGGGACACCATCGACACCGAGTACGCGGCGCACCGGCAGCGGTTCCTCGCCGAGCAGGGGTACGCGTACACGATTGTGGACGCGGACGATGTGCTGGGACCGAAGTTGCCGACGACCGACTGACGTCGCGGGGTCACGAGGACATACCGGCCCTGCGGGAAGGCTTCCCACTAACGCCTGTGGGGGAATTGAACCCCGGCGGGGGGATGCGGTCTCAACCTGTCGGCTGCTGACAACCGGTGTCAGGCCGTGCCGGTGAGCAGGAGCCGGCCGCCAGGTGGTCACGTTCGGGACCAGCCGCGATCAATGCTCGCGCTGCCTTCTTGCTGCCTCGCTGCCTGACGACTGCGGCAACGCGCTCGCTCTTGGCGGTAAAACGGCGCAGTAGGTGCCGCCGGCGTAGATTCGGCGGCCGAGGAAGGGAGACGCCGTGCCGGACCAGAGGCAGATCCGCGCCGTGCAGGAGCTGCGCCTACGGTTCCGAGTCGTTCAGCAGAGGCTGAGGGGGTGCCGCTACCTGCCTCAGCACGTCTAGATCCCGCATCTGCCCGCGCTTAGCCATTATCGCCAACACCTGCTGACGGGCTTCGTCCACCTCCGACTCCCACCGAGGGCGGCGCCGATGCCACCACCTCCGGACTCTGGGTTTGGGTCGCAGTCCCTCAACCTCAGCCATTACGGAACGTTGCAACATGGAGGTCAACGACCGGATCCGTAGCCTTAGCTCTTGAGGCACGGAGAACTCGCCGGGCTCGTCGCCGTCGGCCCGCCGCCGCTGATATTGGTGCTGGAGGCCAATTAGCTCCTCTTCGGCCTCGATAAGAAAGCCGGTAACCTGCCAGACTGCATCCGAGGCGTCAAAGCGGGCACGCACTATGCGCACCGATGTGGGGGTCGCCGACGGTGCCGGGTCCGGAGCCACCTCAGGATCGTCCAGCCAAACCGTTGAGGCGCGCAGGTGGTAGGCCCACGCCAGCAAGTCTTCGTATAGGTCGACAACCCGCTGGCGACGCCAAGTCTCCTGCTCCTGCCTCCGGCCAGCACGAATCTGGAACGCTGTGGCTAGCAGGGCGGCCGCCGCACCGAGGACCGCGCCGACCAAGCCGACAACCGTCTCATCCAAAAGTTCTAGTCTTTCCCGAGTTCACCTTGACTCGGTGGGGTCGCTGCCCAACCAGTCATTGATAGCCACCCTAGCGATCCTCGGCTATGGACGGCGGTGTGCGCTAGTGGCCAGTCGATCCTCGTGCTGGTTGCCCGCCACGGCCGCTCGCGCGTCGGGGGGGGTACTCGACCAGGTCAAGAGGGAGTTTCGACCTTCGCTAGGGGGATGTGGAATCAGCCTGTCGGCGGGTGCCACCTGGTGTTGATCCGCATCGACGAGCAGGGGCCGAGCCTCGTTGGTTGACGTCTCGGACCGACCCGCGTCGAGGCTCGCGCTGTCTCCTCGCCGCCTCGTGGCCTGCGTCTTGCTTACAAAGGCGCTTCCAGCAAGTGTCGAGAAGTGCCTGGAGGAGTTGAAGGCTTCGGCCGGGATGAACTAACGACGTCTCGCTTACAAGCTCTGTGCATCACGTCCGCACGCGTCCAAAAACGGCCGCAGGCCGGAGTCTTATCCATGCCAGTCCTCGCCAGGGCCACCGTCTGGCGCGGTTGCTGTCAGCGTTGCTGTCGACAGCCATTGCGCTGGCGACCCGACGTCGACGCCCGCTGGGGACACAGCCCTCAGCTGTCGGCGCGTGCCGTCTAAGGGTCTGGCTCGCCATGTAAAATGCCGCACAACAAGCCCAGCGAGCAGGCCCATCTCACCATCAGTCACCGGAATAGCTGCTCATCAAGACTGCCATGTACGCCGTCGCTAGGGTCCGAATAGTCTCCTCCGGCAGAGCCGCCTGCAACGCCTGCACGGCTAGGTCCACCCCAGGTGAGCGTCGCCGGCTGAATAACTCCTGCAGCCACTGCACACCCTCGTGCACGGTGGCTCCAGCAGTCTCATCCCTGGCGAGTTCGCGCAGTCGCCGGCCCACTTGGTCGGCTGGCTCCGCCCGCATCAGGCGCAGTACGTCACCCGCATCCTTCGGCTTGAGCCGGTCTGGTCGCCCAGGCCTTAACGACTGGAGCCGGTCATGCAGCTTGTGCGCCTTCGCCACAAGCAGCGCGGCTGTGCCGGCTACCGGCACCAGCAGCTGCCGAGCGTCTATCTCTGGCTCCAAACTACAGATCAGCTCATCGCTGTGGTCCGCGACTGCCGCCTCCAAGCCCGACGTCCGTCTGGCTGCGCGGTCTCCGTGGTCAGGCAGCTTTGCCGATCGGTTGCCGCCCACCATGCTGGCCGGAACGAGGAGGTCCACCGGCACGTCCATCTCGGCTCCGTCTACCTTGGTCGACGTCGTCCAAATGCCTGGTTGGGCTGTGAGCTGGAACCCCGCCCCCCTCATCGCCTCTTCGATTCTTGGGTCAGGACCAAGCACCCGCGGATCCAGGGTTAGATCCGCGTCAGTGGTGTAAGGGGCAACGCTGGCATCGAGATCTGCCTCGCCGGTGCGCACGTAGATCGCCTGAGCACCTGCCAGGATCACTGCTTGCCGATGCTCGGCCAACGCCTCTAGTGCATCCAGGAGAACCCGTCGTGCCGCGATGTACACCGGTTCGGTTGCCGGTCTGGCCATTGGCATAGGCATAGACCTTACCGATTAAGCTCGGGCAACTCCTGCCTGCGCCACGCGTCCTCATGCGCGCGCATCCAGTCCAGCACGGCCTGCCCTTCCTCGGGTAGCCGGCCATTGCCACCCAGGCAGTCGAGCACTAGCTGGCTCAGCCCCACGTGCTGGAGCCCGTCTACAGTCCGGGTGCCTCTGACCTGGGCGATGTCCTCTGGCTGCAGAAGCACCACGTCAGCACCTCGGTCAGTTGGCAGCAGCCGGCCGAAGTTGCGCATGTGCTCCGGATCCCTTACGTAGAGCACCAGCTGAGTCGGTGCTGCCACCTTCGCGATGTCAGAAGCCGCAAACGAGCCCGTTACCACCACACTCGGCCGAGTGATGTCGGTGAGCATCCGGCCATACAGCACGCGGGCGCCTTCCTGCGCGATGAACGTGCTGGCCTGGTTGTTGCGTAGCAGGTCGTACCTCTCTGTGCTGGCTAGCAGCAGCCCTGCCCAGTCGACGCGCTCCACTACCCCGCGCGGATCCCGCTCCACCAGCGCTTGCTCGTCGAGCGAATACAACATCTTCGACACGTAGCCCGGCGTTAGGCCACCCGCCTCGGCCAGTTCCTTTAGCCGGTAAGGCGGGGTCGCCTCCACCAGCAGCCGGACCAGGCGGCGCGCCTTCGGGCCGTGTAGCCGAGCCTGAGATTGGGGCTTCGGGTTCGGGTCGCGGTCGGCCCCCTGAAGCCTGATGTAAACCGCCGGCCTGTCGATCCGGAGCCGGACGTTCCCTGTGAAGTCAAGGTAGGAGAAGCCGGCCTCGTCCAAGAGTGCCCGTGTCCGTGGGCTCAGCCACGGAGCAACACACAGCACTGTTGGGTTGCGCATCAGGCGCATGACCGGGCCAGACAGTTGCTTCCGCAGTCGGGACACTTCGCGGGGTGTCAGGGACTGCTTCGCCTCCACCAGGATCAAGCTGTAGCCTGCGTTCTGCTCGTGCAGCTGCCAGACAGCGTCCGAACCCTCAAACGGCCCTTGGCTATCGAGTACTGCATCGCTGAGCTCAAAGGCGGGCGGCAGCAGGTCCGCCAGGTGCAGCCGCGCCCGCTGCAGCAGTCCGCTCTCGGTGTCCCTCAACATGGTGTTACTTTCCCACGCTAGGGAGTTTCCTGCCTAGGGAAACTCGCCAACCCAGGAAACTCTGACGCGACCGCCACTGTTTCCCGGTGCAGGAAAGTCATGACGGCCAGGAAACTTCATCACGGCCGCCCTAGTTTCTAGCGGCAGGAAACCTGCGGCAATCGGGAAACTTGCCCCTCCCAGGCGCTCGTCCACCTGACCTCAGTCCCTCTGGCAGTCCTGCCCCTAGCCGCGAAGCCAGCCTCCCTCCCCCAAGCTCCTGGCACCGCGCGGATCATGACCCACGCTGGCCACACGACTACAGTCACTCTGATCACCGACCGGCGTGGAGAAGATGTGAGCAAGGAAGAGATCGTCAAGAAGGGGTACCTCACCCCTAGCGGCCTACACGGCAAGCGCTTCGGAGACTTTGAGCTGCTTGAGTTGGGCTCAACAAGTTCTCAACCCTCGCGCAGCTCGGCCTCGGCTTCACTCCTGCCGCCAATATCAGCTTCCCTGCCAAAAGGTACAAGTTGCCCAGGCGGCCAAGCACGTGTCGGCCTGATGCCGTCTACCTCCAGAGAGTGGATAGCGGTCTGGTTCCCATCGCCGTCGCCGAGTGGAAGGACAGGTCGAAGCTCCGCAGCGAGGAGGATGCTCAGGAAGCAGCCGAGCAGGCCATCGTTGCTGCTCTCGCGATGGGTGTGGGCATAGCAATCACCACCGATGGCAGCCGCTTTCGATATCTTGACGCTGCTGCCTCAGCGACATCCGGAGAGATTGTCGAGTTCGACGAAGTCCGAGACTTGAGCCCCGCAGTCTTGGCCGATCTGCACCGTGGCGAATCCGGCTTGGTCCGCGACCCAAAAAGCCTCGCGGAGACGGTATGGCAGACCATCTGGCATGCCACGAAGGCCGAGCCGAAAGACTGCCTCCTGACCTTCGTTGAGATCTTCATGCTCAAGTTTCTCAGCGACAACCTTTCACTGTCGGTCCTTCCTGCAGATTTTCGCTTCGAGGCACTACTCCTCGATCCGGAGGACTTCAAGCAGCAAAAAGGCACATCGCAGATTGAATACTACGTCAACTCAATCCGGCCAAGAATTAAGCAAATTTTCGCCGATCGCCTAATTGTCGACGACGACAAGGTGACCGAGCTATTCGGTCTCGCCACGATCACTTCACACACCTCAATCATCAATGGCTTCGCCTTTCTTCGCTCTTCGTCGACCGTCACCGTCTCTAGCTACAACCGAACCTTCTGTGAAATTCTCGACGCGTTCCAGGAGTTCGGCTCGCTGACAAACATTGACCCTGAGTTCAAGTTGCGCCTATATGAAATGTTTCTCAGGCGCAGCGCCCGTCAGCAACGTCTGGGACAATTCTTCACGCCTCGAAACATCGTCAAGTCGATGGTCAAGATGGCGCAACTCAGCTCGCTCCGGGAAGACGCGGTCGTGCTAGACCCGGCTGCCGGAGTCGGTGGCTTCCTGCTTGAGCCCCTCCTTTTCGCCGATGCACTTCCCGGCAATGTTCAATTTATCGACGGGAAGCCGCGGCAACGGGTGAAGCTGGTCGGCGTTGAAGTAGACGTTGATACCAACATCTTGGCCAAGGCTAATATGCTGTTGCATCTGTCGGAGCAAGTGCGCGATTCCAGCACTACGCCGGCGGCGCTCAACCAAGCACTCGCCAACACCTTCATTCTGCTCAACGGAAATGAAACGCTTGGGGCACTTGAGCACCCCCCGCGAGACAGTGTCGACGTCATCCTCACAAACCCGCCCTACGTGACTCAAGGTTCGTCGATCTACCGCAAGGAGATCGAACACGTAGCCGGGCTTCGGAATGGCGTAGTCCTGAAGGATTACTATGACAATGGCGGGCTCGGTGTAGAGTCGCTATTCCTTCGTTACATATCTGGCGCGCTTCGGCCAGGGGGCCGCGCGTTCGTCATCGTCCCGCTCGGCCTGCTTAACCGGACCGCACATCTCATGAAGGCCAGTCTGCTCGCGGAGTGTAACATCGTTGCGAGCATCCAGCTCCCCCGGAACGCCTTCTTCAACACTGCCCAGCCGACTTATATCCTTGTCCTCGAGAAACGCCGCGTCACGAATCAGCATCGGCCCCCGGTGTTTTGCGGACTGGCGCGGACGATCGGGGAGACGCTTGACTACGAGCGCGTAGCGACGCCCGAGGAAAACGATCTCGCATTGCTGGCAGACCTATTCATTCAATTCATCAAGACTCCTCCGCCCAAGGTAGATCGCCCAACGCCTTATCAGGGCAGCGCCATTGCCAAGCTCGTGCCCGCTGCTGAATTCGCAAAGGATGAGCGGTGGGATGTTGTGCGCCACTGGACGGACGAGGAGTATGTCGCGCTCGGTGTTCGCACCGAAACGGTTGAGCGTGCTGATTTCATTAAGTTCGCTGAAGACACCCTGATGGAACTGTTGGACGAGCTTCGTCAAGCCAGGGAAGAACTGGACTCGCTGACCGCTGGTGATATGACCAGCATCCGCCTCTCGGACGCGACTAAGTTCCAGATCCGCTCGGGTGTACGGATTAGGAATGTGGACCTGCGGGAAAATCCCGGAGAAGTTCCTGTGTATAGCGTCTTCACTCGCAGAGACACCATCAAGGGCAAAATCTCCGGGAGCTGGCTATTAGATCGGAGGATACGGCCCGAACTCTTTCCGTCGGTAACGGTAATGGCGACGGGAGCCTCGGCGGTTGGCACCGTCTTCTTCCGCGAGAGCGACTGCGTCATGACCGACGATGTGGTAATTGTTCAGCCCTGGTCACGGTCGGCAGAGCGGAGATGGAAGAAGCAGAAGATTGCTGACGCCCTCGGCGTGTCCGTAGACACCATTCTGGACGAAGAAGTCGACGACGCATTCGAGGAACATGTAGGACTGACTGGGCTAAGCGAGGCCGACGCCCCAAGCCAAGAGATCGACCTTCACTACTTGGCCGTCGCGCTAAGCCAGACGATTGCTCAGGGTGGCTATCTCTATGAGGCGAAGCTATACACGAAGCGGGTAGGCCAACTATCGGTAGACGTTCCAGTGATGGCCGACGGAACTTTCGATCTCGAACGGCAACGGAAGATCGCCGCAGCAGCTAAAAGGCTCGACGCTATCCGTAGTCGACTTGAAGAGACAGGCCGGTGGAGTAAAGCCGTGAGACTGGCGTAGCAACGCAAGGGTCCACCTCGCCATCCCGTCTGCCATCGACCCGCCCTCCTGGGAGCGGGCCGCCGCCCGGCCCGCCACGTCAAGCGGACCTTGACGGCTCGTACGGACGTTGGCGGGTCGGGCGGTGGTCTGCTCGGCTTGCCCGGGCCGATGGCAGACGGGATGGCTCCCCACCGCAACCACCCGGGGCCGTGACCCGCCGTCGGAGCCCCAGCCATCCTGGAGCCGGAGCGCCCCCGCCCGGCAGCCGGCCGGGCCGCGCGGCCAGCAGCCCGCGCGGCGTAGGAGAGGGCACGCCGGCCGCGTCCGCGAGCTGGCGGCGGTCGCGGGGTTGCGGCTACTGCGCCTCGGCCCACCACACCCCGTGAACGATTCTGTCGTTCTGCGGCGGCCCTCCGGGCTTCCCGCTCTCCGCGCCAGCCGCCGGGCGTCAGGCGTGACGGCCGCAGAGCGACAGCGGCAGCGGCCGGCGCGCGCCCAGGCGGCGGCGCGTGCGGCCCGTTCAGGGCCGCCTTGAGACACGTACAGAAATTCTGAACCACGTCGCCGAGGCGCTTCGCCGTTAAACAAATGACGGGCTGTTCAGCCCCGAGCGGACTCAGCAACAAAGACGCCCCGACCCGGACGGCCAACCAGCACGCCCTGCTCCCGCAGGACCGCCACCGCCCGGTGGATCGTCGAAACCGACACGTCGTAGTGGTCGGACAGCTGTTGAGTAGACGGGATCTTCGACCCCGGCTGGAACTCACCCACCTCGATCCGCCTCAGCAGATCGTTGATCAACTCGTTCATGGTCGGCGGAATCGGCACGTGGAGGCCCCTTGCAGTCGGTTGGCCCTCCCAGTATCGAGCAACAGGTGAAAGAGCGGCAATAACTGACGTAGGGGCAGCAAGCAGGAACGCCAGCGAGATTCGACAGGTAAGAGAGCGTTGACAGAGGTGAGAGGTATCGGTAGCGTCGCTCTCGGTGATGCGGTGCTGCTGCGGTCGGTTGGCGCCTCTCGTACCGGTCTCGCATCGCCGCCGAGACCCCACCCTCCGCGCTCCCCCGGCGCGGCCCTGCCGCCGCACCATCACTCCAAGGCGGCAGGGCGGGGCGGTCTCCGCCGCCCGCAACCGGCGGAGGCCGCCCCCTCCACTTCGACGCGACCCGACGAAGGGCGGTCCCCCGTGCGCAACCTGATCCGCCGGCTGGTCAGCCGACACGAGGAAGAACCACCAAGAGCAGAAGCGAACCAGAGACATCCCCTGCGCCCCTGGCAGATCCGCGAGCGCTGCTTCAACGTCCGTCGGCGCGGCCTCGACCCCGTCGAGATCCGCACCTTCCTGCACCGGGTGGCCGACGAACTCACCGTCGCGCAGACCGCCCTGGTCGCGGTGCAGGAGGAGAACGTACGAATCAAGAACGCGCTGCGCGCCTGGCAGAGCGCCCAGTCGGCGAACCACCGCTACCGATGAGCGACCGTTGGGTGATCCACCTGCCGGTCACCGCACCCGACCTGCTCCGGGCCCGGATCCTCGCCCGGACCGCCGCCCGGGTGCTGGCTCGGCTCAGCACCCGCGTCGAGCCGGGCGGGGTAACTGTCTCGGCCGAGGACCAGCAGGGCGTACGCCACTGGGTCTTCTGCGACCGGCGACTGCCCGGCGGCGACCGGTGTGCCCTGCCGGCCGACCACACCGCGCCCTGCTCACGGCGCGCGCCCTGGCTCAACCGGCGATGAAAGGCCGGGAACCTGGGCGCAACAGGAAAGGGGCTGGCGGGCCGCTGAGTGCGGCCCGCCAACCCCCTGGCAGAGCGTGGTTACCCGGCGCCGCCGGCCCGGAACGCCACCCAGGCGTCGCTCATCCGGTCCGCCTGTCCGGCGGTGAACATGTTCATGCAGGAGTCCTGCGTGTAGTCCATGAAGTTGTGGATCGGGTCCAGCCCGGGTGCGGTGCAGGTGTCCGCGCCCACCGGGCAGTTGAACTGCGGGTGCGCCTCACGCGGGGTGTCCGCGACGAAGTCGCCGGAAGCGGAGCAGCCGTGCGCGAAGGTGTGCTCCAGCATCAGCCAGTGCCCGACCTCGTGCGTCAGGGTGTCGCCCAGGGCGTACTTGCCGGCCGTGCCGCCCGGCATCGACTCGTCGAGGATCACCACGCCGTCGATGTAGTCGCGGCCGTTGTTGTAGCCCTTCGGGAAGTACGCCCAGCCGAGCAGCCCGCCGCCGATGTTCCCCGCGTACACGTTCAGGGTGCGGGAGTCGCCGGTGTACAGCGCCTTCTTCATGTCGCGCTCGTTCTTGCCCGGCACTACGGTGTACCAGTCGCTGTTCACCGTCCACGTCGTGTCGACGAGGTCGAACCGGAACGGCGTGTCGGCGGCGTTCGCGGCGGTGCTGCCGGCGAACGAGTCGTTGAGCACCTCCATCTGCGCGGCGATCAGGCTGTTCCACCTGGTCGTCTCCGCCGCGCTGAGCGGGTGGTCGGAGATCATGTGGAAGACCGTCGGCACGGTGACGCTGCCGTTGGCCAGGCGTGGAGAATCCTTGATCACGCCGTAGGCGTTCGCCTCGTTCTTGGAGTACAGCTCCGGCTCCTTGGCGGTGGCGCCCTCGGCGACCCGGGCCACGCTGTGCTCGTCGGCACCCGGCTCACACGCCTCGACACCCGGGGAGACGGTCACGGGTGCTGCCGCCGCCGCGCTGTAGGCGCCACCGGACGCCAGGAACGTGGCGGCGGTGGCGGTGAGGACTGCCAGTCGGAAGGTCGGTCTCCTGTGCATCGGTGCACCTTTCAGGGGATGGAGACGGTGCGGAATCGACGCGGGGTTGCCATGACCAGGTCAATGACGTCGTCTTCCCGGTATAAGACCACGTCAGCGGCGCCGGCAACAGCCCCTGCGGACCGGCTCATGCGGGCAGGCGTACGGCAAAGCCAGAGCTGCCCGCGGCCGTCGGGCCGCGGGCAACTTGTCGCTGGATGGGAGACCACCAACCGGTCAGCGGTCGTCCCGGGGCATGGAACTACTTGGTGACCCTGACGACGTTGGTCGGGCGCTCCACCTTCACCGCGACGCCGTAGTCGAACAGTTCGAGCGTCGAGCCGAACGTGCCCTTGTCGAGCCGGCCCTTCGCAGTCGACTGCCAGGTGCCGGTGAGTACCACCTTCGCGATCCGACCGTCGCCGTCGAGCGTGACGTCACCGGACGTGGTGGTCGACCCCTTCTCCTCCGACGTCGTGTAGCCGAAGTGCAACGTCCCGTCAGGGTTGTCCGAGATGGTCGCATTCGCGCTCTTCAACGCCGTAAACAGCGCCGCTGGGTCGGGTGCCGCGGCACCCAGGACGGTACTCCCGTCGGCGTACAGGGACAGCCGGTCGTACGTGCCCGGGTACTGGGCGTATTTACCGTACCTCTCGCCCGGGCCCTTGTCGGCCGGCAGCTTGCCCGGCGGTGGTTCCGCCCCTTCGTACCTGGTGCCGTTGATCAGCAGCTCGGTCATGACCGAGTCGTCCTGCCCCACCCGGGCGTACCCGGTGGCCGTCTTCGGGTCGAACGCGCCCTCGTAGGTCAGTCCTTGCGGCCCGGAGTTGGTCAGCCGAATCCGGTAACTGAGGTTCTCGCTGGCAGTGACGGCCGAGACCAGTTCCATCGCCGGCGAGGCCGGCTCGGGTCGCGACGGCGCCTCGGCGGTGACGCCCGGACGGCCGGACGTCGGCGTCGTCGCGACGGTTGCCGCCGTGGCGACGCCCAGCGCCAGCACCGCGCACGTCGCACTGACCATCGTGGTCGTCCGGCGCCGGCGGGCCCGCCGGCCGCGATCGAGGAGCGCCCCCATCGGGGGTACGGAGTGCGGTTCGCCGTCGACGATGTCGTGCAGCCGGTGGGCGAGCTGATCGTCAAAAGTGTTCATCGCTTCTACCTGCTTACCGCGTAGGAGGGTTCATCGAGAAGGTGGCGGAGCTTGTCCAGCGCCCGTGCGTTCTGGCTCTTGACCGTGCCCACCGAGCAGCCCAGCACCTGAGCGACCTCGCGCTCGGTCAGGTCCTCGTAGTGGCGGAGCACCACCACCGCTCGCTGCTTCGCCGGTAGCGACAGCAGCGCCCGGCGCAGGACGACGGCGTCGGGGCCGACGTCGCCCGCCGGGGCGGCCCGCTCGGGGACGTCCGCGACGAGGCTCTCCCGGCGACGCCGTCGCCAGATCGAGGTCTGGTTGTTGACCAGGGCGCGACGCAGGTAGGCGTGCGGGTCGTCGAGCCGGGACAGCCGCCGCCACCGCTCGTACACCTTGACCAGGCTGTCCTGGAGCAGTTCCTCGGCCCGCCACCGGTCGCCGGTCAGCAGCATGGCCAGCCGGATATGTCGCTGCCAGGCCACCTCGACGAAGGCGACGTACGACCGGTCCGCCGCGGAGAGTGGTTGTGTTGGGGTCACGCCCCTACCACGTGGCGGTGCCGCAGAAGGTTGTCGCGGCCCGCGGACATTTCCGGGGTGCCGCGGAGCCCGGCTGACGTCTCACAGGACCCGGGTGACCTGCTCCGCGACGATGTGGGAATCCCGCCGGGCCCGGTCGAGGTTGGCGCAGATCACCACCGACGCGCCGGCGGCCAGTGGCGCGAGCAGCCACTTCAGCGGCTGCTCGTGCTCGGCCGCGTCGACCAGCAGCCGGTCACCGACCCGCAGGTCGAGCTGCTCCGCCACGGCCCGGGCGACGCTCCCCCACTCGCCGTAGCTGGTGCCGTCCGGGCTCGCCGGGTCCGAGGCGTGGATCGTGGCGGCGGCGGGCAGGGCGTCGGTGTGCCGGAGCACCTCGGCGGACCAGTCGAGCCAGCCCAGGGGCACGTCGGTCAGCGGCCCGGGCCGGGTGCCGACGAGGTAGCGGTGCGTCCCGTCGGGTACGTCCTCCAGCCAGTCGTCGAGGCGTTCCGGGGTCACGAACACCGCGTCGTACGGCCGGTCACCGCCCGGTTCGAGCACCGGCAGCCCGGCGGTGGCCCGCGGCCGGTACGACACCGCCAGCCCGGCCGACCAGGCGCCGAGCAGCACCGCGGCGGTACGCCAGTGCGGCGGCAGCAGCACCGCGACGCGGCTGCCGGGGCCCAACCCGCAGCCGTCGCGCAGCAGCCCGGCGCAGCGCGCCGCCCAGCCGCCGAGCTGGTGCGCGGTCAGCGCGGTCCGTTCGCCGGTCGCCCCGTCCAGGTACGTCAGCAGCGGCGGGCCGGCCTCGTCCACCGCGGCTCGCCCCCACACGACCGGGTCCTGGACGGTGTCCATCGGGCGTCCTCCTCGTGACGGCGACGCCTCACCCTACCGATCGGGCGGGACCGGCGAGAACGTCGACGGCCCCGGCCGCCGTGCCGGGCCGACTACACTCGCGGCCACATCCGCGCTGGCGAGAGGCAGTCGAATGGGCGAGCTGTTGTCGACAGTCGTGCAGATCGTCAGCTCGTATGTCACCCGCATGTTGGACCGGCGGGCGGTGTCCCGGGACGCGAAGGTGGCCGCGGAACTGATGGCCGTCGTCCTGGCCCTCCAAGAGGTGTGCCTCACCGGACATCGGATCCTCGCCCTCGCCTCCACGATCGTCTCGGGCACCGCGCGACCCGACGACCTGACGGAGTTCGCCGCCGCGCTCCGCCGGCAGTCCGCCCTGGTGGATCAGCTCAGAAGCCGGATCGAGACCGCGCGCCCGCTGCTCGCTACCGTCGAGGTGGAGTTCGCGCTCAGCGTGGCGCCGTTCCTCGACGCGAAGTCGGGGCTGCTGACCCGCTGGCAGCAGCAGGCGGCCATGAGTCAGTTCTCCACCACCACGCTGCTCTTCCTGCCCGCCGAGAGCGTCACCCGGGCGGTGGCGGCGAGCCGACCCCGCCCCGACGCCACCGCGCTCGACCTGGACCGGACGGATTTCGTGCTGGTGGTGGCCGACGAGGTGCGCGGCGTGCGCCGGCACGAGGTACGGGACATCCGTACGGCCACCGACGCCGAGCGCGACCGGGTGCTGCGGGACATCGAACAGGCCCGGGCCAGGCTGGAGACCGCGACGCAGCTCTGCGCCGGGTTGCTCACGGCGACTCGGGAGACCGTCGGGCCGGAGGCGTTCGCCGAGTTGCGGCGGAACCTGGCGGGTCGGGAGCTTCGCCACTGAGCCCGCCCGACCGGCCCAGCTCGGGGTCCCGGGGGTAGCCGCCGTACCGGGCCAGCGCGTACGAGCCGACGCCCGTGGCCAGGAGGCTGAGCGAGGCCATGCCGAGTTCCCTGCTGAGTTCCTCCGCGTTGAACATGAGTCGTTGGAACAGCCCGCTGCCCCTCGCCTGGTCGGTGAGCCGGATCTCGTCGAGCGACGCGCGCCGCTCCGGGAAGGAGAATCGCAGTCCGAGCAGGGCGTGCAGGGTGCCGGCCGGCGCGATCCGCAGGTCGACGGCACAGCCGCCGTCGGGGTAGAGCGAAACCTCGAACCGCGCGTCCGGCAGACCCGCCGAGATCAGCTCGCGGAACCGGCGCGGCGGGATCGGCACCCAGCGCCGCCACGACGCGATGAACTCCTCGTCCGCCCGGGGCACCGTCATCACCGGCTCCAACGCCGTCAGGTCGGCGATCGTCATGGCGTCGATCTCGGCCCGGAGATCCCGCGCCGGGGGTGGCGCCGGGTGGAGCAGTCGTACCCCGCCGGCCTCCACCAACAGCCCGTCCCACTCCGGGTCGGGTCGGAACCGCCCGAGGCAGAAGTCGTCGCCGAGAGCGGCGGCGAGGTGCTGCCACCAGGCCGCCGCGCGTACCGGCCGCAGTCCGAACCGCATGGCGCCGACGATGAAGCAGCGGTGCAGCACGAGGGTGGCGCTGACGGCATCGACGTCGACCATCGGCCCGTCCAGGGCGCGCGCTGCGCCGACGGCGTCGCGTTCCATCTCCGTGTACGCGACGAGCGGCGGCGCGTTCGTGATCCGCACCGGGATGGCGCTGTCGAGCTGGGAGGCGGGATCGACCGGCGCCCACACCACGTCGTCGTTCAGGACGATCAGCGGCCGCAGCTCCTCGTCCTGCCGTACCACCAGCTCCAGGACCGGATCTCCGCGCGGGGAGAAGATCTGCCGGGCCCGGAGCACGGAGTCGGGGTGCAGCCGTACGCCGTCGTCGATGGCCGGCACGACCACGCGCAGCTCGGGTCCGTCCGCCCGGACCTGGAGCGCCGGCAGGGTACGCAGTGCGCTGACGAGTTCACCGCTGTCCATGCGCAACTGTATCGGGACATCGGTGGACGAGGATGTCCCTCAGGGCGCGGGCAGCTCCGGGCCGCCCTCGAGCAGCGGGGCGAGCAGGTCGCCCTGCTTCTCCACCCGCTTGAGCACCTCGGTCGCCGTGTACGGCTTCGTCGCCGGTCGCTTCCCGGCCGCCCCCGCCTCCACCTCGTCCCAGGTCAGCGGCGTCGACGCGGACGGCACCGACTGGGCCCGCAGCGAGTACGGCGCCACCGTCGTCTTGGCCGCGTTGTTCTGGCTCCAGTCGATGAAGACCTTCCCCGGCCGCAGGTTCTTCGCCATCTTCGACACGATCAGCTTGGGCTGCGCCTTCTCCAACTCCTGGGCGATCCGCCGGGCATACGCCGACACGTCGTCGGCGTCCTGCGTCCCGGCGATCGGGCAGCAGAGCTGCATGCCCTTCTTCCCCGACGTCTTCGGGTACGACTCGATGCCGTCGTCGGCCAGCCGGTCGCGCATCAGCAGCGCCACCTGGCAGCACTGCCGCAGCGCCGCCGGCGCGCCCGGGTCCAGGTCGACGACCATCATGTCCGGGTGCTCGCCGACCTTCCACTGCGGCGTGTGCAGCTCCAGCGCGGCGAGGTTGGCCAGCCAGACCAGGGTGGGCAGGTCGTCGGCGACCACGTAGTCGATGGTCTCCCGCCCCTTGCTCGACCCGGGCGCGGGCAGCGTCTCGGTGCGTACCCAGTCGGGGGTCGCGGCCGGGGCGTTCTTCTCGAAGAACGAGCCGCCGGTGACCCCGTTGGGGAAGCGGATCCGGGTCAGCGCGCGGTCGGTCAGGTGCGGCAGGAGCACCGGGGCGATCCGGGTGTAGTAGTCGATCACCTCGCCCTTGGTGAACCCGGCCTCGGGATAGAGCACCTTGTCCAGGTTGGACAGCTCCAGCGTCCGACCCTCGACCTCCACCCGGAACCGCTCAGCCGGCATCGTCGACCTCCTCCGGTGGCTTGTCCGGCCGCAGCCGCAGCACCCGGGGGAACCGCAGCCGCCCGTCGGGCGTGCGCTGGCCGTACTTGACCTCCACCACGACCCGGGGTGTTACCCAGATCGCGCCCCGGGCATCCTCGCGTGGCACGTCACCGGAGAACGGCGACGCCGCCGCGCGCAGCGGCTCCAGCTCGCGCAGCAGCTCCCGCTCCAGCGCCGCGCCGATTCCGCCGCCGACCCGCCCCCGGTAGATGAGCCGCCCGTCCGGCCCGGGCACGCCCACCAGCAGCCCGCCGATCTTCCGCGCGCCGGGCCGCCAGCCGCCGATCACGAAGTCGCCGGTCACCTCCAGCTTGACCTTGAGCCAGTCGGGCGAGCGCACGCCGGCCCGGTAGACCGAGTCGACCCGCTTGGCCATCACCCCCTCCAGCCCGTGCTCGCCGGCCGCCTCGTAGGTGGCCGCGCCGTCGGGAAAGAACGGGGGCACCGCCCACCGGGCCGCGCCGAGCCCGAGCGCCTCCAGGGCCGCCCGCCGCTCCCGGTAGGAGCGTCCGGTCAGGTCCTCGCCGCGCAGCCGGAGCAGGTCGAAGATCATGTACGTCACCGGGGCCGCCGCCGCGAGCCGGGCCGCCTTCGCCGGATCGCGGACGTGCATCCGCTCGGCCAGCGCGGTGAACGAGGGCTGCCCGGTCTGGTTGAGCAGCACCACCTCGCCGTCGAGCAGCGCGTCGTCGACCTGCTCGGCCAGGGTGATCAGCTCGGGGTACGCGGCGGTGATCTCCACGCCGCTGCGGGCGTACATGTGCTGCCGGCCGCCGGTGATGTCGGCCAGCGCGCGGACCCCGTCCCACTTGAACTCGTACGCCCAGCCGTCATCCACCGGGAGCGGCCCGGTCATCGCGAGCATCGGCTTCAGCGGCGCGCCGGGCACCTTTCGATGGTAGTTGCGCAGCGAAGAGCGTGCGCCCCGTTCGATCGTTTGCGATCCTGGGCAGAACCGGGGAGAGGAGCGCGGCATGCGGGCGATCTGGAAGGGGGCCGTGTCCTTCGGGCTGGTGTCGATCGGCGTGAAGCTCTACTCGGCCACCGAGGAGAAGGACATCCGCTTCCACCAGGTGCACCGGGCCGACGGCGGCCGGATCCGCTACAAGCGCACCTGCCAGGTCTGCGGCGAGGAGGTCACCTACGACGACATCGCCAAGGGCTACGACCTGGGCGGTGGCGAGATGGTGATCCTGACCGACGAGGACTTCGCGGAGCTGCCGCTGACCAGCTCGCGCGCGATCGACGTGCTGGAGTTCGTCCCCGCCGAGCAGGTCGACCCGATCCTCTACAACAAGGCGTACTTCCTGGAGCCGGAGGGCTCGGCGACCAAGCCGTACGTGCTGCTGCGCGACGCGCTCGCCGACTCGGAGCGGGTGGCGATCGTCAAGGTGGCGCTGCGCCAGCGCGAACAGCTGGCCACCCTGCGGGTCCGCGAGGGCGTGCTGCTGCTGAACACGATGCTCTGGCCGGACGAGGTGCGTACCCCCGACTTCGGCTTCCTGGACGAGGACCTCAAGGTCCGTCCCCCGGAGCTGGCGATGGCCAGCTCCCTGATCGACTCGATGGCCGGCACGTTCGAGCCGGACGCCTTCACCGACGACTACCGGGCGGCGTTGCAGGAGGTCATCGACGCCAAGGTCGAAGGGCGGGAGGTGGTGCAGCCGGAGGAGGTAGAGGCCGCGCCGGCCGCCGCGGTGGACCTGATGGCGGCGCTGAAGGCCTCGGTCGAGCGGGCCCGGTCCGCCCGGGGCGAGCAGCCGGCCGCTGGTGCGGGTGAGCCGACGCCGATCTCGTCGGCCCGTTCGGCGCAGAAGGCGGCGAAGGCGGCGAAGGCGGCCCCGGCGAAGAAGGCGGCGGAGAAGAAGGCCGCCGCCAAGAAGGCGGAGCCGGCGAAAAAGGCAGCCGCCAAGAAGACCGCGGAGAAGAAGGCCGCCAAGGCGCCGGCGAAGAAGGCGGCCGCGAAGAAGGCCGCACCCCGCAAGACCGCCTGAGCTGCGATGGGTCCTGGCCGGTCGTGGGAGCCGCGACCTGACGCCCTAGCTGATCTTGATTAGCCGAGTGGCCGGTGCCGACAGTTGCTTGAGACAGCACAATTTGCCGCGTGACAAACGAACCACCCACCACTCCCTGGCCTGCCCACCAACCACCACCCGCCGCACCCCCGGGCCCGGCGTTCCTCGCGGCCCCGCCCCCTCCGGCAAAGCGCAAGCTCGGCAAGGGAGCGATCGTGGGCATCGCCGTCGGCGCCGTCGTGTTGTGCTGCTGCGGCCTGGGCGGCATCGGCGCGGTCTTCGGTGATGACGACAAGCCCGCCGCGCAGACCAGCCCCTCCGCCGCAGCGGTGGCCGAACGTGTCGTTCCCTCGATCGTCCCGACGACGGCCGCGCCGACCACGGCAGCCCCGTCCCCCAGCGCGGTCGTCACCACGGCGCCGGCCCCACCGCCCGCTCCCACCACGGTCGTCATGCCGAATCTCGTCGGGATGAACGCCGCCGTCGCTCAGGACAAGCTCCAGCAGCTCGGCCTGACGAAGATCCAGCTCGGCAGCCAGGACGAGAACGACACGGTCGTGCTGCTGGCGGCGAACTGGACGGTGACCAAGCAGTCCCACCGCAAGGGCACCAAGGTCGCACTCGACGAGCTGGTCGTGCTGACCTGCACCAAGCAGCGCTGACAGCGGCCACTGACCGCCGGCCCGATGGCCGGCGGTCAGCCGCGTGGCCGGCGGGTCAGCCGCGTGGCCGGCGGGTCAGCCGCGGCCGAGCTTCTGGGTGGGGGTGATCCGGACGATCACCCGCTGCTCGCCCGGCTGCCGGAACGGGTAGGTGTCCTGCCCGAGGTACTTCTTCGCCATCCGGTCGATGTGCTCGTCGGCGCCCTCGGTGACCAGCTCGGCGGTGCCCTTCACCCAGAGGGTGCGGAAGTCGTCGGCCTTGTCCACCACCGAGACCGCCACCACCGGGTTGCGCTCGATGTTGATGGACTTCTGCCGCCCCAGGGCGGTGTTGAAAAGGATGTGCTCGCCGTCGGTGTCCACCCACACCGGGGTGACGTGCGGGGTGCCGTCAACCTCGACGGTGGCCACGTGGGCCAGCTGGGGCTCGGCGAGCAGGGCCAGGTCTTCGTCGGTGAGGATCGCCATGGTCGTAGAACCTACCGCCGGAAGCACTCCGGCACCCGGACGAACCGGGATGACGGGGAGGCCGGGGACGGTAGGTGGGAGAGCGGGCGGGCGACGGGACACCGGCGGCATCGATCCAGGTACCGTGTGCGCTGGCCGCGGGTCGTCGGGCCGGTCCACCCACACCAGCAGGGAGTCGAGGACGTGAGCGAGCGTACGCAGAACCGGTCGGCGGGCCAGGGCCCGGAGTCGAAGGCGCAGCGGCGGCTGGCCGCCCAGCTTGCGGCGCAGAAGGCCGCCGAGGCGAAGAAGCGCCGGCAGGCCTGGCTGGGGGCGCTCGCCGGCCTCGCGGTGATCGCGGTGATCGTCGGGGTCTTCGTGGTGACGCGAGGCGGTGACGACCCGGAGCCGGCCGCGTCGCCCGCCGGCTGCCCTGGCGGCTTCCCGACCCTGCCCGACGGCGCCGACCGGGCGCTCTGCACCAAGCCGCCGGCCGGCAAGGGCGAGGGCGAACTCAGCGGCCTGAAGGCCACCCCGCTGATCCGGGGCACCGGCGCCGCCGCCCAGAGCGGCCAGCAGATCACCGTGAACTACGTCGGGGTGTCGTACCGGACGGGCGAGGAGTTCGACGCCTCCTGGAAGCGCTCGGAGCCGTTCTCCTTCATGCTCGGCCAGGGCAACGTGATTCCGGGCTGGGACCAGGGCCTGCAGGGGCAGACCGTGGGCAGCCGGGTGCAGCTGGACATCCCGGCCGACCTCGCGTACGGCGACAAGCCGCAGCGCCCGGGCGCGCCGTCCGGCCCGCTGCGCTTCGTCGTCGACGTGCTGGCGGTGCAGTAGCCCACAGAGGTCTTCCCGGCTGTCACCTACCCGCAGTAGGTTCGGGGTCACCGTGGGCGGTGCGCACCGCGTCACGGTGACCCCTCACCATCGTGGAGGTACGCGTGCCGGCGCTGGACGATCCCGGGCGGACCGCCCGGCTCATGTGGACGCACTTCGAACCCCTCCACGCGGTCACCTACTTCCATCCGCGCGCCCGCGCCGCGTACGAGGCGGTCGGGTTGCGCGGCTACTGGCGCGGGTACTTCGCCGGCCGGGCCGCCCCGCTCGGGCCCACCGAGGCGGCCCCGGTGATCGCCGCGTTCTTCAACTTCGCCCCGCCGATGGTGAACCGGGCGCTGCCGGCGGTCTGGCGGCTGGCCACCCCGCAGGAAGCGCTGCGGGCCCGGCTCACCGGCGCCGTGCAGGCCCTCGCCGAGCTGACCTACGAGCTGCCCGAGGCGCACCTGGCCGAGGCCGCCGACCTGCTGGAGGAGGCGGCCGCGGCGGTGGAGCCCGCCGGCCGGGTGCTCGGCGCGGCCAACGCCGCCCTGCCGCGCGGTGAATACCCGCTGGCCCGGCTCTGGCAGGCGGCCACCACGCTGCGCGAGCACCGGGGCGACGGGCACATCGCCGCCCTGGTCGCCGCCGACCTCGATCCGGTGGAGACGCTGGCCTGGCGGGTCGCGGTGGACCAACCGCTGCAGAACCTGCTCGGCCGGGGCTGGTCCGAGGAGCAGTGGCAGGCGGCGCGGGGCCGGCTGGCCGAGCGCGGCTGGCTCGGCCCGGACGGCGAGGCGACCGACGTCGGGCGGGCCCGGTTCCAGGCTGTCGAGGACGCCACCGACCTCGCCGCCGCCCGCCCCTGGCGCACACTCGGGGCGGACCGCACCGACCGCCTGCGCGAACTGCTCGAACCGATGGCCCGCGCCTGCCACACGGTGATCCCGGAGAACAGCCCGATCGGCCTGCCCGCCCTCCAGAGCTGACACCCCGCCCCGGCCCCGGTCGGGGAGGATGGGCGGGTGACGGTGGATGCGGTGGTGTTCGACCTCGACGGCGTGATCGTGGACTCCGAGCCGGTCTGGGAGGAGGTCCGGCGGGCGTACGTGGACGCGCACGGCGGCACCTGGCAGCCGGACACCCAGCGCCGGCTGATGGGGATGAGCACCGGCGAGTGGGCCGACTACCTCAGCGGCGAGCTGGGCGTCGACCGCGACGCCGGCCAGGTCGCCACCGAGGTGGTCGAGGAGATGACCCGGCGGTACGCGCGGCACGTACCCCTGATCGACGACGCCGACCGGGTCGTGCGCGGGGTGGCCGCGCGGTGGCCGCTGGGGCTGGCCAGCTCGTCGCCGACCCGGCTGATCGCCGCGGCGCTGACCGCCATGGACCTGACCGACGCCTTCCGGGTGACGCTCTCCACCGAGGAGACCGCGCGGGGCAAGCCCGCGCCGGACGTCTACCTGGCCGTCGCCGACCGGCTCGGCGTCGACCCGGCCCGCTGCGTCGCGGTGGAGGACTCCTCCAACGGGGTACGCTCCGCGGCCGCCGCGGGCATGCGGGTGGTGGCGATCCCGCACGGGTCGTACCCGCTGGACCCGTACGCGGCGACCCTCGCCGCCGTGGTGCTGGCGTCGGTGCACGACCTCACTCCGGACCTGGTGGCTGGGCTCGGCTGACCCGGCCCACCGGTTGGCGTCAGATCCGGCGGCTGCGGCTGGACCGGGGCAGGAACGGGGTGTCGCGGCGGTCTGCCGGGACCGGACAGCTTTCGTGGGTGGCCTCCGCCGGTGCCGCGCACCCGGCGTCGGTCGGACCGGCCTCGCAACCGAACGTCACGGGCGGCGTCGCCTCTGGTACGTCCCGCATGACCCCTCCTCCGCCGGCTACCCGGTGATACGGACGGCGGGCCCGGCGGGATCGGCCGGCGGCACCGGGCCCGCACTCCATCCCGGCGTCGTCACACAGGGTGAGGTCGGCGGTCGCCCCGGTGAGGTGCGGGTGCGCGGGCCGCCACCCGAGGGGATCGCGACCGGCGACGTCACCCCGACCCGCGCGGTTTCGGCGAAGATGGGGACGCGACTGTCGGAGGGAGACGGGGATGAAGGCGATCGTCTACGAGGAGACCGGCGACCCCTCGGTGCTGAAGCTGGTGGACCGGCCGGTGCCGGAACCCGGACGCGGCGAGGTGCTGGTCCGGGTGGCCGTCTCCGGGGTGAACCCGACCGACTGGAAGGGTCGCCGGCAGTGGCCGCTGCCGGCCGGCTGGCAGACCCCCGGCCAGGACGGCGCCGGCGTGGTCGAGGCGGTCGGCGAGGGCGTCGACCAGATCCTGATCGGCCAGCGGGTGTGGCTCTGGGAGGCCGCCTGGCAGCGCCCCTGGGGCACCGCCGCCGAGTACACCGTGGTCCCGGTCCGCCACGCGGTGAGCCTCGGCTCCGCCGACTTCGACCTGGGCGCCTGCCTCGGCATCCCGTTCCTCACCGCGCACCGCTGCCTCACCGCCGGGGAGTACATGCCGACCAAGCTGCACGCCGGCGCGCTCAGCGACCACGTGGTGCTGGTGCAGGGCGGCGCGGGCGCGGTGGGCAACGCCGCGATCCAGCTCGCGCGCTGGGCGGACGCCTGCGTGATCACCACCGTCAGCAGCCCGGAGAAGGCGCAGTTCGCGGCGGCGGCCGGCGCGTCCTTCGTGATCAACTATCGGGAACAGGACGTGGTCGAGGAGGTCCGCAAGATCGCGCCCGACGGGGTGCACACGATCGTCGAGGTCTCCGCCGCCCGCAACGCCGCCACCGACGTGCAGCTGCTCCGCCCCGGCGGCGCGGTCTGCGTGTACGCCGACGACGGGGGCGCCGAGGTCACCCTGCCGATCCGGCCGCTCATGGTGCCCAATGCCCGCTGGCAGTTCGTGCTGGTCTACACCGAGCCGGCGGCGGCCAAGGCGCGGGCGGTCACCGACGTAGCGGCGGCGGTGGCCCAGGGCGGCGTACGGGTGGGCGGGGAGGTCGGCCTGCCCCTGCATTACTACCCGCTGGCCGACACGGCCGCCGCACACCAGGCGGTGGAGGATTCGGTGGTCGGCAAGGTGCTGATCACCACCAGCGCGCAGTGACGGTCACTCGGCGCGGGCCTGGGCGACGGAGGCGCGGACCAGCTCGGTCAACACGTCGAGATCGACGTCGGCGAGCCGCTTGACGTAGAGGCAGCCCTTGCCGACGGTGTGCCGGCCCAGCCGGGCCAGCAACTGCTCCTTCTCGGGAAATCCCTCGCCGAGGTAGAGGGTGGTGGCCGCCTTGCGCGGCGAGAACCCGACCAGGAACCAGTCCAGCTCGCGACCGCTGGCGTAGCGCAGGTGCCGCTGCCCGAAGCCGACGATGGCGTCGCCCCACATGGTCGGCGGCTCGCCGGTGACCTGCCGCATCAGGTCGCGGACGGCGATGGCGTCGCGGCGGCGGGTCTCGTCCGGCACGGCGGCGAGGAAGTCGTCCACGCTGGCGGTGGTCGGGGCGGTCTTCAGGGTTGCCATGACGTCTCCGGTACTCGACGGGCGGGCCGGCCCGGGGGCGGCCGGTTCAGCCCGAGCCTACGAGCCGGCACCGACACCGAGCCCCGTGAGCTGGGCGGATTTCCTCGTCAGCGGGACAGAGGCGAACATGTTTCGCAAGAATGACTATTGCGGGTCGCCCCGCAAAAAGCGGGCGGCCCCGGCGCGGTGCGAACGCCGGGGCCGCCCCTGGGGAGGGATGCATTCAGGAGTACGTCCCTGCCCCTAACGGCGACGAGCCGCCGGAAAACGTTACGGCCCGGTCAGTTCCCGCACCTCCAGCCCGCCGTCGGCGTAGCGGGACCGGACCACCTTCTTGTCGAACTTGCCGACGCTCGTCTTCGGCACCGCGTCGATGAACGCCCACCGCTCCGGCAGCTGCCAGTGCGCCACCGACTTCGCCAGGAACGCCCGCAGCTCCTCCGCGGTCACCGAGGCGCCCTCGCGGATCACGACGGTGGCCAGCGGACGCTCGTCCCACCGCTGATCGGGCACCCCCACCACGCAGGCCTCCTGCACGTCGGGGTGGGCCATCAGCGCGTTCTCCAGCTCCACCGAGGAGATCCACTCCCCGCCCGACTTGATCACGTCCTTGGCCCGGTCGGTGAGGGTGATGTAGCCGTCCGGCGAGAGGGTCCCCACGTCACCGGTACGCAGCCAGCCGTCGCGGAACTTCTCCTCGTCCGGGGTGTCGTCGCCGACGTACCGGGCGGTCACCCACGGGCCCCGCACCTCTAGCTCGCCGACGGACGTCCCGTCGGCGGGCAGCGGCTCGCCCAGCGGGCCGACGATCCGCGCGGCCACCCCGGCCGGCACCCGGCCCTGCGTGTAGCGGTAGCGCCAGGCCTCGTCGCCGCTGGCGCCGGCCGGCGGCCGGGACACCGAGCCCAGCGGGGACATCTCGGTCATCCCCCAGGCGTGGATGACCTCGATGCCGTGCCGCTCGGCGAACGCGTGCATCAGCGCGGGCGGGCAGGCCGAACCGCCGACGATCACCTCCGTCAGCGAGGAGGTGTCCACGTCGTGGCTGTCCAGGTAGGACAGCAGGTCGTTCCAGATGGTCGGCACCGCGCCGGCCAGGGTGGGCCGCTCGGCGGCGATCATCTCGGCGATCGGCGCGGCCTGGAGGAACCGGTCCGGCATGATCAGCGACGCGCCGGAGAGGAAGGCCGCGTACGGCAGGCCCCACGACATCGCGTGGAACATCGGCACGATGGCCAGTTCCCGGTCGACCGGACCGAGGCCGAAGCCCTCCGGCATGCAGACCTGCAACGAGTGCAGGTAGATCGAGCGGTGCGAGTAGGCCACGCCCTTCGGATTGCCGGTGGTGCCGGAGGTGTAACAGAGGGCAGCGGCGTCCCGCTCGTCCACCTCGGGCCACTGGTAGCTGTCGGGGCGGCCGGCCAGCAGCTCGTCCCAGTGGTGCACGGTGATCCGGTCGCCGGTCGCCGCGACCAGCGGGGCCGGGTCGCCGCCGCCGACCACCACCACGTGTCGCACCGTGGTCATCTCACCGATCACCCGGGCCAGCAGCGGGATCAGCGTCGAGTCGACCAGCACCACCCGGTCCTCGGCGTGGTTGGCGATGTAGGCGACCTGGTCCGGGAAGAGCCGAATGTTCAGGGTGTGCAGCACCGCGCCCATGCTGGGCACCGCGAAGTACGCCACCAGGTGCTCGTTGTTGTTCCACATGAAGGTGGCGACCCGTTCGTCGCCGGTCACCCCGCACTCGTCGCGCAGGGCATGGGCCAGCCGGGCGGCAGCGCGGCCGACCTCGGCGTACGTCATCCGGCGGGGCTCGGCGCCGGTCCACGTGACGACCTCGGCCGTGCCGTGCACGGTGGAGCCGTGTTCGAGGATCCGGGCGACCTGGAGGGGGGCGTCCATCATCGTGCTACGCATGGGTAACAAGCTAGTGTCGCCGGTCACAGGTTGGGAACCCCTGGAACGCCGGAGGCGCCCCCGGGAAGCTGCGTAAATTGTCCGGGTGAGCATCTCGTGGGCGGACTCGTACGTGGGGCAGCTGCGCGCCTTGGCCGGTGACCGGACCCTGATGTTCGTCGGGGCCCGCGCCGTGGTCCGCGACAACGCGAGCCGGGTGCTGCTGATCCAGCGCTCCGACAACGGCCACTGGTCCCTGCCGGCGGGCGCGATGGAGCTGGGCGAGTCGATCGCCGACTGCGCGGTACGCGAGGTCCGGGAGGAGACCGGGCTGCGCGCGCTGCGGGTCAGCGCGTTCGCCCTCTACACCGGGCCGGACCGCACCCACACCAACATGTACGGCCACACCTACCAGATCTTCACCACCGCGTTCCGGGTCGAGGACTGGGACGGCGACCTGACCCGGGTCACCGACGAGACGACCGACGCCGCCTTCTTTCCCCGCGACGCGTTCCCCTCGCCGCTGTCGGCCTCGGTCCCGGAGACCCTCGCCGACCTCGACGTCTTCGAGCAGACCAACCGGCTCATCCTCAAGTAGTCCCGACCACGGCCGGCTCGGGTCGGGTCGGCGCGACCGCCTCGGCCCGCGCGCCGGTGCGTTCGGCGCCGATGCCGGCGGCCACCACGAAGGCGATCCCGACCACCGCCCCGACGCCCGGCACCTGGTGCAGCGCGACCAGGCCGATGACCAGCGCGATCGCCGGTTCCAGGCTCATCAGCGTGCCGAAGGCGGCGGTGGTGAGCCGGCGCAGGGCGAGCAGTTCCAGCACGAACGGCACCACCGGCAGCAGCACCGCCAGCCCCAGCCCGGCCAGCAGCACCGGCCAGGTGAGGTCGCCGAGGACGCCCGGCCCGACCACCACGGTGGCGACCACCGCGGCCACCGGCATCGACACCGCCAGGCCGCGGATGCCGGAGACCTCGTCGCCGACCCGCTGGGTGAGCAGGATGTACGCCGCCCAGCAGGCGCCCGCCGCCAGCGCGAACCCGACGCCCACCAGGTCCGCACCGCCGCGCCACGGCTCGGTGAGCAGCAGCACGCCCACCGCGGCGAGCGCCGGCCAGAGCTTCGTCCCGCCCCGGCCCCGGGCCACCGCCACCCCGAGCGGGCCGAGGAACTCCAGCGCGCTCGCCGTGCCCAGCGGCAGGCGGGCCACCGCGGCCATGAACAGGATGGTCACCCCGGCGGTCACCACGCCGAGCGCGACACAGGCCAGCAGGGCGCGCCGGGTGAACCCGGATGGCCGGGGGCGGACCAGGACCACCAGCAGCAGGCCGGCCCAGGCCAGCCGCAGCCAGGCCGCACCGTCGGGCCCCACCTCGTCGAAGAGGGCGACCGAGGCGGCCAGGCCGAGCTGGACGAGGAACATCGACGCGACGGCCATCGCCGCGCCGGTACGGGTGGGAACCATGCCCCCAGTAGAGCCGCTACCCACCGTTCACGTCCACATGACTTTGCTGGACGAACCGTTCGCCAATGATGAACAATCGTGGCGTGGACGTGCGCCGCCTGCGACTGCTGCGCGAGCTGGCCCGGCTCGGCTCGATGCGCGAGGTCGCCGACGAGCTGGGCGTCACCACGTCCACCGTGTCGCAGCAGCTCGCCGCGCTCTCCCGCGAGGTCGGCGCGACGCTGATCGAGCCGCAGGGCCGCCGGGTCCGGCTCACCCCCGCCGGGCGGCGGCTGGCCGAGCACGCGGTGACCATCCTCGACGCCGTCGAGATGGCCCGGCTCGACCTCGACCCGCGCGCCGAGCCGGCCGGCACCGTCCGGGTCGCCGGCTTCGCGACCGCCGTCCGCCGCTCGCTGCTCCCGGTCACCGCCGACCTCGCGGCGCGCCACCCGCAGGTCCGGCTGCGCATCCACGAACACGAACCGGCCGAGGCGTTCGCGCTGCTGGCGACCGACGACGTCGACCTCGCCCTGACGTACGACTACAACCTCGCGCCGGCGCCTGTCGACCGCACGCTGGAGGCGATCCCGCTCTGGTCGGCACCGTGGAGCCTCGGTGTGCCGGCCGACGCCGTCGGGGACGTCCCGGACAACGCCGCAGGCGTCTTCGACCGCTTCCGGGACCGCGGCTGGATCGTCAACTCCCGCTACACCGCCGACGAGGTGGTCGTCCGGACCATCGCCTCGATGGCGAACTTCGAACCCCGGATCGAGCACCGCGCGGACAGCCTGGAACTCGTCCAGGACCTGATCGTCGCCGGCCTCGGCGTCGGGCTGCTCCCCGCCGACCAACCGACCGTTCCCGGCGTACGCCTGCTCCCGCTCACCGGCCCGGAAGCCCGGCTGCGCTCGTACGCGGTCACCCGCCGGGGCCGGGCCGCCTGGCCCCCGCTGGCCCTGATCCTCAACCTGCTGAGGGCCCGGGTCGCCGACCGGTCGGGGGTGGCCCCGGGACGCGACCGCCCCGGGACCACCCGCCCGACGCCGGATCAGACGGCGGCGGCGGACCCGACGTAGCGGTACATCACGTTCGCGTAGTCACCCGGGTCGGGCCGCCACTCGGCGCTGGTGGTGCTCACCTCGCCGTGGACCGTGAACTGGTCACCCGCCGTACCCGGAGCGACCACCATCGGGACGGTGACCGACGAGTACGCACCGGCCCTCAGCGTCCCGAGCGGGCAGGACATCGACGTCGCCGTCGCCGTGCAGAGCCCACCCAACGGGTCACCGTCGAACGACGCGCCCGGCGGCAGGTCGACGACCAGCGTCACGTCCTTGGCCGTGGCGGTGCCGGTGTTCTCCGCGGTGAACACGGGCGTGATCCGTCCACCCTCCGCCGGAACATCAGTCTCGCCCCACGGACCGCTCAGCCCGCCGGGTCGCAGGGCGAGCTCGGGGAGCTGGGCGTAGGTGGTCTTGACCTGGTCGGTGTTGTTGGTCTTGTTGCTCTCGGGCGTAGTCGTCGAGACCGTCGCCGAGATCCTCGCCTCCGCCCCCTCCTGCTTGACCGGCAGGGAGAAGTAGACGTTCAGGCTGGCCGACTCGCCCGCCGCCAGCGCCCCGTACCGGTAGGTGCAGACCAGGGTGGCGTAGTCGCACTGCCACCAGGGATCGCCCGCGATCTCGCCGCCGGACGGCAGCTGGTAGGCGATGGTGACGTCGGCCACGCCGGCGGTGCCGACGTTCTGCACGACGGCGTCGACGATGACCTCGGCCCGGTCCTCCCCCCAGAGCATCGTCTGACTGGCGGTCAGCTCGAGCTGGAGGTCGGCTCCGGTCGCCGCACCCGCCGCGACGGCGGCTGACGGCTGGAGGCAGGCCGCGGCGGCGAGGGCGGACAGGGCGACGCCGGTACGAACCAGCCGGCGTACGTGATGCGATGGCATGAACATCCCCCGATGTGTGGAGGGAACGGCCGAGCTGCCGTTCCTCCCCAATGGACGCTCAACGCCATGAATCCGTTACATGATCGGCTCGGTCAGAGCATGGTCTGCGACTTCGCCTCCATGTCGGCGGCGGCCTCCTCCTTCGACTCCTTCGTGATCGGCTTCCCGCCGGCGGCGGGCGCCTTGCCGCCGAGCGGGTCGGCGCCGCCGGTCGCGCCCTGCGGACCGGTCCCGCGCAGCTGGTCGTCCGGCAGGGCCAGGGTGACCAGCACCGCCAGGATGGCGATCAGGCCGGCGGTCAGGAAGACCATGTCCAGCGAGTCGACGAAGGCACCCTGGATGGCGGCCCGCACCGGCCCCGGCAGCGCCAGGATGGTCGCCGGGTCGTTGATCGAGATGTCGGCTCCGCCGCTGGCCGCGACGGCGGCGCGCTGCTCCGGAGGGAGCTGGGCGATCGCGGCCGGCAGCCGGTCGGCGAGCTGCGCGGTCAGCTGGGAAGAGAGCACCGCGCCGAGGATCGCCACCCCGAACGAACCCCCCAGCGACCGGAAGAACGTCGCCGACGAGGTGCCCGCGCCCAGATCGCGGACGTCGACCGCGTTCTGCACCGCGAGGATCAGCGACTGCATGCACAGGCCCAGCCCGACGCCGATCACCACCATGAAGCCGAACGCCACCCAGAGCGAGGTCTCCACCCGCAGCCGGGTGAAGAGCAGCATGCCGACCAGCAGCACCACCGAACCGACCACCGGGAACCACTTGTACCGACCGATCCGGCTCATCGCCCGGCCGGTGAGGACCGAGGTGACGATAATGCCGGCCATCATCGGCAGCATCAGCAGACCGCTGCGGGTCGGGGAGGCGCCCTTGACGATCTGGAGGTAGAGCGGGATGAAGATGATCGACCCGAACATCACCAGACCGAGCACGAAACCGGCCGAGTTGGCCAGCGCGAAAGTGGCGCTGCGGAACAGCCGCAGCGGCAGGATCGGCTCGGCGACCCGAGCCTCCTGCACCACGAAGAGCACCCCGAGGACCACCCCGGCGACGAAGAGCCCGATGATCACCCCGGAGTCCCAGGCGTACTCGTTGCCGCCCCAGCTCAGCGCCAGCAGCAGGGCGCTCACCCCGGCCACCAGCAGCCCCGCGCCGAGCCAGTCGATCGCGTGCTCCCGCCGCTCGAACGGGATCAGCCGCATCACGTGGTAGCAGACCACGATCGCCAGGATCGCCAGCGGCACGTTGATGTAGAAGATCCACCGCCAGTTCGTCTCGGCGAAGTAGCCCCCGACCAGCGGCCCGGCCACCGACGACAGCCCGAAGACCGCGCCGAAGAGTCCCTGGTAGCGGCCCCGATCCCGGGGTGAGACGACGTCCGAGATGATGGTGAACGCCAGCGTCAGCAGGCCGCCCGCGCCGATGCCCTGGATGCCCCGCGTGACGATCAGCTGGGTCATGTTCTGGGACAGGCCGGCCAGCAGCGAGCCGAGCAGGAACGTGCCGATCGAGAAGAGGAAGACCGGTCGGCGGCCGTACAGGTCGGCCATCTTGCCGTACAGCGGGGTGGAGGCGGTGGAGGCCAGCAGGTACGCGGTCACCACCCAGGAGTAGTGGTTGATGCCGCCCAGCTCGCCGACGATGGTGGGCAGCGCCGTACCGACGATGGTCTGGTCGAGCGCGGCCAGCAGCATCCCGGTCATCAGGCCGAACATCAGCAGGCGGATCTGGCGGGCATGCAGGACCGGGCCGCCCTGGGCTTCCGTCGTCATCCCGCCTTCTATCCCGGACCGTGCGGAACATGCGCCCCCGGGCCGGAAAACCCGTCGACAGGCCTGCCGACCGGGGCGAGTTGATCATGAAGTTGTTGTCCCGACACGCCGGGCCGGTCGACAACAACTTCATGATCGACGGGAGCCGAACGCTTCGATGATCGCGGTGCAGAAGGCGGGGAGGTCGGCGGGTTTGCGGCTGCTGACGAGGTTGTTGTCCTTGACGACTGGCTCGTCCAGCCAGGTGGCGCCGGCGTTGGTCAGGTCGGTGCGGAGGCTGGGCCACGACGTGATCCGTCGGCCGCGCACCACGTCCGCCTCGATGAGCGTCCACGGGCCGTGGCAGATCACCCCGACCGGCTTGCCGGCGTCGAAGAACGCCTTCACGAACCGGACCGCGTCCGCATCGGTCCGCAGGAAGTCCGGGTTCGCCACGCCGCCGGGCAGCACCAGCGCGTCGTAGCCACCGGCGTCCGCGTCGGCCACGGTCACGTCGACGCCGTACGTCCTGCCGTGGTCGAGGTGATCGAAGGACTGGATCGAGCCGGGCTTGAGCGAGACCAGTTCCACCGTCGCGCCCGCCCGCTCGACCGCCTGGCGCGGCTTCACGTACTCGGCCTCCTCCACGCCGTCGGCGGCGAGGAAGGCGATCCGCCGGCCCTGCAGTGGCGTCGCTGCCATGTCGTGTTGCTCCTCTCCGGGGTGTCCCTTGCCGGTTCCCGGGCTCGAATGCCCGAAACGTGGCGCCCGGCCGGCGGGGATGTTTGGCCCGGGGCCCTCGGGGGAGTCGGGAAGGCATGGCAGGAGCAGCAGCGGAACAGCGCCGGCTCGCCACCGTCGTGGAGAGCTGGCTCGGGCGCCCGGTCCTGGTCGTCGGGGACGCCATGCTGGACGAGTGGCGGTTCGCCGAGTCCGACCGGCTCTGCCGCGAGGCGCCCGCCCCCGTCCTCACCCTGCGCCGGCGCATCTCCGCCGCCGGCGGCGCCGCCAACACGGCGGTCAACATCGCCACCCTCGGCGGCCGGGCGCTGCTGGTCGCCCCGGTCGGCGCCGACGTGGCCGGCGACGAACTGCACGACTGCCTGGACCGGGCCGGGGTCTGGGACCGTACGGTCAGCCAGCCGCACCGGCCGACGCCGGTGAAGCGGCGGATGCTCGCCGGCAACCAGATCCTGCTCCGGGAGGACTCCGGCGACCCGGAGGACGCGCTCGACGATGACGGGGTGCGGGACCTGCTCACCGCGCTGGACTGCGCGACCGAGGAGCTGAAGGCGGCCGCCGGGGGCGCCACGCCCACCCTGGTCGTCTGCGACTACGGCCTGGGCGCGCTGCCCGCGCCGGTGCGCGCCTGGCTGGTCGCCAACCGCGAGCGCTACACCACCGTCGCCCTGGACGCGCACGACCTGGCCGACTGGCGGGGCCTCGCCCCGACGGTGGTGACCCCGAGCTTCGCCGAGGCGACGCGGCTGCTGGCCCGCGCCGCCGCCGGCTTCGGCGCCGCGCCGCGGCCCGCCGGACTGACCGGCGCCGGCCCGGACCTGCACCTGGACCACCCGCCGGTCGACCCGGCCGACGGCCCGTCCGAGCTGAGCGTCGGCGCGGCCCCGGGCGGGGTCGGCGTACGCCTCTCCGCCACCGGCGACCGGTCCGGTGTGGTCGGCACCGGGCCGACCGGGGAGCCCACGCCCGGCGAAGACCGGGTCGCGATGACCGGCGACGGGCTGAGCGTCACCGGCACCGGGGTCACCCTGAACACCGCCGCCGGCGACGGCGTCGACCGGGCGGTGCTGGCCGAGTCGCGGCTGGAGGAACTGCGCGAGCACACCGGCGCGGACGTGGTGGCGGTGACCCTGGACACCGAGGGGGCAGTGGTCGGCGGGGCCGACGGCGAGCCCCGTCGCAGCCACAGCACACCCGTCCCCGCCAGCCACGCGGTCGGCGCCGGGGACGCGTACCTGGCGGCGATGACGCTGGCCCTGGCGGCCGACGCGCCGCTGCCGACCGCGGCCCAGCTGGCCCAGCTCGCCGCGACCATCACCGTGTCGGACACCGGCACCTGCGTCTGCCGGCGGGAGGACCTGCTCGCCGCGCTGGGCACCACTGCGGACGGTACGGCCCACCCGACGCTGGTCGGCACGGCCGAGCTGGCCGCAATCGTCGGCGACCACCGGCGCGCCGGCCGCTCGATCGTCTTCACCAACGGCTGCTTCGACGTGCTGCACCCCGGGCACGTGCGCTACCTGGAGCAGGCCCGCGCGCTGGGCGACCTGCTGGTGGTGGCGGTCAACTCCGACGGCAGCGTCCGCCGGCTCAAGGGCCCGGACCGGCCGGTCAACCCGGTGGAGGACCGGATCGCCCTGCTCGCCGCGCTGTCCTGTGTGGATCACGTGGTGGTCTTCGAGGAGGACTCGCCGGCCGCTTTGATCGAGACCGTCCGGCCCGACGTGTACGTCAAGGGCGGCGACTACCCGCCGGAGATGGTGCCGGAGGCGCCGCTGGTCCGCCGGCTCGGCGGTCAGGTCCGCACCCTCGGGTACGTGCCGGACCGCTCCACCTCGGCGATCATCGAGCGGATCCGCGCCCAGGCGACCCCGTCGCCGCAGCCGCCGCAGTCGACCCGGTCGCCGCAGTCCACCCCGTCAACGCAGTCCACCCGGTCGCCGCAGTCCGGAGCCCCGCAGCGGATGGGCAGGTCGGCGTGAACCGACCGCTCGACCTCGGCAGCGCCGAGGAGTTCCGCCGGCCCCGGCAGCTCGACGTGCTGATCCCGACCCGCAACCGCCCTGCCGAACTGGCCGTCACCCTCTCCGGGCTGGCCGCCCAGGAGGGCGTACCCGGGTTCGGGGTGGTGGTCAGCGACCAGTCCGACGGCGAGCCGGCGTACACGCACCCGGCGGCGGCCACCATGGCCCGGGCACTGCGCCACCGGGGGCACCCGGTGCTGCTGACCCGCCGGCTGCCCCGGCGCGGGCTGGCCGAGCACCGCGCGTACCTGCTGGGCCGGTCGGCGGCGCGGTACGTGCTCTGTCTCGACGACGACGTCTGGCTGGAGCCGGGCACCCTGCACCGGCTGGTCACCGCGATCGGCGAGCTGGGCTGCGGCTTCGTCGGCAACGCTGTGCACGGCCTGTCGTACGCCGACGACGTGCGCCCGGAGACCCACGCCCACTACGAGGAGTGGGACGGCCCCGTCGTGCCCGAACGGATCCGGCCGGACACCCCGCAGTGGCAGCGAGCGTCGATCCACCCGGCGGCGAACCTGCTGCACGTGACGCGCAAGCTGGACCTGCCGCCGGGCGCGTGGCGGGCGTACAAGGTCTCCTGGATCGGCGGCTGCGTCCTCTACGACCGGGCGGCGCTGGTCGACTCCGGGGGCTTCGACTTCTGGCGGCGGGTGCACGAGCGCCACCAGGGCGAGGACGTCGCCGCGCAGCTCGCCGTGATGGCGCGCCACGGCGGCGCCGGCGTGCTGCCCAGCGGGGCGTATCACCTGGAGTCGCCGACCACGGTCACCGAGCGGGAGGTGGAGGCCTGGGAGGTCGTGCTCGCCGACTCCGACACCCCGCAACCGGCCTGAGCCGGGCCGTCGAAGCAGGTCAGCGCGGCGCGCCCGGTTCCGGGCGGAGCAGCTCGGCGGCCGCCTCCAGCACCTCCACCACCGGCACGTCGGTGACGAACGAGTCCCGGTGCGGGCACTCGCCGTCGCCCGGCCGGTGCGGGTAGATCCCCGGGGTGCAGTCCACCCCGCAGACCGGGCAGTGCGTGGTCCAGGAGGCGATCGGCCGGTGCCGGGCGCGCAGCGGCGTCGCCCCGTTGATCAGGTTGCCCAGCCAGTAGATGCCGACCGTCGAGGTGCCGACCGCGCCGGCCAGGTGCAGCGGGCCGGTGTCGTTGGAGATCACCAGCTCACACCCGGCGTACGCGGCGGCCAACCCGCCGAGGCTGAGCGTGCCGACCTGCGGGCGTACCGGCACGCCGGCCGCCACGACCACCGCGTCGACCAGTTCCCGCTCGGCGGGGGTGCCGGTGACCAGCACCTCGTACCCGTCGCCGTGCAGCGCCCGGGCGACCTCGCCGAAGCGTCCGGCGGGCCAGCGCCGGCGGGTGTCGGTGGCCCCGGGGTGCAGCGCCACCCGGGGCCGGTCCGGCTCGCCGAGCACCGCCAGCGCCTCGGCCCGGTCCGCGTCGGTGACGGCCAGCGCGGGGATGACGGTGGTGGCCGGCGCGCCGACCAGGGCGACCACCTCCAGGTAGCGGATCACCTCGTGCTGGTAGTAGACGTACCGGATCCACCGGTCCAGCGGCGGCGCGTCCTCGGCGCGCAGCCCGGCGGTCACCCGGGCGCCGAGCCGGCTCATCAGCGGGTTCGAGTTCGCCCCGCCGCCGTGCACCTGCACCGCCAGGTCGATGCCCTCCTTCGCGGTCCGCTCCAGGAAGTCGTCCATGGAGGCGGGCGGCTCGTCGGGGCCGGGGTCGCGGATGCCGGGGGCCGGCGGGACGACCAGCACCCGGTCCACCGGACCGGGCCGGTCGCGCCAGAGCTTCGCGTGCCACGGCGCGCCGAGCAGCACGATCTCCGCCTCCGGGTACGCGGCCCGCAGCGACTCCAGCGCGGGCAGCGCGAAGATGAAGTCGCCGAGCGCGTTGGCGCGCAGCACGGCGATGCGCCGCACGTCGGGCACGCGCTCGCCGACCGGGCCGAGCAGGGACGCGGTGGCCACCCGAACGCTACAGCCGGTCGATCTCTTCGGCGGTGGTGTCCGGGTGGTGCATCTCCCGGTCCGCCGCCGGATCGGCGAGCCTGCCCGTACCAACGGCGGCCGGACCGCCGCGGTGGACGGCGCGGCCGACGGTGATGGTGCGCGGCGCGGCCCGCTTCGCCCGGGGCAGGCGGACCCGCAGCAGGCCGTGGTCCATCACCGCGTCGATGGCGTCCGGGTCCACCCGGGACGGCAGGTCGATCCGATACTCGAAGCCGCGGGTCTCGAAGCCGCCCGGGATGCCGTGGTCGGCGTTGACCTCCGCCTCGGAGCGGGCGCGCACGCACAGCTCCCGCTCGTCCAGCTCGACGGCGACCTCCTCCGGCGCCACGCCGGGCAGCCGGACGACCGCCTCCCAGCCGTCGGCGGTCTCGGTCAGCTGGACGTCCGACGTGCCACCCCGGCCGCCGACCAGCCGGCTCAGCTCCGACCGCAGCGACTGGAGCTCCCCCATCGGGTCCCAGCCCTGCTGCCGACCCCGCCATCCGCGGCCGAAACCGCCGGGCTGTTCCGTCATCGCACGTCTCCGATCCGCTGGGTGGCCGCCGGGGGCCGCAGTGAGCTGGGGGCGTCGAGGCCGGCCTCCCGGTCGACCCCGACACCGAGCCGGTCGACCAGCTCGCCACCGAGCCAGGCACTGACGCCGAGGATGGCCATACCGACCACCTCGATGGCGATCAGCGCGCCGCCGGCCGCCCGGGAGTCGGCGTTGAGCCGGACCGCCCAGACGGCGGCGAAGAGCAGGATGACCGCCACGTTCGCGGCGGCGTGGGTGAGCGCCACCCGCTTCGCGCGGGTGCCGGCCGGGATGGCGAGCAGGTCGAACGTCCCGGCCGCGGCGGCCAGCAGGCCGCCGACCAGGCCGACCGTGATGTTCCAGTACGCCACTTCGCCGAGGAAGTCGGGGCCACCGACGGTGTCGACGATGTCGAAGAGCGTGCCGACGACCAGGAGCGCCACCGGGAACATCACCAGCATCGGGTGCACGGGGTGCCCGAGCACCTTCAGACGGCTCTCCATGGTGGGCCTCCACTGCTCGGCTCGGGGGGCGCTGTGTGAGCCGGTACCCGCCGCTCCGGTGGGCAAACCTCGCGCTCGCCACGCCCGCCTAGGCTGACGGACGGCGGTCGGCGTCCGGCCGGGCCGCCACCGGGGTCAACGCACGGGGGAGGCGGACGTGACGGTGGAGATCACCTCGCACGAGGAGCTGCGCGACCTGCTGGGGGCGGCGATGCCCCGGGCGGTCGCCAAGGAACGCGTCGTGCTGCACGAACGGGACCGGCAGTGGCTGGCCGCCTCACCGTTCTGCCTGATCGCGACGGCGGGGTCGGACGGCAGCTGCGACGTCTCGCCCAAGGGCGACCCGGCCGGCTTCGTCAAGGTGCTGGACGAGACGACCCTGGCCATCCCGGAACGGCCGGGCAACCGGCGGGCCGACGGCTACCGCAACATCCTGGACAACCCGCACGTCGGCCTGATCTTCCTGATCCCGGGCCGGACCGACACCCTGCGGATCAACGGCCGGGCGCGGCTGCTGCGGGACGCCCCGTACTTCGACGACATGGTGGTCAAGGGGCACCGGCCGATCCTCGCGATCGAAGTCCAGGTGGAGCAGATCTTCTACCACTGTTCCAAGGCGTTCCTCCGCTCCGAGCTGTGGCAGCCGGAGACCTGGCAGCCGGACGTGCTGCCGACCCGGGCCAGGCTGATCAAGGAGGTCGAGAACACCGCGGAGAGCCTGGCCGACCTGGAACGCCGCTACGGCCCGGAATACCTCAACTCGTTGTACGCGGGGTAGGGGCGGCCGTTCCAGCGGGTCGTCAGCGGGGCGCACGCTCGGCCACGTCCCATCGGCGCAACGTATGGCCGCTCTACGCCGAGCACGGGTTGACCCGGCCGCCACGACTTCCCGTGTCCCTTGCCGAGGTCTGGTGTCATCGACGCATGAAGGGTGTGTGGCAGAGCGCCAGCCGCCGGGCCGAGCGGGAACGCCTCGCCAGCGCGGCACTGATCCACGAGAGTAACCAGAACTGGTTGCACCATCGCCACCTGGAGACACAGCGCGGGCAGTACCTCGGCTTCTTCTTCACCGCACTACTCGCCTCGGCTGGCCTCCTCACGAGCATCGCCACGCAAGACCGCAGGGACACCGACCTCGTCGTGCTGGGTGGTGCGTTGCTCTGCTTCATCCTGATGATCGTCAGCTTCGCCATCTATGCGGCGGTTCGTAAGCTCGGCGCAGTGCTCCGCTTCTACGACCGGGAGATCCGACTTCTCCGGCAGAAGCTGTTCGCGAACCTTGAGCAGGAAACCGGAGGCTATGGAGAACGAGAACTGGCGGGACTCCACGTGCCTCCGATCATGCGTACCCGGATCTACAGCGCCCAGGGAGTAGCGGAGAACATCCTGGCGAGCACATGTGTCCTCCTGCTCCTCATCCAGGAGGCAACCGCGGCCCTCGTTCTCATCACACCGTCAACGGGCGCCGTCGTCCGCTGGGGCACCGTGACCCTGGCGCTGGCCGCACTGATCCTCGCCGGGCTGTTGGCGACGTTGCACTTGCGGGTGAGACGGGCAACTCGCATCAGGGCGTGATCCGCTGGAGCGTGCTCGGCCCGCGACCGCGCCGACCAACCGCAGAGCTGATACTGGGCAGCATGTCTGAGCTGGCACTGCCGATCCGTACCGAGCGACTGGTCCTCCGCCGGTACCGGGCCGACGACGTGGATGCCCTGCTCGCGTACTACAGCAACCCGCTCGTCGCCCGCTACATCCCGTGGGAGCCGTGGACGCGCGAGTTCGCCACCACGGTGGTCACCAAGCGGCTCACCAGCACAGGGATCACCGGGCCGGAGTCCCGTCTCGCCGTGGTGGTGGAGCACGAGGGCAAGGTCGTCGGCGATGTGATCCTGTGGCCGGCCGACGAGACGCTGTCCCGCGGCGAGATGGGGTGGGCCTTCCACCCGGCGGTCTCCGGCCGCGGGTTCGCCACGGAGGCGGTTCGCGCGGTCATCGACGTGGCCTTCGCGCACTGCGGCATGCACCGCGTGATCGCTCATGTCGATGCCCGCAACGAGGCGTCGGCGCGGCTGTGCGAGCGGGTGGGCATGGTCCGGGAGGCGCACCTGCGCCGGGACCACTGGACCAAGAGCGAGTGGACGGACACGCTGATCTACGGCCTGCTCGCCGAGCAGTGGCAGAGTTGATCGAGGCTGCCTGCGGATCACGGCCGGCGATCGAGGGCTGATCGGCCCGGGAGCGGCGCTGCGCGACCAGCGACCGACTTTGGGCGGGATCTTTCCTGCGGAGGCCACCCCCTTCCCTCAATCTCGCCAGGGCGCCTGACATCTCGTCGCCGCGACCGCCGGTCGGGACCACTCCTTTCGACCTGCGGCACAGCACGCCAGGGGTGTTCGCCTCGGATGCCAGGGCTGGATTGTGGCCGGCCTGCGCCATGGCACCAACGTGCCGGCCGCCAACCATTGCTCACGTCGAAGCTGACCAGTTCCCTTCACTCACGACCGTCCCTCACCGATTGATCAACAAGGTTGGAGATAGCGTGAGACGCACCGCCATCGCTGGCACACCGCCGACCAGCAGATCGTGGTACTCCCGGTTGTCCGCGTCCGTCGGCACGGCGACGGCCCTCGCCGTGCTGGTGGCTCCCTCCGTCGCCTCGGCGAGCACGACCGACCGGGCACCGGCGGCGACCCCGACCACGGTGTCCACCGCCGGCGTACCTGCCGGCTTCGCTCCCACGTCCACCTCGTGGACCAGCGCCGCCGACGGCTGGGTGCTGGGCTTCGCACCGTGCCGGGCCGGTTCATGCCCGACCCTGGTCAGCACGGCGGACGGCGCGCAGACCTGGCAGCAGCACACCGCCCCACGGGTGTCGTCCACACCTGACCAGACGAAGATCCACTTCGCCAACAAGCTCGACGGGTGGACCACCGACGGCCAGGTTCTCATGGCCACCCACGACGGTGCCGGCACATGGCGGCGCGTGCGGCTGTCCGGCGCTGTCGGCTCGGTCAGCATCGCCAAGCTGGCTTCGACCGACCGGTACGCCTACGCGATCGTCACCTACGGAATCGGAAGCACCAGGACCACCCAGCTCTACTCGTCGCCCCTCGGCGCGGACAACTGGCAGCCGGTGGCCGGCGTCGCGGTACCTGGCAGCGGCGGGTGGGACATCGCCACCCACGGTTCGGCCGTCTACGTCGCCCTCGGCGTGATCCACACGTCGATCCGGATGTGGTCGGCGGCCGACGGCAGTGCCTGGACCGAGGTCCAGCCGGTCTGCTCGGCGTACGACGCGGTACGGCTCAGCAGCACTGAGCCCGATGACGTCGAGGGCATGTGCAGCTTCGGACCGGAGCGCGGCTACATGCACAAGCAACTGGTCGAGTCGGTAGGCGGCACGGCCCCCGTCGTGCTGGGGTACGCGCCCACCACGGGGATCACCACCGGGTTCGCGACGACCTCGGCCGGTAGCACGGTCGTGGCCGGCGTCGGTGCGGGCGCGAGCTGGCTGCACGCCAGCTTCGACAACGGCGCCACGTGGGAGACGCCCCTGGCGATCCCCGACGTGCAGCTCCCGATGCTCGACCTGGACTTCCAGGACGCCACGCACGGCGTGGTGGTCTGGGGTGGCCCCGCATGGTCGGGAGCCGCGGTGTACCGCACCACCGACGGCGGTCACACGTGGAGCCAGCTCACGCTCTGACGTCAAGGCGGTCCGGGGACCGTTTCGGCCCCCGGACCGCGAGGCCCCGCAAGATCGCTCCGCGCTGGCTGCTGCCGGCGCTCGCTCCCGGCCCGGGGGCGGGTGCGCCCGGCCTGCTCATTCATCCTGGAGAAGCGCTGGCCCGGCACTCACCACAGCCGGCCGGGGAAGCGCGTGGTGACCTCCTGGAGGAACCAGCCATTGCCGTCCGGGTCGTTGAACGATGCGAACGAGAAATAGCTCGCCCGGTCCGGAGCCAGCCCGGGGGTCCGTCCTTGGCCGTTCGCAAGGGGCAAGCCACCGCCTGCGGCATGGAAGACCTCGCTCACGTCGACGCCGCGGCCAACCAGCTCGGCGCGGGCCGCCTCGATGTCGTCCACGACCAGGTACAGGCCCTGCATCGAACCGGGCGCGGCCGTGGTGAGGCTGGGGCCCAACATGATCGAGCAGTCCGACCTGGGCGGTGTCATCTGCACCACCCGGCCATCCCCCTCGCCGACGTCGATATCCTCCCGCCAACCCAGCGCCTTGTAGAAGTCCTTGGCCCGTCCCGCGTCGGCAACGGGCAGCACGACGAATTCCAGCTTCATGTCCATGCTGTCGGCTCCTCTTCCTGCGTTGGCAGGCGACGTGTCAACGCCCTGGTTCCTGCGCCCTTGGCTGGCCCTGCCGCCCATCCTCAACCAGCCCTTGCCCAAATGCCCTGGAAACTACAAACCTCTCGAATCCCTCATGGATGTGATGCCCCGATGGCGTCTTCGGGCAGCGGACAGCTTGGCCGCGGTCACGGGCTGGTCCATGAGGTGGAAGCGGGGAGCGATGCCGGTACGCCAACGGTGGCCACCGTGGTCGGGTGAGTGCGGCGTTGGCTGCTCGCTTCGGTCCTCGGCTTCACGACCGGCATGAAAAAGCCCAGGTCATGATCGGCGATCAAGCCGGTGACCTGGGCTTTTCTACGGAGCCGCCTGACGGAATCGAACCGTCGACCTACGCATTACGAGATCAAGTTGCCCGCCCCGCCGACCTGGGCACATGCGGGCCCAGCAGCAGAAATGCCTCTCGACATCTCACACCACTCCCCCGCCGTCCGCCGACCTCTTGCGGACCAGATGCGGACCGCTCACGGTCAGGAGACGGGCAGAGGTGACCGCAGCGTCCGCCTACCCCTGATACTTGGCAAACTGACCGCGTGATGGATGAGCACGGCCAAGACGAACCCGACACCGACCAGCCGGCCCGGACACCAACTCTGAAAGTAGCGAGGCAGTTGGCACAGGAGTTGGCAGGGGTGGCGACTGTGGAGGTCGACAGCGTCGAGGGCGGAATATCGGTGGGCGTCACACCAAGTAACCCCGATGCTCGTGCCTTCGGATGGACGGACTTCTCCGATGAACTCATCTTGGGGGTCGGTGACTACGGCGGCCGATGGGAACTGGAAGCCGGCCCTGAAGACGTCGCCCTGCTCGAAGACATCGCTCGCTCAGTGATCGCCGGCAGGGTCCGGGAGGTGTTTGCTCCGGGCCGCTCGGCCGTCTCGGTCACGCTCGCCGATGGATCAGTGGAGACCGAGATCGGAGGCGAAGCGCCGGCCGGCTGCCTGCCGCTACCCTTCTGGCGGCGTTGGTCCCGCAGCGTCCACTACGCCCCCTACAGGTAATCCGGTGTGCGCGTCAGTTTGGAAGGACGAAGAACACGGCCGCCAAGGACCTGGTGGGCCAGGTCAAGGCAGGAAGCGCGTGACCGTTCGTGCCCCCTGGTGACCGTCCGAGGTACCGGCTACTGGCACGTGGATGGCACGGAGACCGGAGAATTATGAGATCAAGTTGAGCGACCCGGCGAGCTGCACGTATGAACCTCTAGCTGTACCCGGCCATAACGTTGGTGACAGGCGGCTGGTCGGCGGAAGTCCTCCGAGTGCGGTGTGACGCCGTGGAGTGTTGTACTGCTCGAGCCATGGGGCAAGGGCGGCTGATCGGTCATCGTTCCCTTGCGGACAGGGTCCCGATGAGTTTCCGCCCCGCCAGTTGTCCATCTCTGAGAGCCAACCCCAGTCGCGTACGTTCAACGCGACGCATACCACCGGCGGGGACGCGTAGCTTGTGCCGCCGTCCCCGCGCCACCGGTCCACTACGCCGCCCTGGAGGGTCATGATGTATCCGACGGCCCACTCGTTCTGCACGTCCGGCGGCGTCATCGCGACGGCGGAGGCGTGATGACGACGGTCGAGGCGGACGGCGTCACGCTCGGGGTCGAGCACTTCGGCGACACGGCGGCGCCGCTCGTTGTGCTCGCGGGCGGCACGACCATGCTCTCCTGGCCCGACGCACTCTGCGAGGCGCTCGCGCACGGCGGGCGCCACGTTGTGCGGTACGACCTGCGCGATTCCGGCGCGTCGACCACCGTCGATCCCGAGGCGCCGGCGTATACGCTGCGCGATCTTGCAGCCGACGCCGCAGCGCTCGCCCGCGAACTCGACGACCGGCCGGCGCACCTGGCAGGCATCGGCGTTGGCGGGATGGTCGCCCAGGTCGCCGCGCTCGACCACCCGGACGCGTTCTCGGCGCTCACCCTCGCCGGAACGCGGCCCGTCGCTCCAGGCCCGGTCGACGACGACCTGCCTGACCATGACGCGGCGACGATGGACCGGCTGTTCTCGCGTTCGATGCCCGATTGGTCCGACCGCGCCGCGGTGGCCGAGTTTGCCGCCGCAGGCGCAGAGATCCTCGGTGACGACCCCGTCGCCGCGCGCGCGACCGCCGAGCGCAGATGGGACCGCACGCCGGGCACGGAGCCCGCGGTGCAGATGGCCAACCACCTGGGCATGGTGTTCGCCAAGCTCGACTGCAAGCCGCGCTGGCGCGAGCGCCTGTCCGAGCTCGCGATCCCGTCGCTGGTGGTGCACGGTCGCCGGGACCCGTTCTTCCCTGTCGGCAACGGCGAAGCGCTCGCGCGCGAGATCCCCGGTGCGCGGCTGCTCGTGCTCGAACGGGCCGCGACGGCGATCCCCGATGCGGCCGCCGGTGAGGTCGCGGCGGCGATGCTCGCGCTCTAGCAGCGGAAACGCCTCTCGGTATCTCTCACCACTCCCTCGCCGTCCGTGGACCTCTTGCGGACCTGGCCTCGCTGGCGGATCTCTGAGGGTCGGGGTTCGGGGCGGAGCCCCGAGGTCTTCGAGTCCTGGTCGTCTCCAAGCGTGGCCGGCCGGCGCGGCCCGCTTGCGGGCCGCCTTGACGTGTACGCGGGGCTGTTCGGCGACGACCTGGACGCCGTTGCCAACCGGCTGGACGAAGCGGTCGCGGCGCGGGATGCGGACTATTTGCAGACTGGCACGGCCATCGGCGACGTGATCGACCTTGGGAAACGGCGAAGCCCAGGCCGTTGACCTGGGCTTCTGCACCGAGCCGCCTGACGGAATCGAACCGTCGACCTACGCATTACGAGATCAAACTGCCCACCTCGGTCTACCTGCCCGAACCCGGCTTGGCCTGCGGAAACCCCTCTCGGCATCTCTCAGCGTCGGCGGTCGAGGGCCAACCTATTAGGGACTGGATGAGGACTGAGGGCCCCTGGACTGCTTCGCGGCCGGGACCGAGAGCCACCGGCGCCCGGCGGACGATGTTCCGTACCGCAGGGGTTCCGGCATGCTGATGCTTATGGTCCAGAGGAACGGGACGCCGGAGCCGGCCGGATATGAACAGGCCATGCCAGATATTCAGGCGCGGGTGAAGAAGCATGAGGCAGCTCTTGCGAAGGCCCGCCTGACCCATAGTGGGTCGGTGGAAGAAGTGCGGGAGGCTCTCGCCGAGGCGTTCGAGGCCGAAGGCCTGACAGTCTGGAAGGAGGTAGCAGACGATGCGGCTCGGCTGATCGCAGGTGAGGACGAGCCTGGTCCAGCCGCAGGTTGATGTAGGAGGCCACTTGTACGGCCATCTGATCCGTAGATTCCCAAGACCATGTCTAGGCCGTCCGATGTCGTCCGCCTGGTCCTGGTCCTCAAGCGCTCGGCAACTCGATCGGTCCCGCCCCGTCCGGTCCAGTCCGCCCCGGTGGCTCCCACGCCTGGCTCCCAGACTGTCAGCTTGGGAATTGTCGATCTCCGGCGGGCCACGGGCTTGGCGGCCTGGTCTCGGCAGTCTCGCGTGGCCTCGGCTGGCCCCTGGTGTCCTCGCCCAATGGCACGCTAATGGCACGCCGGGTGCTTGCCCCGACCGCCGGCCGGAAGCGATCGCCGACCACCGAATTGCAAAGGCGAGTAGCGGGCGCTGAGCGTAGGCGACTGATGGCAACGCCAGTCGCCCATGCCCAGCGCCCATCGCCCGTTGCTAGCGGCTATCAACCAGTGTCAGGGCTCTCGCTGACTTTCCGCTGACGCTTCCGACGCCCACACAGCCTCTTCTGGAGACCTTGGCCGGCCCGCTAATCGGGGTCTACGAACTTAAACAGGGGTCGAGGTGCTCGCGGGCTCGTCGGTGGCGAGTCGCCCACGATGCTCCGGGTCTTGGATCAGCCTGGCGACGACGGACGTCAGCCAGCCCGGCACCTTGGAAAAACGAGCCTGGGCGCATTAGACATGATGTGTACATGTCTCGCGCTCAGACTCTTGCCGCCGCCCTTCTGGCCGGGCTGATGCTGGCCGGCGTAACCCTCGCCGGTTGGGGTCTGCACGATCTCGCCCGTGCGCGAGGATGCCTGGAGAACGGCGCGGGCGTGTCCGGGTGGACCGGGAGCACGATGACGGACGCCGGGTGCCTGATCGAGACGGAGCATCAGGGGACGATCCTGCTCGCGCTGTACGGTCCTGATTTCGGGACTACCTTGCTGGCGATGGCGGTCGCCGTTGGCTCGGCGGTTCTGCTAGTCGTACAGCTCGCGCGGCGTCGGCGGGATCGGAAGATCGCAGCATAGGCGGCTTCCGGCGTCGAAGCGGCCCGCCCAATGCCGAATCCAGTGGGAGCTAGGTGGACTCAATGTGGCAAAACCCCAACCAGTCGCACCAGGGACCACGGACGCTGCCGGTCGCCATCGACAGCGCCGCAGTCCTGCCCGGCCGCACCCTCCAACTCGACACGCTGGAACTGGGCGCCGACCGTGTGGTGCTGCGCTACCGGGCATGCCCTGGCTTCAGCGTGGCCGAGCTCCGGGAGCACGGCCGCCGGAGCTACGCCTGGCAGGCATTCCTCGAAGACGATCTCGGAACCGACTATTTCTACGGATTCTCCACTGGCGGCTTCAGCACGGACGAACCGATCACCACCGGTGACAGGTCCACCAACATACCTGTCCCGTCCGGCGCCCGCTTCCTCGCCCTCAGCATCTACACCGCTCGTCTGCCGGAACAGCCCTACGGCCGGCCCGTCCTCGCGGTGTTCCTCCCCGTGCAGCCGTCGGGGACGGCCGAGACGCTCGGCGCGGCGGCCGAGACGCTCCCAGCAGCCGCCGAGGAGCTTGAGTACTACCGGAGCGCCCGCCGGGCGGGGCTGCGCAGCCTGCTCCGGTCGATCGCCCGCGGCGCCGAAATACTCGAGCCGCCGGCCGGCGTCGTCGCCGAGGGGCATCAACGCGCCTGGCTACACGCGCTGGCCGCGCACGGGCTCATCGAGCGTCACGCGGGCCGCTGGCGGGTCACCTCGTCCGGCGAGGCCGCCGTGGACGCCGCCAACGTCTATCCGCTGGGCTAACGCGCCGGGTGGCCCCAGACCCCAACCAAGATCCAAAAAACCTTCAAGATCACCATACTGACGTCTCTACGGTTTCAGGGGATTGCCAGTCTTCTTCATCTACGCGGGCAGCGGCCTTGCTGTGGACCGGGTGACGCCCGACCTCACACTGATGCTCCTATGGAGGTCAAGGGGTGAGAGCGGCGAAGTCGGCGCGTAGGGCGGTGTAGACGTCGCGGACGATGTAGCGCTTGAGGCAGCGGAGGATCTCTTGTTTGCTGAGGCCTTCGGTGATGCGTCGTTGCTGGTAGGCGCGGGTGCGTTGGTCGTAGCGCAGGCGGCAGAGAGCGATGGTGTGTAGGGCGTGGTTGGCGCCGCGGTCGCCTCCTCGGTGAAGGCGGTGGCGGCGTACCCGTCCGGAGCTGGCGGGGATGGGTGCTGCTCCGCAGAGGTGGGCCAGGGCCGCTTCGGATTGGAGTCGGTTGGGGTTGTCGCCGGCGGTGGTGAGCAGCTGGGCGGCGACCTCGGGGCCGACGCCGAACAGGGCGCTGGTGCGGGGTGCCGCTTTCTGGACGATGGGTGTCACCTGCCGGTCGAGGAGGGCGATCTCGTCGGTGAGGGCGGTGACTCGTCGGGCGAGCCCGACCAAGGCTGCCGCGGTGGCGTGCTCCGGCTCGTGGAGTCTTGCAGGGTCGTAGGCCAGTGCCCTGCATCGGCTGACCAGCACGGCGGCGCTGACCCTGGTCAGGTGGGCTCGCAGAGGTTCGGGGGCAGCGGCCACCAGGCCGCGCATCTGATTCAAGGCGGCAGTGCGGGCCTTGACCGCTCCTCGACGAGCGACCCTGAGGGCGCGGATGGCCTCCACTGGTCCGGTGCGGGTCTTCGGAGTGCCCATGGCGGTGCCGGCGAGGGTCGCGCGGGCGGCGGCGATGGCGTCGATGGGGTCGGACTTGCCCTGGCGGCGGCGGGCACGGCGGTCTGGCCGGTCCACCTCTATGACGGCGATCTTCTTGCTGGTCAGATGACGGGCCAGGCCTGCGCCGTAGCTTCCGGTGCCCTCCACGCCCACGGCCATGATCCGTCCGAAGGAACGCATCCAGGCCAGCAGATCCGCATAACCGGCGGTGGTCGCCGGGAACTCAGCGTCGCCCAGTAGCCCGCCCGTGCTGTCGATGATCCCAGCGTGGTGCATGTCGCGGTGAGTGTCGACACCACCGATTACAGATCGCTTCTTGGCTGCCATGCTGGTGAGGTCCGCCCTTCTCGTCTGCGTCGAGATCCGTGGACACGTCACCGGTCAGGCGATGCGGACAACACAGTGGTGGGCGCCTCTCGCACAGGCTCCTATCAGGTCACGACGCCTGACCGGTGACATGCAGCTGTCGGGGCCACCGAGCGGGCCGACGAATCGGGATGAGGACAGCAACCGTCGGTCTGCCGGTGAGTCAGACCAGCTCGGCGACCCACCTCACCATCCTCACTGATGCCGCCGACCCACACACCCTGGCCCTGGCCTGCTCGGCTTGCCTGGGTCGGTGGCGGGCGGGATGGCATCCCACCTCAGCCACTCACCCACCGCGCTGCACGAGGTGCTACGCGCGGACCGGAAGACGTCCAAGAAGTCTGCCGGCGGCGAGGGCAAGAACAAGGACAAGCCGGGCAAGAAGTCGGGCGCCAAGAAGGGCAAGAAGCGGTCAGCGGACCGGGAAGGCACCAGGGATGACCGAGGCTAATGGCACGCCAATGGCACGCGGCCTGGTCCTTGGCTACGGAACATCGAAGGCCCTGACTCGGACTCGTGTCCTGGCCAGGGCCTTCACGCCGGAGCGGGTGACGGGAATCGAACCCGCACTGTCAGCTTGGGAATCGCACAATATCGCTTCGACGTGGCGCCGCTTCTCCTGCTCGCCTCGGCCGTAGGCGGCCTCACGTAGCCCCCGATGACATCGGCTTGTGGCCCGTGGATGGCCCGTCTCAGGAGGCAGGCGGTAGGTGGTGTAGCAACGACGAGGCTTGTAATGTCACGAACGGGCCTCGCGACCCGGCATGCGGGTAGTGACCTCCTGCAGCGTCCAGCCGTTTCCGTCCGGGTCCTGGAATGAGGCGAACGAGTTGTAGCTATTACGTTCGGGGTCGGGGCCGGGTTGGCGCGCCTCGGGCCAGAAAGCGCCGCCGGGGCCGTGGTAGACCTCGGTGACGTCGACGCCCCGCTGGGCCAGCTCCTCCCGTGTGGCCACGACGTCGGAGGTCACTAGCTCTAGGTGCCGCATCGACCCCGGTGGAGCGGCTATCGGCAGGCCTTTGCCGAACGCGATGGACGTATGGCCGTCACCAGTCGGGGTCAGTTGCACGATGCGGACGTCGTCGCTGACCTTGATGTCTGCGTCCAGTCGCCAGCCCAGGCGATCCCGGTAGAACTCCAGCGCCCTGTCGACATCCGACACCGGGATCGTGACCACCTCAAGATTGACGTCCATCGTACCCACTCCTTGCCTGTCCTGTCTGCGGTGTTTTGTCCCGACGGCGGGAACCCTTTGGTCCTGGCCCCGGGCCACCCGGGCTCCCGCCGGCCATCAGTCACCAAGACCGGATCAACGCCCCTGTGATCGAGGAGCGGGAGCGGCTACTGCCGCCGCTGTTCCTACCGCCGGACGTTACCCCCGATTGGGCCACGTCGCGGAGGATCCGGAGGTTGTGCTGGCGGATCTCCGTCGCGAGGGTCCGTGGCCCGCTGCCGGTGACGAGTGGTTCGGTTGCGGACCAGCAGGCGGGACAGCGCTGCTTCGTTACGGTCCACGCTACAAGCACCTGGCGGAGTGACATGCGCGACCTCTAAGCAGGCCGATCGCGGAGGCGTGGATCTCCTCGTCGGGCAGTCGGCAGACCGTCCAGGGAGGCTGGTAGCCCTTGTGGTGCCCGGCGAGGAGATCCACGCCAGCTGATCTCCGAGGAGGGTCGGGGTTCGGGGCGGAGCCCCGAGGTCTTCTGGTCCTTGTCGTCCCTCAGCGTGGCCGGCCGGCCCGGCCGATGCCGGCCGAAGGTCGCCAGCAGGCCGGGGCCGGGCCGGCGCGGCCCGCTTGCGGGCCGCCTTGACCACGACCAGGTGGCGAGGCTCGCGGAGGCGTGCGGCGGTACGGGCTGCTGGTGCGGTTCCTGGCTTACACCGGGCTGCGGTGGGGTGAGGCATCCGCGCTGCGGGTGTCGCGGCTGGATCTGCTGCGGCGTCGGGTGACGGTGGCCGTGGCGTTCGCGGAGGTTGGCGGGGAGCTGGTGGAGGGCACGCCGAAGAACCACCAGCGCCGGTCCGTGCCGATTCCGCGGTTCCTCGTCGACGAGCTGGCCGCGCATGTCGCCGGAAAGCGCCGCGACGAGCTGGTGTTCACCGCCCCGAACGGCGGGCCGCTGCGCAACACGAACTTCCGGACGCGGGTCTTCGGGCCGGCGGCGGCCTCGGTGGGGCTGGCCGGGCTCACGCCTCACGACCTGCGGCACACGGCGGCGAGTCTGGCCGTGGCAGCCGGCGCGAACGTCAAGGCGGTGCAGCGGATGCTCGGGCACGCCTCGGCGTCGATGACATTGGACGTATACGCGGGGCTGTTCGGTGACGACCTGGACGCCGTCGCCAACCGGCTGGACGAGGCGTTCGCCGAGCGGGACAAGGACTATTCAAGGACTCGACCCGCCAGCGGCGACGTGATCGACCTTGGGAAACGGCGAAGCCCAGGCCGTTGACCTGGGCTTCTGTACCGAGCCGCCTGACGGAATCGAACCGTCGACCTACGCATTACGAGTGCGTCGCTCTAGCCGACTGAGCTAAGGCGGCAACGATCGTCAAGTGTACGGCACCGCCGGCCCACCGGCCGAGGGGGTTCCCCCACCCGGGAACCCGGACATCGGACGCGATCGGTCGTTCGCCGGACAGCGGTAGCGGCCGGTCGGCGCTACGCTCCGGCGGGTGACCGACGATCACCCCACGTCCGGGTCCGACGTTCCCGCCGAGCACGCCCCCGGCGAGCGGGCGGCCCGCCGGCCGCTCAGCCTCGACCCGGTGGAGCTGGGTTTCACCCCGCGTAAGCCGGTGCCCTGGCTGGCGCCGTTTTTGCTGATCAGCACCGGCATCCGGACGCTGCTGGCGATGCTCTTCGGGGCGTACCTGGACAAGCGGGAGCTGCAGAACGCGCTGGATTCGAAGATCGCGCGGCAGGTCGGGCCGGACGGCGGGCTCTGGCTGGACTACGTGGCCGACCTGGGCGACGGCTTCAACGCCACCTACTCGGTGGCGTACCTGCTCGCGCAGCGGGAGTTGGAGGTGGACGGGCACCGGCTGCCCCGCGCCCAAACCCTGGTGATGGGGGGCGACCAGGTCTACCCGTCGGCGGCGTACGAGGCGTACGAGGACCGGTGCAAGGGGCCGTACCAGGCCGCGCTGCCGGTGGCGCCGCCCGAGCGGCCGACGCTCTTCGCCGTGCCTGGCAACCACGACTGGTACGACGGCCTGACCGCCTTCCTGCGCCTGTTCGTCCGCTCCCGGGACCGGCATTTCGGCGGCTGGGGCACCGGGCAGTCCCGCTCGTACTTCGCGGTGGAGCTGCCGGCCGACTGGTGGCTGCTGGGCCTCGACGACCAGTCCGGGTCGTACCTGGACGACCCGCAGCTGGCCTACTTCGATGAGGTGGCCCGGCGGCTGGGCCCACAGAGCATGGTCATCCTGGCGGTGCCGGCGCCGACGTGGGTCAAGTCCGTCGACCACCCCACCGCGTACGACTCGATCGACTACTTCATCCGGACGATCCTCGCCCCCACCGGCGCGCACGTGCGGCTGCTCATCTCCGGCGACCTGCACCACTACGCCCGGTACGCCGGCCCGGAGCGGCAGCTGATCACCTGCGGGGGCGGCGGGGCGTACCTGTACCCGACGCACAAGCTCCCGGAGCGGATCGAGGTGCCGCCGAAGGACACCCTGTCCCGCCGGGCCAGCGCCACCCGCCCGTACGACCTGGTCGCCCGCTACCCGGACGCGGCCCGATCCCGGCGGTACGGCTGGGGGATCTTCCCCCGGCTGCCGTTCCGCAACCCGGGTTTCACCACCCTGCTCGGGGCCCTGCACACGCTGCTCATGCTGGCCATGGCCGGGGTGACGGCGAACCGGACGGACAGCACCGAGCAGCGGCTGTTCAGCGTCCCATTGGTGATCATGCTGGGCGTGACGCTGCTCGGGGCGGCCCTATTCGCCAAGCCACCGAGCGCCGGCGGGAAACGGCACGTCCGGCACTGGATCCTCGGGGTGAGCCACGGTCTGGCGCAGGTGGGGCTCGCCGCCGCCGGCACCTGGGCCTGGCTGGCGCTGCCCTTCTACGACTGGCCCTGGCCGCTGCCGGCGGCCGCGGCGGCGGTCGTCTACGGCCCGGTGATCGGTCTGGTGTCCAGCCAGGTGGTGGCGGCGTACCTGCTGGTGGCGGGGGCGTTCGGGGTGAACGTCAACGAGCTCTTCGCCGGCCAGGGCATCGAGGACTCCAAGTCGTTCCTGCGGATGCGGATCGACCCCGACGGGTCGCTGACCATCTACCCGATCGCGGTCGACCGGGTGTCCCGGGACTGGCAGTTGAACCCCGACCAGTCCCCCACCGCCTCCTGGCTCACCCCGAAGACCACCCTCACCCCCCGCCTGGCCGAACCCCCGGTCACCCTCGACTGACGGCGTCGATCAAGAAGTTTGCGTCCCGATCCGGGCTCCGGCAGACGCAAACTTCTTGATCAACGGCCGAGGCCCGCCGGGCGCAGGGCGGGCGCGGGGAGGGTGGTCAGGCCGAGTAGTGCTGGTCGTGGGCCTGGCGGGGGGCGCAGACCGAGGCGCGAGAGCAGGAGCAGCGGGAGCCGTCGGCGTCCAGCCGTACCGTGACCGCGTCCCGGGGGACGCTGTGGCCGACCACCTTGCCGTCGCCCTCGGGCGTGGTGACCCGGCTGCCGATCGGCGGGGCGGACTCCTGGAATTTTTGGTACAGCGGATGTTCGTACTTCAAGCAACACATCAGCCGGCCGCAGGCGCCGGAGATCCGCAGCGGGTTGAGCGGCAGGTCCTGGTCCTTCGCCATCCGGATGGTCACCGGCTCGAAGTCGTTGAGGAAGGTCGCGCAGCACAGGTCGCGACCGCAGGAGCCGATGCCGCCCTGCACCCGCGCCGAGTCCCGGGCGGAGAGCTGCCGCAACTCGACCCGGCATTGCAGGGTCGCGCCCAGGTCGCGGACCAGTGAGCGGAAGTCCACCCGGTGCGGGGCGGTGAAGTAGACGGTGGTCCGGTCGCCGCCGGCATCGCCCTCGCCCAGGACGTGGTCCACGGCGACGACCTTCATCGGCAGCCCGTGCTCCCGGATCAGCCGCTTGGCGGCCACCTTCGCCTCGGCCTTGCGCCGGCGCAGCAGCTCGTCGCGGCGCAGGTCCTCCTCCTGCGCCAGCCCGGCCAGCTTCGGGAAGCCGTCGGTCTCCTCCGACACCCACTGCGCCGCCCAGACGCACTCGGCCACCTCGGGCCCGTCGTCGGTCGGGACCAGCACCCGGTCGCCGACCTGCGGCCGCAGCTCTCCCGGGTCGAGATAGTAGAGGCGCCCGTACCGGTTGAAACTGACCGCGCAGAGCATGCCCATGCGGTCCACCCTACGACGGACGACCGGCGCCGGCCCGGCCACCCGTCGCCACCTGGTTACCCCGTGCAGTCATCCACGATCGTCGACTCGTTCCCTTGCCCCTCGCCCGGACGGCTGAATCGGTCCCCGGGGCGGGACAAACGCCCGGGTGGAGGCGTTGAGTGGAGGCAGACCTGCGGGGGGTGCAGGGAATGGCCACGGCGCCGCCGCCGGGCCCCGGTCCAGGCCGGGCGGCGGCGCGCGGCGCCGTGGACCACCCGGTCAGCGACCCACCCGGGTGGTGCTGTCGTAGCGGACCGGGCCGCCGGTCGACGCCCGCCAGGTCGACTCGGCCAGGCTCGGCGACCACTGGCGCAGCAGCGTCTCCGCCCCGTCGTACGCCACCCCGAGCACCGCGAGCACCCGGGTGGCGATCTCCGCCGCCGCGCCGGTGCCGCTGGCGGCGTCGCCGCCGGGCGCGGTCGCGGCGAGGACGCGTACCGCCTCGGTGGAGCCGAGCACCTCGGCGAGGACCCGGGCCACCGCCAGCCGGCTGCCCTCCACCCAGTGGGCGAGCGCGTCGGCGTACCCGGCGGTCGACTCGATCCGCCCGACCAGGCTCTCCGGCCCCTCGTCGAGGTGGCGCAGCAGCGCCGAGCGGGCCTCGTCGTACGCGGCGGCGGCCGGGCCGGACCACAGGCCCGGATCGGTGAGGGCGGCGCACGCGTCGTCGTACCCCCGGACCAGCCGGCGCACCGCGTGCCCGGCGGTCGTCAGCGGCGCCGGGTGCAGGTCGAGGAAGGCGTGCAGCGCGTCGCCGGGCAGCACCTGCATCCGGCGCAGCAGCGGCCAGAGCCGGTGGCCCTCGGGAGCGCCGGCGGCGAGCAGGTGGTCGACCCGGCGCAGCAGCTCCAGGCCGGGCTCGGCGAGCCGGTCCAGGGCGTCCATCAGCGTTCCCCGAACAGCCGCCGGCCGGCGGTGTCGTCGGTGCCGGCGTAGCGGTCGGCGGCGCTGCGGACGGCGGCGGCCGCGGCGGCGAGCCGGGCGGCGGCCGCCCCCGCCTCCCGGGCCCGGTCGCCGGTGGCGGCGGTCCACTGCCGGTGCAGCGCCCGGCCGACCTCGCCGGGGCGGCCCGGAGCGTCCGCGCCGAACGCCGGGTGGGCCGGGTCGGTGGCGGTCACCGTGCGGGCGAGCACGGCCAGCGTGTCGCTCGCCTCCTCCAGGCGGGCGGCGAGGGCGCGCAGCGCGTCCATCTCAGGCCCCCGCCAGCGGCCGGTACGCCGCGAAGGTCTCGTTGTGCAGCTTCTCCCGGGCCCACTGCGCGGCGTCCGCCGCGGCGGTGACGGCGGCCTGCACCGAGCCGGCGACGTCGCGCGGGTGGCGGGAGTGCAGCGGCCCGAGAAAGCGGACGTCGGTGATCCGGCCGCCGGCGGTCACCACCACCTCGACCAGCCCGTCCGGCGAGCGGACGGTGACCTCGACGGTGTCGACCGCCTGGTCGAACTCGGCCTGGAGGGACTCGATCCGGCGGTAACGCCGCACCGCCTCCTCGATCCACGCCTCGTCGATCTCGCGCGGCATCGGTTCTCCCCCCGGCCGACCATCACCCTGCGTGCCCTCACCGTCACCACGGCACACCGGACCGTACCGCACGCCCGCGACACCTGTCGATGCCTGTGGACAGCGGAAACTATCCCTTCCAGAGGGTGAGCATCATCGCCTCGACCGCGATCCGGGGCTTGACGTTCGCCTCGATCGCCGCCCGGCACTCCAGCACGGCCTCCAACCGCCGCAGCGCGCCCTCGGCGTCCCACTTCTGCGCGCCGGCCTCGGCCATCGCGGCGGTGTCGGTGTGCACCGGGGCCACCGGGGCACGCAGCGCCATGGTGAGCGCGTCCCGGTAGAAGCCGGCCAGGTCGACCAGGGCCCGGTCCAGCGCGTCCCGCTGGGCGCGGGTGGCCCGGGACTTCTGCCGCTTCTCCAGGTCCTTGAGCTGCCCGGCGGCGCCGCGCATGGCGCCGGCCGCGCCCCGCCCGGTGCCGCCCGCGCCGAGCGCGGTCTGCAACGCCGCCCGTTCGGCCGCGTCGGCCTCGGCCACGGACGCCTCGGCCTCCGCCTCGGCCGCCTCGATCAGGGCCGACGCCGCGTCGAGCGCGGCGCCGACGCCGGTCAGCCGGCGGGGCACCGCCAGCACCGCGTCCCGGCGCTGCCGCGCCTCGGGGTCGCGGGCCAGCCGCCGGGCCCGCCCGACGTGCCCCTGCGCGGCCGCCGCCGCCCACTGCGCCACGTCGGGCGCGATGCCGTCCCGGCGCACCAGCACCTCGGCCACCGCGGCGGCCGGCGGCTGCCGCAGCGGTACGACCCGGCAGCGCGACCGGATGGTCACCGACACGTCGTCCGGGTGGGTGGACGGGGCGCAGAGCAGGAAGACGGTCCGCGGCGGCGGCTCCTCGATCGCCTTGAGCAGGGCGTTGCCGGCGGCCTCGGTGAGCCGGTCGGCGTCCTCGATGATCACGATCTGCCAGCGCCCGCCGGACGGGGTGCTGGCCGCCCGGAGCACCAGCGCGCGCATCTCGCCGACCCCGATGGAAAGCCCCTCGGGCACCACCAGGCGAACGTCGGCGTGGGTGCCGGTCATCGTGGTGTGGCAGCCGGGGCACTCGCCGCAGCCGGTGCCGTACTTGCACTGCAACGCGGCGGCGAAGGCGCGCGCGGCCACCGACCGGCCGGAGCCGGGCGGGCCGGTGAAGATCCAGGCGTGGGTCATCCCCGCACCCGGGTCGACCCCCGGCTGTCCCTCGACCTCGGCCTGTCCCGACCCGACGGCGGCCGGGTGGGCGGCGCGCAGCACGGCGGCGGCCGCCGCGGCGGCGTGGCGCAGGGTGGCGACCGCCTCGTCCTGGCCGACCAGGTCGGCGAAGACGTCCGGCATCAGGTCCGGTGCTCCATCGTCACCAGCTCCGCGTCGGATAACTCGGGCTGCACCGAGGTGTCCGGCCCGTGGGCGGGGCGCGGGTGCACGATGGCGGCCGGGTCCACCAGGAACTCCTCGACCCGACGGGCGACCAGGGCGGCGATCTCCTCGGCCGGCCGGGCGGCGTCCAGCACCAGGTAGCGCTTCGGGTCGTTGGCGGCGAGGTCGAGGAAGGCGTACCGGACCCGCTCGTGGAAGGCGAGCGACTCGGCCTCCAGCCGGTCGGTGCCCTGGTTGCGGGACTCCACCCGGGACAGGCCGGTGCGCGGGTCGACGTCGAGCAGCACCACCAGGTCGGGCTTGAGCCCGCCGGTGGCCCACGAGGAGAGCCAGGAGACCTCCTCGACCGGCAGCGTACGGCCGGCGCCCTGGTAGGCCAGGGAGGAGTCGACGTACCGGTCGCTGATCACCACCGCGCCCCGGGCCAGCGCCGGACGGACCACGGTGGCGACGTGGTGCGCCCGGTCGGCGGCGTAGAGCAGCGCCTCGGCGCGCGGCGAGGGTGCCTCGGCGCCGGCGTTGTCGAGCACCAGCGACCGGATCCGCTCGCCCACCCCGGTGGCGCCCGGCTCGCGGGTGACCACCACGTCCCGGCCCTGCCCGCGCAGCCGCTCGGCGAGCGTGTCGAGCTGGGTGGACTTGCCGGCGCCCTCGCCGCCCTCGAAGACCACGAAGAGGCCGGAGGAGACGAACGGCTCGGCGGGCATCAGCGGGCGACCCCGGATCGAGCCCCAGAGGTCGGCGAGGACCGGCACGCCCTTCTTGTCGTCCATCTGCCCGAACGCGCTGATCCCGGCGAAGATGCCGGCGGCACCGGCCGCGAGCAGCAGCAGTCGGGTGGAGGAGACGGAGACGCCGAGGTCGGCGATGGTGAGCTTGCGGGAGCCGCCGACGCCGACCAGGAGGCTGCTCAGCGCGATGGCCAGGATCAGCACCAGCCGGGTGCCGATCTGCACCACCGCGAAGACCCGACCGCGTACCTCGTCGGCGACCTCGCCGCCGAGCAGCGTGGTGCCGGCGAGGAAGGCCATCCCCGCCCCGGCGCCGACCAGGATCGCGCCGAGCATGGCCATCGACAGGTGGATGGCGAAGGCGAGCACCAGCACGGACGCGCTGGCCAGCACGATGCTCATGCCGAACCAGCGGCGGCGGGACATGTCCCGCACGATCATCGGGCCGAGCCCGATGCCGAGGGCCAGGCCGATGAAGATCGCCCCGAAGAGCATGTAGAAGGCGGCGTCGCCGGCGCCGAGCGAGGCGGCGAAGAACTTGGCCGTGCCGATCACGATGCCGCCGCCGGCGAACGCGCCGAAGATGCCCAGCACCAGGCCGCGTACCAGCGGGGTCTGCTTGATGAACTTCCAGCCCTCGGTGAACTGGCGCATCATGCTCTGCTCGGTGCGTTCCCGCTCGCCGGCCTGCGCCTGGCTGATCTCCTTGATGCCGAAGGCCACCACCAGCGCGGTGGCCAGCCGGGAGAAGGAGTTGAACCAGAGGGCGAGCTGGGCGGGCTCGGCCCAGCCCGGCATCTCGCCGCCGGTCGCCGCGCGGACGCTGCGGTCGAGCACCGCCAGGGCGATGGCGGCGGCCACCGGGGTCAGCCCGTACGTGGTGATCAGCGTGAGCTGGTTGGCGCTCTCCAGCCGGGCGCGCGGGATCAGGTTGGGGACCGCGGCCTCCTTGGCCGGGATCCAGAGCAGGGTGATGGTCTCGATCAGGAAGGTGGCGACCGCCGCCCAGGTGACCACCACGGCACCGCTGGCCCCGGTAAGGGCGAGCAGCGGGATCGAGGCGAAGAGCACGAAGCGCAGCAGGTCGCAGATGACCATCGTCCAGCGCCGGTCGAAGCGGTCGGCGAGCACGCCGGCCACCGGCCCGAGGATCAGCGCCGGCAGCAGCCGGACCGCGATCAGCGTCCCGAAGGCGGCACCCTTGGCGGTGCTGCCGGAGACCTGGGCGGCGGCGAAGACGGAGGTGGCGAGCAGGCCGAGCCAGTCACCGAAGGAGGCCGCGCCGAGCACGATCCAGAGCCGACGGAACGGCCGGATGCGCAGCACCGAGCGGATCGCGGCCGCGCCGGACCGGTCGGCCTGGGCTGCTCCGGACTGCGCCCCGGGCGTCGACACGCCGGGCGACTCGCCGTTCTTCTGGCTTTCGATGGCCGTACCTCCACGTGCCGGCCCAACGCTGGGCAGTCCCGGTGCAACACTCTAGTCCCGGTGGGGGGCCTCCCCACCGGCGACATTCTCCTGCTCGCCGAGCCTAGGCCGCGAGGACCAGCGACCGCAGCCCGGCGGTACATGAGGGTATTTCGCATTACTATCCCGGACAGTTAGCGTGCACCCGTGGCCATCGACAGCGACACCCTGCGCGAGCGCCTCGACTCGGCGACCGCCCACCTCGACCCGCCGTACGCCGTGGTCGACCTCACGGCCTTCGACGCCAACGCCGCCGCGCTGGCCGACCGGGCGGGCGGCAAGCCGGTCCGCGCCGCCAGCAAGTCGATCCGCTCCCGGGAGCTGACCACCCGGGCGCTGAGCCGGCCGGGCTGGGCCGGCGTGATGGCGTTCACCCTGTCCGAGGCGATCTGGCTGGTCCGCTCCGGGGTGACCGACGACGCGCTGGTCGCATATCCGACAGCGGAGCGGGCGGCGCTCGCCGAGCTGGCCGCCGACCCGGCGCTCGCCGCGGCGGTCACCCTGATGATCGACGGCACCGAGCAGCTCGACCTGGTCGACGCGGTCCGCGCCCCCGACCGGCGGCCGGAGCTGCGGGTCTGCCTCGAACTGGACGCCTCCTGGCGACCGCTGGGCGGGCGGGTGCACGTCGGCGTGCGCCGCTCACCGGTGCACAGCGCCCGGGCCGCCGGCGCGCTCGCCGCCGCCGTCGCCGCCCGGCCGGGCTTCCGGCTGGTCGGGCTGATGGCGTACGAGGCGCAGATCGCCGGCCTCGGCGACGCGCCGCCGGGGCGGGCCGTCATGGGCGCCGCGATCCGGCTGGCGCAGCGCGGGTCGTACCGGGAACTGCTGGCCCGCCGGGGCGCGGCGGTCGCGGCGGTACGCGAACACGCCGACCTGGAGTTCGTCAACGGAGGCGGCACCGGCAGCGTTGCCGCCACCAGCGCCGATCCCGCGGTCACCGAGGTCACCGCGGGATCGGGCCTGTACGGGCCGACGCTGTTCGACGCGTACCGCGCCTGGCGGCCCACCCCGGCGGCGTTCTTCGCCTGCGCGGTGGTCCGCCGGCCGACGCCGGAGCTGGCGACGGTGCTCGGCGGCGGCTGGATCGCCTCCGGCCCGGCCGAGCGGAGCCGGCTGCCCCGGCCCTGGCTCCCGGCCGGGCTGAGCCTGGTCGGCACGGAGGGAGCCGGTGAGGTGCAGACCCCGCTGGCCGGCGCCGCGGCGGCCGGGCTGCGGGTCGGCGACCGGGTGTGGTTCCGGCACGCCAAGGCGGGCGAGCTCTGCGAGCACGTCAACGAGTTGCACCTGGTCTCCGGTGACGAGGTGGTCGCCACCGTGCCCACCTACCGCGGCGAGGGGCACGCCTTCCTCTGACCGGGGCCGCCCGGCCGGGACCGTCAGCCGGGTTGGACGGCCTCGGTGGCGTTCACGTGGCGGTGCAGGTACTCGCGGATCAGCGCCTTGGCCTCGGCGAGGACCCGCTCGTCGCCCTCGGGCTTACGGCGGAACGCCAGCTTGATCAGGGCGTCCGCGGCCTCGACGGCGATCTCCAGGCAGAACCGCAGCCGCGGTTCGTCGGTCATGCCGAACCGCTCGGTCAGCACCCGGGCCAACTGGTCGGCGATCACGCCGTTGTTGTCCCGCTGCTCATCGAGCAGGTGCAGGTCGACCACGTCGCCGAAGTGCAGGGTACGGAACCCCGGGACCGTCCGGTGCATCGTGATGTACTCGTCGATCCCCGCGTCGACACCGTCCCACCAGTGGGTCAGGTCGTCCGAGGCGAACCGCTCGTCGAGCCGCTGCAGGTAGGACTCCATCGTGCGCAGGGTCAGCGCCTGCACGATCGCCCGCTTGTCCGGAAAGAACTGGTAGACCGACCCGATCGCCACCTCGGCACGTTCGGCGAGCAGCGTGGTGGTCAGTCCCTCGTACCCCACTTCGTCGACGAGTTCGGCACAGGCGTCCAACATCCGCTGGACCCGCGCGACACTTCGACCCTGCACCGGAACGCGGCGCAGCGGCCCGGTCGTGGCGGCTGGTGTGGACACTCGGCGCCACCCCCCTTCGACGGAAGAAACTATCTGGTTGTCACGAGTCCGTGACTACCGGTACAACGAGCGGACCTCGATTGCGGTATTTACCAGGAACAACGTTCCTGATATGAAGTCAGTTCATATTCATGTCGAGGAGCGCGCCGATGGCCGGTACCGCCACCGCATGGTCCAACTGGGCCGGCAACCAGCACAGCACCGCCACCGCCATCCTGCGCCCCGCCACGCTGGACGCCGTCACCGAGGCCGTCCGGGACGCCGCGGCCGCGGGTGTTCGCATCCGGGTGGTCGGCAGCGGCCACTCGTTCACCCCGATCGCCGTGGCCGACGGTCGGCGGATCGAGTTGACCAGCCTGGCGACCGACGTCCGGGTCGACCGGGACCGACGCCTGGTCACCGTGCCCGCCGGGATGACCCTGCACACGCTCAACGCGCTGCTCGCCCGGCACGGGCTCGCGCTGCCCAACCTCGGCGACATCGACGCCCAGACCGTCGCCGGCGCGATCTCCACCGGCACCCACGGCACCGGAGCAGGATACGGCTGCCTGTCCACCTTCGTCACGGCGCTGACCCTGGTCACCGGCACCGGCGAGGTGCTGCGCTGCTCCGCCGACGAGCAGCCGGACGTCTTCGCCGCCGCCCGGGTCGGGCTGGGCGCACTCGGCGTGCTGGTCGAGGTGACCCTGCGCTGTGTCGATGCCTTCGTGCTGCGCGCCCACGAGCGCCCGGCGCCGCTGGACTCGGTGCTCGCCGAGCTGCCGACACTGATCGACGCGCACGACCACGTCGAGTTCTACTGGTTCCCGTACACCGCGCGGGTGCAGGTCAAGACCAACGACCGGGTGCCCGCCGACGACCGGCCGCTGCCCCGGTGGCGCGGCTGGCTCGACGACGACTTCCTCGCCAACACCGTCTTCGCCGGGGCCTGCCGGCTGGGCCGCGCCGTGCCGGCGCTGGCCCCGACCATCAGCGCGGTCTCCGCCCGGGCGCTCACCGAACGCACCTACACCGGCCGCTCCGACACGGTCTTCTGCACCCCGCGCCGGGTCCGCTTCGTCGAGATGGAGTACGCCCTGCCGCGCGCCGCCCTGCCGACCGCGCTGGACGCGCTCCGGCGGATCGTCGACGGGCTGCCGTTCAAGGTGCTCTTCCCGGTCGAGGTGCGGTTCACCGCCGCCGACGACATCTGGCTGTCGCACGGCTACGGCCGGGAGTCCGCGTACGTGGCGATCCACCAGTACGTCGGCATGCCGTACGAGCCGTACTTCCGGGCCTTCGAGGAGGTGGCGACCGACCTCGGCGGCCGGCCGCACTGGGGCAAGCTGCACTACCGGGACGCGGCGTCACTCGCCACGGCGTACCCCCGCTTCGCCGACTTCCTGGCGGTCCGCGACCGCCTGGACCCCGACCGGCTCTTCACCAACCCGCACCTGGACCGGATCCTCGGCTGAGTGCTCCCCCGGGCGCCGAGGCGCCCGGGGCTGCGTCACTCGGCGGTGCTGGCCGCCTTCTTCGGGGCGGCCTTCTTCGCCGGGGCCTTCTTGGCCGCCGTCGCCTTGGCGGTGGTGGTCTTCTTGGCCGCGGTGGACTTGGCCGCGGCGGTCTTCTTCGCCGCCGTCGCCTTCTTGGCCGGGGCCTTCTTGGCGGCCGCCTTCTTCTTCGGCGCCGGACCCTTCGCCCGCTTCTCGGCCAGCATCTCGGAGGCCTGCTCGATGGTCAGCTCCTCCGGGGTCTGGCCCCGGCGCAGCGACGCGTTGAACTCCCCGTCGGTCACGTACGGCCCGAACCGGCCGTCCTTGATGACCAGCGGCTTCTCGGTCAGCGGGTCGACGCCCATCTCCCGCAGCGGCGGCGCGGCGGCGCGACGCTGGCGGGTCTTGGGGGCGGCCAGCAGGGCCAGCGCCTCGTCCAGCGTGACGGTGAACATCTTGTCTTCCGAGTCCAGCGAACGGAACTCGTCACCGCGCTTGACGTACGGGCCGTAGCGGCCGTTGTTGGCGAAGACCTCGACCCCGTCGGGGGCCACGCCGATCAGCCGGGGCAGGCTGAGCAGCTTCAACGCCTCGTCGAGGGTGAGCGAGTCCGGCGTCTGCGAGCGCAGCAGCGAGGACTTCCGCTCGCCGCTGGCCACGTACGGGCCGAACCGGCCGGACTTGAGCAGGATCGGCTCGCCGGTGGCCGGGTCGTCGCCGAGCTTGCGCTCGCCCCCGCCGCCGAGGAACAGCTCGTGCACCTTCTCCGGGGTCAGCTCGTCGGGCGCCAGCCCCTCGGGGATCGGTGCCCGGTCGCCCGGGGCGCCGCCCTCCTCGCCCTCCGCCTTCGGCGCGGGCTGCTCGCCCGGCACCGCCCGCTGCAGGTACGGCCCGAACCGGCCGACCCGGACGACGACCTCGCGGCCCTCGTCGTCGGTGAAGAGCGGGATCGAGTTGACGCTGCGCGCGTCGATGTCGGTGATGTTCTCGGTGACCAGCTTCTTCAGCCCGCCGGCGTGGGCGATGGCCTGGTCGCCGGCGCCGTTGGCGCTGCCGAAGTAGAAGGAGGTGAGGAAGTCGACCGCCGCGTGCTCACCGCCGGCGATCTCGTCCAGCTCGTTCTCCATGCTGGCGGTGAAGTCGTAGTCGATCAGGCGCGGGTAGTGCCGCTCCAGCAGCCCGATCACCGCGAACGCCAGGAAGGACGGGATCATCGCCTGGCCGCGCTTGAAGACGTACCCGCGGTCCTGGATGGTCTGCATGATCGACGCGTACGTCGACGGGCGGCCGATGCCCAGCTCCTCCAGCGCCTTGACCAGCGACGCCTCGGTGTAGCGCGACGGCGGCTGGGTGTGGTGGCCCTGCGCGGCCAGCTCGTCGGCGGTCAGCGGCTGGTCCTTGACCAGGGTGGGCAGCCGGCGCTCGGCGTCCTCGGCCTCGGCGTTCTCGTCGTCGCTCGACTCGACGTACGCCCGCAGGAAGCCCGGGTCGGTGATGGTCTTGCCGGTCGCGCCGAAGTCGGCCTCCTCCTGGGCGGAGGAGACGGCGCGGATGCGCACCGAGACGCTGGAGCCGACGGCGTCGGTCATCTGCGAGGCGATGGTGCGCCGCCAGATCAGCTCGTAGAGCTTGAACTCCTCGGCCGACAGCTCCTTGGCCACCTCGCCCGGGGTGCGGAAGTTGTCCCCCGCCGGGCGGATCGCCTCGTGCGCCTCCTGCGCGTTCTTCACCTTGCCGGTGTAGCGGCGCGGCTCCGGCGGCACGCTGCGCTCGCCGTACAGCTCGACGATCTGCCGGCGGGCCGCCGAGATGGCGGTCTCCGACAGGTTCACCGAGTCGGTACGCATGTAGGTGATGTAGCCGTTCTCGTAGAGGCGCTGCGCGGTGCGCATCGTCTGCTGCGACGACAACCGCAGCTTGCGGGCCGCCTCCTGCTGAAGCGTGGAGGTGATGAACGGCGCGTACGGGCGGCGGCGGTAGGGCTTCTCCTCGACCCGGGTGACGGTGAACGGCCGCCCGTCGAGGCGGGCCGCCAGGCCCCGGGCGCCGCCCTCGTCGAGGTGCACGACGCCGGCGCCGGCCCGGACCCGACCCGTGGTCGGCTCGAAGTCCTTGCCGGTGGCGATCCGGTCGCCGTTCAGCGCGACCAGGGTGGCGTTGAAGGTGCGCGGGCCCTCGCCGGCGTTCGCCACGGCCAGGGTGGCCAGGATGTCCCAGTACTCGGCGGTGCGGAAGGCCATCCGCTGGCGCTCCCGCTCGACCACGATCCGAGTCGCCACGGACTGCACCCGGCCCGCCGAGAGCTTCGGCATGACCTTCTTCCACAGCACCGGCGAGACCTCGTAGCCGTACAGCCGGTCGAGGATGCGGCGCGCCTCCTGGGCGTCGACCAGGTCGCGGTCGATCTCGCGGGGGTTCGCCACCGCCGCCTGGATCGCCGGCTTGGTGATCTCGTGGAAGACCATCCGCTTGACCGGCACCTTGGGCTTGAGCGTCTCCACCAGGTGCCAGGCGATCGCCTCGCCCTCGCGGTCCTCGTCCGTCGCCAGGAAGATCTCGTCGACTTCCTTGGCCAGCTTCACCAGCTTGCTGATCTGCTGCTTACGGTCGGCGGAGACGACGTAGAGGGCCTGGAAGCCGTTGTCGACGTCCACCCCGAGCCGGGCCCACGCCTCGCCCTTGTACTTGGCGGGCACGTCGGCGGCGTTGCGCGGGAGGTCCCGGACGTGGCCGAAGCTGGCCTCCACGACGTATCCCGGGCCGAGGTAGCCCGAGATCGTCTTGGCCTTCGCCGGTGACTCGACGATGACCAGACGGGTGGTTCCAGCGTTGCTCGGCACGTCTCTCCCCGACCTCACTCCTGCTCAATGCCCGATTCGGGCCCTGTTGCACCCCACCGGACCACCGGCGGTCCGGATGTCCAACGTAACGCGCCGCCGGGGTTTCGGGTTTCGCGGGCGGCAAACAGCCTCCGCGCGGCGGGCGCCACGGCGCCGCGCGGGCTTCACGGGCCGGACGGCGCCACCGTACACCGTGGGTAGGGCCGGAGGCGGGCCACTGTGACGATGGCGGACCCTCGGCCGAGGGTCGCCGAGCCGTTTTACCGGCCGAGACGCCGCCCGGCTGTCCCCGATCGGACACCTCGTCGCCGCGCCCGCCCGACCCGGCGTGATCGACTCCGTTACGGCGAGACGGCGGTGTCCCGATGGCCCTGCTGCCGCCACCTCGCCGGCCTGGAGTCGATCTTGCACACCGTGTTTGAGCCGGCCGTCAGGTCGGGGTCGGCCAGGCCTCCGGCGGGGTGGCCGACGGCCGCTCGCCGACCAGCTCGGCCAGCCGGGTCAGCCGCCGACGGCCGGCGATCCGGAAGGCCGGCGCGCCGTCGTCGGGCTCCGACACCGCCGTCGGCAGGCCCACGGCGGCGAGCGCCGCCCGCACCGTCGGCCACCACTCCTGGTCACCCGGGCCGAGCCCGAGCAGGAACCCCGCGGGGTCGGACCGGCCGGCGGCGGCCAGCCAGAGCCGCAACCGCCGACCGTTGAGATGGAAATGCGCGGGCGGGCGCTTGCGGCCCGCGTCGGTCAGCCAGGCCGTCGCCAGCGGCGCGAGGGTCCGCGCGTACGAGGTGCGCACGGCGTAGCGCTGGTCCTCGGTCGCCTCCCAGCTCGCGGCCAGCCCCCGCAACCCCAGCTCGGCGACGAGCACGTGCACCCGCCAGGCGGCGTCGACCACGATCGACAGTCGGGCGGTACGCCCCATCCGGCCCACCTCACCGGGGCCGGCGAGCAGGCCGGCCAGATCGGCGACGGACGGGTCCGCCGCCTCGGTGCCGAACAGCGAGAGCTGGCGCACCGGTTCGGGGGGTGAGTCGGGAGGGGTCAGCGACACTCCGGAACCTCGGCGAAGGCCTGTTTGAGCTCTTGATCGTTGAGCCGGCTGGTGTCCAGCGCGCTCGCGTCGTAATCCCTGGTGAGCGTCTCGACCGTGGCCTTGACGCCGTCGTAGAAGGTGGTCGCCTCGCCGGTGCCGAGCCCATCGATGGTGTCGCGGGCCCGGCCGTACGCGTCCCGGACCTTCTCCAGGGTGGTCTGGAACCCCTTGGAGATCTCCTCGCCGTGCTCGGTCTCCGGCACACCGGCGTCGGCGACCCTGCGCCGGGCGGTCTCGCTGGCGTCCGCCGCACCGGCGAAGAGCCGGACCAGGTTCTCCTTGGCCTGCGCCGGGGTGGTCTGCGCGGTCATCTGCTGGTCGGTGCTGCTGGTCAGCTTGCTGATCTCGGCCCGCCAGGGGGTGAGCGCCTCGCAGACCGAGGCGGCCCAGGCGCGCGGGGTGGGCCCACCGCCGCAGGCGGCGACGGCGAGCACGAGCGTGGCCAGGACCACCGTGAGCTTTCCGGCGGCTGCCGCCCGGCACGTTCGCATGCGTTGCAGCGTACGGCCTCCGCGGCGATGCGCCACCGCTCAGGTTTGCCGCCCTCGGGGCGCGGCGGACGGGTTCCCGGCCGGCGGTCGGCCGACCGGGAACCCACCGTCGCCTCAGGCGTTGACCGTCTCCGCCCGCTCCGGGCTGCCCGCCCCGGAGCCGTCGTCGGAGGAGTCCATCGCCACGCCCTTGCGCTTGCTGAACACCACCGCGGCCACCACGATCAGGGTCGCGACCAGCGCGATCGTCACCCGCAGCGGGGTGTTGCGGTCGTCGCCGACGCTCCACGCCACCACGGCCGGCGCGATCAGCAGCGAGACCAGGTTCATCACCTTGATCAGCGGGTTGATCGCCGGGCCGGCGGTGTCCTTGAACGGGTCGCCGACGGTGTCGCCGATGACCGTCGCGGCGTGCGCCTCGGAGCCCTTGCCGCCGTACGCGCCGTCCTCGACCAGCTTCTTGGCGTTGTCCCAGGCGCCACCGGAGTTGGCCAGGAAGACCGCCATCAGCGTGCCGGCACCGATCGCCCCGGCCAGGTACGCCGCCAGCGCGCCGGGCCCGAGGCCGAAGCCGACCGCGATCGGCGCGAGGATGGCCAGCAGACCGGGGGTCATCAGCTCGCGCTGCGCGTCCCGGGTGCAGATGTCGACGACCTTGCCGTACTCGGGGCGCTGGGTGCGGTCCATGATCCCGGGCAGTTCACGGAACTGCCGGCGGACCTCCATCACCACGGCGCCGGCCGAGCGGGAGACCGCGTTGATGGCCAGCCCGGAGAAGAGGAAGACCACCGCCGCGCCGATGATCAGACCGACCAGGTTGCGCGGGTTGGACACGTTCAGCGAGTTGAGGATCTCGGTGCCGACGTCCCCGACCCCGGCGTCGGCGTACGCGGTGCGCAGGGTGTCGGTGTACGAGCCGAACAGCGCGGTCGCGGCGAGCACCGCCGTGGCGATCGCGATGCCCTTGGTGATCGCCTTGGTGGTGTTGCCCACCGCGTCCAGCTCGGTGAGGATCCGGGCGCCGTTCTCGTCGATGTCGCCGGACATCTCCGCCACGCCCTGCGCGTTGTCGGAGATCGGGCCGAAGGTGTCCATCGCGACGATCACGCCGACGGTGGTGAGCAGGCCGGTGCCGGCCAGCGCGACCGCGAACAGCGAGAGCGTGATGGAGCTGCCGCCGAGCAGGAACGCCCCGAAGACGCCGGCGGCGATCAGCAGCGCCGAGTAGACCGCCGACTCCAGGCCGACGCTGATGCCGGCGAGGATGACGGTGGCCGCGCCGGTCTGCGAGCTCTTGCCGATGTCCTGCACCGGGCGCCGGTTGGTCTCGGTGAAGTAGCCGGTCAGCGCCTGGATGGCGGCGGCCAGCACGATGCCGATGACGACCGCGCCGATGGCGACGATCCGGGGGTTCTGGTCGACGTCGGTCAGCCCGCCCTCCAGCTCGGCGAAGGTCGCCGGCAGGTAGGCGAAGGCGGCGATCGCCACCAGCACCGCCGAGATCACCGCGGAGAGGTAGAAGGCCCGGTTGATCGCGGTCAGGCCGTTGCGGTCCGAGACGCGCAGCCGGGTGATGAAGACGCCGATGATCGCGACGAGGACACCGATGGTGGAGATGATCAGCGGGAAGACCAGGCCGTCCTCGCCGAACGCGGCGCGACCCAGGATCAGCGCCGCGACCAGGGTCACCGCGTACGACTCGAACAGGTCGGCGGCCATGCCGGCGCAGTCGCCGACGTTGTCGCCCACGTTGTCGGCGATGGTGGCCGCGTTGCGCGGGTCGTCCTCCGGGATGCCCTGCTCGACCTTGCCGACCAGGTCGGCGCCGACGTCAGCGGCCTTGGTGAAGATGCCGCCGCCGACCCGCATGAACATGGCCAGCAGGGCGGCGCCGAAGCCGAAGCCCTCCAGCACCGTCGGCGCGTCGCCCTTGAAGAGCAGGACGACCATCGCGGCGCCGAAGAGGCCGAGCCCGACGGTGAGGAAGCCGACCACGCCGCCGGTGCGGAAGGCGATCTTCATGGCGGCCTCGCGCCCGCCCTGCGCCTCGCGGGCCGCCGCGGCGACCCGCAGGTTGGCGCGGGTGGCCAGCCACATGCCGGCGCCACCGATGGACGCGCTGAACAGGGCACCGACCACGAAGAACGCCGACCGGCCGAGCTTCACCGCCAGCTCGCTGCCGTCGGTGTCGTGCACCGGGAGCAGGAAGAGGAGCACGACGGCGACGACGACGAAGATCGCCAGCGTCCTGAACTGCCGGAGCAGGTAGGCGGAGGCGCCCTCCTGTACCGCTCCGGAGATCTCCTGCATGTTGGTGGTGCCCTTACCGGCTGCCAGCACGGCCTTGGTCAAGGCGGCGGCGAAGACGAGTGCCACCAGCGCGATCACCGCGGCGATGACGACGTACGTCAGGTTTCCTCCGGAAAGGGACAGCGCGCCGCCTTCGGCGGCCAAGGTCCCGGACATCTATGTCCTCCTGTACCGAACACTGTCGCGCCGGCCAGCGGACGCACTGACCCGACGCCTGGATGCGGTTGCGCAGGCGCGCCAACCCACCCCACCGGACCAGCGATGAACGCACATACCCGCTGGTTGCGGGAAGGAGCACTTGCTGACAACCCCGGTACTGTAGCCCCGCGCAGTGTTGGAGGTCACATCCGGGGGACACCGTGTCCGGATGATCTTCGTAACTGTGTTATGAGGAAAAATCTGATATAGGAGGCCATCAGCACGTCGAGGCCGCGACCCCGAAGGGTCGCGGCCTCGTAGACGCAGAGTGCGCAGGTCAGCGGCCGACCGGCCACACCATCCGGACCTCGGTGCCGACGCCCTCGTCGACCGGACGAACCTGGAGATCCTCCACGAAACCGGCAAGCAGGGCGAAGCCGACGCCGGTGGTCAGCGCCTCGTCGGTCAGCGCCTCGTTGGCCAGGTCGTCGGCGTTCAACGCGGCCAGCCCGATGCCGGCCTCGATCGGCGCCCGGTCCACCACCCGCACCGAGTACGCCCCGGAGTCGGACATCTCCACCAGCACCGGGTCGGGCAGCCCGTACTGCCGGTGCAACGCGACCGCGCGGGTGCACGCCTCACCGATGGCCAGCCGCACCTCGTCGAGCAGGTTCTCGCGCACCCCGGCCCGGCGGGCCACCGCGACGCCGACCAGACGGGCGGTGCGCACGTGCACCGGAGCCGGCGAGAAGGAGAGTCGGACCGTCGCCATCACGCGCCGGCGCCGGTGGGGTCCGCCGCGATCGCCGCCTCGACCGTGGGGTGCAGCGGGAACACCTGGTCCAGGGCGGTGATCCGGAAGATCTTGAGCAGCGGCTCCTTGTCGCAGACCAGGGCGAAGGAGCCACCGGCCGAGCGGAGCCGCTTGAGGGCGCCGACCAGCACGCCGAGACCGGTCGAGTCGAGGAAGTCCACCCGGCCGAGGTCCACGACCACCCGCCGGGAGCCACCGTCGATCAGCTCGAGAAGCCGTTCGCGCAGGCGGGGGGCGGTATAGACGTCCACCTCACCGCCGACCTCGAGCACCGTGTGCTCCCCCACGGTGCGGGTCGCCAGCGACAGCTCCATCAGTCCCTCCTCCGAGAGCCGTAAACTCTCCTGGGCATCTAACCATCCCCGCCACGACGGCCTCTGGTCACCGGCGGAGGCTTCCTCTTACCCACGCCCGGAGTTGTTCACCTCCGAACACCAGTGCGAGAGTGCAGGACGTGAATCCCGCAGCCACCGTATCCGCAGGTCCCGGCCCCGGGCGACCGCCGACGGCGGCGCCGGGCGACCTGCTGCGCCGGCTGCGCGCCCGGCACGGCGACGATCCGGTCACCCACGTCGAGCGGGTCCCGGCCCGACCCGGCGAGCCGGCCCCCTGGCCGCAGTGGGCTCCCGAGGACCTGCGGGCGGCGTTCGCCCGACGCGGCGTGGTCGCGCCCTGGCGGCACCAGGCCGAGGCCGCCGAGCTGGCGTACGCGGGGCAGCACGTGGTGGTGGCCACCGGCACGGCGTCCGGCAAGTCGCTGGCCTACCAGCTGCCCGCGCTGGCCACCCTGCTCGCCGACCCCAGGGCCACCGTGCTCTACCTGGCCCCGACCAAGGCGCTCGCCGCCGACCAGCTCCGTGCCGTCGCCGGCCTGGAACTCGACGGGGTACGCCCCGCCACCTACGACGGGGACACCCCGCGCGCCGAGCGGGAGTGGATCCGTCGGCACTCCCGGTTCGTGCTGACCAACCCGGACATGCTGCACCACGGCATCCTCCCCGGGCACGCGCACTGGTCCGGCTTCCTGCGCCGGCTGGCGTACGTGGTGATCGACGAGTGCCACACCTACCGGGGCGTGTTCGGCTCGCACGTCGCGCACGTGCTGCGCCGCCTGCGCCGCCAGTGCGCGAAGTACGGCCGTACCCCCGTCTTCGTGCTGGCCTCGGCGACGTCGGGCGACCCGGCGACGGCGGCCGGGCGGCTCACCGGCCTGCCGGTGGCGGCCGTCACCGAGGACACCTCGCCGCGCGGCGGGGTGACCTTCGCGCTCTGGGAGCCGCCGCTGCTCCCCGATTCCTCGGGAGAGGTCGCGGACCTCGCGCCGGTCCGCCGGTCGGCGCTGCGGGAGACCGCGGACCTGCTCGCCGACACCGTCGCCGAGGGGGTACGCACGCTGGCCTTCGTCCGCTCCCGCAAGGGCGCCGAGGTGGTGGCGGCGAACGCGCGGCGGGCGCTCGACGAGGCGGTGCCCGGGCTCGGCGACCGGGTGGCCGCCTACCGGGCCGGCTACCTGCGCGAGGAGCGGCGCGAACTGGAACGCGCCCTGCTCCACGGCGACCTGCTCGGCCTCGCCTCCACCAACGCGCTGGAACTCGGCGTCGACCTGGTCGGCCTGGACGCGGTGCTGATCTGCGGCTGGCCGGGCACCCGGGCGTCGCTCTGGCAGCAGGCCGGCCGGGCCGGCCGCTCCGGCGACGAGGCGCTGGCGGTGCTGGTGGCCCGGGACGACCCGCTCGACACCTATCTGGTGCACCACCCGGAGGCGCTGTTCGGGCGGCCGGTCGAGGCCACCGTGCTCGACCCGGCCAACCCGTACGTGCTCGCCCCGCAGCTCGCCTGCGCGGCGGCGGAGGCCCCGCTCACCCCGGCCGACCTGGACCTCTTCGGCGAGGGGGCGAAGGAGGCCGTGGAGGAACTGGTCGTGGCGGGGGCGCTGCGGCAGCGGCCGACCGGCTGGTACTGGCGACACCGGGAGCGGCCCGAGGTGGACCTGCGCGGCGAGGGCGGCGCGCCGGTCTGCGTGGTGGAGGCCTCGACCGGGCGGCTGCTCGGCACCGTCGACGGCGGCTCCTCGCACTTCCTCATCCACCCCGGCGCGGTCTACCTGCACCAGAACGTCTCGTACGTGGTCGACTCGCTGGACCTGGCCGACGGGTGCGCGCTGGTGCACGCCGAGGAGCCGGACTGGTCCACCCACGCCCGCGACGTCACCTCGCTGTCGGTGGTGTCGGTGCGCTCCTACGTGGACGCCGGGCCGGTCGGGCTCTTCCTCGGCGAGGTGGACGTGACCAGCCAGGTGGTGTCGTACCAGCGGCGGCGGATCGCCTCCGGGGAAGTGATCGACACCCGACCGCTGGACCTGCCGGCCCGGGAACTGCGCACCGTCGCGGTCTGGTTCACCCTCTCCCCGCAGTCGCTGGCTCTCGCCGGGGTGGAGGCGGCCGACGTCCCGGGGGCGCTGCACGCCGCCGAGCACGCCGCCATCGGACTGCTGCCCCTGATGGCCACCTGCGACCGCTGGGACATCGGCGGGCTCTCCACCGCCGTGCACCCGGACACCGAGGCCCCGACCGTCTTCGTCTACGACGGCCACCCGGGCGGGGCGGGCTTCGCCGAGCGGGCGTACGGGACGGCGGCGGCCTGGCTGCGCGCCACCCGGGACGCGATCGCCGAGTGCGGCTGCGAGGCGGGCTGCCCGTCCTGCGTGCAGTCGCCGAAGTGCGGCAACGGCAACAACCCGCTCTCCAAGCCGGACGCCGTCCGGGTCCTCGACGTGGTGCTCGCCAACCTGCCCCGCGACGCCGAGCCGGCGCCGGCCCTGCCCGATGGCCTCGTTCCGGCCGCGTCGGGTGCGCCTGTGGCGGCGGACCTGCCGGCCGCCTCGGCCGCTCACGCCTCGGCCGCACCGCTCCTGCCGCGCCAGGACGACCGGGCCGGCGCGGACGCCGACGTCGCTCCCCCGAGCTGAGGCCTTCCGCTTTCCGGGATGCACGCATGACCCGCACGACAGGTGGGCATTGATGTATGGGAGCGCTTCCATGGGTGGCTGCCCCATCCTCCGGCGGCGCTCAGCACACCAGCCGACCCGTCGTTTCCGCACCGGAGGAGGAGCCGTGGCCGATACCATCGCCGAGACCGTCGACCTGCTCTATACGATCGACCAGGAGAAACTCACCCCCGACCAGCAGATCGCCCTCGGCGCCGCGCTGGCCAGCCTGGCGCAGGCGGAACGCCTCGAACAGATCAACGAGCGGCTGCGCGGGATCCACCAGGTGCTCAACGCCTGGGCGCTGAAGGCGACGGTCGAGGGCGGACGCTGAGCCGCTGGTTGTGCGAGACTCCGGCGCACACTTCGGAGGAGACCTCAATGCAGCTCGACAACTTGCAGACGCAGCACCAGTTCCACGTCCGGCAGCGGATCCGGATGATGGTCAACCAGTACGAGGTCCGCGCCGTGGCCCCGGACGGCACCGAGGGAGAGCTGCTGGCTTTCGCGCAGCAGAAGCGGCTCGCCTTCAAGGAGCAGGTCACGATCTACACCGACGACTCGAAGCAGCAGCCCCTGCTCGGCTTCAAGGCGCGGCAGCGGCTCGACCTCGGCGCCACGTACGACGTGACCGACGCGGCCGGCAACTCGGTCGGGCTGTTCCGCAAGGACTTCGCCCAGTCGCTGCTGCGCTCGACCTGGCACGTCGAGCAGCCCGGCCTGCCGCAGATCACCGGTCAGGAGCGGAGCATGCCGGTGGCGCTGCTGCGCCGGTTCGTGGACTCGCTCTCCTGGCTGCCGTACCACTTCGACTTCGTCGCCGAGGGCCAGCCGGTCTTCACTGTGGTCAAGAAGTGGGGCCTGCGCGACAAGTACGTCGTCGAGGTGCAGAACCCGCAGGTGGACCGCCGCCTGGTGATCGCGATGGCGATCGGGCTGGACGCGCTCCAGGGCCGCTGACCAGTTGACCGGCCGGGGCGCGTCCTGCGGGCGCGCGCCCGGCCGGCTTGCCGCCACACGGCCGGGCTCGGTCAGTCCCGGCTTGGGCCGGCGCGGGAGGTGGCCGTGGCCACCCGGTGGAAGCCGGGAAGCGGGGTGACCGGCACCTCCACGTTCACCAGCACGTCGAGGCCGTCCAACTGGCAACCGGCCAGGATTACGCCGTTGGCCCGGGCGAACTCGGCCGCCGCCGCGCACGCCACCCCGTCACCGTCCAGCGCTCGCCCCGCCCCGGCGAGCGCCGCGAAGTCGGCACCGACCCGGGCCTGGTGCCGAGCCGTCCGGGCGGTGCCGATCGCCGCGCCGAAGACCCCGACCAGGACGAACACCAGGCCGACGACGAGCAGGCACACCGTCGCCCCACCCCGGTCGGACGCACCGGGTCGCCTCGGGGGCACGGCTGCGCCGCCGGGAAGCCCGGACCGCCCCCGCGTCACCACAGGGCCGGATCGCGCGGGCGTCACGGGTGCGCCGCCGGGGAGCCCGGCTCGACGGCGGCGACCGTGGTGGCCGCCACGGTGATCCGGGGCAGGCGGGCGCCGAGCGTCCGGACCGGCGCCCGCACCGTCACGGTGACCCGGTCGCCATCCACCGTCACCGAGACGTCCGCTCCCGGTGGCGCGATCCGCACCCCGGCCGCCGCGCCGCTCTCGCCCCGGGAGGCGGCGAGTGCCGCCTCCCGGGCCGCGTCCAGGCAGGCGGCCTTCGTGGTGACCGCGTCGACCGCGGTGAGACCGGCGAGCAGGAGCAGGAGCAGCGCCGGCAGGCCGGCCGCCAACTCGGCGGTGAACGAACCCCGGTCACGGCCGGCCGGCCGGCGCCGGCTCACTTCAGCGCCCGGTCGATGACCGCGGTCAGGGCGGACTGCACGTTGCCGGACGTGAGCACCTTGAGCAGGATGCCCGCGAAGGCGACCGCGGCGAGCGTGCCGACGGCGTACTCGGCGGTGTTCATCCCGGCGTCCCCCCGGAGCCGGGCGAGGAGTTTGCGCACTGGTGTGTCCCTTCTCGATGGTTTCTCAGAGCACGTCGCCGAGGACGGCGACGATCACCGGCACCAGGCCGGCGAGAATGAAGGCCGGCAGGAAGCAGAGCCCCAGTGGCAGCACGATGAGCACCCCTGCCCGCCGGGCCGACGCCTCGGCGGCGATGGACCGGTCCGCCCGCAGGTCGTCGGCGACCCGGGTCAGCGCCCCGGCGAGCGCGGCTCCACTGCGCGAGGTACGCAACGCGGCGGCGACCAGCCGGTCGGCCCCCGGTACCGCGCCGAGGTGCGCCCAGGCCTCGTCGGGTGCGCCGCCGAGCAGCAGCGTCCGGCCGATCCGGTGGAGCCGCTCGGCCAGCGGCCCGCCGAGGGCGTCGGCGACCTCGAGTACCGAGCGGTCGACCGGTGCGCCGGCGCGTAACGTCGCCGCGAGCAGGTCGGCGGCCAGCGGAAGGTCGGCGGCCTCGCGCAGCCGGCGGTCCCGGGCGGCCGGGGACTCGATCCGCCGGAGCAGCCGGTCCGCCACCAGGGCGGCCACCGCCCCGACGAGGCAACCCGACACCCCGCCGAGCAGGACGGCCACCGCCACTCCGGCCAGCCCGGCACCGAGCCGTACGCCGTCCGGCCACCACGGCGGGCGCCGGTCTGCCGCCGGCCGGACCTGGGGACCCAGTCCCCGCAACCGTCGGGAGGGGCGGACGCCCGGCGCCCGGAGCGCCACCACCAGGGCCGCCGCGACGACGAGAGCGCTGGCTGTCCACTCCTGCCGGTTCATCGGGCGCTCCCGTCCGGCGTTCCGCCCAACCGCTCCGCCCAGAACAGACCACCGATCTGCAACCCCATGGCGGTCACCGCACTGACCGCCCCGACCGGGGTGTGCAGCAGCACCGCCACCGGATCGGCGCCGATGCCGTAGCCCAGGCCGATCCCGCCGAGCGGCAGGGCAGCGAGCAGCAGCGCGGTCGCCCGGGCGCCGGCGGCCTGGGCCGAGGCGGCGGCCAGCCCCCGGTCCAGTGCCCGGGCGTCGGCTTCGACGCGTTCGAGGAGTTCGGCCAACGGCGCACCGGTCCGGTCGGCGAGCCGCACCGCGGCCCGGGTCAGGTTCCCGAGGCGGTCACCGTCGTCGTCCGGCGTCGGGACGGGCAGGCCAGCCCGCAGGTCGGCGGCGAGTCCGCAGAGCTGGTCCAACCTGCGGCGGCGTTCCCCGACCGCGTGCCGGGCCGCCCGCCGCCGGAGCACGGCCCGGGCGCCCAGCACGCCGTACCCGCCGAGAAGGACCCCGGCGACCGGCCCGGCGGCGAGCGCGCCGAGCGCCGCCGCCACGAGCCCGACCAGGAGCAACGTCCGGCGTGGGCGACCCACCAGCGGCGCGAGGAGCCTGCTGAACCGCTGCACGGCCTGCACCCGCATCGGCGGCCGGCCAGTGGTCAACGCGCCCGACCACCGACCGGCGGTGTCGGCGGTCCGGACGCCGTCCGAACCGGCGGCTCGATGGAGGCGGCGGATCTCGCCAGCGCCGAGCCGCAGCGGCTCCACCGGTCGGCGGGAGTCGCGCCGACCGGGCGGCCGGAACGACGGCGACCTGGTCAGCGCCCCCGCCGGACGGGCGAGCCGGCCGCCGGCCATGGGAGCAGGCGTCGGGCCTGCGACGGCCACCGCCACGGTGCACGGGCGGTCGGGAGCCGGCGTGGGCCGGCTCGATCTCGTCCCGACGGACCGGCGCGGGCCGGGCGGTACGACCGCGGCCGGGGCGGTGCCAACCAGTGGCGGTCTCTCCGGCACTTCGGTGGGGGGCCCGGACGCGAGAAGGGCGGCCGGGGCGGCGACAACCGGTGGCGGTGTCTCCGACACTCCGGTGGCGGGCCCGGAAGCGAGGAAGGCGGCCGGGGCGGTGCGGAACGACTCGCCGTCGTGCGGCGTGAGTGCGGGTTGACCGGGTGCGCCGGCACCGAGCAGGGCGCGGCGTCGCCGGCGGCTGCTGCGAACCGGCCAGCCCACCACCGCCGCCGCGCCCACCAGCAGCGCCGCCACCAGCCAGATCGGAAGACTCATGCCGGCCCCGCCGACCCCGGCCACGGCTCGCAGAGGATCGGTGGCACCGGCACGCCGCGGTCCCGCAACAGCGTGCCGAGGGCCCGACCGGCCAGTCCCAGCCCCCGTCCACGTACCCAGGCGGGCACGACGGTGACCAGGCGGTCGGGCCCCTCCGGCAGCAGGAGGCAGATCGACTCCAGCACCCGGCCGCGCGGGCCGCGGCGTACCTGGAGCACCACCTGGAGCGCGGCGGTCACCTGGGCGTGCAGCGCGGCCCTGGGCAGCCCGCCGAGCAGTCCGAGCGCCTCCAACCGGGCCGGCACGTCGGCCGGGGTGTTCGCGTGCAGCGTCCCGGCACCGCCGTCGTGGCCGGTGTTGAGAGCGCCGAGCAGGTCGACCACCTCCCCGCCCCGGCACTCCCCGACCACCAGCCGGTCGGGGCGCATCCGCAGTGCCTGCCGGACCAGCTCGCTGAGCCCGACCGCGCCGGTCCCCTCCACGTTGGCCGTACGGGCCTGGAGCCCCACCACGTGCGGGTGCACCGGGTGCAGCTCCGCGGCGTCCTCCACCAGCACGATCCGCTCGGTCGAGGGCACCAGCCCGAGCAGCGTGTTCAGCAGGGTGGTCTTGCCCGAGCCGGTGCCGCCGGTGACCAGGTACGCCAGCCGGGCGGCGACCACGGCCGCCAGCACCGGGGCGACCGGTCGTGGGACGGTGCCCTGGCGTACCAGGTCGTCGAGGGTGAACGGCCGCTGCCGGAAGGTACGCAGGGACAGGTAGGGGCCGTCGGTCGCCACCGGAGGCAGCACGGCGTGCAACCGAGTGCCGTCGGGCAGCCGCGCGTCCGCGTACGGGGAGCCGTCGTCGAGCCGGCGGCCGGCGGCTGCGGTGAGCCGCTGCGCCAACCGCCGTACGTCGTCGAGAGAGCCGAGCGGCACCGCCACCTGCCGCAGGCCCTCGCCCCTGTCCACCCAGACCCTGGTCCCGTTGACCAGCACGTCGGTGACCTGCGGATCGGCGAGCAGCGGGACGAGCGGCCCGGCGCCGACCAAATCATCGTGGACCCGGTCGGCCATCCGCAGCACGGCGGTGTCACCGAGGACGGCGGCGGTGGGTTCGGCCCGTACGGCGGAGACGATCGCGGCCGGGGTGACCGGGGTGGCACTGCCGGCCATCCGCTGCCGTACCCGGGCCGACAGGTCGTCGGGGTGGCCGGTCATGCCGCACCCGGCACGGGCAGGCCGGTCAGCTCGGTGACGATCCGCCGGCAGAGCGCGGCGAGCGGGCCCCGCCCGGCCCCGGCCGGCGCCTCGCCGCGTTCCAGTCCCCGGCACAGCGCCGGCTCCGGCCGCAGCGTGCCGGCGAGCGGCAGGCCGAGGGCCCGCGCCACCTCAGCCGCCTTCAACCGGCCGGGTGCCGGCCCGCGCACGATCACGCCGAGCGCGGCACAGTGCGGGGCGGCCGCGGCGACCACCCGGGCCGCCGCCGCGGTCGCCCGCAGCTCGGCCGGCACCACCAGGTACGCCTGGTCGGCCGACTGCAACGCGACCACCGCCGCATCGTCGAGCTGGCGGGGCACGTCGACCACCACGAAGTCCCGGCCACGGCGGGCGGCGTCGACCGTGGCGGCCATCGCCTGGGCGGGCAGGGCCAGCAGGTCTCCCCGGTCCCAGGAGAGCACCACCAGGTCACCCCGGCTGGGCAGGGCGCGGACCAACGCCGGCGCGTCCACCCGGCCGTCGGCGTCGGTGAGCGCCGGCCAGCGGAGGCCGTCCAGCTCCTCCCAGCCGAGGACGAGGTCGAGGCCGCCGCCGAGCGGGTCGGCGTCCACCAGCAGGGTGCGCAGGCGGGCCCGGGCGGCGGTGACCGCGAGAGCGCCGGCGAACACGCTGGCCCCCGCGCCGCCTCGCCCGCCGAGCACCGCGACGGTCCGCGCCGGCCCGCCGAACGGGCGGTCGGACCCGCACTCGGTGAACCGGTCGACCAGCCAGGGCTCGGCCGCCGGGAGGGTGGCCACGTGCTCCGCGCCGAGCAGCTCGGCGACGTCCCATGCCGGGTCGAGCACCCCGGTGCGGCCGACCAGGACCGTGCGGGGCCGCCGGGGCAGCCGCGCCCGCAGGCACGCCTGCGCCTGATCCCGGCCGACCAGCACCAGCGGTGCCGGCAGCCACCGGGCGCGGGCGGCGGCGGGATCGGCGGCCAGCTCGACCTCCGTACCGCCTGCGGCGGCGAGCCGGAGCAGTTCGTCGAGGAGGTCACCGTCCGAGGTCACCAGGAGCGGCAGCCGCCGGTGCGGCGGCAGTGAGGTACGGGGTGGCATCGCGGCCTCCAGCAGTCCGGCTCGGGGGTGCTGGCCCAGACCCTGCTCCCCGCACCACCCCGCCCGCCGGCCTCGCACCGCCGCCTGTGGACAACCGCAGGCCCTGTGGACAACCCCCTGGACCGCCGGTCGATCTGCTAAGGGTTCAGTCGGCTTCGTCGACCATGGATGTTCGGCTGCACCCTGACTGGCCGCAAGCAGCGCCGCACAGCGGGCACGTGTCAAACCAACGCGGCGGCGTGGCGTACACCTGGCCGAACGGCCGTCCATCGCCTCAGCGTCGCCGAACAAGCAAAGTTCCACACAAAGTCGGACAGGTCCGATTAGGTGCGCGTGCCGAAAGATCACCTCTTGACGGTTGCCGATCCGCCTGTCGCTCTCTCTTTGATCGTAATGATCAGCATTGACGGGGGAAGAGGCGACTGTGGCGAAGGCAATTCTGGTAAGGCCGAAGTCGGCGTCGCGTGACAAGAGCTTTTCCCGCTCACGGTTTGTTGGTGTTCTGATGGCAACAACCGCTCTCGCCTCCGGCTGCAGTTCCGAGCCCAGCCCAATTGACCGCTTCCGCGAAGACGTCCGGAACGTCCGCGGACATAGCGCTGTGGCGCTGCCGAAGGAACTACCTCCGGCCCTGATCGACGCTTGGGTCCAGTCCAACGAGGCCACGACGAGTGTGAGCTTCTACAGCGAGAATGCTCCCGTTGTGACGGTTTGTGTTGGGACCTCAGACAACTGCCTGAAGATGTCAAACGATGTCGAGATACGGACTGTCCAGGCGGGCTCGCAGCAGGTGGTGGTGTCCCTGGGACGGCGGGAGGAACCATCACCTCCGCCCGTTCTGAACAGCGAGCTTGACGCCTTTTGGTCTAGCGTTTCCCTAACGACTGACATCCCGGAGTGGCTGGCCTCTAAGTGATTCGGGGGCGCTCCAGCCCTTTCCAGCCCATGTCTCTCGAGTGACTTGCATCCCGGCGGACGGCCGGGCGCAACCTCGAGTAGTAGCACCAGGCTAGCGTGACATGCCTGGCAATTGTTTCTTCTATTCGAAGGGTAGCCACTGGCTGAACCTTTCGGGGCATTTGCCGTGGGCAAACGACAGCAGTTTCTCGGATTAGCAATATGGAAAGGAGCACTTCTGTGCGAAGATTGACAGCCTTAACAACTATCACAACTATCATGTCCTCGACGATGGTCTTGGGGGTGGCGGCTCCCGCCGCAGCAGAGGAAGCAGTCACCGTCACGACGGAGTCGGTGGTAACGATGGACAACGCAGCCATCGTTCATGCCGAGCAGTACAAGACAGACACTGCAACCAAGGACGCCGCAACGGCTGAGTACACAGAGGCCCAGGCGGCCGACGGTCGGCTTGTTGACTCCAGCCAGGTGCATGTCGCCGCCGTGGCCTCGGGAATTGCCACGTGGGAGACTGGCTCCAAGATCGACCAAATCGGTCGCAACCGGTATATTGCCACCGATCCGTCTACGGGCGAGCAGGGCGAGATTGAAGACCTGGAGTTGATCGGCGCCGAGGAAGATCAAGTGATCATCATTGAGTCGAGCGTCAACGGCAGTGGCATGACCGCGGCACGCAGTATGTCTGGCGGCACAATGCTCGCGAAGTACTGCCAGACGTGGTCGTACAACGGTAGCAAGGTCACTGGTTGCGTCGAGAAGATGAAGCCGACAAACGACGGCAGTTCCTCGCGCGACTACTACGTCTATAACCGGTGGGGCACGGCCGAGGGCAAGATCGTGGACTGGGCCCCGGACTACCACGTGACGAAGTTCGACATGCGGTCGCGTCCCCACGCGTCCTACCCGTCGTACACCAAGGGCTTGAGCGACTACTTCCCGAACGATCGCAGCGAGCTCTGCGCCTCTTCTTCGGCCACCCTCGGCGCCGGTAGCCTGACGTTCAGCATCGGCGTTACCAACTGCGACGAGAAGTACCCGCCCGGACCCAGGGTGAGAAGGGCCGCCGCGGCTCTGACCGGGCGTGTGGGGATGCGATGCATACGGTCCTCTCGTCTGTCGGACCATGATCGAACGGATCTTGGCCCACTTATCAGTGGGAGCGCCGGCATCCTCCGAGGGGTTACATCCGTCCTGTCTGGACAGCGGGTGACAACCAGCTGGGCGAGCAAACGATTCAACGTCACTTCACCTCGCCAGCGCCTTCCAGCAGCCACGCGGAGGGCGGGCCGGAGCGTGGTTGGATCTCTCGCTTGCAAGTTCTGGGCGCTCCATCCGGGCCGGTTCAGGCGTGTTCCTGACCTCGGCTGGTGGTCCGCCGCCGTCCGGCTCGACCCCTCTCCCGTCTGGCCTTGTTGCTGTCACCATTGGTGTCGACAAATGCTCTCGCCGCTCCACCCACACCCCGGACGACTACGCCGCGCGCATCTTGGGGCCTTCACGCTGCCTGCTGACGATTTGCTGGCTCTAACGACCGAGCCGCCGGCGAGAGCATGGGAGACACCCTGTGATCTGCTCCGGAGCACTTGCCCGGAATAGGGACGACCCCCGTCGGGGGGATGCGGATTCAAGCTGTCGGCTGGTGCCAGCTGGTGGCGTCCCGCATCGACGAGCAGGTGTCGGACCTCAAAGCTTGACGTTCGCGGCCGACCCGCATCGAGGTTCGCGCTGCCTTCTCGCTGCCTCGCTGACGCCCGACACACCGTGCGACGCCTCGGAGCTCGCGATGTGTCGCAATCTCCACATCCGCTGTAGCGGTACCTCCTGAGAGTGGTCCTCTTTTCAATCTCACACCCGGTGGGGCATGTACCTCTACCTTGCGTAGGGACCGTAGGCAGGGTGGGAGGTCGTGTGGAGGAGTACCTGGCCCTTGAGGACCATGGGCTCATCGGCGATCTGCAGACCGCCGCGTTGGTCGCTCGCGATGGCACGGTCGACTGGTTCTGCGCTCCGCGTTTCGACTCCCCCAGCATCTTCGCGGGCTTGCTCGACCGTCAACGTGGCGGGTACCTCCGTATTTCGCCCGACGGCGTCGACTATCTGAGCAAGCAGCTGTATCTGCCCGGCACGCCTATTCTGATCACCCGATTCATCAGCGCGGACGGCGTCGGCGAGATCATCGACTTCATGCCGGTCACCGGCGAGCAGGTCACCGATCAGCACCGGCTCGTGCGGATGGTCAACATGGTTCGGGGCAGCATGCGGTTCCGCATCGAATGTCGGCCCCGTTTCAACTACGGCCGCGACCGCCACGATCTGGAGCTGCAATCCGATGGCGTTGCCTTCCACAGCTCCTCGATGACACTCACCGTCAATCCGGTCCGCCCAGTCGGGCGGCTGGTACACGAGGCCGACGTCCACGCCAGCGGCGGGGACCTGCTCATGTTCGCCACGTTCCGCCAGGGCGACACCGGCGGAATGGTGGTGGAGACCGCCTCCACCCACGACCCCCGCGTCATTCCCGCTGACGAGGTCCAGGCGATGTTCGAGCAGACCCGCGACTACTGGCGCCGCTGGCTCGACCGATCCCGCTACACTGGACGGTGGCGGGAGATGGTCGAACGCTCCGCGATCACCCTCAAACTCATGACCTACGCACCCACCGGTGCCATGATCGCCGCCCCGACCGCCGCACTACCGGAACAGGTCGGCGGCACCCGGAACTGGGACTACCGCTACACCTGGATCCGCGACACCTCATTCTCCGTCCACGCTCTTCTGGGGCTCGGCTTCACCGAGGAGGCGACCCGGTACGTGGACTGGCTCGACGAGCGCGTCCGCGAAGCCGGCGACAGCGGCAACCCGCTGAAAATCATGTACCGCATCGACGGCTCGTCGGATCTGCACGAAGAGGTGCTCGACCACTTCGAGGGCTACCGCGGCTCCGGTCCGGTGCGGATCGGCAACGGCGCGGCCGACCAGCTGCAGCTCGACATCCACGGCGAGGCGCTGTACGCGATGCACCTGGCCGACGAACAAGGCATCCGCGCCTCACACCAGGTCTGGCGCAGCACCGTCAAACTCGTCGACTGGCTCTGCGACAACTGGGACCAGCCCGACGCGGGCATCTGGGAAAGCCGAAGCCACCCCCGCAACTACACCTACGGCCGGCTGATGTCCTGGGTCGCCCTCGACCGCGCCATCCGCCTCGCCGCACGCCACGGCCGCCCCGGCGACACGCGCCGTTGGGCCCAGCAGCGAGACACCATCTACCACCAGATCATGGAACGCGGCTACCACGCCGGCCGCCGCTCCTTCGTCCAGAGCTACGGCGAGGCGGTTCTCGACGCCGCGCTACTCACCATGCCGTCCGTCGGCTTCGTGACATCCACCGACCCCATGTGGCAGTCCACCCTCCGCGCCATCGACGACGAACTCGTCTCCGACAGCCTCGTCTACCGATACGACCCCGCCGCCTCCCCCGACGGGCTACCCGGCGACGAAGGCACCTTCAACATGTGCACCTTCTGGTACGTGGAAGCCCTCGCCTACGCCGGACGCCTCGACGAAGCCCGCCTCGCCTTCGAGAAGATGCTCACCTTCAGCAGCCACCTGGGTCTCTACGCCGAAGAGATCGCCCCGAGCGGCGAGCAGACCGGCAACTTCCCCCAGGCGTTCAGCCACCTTGCCCTCATCAACACCGCAGTCGCCCTCGACGAACTCCTCGACGGCCAGAGAAAGTGAGCCCGGCGTATCCACCGGTCAGCGACGGGGTACGTGGGCGCAGTTCTTTGGCTGGTAATCGCCGGCGACTCGGAAGTCTCCGCAGGTGAGAAAACGATCGTTGAACCGGCCGACGAAGAAGCCGGTGAGTGTCACAGCGGTGACAACAGCTACGACAGCGATCTTGCTTCGGCGGTCGGGCAGGGTGAAGTAGTTCGGTGCGAGCAACCGCGCAACGACCCAGGCAATGATCGGCACCACCGCTACGGTGGCGACGAGCAGGATACGGTCCACGACACGTGAAGCGGCACCTGACTCACTGGCCGGAAGGACAAGCCGCACCAGGGTGAGCAGGAGCGGAGGCGCGAACAGGGCCAGCAGCCAGGGGTGGATCTGCATCCGAGAGCGCATGATCAGCCCGCCCAGCAGCACGACCAGCGACACGACGAGCAGTTGCTGTCGAAATTGGTAGAGGAGCGTGTGGTACGCGCCGAAGGCGAAAGCGACGTGCCAGGCGTACAGGGATGCACCGATGGTGATGGCGAAGAAGCCGCCGAGCCTTCCCCGGCTCGGGCCTGTCTGGTCGAAACCCTTCAACAGGTCGTCTTCTGCCAGCCGACGTCGCTTCGACTCTGCCACGCCGTTTGCTTCCCGCACGGGAGCCATCAAAACGGGGTCTATCGCCGTCCACGGACGTCTGGGCCGCTGCTCGCGTCTTCGGTCGCCCAGCTGGTCATCCAACCCAAGTGTCAGACGTTGAAGCGGAACTTAGAGCGGCAAACTCGTGACCAGGGGCAGCGGCCATTGGCACCTGCTCACAGGGCATGTGAGGCTGTCGCGATTCCACGCTGTGCGCGCGCGTTTGACGACATTTCACGGTGTCTTGTGCCCCCACTGTGCCCCGCGTCCTGCTGCCCACGTTCGCCGCAAGACAAGCAGGCAACCTAGTCCGGGACGGTGTCGCGTGGCGCGTGCCGCTTGGTTGTGGTCTTGCGTCCGGGCCAGTACAACGAGGGTGGGTGCCTCTCGGGGTCCGTGACCTTGTACCGCGCGTCACCGCTGCTCGGCTTGCCCGGGTCGTCGGCTGGCGGGATGGCCCGCGCAACCACCCACGGACCGCAACGCGCCGACGGGTTTGCAGCCATCTCGGAGCCCGAGCGCCCCCGCCGGAGGCGCAGTAACCGCACCCCGCGACCGCCGGCAGCTCGCCGGTGCGGCCGGCGTGCGTTCCCCTACGCCGCGCGGGCTCGTGGCCGCGCGGCCCGGCCGGCTGCCGGCCCACCCCCACCCGGTCAACGATCCTGTCGTTCTGCGGCGGCCCTCCGGGCTTCCCGCTTTCCGCGCCAGCCGACGGGCGTCCGGCGTGACGGCCGCAGAGCGACAGCGGCAGCGGCCGGCGCGCGCCCAGGCGGCGGCGCGTGCGGCCCGTTGCGGGCCGCCTTGAAGACGTACAGAAACTCTGAACAACCTTGCCGGCAGCCAGCCGGATCGTACGTCTGTTCGACTAGATTGTTGCCCGGTGGAGGTACGGGGGCGCTGGTGGAACGGGTCGTGGGGTCGCATGGCCCCGGCGGGACATCTGGCTGCTCTCCGACGGTCGGCTCTGGCGAGTGCGAGGCCGCCTCGGCGGTGACGGAGGGCAGGAAGTCTCGTACGACTTCCCGGACGAACCCTCTGCCCGCTCGATGGTCGAACGGATGATGAAGACCTCGGCCGGCACCTTCCGCGCCTGCTGGCGCGACCCTGCTGGTGGGCAGAAGTCCAGGAGCTTCCGCACGAAGCGGGAGGCCAATGCCTTCCTAGCCGAGGTGGAAGGCAGCCTGAACCGGGGCACTTACGTCAATCCGCACGCCGGCCGTACCCGCTTCGGCGACTTCACTCAGCAGTGGCTCGCCACACGGGCCGTCGAGGCCCGTACCACCGAGCGGACCGTCTCGATGCTTCGCACACACGTCCTGCCGAAGTGGGGTGACTGGCCGCTCGGGAAGGTCGACTTCATGTCGGTGCAGGAGTGGGTGACCGGTCTCGGCCGGGAGCTTGCCCCTACCACGGTGGCTAAGTGCTACCAACTGCTGTCGATGATCCTCCGGACGGCAGTTCAGGCCCGACTGATCGCCACCAACCCCGCCGAAGGGGTGAAGCTGCCCCGTGACCGGTCCCGCGACGTCAAGCCGGTCACGATCAGCCGGGAGGACTTCTTCGGCCGGTTGCTACCCGCCGTCCCACCTCGACACCGGGGCATCGTCTCCGCCGCCGCCGGGGCGGGGCTCCGCTGGGGTGAATGCGCCGGACTGACGTGGTCCTCGGTCGACCTCCACCGGGCATCGCTGCGCGTGGTCCAGGTGGCCGAGGAGACCCACGGCGGAATCGTCCTGCGCCCGTACCCGAAGAGTCGCGCCGGGGTCCGAACCGTGCCGCTGCCCGGCTTCCTCCTGGCCGTGCTCCGCGAGCTGCACGCCGCCGCCGACGATCCGGCCCCGCGCGCGCTCGTCTTTCGCGACCGGGCCGGTCGCCCACTGCGGCGGTCGAACTTCCGCCGCCGGGTCTGGCTGCCGTCGCTGGTTCGGACCGGGCTGCTCGGCCAGGTTCTCAGCGCTGGCCCACACCGGTACCGTGCGAGCTGGCCGGACCGGGAGGGCATCGAGTGGTCGGCGGAGTTCACGACTGAGCGGGAGGCCGTTGCCTGTGTGGCGTCCAAGGCGGCTGGCGGGATGCGGTTCCACGACCTGCGGCACGCCTACGCCACTTGGCTGGTCACTGACGGGGTGCCGATCAACCTGGTGCAGCGGGTCATGGGCCACGAGCAGGCGTCCACGACGCTCAACCGGTACACGCACACCCCGGACGACTACGCGGCCCGAGTCCTGGAGGCGTCCGACGGTTCTGCTGCCTTTCTGCTGCCTCCGGCCGGGGAAACGCCCTCTGAGAGCGCCTTGGATGAGGGCGAGGAGGGTCTGTGAGCTGGGGTGGAGCGCTTAGCCGGAATAGGGACGACCCCCGTCGGGGGGAGACGGGGGTCGTCGGGAGGTTCGGCTCCGGGGGGGTTGAGCCGAACCACTCAGCGGTCACGGGGGGTGCAACCGCCGAGGGCCTGCGAGTTGTCCGAGATATGAATACTCGTCGTGAGGACAAGCATGCCCGAGCAGAGTGTTCACGTCGAGTGGTGTCGACCCCACTCAGGGCGAAAATGTGACCACAGCGTGTGATAGCCGTCACGTAGAGCAGGGGTTGCAACGGCCAGCCCGCAGGTCGGAGGGGCTGGTGACCCCGGGCACCCGCCGACCTTAGACCATCGGGCTAGACTTTCGCGCCGTGGGCCGAAGTGCCGCTTTCTTCGATCTGGACAAGACCGTCATCGCCAAGTCGAGCGCCCTGGCGTTCGGTCGGCCGTTCTACCGGGACGGGCTGATCACTCGGCGTGACGTCGTCAAGTCGGCGTACGCGCAGCTGATGTTCCGGCTGGGCGGCACCGACGAGCAGACCATGGCCCGGACCAGGGACTATCTCGCCACGCTCTGTAAGGGCTGGCCGGTCGAACAGGTCCGCCAGATCGTCGCGGAGACGCTGCACGAGCTGATCAACCCCTACGTGTACGCCGAGGCCGCCGCCCTCATCGAGGAGCACCAGGCCGCCGGCCGGGACGTCGTGCTGGTCTCCGCCTCCGGCGAGGAGATGGTCCGCCCCATCGGTGAGCTGCTGGGCGTGACCGACGTGATCGCCACCCGGATGGCGGTCGAGGACGGCCGCTACAGCGGCGAGGTGGAGTTCTACGCCGCCGGCCCGAGCAAGGTCGACGCGGTCAGCGAGCTGGCCACCGCCCGGGGCTACGACCTGGCCGACTCGTACGCCTACTCCGACTCGTACAGCGACCGGCCGTTGCTGGAGTGCGTCGGCCACCCCACCGTGGTCAATCCCGACCGGGCGCTGCGCAAACTCGCAGTGGAGAACGCCTGGCCGGTGCTGGAGTTCCGGCACCCGATCCCGCTGGGCCGGCGGCTGCGGGAGCGCCCGGGCGTGCCGGTGGCCGCAGCGGCGCTCGGCGTCGGCGTGGGAGTGGCCATCGGCATCGCCTGGTACGGCCGGCACCGCCGCGCCAAGGTCACCCCCATCGCCTGAGCGCACCCGCCGGCGCGCGCGGCCAGGGAGGCGGCAGGGACCGCCGATCGGAGCGGGCAGGAAGGCGGCGAGGATGCCCCGCAGGGGCGACAGAAGCGCGGTCACCCAGTCCGGAACGGATCAGGCGGCGGCGAGGATCTCGTCGCCGATGACGGTGAGCTGGTCGGCGCCCACCTCGACGGCCGACATGTAGTGCCGCAGCCAGGAGCGCAGCCCGTCCGGGGTGCCCGTGGCGAAGGCGCCGGCCGCGCCGACGTACTCCGGCTCCCGCTCCCGGTGCCCGACGTCGACGGCGACCAGCCCGCGCGGGTCGAAGCCGCGGGACATCAGCACCAGCCGGGCGGCGGCGCGGGCCACTACGCCGGACGGGCCGGCGAACGGGCGCAGGTTCAGCAGCTCGCCGTGCACGACGGCGGCCAGCACCAGCGGGGGGACCTTGGTGCCCCCGGCGACCAGCCCGGCGAGGCCGTCCAGCCGTGCGCCGACCACCGGGTCGGCCACCGGACGGCCCAGTTCGTCCTCGGTCACCACGTTGCGGGCGGCGAGCACGTGCAGCTTGGCCAGCGCCTGCCGGGGGGCCTTGGGCCAGAGCTCGGTCAGTCCGGGCAGCGCCCCGGCCACCCGCAGCGCCCCCTGGAGCACCGGCTCGGTGACCGTGCCGGCGCGGACCGTCTCGCGCTCGTGGGCGTACCCCTCGAGGGCGGCGCTGGCCACCGCGGACCGGAGGCTGACCTCGGCCGCGACCTGGCCGCCGTGCCGGCGCAGCGCGCGGTGCCGCATCGCCTCGTCGACCCGCTCGCGGGCCCGCTCGACGGCGGGGGCGATGTCGGCGAGCGCGAGCAGGGGGGCGAGCGGGTCCATGGTCACCCCGCCACGCTAGCGACCCGGCGGCCCCCACCGGCCGCCACCCGCCGGGAACGCGACCCGCGCCACCGCCCCGCGCCGGGCGACTGCGCGACCGCACCCCCGATCGACGCGGCTTGGCGGCATGTCGGGGCCACGAGCGCTGCGGACACCGCGACACGCCGCAAACGGCGCAGCGGCGGGGCAGGCCGCGAGGGCGGGAAAGGGTGCGCTCCGGGCGGCGGAAGCCGCCGGGCGCGCGGTGCGGGCCGCTCGGCGCGTACCGGCCGGACGAGTTGTCGCGGCCTTCCGGGCCCACGACTACCCTCAGCCGGGTAGGAGACGCAGGTCACCCGACGAAGGAGTCACCGCATGAGCGAGGCATTGGCCAACCTGCTGAACGAGACGCGCCAGTTCCCGCCGCCGGCCGCACTCGCCGCGGAGGCCAACGTCACCGCCGACGCGTACGCGGAGGCCGCCGAGGACCGGCTGGCCTTCTGGGAGCGCCAGGCCGGGCGGCTGGCCTGGGCGAAGCAGTGGGACCAGGTGCTCGACTGGTCGAACCCGCCGTTCGCGAAGTGGTTCGTCGGCGGCCGGCTCAACGTGGCGTACAACTGCCTGGACCGGCACGTGGAGGCCGGTCGGGGCGACAAGGTGGCGATCCACTGGGAGGGCGAGCCGGGTGACACCCGCACCCTCACCTACGCGGACCTGCACAAGCTGACCTGCCAGGCGGCGAACGCGCTGACCGAGCTGGGCGTGACCGCCGGCGACCGGGTGGCGATCTACCTGCCGATGATCCCGGAGGCCGCGGTCGCGATGCTGGCCTGCGCCCGGATCGGCGCGACGCACAGCGTGGTCTTCGGCGGCTTCTCCGCCGACGCGCTGACCAACCGGATCCAGGACGCCAGCGCCAAGGTGGTGATCACCGCCGACGGTGGCTACCGGCGGGGCAAGCCGTCGGCGCTGAAGCCGACGGTGGACGAGGCGGTGGCGAACTGCCCGTCGATCGAGCACGTGCTGGTGGTGCGCCGCACCGGCGAGGACGTCGCCTGGTCGGCGAAGGACCACTGGTGGCACGAGACGGTGGAGACCGCGCCGGCGGAGCACACGGCGGAGGCGTTCGACGCCGAGCACCCGCTGTTCATCCTCTACACCAGCGGCACCACGGCCCGACCGAAGGGCATCCTGCACACCACCGGCGGCTACCTGACCCAGACGGCCTGGACGGCGCACGCGGTGTTCGACCTGAAGCCGGAGACGGACGTCTACTGGTGCACCGCCGACATCGGCTGGGTCACCGGGCACTCCTACATCGTGTACGGGCCGCTGGCCAACGGCGCCACCCAGGTGATGTACGAGGGCACCCCGGACACCCCGCACAAGGGCCGGTTCTGGGAGATCGTCGACAAGTACCGGGTCACCATCCTCTACACCGCGCCGACGCTGATCCGCACCATGATGAAGTGGGGCGAAGACATCCCGGCCGGCTTCGAGCTGTCCTCGCTGCGCCTGCTCGGCAGCGTCGGCGAGCCGATCAACCCCGAGGCCTGGATGTGGTACCGGCAGCACGTCGGCCGAGGCGAGCTGCCCATCGTGGACACCTGGTGGCAGACCGAGACCGGCGCGATCATGATCTCGCCGTTGCCCGGCGTCACCGCGGCCAAGCCGGGCTCCGCGATGACCCCGCTGCCGGGCATCAGCGCCGACGTGGTGGACGACCAGGGCAGGTCGGTGCCGAACGGCGGCGGCGGCTACCTGGTGCTGCGCGAGCCGTGGCCATCGATGCTGCGCACCATCTGGGGCGACGACAACCGGTTCATCGAGACGTACTGGAGCCGGTTCGAGGGCATGTACTTCGCCGGTGACGGGGCGAAGAAGGACGACGACGGGCACATCTGGCTGCTCGGCCGGGTCGACGACGTGATGCTGGTGTCCGGGCACAACATCTCCACCACAGAGGTGGAGTCGGCGCTGGTGTCGCACCCGTCGGTCGCCGAGGCGGCGGTCGTCGGCGCCACCGACCCGACCACCGGCCAGGCGATCGTCGCGTTCGCCATCCCGCGCGGCACGACGGACACCGCCGGCGAGGCGGGCGAGAAGCTCATCACCGAGCTGCGCAACCACGTGGCGAAGACGCTCGGGCCGATCGCCAAGCCCCGGCAGATCATGCTGGTGCCGGAGCTGCCGAAGACCCGCTCCGGCAAGATCATGCGCCGGCTGCTGCGGGACGTGGCGGAGCACCGTTCGCTGGGCGACGTCACCACGCTCCAGGACTCCTCGGTGATGGAGCTGATCTCCTCGGGGATGGGCGGCGGCAAGTCCGACGAGGACTGACGGCAGGCGTACCCGATCGGTGGGTGACGGTCCGCGCGGACCGTCACCCACCGTCGTTTTCTGACGGGTACGGCGCGGCCCGTGCCGTCGGCGTCACATCGGTCGGTCGGATGAGGCAAGAGAAGCTGAACGGCCACAGGAGACGTCCACCCCTGTCGTTCATTGTCTTTCTGATTTAGTTTCACGCAGGTCAGGTCGGTTCGATGGACATCACATCGATACAGTGCGCCGGCCGACTCCTCCCTCCCCATGCCCGAGAATTGGAGCGGCATGAACACATCTCCGCAATCCGGGTCGCGTCGACGCCTACTCGTCGCGCTGCCCGCCATCGCCCTCGCGGCCACGTCACTGACCGTGACGAGCAGTGCGGCGGCCCAGACGTCCAGCCCCGCCAGGGCCACCATCGGGGCGGACGAGTTCTACATCAACTACGCCGAGCCGGCCGTCCAGCCGGACAGCGACGGCCGCGAGGTCAAGGGCAAGGGTGGCATCCACGCCCCGGCGGTCGAGCAGGCGCGGACGTACGACCGCAAGTTCGCTCGCGGTAACCCCGTCACGGCGCGGCAGCTGGCGAAGACCGAGGCCGAGGCGATCAAGACGGGCAAGAACCCGCGGCAGATCAAGCAGGCCAAGGGCACCCAGACCGCCAAGCTGTTGACCCTGCTGGTGGAGTTCAACGACCAGGCGAACGACGACTTCACCGACGTGATGGTCCCCAAGACGGTCTTCGAGGACCGGAGCTGTGTCCTCGGCACCGTGCAGAACGGGCCGAAGCACAACAACATCCCGGACCCGGGCGGCCTGCCGCACGAGGACAACAACTCGATGTGGGTGCCGGACTTCTCCCCTGAGCACTTCGACAAGATGCTCTACACCAAGGAGGGCATCACCGAGCGGGTCCGCAAGGACCTGACCGGGCCGGACGGCAAGCCGGGCGTCGACATCGCCGGGCGCACCATGCACAACATGTACCTGGAGATGTCCAAGGGCGCGTACACGGTGGACGGGCAGGCCAGCCCGTGGATCACCGTGCCGCACTCCGAGGGCTGGTACGCGGCCTCGCGCTGCTTCCAGGACGAGAACGGCAACTGGGTCGCCGGGCGCCAGCAGTCGATGAACGGCCACCCGGAGAACCCGCAGGGCGCGGGCCGGCTCGCCACCGACGCGGTCGACACGCTCGCGAAGATGGACCCGAACTTCCCGTGGGCCGACTACGACATCGAGGACCAGGGCGACCGCGACGGTGACGGCAACGTCTTCGAGCCGGACGGCGTGATCGACCACCTGGTGCTGGTGCACGCCGGCCAGGGCAAGTCCCGCGGCGGCGGCGCCGAGGGCGTGTACGCCGTCTGGGCGCACTCCTCGTCGGTTCCGGGCGGCTACCGGATTCCGGGCACCGACCTGCAGGTCTCGAACTACATCGTGCAGCCCGAGGACGCCGGCGTCGGCGTCTTCGCCCACGAGTTCGGTCACGACCTGGGCCTGCCGGACCTCTACGACACCTCCGGCAACGCCGACTCGGACGTCGACTTCTGGGACCTGATGGCCTCCGGCTCGCACTCCGGTGAGATCTTCCAGGCGCTGCCGACGCACATGGGCCTCTGGGACAAGTGGGTGCTCGGCTGGGCGGACCCGCTGAACGTCAACCCGGGTGCCACACCGCGTGACGTGCAGCTGGGCCAGACCTCGCGGACCCCGGTCGGCACCAAGGACGGCATCAAGGTCAACCTGCCGAACAAGGTGATCACGCTGGCCACGCCGCACAGCGGCGCGAACATGTGGTACACCGGCGCCGACCAGGACTGGGCCGACGTCAAGCTGACCCGTTCGGTGGCGGTGCCGGCGGCGGCCGACGCGAAGTTCTGGATGTGGAACAACTACGTCATCGAGGAGGACTGGGATTTCGGCTTCGTCGAGGTCTCGACCGACGGCGGTGCCACCTGGGCTGAGCAGAAGGTCTACGACTCGACCGGCAAGCTGGTCTCCACGGACGACGGCTACGCCGACCGGAACGGCCGGATGGTCGACTTCGGCAACAAGAAGTACGGCCTGACCGGTGACACCCACGGCTGGCGGCACGACTACGTCGACCTGTCGGCGTACGCCGGGCAGACGGTGCAGCTGCGGCTGCGCCAGGCGACCGACGAGGCGTTCCTGGAGCGCGGCTGGTTCGCCGACGACTTCTCGGTGACCGGCGGTGGCGCCACCACCTGGAGCGACAACGTCGAGGGCGGAGCCAACGGCTGGACCCAGACCGGCGGCACCTTCGTCGACACCACCGGCCCGGGCTGGCGGATCGACGGCGGCACCACCAACCAGGCGCACTACTACCTGGCCGAGTGGCGCAACTTCGACGGCTTCGACAACGGCCTGAAGTACGCGTACGACACGGTGTACTCGCGCGACGCCTGGAAGGTCGACAAGCTCTCCTACAACGCGCCGGGCATGCTGGTCTGGTACCGGGACACCGCGCTGGGCAACGTCAACCACGTCACCGCGCAGATGACCGCGCTGCCCAGCTACGGCGCCAAGGGCGGCCTGCTGATCGTCGACTCGCACTTCGACCCGTACCGCCGCCAGGGTGAGGCGGCCGTCAAGGACCCGTCGACGCTGGACAACCTGCCCAGCCGGCCGCAGTCCGCCAACGCGGCCTTCTCGCTCAAGCCCACGTACGGCTTCAAGGAGTGCCTGGAGGCGGCGAACGAGCCGTACAGCGAGTACTGCACCACGTTCGGCGCCCAGCCGGCGGTGCCGGGCTTCACCGACGCCAAGGGCTGGTACCCGGGCATCGAGGTGCGGGGCGGCTCGCTCTTCAGCCGGGACAACGACGCCTCGGTGGTGATCCCGTCGAAGGGCAACGTGCCCTACACCACCCGGGTCACCAACCCGGACGGCAGCCCGGCCACGGGTCTGTACGGCACGAACCTCGGGTTCACCGTGCTGGGCTCGGGCAACCCGGGTGACCAGGGTGCCGCCTACGGCGTCACCATCACCATCACGCAGACGGCGAAGGACAACTCGTACGCCACGGTCCACGTGACCCCGGCGAACTGATCCGTCCCGATTCGTCCGACGGGACACACGGCGGGGCCCGTCCGGAGCACACTGCTCCGGACGGGCCCCGTTCGTCTTACGCCCACGATCCGCGTTCGACCGATCCCGTGACATTTTCCAGTGGTCCGACGGTTCCCCAAAGGGGATCTCGCAACTTCGCGCACCTAGAGTGATCATGGCCAGGACGTGAATCGATCTCTTCCCGCTGCGACTTGTCCGACGCCGAACGCCGTCACCACCACACCCACGACCCGATACGGCACCGACACCGCGACCGCCTAGAACCGGGTCTATCCCAGGCTGACCGCCGCACCTGCTGGCTCGAACACGAAGGCGATCTGCCGATCATCGAAGGCACCCTGTCCGGGCTGCGAGTCGAGCACCTGCCCGGCGACCGCCACCCGAGACCGGTCTGGCTGTGGACCTCCATCCCCACGGCCACCGCCGCCGACACCGACCGCGCCCGACAGTCCTACCTGCGCAGATTGAACCTCGACACACCTTGCCGGCTGCTCAAACAGACACCGGGCTGGGCCCGGCCCAAGATCTGCGAACCCGAGACCGCCGACCGCTGGATCTGGCTGATCATCGCCCTGCCACACCCCAGCTACGCCTCGCCCGCGGCCTCGCCACAGACCTGCACCGCCCCTAGGAACGACCCACCGACCCCGGCCGGCTCACCCGGCCGGGTCCGCCGCGGGTTTCGCCACCACATCCACCCGAAGACCGTCCACCCCGCACCAAAACCCGCCAAGCCCGGACCAGGACGTCCCCGAGGCTCGAAGAACCGGCAGCCCGCGCCCGACCACGACGTCAGCAAGACCGTGAAAAGGGACCTGTCCGTCACAGCGATGCGGGGAACGGACAGGTTAAATGACAAGCTCAGTCGGCGATGTCAAGCGTCACCGGTCCACCGGCGCCACCGTTGTCGTCGAGGCACGAGTACGTGATCGTGTCTGCTTCATCCGGCAAGACCGCGGGCGGAACAATAAACATTCCGTCGAAAACCTCCCGAACTATCGGATAGTTCGGGAGGTTTTCAAGTCTGACGGAGGCCGAGCCCGGGCAGGAGCTGGCAACGACGACGACACCGAACACCCGGGAGGCGGCCGTTGCCGCCAAGCCATGGCACGCGGAGCTTGTTGCGATCTCCGTACCGTCGCCAGCGGCTTCGCTGACCCGCCAACAGCGAGACGAGCTGGTCTTGGCCCCGTCCCCAGTCCCAGTGCCAGCGGTCTGAAGGGACACCGTATGACCGCCGGGAAGAACCACCTCTGCCGCTACGGGCGACCACCTCTCGTGGCCACCATCATCCCGACCTGCTCCGTTCGACGCGGGATCCTCGGAACAGCCCGACATGACAGCCAGTACTGCAGCGAAGCCCATGGCGACGCTCTCGACACTTCTCACCGCAGGTCCCTTCATCCAGCGATCAGATCACGAACGGGAACCGGCCACCGCATGCCGGCTCATCGCACACAAGCGCGAGGTGGATCTGGCTGAGCGACGTGCCATCCTGAGCGCTGTCCGAGCAGAGGTATCCGCGGCACAGACCCTGGGCCTCCCAGCGCTGCCGCGGAGTCCACCGGGTCCGCTCGATCCAGCTTCCGATCGCCGAGGCAGGGATCGAGGGCTCCCCTGACGTGCAGGCGCTTCCCTCTTCGCAGGGACCTACTCCGTAGACACTGTCTGCGATGCGATGCCGCTTCACGATGGCGATCGCCTTTGCCGTCGCCGCATCGTCGTTTAGGTATCCACCTGCGATGGCCAGCATCGCAGCGGCATCCATCGATTCCGGGCCACCGCTTTTCTGACGTTGGGCTAGAACGCCCTCGGCCACCCGCCGCTGCTCCTCGCCACCCACCGTCACGGCAACGAGCATGTCCACGAGTTCGTACCCGGCGCTCGGCTCGCTCGACGCGTTTGCCCTGTCCGGCGGGTTGACCTTGGCAGCCTCGGCAACCCGGGAGAGCCGGGCCGACGCCACATCGCGGGCGCCCGGCGGCAGCGAGGCGGCTGCGAGCATCGGTACCCACAACTGCTGGATACTGGCATCGAGCTTGGTCGCGTACGCACTCGTTCCGCCCAAGAGGTCCGCGACGTCGAGTGCGGCACGAGTCGCTCCCAGCGTCTCGTAGGGGTCGACGGCTGATCCGAGGACCCAACCCGCACGCGTGTACGGCCGGTGCACTTCGGAGCTCACCGTCCGACATCCCAGTTCACGAGCATAGAAGGTGCCCTGGGTGTCAGCGTCCGCCCGGTTGGGCAGCGTGACGGTGCCCTTGGGGGTGACCAGTTTGGCGCACATGTCGGCGGGCACTGAAGCGCGCGGCTGACCCAAGCTGGATCGCACGGATTCAAGCTGATACCGGGCGCCCAGCCAGGAAACGTCGAGGGCCGACGGCGGTATGGCGTTGAGACTGTTGAGGACGGCGGAGGACACCCTCATCGCATCCACCGGCGAATCGCTTTCGCTGCGACCCATGGTGAACACTTCCAGCAGAGGTATGGCGGTGGTGACGGCTTCCTCAGGGGTGAGCTTGCCCGACAGTTTCGCCAATTCGGAGCGCGCCTCGCGCATCGTCGCCTCGGGTACGGGCAAGCCTACGTCCCGCATCGCACGCACGGCTGCCGCCGTACTACCCCACGAGCCGCCAGCACCGGGGTCGGGAGCAAAGAGGTGCCCGTCCCGCAACTTCTCCAGCCTCGCTGCCGTCGCCTTAGGGTCCAGACCGTTGCCCACGTACTGCGAAATGCCGGTCGCAAAACTGATCTGAGCGACCTGCTGCAGTGGCGACGAGCCCAGTCCGGTCCCGGCAGCCACCTGGACCCACGGCCGGATTCTGGCCGAGTCCACACCCGGCGGGAGCCGGCCGTCGCGCCACCTCAACTGCCAATATGTTTCGTACAGGGAGAACGGAGAACGCGCTGTGCTCCACGCGTCATCGACGAAATAGTGGTTATTTCCAGGTCCTATGACGAAGGAGTCGGCAAGAAGCGCCGCCACGTCATCCTTCGTATTCACAGGCGCTATGGCGGACGGAGGGGCGTCGACAGCGGCTGCCGTTACGGCGGACGCAGCGCGGTCGACGGCGGCTGGCGTTTTGGCGGCATTGCCGGAGCAGCCGGTAGCGAACGCCAGGAGGAGTGCGGCGCCCGCGAGAGCCCACCGCTTGCCGCCATTACTGTGGCCACATCGCATCAATGATCTCGCCCTAACTTCCTTGGCAACGCAACCGCGGGTCTCGGCCCCGATACGGCCGAGACCCGCAGCTGCTACTTCACATATCCGTCTACTAGGGCAGGGCGACGCTGCTGTAGGCGTCGGTCGTGTAGAAGTTGCTACCGAACCCGTAGGAACCGTGCACCTCGTACTTGACCTTCTGGACCCGGCCGTCGTTCACCTTCAGGTACACGTGCTGGACGGAGTGGTTGACCCGCCACGTGTTGTTCACGGTGTTCGAGTACGAGATCCGGCCGCTACCGTGGTTGACGGTCCCAGAGGGAGAGCCGCCAAAGCTCCAGGTGAACGCCAAATAGTCGATGTCCCAGACGTCCCTGTGCTTGATGCTACTGGCATTGTAAGGGATCGAGCCGCCCCACTGTGAATAGGACGTAGTGTTGTAGTAGTCGGCCTTCCTGTAGCAGCACCCGGTGATGGTGTAGACATCGACGAGAGCTTTTCCGTAGGACTTCAGAAGACCGGCCTTGCCACCCGGCGGGGTGATCGTACGGCTCGCCGACTTGTAGATGTTGAACTTGCAGGGGGGTGTATAGACGCTGCAGTGGCTGGCGGAGTTGCTTCCGACATAAGTTGACTGGGTGGAATAGGTGCCGCTGACCTGACTGGGCGCCGAAGTCGCCTCCGGATCGGGCTGGTACTCCGGGTCATTCTCCACGGCCGGCTCCGGAGGGAGTTCTGCATGACCGGGGCCGGGGTCACGCTCAGGCGTGGTCCCAGGCTCCGGACCCTCCGCCCCTGCCGGACCCTTGTCCTTGATTGAGGGATCGGGAATCGTAACGGTGACGACTCCAGGCTCGTCGACGATTGTCACGTCGGTCGAATAGGACGCCGGCCCAGCCACAGCCGGCGCGGGTACCGCAACAGCCCCAGCGAGAGCCATCATTCCAAGAACGCCTACCACGCCAGACAATCTGGCCGCCTTTTTGATCAAGGCTTCTCCACTCCGTTCCACTTGGGAATCGACCGAACCGCCTTCGAAACGCCTCACAGATGAGTTGACACGGATAGCGCAACCAATTGCTTTCGCGGCAACCCGGCGGGATACGCAGAACTTAACAGTCTCTTTATTGAGACGGTGCCCCCCGTCTGACACGACAAGCGATGGCTGCATGACCTACGGTGATCATGCACTGTGCGTTAGCGAAAATGTCCGCTTCCCGCATCGGTGCACCCTCAAGATCACGATCAGTAGCGGGTAACGAATGGATAACTACGGGCATGTGGATGCCAGTCGAACCTAGGTTTCGGCCGACGACCGCGGCGAGCAGAGATTGAAACGCCCACCACGGGACCACCAGAGCCCCGGCAAGGTCGTGGAGGCTGTCCGGCTTGAGATGGGTGGTCTAGACGCGCCGGAGCGGGACGCTACAGGGCGCCCACGACCCCGTCTGAAGATCATCGAGGTTCTCTTCGCCTTGTTGATCTATCCGAAATGAACCATGCCCGCATTGCGACTCATCGCTGATCTCATCGTTGTTCGAACGCGCCGGCCGCCGTCGGCGTACCCGGTCCACCGCTGCACTCCTCGCGGCCCTGGGCGGGCCTGCCCGATGCGCGTGCCCGCCGGGAAGTACGACACGCGCCGACCAGCGTGGTCGCGGCAGCAGTCCGCGCGGTCGTGGCCAGCTACCGCTCCTACACCGCGATCGGCGACGCCATCTGATCGCACCGCTGGACGGAGTTCCCGAACCTGGCCGCCAGCGCCGGTCCGGGCGCGAACTAAGGCCGACGGTGTGCAGATCAGTGACACCGGCATGTGGATCCGTGACGTACACCACAGATCCGGAGGACGGCGGTCTGGGCGTGTTCGCCCACGAGTACGGCCACGACCTCGGTCTGCCGGACTACTACGACACCGCCGGCGGCGACAACGGCGTCGGTTTCTGGAGCCTGATGGCGTCGGGTTCGTGGCTGGGCCACGGCACCGAGGACATCGGTTCGACGCCGGGCTACATGGACCCGTACTCCAAGCTGTTCCTCGGCTGGTTGAACTACTCGACCGTGGAGTACGGCAAGGGCAGCACCCAGGTGACGCTCGGGCCGGCCGGCGACAGCGACGGGCCGAAGGCCCAGGCGGTCGTGGTCAACCTGCCCTCGCAGACCCAGACCACCTCGTACAACACCCCGTTCGGGGGCTCGTACGAGTGGTGGGGCGGCAGCGCGGACGACCTGAACAACACGCTGACCCGTCAGCTGGACCTGACCGGTGCGACGTCCGCGTCGATCACCGCGAAGGCGTCGTACGACATCGAAGAGGACTACGACTACGTCTACGCCGAGGTGTCCACCAACGGTGGCGCCAGCTGGACCTCGCTGAGCAACTCGCTCATCGACGCCGGTGAGACCGGCGTCGACGGCTCCACCAGCGGCAACTGGGTCGACCTGACCTACGACCTGTCGGCGTACGCCGGGCAGACCGTGCAGTTCCGCTACCGCTACCAGACCGACGGCGGCGTGCACCTCGCCGGCGTGTTCCTGGACAACGTCTCTCTCGTCAAGAACGGCGCCACCGCCTGGACCGACGACGCCGAGACGCTGGACGCGGCGTGGACCGCGAAGGGCTTCACCCGGATGACCGGTTCGATCACCGACGTGTACCCCCGCTTCTACATCGCGGAGAACCGGACCTACTTCGGGTACGACGACACGCTGCGGACCGGTGGGTACAACTACGGCTTCACCAACACCCGCCCGAACTGGGTGGAGCGCTTCTCCAACCACCAGGGCATGCTGGTCTGGTACGTGAACTACGCGTACGGCGACAACAACACCTCGCAGCACCCGGGCTACGGCCTGAACCTGCCGGTGGACGTTCGCCCCGACAAGATCAACGTCGGCGGTCAGGGCACCATCAGCAACCGTCGCAACGGCTTCGACGCGACGTTCAGCCTGTACGCCAAGCCGGCGCAGACCTTCCACCGCAACGGTGTGCCGGTCACGCTGCCGGAGCTCGCCCCGAACCCGATCTTCAGTGACAAGGGCATCGCCAAGTACTGGACCTCGGGCAACGCGTGGAACTCGGTCAAGGTGGCCGGCACCGGCACCACGATCCAGATCCTGAAGCAGGGCACCAACCCGACCGACGACATGGTCGTGAAGGTCAGCAACTGACCAATTTGTTAACAGTGGGGCCGGTGGCGGTGACGCCACCGGCCCCCTTGTTTTGCATCCGCCGCAATCTGATCGAAATATGTCACTATGATCCACCGCTCGCGGATCCGCCCTGCTCAACGCATTGATGAACCGCACGGGTGTGACGGTGAAAAGCATTCCCAACAAAATCTTGCAACAAATCGACGCGTCCGTCTTCCCACGCGTCGCAGGAGTGTCTATCTTCACCATCAGTCCCACTAGTGGGACGACTTCACCGGCCCGTACCCCCGTTGGGCCGGTTCCCTCACACCGGAGGTACCACGTGCGCAAAGTCGCAGTGGGTCTGCTCGGGCTTTCGCTGACGGCAACAGGACTGGTGGCGGGCACGTCCGCCAGCGCCGCGCCGACGCCGAAGTTGCCGGCGGCCGCCCCGTCGGTCGCCGAGCCTGCCCATGTCGACCACGATCTGCCCAACCCGCTGGAGGACAAGCGGCGGGCGCTGCGCCAGGAGGGCCTGAGCGAGGTCCTTTCCGGCAAGGCCAAGGCACAGAGGATCAACGGCAGCACGGTCGTCAAGGTCGGCAAGACCCAGGCCGAGGGGCAGGCCGCCCGCACGGCCACGGCCGCCAGCCTGACGCAGGACCAGTACGTCGAGCTCTCCCGCGAGCGGACCGACAAGATCTTCGTGATCCTCGCGGAGTTCGGCAACGATCGGCACCCGAACTACCCGGACCAGGACACCGACCCGGACACCGCAGGTCCGACCCGGTTCGACGGGCCGCTGCACAACGAGATCCCGGCCCCCAACCGGGCGGTGGACAACTCCACCGTCTGGCAGGCCGACTACAGCGCTGACTACTTCCGCAAGCTCTACTTCGGGACGGGTCAGGGCGACGAGTCGCTGAAGCAGTACTACGAGGCCCAGTCCTCGGGTCGCTACAGCGTCGAGGGTGAGGTCACCAACTGGGTCAAGGTGCAGTACAACGAGGCCCGGTACGGCCGCTCCGGCGGGCAGCCCTGTGCCTCGAACGTCTGCACCAACACCTGGGCGCTGGTCCGGGACGCCGCCAACCAGTGGGTCGCCGACCAGAAGGCGCAGGGGCGCTCCGACGCGCAGGTCGCCGCCGACGTCAAGGCGATGGACCAGTGGGACCGCTACGACTTCGACCAGGACGGCGACTTCAACGAGTCGGACGGCTACATCGACCACTTCCAGATCGTCCACTCCGGCGGCGACGAGGCCGACGGTGACCCGTACCAGGGTGAGGACGCGATCTGGAGCCACCGCTGGTACGCCTTCGCGTCCGACCAGGGCAACACCGGCCCGGCCAACTTCCCGGCCGGCGGTACCCAGATCGGCAACACGGGCGTGTGGATCGGTGACTACACCATCCAGCCGGAGAACGGCGGCCGGAGCGTCTTCTACCACGAGTACGGCCACGACCTCGGTCTGCCGGACGACTACAACGTCACCAGTGGTGGGGACAACAACAACGAGCACTGGACCCTGATGGCCCAGAGCCGGCTCGGCGCCAAGAACGACGGTGGCATCGGCGAGCGGGGCGGCGACCTCGGCGCCTGGAACAAGCTCCAGCTCGGCTGGCTCGACTACGAGGTGATCGTGGCCGGCCAGAAGCGCACCCTGGAGCTCGGGCCGCAGGAGTACAACACCGCCAAGGCCCAGGGCGCCGTCGTGGTGCTGCCGCAGCGGGAGTACACCTTCCAGAACGGCAAGCCGTTCGAGGGCACCAAGCAGTTCTTCTCGGGCAACGACGACGACCTGAACACGACGATGACGCGGACCATCGACCTCACCGGGAAGACCAGCGCCGCGCTGTCGATGAAGGGTCGCTACAACATCGAAGAGGACTACGACTACCTCTTCTTCGAGGCGTCCACCGACAACGGCCAGACCTGGGCGACGCTGCCGGGTACGGCCAACGGCAAGGCCCTCAAGGAGATCTCGCCCGGGCGCTTCGCCCTGGACGGCTCCAGCGGCGACAACTGGGTCGACGTCACCATCCCGATGGACGCCGCGGCCGGCAAGGTCGTGCAGTTCCGGCTGCGCTACCAGACCGACGGTGGCGTCTCCTCGGGTGGCTTCTACGGTGACGCGATCACCGTCACCGCCGACGGGCAGACGGTGCTCAGCGACGGTGCCGAGGCCGGCGCCACCGGCTGGACCCTGAACGGGTTCACCGTGGTGGAGGAGACCTACAAGCGCAAGTTCGACAACTACTACATCGCCGGCAACCGGTCGTACGTCTCGTACGACCAGTACCTCAAGACCGGCCCGTACTTCTTCGGCTACGCGAACACCCGGCCGGACTACGTGGACCACTACGCGTACCAGACGGGTCTGCTGATCTCCTACTGGAACCTCCGGTGGGCCGACAACGACACGTTCGTCCACCCGGGCGAGGGTCGTAACATGATCATCGACGCGCACCCGCGGCCGATCTACAACCTGACCGGCAACCCCTGGCGGGCCCGGGTCCAGGTCTACGACGCGCCGTTCAGCCTGAAGAAGGCCGACTCGTTCACGCTGCACATCAACAGCCAGCCCTCCTACATCCGGGGTCAGGCCGCGCAACCGCTGTTCGACGACACCCAGAAGTACTGGTACGCGGAGCTGCCGAACCACGGCGTCAAGCTCCCGGCCACCGGCACCAAGATCCGGGTCCTGGAGCAGGACGGCACCTCGCTGAAGGTCCGCTTCTCCTGAGCCACTGATCAGCGCTCCACCGATGCCCGGGCAGGTCACCTGCCCGGGCATCGCCCTTTCCGCCGCCGGCACGCTCCGGGACGGAACCGAGGAGGCCCCTGGCGAGTCCCATCCGGGTGACACCACGAACCGCCGCCCTGCCGGCCGCTGTCGCGCTGGTGCTGCTCGTACCCCTGGCAGGCTGCGCCGGGAAGGGAGACTCCGTGTCCGACGACCCGACGCCGGTCAACCCGCCCGCCTCGGCCGGCGCGGCGTCCCCGCCGCCGTCCCCGCCCGCGACCGCGCCCTCCGGCCCCCCGGTCCCGTCGGCGGGCCGGCCCACCCCGCTCTCCGCGACCGAACCGCCGACCCTGCCGCGACCCCCCGGACCGCCGAAGAAACCCACCGACAGCCGGGTGACCGACGTGCTCGCCGGCCGGATCACCCGCGGCGGCTCCGGTCCCTGCTACGGCCTGGTCACCGACGACGGCCGGGAGTACGCCCTGCACGGCAGCGGGATGGGCGTCTTCGGCACCGGGACCACGGTGCTGGTCACCATCGCGCCGGGCGACCCGGCACACGACTGCGGGCCGGGTACCCGCGCGAGCATCGTCAAAATCAGCCGGGTCGGCTGACCCAGGCCCTAGGCGGGCGTCCAGAACGGGTCGCGGCCGATGAACCCGATGAGCCGGGTTTGAGCGTCGGCGTCGTCCGGGGTGGGGACGCCGGGGCCGTACTGGCCCGACGACCGGATCACGTCTTCGAGTGGCTCCATCCCCGACAGCAGGACAGCGCAGAAGTCGGTGTCGAGCCGATCGTCCTGCCCGGTGGCGCGGGCCAGGTCCCACGTGTGCATGAACACGTCGCAGGTGTAGAACCTGTCGATCGCCTGGTCCAGTGGCACCTCGCCGATGTGCCGGTTGACGAGCATCCGTTGCGGGGTTTCCGGATCGTCCAGCAGTGCCTGCACCCCGTCGCAGTGGGCCTGCCAGGCGGCGACCGGGTCGTCGTCCACGCTCGGCCCGCTGGGCAGCTCGACGCCGGCGCCGGCGGCGAGGAACGGTGGGAACCATTCGACGAGGTGACGTACCACGTCACGGGCCGTCCAGCCGGGCACCGGCGAGGGGGCTTCCCATGGCTTGGCGTCGCGGACCCGGTCGGTGAAGGTGGTCGCGATGCGGCGGTGCCGCTCCGCGGGGCCGAGGTCAGACAGCGCCATCGGCCAGCATCCTCTCGAGCTTGGTGTAGCCGTCCTCCACGCCGATCTCCATGCCGCTCTTCAGCCAGGCGTCGCGGCTGGAGAAGCTGTCCACGAGAGACTGGGTACGGAGCCTGCTCCGGCCGTTGCCGAGATCCTCAAACCAGAGCGTCTCCAGGGCCACCCCGTCCGGGTCGCCCTCGAAGGTGAACGTCTGCACGATGCGATCCGGCCGTATCTCGTGGAAGCAGCCACGGAAGCCGAACTCCGATCCGTCCCGGATGGAGACAAACCGGAAGCTACCGCCGGTACGCGCGTCCCAATGGTCGATGCGGGTGTGCATGGTGTTCGGGCCGACCCACTGGGCGAAGAGCTCCGGGTCTGTGTGCGCCCGCAGCAGCCGTTCGGGTGTGGCCTGGAAGTCGCGGGTGATCCGGATGATCGGAACCGTGGGATCCGCTTCCACCGTTGTCATGACTGGCTCTCCTCCTCGTTGGCATCGCTCATCGCGGCCAGGACCCGGTCGAGGCGCTGGTAGCGATCTTCGGCCTGGCGGCGGTACCGCTCGATCCATTCGTCCATCAGGTCGAGCGCTCCGATCTCCAGGTGCACCGGGCGCGGCTGGGGGCCTGGTGATCGGCTCACCACACCCGCCTCCTCCAGCACCCGCAGGTGCTTGTACACCGCCTGCACGCTCATCTGGTACGGCTCGGCGAGCTGGTTCACCGTGGCGTCGGCGACCGAGAGCCTCGCCACGATGTCGCGTCGCGTCGGGTCGGCGAGGGCCGCGAGAACCTTGGACAAGGTGTCGAGCGACATCGGCGCCCCCGTTTCAACCGATCGGTTTAAAGACACGGTAGGCGGCTGGTGTGCCGAGGTCAAGGACATGCGGCACCAACTCCAGGGACCGCCATCCGCACCCGGTGGGGCGGGGACGAACACGGAACGCCCTTTGCTGGTCGGCAGCACAGAACACCTAGGCTGTGCCCCATGACCGAGCAGCGTGGCGGACCCGTCGACGAGTCCTGCGTCCTCACCGAGGGGCCGTGGACGCACCGGTTCGTCGGCGCGAACGGCAGCCGGTTCCACGTCGTCGAGGCCGGCGCCGGCCCGATGGTGCTGTTCCTGCACGGCTTTCCCGAGTACTGGTGGGCCTGGCACCAGGTGCTGCCGGCGGTCGCCGACGCCGGCTTCCGGGCGGTCGCCGTCGACCTGCGCGGCTACGGCGCCAGCGACAAGCCACCCCGGGGGTACGACGGCTACACCCTCGCCGCCGACGTCGCCGGACTGATCCGGGCGCTGGGCGAACGCTCCGCGACCGTGGTCGGCACCGGCGCGGGCGGCCTGATCGGCTGGACGGCGGCCTCGTTCCACCCCACCCTGGTCCGCCGGCTGGTGGTGCTCGGCGCGCCGCACCCGCTGCGCCTGCGGGCCGCCATCTTCGCCGACCCGCGCGGCCAGTTCGCCGCCTCCACGCCCACCCTGAAGTTCCAGCTGCCCCGGTACGAGCACCTGCTGACCCGGGACGACGGGGCCGCCGTCGAGGAGATGCTGCGCCGCTGGGGCGGCCCGCAGTGGACCCTGGGGCCGGAGTTCGACGCGTACGCGCGGAGCTGCCGGGAGGCGATCCAGATCCCGCAGGCCGCGTTCTGCGCGCTGGAGGGCTACCGCTGGGCGTTCCGGTCGGTGCTGCGGCTGCACGGCTACCGGTTCGTCCGGCTGATGCAGAAGCCGCTGGTGACCCCGACCCTGCAACTGCACGGGGCGCTGGACACCGCCTCGTTGCCGCGTACCGCCCAGGGCTCCGGCCGGTACGTCACCGCCGAATACGAGTGGCGGCTGCTCGACGGCGTGGGCCACTTCCCGCACGTCGAGGCCCCGGAGACGGTGCTCGGCGAGATCCTCCGCTGGTCGAAGTCGTGACCGGGCGGGCGGCGGATCAGACCCGCTGCTCGCGCAGGTCGGCCACCTCGCCGGCGGGTGCCCAGCCCTGGTAGACGCCGAAGTCGAAGACCTCCAGGCCCATCGCCTGCGCCACCGGCCAGCGCCCACCGGTGTACTCCACCCGCAGCCAGCCGTCGTGCTCGCCGAGGACCACGAACGGCTGCCCCTGCCAGGTGCAGGTGGTGCGTACGTACGCCAGGTCCTCGACCTCGCCGGCCGGGACCACCCGGACGTGCCGGCCGGGGCGTACCTCCGCGAAGCCGTCCCCCGGTTCGGGCTGGTAGATGCGGACGTCGTCGCCGTCCGGGCTGGCCTGGTACTCCCGCCCGCGCCACCGGGCCACGTAACCGTCGCGCATCACGGCTCACCCACCTGTCGCCAGAGCAGCGCGTCGGTGTCGAGCAGGGCGACCACCCGCTCGGTGCCGTCCGCACCGATCCGCCACAGCTGCGCGCCGTGCGGCAGCCGGGCGCTGTCCACCTTGAACTCGGCCACCACCTCGGTGCTGTCGCCCGGGGCGAAGCCGTTGCCCCGGAACGGCGGGCGCTCGATGACCCAGCCCTCCATCGCCCGCATGGCGGCCTCGTTCTGCCCGCCGTACGGGATCCGGTAGAGGCTCGGCCGGTACGCGGGCCAGCGCAGCACGTAGATCCGGTCGGCGTCACGCGCGAACGGCGAGTCCGGGTAGGCGAGACCGAGCGCGTCGTGCAACTGCGCCGGGGTGTTGAGGTGCGCCAGCTCGTTGGCCCGGTGCACGAAACCGGAGACCCGGTCGTACCCGCGCTCCAGGTAGTAGGCGAGCTGGCTCGGGGCCACCGCCTTCTGCATGGTCACCGGCCGGGTCGGGTCGGCGACCTGCGGGGCGTACCGGGGCCGCTCGGCCGGTTCCTCGACCGCGACCGCCTCCGGCTCGGTCTCGGTGTCGTCACCGAGCCCCACCTCGGCCGCCCAGTTGGCCAGCCCGACGATCTGCTCGCCGGGCAGTTTCGCCCCGATCGGGCTGCCGGGGTTGACCGCGAAGGACCACACCTCTTGCGGCCAGCGCCGGATCAGCTGCACGAACCGGACCTCGACGGTCTCCACCGGCTCCGGGCAGTGGTCGGCCAGCCGCTCCGGCGAGGTGTGCACCACCACGTACGTCTCGCCGTCGAGTTCCTCCGTACGCCAGACGAAACCGGGATCGCCGGGACGGCTGCCGGGCACCGAGTCGGGTGCCACCGGCAGGAGCACCCGGGCCAGGAGCAGCGTGGAGAGGAAGGTGTCGGTGCTGCCGGAGCCGGCCGCGTCCAGCAGGTCCTCCTCGACCGCGTTGGCGGGCTGGAACGCCTCGACCGCCTGAGCCGGAGTGACGCGGCCGGCACCGCTGGACGACGGAGCCGCCTCGCCCGGCCGGGTGTGCTCGGCGACGGAGGGGCCGGCCGGGGTCGGCCCGGCGGGCGCGGCCTCGGCCACCGGCGTCCCCGCCGGCGCGCCGCCGAAGGCCGGGGCGACGGGCGGGGTGGGCACGGTCGCCGCCTGCTGACCGCCGAAGGCCGGCGAGACGGGCGCGGCGGGAGACGGCGCTGCCGCCTCGGTCCGGCCGCCGGCGGCCGGCGAGACGGAGGCGGCGGGAGACGGCGCTGCCGCCTCGGCCCGGCCACCGACAGCCGGCGAGAGGGGGGCGGCAGAAGTCGGCGGGTCCTCGGGCCGGGCACCGAAAGCCGGCGACACGGGCGCGGTCGGGGCCGCGAAGAGCGACTCCGTGCGGTCGTCGGAAACCGGGGCGAGCCGCTCGGTGGGTTCCTCGTCGTCCGGAGCGGCCTGCGCCGCGGACCCGCCGCCCGGCACCGGAGCGATCGGCTCTGTCCGCTGCTCAGGAGCTGGGAAGACCGACCCGGTGCGCTGCCCGGCAGCCGGGAAGACCGGTTCCGTCCGCTGCCCGCGAGCCGGGAAGACCGGTTCCGTCCGCTGCTCGGGAGCCGCGAAGAGCGACGAGGTGCGCTGCTCGGCGGCCGGGAAGACCGGTTCGGTGCGCTGCCCGGGGGCGGGGGAGATCGGCTCGGTGGGGTCGTCGGCGGACGGCGAGCCGAAGGCCGGGCGGGGGAAGGTTGTTCCCGCCGGGCCGGAGGCGGCGAACTGCCCGCCGCCGGCGGAGCCGTTCATGCTGGCGCTGTTGTCCAGGCCGGCGGTGGCCGGCGGGATCCGGTCCGGCGCCGGGGTGACGGGCAGGTCCCGGGACTCGATGACGGTGCCCTCGATGACGATGGGCGAGAAGCCGCGACGCGGTGCCGGCGGCCCGGAGACCGGCTCGGCGATCGACACCGGCAGCTCCTCGACCGGCGAGGGCGTGAGCCGCGCGGACGGGTCGGGAAGGCGCTGAATCTGCTCCTCGGCGGGCGGCGCCGCGGGCGTGGGGTGCCGTCGCGGCAGCGCCTGGGTCGCCTCGGCGTCCGGCGCCGGCACCCGGAACGCCCGGGTGGACTCCTCCGCCAGCGGGTCCGGCCGTCGGTCCGCCGGCGCGGGGGGCGGCGCCTGTCCGTCGGGCCGGTCGAACTGGAACGCCCTGGTCGGTTCCTCCCCCGGCCGCGCGGTCGCCGGGCGGCGCCGGGGGAATGCCTGGCCACCGAGCCCGGGCCGCGGCGGCGGCGCGGCCCGCTCACCGGTACGCAGCGGGTCCCGCGACGCGCGGGGCGCGGCACCCCGCTCGGAGGACGGCTCGAAGAACGAGCTGCGGCCGTTGGGCGGACCGCCGTCCCCGGCGAGACGGGCGCCCAGCCCCTCCCCGAGGAGCCGACGCCGGGGCGAGGTCATCCAGGGTGCGACGGGCGGCCGGTCGGGATCGGACGATGGCGTGGCGGCCGGCCGGCCGTTGGCCGGGTCCGCCGGTGGTCGAGGCTCGCCGCCCGGCCGCGTCCCCCCGGCGGCCGGCACGACGTCCGGGTACGACGCGGCCGCCGGCACCTCCGGATACGACGCGGCGGCCGGCACCACGGGGTCCGTACCCGACGGGCGCGGCCGGTCCGGTTCCGGGCGGTACGGCGCGGCCGAGGGGCGGGCGGGGTGCGGCACCCGCGCCGGCCCGGGTGCGCCGGGGCGGGCGGCCGAGGCGTCGGGTCCCGCGCCGATGGCGGGCGTGGGGGTCGGCGGCGCCACCGGGCGCGGCTGCGACCGGGCGTCCGGGGCGGGGTCCCGCGCCTCGGTCGCCCGGGCGGGGCCGGTGCTGTCGGCCTGACCGCGGGCCACCGACTCCACGCGCTCCAGCCGGGCGCGGGCGCCCATGGTGCGACCGGGCAGGCGGACGTCGCCACGGGAGAGCTGGGAGACGAACCACGCCGGCAGGTAGCCCTCGATCGGCAGCCCAGGGTTGACGGCCAGCCACCACTCGTGGTTGGGCCAGGTGGCGGCGAGGTCGGGGTACGGGGCACGGCGGCTGGGACCGGCCGTGGCACCGAGGCAGGCGCGCAGCGCGGCGGTGGAGGTGAAGGCCAGCACGTGCGTGCGGCCACCCGTGGTCCAGGTGCCCCAGCCCAGCGGTGCCTCGCCGGCGAGGGCCTGTGCGGAGACCGGCAGGAGCAGCTCGGTGCCGGCCAGGATGCGGAAGTAAAGTTCCTGGTTGTTGGCGTGCAGCGCGTCGCGCATCGCCGTCTCGGCCTCGGTAGCCGGCTCCCAGTCGGTCACGGCCACCTCTCCTCCCGCCAACAGGCCATAGGCATCGCGTACAACCTACAAGGTACGAACAAGATCACAATGGGCTGACCGCGTGGGGTCGCGAGGCGATAACATCGCGTTCCGGAGTCGACACGATACGGAGGCGGTCGATGCACCGGCCCAGCGCGCGGCCGACCTTCGCCGGCCTGGCGGCGGTCCTGCTGACCGGCCTGCCGGCGCTCGCCGTGTCGTCGGCCACCCCCGCCCGGGCCGCCGCGCCGGCCTGCTCCGCCCCGCTCGCCCCGGCCCGCTCGGTAACCGGCGTCCCGTGGGCCCAGCGCCGGTACGCCCCGGAACGGCTGGTCCCGCTGGCCACCGGCGCGGGAGTGACCGTCGCGGTGATCGACTCGGGGGTCGACCGGCGGCACCCGCAACTGCGCGGCCGGGTGCTCGACGGCGCGGACTTCCTCGACCCGGGCGGCGACGGCACCCGCGACTGCGCCGGTCACGGCACCGGGGTGGCCAGCATCATCGCGGCCGCGTCCGTCGACGGCGTCGCCTTCCACGGGCTGGCACCCCGCGCCCGGATCCTGCCGGTACGGGTGAGCGAGCAGCAGGTGGTCGAGGGACGGGAGTCGGGGCGCACGGTCGGCGCGGCGGACTTCGCCCAGGCCATCCGGTGGGCGGTGGACCACGACGCCGACGTGCTGAACCTCTCCGTCGTGCTGTACGCGGACAACCCGGCCGTCCGGGAGGCGGTGAGCTACGCGGTGCGCCGGGACGTGGTGGTGGTGGCCGCCGCCGGCAACCTGCACAACAGCGGCGACCCGCGCCCGTACCCGGCCTCGTACGACGGGGTGCTCGGGGTCGGCGCCATCTCCCCGGACGGCACCCGCGCCGCCTTCTCCCAGACCGGCTCCTACGTCGACCTGGTGGCGCCCGGCAGCGACGTGCTGATGGCCGCGCCGGAGCAGGGGCACCACCGGGCCGAGGGCACCAGCTACGCCACGCCCTTCGTGGCCGCCACCGCGGCGCTGGTTCGGCAGTACCGGCCCGAGCTGAGCGCGACGGAGGTGGCGCGGCGGATCGTCGGCACCACCGACCCGGCGCCGGGCGACGGTCGGGGCGGGTACGGCGCGGGCGTGCTGAACCCGTACCGGGCGGTCACCGAGACCGGGGCGGCCGCGACGGCGGGGGTGCGCGGGGCGGCGGCCCTGCCGGCCGACCGGCCCGATCCGGCGCTGCTGGCCAAGCGGGCGCGACGCGCGGCGGCGCGGGACCGGGCCCTGCTGGTCGCCGGGGTCACCGGCGCGGCCGTGGCGGCGGCGGTGCTGCTGACCCTGGTGCTGCCGCGCGGCGCCGGGCGGGGCTGGCGCCCGGCCGGACCGGCCTGACCCGCCGGTGGCCGACACGGCGACGGCGGCGCCCACGGGATCGTCGGGCGCCGCCGCGCGGCCGGGCTCACTGGAACAGGCCGACGTTCTTCTTCTCCGTGTCGAGGTAGTCGGTGGCGGAGTCGTCCACCGCGAGCTTGATGTCGCGCAGCATGGCCTGCAGGTCCTGCGAGGCGGACCGCCACCGCGCCTGCCGCTGCTCGTACGCCTGCTGCGCCTCGCCGGCCCAGCTCGCCACCAGCGGGGCGGCGTCGCGCTCCAGCTGGCCGAGCTGCGAGTCGAGCGTGTTCAACGCCTTCTGGATGTCCGCGCTGGCCTGTTGCAGCGCGGCGAAGTTGACGACCAGGACACCGTGGTCCATCGGATGCTCCTCCCCCTGGTGTGGTTAAAGCGGCAGTTGGATGCCGCGGTTGGTGCCGGAGACCCGGCTGGCCGCCTCGTCGTCGGAGACGTCGTACTGCCGGCCGGCGGTGCGGATCGCCGACGCGGTCTCCCGCAGGGCGCGCTGCAACGTCGCCTGGTCCTGCGACCACTGCTGCTTGACCTGCTCGAACGAGCGGCCACCGGCGCCGCGCCAGGCCTGCTGCAACACCTCCAGCTCGGCCATCAGGCCGCTGAGCATGCTCTGCAGCGACTGGTCCACCTGCTCGAACCTCGCGGCGGTCTGCTGCATCACCGCGGCTTCTGCCTGGGTCTGGGCCACCCGGACGTCACCTCGTCTCTCCGTCGTGGCTGCCGCCGGACGATCCATGGACGCCTCGAGGCGGGGCCCACGGCGGCGACGGTCAGCCGAACTCGTCGCTGACGGTAGCGGCCCGATCGCCGTTGTGCTACCCCCTCGCCCTCCCCTGTGGACAACCGGCACCGACGGTTCCCCTTACCATGGGTCACGTTGCCGTAGCGGTACGGTGCGCACCGGTGGTCCGGCGGCGGCCTGGCGGTCCGACACGTCGAGCGGAGGAGACGCGGTGACGGCGAGCACGACGGCACGGCCGGCCCACCGCCAGCCCCTCCCGCCACAGTGGAACGCGGTCCCCGTCCGCCGGTCGACCGCCGTCCGCGCAGGTCAGGTGGCGGCCGCGCAGGTCGCGCTGGCGCTGCCGGTCGCGACCCTCGGCCGGGGCGTGGCGGCTCTCGCGCTCGCCCTGCTCGCCGCCGGGCTGCTGCTCGCCACGGCCTGGGTCCGCTGGCGCGGCCGGTGGCTGTTCGAGTGGCTCGGCACCGGCGTCGGGTACGCCACCCGCCGGCGACTGCTCGGTCCGGCCGCCGGTCCGGCCGCGCTGCTGGACCTGGTGCTCCCCGGCGCCGTGGTGCGGTCGGTGGAGCTGGCCGGCGGGCCCGCCGCCGTGATCGACGACGCCGCCGGGCTGACGGCCCTGATCGAGCTGGGCGATCCCGGAGACCTGCTCGGCGACGGCCCGCGCGCGCTGCTCGGGCCGGCCGCGCTACTGCCGCCCGCCACGACCGAGCATCCGCCGCTGCGGGTCCAGCTCCTGCTGCACGCCGCCCCAGCCCCGGCGCCCGGCGCGGCAGGCGGGACGGCGGGGACGTCGTACCGGCAGCTGACCCAGGGGCGGCTGCCCGGCCAGGAGCGGGCGCTGCTCGCCGTCCGGGCGCTGCGGGTGGACGGCTGGTCGGACGAGGAGCTGCGCCGGGCCCTGTCCGGCACCGTACGCCGGCTGGTCCGCCGGCTCGGACCGGTCGGCGCCCGACCGCTCGGCGAGCACGCGGCGCTGCGCGTACTCGGGGAACTGGCCCACCACGACGGTGGCCGGCCGATCCGGGAGACCTGGCCGGCGGTGCGCTCCGCCGACCTGCTCCAGGCCGGCTTCCGGCTGGCCCGCTGGCCCGACCCGGGCGCCGAGCTGGGTCGGCGGCTGGTGCCCCGGCTGCTGGCGTTGCCGGCCACGGCGACCAGCGTGTCGCTCCGCGCCGGTCCGCGCACCGCCGCCGACGCCGCGCCGGTGCCGGCCGAGCTGACGGTACGCCTCACCGCCCGGACGCCCGAAGAGCTGGCCCTGGCCGGCCAGGCGCTGCACCGGCTCGTCGCCGACGCCGGCGGCGAGGTACGCCGGCTCGACGGTGCGCAGCTCGCCGCCCTGGCCGCCACGCTGCCGCTGGCGGTGGCCGCCGGCCCGGTGGCGCCCGGCCCGGACCCGGAGCCGCTGGAGCTGTCCCTCGGCGACGCCGGGCTGATGGTCGGCGCCAACCGGCACGGCGGCGCGGTGACCGTCCGACTGTTCCGCGCCGAGGGCACTCGGCTGGTGCTCGTCGGCGGGCTCCGCGCGGCGCAGTTGCTGGTGCTGCGGGCGATGGCGCTCGGCGCCCGGGTGGCGGTGCGCACCGGCCGGCCGAGGGCCTGGGAACCCTTCGTGCGGGGCGTCGGCGGCATCGGGGGCGGCATCGCGGTTCTCCCGCCGGGCCGCCCGCTGGGCGGGGCGCCCGGTTCGCCGCTGTGTCCCCTGCTGCTGGTGGTCGACGCGGGCGCGGCGGCCGACGACCCCGGGCCGGGGCCGGCCTGGCAGGCGACCCTGGTGGTCCGGGACGAGCTGGCCGAGGCCGACGCGGACACCCTGGGCCGGGCCGACCTGGCGGTGCTGCAACCGCTGGACCAGCGGGAGGCGGTGCTGGCCGGCGCGGCGCTCGGGCTCGGCGGGTCGGCGGAGTGGCTGACCCGGATCCGGGACGACATGGTGGCGGTGGTCAACCGCCGGGCGCTGCGCTGGGCGCTGCTCTCGCCCACCCCGATCGAGTCGCAGCTGATCGGCCGGCCGGCCCGCCGCTGAACCCGGGGTACGCGGAGGGTTCCCCGAGTGGGCCGTGCGTGGCACGATCCCCGCCATGGGTTTTCTGAAGGGCCTTCTGATCCGGCTGGGCTCCACCGCGGCCGCCTTCTGGCTGGCGACGCTGCTCATCCCGGGCATCACCCTGGACTCCGACTCGGCCGTCGAGACGGTCACCACCCTGCTGCTGGTGGCGGTGATCTTCGGCGTGGTCAACGCGGTGCTCCAGCCGGTCATCAAGTCCGTCGGCTGCGGCTTCTACCTGCTGACCCTCGGCCTGATCGCGCTGGTGGTCAACGGCCTGCTCTTCCTGCTGACGAGCTGGATCGCCGGCGAGGCCGGGCTGCCCTTCCACGTCGACAGCTTCTGGCCCGAGGCGGTGCTCGGCGCGCTCTTCGTCAGCATCGTGACCTGGATCCTCGGCGCCATCCTCGACCGCGACTGACCCGGCGACGCCCGGGCGGGACGCGCAGGCGCGACGCCCGGGCGGGAACGGCGGCCAGTGGCCGGGAATTGGCTCGCGCGGGCCGGGGGCGTCCCGGCTAGCGTGGCCGGGGTGTTCACCCTGACCCGCGACGACGGCTACCTGCTCAGCACCGATCCCGACCGGATCGACCTCGACCGGGTGCACCGCTGGCTCTCCACCGACGCGTACTGGGCGCTCGGCCGGAGCCGGGAGACGGTGGCGGCCTCCTTCGCCGGCTCGATCCCGTACGGCGTGTACGCCGGGGGCGAGCAGGTGGCGGTGGCCCGGGTGATCACGGACCGGGCCACCTTCGCCTGGCTCTGCGACGTCTACGTCGCGCCGTCTGAGCGCGGTCGCGGGCTGGGCACCTGGCTGGCCACCGCCGTCCGGGACCACCTGGCCGGGCTGGGGGTGCGCCGGATCCTGCTGGCCACCCTCGACGCCCACGGGGTGTACGCGAAGGTCGGCTTCGCCCCGGTCGAGCCGGGCCGCTGGATGGAGTTGGACCACCGTCCGGTGAAGCCGGTCACCGGAAAGGAACACCCACCCGCCGCGCCCCTTACGGTGGAGGGGTGAATCCAGTCCGGCTCGGCTACCTGTACGGCTTCGGCGCGTACCTGCTCTGGGGCTTCTTCCCGATCTATCTGAAGCTGCTGCGCCCGGCCGGACCGGTGGAGATCCTGGCCCACCGGATCGTCTGGTCGGTGGTCTTCGTCGCGCTGCTGCTGGCCGCGATGCGCAACATCGGCTTCCTGCGCGCGCTGGCCCGCCGCCCCCGGACGCTGGCCGCCATCGTCGTCGCGGCCGCGCTGATCGCGGTGAACTGGGGCACCTACATCTACGGGGTCAACTCCGACCGGGTGGTGGAGACGGCGCTGGGATACTTCATCAACCCGCTCGTCGTGGTGCTGATCGGCGTCTTCGTGCTGCGCGAGCGGCTGCGCCCGGCGCAGTGGGCGGCGCTCGGCGTGGGCGCGGCGGCCGTGGTCGTGCTCACCGTCGACTACGGCCGGCTGCCGTACCTGGCGTTGACGCTCGCGTTCAGCTTCGCCGGGTACGGCCTGGTCAAGAAGCGGCTCGGGCTGCCCGCCGCGGAAGGGCTCTTCGTCGAGTCCGCGGTGCTGGCGCTGCCCGCCCTGGCGTACCTCGGGTGGCTGGCGCGGCGTGGCGAGTCGACCTTCGGGCACGTCTCGCTCGGGCACACCCTGCTGCTGGTGCTCGCCGGCGCGGCCACCGCCGTCCCGCTGCTGCTCTTCGCCGGCGCGGCCAACCGGCTTCCGCTGTCCGGCCTGGGCATGTTGCAGTACCTCGCGCCGATCCTCCAGCTCGGCTGCGGGGTGCTGATCTTCCACGAGCCGATGCCGCCGGCCCGGCTGGCCGGCTTCGCGCTGGTCTGGGTGGCGCTGATCGTCTTCACCGTCGACGCGGTCCGGCACACCCGCCACACCCGGGCCGCCGCCCGCACCCCGGTCCCGGCCACCGCCGCCACGCGGTGACCGGAACTCAGCGCACGTCGTAGCCCAGCACGGCGGTGCCGTCGGCGCGGACCAGCTCCAGCCGGACCAGCTCCGCGTCGGTGAAGCGGGTCGCGCCGCTGAGGCGCACCTCGTCGCCGGGCGCGGCCAGCCAGGAGCCGATCTGCTCCGTGGCGCCGTCCGGGCCGTGCGCCACCAGCCGGAACGTGTACGCCTTGCCGTAGCCGGCGGTCGCGTCGTACCCGCAGCGCATGGTGACCTCGGTGCCCCAGTCGGTGCCGGTCAACCCGATCTCGGCGTGCACCGGGGCCTTCGCCGCCACCGGCTGCATGGCGACCATCCGCACCGCTTGGACGGTCGGCCCGGGCGGCGTGGGAGGACGCAGCACGGCCGCGCCCCCGACGCCCACGACCAGGGCGAGCGCGGCGGCGGCCAGGGCGGTCAGCGCGTACCGTCGGCGCGCGCCGGACCGCTCCCGGCGCCGGCGGTCCCGGGCGGCGGCGAGCAGCGCGGGCACCCGGTTCGGCTCCTGCGGCGGGGGCAGGAACTCGTCCAGCGCGGCCGGGTCGAGCCGGCCGAGCAGCCCGGGCAGCACGGCGATCTCGGAGACCGCCTCCCGGCACGCGGCGCAGCCGGCCAGGTGCCGCTCGTAGGCGGCGCGGTCGGCGGGAGCGAGGGCGCCCAGCACGTACGCGCCGTCGTCGTGCGCGAACTCGCAGCGGGTCATCCGGTCACCCCCATCTCGGCCAGGACCAACCGTAGTGAGCGCAGCGCGTAGTGCGTGCGGGACTTGACCGTCCCCGGTGGCACCCCCAGCCGGGCGGCGGCCTCGGCCACCGAACGGCCCTGGTAGAAGCACTCGACCAGCACCTCCCGGTGGGTGGGGCTGAGCCGGTTCAGGGCCTCGGCGACGGTCCACGCCTCCACCGCGCGCTCCGCTTCGTCGACCGCCTCCGGCGGCTCGGGCAGGTCGTCGGTGAACACCTCACCGACCCGGGTGGACCGGCGCCGCCAGGCGTCGATCGCCAGGTTCCGCGCCGTGGTGAAGAGCCAGGCACGGACGGAGCCGCGCCGCGGGTCGAGCGACTCGGGGTGGCGCCAGGCCCGCAGCAGGGTCTCCTGCACCAGGTCCTCGGCCCGGGTACGGTCGCCGTTGACCAGTCGGAGCGCGTGCGCGTACAGCGCCTCCGCGTGCTCGTCGTGCAGCGCGCGCAGCAGTTGGGCGTCGTGGTCGCTGATGGTGATCCCCTCGCTCTCCGCGGCGAGTGCGGCGAATGCGTTCGCCCGTGGATACGCGCCGTCACGCCGATCGGTTCACCTGCGACCGCTGTTCACATCCGGTTAACGCCGAGTCCGGCGACCGCTCACCGCGCCCTGGCAGCCTCCGGCCGGTACGCACGTCGATCGGGTGATCCGGCGTGCCACCGATCTTGCTTCCAGGAGGCTCCTGAAATGAGCGACCGTCCCCGGCTGCTCCCCTTGCTGGGCGCCACCCGCCACGGCAGCCGCGATGCGATGACCTGTCTGTACCGGTGCGGCAACGCCTGCGACCACCCGGTGCCCAATTCTTCCGACAACGCGTACTTCGGGGACCTGGTGGAGGCCGAGGTGTCCCGGCGCGGCGTGGTCCGGGCCGGCGCGGTCGGCGCGCTGGTGCTCGGCTTCGGCGGCGCGGCCGCCGGCGCGCTTGCCGGGGCCGCCCCGGCCGCCGCCGCCCCCGGCACGCCGGTCGTCCCCGAGGCGACCGACTTCGGCCGCCCGCAGCCGTCCACCGGCGCGCTGACCTTCAAGCCGATCCCGCCGAACCAGCTCGACACCCTGGTCGTGCCCAACGGGTACGACCACGCGGTGGTCATCCGCTGGGGCGACCCGGTGGTCCCCGGCGCCCCCGAGTTCGACCTGCACGGGCAGAACGCCGCCGCGCAGTCGAAGCAGTTCGGCTACAACAACGATTTCGTCGGCGTGCTGCCGCTGGACCGGCGGGGCCGGCGGGCGCTGCTCGTGGTCAACCACGAGTACACCAACGAGGACCTGATGTTCCCCGGCTTCACCGGCCTGGACGCGCTGACCGTGGAGCAACTGCGCACCGCGATGGCCGCGCACGGCATGTCGGTGGTGGAGTTGGAGCGGGTCGACGGCACCGGGCAGTGGCGTCCGGTCGCGGGCGGCCGCCGGCCGTACAACCGGCGGGTCACCGCGCTGGGCACGAAGTTCGAGCTGACCGGCCCGGCCGCCGGCTCGGCCTGGCTGCGCACCGCCGCCGACCCGAAGGGTCGTACGGTCGTCGGCACCCTGAACAACTGTGCCGGCGGGGTCACCCCGTGGGGCACGGTGCTCTCCGGCGAGGAGAACTTCAACCAGTACTTCGTCGGGGCGGACGCCACCCCGGAGGAGCTGAAGCCGAAGCTGGCCCGCTACGGCATCACCACCACCGCCCGCTACCCCAGCGGCAGCCGGAAGTGGGAGCGGGCCGATGAGCGCTTCGACCTGGCGAAGCACCCGAACGAGGCGCACCGCTTCGGGTGGATCGTGGAGATCGACCCGTTCGATCCGGAGAGCCGCCCGCGCAAGCACACCGCGCTGGGCCGGTTCAAGCACGAGGGCGCCAACGTCATCGTGGCGAAGAGCGGGCACGTGGTCGCGTACATGGGCGACGACGAGCGCTTCGACTACCTCTACAAGTTCGTCTCCGACAAGAAGTTCCTGCCGGGCGACTCGTGGGTGGCCCGCAAGCACAACCTGACCCTGCTGGAGTCCGGCACGCTCTACGTGGCGCAGTTCGAGCAGACCAGCGCCGCCGAGATCGACGGCTCGGGCAAGCTCCCGGCCGACGGCGCGTTCAACGGCCGGGGCCGGTGGATCAAGCTGGTCAGCGGCAACCGCTCGTACGTCGACGGGATGACCGCCGCGGACGTGCTGACCTTCACCCGGCTCGCCGGGGACAAGGTCGGCGCGACCAAGATGGACCGGCCGGAGGACGTCGAGCCGAGCCTGCTCACCGGCAAGGTGTACGTGGCGCTGACCAACAACACCGACCGGGGCAAGCCGGGCAAGGCGCCGGCCGACGAGGCCAACCCGCGCAACCTCAACAAGCACGGCCAGATCCTGGAGCTGGTCGAGGACCGGGGCGACAACACGGCGGAGAGCTTCGCCTGGTCGCTGCCGATCGTCGCCGGCGACCCGACCGACCCGTCGACCTACTTCGCCGGGTACGACAAGACCAAGGTCTCGCCGATCTCCTGCCCGGACAACGTCGCCTTCGACGCCGCCGGCAACCTCTGGATCTCCACCGACGGCAACGCGCTGGGCAGCAACGACGGTCTCTTCGCCACCGCGGTCGAGGGTCCGGAGCGGGGGCACCTCAAGCAGTTCCTCACCGTGCCGGTCGGCGCGGAGACCTGCGGGCCGTTCATCACCGGCGACAACCGCTCGGTCTTCGTGGCCGTGCAGCACCCCGGTGAGATCACCGGCGCCTCCGTGGAGAAGCCGGCGTCCACCTGGCCGGACGGCGACTACGCCAAGCCGGGCGTGGTCGTCACCTGGCGGCTGGACGGCGGCCCGATCGGCAGCTGACGTTCCCCTCGGTGGCCCGGCGCCGGGCCACCGGTCGAAGGGCCCCGCTCCCCGCCAGGGACGGGGCCCTTCCGACGTCCAGGTCAGGGGTCGATCGACTCCGTTTCGGCGACATGGCGCATCGGCTGCGGTGGGATGCCGCCAGTTCGGCGAAACGGAGTCGATCAACGCCGGGCCGGCCGCGCACGCGCAGGGCGGGCCGGGGTCAGGCGTCGGCGGCGATGCCGTCGGCGACGGCGCGGGCGACGGTGAGCAGCTTGGCCCGGACCACCCGGGCCGAGGTCATCATCTCGCTGGCCGGCAGGGCGCAGGCCAGCGCGACCCGGCGTTCCATGTCCTTGTCCGGGGTGACCAGCACCGCCGCGCAGGCCACCCCCTGCCGGAACTGCCCCAGCTCCAGCTGCATGCCGCGCCGGTCCCCGGCGGCCAGGTCCGCCTCGAACGCCTCGACGGTGGTCAGGGTGGCCGTGGTGAACGGGCGCATGCCGTACTCGCGCAGGTAGCGGAAGCGCTGCTCGGCGGTGAGGGTGGCCAGCAGGCACTTGCCGAGCGCGGTGGCGTGCGCCCCCTCGTCGAAGCCGGGGACCAGGTCCTCCAGGTGCGGCGAGCGCGGCCCCTCGGCGACCGCCGTGACCGCCACCTGCCCGCCCACGAAGCGGCCCAGGTAGTGGCTCCAGCCGGTGTCGGCGGCGGCCCGACGCAGCGTCTCCCCGACCGCCGGCGGCCCCCGGAAGGCGGTCACCAGCTCCCGGTACCGGTCGGCGACCTCCAGCCCCACGATGTAGGTGCCGTCCTCCCGCCGGATCACGTAGCCCTCGTAGGCGAGGGTGCGGACCAGGTGGTACGTCGTCGCGACGGTCAGCTCGCACCGCCGGGCGATCTGTTTGACGGTCAGCCCCTTGGGGGCGCGACCGACCGACTCGAGCACGCGTAGCGCGCGGGAGACGCTCCGGATGAGATCCGAAGGCTCCGCCAGGGGGTCGCGCACAACCACCTCCGCAGCCGGGGACTTACACCATATGAAAAACCGCCCGGGGACGGAACGCCCGTTCGGGTCGAGGATTCCAGATCAGACCGCACGTGGCGTGTATCGCTGCGACACGCCGGGCGCCCGTGAGCTGGGCTCACGTAGGTTGGCCAGACGATGACCGACACCGCGCTGACTCCCTCGCCCAGCCCGCCGGCCGTAGCCCCGCTGCGGGCCGGCGCCGGGGCCATCGCCACCACCGTCGCCTCGGTCCTGCCGGTGTTCCTCGTCGGCGGCCTGGCCGTGCAGATGGGTGACGATCTCGGCTTCTCCCCCGCCGGTCTGGGTCTGGCCGTCTCGGTCTACTTCGGCATCAGCGCGCTGGCCTCGGTGCCGTCCGGCCGGCTGGTCGAGCGGTACGGCCCGGCGGTGGTGGCCCGGGCCGGCATCCTGTTGGCCGCCGGCTGCCTGTTCGCCATCGCGGTGCTGGCCCGGTCGTACCCGGTGTTGGTGGCCCTGCTCGGGCTGAGCGCCGCGGCGAACGCGCTCGGGCAGCTCGCCAGCAACGCGGCGCTGGCCCGGCACGTGCCGGCCCGGCGGCAGGGCCTGTCCTTCGGGGTGAAGCAGGCGGCAATTCCGGTCTCCACCCTGCTGGCCGGCGCGGCGGTGCCCACCATCGCCCTCACCGCCGGCTGGCGCTGGGCGTTCGTGGCTGCCGCCGGGGCCGCCCTGGCCGCCCTGCCCGCCGTACCCCCGGGGCAGCCCGGACCGGCCGGGAAGGCCGCCGGGGCGCGCGGCGGGCGGGCCACCGCGGCCCTGGTGGTGGTCGGTGTGGCGGCGACCCTCGCCGCGGCGGCCGCCAACGCGCTGGGCACCTTCGTGGTGGACTCGTCGGTGGCGCGCGGCCTCGCGCCGGGGCTGGCCGGGCTGACCCTCACGCTGGGCAGCGCGGTCTGCGTCACCGCCCGGATCGGGGCCGGCTGGCTCGCCGACCGGCGGGCCGAGGGGCACGTGGCGGTGATCGCCGGGATGCTGGTGGTGGGCGCGGCCGGGCTGGGGCTGCTCGCCCTGGCCGGCGCGGTGCCGCTGGTGGTCGGCGTGGTGCTCGGCTTCGGCCTCGGCTGGGCGTGGCCAGGGCTGATGAACTTCGCGGTAGTCAGGCTGCACCCGCAGGCCCCGGCCGCCGCCACCTCGATCACCCAGACCGGGGTGTACGCCGGCGGCTGTCTCGGCCCGCTCGCCCTGGGCGCCACCGCCAGCGCGGCCGGCTATCCGGCGATGTGGCTCACCGCGGCCGTCGCGATGCTGGCCGCCGCCGCGTTCATGCTGCTCGGCAGCCGCATGCTGACCCGCACCCCCTGACCTGCGACCGGTGCGGTCCACCTCGTGATCGACCGGTGGAGCGGCTCCCGGGCGGGAGCGGTCAGCTGGTGCGGTCGGCGATGTAGTCGCAGAGGGATTCGAGGGCGCCACGGGCGGGGCCCTGCGGGAGCGGGGCGAGCTGGGCGCGGGCGTCCTCGGCGTAGCTGCGGACGGTCTCCCGGGCCCGCTTGAGCGCCGGGGACTCACGGAGCAGGCCGAGCGCCTCGGCGTGCAGCGCGTCGTCGACCAGCGGGCCGGTGGCCAGGATCTCCCGCAGCCGCACCGAGGCGGCGTCGGAGTCGTCGGCCGCCCGGGCGTAGAGCACCGGCAGCGTCGGCACGCCCTCGCGCAGGTCGGTGCCGGGCGTCTTGCCCGACTGCACCGACTCGCTGGCGATGTCGAGCAGGTCGTCGGAGAGCTGGAAGGCGACCCCGATGGTCTCGCCGTAGCCCGCGAGGGCCTCGGTGTGCTCCGCCGACGCCCCGCCGAACATGCCGCCGAAGCGGGCCGAGGTGGCGATCAGCGAGCCGGTCTTCTCGGCGATCACGTGCAGGTAGTGCGCCACCGGGTCCTCGCCGGCCCGGGGGCCGACGGTCTCGGCGATCTGGCCGTGCACCAGGCGGGCGAAGGTGCGCGCCTGGAGGCGGACGGCCTCGGTGCCCAGGTCGGCAGCGAGATCCGCGGCGCGGGCGAAGAGGTAGTCGCCGACCAGGATCGCCACCGAGTTGGTCCAGCGGGAGTTGGCGCTCGGGGCGCCCCGCCGCACGGCGGCCTCGTCCATCACGTCGTCGTGGTACAGCGTCGCCAGGTGGGTGAGCTCCATCACCACGGCGGCCGGGACGACCTGCGCGTCCGCCGGGTCACCGAACTGCGCCCCCAGCGCCACCAGCAGCGGCCGGAACCGCTTGCCGCCGGCCTCCACCAGGTGCCGGGCGGCCTCGGTGACGAACGGGTCGGCGCTGGCCACACTGGCCCGCAGCTCGGCCTCGACGCCGTCGAGCACGCCCAGCACGGAGGCCTCGACGCGCGGATCGGTGAGATGCACCCCGAGCGCGCCGACCTGACTCGTGCCCGCCCGGCTCCGACGACCGCCGGAGCCGACGACGCCTGAACGCTCGCCAGCCGGAATCACCACGCCTTCAACCATGCCACACCCGTTCGACCTGCTCCGGAGCGGGGATACAGGCGCGGGGCCGGCGCGCCATCGCGCACCGGCCCCGCGTCCTCGGGCAGACGTCTCACCGTACGAACGCTGCGGCGTCCGTGGCCAGGTCGAGCAGCGGAGCCGGGGCCACGCCCAGGACCAGGGTGGCCACCACGCCGATCATCAGCGCGGTCGCGGTCAGCCCGCCCGGCACGGTGACGGTCGGGGTGCTCTCGCCCGGCTCGGAGAGCCACATCATCACCACGACCCGCAGGTACGGGAAGGCCAGCACCATGCTGGTCAGCACGCCGGCCACCACCAGCCAGGCGTGGCCGCTCTCCAGCGCCGGGCCGAAGACCGCGAACTTGCTGGTGAAGCCGCTGGTCAGCGGGATACCGGCGAAGGCCAGCAGGATGAAGGTGAAGATCCCGGCGTAGAACGGCGACCGGCGGCCCAGCCCGGCCCAGCGGGACAGGTGGGTGGCCTCGCCGTCCGCGTCCCGGACCAGGGTCACCACGGCGAACGCGGCGAGCACCGAGAAGCCGTACGCGGCCAGGTAGAACATCGTGCCGGAGACGCCCTCGCCGGTCGGCGCGAGCACACCGACCAGCAGGTAACCGGCATTGGCGATCGAGGAGTACGCCAGCAGCCGCTTGATGTCGGTCTGGGTAACCGCCAGCACCGCGCCGACCAGCATGGTGAGCACCGCGACCACCCCGAGGACCGGGGTGAAGTCCCAGGCCGCGTCGGCGAACGCCACGTGGAACACCCGCAACAGGGCGCCGAAGGCGGCCACCTTGGTACAGGCCGCCATGAAGCCGGTGACCGGCGTCGGGGCGCCCTGATAGACGTCCGGGGTCCAGACGTGGAACGGCGCGGCGGCGGCCTTGAAGAGCAGGCCGATGGCGAGCAGCGCCATCCCGGCGAAGAGCAGCACCTCGCTGGCGGGCGACTCCTTCACCGCGGCGTGCACGGTGGCGAAGTCGACGCCGGCCGACCGGCCCGGGATGCCGGCGGTGAAGCCGTAGATCAGCGCCACGCCGAACAGGAAGAACGCCGACGCGTACGCCCCGAGCAGGAAGTACTTCATCGCCGCCTCCTGGCTCAGCAGCCGCCGACGACGGGCCAGCGCGCAGAGCAGGTAGAGCGGGAGCGAGAAGACCTCCAGCGCGATGAACATGGTCAGCAGGTCGTTCGCCGCCACGAAGATCAGCATGCCGCCGATCGCGAAGGTGGTCAGCGGGTAGACCTCGGTGGCGCCGTTGCTCCCCTCGGCCTGCCGCCGGTCGTCGGCCGACTCGGCGGTGATGGCAGCCTGGGCGACGAACGCCCCGCCCCGCTCCACCGTGCGGTCACCGATCAGCAGCAGCGCCATCGCGGCGAGCACCAGGATGGTGCCCTGGAGGAAGAGCGTGGGGCCGTCCACCGCGATCGCCCCACCGGCGGTGAGCAGCCGGTCGTCGGCGTTGAGCACCGTCATCACCAGCGCGGCGAGCACCGCCAGCAGAGCGAGCGAGAGCTGCACGACGTGCCGCCGGCGGCGCGGCACGAAGGCCTCCACCAGCACGCCGAGCAGGGCGACGCCCAGCATGATCAGGATCGGAGCGAGGGCCGCGTAGTCGATCGACGGCAACTTCAGCTCGGTCATTTTGCGGCCTCCTGGACGCTGCCGACCGTCGGGGCGGGATCGGTCCGGCCGACGTCGTTCATGGTCGCCTGGACGGCGGGGTTGATGACGTCGGTGACCGGCTTGGGGTAGAAGCCGAGCAGCACGATCAGGGCGATCAGCGGTGCGACCACGACCTTCTCGCGCAGGCTGAGGTCACGGCGCATGGCCTCGACCTCGGTCAGCTCCGGGTTGAGCGTGCCCTGCGTGGTGCGCTGCACCATCCAGAGCACGTACGCGGCGGCCAGGATGATGCCGAGCGTGGCGATCACCGCGACCGGCTTGTTCACCGTGAAGGTGCCGATCAGCACCAGGAACTCGGAGACGAACGGCGCGGTGCCGGGCAGGGCCAGGGAGGCCAGACCGGCGAAGAAGAGCACCCCGGCCAGCAGCGGCACCAGCTTGCCCGCCCCGCCGAAGTCCTTGATCAGGGCCGAGCCGCGGCGGGCGATCAGCATGCCCACCACCAGGAAGAGCAGGCCGGTGGCGAGGCCGTGGTTGAGCATGTAGAGCACCGCGCCGGTGCCGGCCTGGGTGGTGAAGGCGAAGATGCCGACGCCGATGAAGCCGAAGTGCGCGATCGACGTGTACGACACCAGCCGCTTCAGGTCGGACTGGCCGACCGCGAGCAGCGCCGCGTAGATGATGCCGATCAGGCCCAGCGCCAGCGCCCACGGGGCGAACCACTTCGACGCCTCGGGGAACAGCGGCAGGCAGTAGCGCAGGATGCCGAAGGTGCCGACCTTGTCGAGCACGCCGACCAGCAGGGCGGCGGCCCCGGCCGGGGCGGCGCCACCGGCGTCCGGCAGCCAGGTGTGGAACGGGAAGAACGGCGCCTTGATCGCGAAGGCGAGGAAGAAGCCGAGGAAGAGCCAGCGCTCGGTGCCGGTGGAGATGTCCACCTGAGTCAGCGCCTGCCAGTCGAAGGTCTTCCCGCCGACCACCCAGAGGCCGATCACCGCGGCGAGCATGAACAGCCCGCCGACGAGCGAGTAGAGGAAGAACTTCACCGCCGCGTACTGCCGCTGGTGGCCGCCGTAGCTGCCGATCAGGAAGTACATCGGCACCAGCATGACCTCGAAGAACACGTAGAACAGGAAGACGTCGGCGGCGGCGAAGACGCCGATCATCGTGCACTCGAGGACCAGCAGCAGGGCGAAGTAGACCGGCACCGACCGCTTCGACGACTCGGCGTCGTGCCAGGAGGCCAGGATCACCAGCGGCACCAGCACCGCGATCAGCATCAGCATGACCAGCGCGATGCCGTCGGCGGCGAAGGTGAAGTTGACGCCCCAGGTCGGGATCCAGGCGTACGACTCACGGAACTGGAGCCGATCGCCGTTGGCCTGGAAGGAGACCCACATGACCACGGAGAGCACCAGCACCAGCAGCGACCAGCCGAACGCCACCTGCTTGGCCAGCTCCGGCCGGCGACGCGGCAGGAAGGCCACCACCAGGGCGCCGACCAGCGGTGCCACGGTCAGCACCGAGAGGAACGGGAAGTTGGACATTATTCGGCCTTACCTCCGTCGTCACTGCGTGGTCCGCCGGCGGGGGCGGCCGGGAAGAGGTCGATCACGACAGCCACCCCGCCTGCACGGCCAGGAACGCCGCCATCACGAGCAGCGCGCCGGTGAGGATGGACGTGGCGTACGACCGGACGAAGCCGGTCTGCAGCCGCCGGAGCCGGCCCGAGCCACCGCCGACCGCCGCGGCGAGGCCGTTGACCAGCCCGTCGACGCCCCGGTTGTCGAGGAAGACCAGCGCCCGGGTGAGGAAGATGCCCGGCTTCTCGAAGACCGCCTCGTTGAAGGCGTCGGTGTAGAGGTTGCGCCGGGCCGCGGTGACCAGCACGCCGGCCGGCTGCGGCGCGGTGGCCGTGCCGTTGCGGAACAGCATCCAGGCCAGGCCGGCGCCGAGCACGGTGACCAGCAGCGACAGCGCGGTGATCACGCCGTGCGACAGCACCGCGTGGTGGCCCTCCTCCTGGCCGCCGAGACCGGCGGTGGCCTCCAGCCAGTCCGGTACGGAGGTGGCCAGCAGGAAGCCGGCGCCGACCGAGCCGATCGCCAGCAGGATCAGCGGGATCGTCATCAGCTTCGGCGACTCGTGCGGGTGCTCGATGTCCTCGGTCCACCGCTTCGGCCCGTGGAAGGTGAGCACGAACAGCCGGGTCATGTAGAACGCGGTCAGCCCGGCGCCGAGCAGCGCGGCGCCGCCGAAGAGCCAGGCCGTCCAGCCCTCCCGCTCGAAGGCGGCCACGATGATCGGCTCCTTGGAGAAGAAGCCGGAGAACGGGAACATGCCGATGATGGCGAGCCAGCCCATCATGAAGGTGATCCAGGTGACCTTCATGTACTTGGACAGGCCGCCGAAGCGACGGATGTCCACCTGGTCGTTCATGCCGTGCATGACCGAACCGGCGCCGAGGAACATGTTGGCCTTGAAGAAGCCGTGCGCCAGCAGGTGCACGATGGCCAGCGCGTACGCCGCGCCGCCCAGTCCGACGCCGAGGAACATGTAGCCGATCTGGCTCACCGTCGACCAGGCCAGCACCCGCTTGATGTCGTCCTTGGCGGCGCCGATGACGCAGCCCATCAGCAGGGTCAGCGCGCCGACGCTCACCACCACGAGCTGGAGCGTGGCGTTCGCGGTGAAGATCGGGTTGGACCGGGCGATCAGGTAGACGCCCGCAGTGACCATGGTGGCGGCGTGGATGAGCGCCGACACCGGGGTCGGGCCCTCCATCGCGTCCGGCAGCCAGGCCTGGAGCGGGAACTGGCCGGACTTGCCGGCCGCGCCGAGCAGCAGCAGCAGGCCCAGCGCCAGCACGGTGCCGGCCTGGAGCGCGCCGACGCCGTTGAAGACCTCGTCGTACTGGGTGGTGCCGAGGGTGGCGAACATGATGAAGATGCCGATCGCCAGGCCGGCGTCGCCGACCCGGTTCATCAGGAACGCCTTCTTGCCGGCGGTGGCCGCGCTCGGCCGCCCGTACCAGAAGGAGATCAGCAGGTACGACGCCAGACCGACGCCCTCCCAGCCGAAGTAGAGCATCACGTAGTTGTTGCCGAGCACCAGCAGCAGCATCGCGGCGACGAAGAGGTTGAAGTACCCGAAGAACCGTCGCCGGCCCTCGTCGTGCGCCATGTACTCGACCGCGTAGAGGTGGATCAGGAAACCCACCCCGGTGATCAGCAGGACGAAGACCGCGGCCAGCGGGTCGAAGAGCAGACCGAAGTCCACCTTCAGGTTGCCGACCGTGATGAAGTCCCACAGGCTCAGCTCGACGGACTTGTTGTCCAGGCCGCGAAGCTGGAAGAAGTAGCTGAGGCCGAGCACGAACGCGGCGCCGATGGCGGCCACGCCGAGCCAGTGCCCCCAGCGGTCGGCCCGCCGGCCGAGCAGCAGCAGGATCGCCGCGCTGACCAGCGGGATCGCCACCAGCAGCCAGACGCTGCTCAGCAGGCCACCAGCCGGAGCGTAGGCGACGGCGCCGGTTGGCTCTGCCTGGGCGTACGTCAGAATCTCATCCACCGCAGGGCCCCTCAGTACTTCAGCAGGTTGGCGTCGTCGACGCTCGCGGAGCGCCGGGTCCGGAAGATCGACATGATGATCGCGAGCCCGACCACGACCTCGGCCGCGGCCACCACCATCACGAAGAACGCCATGATCTGGCCGTTGAGGTCACCGTTGATCCGGCTGAAGGTGACCAGCGTCAGGTTGGCCGCGTTGAGCATCAGCTCGACACACATGAACAGCACGATCGCGTTGCGCCGCACGAGCACGCCGACGGCGCCGATGGTGAAGAGCACGGCGGCGAGGATCAGGTAGTAGTCCGGCGTCATTTGTCCGTCCCCTTCAGCGCGGTCTCCTCGGCGGTCAGCTCCCGCTGCGGAAGGATCGCCGGGGTGCTGCGGTCGGTCAGCCGGCCGTCGGGCAGGCGGGCCGGGGTGGCCACCGAGGAGGAGGTGGCGAAGACGCCGGGCCCGGGCTTCGGGCCGGGGTAGTTGCCGGGGCGGAACCGGGACCGCATGGTGGCGACCTGGTCCATCTTGTCCTCCCGGCGCCGCTCGATGTGCGCCAGCACCATCGCGCCCACAGCCGCCGTGATCAGCAGCGCGGAGGTCAGCTCGAAGGCGAAGACGTACTTGGTGAAGAGCAGCCGGGCGATGCCCTGGACGTTCCCCTCGGCGTTGGCCTGCTCCAGGCCGACCGCGGTGACCCCGTCGAGCCCCCGGTAGAGGCCGGTGCCGACCAGGCCGGCGAAGCCGAGCCCGAGCAGCACCGCGGCGACCCGCTGGCCGCGCAGCGTCTCGATCAGCGAGTCGGAGGCGTCCCGGCCGACCAGCATCAGCACGAAGAGGAAGAGCATCATGATCGCGCCGGTGTAGACGATGATCTGCACCATGCCGATGAACGGACCCGCCTGCAGCACGTAGAACACGCCCAGGCAGAGCATGGTCAGCACCAGCCAGAGCGCCGAGTGCACGGCGTTGCGGGCCCAGACCATGCCGATCGCGCCGATCAGCGCGAGCGGGGCGAGGATCCAGAAGGTGACCTCCTCACCGCCGGACACCTGGCCCGCCGCGGCGAGCACCGTCTGCGTGGTCATGCTCCCGCTCCCTTGCCTGCCGCGGATCCCTTGGCGGCGGCCCGCTGGGCGTGCTGCTCGGCGCCGGGGAAGGTCACCCCGGGGTGCTCCTCCACCTGGTACCGGCCCGGGCTGTTGGCCGCGTGCTCGGCACCGGCCGAGGTGCCCGGGTTGGTCAGCGCGCCGACGTAGTAGTCCTTCTCGCTGTCACCCAGCCGCATCGGGTGCGGCGGCTGCTCCATCCCCGGCAGCAGCGGCGCGAGCAGCTGCTCCTTGGTGAAGATCAGATCCTGCCGGTTGTCCCGGGCCAGCTCGTACTCGTTGCTCATGGTCAGCGAACGGGTCGGGCAGGCCTCGATGCAGAGCCCGCAGAAGATGCACCGGGCGTAGTTGATCTGGTAGACGCTGGCGTACCGCTCACCCGGCGAGAAGCGCTGCTCGTCGGTGTTGTCGCCACCCTCGACGAAGATCGCGTCCGCCGGGCAGGCCCAGGCGCACAGCTCGCAGCCGATGCACTTCTCCAGGCCGTCCGGGTGCCGGTTGAGGATGTGCCGCCCGTGGTAGCGCGGCGCCGACACCGGCGGCTTGAACGGGTAGTCGGTGGTGACGACCTTCCTGAACATGTGCGAGAAGGTGACACCGAAGCCTTTGAACGTTCCGGTGATCGCGCCCACGTCACACCTCCCTGGAGTCCGAGCCGGCGATGTTGGCCGGCTCCCGCTCGGCGACCACGCGCTTGGTGCGCGGGCTCGGTGGTACCTGAAGGTCCATCGGCGGCAGCGGGAAGCTGCCGTGCGGCCGACTGTTGACCTGTTCCTGCACGGTCGGCTTCCGCTCCTGCCGGCGGCTCGGCCAGAAGAGCGTCACCAGCAGCAGCACGCCCGCGCCGATGGCGGTGGCGAGCAGCCGGTCCCGGGACTGCCAGTCCTCGATCGAGCGCAGCCCGGACAGGACCAGGATCCAGACCAGGTTGATCGGGAGCAGGACCTTCCAGCCGAAGCGCATGAACTGGTCGTAGCGGAGCCGGGGCAGCGTGCCCCGGAGCCAGACGAAGACGAAGACCAGGATCAGCACCTTGCCGAAGAACCAGAGCATCGGCCACCAACCGGAGTTGGCCCCGGCCCAGAAGGTGGTGATCGGCGCGGGCGCCCGCCAGCCGCCGAGGAAGAGCGTCGTGGTGACCGCGGACATGGTCACCATCGAGACGTACTCGGAGAGCATGAAGAGCGCGAACTTCAGCGAGCTGTACTCGGTCATGAAGCCCGCGACCAGCTCGGACTCCGCCTCGGGCAGGTCGAACGGCGCCCGGTTGGTCTCACCGACGGTGGAGATGAAGAAGATGATGAAGCTGGGCAGCAGCAGGATCGCGTACCAGCCGGGGGCCGGGAGGTCAAAACCGCCGATGCTGAGCTGGGTGCCCTTCGCCTGGGCGGCGACGATCCCGCTGGTCGACATCGTGCCGGCGGTCATGAACACCGCGACGATGCTCAGCCCCATCGCGACCTCGTACGAGATCATCTGGGCGCTGGAGCGCAGGCCGCCCAGCAGCGGGTACGTCGAGCCGGAGGCCCAGCCGCCGAGCACGATGCCGTAGATGCCCATCGAGGAGCAGGCCAGCAGCACCAGCACCGCCACCGGCACGTCGGTGACCTGCAACGGCGTCCAGTGGCCGAAGATGCTCACCATCGGGCCGAACGGCACCACCGACAGCGCGGTGACCGCGCAGATCACCGAGATGGTCGGCGCGAAGAAGTAGACGACCTTGTCGGCGGTCCGCGGGAGGATGTCCTCCTTGAAGGCCATCTTCAGGCCGTCGGCGAGGGTCTGCAGCAGGCCGAACGGGCCGACCTGGTTGGGTCCGGGCCGCACCTGCATGTAGCCGACGACCCGGCGCTCGAACCAGACGCCGAGCAGCGTGGCCAGCAGGCCGAAGACGAACGCGAAGACGATCTTGCCGAGGACCAGCCACCACGGGTCCTTGCCGAAGTCGGCCAGCGTCGGGTCCTGCGCGAGGTAGAGCGCGCTCACTGGTTACCCCCAGCGTTGAGGAGCGGACCCGGACGGTCGGTCTCGTCCGCCGCGACCCGGCCGGCCGGGATGGCCGTGCCGGTGGCGGCGGGAACGGAGATCCGTACGACCGCTCCGGACGTCGCGCCGAGGCTGCGCCGGACGGTCGAACCGGGTGAGTTGGTCGGCAGCCAGACGACGCCGTCCGGCATCTCGGTGATCTCCGCCGGCAGGGTCAGCGCCCCCCGGTCGGTGCCCACCGTCACCGGGTCGCCGTCGGCGACGCCGAGCGTCTCGGCGGTGCCCTTGCCCAGCCGGACCACCGGCGGGCGGGCGGTGCCGGCGAGGTGCTCGTCGCCGTCGGTCAGGCTGCCCAGGTCGATCAGCTGGTGCCAGGTGGCCAGCACGGCCTCGCCGGCGCCGGGCTGCGGTACCGCGGCGGGCGCGACGGACGGCGCGGCCGGGCGCTCGACCCGGGTCGGCGGCAGGCCGCCCAGCTCGCGGCGGACGCTGGGCACGTCACCGGTGCCCAGCCGGACGTCGAGCTGCGCGGCGAGGGCGTCCAGCACCCGGCCGTCGGTCATCGCGGCGGTGTTCAGCACCGCCTCGAAGGTGCGCAGCCGGCCCTCCCAGTCCAGGAAGCTGCCGGCCTTCTCGACCACCGGGGCGACCGGGAAGACCACGTCCGCCCGGCGGGCCACCGCCGAGTTGCGCAGCTCCAGGCTGACCAGGAACGGCACCGCGTCCAGGGCCTGCTCGGCCAGGCGCGGGTCGGCCAGGTCGGCCGGGTCCACCCCGGCCACCACCAGGGCGCCGAGCTGGCCGTTGGCGGCCGCCGCGAGGATCTGGTCGGTGTCCCGCCCGGCCTGGCTGGGGATCACCCCGGCCGGGATGTCCCAGGTCTCGCCGAGCTCGGCGCGGGCGGCCGGCTCGGTGACCGGACGCCCACCGGGCAGCAGGTTGGGCAGGCAGCCCGCGTCGACCGCGCCGCGGTCACCCGCGCGCCGCGGCACCCAGGCCAGCTTCGCCCCGGTACGCCGGGCCACGTCCGCCGCGGCGGAGAGCGCGCCCGGCACGGTGGCCAGTCGCTCGCCGACGAAGAGGATGGCGCCCTCGGCGCTGAGCGCCTCGGCCACCGTGTCGTGCTCGGCGAGCACGCTCGCCTCCTCGCCCGGCACCACCCGGGCCAGCTTGGCCCCGAGCTTCTCCAGGCCACGGGTGGCGAACGGGGCGATCGCGTAGACCGTCAGCTTCTTCTTCAGGTACGCCTTGCGCAGCCGCAGGAAGAGGATCGGGCACTCCTCCTCCGGCTCCAGGCCGACCAGCACCACCGCCGGCGCCTTCTCCACGTCGGCGTAGGTCACCTCGGTCGCCCCGGCGACCGTGCTGGCCAGGAAGTCGGCCTCCTCGCGGGAGACCGGCCGGGCCCGGAAGTCGATGTCGTTGGTGTGCAGCGCGACCCGGGCGAACTTCGCGTACGCGTAGGCGTCCTCGACGGTCAGCCGGCCGCCGGTCAGCACCGCGGTGCCCCGGCCGGAGTCCCGGGCGTCGCGCAGCCCGTCGGCGGCCCGGGTCAGGGCCTCGCTCCAGGACGCCTCGCGCAGCTCACCGGTGCGCTCGTCGCGGACCAGCGGGGTGCTGAGCCGGTCGAAGGCGCGGGTGTACTGGAAGCCCCACCGGCCCTTGTCGCAGTTCCACTCCTCGTTCACCGCCGGGTCGTCGCCGGCCAGCCGGCGCAGCACCTTGCCCCGCCGCCAGTCGGTGCGCTGGGCGCAACCGGCCGAGCAGTGCTCGCAGACGCTCGGGCTGGAGACCAGGTCGAACGGGCGGGCCCGGAACCGGTACTGCGCGCCGGTCAGCGCGCCCACCGGGCAGATCTGCACGGTGTTGCCGGAGAAGTAGGAGTTGAACGGCACGTCGCCGCTGTCGTCCCCGCTCTCCGCGCCGTACGCGTCGTCCCGGTAGATGTTGATCTCCTCGGCGGACGACCGGCCCATCAGGTCGATGAACTTGTCGCCGGCGATCTCCTCGGAGAACCGGGTGCAGCGCTGGCAGAGCACGCAGCGCTCGCGGTCGAGCAGCACCTGGGTGCTGATCGGCATCGGCTTCTCGTACTCCCGCTTGTGCTCGTGGAACCGGGAGTCGGTGCGGCCGGTGGACATGGCCTGGTTCTGCAGCGGGCACTCGCCGCCCTTGTCACACATCGGGCAGTCGAGGGGGTGGTTGAGCAGCAGCAGCTCCATGACCCCCTCCTGCGCCTTCTTGGCGACCGGCGAGGTGAGCTGGGTGCGTACCACCATGCCGTCGGCGACGGTCTGGGTGCAGGAGGCGACCGGCTTGCGCTGCCCCTCCACCTCGACCAGGCACTGCCGGCAGGCGCCGGCCGGGGCCAGCAGCGGGTGGTCGCAGAAGCGCGGGATCTCGGTGCCCAACTGCTCGGCGACCCGGATCAGCAGCGCTCCCTTGGGGGCGGTGACCTCGACGCCGTCGATGGTGAGCGTGACGGTGTCGGGGGCCTTTACGACGTCAGTCATCAGTGCGCTCCCACCAACTGCTTGTCCGACAGCTTCGGCGCGGTACGTCCCTCGATGTAGTCGAGGTAGTCCTGCTTGAAGTACTTCAGCGACGAGGTCACCGAGCTGGTCGCACCGTCACCGAGGCCGCAGAACGAGCGGCCCAGGATGTTGTCGCAGGTGTCGAGCAGGGTGTCCAGGTCCTCGTGGGTGCCCTGACCGGCGAGGATCCGCCGGTAGACCCGGACCATCCAGTAGTTGCCCTCGCGGCACGGGGTGCACTTGCCGCACGACTCGTGGTGGTAGAACTCCAGCCACCGGTAGGTCGCGTAGACCGGGCAGTCCTGGTCGGAGAAGATCTGGGTGGCCGTGGTGCCCAGGATCGAGCCGGCCGCCGCCACCCCCTCGAAGTCCAGCGGCACGTCCAGGTGCTCGGCGGTCAGCAGCGGCGTCGACGAGCCGCCCGGCGTCCAGAACCGCAGGTTGTGCCCGGGCTGCATGCCGCCGGCCAGCTCGATCAGCTCGCGCAGGGTGATCCCCATCGAGCACTCGAACTGGCCCGGGTTGGCGATCCGGCCGGAGAGCGAGTAGATCATCGGGCCGGAGGACTTCTCGGTGCCCATGGTCTTCCACCAGTCCGCGCCGCCCAGCACGATGTACGGCACGCTGGCGATGGTGCCGACGTTGTTGACCACGGTCGGGCTGGCGTACAGGCCGTGGGTCGCCGGGAACGGCGGGCGCAGCCGGGGCTGGCCCCGGAAGCCCTCCAGCGAGTCCAGCAGCGCGGTCTCCTCACCGCAGATGTACGCCCCGGCGCCGGAGTGCACCACCAGGTCGAGGTCGAAGCCGCTGCCCTGGATGTTGCGCCCGAGGTAGCCCTTGGCGTACGCCTCCTGCACGGCGTTGCGCAGCCGGCGCGCGGCGTGCACCGCCTCGCCCCGGATGTAGATGTAGGCCCGGTTGGCCCGGATCGCGTACGACGCGATGATCACGCCTTCGACCAGCGAGTGCGGGTCGTGCGTCATCAGCGGCAGGTCCTTGCAGGTGCCCGGCTCGCCCTCGTCGGCGTTGACCACGAGGTAGTGCGGCTTGCCGTCGCCCTGCGGGATGAACCCCCACTTGAGACCGGTGGGGAAGCCGGCGCCGCCACGACCGCGCAGGCCGGAGTCCTTGATCAGCTGGATCAGGTCGTCCGGGTGCGCCTTGAGCGCCTTGCGCAACGCCGCGTAGCCGTCGAGCTTCTCGTAGGTGCCGATCCGCCAGGCGTCCGGCGACAGCCAGCGCTTGGTGAGCACCGGCGTGAGCTTGGCCAGCGTCTCCGGCCGAGGCGTGGTCACTTCTGGCCCCCCGTTTCGCTCGCGACGACGGGGCCGGCGTTGGCTCCCGCCTCCGCATCCTTGAGGTTGCGCTGCTGCGCACCGGCCTCGTCGCCGGCGGGCTTGCCGTCGCCGGCCGGCGGGTTGGCCGCCACGCCGGCGGCCTGCGCCTCCTGCGCGTCGCGCGGCGCCGGTGCGCTGCTGTCCGTCGGGACCTTGGTGCCCGGGGCGTCCGGCACGGCGGTCTGCGCGTCGGGCTGCCGGGTCTCGGCGGTACGCACCTGCGGCGACTTGTCGTCCGGCGCCTTCACGTCCGGGGCGGTGCTGCCGCTGGCCGCGGCGGCGGGAGCCGGCTCGCCGGTGCCGGCGTTGCCGGGCGTACCCGGCTTGGCGCCGTTGCCGCTCGCGGGCGGGGCCTTGGCCGGCTCGGCCTTGGCGGCTTCCGCGGCCTTCGCCTGCGCGGCGGCCTTGTCGGCCTCGGCCTTGCTCCGGATCGGGGTGTTCGGATCGAAGCCGGGCACCGAGATCCCGTGCTGCTCGGCCAGGCGCAGGCCGCGCAGGGTCGGCTCACCCGGCCCGCCGTCGGCGACCGCGCCTTCGCGCTCGTCGGCGAAACCGGCGAGCTGCACCGCCATCTCCTTGAGCGTGCAGAGCCGGGCGCCCCGGGTCGGCATCGGCCGGCCACCGGCGCGCAGCTCCTCGACCACCCCGAGGGCGCCCTGCGGGTCGACGCCGTCGAAGAAGTCGTAGTTGACGGTCATCACCGGGCCGTAGTCGCAGGCCGCGAGGCACTCGGCGTGCTCCAGGGTGATCTTGCCGTCGGCGGTGGTCTCGTCGTGCCCGACGCCCAGGTGCTCGGCGAGGGTGTCGTAGACCTCCTGGCCGCCGAGCACGTTGCACATGGTGTTGGTGCAGACGCTGACCAGGAAGTCGCCGGTCGGCTTGCGCTTGTACATGGTGTAGAAGGTCGCCACGGCGCCGACCTGGGCCTTGTTCAGCCCGAGCACCTCGGCGCAGAACTCGACGCCGGCCGGGGAGACGTAGCCCTCCTCGGACTGCACCAGGTGCAGCAGCGGCAGCAGCGCCGACCGGGACCGGTCGGCCGGGTACCGGGCGATGATCTCCCGCGCCCGCTCCCGGGTCTGCTCAGTGAAAGTCGTCATCAGAGCCGCCTTCCGTTCGCGACTGCGGGGCTCGCAAGCTCACTCCTCGCGCTCACCTGTCACACCCCCCCATGACGGGGTCCAGCGAGGCGCCACCGGCGATCACGTCGGCGATCAGGCCGCCCTCGGCCATCGCCGGGAGGGCCTGCAGGTTGACGAAGCTCGGCTCCCGGTAGTGCACCCGGTAGGGCCGGGTGCCACCGTCGGAGACCGCGTGCACGCCCAGCTCGCCGCGGGGCGACTCGATGCCGACGTACACCTGGCCCGGAGGAACCCGGAAGCCCTCGGTGACCAGCTTGAAGTGGTGGATCAGCGACTCCATCGACTGACCCATGATCTTGGCGACGTGCTCCAGCGAGTTGCCCATGCCGTCCACGCCGATGGCCAGCTGCGCCGGCCAGGCGATCTTGCGGTCGGCGACCATCACCGGGCCCGGCTTCAACCGGTCCAGCGCCTGCTCGACCAGCTTCAGCGACTCGCGGATCTCGGCGAGCCGGACCTGGTAGCGGCCCCACACGTCGCCGTCGGGGTGGGTCGGGACGTCGAACTCGTACGTCTCGTACCCGCAGTACGGCATGGTCTTGCGCAGGTCCCAGGCCAGGCCGGCGGAGCGGAGCACCGGGCCGGTCACGCCGAGCGCGACGCAGCCGGTCACGTCGAGGACCGCGACGCCCTTGGTCCGCTCGGTCCAGATGGGCTGGCCGGAGAGGAGGTCCTCGTACTCCTTGAGCTTCTTCGGCATCATCTTCAGGAAGTCGCGGATCTTGGCGATCGCCTCGTCCGGCACGTCCTGCGCGACGCCGCCCGGCCGGACGTACGCGTGGTTCATCCGCAGGCCGGTGATGGTCTCGAAGATGTCGAGGATGTACTCCCGCTCGCGGAAGCCGTACAGCATGATCGAGATCGCGCCCAGCTCCATGCCGGTGGTGGCCAGCCAGACCAGGTGCGAGGAGATCCGGTTCAGCTCCATCATCAGGACCCGGATGGTGGTGGCCCGCTCGGTCACCTCGTCGGTGATGCCGAGCAGCTTCTCCACCGCCAGCGCGTACGCCGTCTCGTTGAACAGCGGGGAGAGGTAGTCCATCCGGGTCACGAAGGTCGAGCCCTGGACCCAGTTGCGGTATTCGAGGTTCTTCTCGATGCCGGTGTGCAGGTAGCCGACGACCGAGCGGGCCTCGCGGACCGTCTCGCCCTCCAGCTCCAGGATCAGCCGGAGCACGCCGTGCGTGGACGGGTGCTGCGGACCCATGTTGACGACGATCCGCTCGTCGTTGATCGGGTCGGTGCCGGCGACGACCTGGTCCCAGTCCCCGCCGGTGACGGTGAAGACCCTGCCCTCGGTGGTCTCGCGCTCGGTCGCGTAGTTGGACGTGGTCACTGGTAGGACCTCCTACGGTCCGGCGGTGGAATTTCCGCGCCCTTGTACTCGACGGGCACGCCGCCGAGCGGGTAGTCCTTGCGCTGCGGGTGCCCCTCCCAGTCGTCCGGCATCAGGATCCGGGTGAGGTTGGGGTGGCCGTCGAAGACGATGCCGAACATGTCGTACGCCTCCCGCTCCTGCCAGTCGGCGGTCGGGTAGACGGCGGTGACACTCGGCAGGTGCGGCTGCTCGGCGGAGACCGCGGCCTCCAGCCGGACCCGACGCCGGTAGGTCATCGAGGTGAGCTGGTAGACGACGTGCAGCCGCCGGTCGTCGGCGCCGAGGTAGTCCACACCGGAGACCGAGGAGCACAGCTCGAAGCGCAGCGCCAGGTCGTCCCGCATCACCTGGCAGACCTCGGCGATCCGCTCCGGGCGGACGTGCAGGGTCAGCTCGCCGCGGTCGACGACGACCTTCTCGATCGCGTCGCCGAAGGCCGGGTACGCCTCCTCCAGCGCGTCGCGGACCTCGTCGAAGTACCCGCCGTACGGCCGGGGGGTCTCCTCGATCGGTCGGCGCTGGCGGACCAGGCCGCCGTAGCCGGAGACGTCACCGCTGCCCTGGTTGCCGAACATGCCGCGGCCGGCCGGGCTGGACGGCGGGTGCTCGGCGGGGGCGCCGCTGCTGGCCCCCGCCGGGGTGACCGGTACCGGCACCCCGCCGTCGTTGGTCCTGTCGTTCGGTGCGGTCACTTCGGGCCCCCGTGCGCGTGGAGGTGGTTCTGGGCGTTCATCCAGTTCTCGATCCGCAGCTGCTCCTCGCGCCCCTCGCGGACGGCCTTCGTCCACTCGGCACGCCGGGCCTTGTCGTTGCGGTACGAGGACGGCATCGAGCCGTACGGCACGACCGGGACGTCGCCGCGCTCCTGGCGGGCCTGGAGCATCTTGCGGCCGTTCGCGCCCAGCGGCTCGTACATGATCTTCTCGCGGAGCTTGAGGATCGCGTCGATGAGCATCTCGGGCCGGGGCGGGCAGCCGGGGAGGTACATGTCCACCGGCACCACGTGGTCGACGCCCTGGACGATCGCGTAGTTGTTGAACATGCCGCCGCTGCTGGCGCAGACGCCCATGGAGAGCACCCAGCGGGGCTCCGCCATCTGGTCGTAGATCTGGCGCAGGACCGGAGCCATCTTCTGGCTCACCCGGCCGGCCACGATCATCAGGTCGGCCTGACGCGGCGAGGCCCGGAAGACCTCCATGCCCCAGCGGCCCATGTCGTAGTGCGGGCCACCGGCGGCCATCATCTCGATGGCGCAGCAGGCCAGGCCGAAGGTGGCGCCCCAGACGGACGACTTCCGCGACCAGTTGACCAGCTTCTCCACGGAGGTGAGCAGGACGCCGGCGGGGAGCTTCTCCTCGATGCCCATCTGACGTACCTCCCTCAGTCCCAGTCCAGGCCGCCGCGCCGCCACACGTAGGCGTAAGCGACGAAGACCGCGACGATGAACATGACCATCTCCACGAAACCGAAGATCGGCAGGGCGTCGAACGAGACCGCCCAGGGGTAGAGGAAGATGATCTCGATGTCGAAGACGATGAAGAGCATCGCCGTCAGGTAGAACTTGATCGGGAACCGACCGCCGCCGACCGGCTGCGGGCTCGGCTCGATGCCGCACTCGTACGCCTCGAGCTTGGCCTTGTTGAAGCGCCGGGGACCGGCGAAGCGGGCGGCGGCCACGGAGAACAGCGAGAACCCCGCGGCGAGGGCGAACAGCCCGATGATCGGTGCGTAAGGCGAGAGCGACATCTTTTCTCCTGCTCGTCCTTCCCCTGCCCCTGGTGCTTGACGAAAATCACACTATTCACGTCCCTCGCCGGGTCCTCCAGCGGGGGTCGATCTCTGTCCCGCCGGGCCGGCACCGGCCCGGACGTGGTCCTTCAGACGGCTGGCGCCGCCTTCGTCATCGCGTTGATGACCCGGTCCATCGCGTCCCCGCCGCGGGGGTCGGTCAGGTTGGCCAGCAGCTTGAGCACGAAGCGCATCAGCGTCGGGTGCGGCATGCCGTGCTTGGTGGCCATGCGCATGATCTCCGGACGGCCGATCAGCTTCACGAAGATCCCGCCGAGCCGGTAGTAGCCGCCGAACCGCGCCTTCAGCTCCGTCGGGTACGCCGCCAGCGCGCGCTCCCGCTCCGGGCCGGCGGGCCGGGCCAGCGCCTGCACCATCACCTCGGCGGCCAGCTCGCCGGACTCCATCGCGTACGCGATGCCCTCGCCGTTGAACGGGTTGACCATGCCGCCGGAGTCGCCGACCAGCAGCACGCCCCGGGTGTAGTGCGGAACCCGGTTGAAGCCCATCGGCAGCGCCGCGCCGAGGATCGGGCCCTCGGCGTTCGTCTCGTCGGTCATCCCCCAGTCCTCGGGGGTGTTGGCCAGCCAGTCGGTGAGCAGCCGGCGGTAGTTGGTCTTACCGAAGGCCGAGGAGGAGTTGAGCACGCCCAGGCCGACGTTGACCCGGCCGTCGCCGAGGCCGAAGATCCAGCCGTAGCCGGGCAGCAGGTTGTCGCCGCTGTCCTTGCTGCGCAGCTCCAGCCAGGACTCCAGGTAGTTGTCGTCGTGCTTGGCCGGCGAGCGGTAGTAGCGCCGGACGGCCACGCCGATCGGCCGGTCCTCCCGCTTGGCCAGCCCGAGGGCGAGCGGGAAGCGGCCGGAGACGCCGTCGGCGGCGACCACCAGCGGCGCGTGGAAGGTGGCCGGCTCCTTCTCCGGACCGACCTCGGCCTGCACGCCGATCACCCGGTCGTCGGCGCCGAGCACCGGACCGACCACGTTCACGCTGGTGCGCAGCTTGGCGCCGGCGGCGACCGCGCGCTGGGCGAGCAGGTCGTCGAAGTCCAGCCGGGTGCGGACCAGGCCGTAGTTGGGGAAGCTGGCCAGGTCGGGCCAGTCCAGTTCGAGGCGTACTCCGCCGCCGATCACCCGCAGGCCCTTGTTGTGCAGCCAACCCGCCTCGGGTGAGGTGTCCACACCCATCCGGACGAGCTGCCGTACGGCGCGCGGGGTGAGCCCGTCGCCGCAGACCTTCTCCCGAGGGAACTCGGTCTTCTCCAGCAGCAGCACACGCACGCCGTGCCGCGCCAGGTGGTACGCGGTCGCCGATCCTCCGGGACCGGCGCCCACGACGATCACGTCGGCGTCGTTCTCCACCGCGGTCATCTGCGCCTCCTCCCGCATGCTCGTGAAATGCTTCACAAGCCGATCGGGTTGGAGTCTATGACCGGCGTTACACCACCGCCGGATGAGGGGTACCTAACTCGCCGGAAATCCGCCGTTCGGCGTCCATGCCGAGGTCAGGGGCGGGCCGGCGCGGCGGTGTCCAGGCCGGCGTCGACCCGGATCGTCTCGGGCAGGTGCTCGCGCAGCGCCCCGCCGGCGGCGCGGTCCAGCGCGGCGAGCACCTCGGCGACGACCTGACGGACGTCCGCGGGATCCGCGCCGGCCAGCTCCTTGAGCTGGGCGATGAGTTCGGCGGCGTCGTCGTCGGTGGCCCCACCCACCTGCTCTGGTCCCGTCATGGGGGCGAGCCTACGGGGCAAAGTGGACCAAAGCCGGATATTCACGAAAGAAGGCGGTCTGGCCGGATTATCGCCGGCCCGGCGTCGTCAGTCGCGGATCGCCCGGTGCAGCGCCACCACGCCGCCGGTCAGGTTGCGCCAGGCCACCCGTCCCCAGCCGGCCGCGCCGACCCGGGCGGCGAGCGCCGCCTGATCCGGCCAGGCCCGGATCGACTCCGCCAGGTAGACGTACGCGTCGGGATTGCTGGACACCGCCCGCGCGACCGCCGGCAGCGACCGCATCAGGTACGACAGGTAGACGGTGCGAAAGGCGGGGTTGACCGGGGTGCTGAACTCGCAGACCACCAGGCGGCCACCCGGCTTCGTCACCCGGGCCAGCTCGCGCAGCGCCGCGTCGGTGTCGTTGACGTTGCGCAGCGCGAAGGAGATGGTCACCGCGTCGAAGCTGGCGTCGGCGAAGGGCAGCTTCAGCGCGTCACCGGCCAGCAGCGGCACCTCCGGCCGGGTCCGCTTGCCGGCGTGCAGCATTCCCAGCGACAGGTCGGCGCCGATCGCGTACGCCCCGGACTGGGCCAGCTCCTCGGTCGAGACCCCGGTGCCCGCGCCCACGTCCAGCACCCGCTCCCCCGGCCGCAGGTCGAGCGCGGCCCGGGTGGCCCGCCGCCAGGACCGGTCCTGCCCGAAGGAGAGCACGGTGTTGGTCAGGTCGTAGCGGGCCGCCACGCCGTCGAACATCGCGGCGACCTCGTGCGGCTGCTTGTCCAGGCTGGCGCGCTGGCCCTGCGGGGTACGGCTCACCCCTCCACTCTGCCAGCCCGGCTCCGGCCGGCGGCCGCTGGGTCGGTCGGCCGGCGGGTACGCGAAAGGGCGGGATGGTCGCCCACCCCGCCCTCGCGTCGTGGGTCGGATCAGTCCTCGGACTTCTCGTCGCCCGGGGTCACCAGCACCACCTTGCGCCGGCGGGAGAGCACCAGCAGTGCCGCGCCCGCGAGCAGCACCGCACCGCCGATGCCACCGATCAGGCCGACCTGCACGCCGGTCACCGGCAGGCCGCCGTCACCGCCACCGGTGCCGCCGCCCGAGGTCGGGGTCGCGGTCGGCTGGCCGCTCGGCGTGGCGGTGGGCTGGCCGGTCGGGCTCGGGCTCGGCGACGGCCCGGTGCTCAGGTCGACGAAGACGTCGAACTGGGCGGTGTTGTCCAGGTCGTCGGTCTCGGTGAACGCCCGGCGCTGGCCGAGGCTGGCGACCTGCGGCTCCTCCTCCGGCTGTCCCTCGGCGGCGTCGAGACCGGCGGCGAAGACGAAGCCCGGCCGGAGCACCTTCTCGGTGACGTCCGCGCCGACCTTCACCCGTACGTCGGAGGTGTAGAACTGGCCCCGCCGCAGCACCGCGCCGGCGTCCTCGCAGTACACCTGGGCGAGCCCGCCCAGCTCCTGCTCGACGCAGCCCTCGGGCACCTCGGCGAAGGTGACGCCGGCCGGCAGCGTGATGCCGTACGCGACGCCGGTCGCCTTCCGGCTGCCGTCGTTGTAGATCGCCCAGTCCAGCGGGGCGGTGTCGCCGGGCTTGACCGGCTTGAGGCCGGACTCGCCGGCCTCGTCGCCGTCGACCGCCACGTCGGCGTACACATCCTGCACCCAGGTGGTGAGGTCGTAGCCGGGTCGGGCGACGGTGATGTCGTGCTCGACGGTGTTGTTCTCCAGGTCGGGGTCGGCGGTGGCCGCGCTGATGGTGACCGTCAGCGTGCCGGCGTCGCCGCGCCCGCCCGTGGAGAAGAGCGGGATGCCGAAGTCCTCAGTGGTGCCGGCGGTCAGGTCGCCGAGCAGGCAGGTGAAGCGGGTGTCCTCGACCTCGCAGCCGTCCGGGACGACCACGCCGACCTTGCCGGCCTTGAGGCCCTTGGTCTCGACGGTGACCGCGACGTCCTTGGCGTCGACGGCGCCGCGCGTGTTGTCGACCTGGAACTTGAACGGCTTGGCCTTGGCCTCCTTGACGCCCTTGGCCAACTCCTTGCTGATTGGGATCAGCTCGAGGTCCGCCTGGTCGGCGGCGTGCGCCGGGGCGCCGCCGGTGGCGAGACCACCGGCGGCGAGCAGGGCGACGGCACCGGCGCGCGCCAGGGCCGAGCGGTGGAACAGTGTCATCGATCCCCCGGGGTTAGGGACAGCGGAATGGGTTGCGGACCGAGCGGACGGTATCGGAGATCGACGGGCGTACGCCAGCGCCGCCGCGCGATTCGCGGCCATCGGTGCCCGTCCGGACGAAACAGTGGGGGCGGGATGGTCACCCATCCCGCCCCCACTGCCGTGCGTTATATGTGAACGGCCCTCATGGGCCGATGGAGGACGTGCCCCCGGGTTGCCCGCTTCCCGCCGCCGGCGAATCCCGGGAAGAAGCAGGTGCGTCGGCCGCACGTTAGCCGTCGCCGGCGGGGCCCCACCATCCCTGCGCGCCGATCGTTTCCGAGCTGTGCCCCAGCCGCCACCAGGCGATTGTCCGGATCACCGGCCTTGCACCGATGCTCACCCGTCAACCGTCGTCCGAACGGCCGCCATGAATGCCCATCCGACCCCCCGCGGCCACGACTTCCGGTCGCGGCGGGATGGACCCCGGGACGCGGCGCGGGGTGGGACGGCCGCCCGTCCCACCCCGCGTCCACCGGCCTCGTCGCGGCCGGTCGATCCACTCCCGCCGGTCAGGCCGTCGGCTTCTCGTCGCCCGGGGTCACCAGGACCACCCGGCGACGACGCGCCAGCACGAACAGCGCGCCACCGGCGGCCAGCACCGCGGCACCGACGCCACCGATCAGGCCGGCCTGCGGACCGGTCACCGGCAGGCCACCGCCGCCACCCTCGCCGCCGGCCGGGGCGGCCACGATCACGGCGAAGTTGTCGCTGTTGTCGCTCGGGTCCACGTCCTTGGCCAGCCCGGCCGGCGCGGTCGTGGTGAGGAACGAGGCCAGCTCGCTGGGGGTGTTGGCCAGGCTCCGCTCGTTGGCCGGCAGGGCGCCCCGGGAGCTGACCTCGACGGCGCCGCCGGTCAGGCTGACCGGAGCATCGACGTCGGCCGCCACCTTCACCGGAAAGACGCCGTACAGGTCGGCGCCGGGCTTGAGCCGGGTGAGGCCACTCCTGCAGTCGGCGGTACGCCGGTCGGCGGTGTACTCGCACTCCTTCAGGTCCTGGCTGAAGGTGACGCCCTTGGGCAGGGACATCTTCAGGTCGACCCCGTCGGCGATCATGTCGCCCTGGTTGAGGATGAGCGCGAAGACGGTCGTCTCGTCACCCGGGTTCAGGGTCGGCTTCTTCACGTCCGGCTCGCCGTTGGCCCGCCAGAAGATCTGGGTACGGACGTCCGGCGCCAGCACCAGCAGGTCGACGCCGTTCTCGGCGGTGAACTCCACCTGGGTGGTCCGAGAGTTGTTCGCGGTGTCGGTGTCATTCTCCGACTGGATCTGGAAGGTGACGGGCGCCGAGTATTCGCCCGTCACCGCGTCGGTGTCCTTGAACGCGAGCGCCGGCAGCTCGAGGGTCGCACCCGGCGTCGGGATCTCCTCCTTGGTCAGCGCGCACGCCCACGTGCGCCGCCCCTCGACCGTGATTTCCTCGCACTGTTCGAGCAGAGGGATGACGTCCACCTTGGTGGAGTCCAGCTTGGACACATCGACGGCGAGCACGACCTCGGTCGGGGTGTTCTCGCCCTTGTTGGAGAGTTTGGCGAAGGCGATCTTGCCCGGGGTGCCCGCCGCGACGCGGGTGCCCACGACGTCCAGCGACAGGTCGGTGGCCGGGTTGGCGGCGTACGCCGGGGTGCCGAGGACGGTGAACGCGCCGGAGGCGAGCAGCGCGACGGCGCCCAGCCGCGCCAACGGCCGGTTGCGGAAGATCATGGAAGGGTTCCCCCCGTGGGAAAGACGACAGGTACGGCGCAGGCTAGCGGCGGATCATCCGCCGCGCTGCCCCGTGCGTCGTCCGGTCACCATCCCGACTGCCGCCGATCCCCGCTTCCCTGACCGGCGTCTTCCGTGCCCCGGTGTTGTCGGCTCCGGTCGCCGCCCGTCAGCGGGCGTCGACCAGCGGCAGCGACTTACCGGCGCCGCCGCCGGGCATGGCGATCGAGGAGAAGTGCGAGACCACCCGCTCGTCGGTCGGGTCGTCGGCCGGGGTGTGGTGCACCGCGAGGCGGCGGTAGAGGGTGTCCCGCTGGGCGGGGATCCGGCCCGCCGAGCGGATCATGGCGATCAGCTCGTGCAGGTTGGAGCGGTGCCGCGCGCCGGCCGAGGAGATGACGTTCTCCTCCAGCATGATCGAGCCCAGGTCGTCCACGCCCATGTGCAGCGAGAGCTGGCCGACGTCCTTGCCGGTGGTCAGCCAGGACGCCTGCAGGTGCGGCACGGTCTCGAAGAAGAGCCGGGCCACCGCGACCAGCCGCAGGTACTCCAGCGCGGTCGCCTGGGTGCGGCCCTTGAGGTGGTTGTTCTCCGGCTGGTACGTCCACGGGATGAACGCCCGGAAGCCCTGGGTGCGGTCCTGCACGTCACGGATCATCCGCAGGTGCTCGATCCGCTCGGCGTTGGTCTCGCCGGTGCCCATCATCATCGTCGCGGTCGACTCGATGCCCTGGCGGTGGGCCAGCTCCATGACCTCCAGCCAGCGCGCGCCGGACTCCTTGAGCGGGGCGATGGCCTTACGTGGCCGGTCGGGCAGCATCTCGGCGCCGGCGCCGGCGATCGAGTCCAGCCCGGCCGCCTTGATCCGGGCGATGGCCTCGTCCAGGCTCACGCCGGAGACCTTGGCCATGTGCAGGATCTCGCTCGGCCCGATCGAGTGGATGGCGAGCTGCGGGTACGCCTGCTTGACCGAGGAGAAGAGCTCCTCGTAGTACTCGACGCCGTAGTCCGGGTGGTGGCCGCCCTGGAGCATCACCTGGGTGGCGCCCAGCTCGACCGCCTCGCCGCACCGGCGCAGGATCTCCTCGGTCGGGTGGGTCCAGCCCTCCTTGTGCTTGGGGGCCCGGTAGAACGCGCAGAACTTGCACGCCGTCACGCAGACGTTGGTGTAGTTGATGTTGCGGTCGATCAGGTACGTGACGATGTTGTCCGGGTAGCGCCGGCGGCGTACCGCGTCCGCCGCCTCGCCCAGCGCGTGGAAGGGCGCCTCGGTGTAGAGCAGCAGGGCCTCCTCGGGCGTGATCCGCCCGCCGTCCGCGCCGCGCTGCAGGATGTCGTCGATCTCCCGGCTCACCGTCACGCCTCCGAGCCTACGTCGCCCCTCTGGAGGCCGGCACGCCGCTCCGCCCCCGGTGACGTGGGCCCCACGACGGGACTCAGGCCATGCCCGGGCTGGCGACGGGAAGGCCGGTGCTCTTCGCCGCGTCCAGCAGCCGACGGTCGTAGGTGACGAAGGCGGCGAAGTCGGCGCCCGCCTGAGCGGCCAGGATCTGCGCCGTGGCGAGGTGGATGGCATCCAAGCTGCGCAGCAAAGGATCGGGGTAGGCGCCGGCGGCCGCACGGATTGTCCCGTCGATCTCCACGCGGTACAGCCGCGCCAGCACCGTGGGGACGCCAACCAGCGCCTGCGGCGCGGCGCGACGAAGGGCTCGCGGCACCTCAACCTCCACGAGCGCCGAGGAGACCAGGGACAACCCGGATTTGTCGTTGAGCCAGGTGACCAGTTCTTCGGTCTCCTGCTCGCGGCGAAGGAGTTTGATCACCGCCGCCGAGTCCAGGTAGATCACCAGCGCTCTTCCTCCCGGGATGCGGCCAGGGTGGCCGCGACGTCGACCGTGGGGTCACCGAGGACCGGCGGCATCGGCAGCGGTCCGGTGGCGGTCGGCGCGGCGGCGCGCCCCTCGGTGACCAGCCGACCGAGGAGCGCATCGCCGGCCACAACAGGAACGAGGCGGGCGATCGGTTGCCCCCGGTCGGTCACCTCGACCGTCTCACCGGCGCGCACCCGGGCCAGAACCCTGCTCGTGTGCTGGTTCAGTTCTCGAACCGCGATCTGCTCCATCACACGAGTGTAGAACGAAACGTTCTACAGGTCACGCGTCGTAGTCGACGGTGAGCTTGTCTGTCGTCGGGCTGGACTGGCAGGTCAGCACGTACCCGGCGGCCACCTCGTCGGGCTCCAGGGCGTAGTTGCGGGCCATCGTCACCGCCCCGTCGACGACCTTCGCCTTGCAGGTGGAACAGACGCCGCCCTTGCAGGCGTACGGCAGCTCGCTGCGGACCTTGAGCGCCGCGTCCAGCACCCGCTCGTCGCGCCCCATCGTGAAGCTCGACGACCGGCCGTCGAGCAGGATCGTCACCTCCGCCCCGGCACCCGGTTCGTCACCGGGGCGGCGCACCGGCTCCGGCGGGGCATCGACGTGGAACAGCTCGGTGTGCACCGCCGACTCCGGCAGGCCGCGCCCGGTCAGCAGCTCCCGGGCCGGCACCACCATGCCGTACGGGCCGCAGAGGAACCACTCCTCGATGGCGTCGCCCGGCACGATGGTCTCCAGCAGCCGGCCCAGCCGCTCGGCGTCGATCCGCCCCGACAGCAGCGGCGACTCGCCCTGCTCCCGGGAGAGCACGTGCACCAGGTGCAGCCGGGTCGGATAGCGGTCCTTCAGGTCGGCCAGCTCCTCGGCGAACATCACCGTGTTGGCCGTGCGGTTGCCGTACACCAGGGTGAAGGTGCTGGCCGGCTCGACGGCCAGGGCGGTCGCGACCAGCGAGAGCACCGGGGTGATGCCGGAACCGGCGACGACCGCGCCGTAGTGCCGGACCCGCTCCGGCGCGAACGCCGTGGTGAAGTGCCCCAGCGGGGGCAGCACCTCGACGGTGTCACCGCCACGCAGCGCCCCGCAGGCGAACGCGGAGAACGCGCCGCCGGGGATCTCCCGCACGCCGATCCGCAGCCGGCCGTGCCGCGCCAGCTCGTCCGGAGTCGAGCAGATCGAGTACGACCTCCGCACCTCCGCGCCGTCCGCGCCCGCGCGGCGCACGGTGAGGTGCTGGCCGGCGGAGAACGCGAAGGTCTCCCGCAGCTCCTCGGGCACGGCGAAGGTGATCGCCACGGCGTCGTCGGTGAGCCGGTCGACGGCGGCGACGGCCAGCGGGTGGAAGACCGGCCGGCGGCGGACGGGTCGGGTGATGGTGACAGTCACAGCGCCTTCAGGTGGTCGAAGGGTTCGGAGCAGGCGCGGCAGCGCCAGAGGGCCTTGCACGCGGTGGAGCCGAAGCGGCTGACCTGCTCGGTCTCCGGGGAGCCGCAGCGCGGGCAGCGGACGGCCAGGGTCAGCGGCACCACGGTCGCGGTCCGGGCCGGGGCGGGCGGGGCGATGCCGGCGGCGGCCAGCTTGGCCCGCCCGCTGTCGGAGATCCAGTCGGTGCTCCAGGCCGGGCTGTAGACCGTGCGCACCTCGGCGTCCGGGTGACCGGTGGCGGCCAGCGCCCGGCGGATGTCCGCGCGGATCACGTCCATCGCCGGGCAGCCGGTGTAGGTGGGGGTGATGGTCACGACGACCCGGCCGGTGGCCGGGTCCTCGTCGACCGCCCGCAGGATGCCGAGCTCGTCGATGGTGATGACCCGGATCTCCGGGTCCACCACCGCCGCCACGGCCGCCCTGGGGTCGGTCACCGGTGCCATCGTCCGTCCGCGAAGCTCCGCCGCGCCGCGCTCACCATCTCGCCCCCGGATGCGCGCGGTGCAGCACCTGCATCTCGGCGAGCAGGTACGACAGGTGCTCGGTGTGCACGCCGGCCCGCCCGCCGGCCGGCGCCCAGCCGGTCTCCGGGCGGGTCAGCGTCGCCTCGTCGAGCACGGCGGACACGCACGTGTCGAAGTCGGCTCGCAGGGTGGCCGGGTCGACCGGCGCCGCCGGGTCCGCCGTGAACAGCTCGTGGTGGTACGGCCAGACCTGGTCCAGCGCGGCCTGGGCCCGGCGGTGCGACTCCTCGGTGCCGTCGCCGAGCCGCTTCACCCACAGCGAGCTGTGGTCCAGGTGGTAGGCGGACTCCTTGCGCGCCTTGGCGCCGATCGCGGCCAGCCGCTCGTCGGCGCACCCGGCCAGCGCCGTGTAGAGCGGCAACTGGTACGCCGAGAGCAGCAGCAGCTTCACCATGGTCACCGCGAAGTCGCCGTTGGGCAGCTCCACCAGCAGGCAGTTGCGGAACTCACGGTCGTCGCGCAGGTACGCCAGCGCGTCCTCGTCCCGGCCGGCGCCCTCCAGCTCGCCCGCGTACGACAGCAGCAGGCGGGCCGCGCCGAGCTGGTCGAGGGCGATGTTGGCCAGCGCGATGTCCTCCTCCATCTCCGGCGCGTGGGTGGCCCACTCGCCGAGCCGTTGCGCGGCGACCAGCGCGTCGTCGGCGAGCGCGAGGGTGAAGTCGAAGGGGCCGTTCACAGGTGCGCCACCCCGTCCGGCACCTCGTAGAAGGTGGGGTGGCGGTAGACCTTGTCGGCGGCCGGGTCGAAAAAGGCGTCCTTCTCGTCCGGGCTGGACGCGGTGATGGCGCTCGCCGCCACCACCCAGATCGACACCCCCTCCTGGCGGCGGGTGTAGAGGTCGCGGGCGTTGCGCAGGGCCAGCTCGGCGTCGGGGGCGTGCAGGCTGCCGACGTGGGTGTGCGACAGCCCGCGCCGGGCCCGGACGAACACCTCCCACAGCGGCGAGGACTCCTTGCTCATGCGGCCACCTTCTCCCTCTGCTGCGCCCGCTTGGCGGCGTACGCCGCGGCGGCGTCACGTACCCAGGCGCCCTCGGTGTGCGCGCGGCGGCGGTGTTCCATCCGCTGCCGGTTGCACGGGCCCTCGCCCTTGATCACCCGCATCAGCTCGTCGTAGTCCGGCTGGGTGTAGTCGTAGGCCTGGCGCTCGTCGTTCCAGCGCAGGCCGGGGTCGGGCAGGGTGAGGCCGAGGATCTCGGCCTGCTGCACGCACATGTCCACGAAGCGCTGGCGCAGCTCGTCGTTGGAGAAGCGCTTGATCTTCCAGGCCATCGACTGCGCGGAGTGGGTCGAGTCGCCGTCCGGCGGGCCGAACATCGCCAGTGACGGGTACCACCAGCGGTCGACGGCGTCCTGGGCCATCGCCTTCTGCCCGGGGGTGCCGTGCGCCAGCGTGTGCAGGATCTCGTAGCCCTGCCGCTGGTGGAACGACTCCTCCTTGCAGACCCGGATCATCGCCCGTGCGTACGGCCCGTACGAGCAGCGGCACAGCGGCACCTGGTTGACGATCGCGGCACCGTCCACCAGCCAGCCGATGGCGCCGACGTCGGCCCAGGTCAGCGTCGGGTAGTTGAAGATCGAGCTGTACTTCTGCCGCCCGTTGAGCAGCATCTCGACCAGTTCGTCCCGGCTGATGCCGAGGGTCTCGGCCGCCGCGTAGAGGTAGAGCCCGTGGCCGGCCTCGTCCTGCACCTTGGCCAGCAGGATCGCCTTGCGCTTGAGCGAGGGGGCCCGGCTGATCCAGTTCCCCTCGGGCTGCATGCCGATGATCTCGGAGTGCGCGTGCTGGGCGATCTGCCGGATCAGCGTCCGGCGGTACGCCTCGGGCATCCAGTCGCGCGGCTCGATCTTCTGGTCCGCGTCGATGACCTCGGCGAAGTAGGCCGCCAGGTCCGCACCGGGCTCCGGGGCGCCGCGCCGACCGCGCGCCGCCGCCTCGCGCAGCGCCGCCTCGGCCGCCTCGACCTGACCGAGCAGGTCACCACCGGGAGCGTCCCCCTCGGCGGCGAAGTCGTTGCCATACATGGTCCAAGTGTTACAGCTCATCCCCGATGACACCAGAGGGTGTAACAGGATTGCGAGAAGCCTCTGCGTCACCGGACAGCCGCGCTGGGTGGACACCCGCACCGGCTTCCACCTGTGACATGCGTCACTTACCGAAGATGAATCCCCCCAAGGCCGGCAAATCTGCTGTTTATCCCGGGTTCACGGCAAGTTGCCGTGCGTCGAGTTCTGGCGAGTCGCCCGCCCGGACGTAGACTTCCCCCGGTCACCACCGATCGGCTGCTGACGATCGCACCACGACGACGGCCATCCCCCGGCCTCAGCGGTCGAGCCGACCAATGCGGAAACAGCCGGCCCCCCGGCCCTGACATCTGGAGCTCACCCACTCATGCGATCTCGCGTGACCATGGTGCTCGCCGTCCTGGCGGTCCTGCTCGGCGCCGGCCTGCTGGTGCCCACCGCGTACGCGAAGCTGGCCGGCGACGGCAGCGGCCTCGGCGGCATCGGTGGCGGCGGGGCGCAGGTCCCCGCCCCGACGCCCACCCCGCCCCCGCCGCCGACGCTGGCCGCCGGCCCGGTCTCGGTCAACTTCAAGGGCGAGTTCTTCGGCTGGGCCCTGATGGACCGGAAGACCGGAAAGATCTCCGGCTCGAAGAACCTGGCCTCGACCAGCTCGACCGAGTCGATGCTCAAGGCCTGGATCGTCTCCGACTACCTGCGCCAGCTCGGCGACAAGGAGCCCTCGGCTTCGCTCAAGAGGGACGCGAGCCTCGCGATCCGGGACAGCAACGACGACGCGGCGAACCGGGTCTACAAGGCCGCCGGCGGCTCGTACAAGGTGCCGGCGGGCGGGCAGCCCGGCCCGGTGGTCAAGCGGGCGATCAGCATCTGCGGCCTCACCGACACCAAGCGCGGCAACGTGGCCACCTACGAGGGCTGGTGGAGCTTCACCCGGATGTCCCCCCGGGACGCGGTCCGGCTCGGCGACTGCATCGCCGACGGCAAGGCGGCCGGCCGGAAATGGACCAAGTGGGTGCTCAACGAGATGGCGCAGGTCCGCGGCAGCGTCAAGGTGCAGCAGGCCAGGTCCGGCGGCGGCAAGTGGGGCATCGTCGACGGCCTGCCCGCCGAGATCAAGGCGCAGGGCCCGGTCGCCATCAAGAACGGCTGGACCCCCCTCAGCTACGACGGCAACTGGCACGTCAGCTGCCTCGCGGTCACCGACAAGTGGAGCCTCGCGGTGATGCTGCGCTACCCGCAGAGCAGCAAGCTGGAGTACGGCGCGAAGGTCTGCGCCAGCGTCGCGACCCAGCTGGTCACGCCGCAGCCCGGTGCGGCGCTGAAGGTGCCGCAGCAGCCGGTCGGGAAGCTCTGATGGCCGGCAGCCGCCGTGGTGACCGGCGCAACGCCACGCCGCTGAGACTGGCCGCCGTCGCCGCCATCCTGATCGGCCTGGTGCTGGTGTCGCTGCGGCTGCTGCCCGGCTCACCGCTGCAGTCGGCCGCCGCCTCGCACTGGGGCGAGCCCACCCCGGACCGCTCCACCGGCCAGCCCACCGACCGCAGCAACCGCCCGAAGCCGACCCCGTCCCCGACGCCGCCGCTGGAGCCGCTGCCGTTCGCGGACCAGCAGATCGACCTCGACATCAAGGGCTGGTACGCCTGGAGCGTGCTGGACACCCGGACCGGGAAGATCATCGGCTCGGAGAACATGGACGAGACCAGTACCACCGCGTCGCTGATCAAGTCCTGGATCGTCGCCGACTACCTGCGCAAGGCCGCCGAGGCCGGGCAGACGCCGAGCGGCGCCAAGCTCGCCGATGCCACCCGGATCATCCGGGACAGCGACAACACCCGGGCCGAGCAGTTCTACAACTCGATCGGGCGGTCCGCGTCGATCAAGCGGATGGTCTCCATCTGCAAGACCACCGACAGCGGTCCGGCCGCCGACGGCGGCTGGAGCCGGACCAACCTCTCCCCCCGGGACACCGCCCGGCTGGGAGCGTGCATCAAGGACGGTCGCGCGGCGGGCCCGAAGTGGACCACGTGGCTGCTCAACGAGATGCGCCAGGTCCGTGGCGCCGGCGACTTCGGCATCCGCAAGGCGTTCCCGGCCGCGGAGCGGAAGACCATCGCCATCAAGAACGGCTGGGTCGACCGGACCCGCGAGCAGGAGATGCACGTCAACTGCCTGGCCATCGGCGACAACTGGACGATGGGCGTGATGGGCCGCTACCCGGTCGGCATGGGCTACGAGTACGGCATGAAGAACTGCCAGAAGATCACCGAGGCGGTGCTCCGCCCGGCCACCTGAGCCGCTTCCCGCCCTTGCGCCGATGTGGCGGTGTCGATCAGCCCGTCGGCGCGGTCAGCCGGCGAAGAACTCGGGACCGCCGTCCGGCAGCGCCGGGGCCTCGCCGATCGCCGCGGCCCGCCGGGCGAACTCGCGCAGCCCGGCCACCTGCCGCTCACCGAGGGAGAAGTCGAGGGTACGGAAGTACGTGGCGAGGGTCGCCGCGTCGAACGGCTCCCAGCGGGCGGCCGACTCAGCCACCTGGTCCAGCTCGGCCAGGCACAGGTCACGGGAGCGCAGGAACGCCTCGTGCACCTCCTTGACCATGCCCGGGTGGGCGGCGGCGAAGTCGCGGCGTACCGCCCAGACGGCGAAGACCATCGGCAGCCCGGTCCACTCCCGCCAGGCCTGCCCGAGGTCGGTGACCTCCAGCCCCCGACGCGGGGCCTCGTAGAGCGCGCGCAGCGCCACGTCGCCGATGAGCACGCCCGCGTCCGCCTCCAGCAGCATCTGGGTCAGGTCCGGCGGGCAGCGGAAGTAGTCGGGGCGGACGCCGTACCGCTCGCCGAGCAGGAGCTGGGCGAGGAGCACCCCGGTACGCGAGGTGGAGCCGAGCGCGACCCGGCCGCCGTCCAGCTCGGTGAGCGGCTTCGTGGAGACCACGTTGACCGAGAGCACCGGCCCGTCGCTGCCGACCGCGAGGTCCGGCAGGAGCAGCAGCTCGTCGGCGTGCCGCAGGTACTCCACCTGCGAGATCGGCCCGATGTCCAGGTCGCCGGCGACCAGCGCGGCGCTCAGCCGGTCCGGTGAGTCCTTGTGCAGGTCGACGTCGAGCAGCGCGCCGGAGCGCATCAGCCCCCAGTAGATGGGCAGACAGTTCAGGAACTGGATGTGCCCGACCCGGGGGCGCGCCACGCGTTCAACCATGACCCGACCGTAGCCCCGTGCTCCTCGGCCTGCTCAGCGGCCCGGCACCGGAGTGGCCAACTCCGCATCCACCGCCCGTACACCGGGCTCGGCCGGCGCTGCCGGCTCGGCCGGGCCGACGGCCGATCCCGCGCGCCGGACGGCGCGGACGACGATGGGCACGAACGCGAGCACGACCAGCAGGCCGGCGACCCCGGCCACCGCGATCAACGGGCGGGGCGGCAGCACCGCCAGCAGCGCGCCGCCGCCCAGGTACCCGGCCATCGAACCGCCCTGGACGGCCGCGCCGTAGGTGGCGTAGGCCCGGGCGCGCAGCGCCTCGGGGGCCCGCCGGGCGGTCAGCACGGTGGCGAAGACGTTCTCCCCGCCGTTCGCCGCGCCGCCCACCAGCCAGAGCGGGACCAGCAGTCCGGCCGCCGGCACGGCGGAGGCGAGCACCACCATCAGGCTGCAGCCGCCGAGGGTGGCCAGCACCCCGTACACCAGGGCGGCGTCGTCGGTGAGCCGGCGCGCCAGCCGCGCGGCGAGCCAGCTGCCCGGCAGCATGCCGGCCATCCAGGCCGCGCCGACCAGCCCGTAGACGGTGGCCGAGCTGTCCAGCGTGTCGCGGATGAAGAACACCTCGATCACGTTGATGCCGCCGATCGCGGCGATCACCGCGGCCGTGGTGACGACCATGGCCAGCAGCAGCGGGTCGCGGCGCAGCCGCCAGGCCGGCGCCGGTCCGGTGGTGGTCGCGGCCGTGGCGGTAACGGTCCGCCGGCCACCCCGCCGGGTACGCAGCAGCTGGCCGGCGACCACCAGCGCGAGGTAGCTGACGGCGTCCAGCAGCAGCGGTACGCGGGTGCCGAACTGCCCGACCAGCAGCCCGGCGAGCACCGGGCCGGCGAGCGCGCCGAGGGAGACGGCGGTCTGGTTGACCGCGCTGGCCCGGGGCAGGTCGTCGGGGCGCACCATCGCCGGCAGCAGGGCGGCCAGGCAGGGCTGGGTGACCGCGAGCCCGCAGGCGAGCAGCGCGACCAGCCCGATCACCAGGACCGGATGCTCGGCGAAGGCGAGCAGGGCGCAGAGCGCGGCCTGCACCAGCCCGACGCCGACCAGCAGCCGGCGGCTGTCCACCCGGTCGGCGAGCCGCCCGGCGAGTGGGGCGAGCACCACCAGCGGCAGGGTCGCGGCCAGCAGCAGCCCGGAGACGGCGAGCCCGCTGGCGCCGGCGGCCTGGAGAGCGAGCGCGAGCGCGGTGGCGGCGAGGAAGTCGCCGCAGATGGTGGTGCCGCGCGCGGTGGCGGCCAGCCAGACGTCGGACCACCGGGAACCGTCAGGTGTGAAGGACATACTTCGAAAATAATCCTTCACACCTGATCGATTCAACCCCCTACGCCAGCGGCACCGCCTTGTACTGGACCGCCACCGAGCGGGCCCCGGCGGGCGGGTCGGCCTGCCGGTTCCGTTGCCGGTACGGCCGCAACAGGGCCAGCACCGCCTCGTTCAGCTCGGCCAACTCGGCGGCGGTGAGCAGCAGCAGGCTGTCGTTGAACAGCGCCACGTCGTACCACTCGGGAGGCTCGCCCCCGGCGCGCCGCAACCAGTCCCGGGTGCGCTCCATGTCGCGGGCGGCGTGCGCCTCCACCAGCGCCTGCTCGGCGGCGCGGGCCTCGGGGCCCGCGTCCTGGCCCGCATCCACCATCCAGGCGTGGCTGAACGTGCGCCAGACCCGCTCCCGCGCGTCGCCGCGGCTGGGCGCCTGCTCCACCAGGCCGGCCTTCGCCAGCGCCCGCAGGTGGTAGCTGGTCGCGCTCGGCGACATGCCGACGACCTCGGCGCACTCGGTGGCGGTCGCGCCGCCCTCCCGGGTGCTCAGGTGTTCCATGATCGCGATTCGGGCCGGATGGGCCAGTGCCCGCATCACCTGCGGGTCGCTGATCGTCATCCGGCGCTGCTCGGGCCGCGCCTCCGTCATCCCCACATGATCCCGCCCCGCCGCCCGGCGGGACCAGCACCGTTCCGGTCCCGCCCGACACGGCCTGCCGCTCCACGCCCCTGCCGACTGCCCGCACCCACCGGCTGGGTCCTTGCAGCACGCTGTGGACCTGATGACGTAAACGACTCACCGGACCGGGTGCCGTCACGACTGTCGCCCGCGCTGTGCGATGCCAAGGTCGTGCCGAGCCGGGGCCGAATCGTTTGCGACATCAGCTCCAAAGCGACGTGTAGAGCACCGCAACCTCCCGACGGCCGGGCTGCCGCCCGGCTCCGGACGCCGGCCAGTAGCTCGGGCGCAGGCGCCGGACCGGCGGGCGCGGCATGTGCGACCGCGGGTCGGCGTAAATGCGTGGCCGCCGCCAACGGTGAGGCGTAACGTGGAGCGCCGCGCGCGGACCGCGCGCCTCTTCCTCACCGGGCACAGCCGGTACCGCGTCTGACGGAGCGCCGGGCGGCCCAGGTCAACCGATCACACGAACGCCACCGGAAGGTCGCCTCGGATGACCCGTGCCGCCACGCCCACCACCGACCCCGTCCGACCCTCCACCGCCGCCGACACCGAACCGGCCGACGCCCTGGACGCGCAACTCGCCGCCGAGCGGGCCCACCTGGACACCTCCCGCGCCGCGCTGCGCCGGATGCGCGAACGCGCCGAAGCCCTCTTCGCCACCGGCGACAAGGTCGCCGGGGACGCCTACACCGCCGAGCAGCTCGGCCGGCACATGGCCCGGCGGGTCAAGGAACTGGCCGACGACCCGACCACCCCGCTCTTCTTCGGCCGGCTCGACTTCGGCCACACGGATCCCGACCATGCCGGACGCGAGTACCACGTCGGCCGGCGGCACGTCACCGACGACCGGGGCGAGCCGCTGGTGCTGGACTGGCGGGCCCCGATCTCCCGGTCGTTCTACCGGGCCAGCGCGCGGGACCCGCAGGGCGTCGCCGTCCGGCGGCGGTTCGGGTTCAGCGGCGGCGCGCTGACCAGCTTCGAGGACGAGCACCTCGACCGAGGCGAGGAGCTGGGCACGGCCAGTCGGATCCTCACCGCCGAGATCGAGCGCCCGCGCGTCGGCCCGATGCGCGACATCGTCGCCACCATCCAGCCCGAGCAGGACGAACTGGTCCGGGCCGACCTGGCCGACTCGATCTGCGTGCAGGGCGCGCCGGGCACCGGCAAGACGGCCGTCGGGCTGCACCGGGCCGCGTACCTGCTCTACCTGCACCGGGAGCGGCTGCGCCGCTCGGGAGTGCTGATCGTCGGGCCGAACCGGGCGTTCCTGTCGTACATCGCGGCGGTGCTGCCGGCGCTCGGCGAGGTCGAGGTCGAGCAGGCCACGGTCGAGGACCTGGTCACCCGGGTGCCGGTGGGCGCTGTCGAGCACCCCGCCGTGGCCACGCTGAAACACGACGTCCGGATGGCCGCGGTGCTGCGCCGGGCCGTCGACGCCCACATCGGCGCGCCGACCGAGCCGATCATGGTCTCCGACGGCTCGTTCCGCTGGCGGATCGGCCTCGACCCGCTGCACCGGGTGGTCGAGGAGACCCGCCGGGAGGGCCTGCCGTACGCCACCGGCCGCGACCGCGTCCGGGCCCGGGTGGTGGGGCTGCTGCAACGCCAGGCCGAGGCGCGCCGGGCCGAGTCACCCAGCGACGCCTGGCTGCGCCGGATGGCCAAGGCCCGGCCGGTCACCGCCTTCCTGGACGCGGTCTGGCCGGCGCTCACCCCGGAGGGGCTGGTGCACACGCTGCTCGGCGACCCGCAGGCGCTCGCCGCCGCCGCCGACGGACTGCTCACGGCGGAGGAGCAGGCGCTGTTGGCCGGCACCGGCACCACCGCGCGGACCGGGACGAAGCTCGGGCGTACCCCGAGGACGACGAAGTGGACCGCCGCCGACGCGGTGCTGATCGACGAGGCCGCCGGCCTGATCGAACGGCCCGCCGGCTTCGGGCACGTGGTGGTCGACGAGGCGCAGGACCTCTCCCCCATGCAGTGCCGGGCCATCGCCCGGCGCAGCGAGCACGGCTCGATCACCCTCCTCGGCGACCTGGCCCAGGGCACCGCCCCCTGGGCGGCCACCGACTGGCGGGAGTCCCTGACCCACCTGGGCAAGCCGGACGCGGCGGTGGTGCCGCTGAGCGTCGGCTTCCGGGTGCCGGCGGCGGTGGTCGCGTTCGCCAACCGGCTGCTGCCCGCGCTCGCCGTCGACGTACCCCCGGCGCGGTCGCTGCGCCGCGACGGCGGGCTGGACGTGCGTACCGTGACGGACCTGGACGCGGCGACCGTGGCCGAGGTGCGGGCGGCGCTCGCGCACGACGGTTCGGTCGGCGTGATCGCCGCCGACGACGCGGTGGACCGGCTCCGCGCGGCGCTGGCCGCCGCCGGTGTCCCGACCGCCACCGCCGACGACGTCGAGACCGCGGCGCGAGTCACCGTCGTCCCCGCGACGCTGGTCAAGGGCCTGGAGTACGACCACGTCGTGGTCGTCGAGCCGGCCGCGATCGTCGCCGCCGAACCGCGTGGCCTGCACCGCCTCTACGTCGTGCTGACCCGGGCGGTGTCCCGGCTGGCCGTGCTGCACACCGCGCCGCTGCCCGCCCCGCTGACCGACCCGGCCGGCTGAGCGTCGCCGGTACGGCTGACCTTTCGTCCGTTTCCCCCGCACCCGAGGGCGGGACGGTGCCAGGATGCCGGCAGGGCGTGCCGTCGACGGACGCCACCGGCGGAAAGGGGCCATCGTGAGCGGCGTCGAGCCCGGCACGCCCTGCTGGGCCGACCTGGCCACCCCCGACCTGGAGGACGCGAAACGCTTCTACCCGGAGCTGTTCGGCTGGACCGGCCGGGTCTCGCCGCAGCCCGAGGCGGGCGGCTACACCATTTTCCTCAAGGACGGCCGGGCGGTGGCGGGCGCCGGACCGCCGGCCACCCCGGACCAGGTGCCGATCTGGTCAACGTACGTGGCCACCGACGACGCCGACCTGGCCGCCACCCGCGTCGAGGCGGCGGGCGGGCAGGTGCTGGTCGCCCCGTTCGACGTCTTCGACCAGGGCCGGATGGGAGTCTTCGCGGACCCGGCCGGTGCGGTGTTCAGCGTCTGGCAGCCGATGGCGATGACCGGCGCGGAGCTGTTCAACGTCCCCGGCGCGATGTGCTGGAACGAGCTGGTCACCCCGGATCCGGAGGGTGCCAAGGCCTTCTACGAGCTGGTCTTCGGCTGGCACCCGGAGGACGAGCCGATGGATCCGGTCCCCTACACCGGCTGGCGGTGCGGGGCGCGGATCGTGGCCGGCATGATGCCGCCGCTCGGCGACGACTTCCCCGCCGACATGCCGGCCTACTGGTCGATCTACTTCGCGGTGGCGGACACCGACGCGACCGCCGCCCGGGCCGCCGCGATCGGCGGCACCATCCTCGTCCCGCCCCGGGACATCCCCCAGGGCCGCCTGGCCGCCCTCCGCGACCCGCAGGGCGCCCTCTTCTCCGTCATCGCCCTGTCCACCCCGGCATGATCCGGCGGGAGGGCCGGGTCAGCGGGGGCGGATCGGCACCACCAGCGGGCCGTGGTCGCCGTCGATGACGCGCACGTGGGCGCGGTAGTACGTGGCGAGGAGTTCCTGGGTGAGCACCTCGCGGGGCGGACCGGCGGCGACCACCCGGCCGTCGGCGAGCAGCACCAGCCGGTCGGCGTACTCGCCGGCGACGGAGAGGTCGTGCATGGTGGCGAACACGGTCAGCCCGTGTGCCCGCCGCAACTGGTCGACCAGCTCCAGCACCTCCTGCTGGTGGCCGATGTCCAGCGCGCTGGTCGGCTCGTCCAGCAGCAGCAGGGTGGCGCCCTGGGCGAGCGCCCGGGCCAGGAAGACCCGCTGCCGCTCGCCGCCGGAGAGGGTGGCCAGCTCCCGGCCGTGGAACGCGGCCAGGTCCAGCCGGTCCAGCACCTCCCGCACGGCGGCCAGGTCGGCGGCGGACTCCCGCCCCAGCGGCGGGATGTACGGGGTGCGGCCGAGCAGGACGTAGTCGAGCACCGACATCCCGGCCGGTACCACCGGGGACTGGGCGACGGTGGCCACCACCCGGGCCCGCTCCCGGGGGCGCAGCGCGCGCAGCGGCGTACCGAAGAGGGAGACGGCGTGCGGCGCGCGCAGCAGGCCGCCGACGGCGCGCAGCAGGGTCGACTTGCCGGCGCCGTTCGGGCCGATCACGGTGACCCACTCGCCGGCCGCGACGGTCAGGTCGACCCCGGCGAGGATGGGCGCGCCGCCCAGCCGCACGTGCAGGTCGCGGACCTCGACGGCGGGCGTCACGACAGCACCCGCCGGGAGGTGCGCAGCACCAGGACGAAGAACGGGCCGCCGAGCAGCGCGGTGACCACGCCGATCGGGATCTCGGCCGGGGCGGCGACGGTGCGGGCCACCACGTCGGTCAGCGCCAGGAACGCGCCGCCGAAGAGCATCGACAGCGGCAGGATGACCCGGTAGCTGGACCCGGCGAGCAGCCGCACGGTGTGCGGGACGATGATCCCGACGAAGCCGATCAGCCCGGAGGCGGAGACCGCCGCCGCGGTGCCGAGCGAGGCGGCGGCGATCAGCAGGTAGCGGGAGCGCTGCGGGTGCAGCCCGAGGCTGGCCGCCTCGTCGTCGCCGAGCGACAGCACGTCCAGCTCGCGGCGGTGCAGCAGCACCACGACCGCGGTGAGCACGAAGTACGGCAGGACCAGCAGCACGTCGTGCCAGCCGGCGGTGGCGAGCCGGCCGAGCAGCCAGGAGTAGACCAGCTGGATGCTGTCCGAGTGCCGTTGCAGCAGGTACGTCTGCCCGGCCGAGAGGAACGCCGAGACCGCCACCCCGGCCAGGATCAGCGTCGCCGGGGACCGGCCGCGCGCGCCGGCCACCCCGAGCACGTACGTCATCGCCACCGCGCCGAGCGAGCCGACGAACGCGGCCAGCGGCACGGTCAGCGACAGCCCGGTCAGCGCCGCACCAGCCGCGCCGAGGGAGATCACCGCGGTGACCGCCAGCCCGGCGCCGGCCGCCACGCCCAGCAGGTACGGATCGGCGAGCGGGTTGCGGAACACCCCCTGGTAGGCGCCGCCGGCCAGCGCGAGCAGCGCGCCGACCAGCAGGCCGAGCACCACCCGGGGCAGCCGCAGCTCGGTGACGATGGCGATCTCACCGGCGGTCAGGCCGCTGTCCAGGTGCACCCCGGGCAGCAGGTTGAGCAGTTCGGCGGCGACGCTGCCGGGCGGCAGGCTGACCGGGCCGAGCGACACCCCGGCGACGACCGCGACCAGCACCGCGACCAGCCCGGCGGCCAGCCAGCGCCGGCGCAGCCCGGCCGGCCTGGCCGTACCGGCGGGCGCCGGCTCGGCGACCGGCGGCGCGACGGCCGGCCGGCCGGGACCCGACGCCGAGGCCGGGCCGTCCGACGCGGGGCCGGCGGGGTGGCGGGAGGCGGGCACGCCGGTCGGCCGGGACGCGTCGGGCGTCCCGGCCGATCGGGGTCGCGTGGGTCGCACGGTCACCGGCGGCGAACGGTCACGCCGGCACCTTGGCGACCGCGTCGACGACCGTGCGGAGCTGGTCGACCACGCGCGGACCCCAGCGCGAGGCGATGTCGTCGTCGAGGACGACCACCTGGTTGTTCTTGACGGCGGTGATGCCGGCCCAGCCGCTGCGGGCCCTGACCGTCTCCGGGGTCTGCTGGCAGCACTTGGTGTCGGCCAGGAAGACGAAGTCCGGGTCGGCCTTGACGATCACTTCCTGGGAGAGCTGCGGGTAGCCGCCGTTCTTCCCGTCGGCGTCCGAGGCGTCGGCGATGTTCTCCAGGCCGGCGAGGGCGTAGATCGAGCCGATGAAGGTCTTGCTGGTCGCGGTGTAGAGCTCCGGGCCCAGCTCGTGGTAGTAGGTCAGCTTCTCCGACCGCTGCGGCAGGTCCTTGACCAGCTTGGCGATGTCGTCCTTCATCCGCTTGGTGACGTCGGCGGCCTCGGCCGGGTGACCGGTCAGCGCGCCCAGGTCGGTGATCTGCCGGTAGGAGTCGTCCAGGGTGGCCGCCGCCGGGGTGAGCAGCACCGGGATCTTCAGCGTGGTGAGCTGGTCGACGATCTTGTTGGTGTCGTTGGAGAGCACCACCAGGTCGGGCGTCTTGGCCGCGATCGCCTCGGCGTTGGGCTGGAAGCCGGACAGGTCGCTCTTCGGCGCCTCCGGCGGGTAGTTCGAGTTGTCGTCGACGGCGGTGACCTGCTTGCCGGCGCCGATGGCGAAGAGCATCTCGGTCACGCTCGGCGACAGCGAGACGATCTTCTCGGGGCGCTTCTCCAGCGTCAGCTTGCCGACCGTGACGGGAAAGGTGGCCGACGCGCTGCTGCCGGCGGCGGGGGTGTCGTTCGAGGTCTTCTCGGCGCAGGCGCCGAGGGTCAGTGCGGCCACCGCGAGGGTCGCGGCGAGCAGCCGGGGGGTACGTCCGGACATCTGTCCTCCTGTCGGTCGAGGAGCGTGGTGCTTCGCCGACAGGAACCTGCGCACCCGTCCGCGAGGCGCCCTTCCTCGAGAGCGCGTGTCGCGACCACCGACGCAGGCGACCTGGCTCGTCCCCGCGCGGGCGGGGCATCACAGTTGCGGGACAGCGCCGGTTTCGCACCGGCTTCGCTGCGGTTGGTCGGAGCCACGGTAGCGCACGACCAGCGGAGATCGTCCGGACGGGAGGGGTGAGTGGGGTCCCGCCGGGGGCGGAACGGGACCCCACCCGGCTATCAGGAGCTGGTGATGGTGACGTTGTCCACAGCCGCCTCGACCAGGCTCGCGCCGGAGGCGTCCGCCGCCTCCACCACGATCCGCACCGACTGCCCGGCGTACGGCGTCAGGTTGAGGTTCGCCACCGCCCAGGCGGCGTCCCGGTCGGTGGCCGCACCCGCCTGGTTGAGCAGCGTGCTGGTGCCGCCGTTGTGGATCACGCTGACCCGCAGGTAGTCCGCCGACGAGGCGTTCGACCCGTGCGCCAGGTACCAGGCCAGCGAGAGGGTCAGCGTGCCGGTGGCCGGCAGGGTCACCGCCGGGGAACGGGCGCTGGTCACCCCGCCGTCGACGTCGTGGTCACCCGCCGCGGTGCCGGCGAGCCGGCCGGTGACCAGGTCGTTGGCGCCGGCGTACGGGACGAGCTGCTTGGCCCCGGAGGAGTTGGTCGCCTGGGCGGCGCCCCGCTCCCAGACCCCGGTGGTGGCGGTGTCCGTGCCGGCCGGGTTGGTGGTCCAGCCGGTGGCCGTCTCGAAGGTGTCCGACCAGACCGTGGTGCCGCCACCGCCGCCGCAGTACTGGGACTGCTTGCCGATCGCCCGGTACGGGCAGTCGGCGTACTCGGAGAGCAGCAGCACCGCTTCGCGGTTGCGGGAGGTCTGCGCGGGGATCACCTCGTCCGGCGGGTAGAAGCCGCCGCCGGTGGCCGAGCCCGGGTACATCTCGAAGGTGTACGCCCAGATGCCGTGCGCGCCCCACATCCAGTCGATGCTGGTGCCGTCGGCGATGTAGAGGTCGCTGGACTGTTCCGGGGTGTAGCCGTTGGTGTTCGCCATCTGCTGGCCGATGGTGGCGAAGGTGCTGTACTGGTCGGCGCTCATTCCGGTGGGGGTGTTCGCGGTGGTGTAGCCGAACGGCCAGAGCACCAACTGCGAGTAGGTGTGGAAGTCGATGTTGGCCTTGATCTGCTGCGTCCCGCCGACCACCCGGCTGTTGACGAAGTTGCGCAGCGCGCTGGTCTCCGGGGCGGAGAAGGCGGACGGGCCGCGGTAGGTGTCCGACGAGGTGCTGCCGGACGAGCCGCCGCAGCAGCCCCACTGGTACGACCAGTTCCGGTTCAGGTCGGTGCCGACATAGGTCGATCCGCTGTTGGGCTGCCGGTTCTTCCGCCAGGAGCGGTACGAGCCGGTGGCGATGTCGTACTCGCTGCCGTCGGGGTTGACCGTCGGGACGATCCAGATCTCCCGGGAGTTGACGATGTTGGTGATCCGGGAGTCGCTGCCGTAGCTGTCGGTGAAGAGGTTGAGCAGGTAGATCGCCATCTCGACGGTCAGGTGCTCCCGGGCGTGCTGCTGGGCGTTGAAGAGGATCTCCGGTTCGTTCTCGTCGGTGCCGACGTTGTCGGAGATCTTCACCGCCATCAGGTCGCGGCCCTCGTACGACGTACCGATGCTGATCTTGCGGGCGATGGCCGGGTGGTCCGCGACCGCCTGGTTCACGACGACGGTCAGCTCCGCGTAGTCGTGGTAGTTGGAGTCGGCCGGTGGGAAGGCGAGGGTGCCGGCCTCGTCGTGGGAATGCGTCGGCGCGGGCTCCGACTCCAGTCGGAAGCCGAGCCGGGTGATCGCCGCCGCCTCGGCCCGGGTGGCGGAGACGTGCAGGATGCCGTGTTCGGAGTAGTCGATCGCCGCGCCGGTGCGGGCGACGGCGTTCCGGTCGGCCAGGGTGCGTGGTCCGAGCACCCGGTAGCCGGCGGCGGCCGGTTCCGGTTCGGGGGCGGGGCGGGCGGAGACCGGCCCGGTGGCGACGGTGACGAGGCCGAGCCCGACGGCGACGGCCAGCGCCAGCCGGCGGCGGAGTGGGAACGTGCGGAGGGCCATGGACAACCTCCTCGGGGTACGGGAGATCCCGTTGTCCGCACACTTCACCAGGAGTCACATGGTCATATCAACATTCATCACTTCCATGGTCCATCTCAGCCAGATCCTCTCGCCGGCAATAATTTTCCATGTCCAGACATCTGGCGGAACTTCCCTCCGAGCGGGACAGTGAACGGCAACGATTCCTCACCTCGCGGAGTTGCCATGGCCAGCAAATCCCTGCGCGCCGTCGCCCTCGCCGGCGTCGCCGCGCTCACCCTCCTCGGCACCGCCGTTCCGGCGCAGGCCGATCCGGTCACCGCCCTCGTCCACGACGAGCAGATCACCTGGCAGGACTGGACCAGCGACACCGACTGGGCGACCGGCGACGCCGCCGGCACGGTGGTCACCGCCGCCGGACTCACCCTCGGCAGCCCGGTCGGCACCACCGTCTACAAGGACCCGCACAACAAGACCAAGCGGAGCTGGGCGTACGGCACCTGGACGTCAACGGTGACCCAGATCGGCTTCGACGCCACCGAGCTGGTCACCTCCTGGAACGCCGACACCCCGGCCGGCACCTGGATCCAGGTCGAGCTCCAGGGCACCTACACCACCGGCAACCAGACCCCCTGGTACGTGATGGGGCGCTGGGCCTCCGGCGACGCCGACATCAAGCGGACCACCGTCGACAGGCAGGGCGACAAGACCTCGAGCATCTGGACCGACACCTTCGCCATCGACGACGCCGCCGCCGGGGTGCTGCTGCGGGCGTACCAGCTGCGACTGACCCTCTACCGGGACCCGGCGGGCACCGCGTCGCCGGTGGTCCGCACGGTCGGCGCGATGAGCTCGCACGTGCCCGACCGGTTCACCGTCACGCCGAGCGCCGGCGGCATCGCCTGGGGCACCGAGCTGGCCGTGCCGCGCTACTCGCAGAACATCCACTCCGGCCACTACCCGGAGTACGACGGGGGCGGCGAGGCCTGGTGCTCGCCCACCTCGACCGAGATGGTCGTCGAGTACTGGGGCCGCAGGCCCTCGGCGGCCGACACGTCCTGGGTGGACCCGACGTACCCGGACCCGACGGTCAACCACGCCGCCCGGATGACCTACGACTACCAGTACGACGGCGCCGGCAACTGGCCCTTCAACACCGCGTACGCGGCCAGCTTCCCGGGCCTGGAGGGGCGGGTGACCCGGCTGCACTCGCTGGACGAGCTGGAGCGCTTCATCGCCGCCGGCATCCCCGTCGTGACCAGCCAGTCCTTCCTCGCCAGCGAGCTGGACGGGGCGGGCTACGGCACCTCCGGGCACCTGATGGTGGTGGTCGGCTTCACCGCCGACGGCGACGTCATCGCCAACGACCCCGCCTCGTCCAGCAATGAGGCGGTCCGGAACGTCTACCAGCGGGAGCAGTTCGAGCAGATCTGGCTGCGGACCAAGCGGACCACCGCCAGCGGCGGCACCGGCAGCGGCTCCGGCGGCATCGCCTACCTGATCAAGCCGACCGACGTGCCGTGGCCCGTTGTCGCGGGTTCCACCAACTGGTGACAGCCGGCACCGACGCGACGAGCCCGGCACGAGTTCCGTGCCGGGCTCGTCGCTGGGGCTTGTTCGGTAGGGGCTCGCCGGTCAGGGCGGGCCGTCCGGATTCCTGGCCCTGGCTCAGCGCGACGGGGCGAACGTGGTGGGCGGAGCGGACGTCTCGTCGGCGGCCCGCCGCCGACGGACCGTGCGGACCAGGATGACCACCCAGGCCACCGCGGCGACCACCCCGGCCAGGGTCAGCCCCGTGGCCAGCAGGTACGTGGATCCGCCCGTGGTGGAGAAGACGCCCTTGCGGGCGCCCGTGTCGCGGGCCGGGGCCGGGTCGCCCTGGGCAAGGCCGTCCGGCGCGTCGTAGAGGATGACGTCGGCGCGCCGGGCACCGCCGTCCGTGGCCACGAAGTCCCCGTGCCACTCGCAGTTGCGCCGTGAGCATTCCTCATTCACGGCCGTGAAGGTTCCCGCCGTACCGCTGCCGCCCTTGGCCTGCCAGGCCGGCACGAGGTCGGTGGCGCCCATCATCAGCCCGATGGCGGCGATGACCGGCAGCCCGATCCAGACGAAAACCTTCGTCCGCCACCCGTTGATCTTGTCCATGGCGGCAGACCCTAGCGGGGCCGCCCCGATTTCGCTGCCCCGTCGCCGGCTATCCCTCGCGGTGCGGGTCCGCCTGGTCGGGCTGGTCGTCGCCGGCCAGCGCCGACCGCAGCCGCTCCTTCTCGGCGCGCCGCCGCTCGGCCGCGAGGGCCATCTCCTCGGCCATCTCGTCCCGCCAGCCGCGCAGCAGGAAGAACGAGGCGGCGGCGGAGAACGCCAGCGCCAGCATCAGCTTGAGGAAGACGTTCATGTCGACCGGCCAGAGGGCCAGCACGACCACCACGAACAGCCCGATCCGGCCCAGCGTGTACTTGACCGCCGCGCTCACGTTTCCACTCCGTTCTCCGCCGCCGGGGTGACCCGGGTCGGGTTCAGCCCGTGCGTCGGGCCAGCCAGTGCACGCCAGGGAACCAGAGCACCGCGTACACCAGGGTGAACGCGAGGGCGGCCAGACCGCCGGTGAGCAGCGGCGCCAGGCCGCCCGCCACCCCGGCGACCAGCAGCCCGCCGACCACCGCGACCACGGCGGCGACCAGCGCCGCCACCACCCGGGCCGCGCCGAACTCCCAGGCCCGGAAGTCGTCCCAGTACAGCCACGCCGGCAGGATCACCGCCAGCCAGCCGTTGGTGCGCCCGAAATCCCCCGCGCCGATCGACGCGAAGGCCCAGTCGAACAGCACCAGCGCCAGCATCCCGATGACCCACCCGGCGAGGCTGACCCCGAGCAGGTCGCCCAGGGTGAGGACGCGCCCCTCGGCGTCCCGCCGGGGGAATCCGCTCCGCTGCTCGGTCATGGTGTTACGAGGATACGACCGGATCAGGCCCAGACCTGCTGGGGCTCGGAACGCCGCTCGGCCAGCGACGGGGCCTTGTCGTACTCCCGGACCACGTTGTAGCGGGTGTCCCGCTCGACGGGCTGGAAGCCGGCGTCCCAGATCAGGTGCAGCAGGTCGTCCCGGTGCATCGTGTTCGGGGTGCCGTACGAGTCGGCGTCGTGGGTGATCTTGTATTCCACGACCGAGCCGTCCAGGTCGTCCACTCCGAAGTTGAGCGACAGTTGGGCGACCGAGAGGCCGTGCATCACCCAGAAGCACTTCACGTGCGGCACGTTGTCGAAGAGCAGCCGGGAGACCGCGAAGGTCTTCAGCGACTCGGCCGGCGACGCCATCGTGGTGCGGGCCTGGATCCGGTTACGGATCTTGCCGTCCGCCGAGTCGACGAAGTCGTGCTGGTAGCGCAGCGGGATGAAGACCGCGAAGCCGCCGGTCTCGTCCTGCAGCTCGCGCAGCCGCAGCACGTGGTCGACCCGGTGCCGGGGCTCCTCGATGTGGCCGTAGAGCATCGTCGACGGGGTCTTCATGCCCTTCGAGTGGGCCAGCCGGTGGATCCGCGACCAGTCCTCCCAGTGGCACTCGTGGTCGACGATGTGCTGCCGGACCTCCCAGTCGAAGATCTCGGCGCCGCCGCCGGTCAGCGACTCCAGGCCGGCGTCCATCAGCTCGTCGAGGATCGCGTCGGCGCTCAGCCCGCTGATCTTCTCGAACCACTGCACCTCGGTGGCGGTGAAGCACTTGAGCTTGACGTTCGGCAGCGCCGCCTTCAGCTCGCGCAGCACCTTCGGGTAGTAGCGCCACGGCAGGGTCGGGTGCAGGCCGTTGACGATGTGCAGCTCGGTGAGCTGCTCGTCCTCCATCTCCTTGGCCTTGCGTACGGCCTCGTCGATGCGCATCGTGTACGCGTCCTTCTCGCCCGGCTTGCGCTGGAACGAGCAGTACGCGCAGGAGGCGGAGCAGACGTTGGTCAGGTTGAGGTGCCGGTTGACGTTGAACATCACCCGGTCGCCGTTGAGCTCGGTACGGCGGTGGTGGGCCAGCCGCCCCAGCCAGGCCAGGTCGTCGCTGTCGTAGAGCGCGATCCCGTCCTCCCGGGTCAGCCGCTCACCGGCGTACACCTTCGCTTCGAGCTCGCGCTTGAGTCCGGCGTCCATCGAAAGCCACGTCCCTTCCACCTGTGTCCCGGTCGAGCCTACGTCGGGCCCCCGACGAGCCGGCAGCACGGGCACCGCCAGCGACGTACTTCACCGGACTCTCAGGTTCCCGTGACCGGGCGATGCATCGACATCGCTGCCTCGGTGCGGTAAGACAGGGTGGGGCGCGACACACACTGGTAGCGTCCCGGTCGCCGCGCCCACCGTGCGCGGCACGAGCGCGCCGGACGGGGAGCGGAATGGTCGACAGCGGGCACGGGCGACGGCAGCGACGACGCAGGAGCCCGGTGATCTCGCCGGTGCTGCGTCCCGCGCTCTGGTCGGCCCTGCTCGGCGCCGTCGCCGCGATGGCCCTGGCCACCCCCGCGTACGCCGAGCCGGCGCTGCCCAACGCCGTTCCCGACACCGGCTCCCGCCCGGTGGCCACCGGCGGCCTGCGCCTGCCCGGTGCCGCCCCGGGCCTGTCCGGCGGCGTGACCGGCCTGCCCACCGGCGGGCCGACCCTGCCGGTCGGCGGGGTCGTCGCCAGCCCGCTGCTGGCCCAGATCACCGCCCTCGAGACGCAGAACGGCCAGCTCGGCGACCAGCTGCTCGGGCTCCGCCAGCAGCGCGACGACGCCCGCACGCAGCTCACCGCAGCCGAGGGTGAGCTGGCCCGGGCCCGCGACGCCCTGGCCGCCGCCCAGCAGCGCGCCGACTCCGTGGCCGCCGACGCCTTCAAGGCCGCCGCCGCCCTGCCGCCCGGCGAGATCGCCGAGGACCTCGAGGGGCTGAGCCGCCTGTCGCGGATCTCCCGCGGCGAGCAGGCCGAGGACACCACCACCGCCGCCACCGGCGAGCTGTCCCGTACCCGCACCGCCGAGCAGGTCGCCACCCAGGCGGTCGCCTCCGCGCAGGACCGGGTCCGCCGGGCGGAGGAGCAGTTCACCGCGGTGGAGAAGGCGCTGCGGGAGAACGAGCGGAAGCTGGTCAAGCTCCGCGCGGACAACCAGGCCCAGCTGATCGAGCTGGAACGGCAGCAGGAGGCCGCCGAGCAGAAGCTCGGTGCCGCGTACGTCGAGGGGCAGAGCGCCACCGGCCTGATCGCCAGCCCGCAGGCCCTCGCCGCCGTCCGGTACGCGCTGGCGCAGCTCGGCGACCCGTACCTCTGGTCGGCCGAGGGGCCGGACCGGTTCGACTGCTCCGGTCTGATGTGGGCGGCGTACCGCTCGGCCGGCTACTACGACCTGCCCCGCGTCTCCCGGGACCAGTACTACGCCACCCGGGCCCGCTCGGTGGACCGCAGTGCCCTGCTCCCCGGCGACCTGCTCTTCTTCGCCTCGGGCAGCAGCTGGACGACCATCCACCACGTCGGCATGTACATCGGCGGCGGCAAGATGGTGCAGGCACCGTCCACCGGCGACGTCGTCAAGATCTCCACGGTCCGGTGGTCCGGCCTGTACGCCGCCACCCGCGTCGTCGGGGCGGTACCCGCGCCGGCCACCCCTCCGCCGCCCGTCACGCCCACCACGCCGGCCCCCAAGCCGACGGGGTCGACGTCGCCGAAGCCGACCACCCCGGCGCCGAAGCCCACCTCCACGAAGGTGCCCACCCGGCCGCCGACCACGCCAACCACGCCCCCGCCGTCGCCGTCGCCGTCGCAGAGCCCGTCGCCGTCACCGAGCCCGTCGCTCTCCGGCGCGCCGAGCCCGACGACCAGCAGCGCGGTGCCGAGCACCGCGCCGAGCAGCCTGGCCCCGGAGACCAGCGCCCCGGCGTCGGCCTCGGCGAGCACCGGCGCCTGACCCGGCACGACCCGGCCGATACCCGCCCGGTACGCGCTCCGGCTGTGCCGGCGGGGAGGAATGTGGCACCGTGACATCCAGGCACATCCGACCCGGTGTCACGGGCGCGGGTGCGAGCGCGGCGCGGAGGGCGAGCATGGGCGAGCGACAGATTCCGGCGGAGACCGTCGACCGCGGATCCGTGCCCGAACCGGCCGCGACGAACGGTGCCGCCCCGACCGGACGCTCCGAGGTCGACGGGCCGCGGGCGGACGTGGCGTCGAGCGCGTCCGACGCCGCCCCGGCCGCACCCGAGGCCTCGCCGGCCGCCCCCGACGCCGGGCCGGCAGCGGACCGCTCGGAAGGAGGCGCGAACGCGGACGCCCCGCCGGCCGTGTCCCAGCCGTCGCCGCCCGCCACGCCCGCCCGCGCCCGGGCCAGCGTCGCCACCGTGACCGCGCCACCGCAGGACGGAGACCTGCCGGGGCCGCCCGCCGCCGGCACCACCTACCGGGCCGGCGCGCCGGAGAGCGCCCGGGCCGGCGGGGAGAGCCCCGCCGACCCGGCCGAGGGTTCCGGCTGGGCACGCGTCCCGACCGGCGCCGCGCCCGTGGTGGGCGCCGCGCCGGTACCCGGACAGCGCGGCGGTAGCTCGACGTCGGGCACCCGGGCCAGCGCCTCCGTGCCGGGGCTGAGCCGGGTCTCGGCCGAGGAGGCCGCCGCCGGCGCGGTCGCCCGGGCCGGCGGCGGAGCCGCCACCGTCTACCGGTCGACGCCGGTCAACCCGGAACCGCCCGAGCCCGCCCAGCCCCCGGAGCCGGCCCAGCCGCCCACCCCGCCGACGCCCGAGCCGGAGCCCGCACCGACCCCGGAGCCGCCCAGGCCCGCGCCCCCGCCCACGCCCGCCCCGCCCGCACCGACGCCGATCCCGGAACCGCCGGCGCCCGGACCGTTCCCCCCGCCGGTGCCCCCGCTGCCGCGCCCGACCCCGCCCGGCCCGCGCCCGACCCCGCCCGGCCCGGTTCCGCCCGTGCCCGGCCCGCCGGTACCCCCGCCCGGGCCGGCGGTGCCCCCGCCGCCGCCCCCACCGGGCCCGATGCCGGCCCCGCCGTTCCCGCCGCCGCCGGCCATGCCGGGCGGGGGCATGCCGGTCTCCGCCCCGCCCGCCGCCGCGCCGCCGTTCCGGGCCGCCGCGCAGGTCTCCGCGCCACCCGTCCGTGCCGCCGCGCCCGTCTCGGCCCCGCCGGCGGCGCCGGTCCGGCCGGCGTCGGCCCCCGTCGAGCGCCCCACCTGGGGTACGCCGGCCGCCGGCGGCCTCGGCCGGCCCGGTACGCCCTACCGGGGCGGCCCGGACCTGGCCAGCACCGTCTACGGCGGCACCGAGGGGCCCGGCTTCGCCACGGTCTCCTTCCCGGCCGGCAACCCGCTGGAGAACTCCGGCTCGCTGACCGGGCACATCCTGGCCCAGGGCTGGGCCGACACGCCCGCCGAACGGTCCCGCACCACCCGGGTGGTGGTCGTCCTGGCGGCCTCGCTGGGGCTGTTGGTGGCGATCAGCGTGCTGGTCGTCCTGCTCGCCAACGACGCCATGGACGGCCTGGTGGGCAACCTCCTGAACAAGTGAACGCGGGCGGTCCGGGCCACGCCGTCCGGGTTGCGGGCGTACGCGGGGCGAGGGTGAGCCCGCCCACTACCCCCTCGCGATCGACTGGCGGTGTCGCCGGACCGCCGTACACTTGTGGAGATCACTGACCCGGCGCGCGTCGTGCGCGCCCATGGGCGATCTTGCGGGCGATTCGGCGGCGTGCAGCCGCAGCGGGCCATCGCGAAGATGCGCCCCGCTCGAAAGGCATTTCTTGACCACCTTCGCTGACCCCGGCACCACTCCGTCCGTCCTCGACCCGACCGTCGGGGACACCCCCGCCGCCGACGTCGACTTCGCCGACCTCGGCCTGCCCCGGCCGCTGGTCGAGGCGCTCGCCCGACAGGGCATCACCACCCCGTTCGAGATCCAGCGGGCCACCATGCCCGACGCGCTCGCCGGCCGGGACGTGCTCGGCCGGGGCCAGACCGGCTCCGGCAAGACCCTCGCCTTCGGGCTGCCGCTGATCGCCCGGCTCGCCGACCGCAACCGGGCCCGTCCGCTGCACCCCCGGGCCCTGGTGCTGGTCCCCACCCGGGAACTCGCCATGCAGGTCAACGACGCCCTGATGCCGCTCGGCAAGGCCGTCGGCATCTTCCTCAAGACCGCCGTCGGCGGGGTGCCGTACGACCGGCAGATCGACGCGCTGCGCCGTGGCGTGGAGATCGTCGTGGCCACCCCGGGCCGGCTCGGCGACCTGATCAACCGGGGCGTGTGCCACCTGGACGACGTCGAGGTGACCGTCCTCGACGAGGCCGACCAGATGGCCGACATGGGCTTCCTGCCCGAGGTGACCCAACTGCTGGCGAAGACGCCGGCGGACGGCCAGCGACTGCTCTTCTCGGCCACTCTGGACGGTGACGTGGACTCGCTGGTCAAGCGGTTCATGACCGACCCGGTGACCCACTCGACCGACCCGTCGACCGCGTCGGTGTCCACGATGGACCACCACATGCTGCTGATCCCGCCGCACGACAAGTTCGCGGTGGCGGCGTCCATCGCGGCCCGCGACGGCCGGACCATGCTCTTCGCGCGTACCCAGCTCGGGGTCGACCGGCTGGTCGAGCAGCTCGCCGCGGTGGGCGTACGGGCCGGTGGCCTGCACGGTGGCAAGACCCAGCGGATGCGTACCAAGACGCTGGCCGAGTTCCGTGAGGGCCGGATGAACGTCCTGGTCGCCACCGACGTGGCCGCCCGGGGCATCCACGTCGACGGGGTCTCCCTGGTACTGCACATCGACCCGCCGAAGGACCCGAAGGACTACCTGCACCGCGCGGGCCGTACCGCCCGGGCCGGCGAGTCCGGCGCGGTGGCGACCCTGGTGCTGCCCAAGCAGCGCCGCACGACGCTGGCCATGATGGAGAAGGCCGGCGTCGCGCCGGCCGAGACCCGGGTCCGCGTCGGCGACCCGACCCTGGCCGAGCTGACCGGCGCCCGCGAGCCCAGCGGCGTCCCGGTCCGCGAGGAGCCGGAGCCGCGCCGCGCCGCCGGACAGCGCCGCTACGGCGACCGCCCGACCGGGGAGCGCCGCTACGGCGACCGCCCGGACCGGGGCGAGCGGCGTTACGGCGACCGGCCGGCCGGCGAGCGCCGGTTCGGTGACCGGGACGGGCGCGGCGAGCGCTTCGGCGAGCGCCGCTTCGACCGCCCGGCGGGCGAGCGTTCCTTCGGCGACCGGGGCGAGCGACGCTTCGACGGCCGAAGCGACCGGCCGACGGGCGAGCGCTCCTTCGGCGACCGGGGCCAGCGCGGCTTCGACGGCCGAAGCGACCGGCCGACGGGCGAGCGCTCCTTCGGCGACCGGGGCCAGCGCGGCTTCGACGGCCGGAGCGGCCGCCCGGCGGACGAGCGTTCGTTCGGCGACCGGGGCGACCGGGGCTACGCCGACCGCCCCCAGGGCGAGCGGCGCTTCGACGGCCGGAGCGACCGCCCGGCGGGCGAGCGTTCCTTCGGTGACCGGGGCGAGCGACGCTTCGACGGCCGGAGCGACCGCCCGGCCGGCGACCGCTCGTTCGGCGACCGGGGCCAGCGCGGCTTCGGCGACCGCACCGACCGTCCGGCCGGCGAGCACCGCTACGGCGACCGCGGCGAGCGCTTCGGCGACCGGCCGCAGGGCGAGCGGCGCTTCGGCGGCGAGCAGCGCGGCACCGAGCGCCGGGGCGGGTTCCGCTCCGAGGGCCGGGGCGGCGACGACCGGCCGCGCGACGACCGGCGTGGCTTCGGCGGCCGGCCGCCGGCGCGTACCCACTGATCCGTCCGACCACCCGGAACGCCGTCGCGGAGCTCGCGCTCCGCGGCGGCGTTTCCGCATGCGCTGCCGGTGTCGGTCGGCTGGCGTAACGTCCGAATCATGCCGAGGTCACTCTTCTGGAGCCGGACGGACATCGCCGGTGCCGAGCACGCCGTCCTGGACGACGGCCCCGGGTTCGTCGCGCACGGCACCCAGGTCGCCGTGGACCCCATCCCCTGGACGTGCCGCTACCAGCTGACCGCCGGCGCGGACGGGGCCACCAGGTCGCTGGAGGTGACGGCCGAGGGGGCGGGCTGGTCGCGGCGGGTGAAGCTGGAGCGCGGCGCGGACGGCTGGCGGGTGACCACCGCCGAGCAGGGCGACCTCGACGCGGCGCTGCGGGCCGCCGGGCAGCCGCCGGCCGGGCTGCCGGGCGCCGACGACCCGGACCGGCTGTACGACGCCCTCGACGTCGACCTGAGCGGGTCGCCGCTCTTCAACGCCCTGCCGGTCCGGCGGCTGGGGCTGACCGGGGCGACGCCGGACCTCCCGCACACGGTCACCGTGGCGTGGGTGCTGGCGCCGAGCCTGGAGGTGGTCCCCGCCGAGCAGGTCTACACCCCGCTCGGGCCGGGGCGGGTCCGGTTCGCCAGCGACGGCTTCCGGGCCGAGCTGACCCTCGACGCCGACGGCCTGGTGCTGCACTATCCCGGGCTGGCCGAGCGGGTCGACGCCCGCTGAGCCGGCCGGTTCAGGCCGGCCAGGCGCCGCTGTCGAGGAACCGTTCGATCGTGGCCAGGTGCGGGGCCAGGTCCAGCCCCTGCGCGGCCACCCAGGCGTCGTCGTAGTAGGTGCGGGCGTACCGGTCGCCGGCGTCGCAGATCAGGGTGACCACCGAGCCGGTCCGCCCGGCGGCGAGCAGCTCGGCGATCAGTCCGAAGGCACCCCAGAGGTTGGTGCCGGTGGAGCCGCCGACCCGGCGGCCGAGCACGGCCGAGCCGGCGCGCATGGCGGCCAGCGAGGCGGCGTCCGGGACCTGGGTCATCCGGTCCACCACCGAGGGCAGGAAGGACGCCTCGACGGTCGGGCGGCCGATCCCCTCGATTCGGGAGCCGCGCCCGGTGCGCACCGACCAGTCGGCGGCCTGCCAGGCCGGGTAGAACGCCGAGTTCTCCGGATCGACCACGCAGAGCTTGGTGGGCAGCCGCCGGTAGCGGGCGTACCGGCCGATGGTGGCGCTGGTGCCGCCGGTGCCGGCGCCCACCACGACCCAGGCCGGGATCGGGTGCCGCTCCAGCGAGAGCTGCGCGTAGATCGACTCGGCGATGTTGTTGTTGCCCCGCCAGTCGGTGGCCCGCTCGGCGTAGGTGAACTGGTCCATGAAGTGCCCGCCGCTGTCCTCGGCCAGCCAGCGCGCCTCAATCACCACCTTGGCCGGGTCCTCGACCAGGTGGCAGCGCCCGCCGTGGAACTCGATCTGGGCGATCTTCTCGGGTGAGGTGGAGGCGGGCATCACCGCCACGAACGGCAGTTCCAGCATCCGCGCGAAGTACGCCTCGGAGACCGCCGTGGAGCCGGAGGACGCCTCGATGATGGTGGTATCCGGGCCGATCCAGCCGTTGCAGAGCCCGTAGAGGAAGAGCGAGCGGGCCAGCCGGTGCTTGAGCGAGCCGGTGGGGTGGACCGACTCGTCCTTGAGGTAGAGGTCGATTCCCCAGGCCCGAGGCAGCGGGAAGGGCAGCAGGTGGGTGTCGGCGGAGCGGTTGGCGTCCGCCTCGACCGTGGCGATCGCCTCGGTCACCCAGATCCGGCTGGCCTCGTCGCACCGGTCGAGATGAGTCACGCCGGCAACGTTACAAGTGAGCTCAGCTTCCGTCCGGCCCGACCCGGTGCCGCTGCCGGCGCTGCCCGGCCCGCCCGGCGGCCCGGATCACCGGGGTCAGCGCGAGCGCCAGCCGCGGCAGCGCGTCCAGCAGCCGTACCTGCGCGCCGCGCCAGCGCGGCAGGCTGACCACCGGGCGGGGGTGGCGGGCCAGCCGGGCGGCCCGCGCCGCGACCCGCTGCGGGGTCAGCATCGTCCCGGTGAAGGAGGCCAGCGCCCCCGGGTCGTCGAGCCGGTCGTGCAGCATCGGCGTCCAGATCCCGTCCGGGCACAGGCACGACACGTGTACGTCGGTCAGGCCGGCCATCCGCAGGTCGGCCAGCGTGCCGAGGCTGAACGCCAGCAGCGCGTGCTTGCTGGCCGCGTAGACGGTCTCGCCGGGCGCGGCGATCAGCCCGGCGAGGGAGACGACGTTGAGCACGTGCCCGTGCCCCTGCGCGCGCATCACGGCCAGCGCGGCCAGGGTGCCGGTCATCGCGCCGAGCGCGTTCACCTCGACCACCCGTCGCCGGGTCGCCGCGTCGTGCTCCCAGGACGGCCCGGTGACCAGGATGCCGGCGTTGTTGACCCAGAGCCCGAGCCCGCCGGCCGTCCCGCCGGCCGCCTCGGCGGCGACCTCGGCGCAGGCCGCCTCGTCGCGCACGTCCAGCGCCCGGGACCAGCCACCGAGCGGCGCGGCGGCGGTGGCGGCCGCGCCGGCGTCCAGGTCGGTCAGGAGTACCGCCCAGCCGTCGGCGTGCAGCGCGGCGGCGATGGCCCGGCCCAGCCCGCCGGCCGCACCGGTGACCACGGCGGCGCCGCGTACGGGGGTCGTCATCGGCGCAAGGTATCGCCGCAGGGCGCGCGACGCCAGAGCCGGACGGTCAGCTCCCGGGCGACCCGAGCGGCTGCGGGCGGTTCTCCCACTTGGTCGACAGGGCGATGCCGGTGCGGGTGGACGCCACGCCCGGGGTGCGGTTGAGCCGCACGATCAGCGCCTCCAGCTCGGCGATCGTGCCGACCCGCGCCTTGAGCAGGAAGGACTCGACGCCGGCCATGAAGTAGCAGGACTCGATCTCGGGCATCTGGCGGAACGCCTCCAGCACGTCGTCGGTGTCCCCGCCGGAGTCCTCGACGATGCCGATCAGCGCGGTCACGCCGAGCCCGACCGCCTCCGGCTCCACCTCCGCCCGGTACGCCCGGATCACGCCGCCGGACTCCAGTTTGCCGACCCGCTCGTGCACGGCCGGGGCGGAGAGGCCGACCTGCCGGGCGAGTTCGGCGTACGACAGTCGGGCGTTGCCGCGCAGCAGGTCGACGAGGCTCAGGTCGATGGCGTCCACGGAAGGTGACCCTAGCCGTCCGGGCGTAACGTCGGGCGGCCGGCACCCGTTGAACATGACAACACGTAACTATTTGCAGACTCAGCGTGATGGAGGCCGGACCCGGGTAATATTTCCTAACTTCCCACTCAGTGCGTTTTTCGCGTTTGGCGGACAGGCCAGGTCGCTGGTGCTGTAATTGCCATACGTCCCTCATGACGGCTCTGGGCTCGCACCGGCCGGGGGCAGTGTGTTCAGCCGGGGGCTTCGTCGACGCGAGGAGGGGGCTGTGGACACTGGAGATCGCCTGCTGACACCGGGTGAGGTCGCCGCGTTGTTTCGGGTTGACCCGAAGACTGTGACGCGATGGGCGGCGGCCGGCCGGATCGGCAGCATCCGGACTCCAGGCGGGCATCGCCGGTTTCGGGAATCCGAGGTGCGGGCCCTGCTGGAAGGGGAGGGCATGCTGGACGAGGCGGAGGACATCGGCAAGCCGCGCAATGTCGGCCCCGCCGCCTCGACCGGACCGGGGCCGGCCAACGCCGGGATGTACTGAATGGTGCGAGACGGATCGCGGGCCGGCCGACAGGTCCGGTCCGCGCCCGTCTGAGGCGAGGTTCCGCTTCGCTACGACCGGTCGGCGGCCAACTGCCCCGACCACCGCCGGAACAACGTGTGCGGCACGCCGAGCGCGTCCAGCACCTTGCCGGCCACGAAGTCGACCAGCTGCTGTGCGGTGGCCGAGGCGCCGGAGCCGTAGAAGCCCGGACTGGCCGGCAGTACCACCGCCCCGGCGTCGTGCAACGCGATCAGGTGTTCCAGGTGGCTGCGGGTCACCGGCGTCTCCCGGGGCACCACCACCACCGGCCGGCGCTCCTTGAGGTTGACCTCGGCCGCGCGCTGCAACAGGTCCTTGGAGAGCCCGATGGCGATGCCGGCGCAGGCGGCCGTGCTCGCCGGCACCACCGCCATCCCGCGTACCCGGTAGGAGCCGCTGCTGGGGCCGGCGGCGATGTCACCGGCCGGCCAGTGCCGCACGTCGGCGTCGGCGAGGTCGCGACCCAGCCAGGCGGCCAGGTCCTCGGCCCAGTGGCCGTCCCGGAACGGGCGGCCGGTCTCGTCGAGCACGGTCAGCCGGGCGGCCCGGGAGACGATCAGGTCCACCGGCTCGCCGGCGTCGAGCAGCCCGTTGACGACCGCCGCCGCGTACGGGGTGCCGGACGCGCCGGAGACCCCGACCACCCATGGTTCGCGCATGTCGTCCAGCCTGCCTGGTCGCCGCCGCGCCCCGCCCGGCGACCCCCCGACCGCTGCGCTACGTGTCGCCGGGGCACCCCGCTGTGCGCCGGGACGGCGGGAGCGCGGCGGACCTGCCATGCTGCCGTCGGCGGCCCACGCCGCACGGGAAGGGATCGAGCCATGGTCGAGGAGGTGCTCCGGTCGCTGCGGGCCGGGTGCCCGATCCCGCCCCGGCTCTCGCCGTACGCGGACCCGGTGCAGGAGTGGCTGCTGGACCGGCTGCCCCGGCTGGGCGTACCGCTGGACTCCAGCGCCCGGGAGCGGCTGGACCGGGCCGGCTTCGCCCGGTACGCGGGCCGGCTCTACCCGGACGCCACCGAGCCGGACCTGCGTACCCTGGCCGCCCTGTTCACCTGGTTCTTCCTGGTCGACGACGCCTGCGACGGGCCGGACCGGCTCGCACCGGAGCAGATCAGGGCGCTGCGGGCCGGGGCGTTGAGCCTGCTGCGGGACGGCCCACGCCGACGGCATCCGGGGTTCGGCGGGCCGCTGCGCCGGCTGCTGGTCGACGCCTGGCGGGTGCCCCGGCGCCGAATGCCGGCCCGCTGGCGGCTGCGCTTCGCCGACGCGGTCGCCGACCACCTGGACGGCACGTGGCGGGAGTCGGTCGCCAAGGACCTCGGCCGGCGCCCCTCGGTGGCCGAGTACGTCCAGCTGCGCCGGGCGACGTCGGCGGCGTACGTCTCGTACCCGCTGATCGAGTTCGCCACCGGGCGGCCGTTGCCGGACCCGGTCTACCACCACCCGGCGCTGCGCCGGATCGGCGAGCTCGGCAACGACCTGCTCTCCTGGTACAACGACCTCGCCTCGCTGGAGCGGGACCGGGCCACCTCGGGCGGGCACAACCTGGTGCTGGCGGTGGCCGGCGAGCGGCGGGTGCCGCTGGACACCGCCGTGGACCTGATCGCCGAGCGCTGGCGGGCGGCGATGGACCGCTTCGTCGCGCTCCGCGCCGACGTGCCGTCGTTCGGCCCCGCCCTGGACCCGGCCGTCACCACCCACCTCGACGGCGTCGCCAACGCCGTCCGCGGCACCCTCGACTGGACCCTGGAGAGCGCCCGCTACCCCACCCCCTGACCCCGCCTTTCCGGCCGGGTGGGGTCGGTCAGGGGTGGAGGTGGAGGCGGATGGTGAGGTCGAGCAGGGCGAAGAGGAAGAGGGCGATGCCGACGAAGCCGTTCGCGGTGAAGAACGCCCGGTTGACCTTGCTCAGGTCGGTGGGGCTGACCACCACGTGCTGGTAGCCGAAGGCGAGGGCGGTGAACGCCAGGCCGATCCACCACAGCCAGCCGAAGCCGACCAGCGCGCCGAACCAGATGAACAGCGCGAAGGTGACCACGTGCGCGACGGTGGAGGCGTGCAGCGCGAACCGCAGCCCGTACCGGGCCGGGACGCTGTGCACGCCGATCTCCCGGTCGACGTCGGCGTCCTGGCAGGCGTAGATCAGGTCGAAGCCGCCGATCCAGAGTCCCACCGCCGTGCCGAGCAGCCAGGCCGGCCAGGAGCCGTCCAGGGTGCCGGTGACCGCGAGCCAGGCGCCGACCGGGCCGACCGCCTGGGCGATCGCCAGGATGGCGTGCGGCCAGTTGGTGAACCGCTTGCCGTAGGGGTAGACGACCAGCGGGATCACCGCGAGCGGCGCGAGCACCAGGCAGAGCGGGTTGAGCAGCGCGGCGGCGGCCAGGAACACCACCAGCGCGACGGCCGCGCCGGTCCAGGCCGTGCGCACGCTCACCGCCCCGGTGACCAGCTCCCGGTTCGCGGTACGCGGGTTCCGGGCGTCGATCCGCCGGTCGAGGATGCGGTTGGCGGCCATCGCGAACGTCCGCGCCCCGACCATCGCCACGGTGATCAGCAGCAGGTCGAGCCAGCGTACCCGCCCGCCGTCGACCCGCATCGCGGTCAGCGCCGACAGGTACGCGAAGGGCAGCGCGAAGACGGAGTGCTCGATCGCGACCAGCTTGAGGAAGGACTTCACCCGGCCCGGGCGTTCGACGGGCTCCAGCACGGCCGTCATCAGATCCCGTACTCCTTCCAGCGCTTGTCGACCAGGGAGGCGACCTCCGGCGACATGGTCATCTCCTCCGGCCAGCCCCGGGTGTAGCCCTCGGCGGGCAGCTTGCGGGTCGCGTCGACGCCGGCCTTGCCACCCCAGAACTGCTGGTACGACGAGTGGTCGAGGTGGTCCACCGGGCCCTCGGTGAGCAGCAGGTCGCGGGCGTAGTCGACGTTGCCGAAGGCGCGGAAGGCGACCTCGTTGTAGTCGTGCACGTCGCAGTCCTCGTCGACGATCACGATCAGCTTGGTCAGCGACATCAGGTGCGCGCCCCAGATCGCGTTCATCACCTTCTGCGCGTGCTTCGGGTAGCGCTTGCGGATCGACACGATCGCGCAGTTGTGGAACACCCCGGCGGCCGGCAGGTCGTAGTCGACGATGTCCGGGATCAGCAGCTTGAGCAGCGGCTGGAAGATCCGCTCGGTGGCCTTGCCCAGGCCGTGGTCCTCCTGCGGCGGCTTGGAGGTGACGATCGAGTGGTAGACCGGGTCGCGCTGCATGGTCATCGCCTCGATGTGCAGCACCGGGAACGGTTCGACCGGGGTGTAGAAGCCGGTGTGGTCGCCGAACGGCCCCTCGGGCAGCCGCTCGCCGGGCTCCAGGTAGCCCTCCAGCACGATCTGGGCGTGCGCGGGCACCTGCAACGGCACGGTGAGGCAGTCGACCATCTCGACCCGCTCGCCGCGCAGGAAGCCGGCGAACAGGTACTCGTCGATGTCGCCGGGGAGCGGCGCGCTCGCCGCGTAGCTGACCACCGGGTCGCAGCCGATGGCGACGGCCACCGGCAGCCGCTGCCCGAGCCGCTCGGCGACGGCGTGGTGCGCGGTGGAGTCCTTGTGGATCTGCCAGTGCATGCCCAGCGTGTTGCGGCTGTGCTGCTGGAGGCGGTACAGACCGAGGTTGCGCTTGCCGGTCTCCGGGTGCTTGGTGTGGGTCAGCCCGTAGTTGTGGAAGATCCCGCCGTCGCCGGGCCAGACCTGCAGGCCGGGCAGCCGGTTCAGGTCGACGTCGTCGCCGCGGTAGACCACCTGCTGGCAGGGCGCGGTCTTCACCTTGCGCGGCGGCACCGACTTGAGCTGCATGACCTTGCCCAGGCCCTCGCGGATGCCGGACCAGCCGACCGGCAGCTCCGGCTTGACCAGCGCGCCGATCCGGTCGCCGATCTCGTCCAGCGACTCGACGCCGAGCGCCATCGCCATCCGCTTCTCGGTGCCGAAGAGGTTGATCGCCACCGGCATCTCGCCCCGGGTGGGCCGCTCGAAGAGCAGCGCCGGGCCGCCCGCGCGGACGGTCCGGGTGACCACCTCGCTGATCTCCAGCGTCGGGTCGACCGGGACGCTCACCCGCCGCAGTTCGCCCGCGCGCTCCAGCGCCGCGAGGAAGTCCTTGAGATCGGTGTACGGGAAGCCACGAGCCGCCATGCCGCCAGTCTCCCGCACCCCGGGACGCGCCGCCCACGCCGGGTCGGCGCGGGCGGTGTGCGTCTCCCCACGCCTCCGGCGCACCGCGCGGCGGCGAAGTCCCGGCCGGGCCGGGCCCCAGGGCGGCCAGCCATCCGGCAGGCGACGCCACCCGCAGGTCCCACGGACCGCCCGGCCGGCCGGCGGGTGCCGGCATGGGCGGTGGCATGGGCGGTGGCATGGGCGGTGGCCGGCCGGGTAGTCGAGGCGCCGGTCGAGACGGGGAGCGGCGATGGGCGACGGACGGGTACCGGTGGGGTTCACTGAGCAGCGGGCACAGGTCGGCGACGTGACGATGAACTACGTCCGCGGCGGCCGCGGACCCACCCTGGTGCTGTTGCACGGCTATCCGCAGTGCTGGCGCATGTGGCGTCACCTGCTGCCCGAGCTGGGGCGGTCGTACGAGGTGGTGGCGCCCGACCTGCGCGGCTTCGGCGACAGCGACGCCCCGCCCGGCGGGTACGACAAGAAGACCCTCGCGGCCGACCTGCACGGGCTGCTGACCGGGCTCGGCCTGGCCGGCGACATCCGGCTGGTCGGCCACGATCTGGGCACCATGGTCGCCTACTCGTACGCCGCCGCCCATCCCGACGAGGTGTCCCGGCTGGTGCTGACCGAGGCGCCCATCCCGGACGAGAGCGTCTACGCCTTCCCCGCGCTGAGCAGCGCCGGGCCGGCGGTCTGGAACTTCGGCTTCTTCAACGTGACGAACGGTCTGCCCGAGGAGCTGATCGTCGGCCGGGAGACGCTCTGGGTGGAGCGCTTCACCGACTCGATCATGGTGAACAAGGGCAGCCTCGGGCGGGAGGACGTCGAGGAGTACGCCGGACACCTGCGCGACCCGGCCCACCTGCGTGCCAGCTTCGCGTACTTCCGGGCGTTCGGGCAGGACGTCGCGGACAACGCGGCGTACCGGGCGACGAAGCTGCCCATGCCGGTGCTCGCCGTCGGCGCCCGGGCCAGCCTCGGCGAGCAGGTGGCCGACCAGGTCCGCCGGTACGCCGGCACGGTCACCGGCGAGGTGGTCGAGGACTGCGGCCACTGGCTCTTCGAGGAGCGGCCGGCGGAGCTGGCCGGCCTGGTGCTGCCGTTCCTGCGCGGCTGAGCCCGCCGGTCAGGCGGCCGGCGCCCAGGCGTGCCCGGCCAGGGCCGGGTCGAGCGGAGCGTCGGTGAGCCGGTTGGCGAAGGTGGAGATCGTGTACGTGCCGACGCCGAGCACCACGTCGAGGGCGTGCCGGGGGCGCCAGCCGGCGGCGAGGAACGCGTCCAGCTCGCCCTGCGGCACCGCGCCCCGGTGGTCGAGGACGGCGACGGTGAACCGGCGCAGTGCATCCAGCCGCGGGTCGGCCAGCGGCGCGCCGGTGCGCAGCGCGGCGGTCAGGGCCGGATCGGCGCCGTGCCGGGTGAGGGTGGCGGTGTGCATCGCCACGCAGACGTGGCACTCGTTGCGGGTGGCGACGGTCAGCACCACGACCTCCCGCTCGACCGGGTCGAGGTCGGTGGATTCGAAGGTGGCGTTGGCGGTGAGGAAGCCCTTGAGCAGCTCGGGCGACTCGGCCATCCGGGCGACGGCCTCGGGGAGGTGACCGAGCCTGCGCTGCACGCCGGCCATGGTGGGGCGGGCGGCGGCGGGCGCGGTCTCGGCAGTGTGGGCGGTGAAGACGGACAAGGCGAAACCCCTCGGGTACGATCGTCAACGTGGTTGACCAAATAGTAAACGAGGTTGTCGAACATGACAACGCCTGAGTCCGACCGTCCCGGCTTCGTGCTGCCCCTGCTGCTGCTGGCCGGCTTCCGTACCCTCATCGACGACCTGCACGCCGAGCTGGCCCGGCAGGGGCACCCGGACCTGCGGCCGCTGCACGGCTTCGTCCTCCAGGCCGTCGGCGTCGACGGCACCACGGCCGGTGAGCTGGGCCAGCGCCTCGGCGTCTCCAAGCAGGCGGCCGGCAAGACCGTCGACCGGCTGGTCGCGCTCGGCTACCTGGAACGCGCCGACGACCCCGCCGACGCCCGGCGCAAGCTGGTCCGGATGACCGAGCGGGGAGTCGACGGGCTGCGCCGCTCGGCGGTCATCTTCGACGCGCTGCGCGAGCGCTGGGCGGCCACCCTCGGCGCGGAGCGCGTCAGCGCGATGGAGGACGACCTGCGCGCGATCGCCCAGCCCAACTTCTTCCGCCTCGACGTCCCCGGCTGGTTCGGCGGCTGACCGCCGCGCACATGATCGTCTACGCCTTGCCGACTCGACACGCCGGACAGACCGCCGGAGAACCGCAGACGATCACTGAGGGCCACTTCGCGTAGGGGCGACGGGGCCAACTGGCGGGGGCGGGAGGCCAGTCGCGCGCACATTTCGTAGAACCACAGTTCTTAGAAGTGTGGTTCTACATTCTGCGGAGCGGTGGTGTGCGCGCCGCACTCCGTGGGTCGGCATGGCGGAGTGGACGACGCGTACGTGGTGGGTGACCGGGACGGCCTCTCGCCCCTGCTGGCCGAGATCCGGGACGCGGTGGCCCGCGAGCTGCGGATCGAGCTGGCCGACGTGCCGGAGATCGCCCACCAGGTCACGCTCGGCGTGGACCGGGTGCTGACCGGCCGGCTCACTCCACCCCGGCGTAGGAGTGCAGGCCGGTGAAGAAGAAGTTGACCCCGAACAGGTTCATCAGCATGGTCAGGAAGCCGAGCACCGCGATCCAGGTGGCCACGTTGCGCTTCACGCTCGGGGTCGCCCGGGCGTGCAGGTAGCCGGCGTAGACCACCCAGGAGATGAACGCCCAGGTCTCCTTCGGGTCCCAGCCCCAGGCCCGACCCCAGGCCGCCTCGGCCCAGATCGCGCCGGCGATCACCGCGAAGGTGAAGACCGGGAACGCGAAGGCGTGCAGCGCGAAGGTCAGCCGCTCCAGGCCGGCCGCCGCGGGCAGCCGCCGGGCCAGCGTGTAGGGGAAGCTCCGCTTGCCCTGCTCGTACCCGTTGCGGATCAGGAACGCCACCGCCGGCACCACGCCCAGCAGGAAGATGCCCGAGCTGAACACGATCGTCGACACGTGGACGATGAACCAGTAGGACTGCAGCGCCGGCATCAACGGCACCACCTGGACGTAGAGCTTCAGCTCGGCGAAGGCGAGCAGCAGCACCATCACCAGCGTGAGGAAGAGCCCCAGCCGGCGCAGCGCGGGGCGCTTGACGAGCACCGCCAGCCAGGCCGCCGTGCCGATCCAGGTGACCGTCAGCACGAACTCGTACATGTTGCCCCAGGGCATCCGCTCGGCGGCGATGCCCCGGGTGACCAGCGCCCCGAGGTGCAGCGCGGCGGCCAGCACGGTGACACCGGCGGCGATCCGCCCGGCCAGCCGGGCCCGCTGCGCCGACCGGCTGCGCCGGGTCTCGGCAACCACCGGCGCGGCGGGGGCGTCGACCGGGCCGCCGGTGGCGCCCACTCCGGCGCCGACCAGCTCACGAGCGGGGGCGGTCGACACCGCGCGGACGTTGCCCAGCGCGTACTCGACGGCGTGGCTGATCATCGCGATCAGGTACGCCAGGATCGCGAACGTCACCAGCTGGTCGGAGACTGCGGACATCACTCGACTCCCTCTCGCGCCCGCCCGTCGGGCCGCTCGTCGCCGCTGACCGCGGCCACGAGCTGCGCGAACTCGTCGGCGAACCCCGGATGCTCGGTGCGCGGCAGCCCACCGGCCTCCACCAAACTACTACCGTGCGTCGGAGATCCACCGTCGGGGTCGACGGGGGTCACCCGGAACCAGACCCGCCGGCGCCGGGCGAAGAGCGAACCCATCAGGCCGCCCAGCAGTACCACGCAGGCGCCGAGCATCAGCGTCTGGCCGGGGGCGTGCCGCACCGAGAGCGTGATGTACGGCTTGGTTCCCACGAACTCCAGGCTGCTGCCATCGTCCAGGGTCCACTTCTCCCCGACGCCCAGCTTCTTCTGGCCGATCTCCTTGAGCTTGCCGCTGGTCACCTGGCGCTGGTCGAGCTGGTAGACCGAGCCGGGGATGCCGGCGTCCAGCCCCAGGTTGCCCCGGTAGGCGGTCAACACCACCGCCGGGTTCCGCTCGGTCGGGTACTTCGACTCGACGAAGGGCGCGGTGTCCGGAGCGGTCGGCAGGTAGAGCCCGTCGAACGCGACCTGCTGGTCGGCGGCGCGCTTGCCGGTCTTCGGGTCGACGTTGGCGTCCGGGAAGGCCGCCACACCCTCACTCGTGAGGTTGGCGTCCCCGGAGGTCAGGAACGGCACGGTGCTGGTCTGGCTGCGCCCGTACCGGTCGGTGTACTTGAGCACCGGGGCGTACCCGTGGCCGAGCAGGTAGACGTTGGCGGAGTCGAGCCGCAGCGGCGAGTTGACCGAGAAGCCGGCCGCCCGCTTCGTGCCGTCCGGCTCGTCCACGGTCACCGAGGCCCGGTAGCTCTCCGGCTGGCCCGAGGAAAGGAACCGGGCGTCGAAGTTGTCCAGGGTCAGGCAGAACCCGGGCAGGTCGGCGCTGTCCACCCGCGGGCCGAGGGAGGCCTCGCTGTACTGCTGACGGGTGTTGCAGAAGGCGTTCTCCTCGCCGGCGACCAGCAGCCGGTTGCCGTGCCAGCCGTACCAGGAGCCGAGCGCCACCCCGATCAGCACGGCGACCAGCGAGGTGTGGAAGAGCAGGTTGCCGGTCTCCTTGAGGTAGCCCTTCTCGGCGGAGACCTCGTTGCCGCGTACCTCGACCCGCCAGCGGCGCCGGCGCAGTACGGCGGCGATCGCCGCCGGCTCGGTGGGCGCGTGCGCCGGCAGCACCGCGTGCTGCGGCAGCCGCTCCAGCCGCTTCGGCGCGGCCGGCGGCCGGGACCGCAGCGCGCGCAGGTGGTCGCGCATCCGGGGCAGGATGCAGCCAACCAGCGAGGTGAACAGCAGCAGGTAGATCGCGGAGAACCAGACCGAGCCGAAGACCTCGAAGGCGCCGATCCGGTCGAGTTGCGGGGCGAGCTCCGGGTGTGCCCGGAAGTACTCGTTCACCTTCTCCGGGTTGACGCCGCGCTGCGGCAGCACCGAGCCGGGGATGGCGGCGACCGCGAGCAGGAACAACAGCACCAGGGCGGTACGCATGCTGGTGAGCTGCCGCCACGAGTTGCGCAGCAGGGCCAGCGCCGGGTTGGGCCGCCGCCGGGGCGCCTCGGCCGGCGGGGTGGCCGGCCGGTCGTCCACGGTCGTCATCAGATGCTCACCTCGCCCACGCCCACGGTCGTCTGCAACCAGATCACGAAGTTCTGCCACCCGCCGGTGACCAACGCCAGGCCGATCAGGATCAGCAGGACCCCACCGATGCGGGTGACCCAGCGGCTGTTGCGCCGCACGGCGCGGAAGACCCCGAGCAGGCGGTGGAAGCCCAGCCCGAAGACGACGAACGGTATCCCCAGCCCGAGGCAGTAGGCCACGGCCAGCACCACGGCCCGGTCGGTCTTGCCGGCCGCCGTGGCCATGCCCAGCACCGCGCCCAGCGTCGGGCCGGTGCAGGGCAGCCAGCTCAGCGCGAAGACCGCGCCGAGGACCGGCGCCCCGAGCAGCCCGGCGGCGGGCAGCCGCTGGATGCGGAACTCGCGCTGCATGCCGGGGACCACGCCCAGGTAGCTCAGCCCGAGCAGCACGACCAGCGTGCCGATGACGATCTCCAGCGTCCGCTCGTGGTCGAAGAAGACCCGGCCGAAGCTGGCGAAGAGGATCGCGGTGGCGGTGAAGACGACGGTGAAACCGGCGATGAAGAGCAGCGTCCCGGCGAGCACCCGCCCCTTGACCGCCGCCGCCGGCCGGGCGGCCACGGGCGTCGCGACGGCCACTCCGCCGCCGGCCGCGCCCGCGGCACCGGGCGGGGCCGCGTCGCCGGCCGGGGGCTCCTCGGCGCGCGCCCGCCCCTCCAGGTCCGCGCCGGCGAGCCCGGTCACGTACGACAGGTAGCCGGGCATCAGCGGCAGCACGCACGGGGAGAGGAAGCTGACCAGCCCGGCGAGCGCCGCCGCCCCGATCGCCAGCAGCAGCGGACCCGACTCGGCGACCTGGCGGAACGTCTCGCCCATCAGCGGGAACCGGCGGCCGGCTGCTCGGCCGCGATCCGCTCGACGATCGGTTGCAGGCCGTCCTGCTTGACGGCCGCCCGGATCACGGTGGCGACCCGGCCGTCGCGGTCGAGCACGACGGTGGCCGGGACGGTGTTCGGCGGGATCTCCAGGGCGAGCGCGAGCCGGCTCGCCGGGTCGAACAGGCTCCGGTAGGTGACCCGGCCCTCCTCGAAGGCGATCGCCTTGTCCCTGCTGTCCTGCACGTTGATGCCGAGGAAGGTCACCCCGGCGGCCTTGGTGGCCTGATAGGTGGCCTCCAGGTCGTCGGCCTCGGCCCGGCAGGGCGCGCACCACGAGCCCCAGAAGTTGAGCACGACCACCTGGCCACGGGCCTCGGAGACGTCGTACCGGCCGCCGGTGAGCAGCTCACCGGCGATCTTCGGGGCGGCCGAGCGCTGGTCCGGCGCGCACGCGACGATGCCGCCGTCGTTGGCGCAGCGGCTCTCCCCGTTCTCGGCGGAGCAGCCGACCAGCGCCGTCCCGGCGGTGACGGCGGCGAGCAGGACGGCGATCGACCTCCGGGAACGCATCAGGCCCCCTTGGCCGTCCGGGCTGTCGTCGACATCGCGATCAGGTGCGCGGCGGGCTCGCTGTAGCCGATCCCGGTGACCTTCGCGCCGTCGAAGTGGAACGAGGTGAGGCTGGCCAGGCCGCACTGCCGGCGGCGCGGGTCGTGCCAGAGCCGCTTGCGCTCGACGTGGCGGCGCAGCGTCCAGATCGGCAGCTGGTGGGAGACCAGGACGGCCTCGCGCCCCTCGGCGGCGACCCGGGCGGCGTGCAGCGCGGCGAACATCCGCTCGGCGATGGCCTGGTAGGCCTCGCCCCACGAGGGGGTGACGGGGTCGCGCAGCACCCACCAGTTGCGCGGGTCGCGGAACGAGCCGTCGCCCGGCGAGACCTTCTTGCCCTCGAACCAGTTGGCGCTCTCGATCAGCCGCTCGTCCACCCCGACGGGGAGCCCGAACTGGGCGGCGATCGGCTCGGCGGTCTGCTGGGCGCGCTCCAGCGGGCTCGTCACCACGTGCACGATCTCCCGCTCGGCGAGCGCCTGCGCCGCCGCCTTCGCCATCTGGATGCCCAGCTCCGACAGGCGGAAGCCGGGCAGCCGCCCGTACAGGATCTGGTCCGGGTTGTGCACCTCGCCGTGCCGCAGCACGTGGACAACCGTTGCGCTCACGTTCCCTACCCCCCGTGCCCCGCCGCTGCCGCCGCGTTCGCCGCCGTCGGCAGCGCGGCCGCGATCTGCTCCAGTGCGGCGTCGTCGATCGCCGCCGAGACGAACCACGACTCGAACGCGCTCGGCGGCAGGTACACGCCGGCGGCGAGCATCGCGTGGAAGAACGCCTTGAAGGCGGGCACCTGCTGGGTGCGGGCGCTGTCGTAGTCGCGCACCTCGGCGTCGGTGAAGAAGATCGAGAACATGTTGCCCGCGTACGACAGGCGGTGCGGGACCCCGGCGGCGGCCAGCGCGTCGGCGGCGAGCCGGCCCACGGTGGCGGCGGTCTGGTCGAGCCGGCGGTAGAGCGCGTCGTCGGCGAGCCGCAGGGTGGCCAGGCCGGCGGCGCAGGCCAGCGGGTTACCGGAGAGCGTGCCGGCTTGGTAGACCGGGCCGGCGGGGGCCAGTCGGTCCATGATCTCGGTGCGCCCACCGAACGCGGCGGCGGGCAGTCCGCCGCCCATGACCTTCCCGTACGTCCACAGGTCGGCGTCGGACGGGTCGAGCCCGTGCCAGCCGGCGCGGGAGACCCGGAAACCGGTCATCACCTCGTCGACGATGAGCAGCGCGCCCTCGGCGTGGGCGATCGCGGCGAGCCGCTGGTTGAAGCCGTCGCGCGGGGCGACCACGCCCATGTTGCCGGCGGCGGCCTCGGTGATCACCGCGGCGATGTGCCGGCCCTCGTCGGCGAAGACCTTCTCCACCGCCGTGATGTCGTTGTACGGCAGCACGATGGTGTCACCCGCCGCCGCGCCGGTGACACCGGGCGAGTCGGGCAGGCCGAGGGTGGCCACGCCGGAGCCGGCGGCGGCGAGCAGCCCGTCGGAGTGACCGTGGTAGCAGCCGGAGAACTTGATGATCTTGGAACGCCCGGTGAAGCCGCGGGCCAGCCGGATCGCCGACATGGTGGCCTCGGTGCCGGAGTTGACCAGGCGGACCTGCTCGACCGGGGTGCGGTCGACGATCTCCGCGGCCAGCTCGACCTCGCCGGGCGTCGGCGTACCGAAGCTGGTGCCCTTGCCGGCGGCCTCCCGGATGGCCTCGACCACCTCGGGGTGGGCGTGACCGAGGATCAGCGGGCCCCACGAGCAGACCAGGTCGACGTAGCGCCGGCCGTCGGCGTCGTAGAGCCAGGGGCCCTCTCCCCGGACCATGAAGCGCGGGGTGCCACCGACGGCCCGGAAGGCGCGCACGGGGGAGTTCACCCCGCCCGGCACGATGGCCTTGGCGCGGTCGAACAGGGCCTCGGAGGCCGGCGCGTCGGCCGGGTAGCGGCCGGATCCGGCGGAAAATATGTCGGTCACGATGTCGCCATTGTGTCAGCGCCGAACGGCCAATCGGCAGCCACCCCGGGGCGGGGTTACCAGACTCACCCCGGTGCGCGCGCCCGGCGGCCGAAGAGGTCTCACCGGGCCAGGGCGTCGAGATCGCGATAGGCTGACCGGGTGGATCGTGCCGAACTGTCCATCACGGTACACCGGACGGGCGATGAAGTGGTGCTTCGCCTGGCCGGTGAGATCGACATGCTCACGGCCGGCCAACTGTCGGCCGTCGTCAACGAGGTGCTCGCCGACCCCCCGCCGCGGATCGTGCTCGACCTGGGCGGCGTCACGTTCTGCGACTCCCAGGGACTCGGCACCCTGGTCGTGCTCAGCCGCAAGGCCAGCCACGCGCGGACCCTGCTGGTGCTCAGCAACGTCGGTGACTTTCTGCTCCGCGTCCTGGACATCACCGGGCTGCGCTCCGCCCTGATGATCCGCAACGAGACCGCCCCCTGACCGTCGCCGGACCGTGCGGTGGACGGCTCAGCCGCCGCCCACCTCACGAACCGGTCAGCTGGTGGGGACGTCGCGGCGGCGGAAGCCGGTCAGGCCTGTCACGGCCAGCAGGACGGCCAGGGCGGTGAGGGCCAGCAGCGGGGTGGCGGTCCACGAGCCGCCGAGCACCTGCGGGGTGTGGGTGAACGGGGAGACGTCCAGCAGCCACTGGCTCAGCTCCAGCACCGCGCCGAGCTGACCGAGCAGCACGCAGACCACGAGCACCCCCCAGGCCACCGGCGCGAACCGGGGCAGCAGCCCGTAGAGCAGTACCGCCAGGCCGGCCAGCACCCAGGCCGCCGGCACCTGCGCCAGCCCCGCGCCGAGCATCCGGGGCAGCTGGCCCGGCACGTCACCCACGCTCAGCCCGTAGGTGAGCCCGGTGGCGAGCCCGGAGACGGCCAGCACCACCACCGGCCCGACCAGGGCGAAGAGCAGGTGCGAGGCGAGCCAGCGGGACCGGTGCACCCCGGTGGCCAGCAGCGGCTCCGCCCGTCCGGCCGCCTCCTCGGTCCGCATCCGCAGCGCGGCCGCGATGCCGTAGCCGGCGGCGGCCAGGCCGACGAAGGCGAGCGTGCTGCCCAGGTACGCCTCGGCGAGCGCGGACGAACCACCCAAGCGGGCCATGATCTCCTCGAGCTGGACGTTGCCCTCGACCGACCGACCGGCCGCCTCGGCCGCGCCGCCGAGGATCAGCCCGAGCAGCCCGAAGCCGACCGACCAGCCGAGCAGCGCACCCCGGTGCAGTCGCCAGGCCAGCCCGAACGGCCCGGACAACCCACCTCCGGCGTGCGCCGGCCCGAGCCGGGGCGGCAGCAGCCCGGCGCCCAGGTCGCGGCGCACCGACAGCGGGTACGCGAGCGCGCCGAGCAGCGCGGTCAGCGCGACGGGCAGCGCCAGCACCCACCAGCGCTCGCCCTCGTACGCCCGGATGCGCGGGGCCCAGCCCAGCGGCGAGAGCCAGCTCGGCCAGTCCCGCTCCGCGGTGTCCCCGGCGAGCCGGAGCGCGAAGGCCAGGCCGAGCACCCCGACGGCGATCCCCCGCGCGCCGCCGGCCGTCTCGGTGAGCTGGGCGGCGAGCCCACCCACGGTGGCGAAGACGACCCCGACCAGCGCGGTCGACAGCCCGTAGGAGAGCGAGCCGGCCGCCGGCAGGCCGGTGGCGGCCAGGCCGGCCGCGGTGAGCAGGCCGAGCAGCAGGTTCGCCGCGTAGGTGACGGCCAGCGCGGCGGTCAGGCCGGCGTACCGGCCGAGCACGGTGGCGCCGAGCAGCTCGCGGCGGCCGGCCTCCTCCTCGGTGCGGGTGTGCCGGATGACGGTGAGCAGGCTGATCAGCCCGACGATCAGGGTGAGGAAGCCGCCCCGCTGGGCGGTGAGCGCGCCGACGCTGTCGCCGTACACCGGGCCGAGCAGAGCGACGATCGAGGGGTTCGTCGCGGTGCCGGTGGCGTACGCGGCCCGGTCGGCGGCGGTCGGGAAGAGCTCGAAGAAGCTCGTCGCGTACGTCATCGGCAGCACCGCCAGCACCAGCACCCAGAGCGGCAGCAGGACGCGGTCGCGGCGCAGGATCAGTCGGACGAGGTGCCGGGTGCCGGTGAGGGTGCTCATCGGTTCGCCCCGGCCGGCTCGTCGGCCGTCGTCCCGTAGTGCCGCAGGAACAGCTCCTCCAACGTCGGCGGCTGGCTGACCAGGCTCCGTACGCCCAGCTCGGCCAGCCGGCGCAGCGCGGCGTCCAGCGCCGGGTTGTCCACGTCGAAGCGCACCCGGCTGCCCTCCACCCGCAGGTCGTGCACGCCGGGGAGGTCCGCCAGGCCGTCCAGCGGGGCGGAGATCTCGGCGTCGATGGCGGTGCGGTGCAGGTGCCGCAGTTCGGTCAGCGTCCCGGTCTCCACGTTCCGCCCGTTGCGGATGATGGTGACCCGGTCGCAGAGCGCCTCCACCTCGGCGAGGATGTGGCTGGAGAGCAGCACCGTCCGGCCGTCCTGCTTGGCCCGGCGCACCCACTGCTGGAAGACCTCCTCCATCAGCGGGTCCAGCCCGGAGGTCGGCTCGTCGAGGATGAGCAGCTCGACGTCGGAGGCCAGCGCGGCGACCAGGCCGACCTTCTGCCGGTTGCCCTTGGAGTAGGCGCGGCCCTTCTTGCGCGGGTCCAGCTCGAAGGATTCCAGCAGCTCGGCGCGGCGCTTCGGGTCGAGCCCGCCGCGCATCCGGCCGAGCAGGTCGATCACCTCGCCGCCGGAGAGGTTGGGCCAGAGGGTCACGTCGCCGGGGACGTACGCCAGCCGGCGGTGCAGCGCGACCGCGTCGCGCCACGGGTCGCCGCCGAGGAGTCGGACGGCCCCCGCGTCCGCCCGCAGCAGGCCGAGCAGCATCCGGATGGTGGTGGACTTGCCGGAGCCGTTGGGCCCGAGGAAGCCGTGCACCTCTCCGGCGCGGACGCTGAGGTCGAGGCCGTCGAGCGCCCGGATCCGGCCGAAGGTCTTGACCAGGCCGGACACCTCAATGGGAGTTTCCATGCTTCGGAAGCTACACTTGTTTCAGAAACTTGTGAAGACTGTGAGATCTGAGGCACGATCAGAATCCCGATGAGCACTGAGGAGCCGCGCCGATGTCTGCCGAGAGCCCGTCCAGCCGGAACGAGGAGGAGATCCACCTCTTCGTCGAGCGGATGGCAATGGCCTTCGCCGACGTGGGATTTCCCCGGATGGCCGCCCGGGTGCTCTTCACGGTGATGAGCGCGGACGAGCCGCTGACCGCCGCCGAGATCGGCGAGCGCCTCGGGGTCAGCGCCGCGGCCGTCTCCGGCGCTGTCCGCTATCTCACCCAGTTCGGCATGCTGGTCCGCGAGCCGGTCAAGGGCTCCCGTCGCGACCGCTACCGGATGCCGGACAACCCCTGGTACGAGGCGACCATCACCAAGACGGGGCTCTACAAGACCTTCATCGACATCGCCGGCGGAGGCGTGGACGCGCTGCGCGGGCGGGACACCCCGGCCGGCGAGCGGGTGGCCGAGATGCGGGACTTCTTCGTCTTCGTCCAGGAGGAAATCGACTCGCTCGGCGAGCGCTGGCGGGCCCGGCGGGCCGCCACCGGCCACCCGGGCCACCCGGCTACGGGCGACCGTCAGTAGGTTCACTCGAGGCGTCGGGTGGTGGGTCGGCCGGGCCAGCCGTGGGTGTGCGGGCTTCCCATGACCGGAAAATCTTGTGACTGTTGCCGCCCCCACCCCGCCTAGGATCGAGGCCATGCCCTTGACCGCGAGCGACGTCGACCGGTTCGAGGCCGGCAGGCACCGCCTGGAGGCCATCGCCTACCGCCTCCTCGGCTCCGCCGGCGAGGCCGAGGACGCTGTGCAGGAGACGTTCCTGCGCTGGCAGGCCGCCGACGTCGACCGCATCGAGGTCCCCGAGGCCTGGCTTACGAAGGTGCTCACCAACCTGTGCCTCAACCAGCTCACCTCCGCGCGGGCACGGCGCGAGACCTACGTGGGCCAATGGCTTCCCGAGCCGCTGCTCGCCGGGGATCCGATGCTTGGCCCGGCCGACACCGCCGAGCAGCGCGAATCGGTCTCGTACGCGGTCCTCACCCTCATGGAGCGCCTTTCCCCCAGCGAGCGGGCGGTGTACGTGCTGCGGGAGGCCTTCGACTACCCGCACCGGGAGATCGCGGAGATCCTCGACATCACCGAGGCCGCCAGCCAGCAGATCTTCCACCGCGCCAAGAAGCATGTGGCGGACGGCAAGGCCCGCACCGAGGTCGACGAAGCCGCCGCCCGGCGGATAGTCGAGGAGTTCCTCGCGGCCGCCACCAGCGGCCGGACCGAGCCGCTCGTCCGGCTGCTCACCGAGGACGCGATCTCGATCGGCGACGGCGGTGGGAAGGTCCCGGCCCGCGCAAAGGCGTTCCAGGGCGCCCTCGCGGTCGCCAAGTTCCTGCGGGGCCTGTTCAAACCCGGCGAGGCCAAGCGCGCCATCGTCGGCGGCGCGCCGGAGGTCTACGCCTGGACCGCCAACGGCGACCCCGCCGTCGTGGCGGTCGTCGACGGCCGGGTCGTCGGCGTCGTGTGCCTGGAGGTCACCGGCGAGGGCATCGCCGCGTTCCGCAACCAGGCCAACCCCGACAAGCTGGAGCGCGCGACCGAGCGGTTCGCGGCCGCCGACCACGGGGAACCGCTGTTCAAGGCCTTCTGACCTTCGTGTGAGGTGCTTCACATCGCATTCCTGTCAGGAAACGGCGGGCCGCCCGGTTCAAGTGGCGAACCCGCATCAGACAGGAGCACCGAGATGCAGCACCGCGTCATCGTCCTCGGAGCCGGATACACCGGAGCCATCGCTGCCGGCCGCCTCGCCAAGCGGCTGCACCGCGAGGACGTCGCCATCACCCTCGTCAACGCCGAACCCGACTTCGTGGAGCGGGTCCGGATGCACCAACTGGCGGTCGGCCGGGACCTCAAGCCCCGGCCCTTCAGCGAGATGTTCGCGGGCACCGGCGTCGAACTGAAGCTCGCGAAGGTCACCGGCGTCGACGTCGACCGCAGGACCGTCGCCGTCATGGACGGCAACGGCGCCGAGGAGCTGGAGTACGACACCCTCGTGTACTCCCTCGGCAGCGGCTGGAACGCCCAGGGCGTCCCCGGCACCGCCGAGCACGCCCATGAGATCGCCAGCCGCCCGGGAGCGCTCCGGCTGCGCGAGCGCCTGGGCCGCCTGGAGGCCGGGCAGACCGTGACCGTCGTCGGCGGCGGCCTCACCGGTCTGGAGGCCGCAACCGAAATCGCTGAAGCCCGCCCGGACCTCGACGTCGCCCTCGCCGCCCGCGGCGACCTCGGCGACTGGCTCTCGCCCAAGGGCCGCGGGCACCTGCGGAAGGTCTTCGACAAGCTCGGCATCACCGTGCACGAGCACGCAGACATCACCGGCGTCGAAGCCGACCGCGTCACGACCGCCGACGGCAAGGCCATCCCGGCTGCGGTCACCGTGTGGACCACCGGCTTCGCGGTCCACCCGATCGCGAAGGCGACCGCCCTGGAGGTCACCGGAGCCGGTCAGATCGTGGTCGACGGGACCATGCGCTCGGTCTCGCACCCCGACGTGTACGCCGTCGGCGACGCGGCCTACGCGATGGGACCGGGCGACAAGCCGCTGCGGATGTCGTGCGCCTCGGGCACTCCGGCCGCGTGGCAGGCCGCCGACGCGATCGCCGCGCGCCTGACCGGCGGGAAGCTCCCGAACATGCCGATCCGCTACTTCCAACAGTGCATCTCCCTGGGCCGCAAGGAAGGCGTGATCCAGTACGTGACCGCCGACGACCGCGCCGTGCGGGCGGCACTGACCGGTCAGCTCGCCGCCGTCTACAAGGAACTGATCTGCAAAGGCGCCGCCTGGGGCGTCGCGAACCCGACGCTCGGGCTGCCAACCCGGCGCCGCCGCGTCGCGCGGGAGCGGGCCACGGCGGGCTCGGCCGTCAAGACGCTGGCCTAGTGCACGCGGCGAAGCGGGCGCCCTCGATGCGAGGCCGTCCGCTTCGCTGTCGGTCCAAGCGGCGACGATCGCCGGGCGGAGGTCCTCGGCCGGGGGCTCCCAGGCGTCGACGTCGACGGTGACCTGGTCGCCCGATCGGAACCGATCGTGCCTTCCAAGCGCGCCGCGGCCACTCGTCCCGTGAATGTGTGCGGGTCTTGGGGCGGCGCGGGACGCTTACCCAGGATCAGGCGGTGTTGCCCCAGCGGGCCTGCTCCAGGATCTCCACCGCCCGGTCGCGGGTTTCCTGGTCGTCGTTGGCGCGCAGCAGCGAGGACGCCTCGTCCACCGCGTCGGTGAGCACCCGCCACTGGGCGTCCCGCTCCCGCACCAGGTCGGACTGCGCGGCGAGCTGCCGGGTCTTCACCCACAGCTCCACGAAGACCGACACCTTGGCCCGCAGCACCCAGGGGTCGAAGGGCTTGGTGAGGTAGTCGACCGCGCCCACCGCGTAGCCGCGCAGGGCGAGCTGCGCGTCCTTGTCGGCGGCGGTGAGGAAGATGATCGGCACGTGCCGGGTCCGCTCCCGCCGCTTGATGTGACTGGCGGTCTCGAACCCGTCCATGTCCGGCATCTGAGCGTCCAGCAGGATCACCGCGAAGTCGTCCACCAGCAACTGCTTCAGCGCCGCCTCACCGCTCTCCACGGCGACCGACTGCACCGGAAGGCCCTGGAGAATGGCCTCCAGCGCCATCAGGTTCTCCCGCCGGTCGTCCACCAGCAGCGCCTTGGCTGTCTGCGTCACGAACTCTCCTCGCCTCGGCTGCCGCTGATCCACGACGCCATCCGCTCGATCAACTCGTCCAGGTCGACCGGTTTGGTGATGTAGTCACTGCCCCCGGCCGCCAGTGCCGACTCCCGGTCACCCGGCATCGCCTTCGCCGTCAGGAAGACGATCGGCAGGTCCGCGAAGCGGTGGTTGCGGCGGATCTGCCTGGTGGTCTCGTATCCGTCCTGATCCGGCATCATCGCATCCATCAACACGATGTCCACCTCCGGATGCTCCGCCAGCAGACGGACACCGTCCGCCCCGTTGTCCGAGTACAACACGGCCATGCCGTGCAACTCCAACGCGGAGGTCAGCGCGAACACGTTCCGTACGTCGTCGTCGACGATCAGCACCGTGGCGCCGTCGAGCTGCCGGGTGGCCGGGGCCTCCGCCGGCTGGGGCAGCAGCTCCATCGGCGGCATCAGCAACGACGAGGGCAGGCCCGCGCGCTGCGGCGACGGGGCCTGCGGCGCCACCACCGCGTCCGGCGCCAGCACATCGGGTACGAAGAGGGTGAACGTCGAGCCCTGACCGGGTGCCGACGTGACGGTGATCGTGCCGCCCAGCAGGCGGGCCAGGTCCCGGCTGATCGACAGCCCCAGCCCCGTCCCGCCGTAGCGGCGGCTGGTGGTGCCGTCGGCCTGCTGGAACGCCTCGAAGATCAGCGACAGCTTGTCGTCCGAGACGCCGATGCCGGTGTCGATCACGGTGAACGCGATCACCTGCCGGGCGTTGGTCAGCGCCGGCACGTCGAAGACCGCGTTCTCCGGCGCCGGCGCGATCCGCAACGTCACCGCGCCGTTGTCGGTGAACTTGATCGCGTTGGAGAGCAGGTTGCGCAGGACCTGCTGCAACCGCTGGGCGTCGGTGACCAGCGCCGGCGGCAGCTCCTTGGCCACCCGTACCTGGAAGTCCAGGCCCTTCTCCTCGGCCTGCGGGGCGAACGCCTGCTCGACGTACCCGCGGATCTCGTCGAACCGGATCTCGGTCGGCTGGACGTCCATCCGGCCCGCCTCAATCTTGGACAGGTCCAGGATGTCGTCGATCAGGGAGAGCAGGTCCGAGCCGGCGCTGTGGATGGTGCGGGCGAACTCGATCTGCTTGCGGCTGAGGTTCTGCTCCGAGTTCTCGGCCAGCAGCCGGGCCAGCAGCAGCAGCGAGTTCAGCGGCGTCCGCAGCTCGTGGCTCATGTTGGCCAGGAACTCCGACTTGTACGCCGAAGCCCGGGTGAGCTGCTGCGCCTTCTCCTCCAGGCCGAGCCGGGCCAGCTCGATCTCGCGGTTCTTGGTCTCGATGTTGCCCTTCTGCTCGGAGAGCAGCTTGGCCTTGTCCTCCAGCTCGGCGTTGGTGCGCTGCAACTCCGCCGACTGGTCCTGCAACTCCAGGGCCAGCCGCTGCGACTGCGCCAGCAGCTCCTCGGTCCGCCGGTTGGCCTGGATCGTGTTGACCGCGATGCCGGTGGTCAGCACCAGCCGCTCCAGGAACGCCAGGTGCAGCTCGGAGAAGCGGGCCACGCTGGCGAACTCGATCACGCCGAGCAGCTCGCCCTCGAAGAGGACCGGGAGCACGACCAGGTCGGCCGGGGGCGTCTCGGCCAACCCGGAGCGCAGGGTGAGCCGCCCGTCGGGCAGCGCGTTGACCCGGATCGTGCGGCGCGACAGCGCCGCCTGACCGACCAGCCCCTCCCCGGGCCCGAAGGTCACGTCGTGGCCGCGCGCCACGTAGCCGTACGAGGCGGTCAGCCGCAGCCGCATCACGCCCTCGGAGGTGTCCGCCAGGAAGAACGCGCCGAGCTGCGCGTCGACCAGCGGGGTCACCTCCATCATGATCATGCGGCAGACCTCGCCGAGGTCCCGCTGGCCCTGGAGCAGGCCACCGATCCGGGCCAGGTTGGAGTCGAGCCAGCCCTGCTCGGCGTTCTTCTTGGTCGTCTCCCGGAGGGTGACGATCATCTGGTTGATGTTGTCCTTCAGCTCGGCGACCTCGCCCTGCGCCTTGACCGCGATCCGCTGGGTCAGGTCGCCCCGGGTCACCGAGGTGGACACCTGGGCGATCGCCCGCAGCTGGGTGGTGAGCGTCGAGGCGAGCTGGTTGACGTTCTCGGTCAGGTCGCGCCAGGTGCCGGAGACGCCCTTCACCTGGGCCTGACCGCCGAGCTTGCCCTCGATGCCGACCTCGCGGGCCACCCGGGTGACCTCGTCGGCGAACGAGGAGAGCTGGTCCACCATCGTGTTCACCGTGGACTTCAGCTCCAGGATCTCGCCCTGCGCGTCCACCGTGATCTTCTGCGACAGGTCGCCCTTCGCCACCGCCGTGGTGACCGAGGCGATGTTGCGCACCTGCGACGTCAGGTTCGACGCCATCGAGTTCACGTTGTCGGTCAGGTCCCGCCACGTACCCGAGACGCCCTTGACCTGCGCCTGACCACCCAGCTTGCCCTCGGTACCCACCTCTCGGGCCACCCGGGTCACCTCGTCGGCGAACGACGACAGCTGGTCCACCATCGTGTTCACCGTCGACTTCAGCTCCAGGATCTCGCCCTGCGCGTCCACCGTGATCTTCTGCGACAGGTCGCCCTTGGCGACCGCGGTGGAAACCTGGGCGATGTTGCGCACCTGGGCGGTCAGGTTCGACGCCATCGAGTTCACGTTGTCGGTCAGGTCCCGCCAGGTGCCGGCCACGCCGCGCACCTGGGCCTGGCCGCCCAGCTTGCCCTCGGTACCCACCTCTCGGGCCACCCGGGTCACCTCGTCGGCGAACGACGACAGCTGGTCCACCATCGTGTTCACCGTCGACTTCAGCTCCAGGATCTCGCCCCGGGCATCAACCGTGATCTTCTGCGACAGGTCGCCCTTCGCCACCGCCGTGGTGACCGAGGCGATGTTGCGCACCTGCGACGTCAGGTTCGACGCCATCGAGTTCACGTTGTCGGTCAGGTCCCGCCACGTACCCAGGACGCCCTTGACCTGCGCCTGACCACCCAGCTTGCCCTCGGTACCCACCTCACGGGCCACCCGGGTCACCTCGTCGGCGAACGACGACAGCTGGTCCACCATCGTGTTGACGGTGTTCTTCAGCTCCAGGATCTCGCCCTGCGCGTCGACGGTGATCTTCTGGCTCAGGTCACCCTTCGCGACCGCCGTGGAGACCTGCGAGATGTTGCGGACCTGGCTGGTCAGGTTGCCGGCGAGCTGGTTGACGTTCTCGGTGAGGTCACGCCAGGTGCCGGAGACCCCACGCACCTGGGCCTGGCCACCCAGCTTGCCCTCGATGCCCACCTCGCGGGCCACCCGGGTCACCTCGCCGGCGAACGACGACAGCTGGTCGACCATCGTGTTGACGGTGTCCTTCAGCTCCAGGATCTCACCCTGCGCCGCAACGGTGATCTTCTGCGACAGGTCACCCCGGGCCACCGCGGTGGAGACCTGGGCGATGTTGCGCACCTGGGCGGTCAGGTTCGACGCCATCGAGTTGACGCTGTCGGTCAGGTCCTTCCAGGTGCCGGCGACGTTCGGCACCTCCGCCTGACCGCCGAGCTTGCCCTCGGTGCCCACCTCGCGGGCCACCCGGGTCACCTGCTCGGCGAAGAGCCGCAGGGTGTCGGTGAGGGAGTTCATCGTGTCGGCCAGCTCGGCCACCTCGCCGCGCGCCCCGACGGTGATCTTCTGCGACAGGTCGCCCTTGGCCACCGCCGTCGCCACCTGCGAGATCGACCGCACCTGGCCGGTCAGGTTCGACGCCATGGTGTTCACCGAGTCGGTGAGGTCCTTCCAGGTGCCGGCGACGCCCCGGACGTCGGCCTGGCCGCCGAGCTTGCCTTCGGTGCCCACCTCCCGGGCCACCCGGGTCACCTCGTTGGAGAAGGACGAGAGCTGGTCGACCATCGTGTTGACCGTGCGGCCGATGCGCAGGTACTCACCGCGCAGCGGGCGACCGTCGATCTCCAGCGCCATGTGCTGGGAGAGGTCGCCGTCGGCCACCGCCACGATCACCCGGGCGATCTCGGTGGTCGGCCGCCCCAGGTCGTCGATCAGCGAGTTGATCGCCCGCTGCCCCTCCGCCCAGGAACCGTCGAACCCCTCCTCGTCGAGGCGTTCGGTGAGCCGGCCGTCCCGGCCGACGATCCGGCTGATCCGGCGCAGGTCCAGGTGCTGCCGCTCCTGGATCGACACCACGTCGTTGAAGGCGTCCGCCACCTCACCGGCCGCACCCGCCCGCCGGGGCAGTCGGACCTTGAAGTCGCCGCCCCGCACCCGGCGCAGCGCCTCCGCCAGCTCGACGAGAAGCGCCGCGTGCTCGGAAGCGGACGGATCCGCGGTCACCGACTGTTTCGCGCTCATCATTCCTCGCTCAGCTCGGGGCCACCGGCGCTTGCCGACACGCCGCCATCCCATCATTGTGCCCGCGCGGGTGTCGATGCCACGGACGCGAAGTGCGCCGCGCGCCCGGTGTGGCGCCGTCCGTGTCGCGACGTCCGGCTTGGCACCCGGCCGGCAGCGATGGAGGATACGAGGGTGTCAGCGGAGACGGGGCCCGCGTCGGACGGGGGCCAGGACGAGCACGTCCGGCGCGTCCGGCTGCCCGCCGATCGGCGTACGCCCGCCGCCGCCCGGGCGCTGGTCCGCTCGGTGCTGGCCGAGGCCGACCTCGACGACCTGCTCAACGAGGCGCTGCTGCTGACCACCGAACTCTCCACCAACGCGGTGGAGCACGCCCGCACCGAACTGGACATCGAGGTCGTCGCCGACCCGGTCGGGCTCACCGTGACCGTCTCCGACTTCGCCACCGGCCCGGTGGACGAGCTGGTGGTCGGCATCCGCAGCGACACCGAGAACATCGACGAGGTCTCCGAGCGGGGCCGCGGGCTGCTGCTCGTCGACCACTTCGCCAGCCGCTGGGGGACGACGTACCTGCCCACCGGCAAGGGGGTCTGGTTCCGGCTGGACCGCCCCGGCGCCGCCCCGGCCGGCCCGGTGGCGCTGGAGCACGTCCCCGCGAACGGCGGGGAGGGCACCGTGGCGGCGAGTTCCGCGCCGAGCGCCGCCGCGATGAGCGAGCTGACCCAGACCAGCCCCGACCCGAACGCCGACGACCCGCTGCCCGACTTCGCCGCCGACCTGCTCACCCGGGTCGCCGAGATGGTGGGCGCGGCCGGCGGCGTGATCCGGCTGGACCGGGGCGACGGGCAGGGCACCCAGCCGCTGGCCCGGTACGGCCGCCAACCCCGCCCGGGCAACGAGCTGCTCCAGGTGCCGTTGGCGGTGCACCGCCCGTACGCCGGGGAGCTGGAGCTGGACGCGGCCCCCTCGGCGTACGCGCGACCGCTCGCCGTGCTCGCCGCCGAACGGCTGTCGCTGCACCTGGAGAACGACCGGCTGCGCCGGGCGGACGTCCGCCGGCAGGCGTGGCTGACCTTCCTCGCCGAGGCGAGCGAGCTGCTCGCCCAGTCGCTGGACGTCGAGCTGACCATGGCGCTGATCCCGCAGCTGGTGGTGCCCCGGCTCGGCCAGTGGTGCGCCGTGCACACCACCGACGAGTGGGGCCGGCTGCGGCTGGCCGCCTCCAGCCACGCCGACGAGGCGATGCTGCCGCAGCTGCACAAGGTGCTCCAGGAGGTCGGCCCGGACTCGGTCCAGGCCCGGCTGCGGGAGGCGTCCCGCAGCGCCGCGCAGGTGCCGCTCGGCCCCCCGCTGGAGGGCTTCGCCGTGCCGTTGATCGCCCGCGGCCAGCGGCTGGGCACCCTGGCCGTCGGCCGGCACCTGCGGCACCGGCACGACCCGGACGAGGTCGCCGTGCTGGAGGACGTGGCCCGCCGGGCCGCCCTCGCCATCGAGAACGCCCGGATCCACGCCGAACGGCGCCGGGTGGCCCAGACGCTTCAGCAGTCGCTGCTCCCGCCGGTGCTGCCGGTGGTCGAGGGAATCGGCTTCGCCGCCGAGTACGTCCCGACCGGCGACGACGCCGAGGTCGGCGGCGACTTCTACGACGTGCTGCCGCTGCCCGACGGGCGTTGGCTGGTGGTGATCGGCGACGTCTCCGGCAAGGGCGTGCAGGCGGCGGCGGTCACCGGGCTGGTGCGGGACGTGATCCGGGTGCTGGTCGGCGACGGCAAGCCGCTGCCCGAGGTGCTGGCCCGACTGAACGAGACCCTGGTGGAGCGCGGCGGCGGGCGCTACTGCACCCTCGCGCTCGCCGCCGTCGGGCCGGGCCGGTACGGGCAGCTCGACGTCTCGCTGCACCTGGCCGGCCACGACCGCCCGGTGCTGCTGCGCGGCACCGGGGGCGCCGCCTTCGTCGGCACCGGCGGCACCGCGCTGGGGCTGATCGACACGATCACCTCGCCGACGGCGGAGATCCCCCTCGCGGCCGGCGACTCGCTGGTCTTCTACACCGACGGGGTGACCGAGCGCCGGCGCGGCCGGGAGCTGTTCGGCGTCGACCGGCTCCGGGACGCGGCCGCCCCGCTGGCCGGGTACTCGGCCGACGTGGTCGCCGCCCGGCTGCGCGCCACCGCGATCAACTTCTCGGTGGAGACACCCCGGGACGACATCGCCATCCTGGTGCTCCGCAACGACGCCCTCTGAGCCCGTCGCCCGGGTGATCAACTCGGTTTGCGGCGGGTCGCGGTGTCCCGGCCGCCGGAAGGCGCGACATGCCGCAACCGGAGTCGATCACCGCCCCGCCGGGGACCCCGAACGCCAGGGACATCGCACACATGTCGATGCGAGTACCGTGACCGCATGTCGGATGTCGCGGGTGGCAGCGAGGAACGCCGCCCGCGGGTCGGCGTCATCCTCGCCGGGCACCTCGTGCTCGCCGGGGCGCTCGTCGTGCTGGCGGCGGCCTACCTGGGTCGGATGGCCAGTGCCGGGGTGGGCCCGGCGGAGATGGTCACCGGCCAGTACGACCCGAAGGACATGGTGCCGTTCGGCATCAGCGGGGCGAACCCGTTCGCCTGGCTCTACCTGGCGGTGTCCCTGCTGTATCTCGCGGGAGTCGTGCTCGGGCCGGCGTTGGCCCTCTACACCGCAGCGGTGCTGGCCCGGGAGCGGGACCGGCTGCCGCCTCGCGCCCGGACCCTGCTGCTCGCCGCCACGCTCACCACGCTCGCGCTGACGGTGCTGCGCTTCACCCCACCGCTGCACGACATGCAGCGGTGGTGGCTGGACTGACGCCGGCGCTCACAGCCCGCCGGGCAGGCGGCCCGGGGCGAGCCGCCGGTGCGGGTCGAGGTGGTCCTTCGCCGCCCGCAGCCGGGGAATCACCGCCGGCTCACCCCACACGTCGACGGCCTGCCGGACGGGCTCGGGCGCGTTGACCACCACGCACCGCCCCCGCCGGGCGAGCAGCACCCCGCGTACGGCGGCGAGGATCGAGGCGACCCGCTCGCCGGACAGCCCCCCGGGCAGGGCCGCGTGCACCACGCCCAGGCCGGCGGAGCCGCGCACCGGGACCGGAGCGCCGGCCGCGTCCCGCAGCGCGTAGACCGCGGCGTGCAGGTCGGTGATCGGCACCTCGATGCGCAACGCCGTGTCGCCCGGCCCGAACGGGTAGCGCCGCCACCACGACGGGGCCGCGTCGAGCACGCTCGCCTGGCCCTCGAAGAGCGCCACCAGCCGCTCGGCCCGCTCGGTGACGTCGGCCGGGCCCCCCTCCAGCAGCACCGCCAGGGTGCCGGCGCCACCGCGCGCCGCCGACTGCTCGCCGCGCCGCCCGGCCATCGAGGGGTGGTTGGCGCGGGCCGCCGCCAGCGACGGGTGCACCGGCCGGTGCGACCGGGACCCGGCGGCGGGCAGGTCGAGCTCGACGGCGGACGGGTCGAGGCGGGTGGCGAGCACCGCGCAGACCAGGTCGTGCACCTCCAGCGGCGTCCACACCGGCCGGGTCACCCAGACCCGGCTGGCCGGTACGGCCTGCACCCGCAGCGTGGCCGAGACCAGCACCCCGAGCCCGCCCTGCGAGCCGCAGAGCAGCCGGCCCACGTCGAGCCCGACCGGCGCCGGCCCGGCCGGCGGCTCGGCCGCGCCCGCGCTGACCGGCTCGCCGTCGGCGTCCAGCCAGCGCAGGCCGACCAGTTGCTCGCAGGCGGTGCCGTACCGGTGGCGCAGCGGCCCGGCCTCGTCGGCGGCGAGCACCCCGCCGAGGGTGGCGCCGGGCGAGGGCGGATCCAGCGGGAGCCGCCGGCCGGTGCGCTCCAGGATGGACTGCACCGCGCGCAGCGGGGTGCCGGCGCCGATCTCGGCGACCGGCGAGCCGACCGGCTGGTGGCCGAGGCCCGCGAGCCGGCCGGTGTCGAGCATGACGTCGACCCGCGCCGGGGCGGCCCCCCAGTCGATCTTCGTGCCGGCGCCCCGCGGCACCACGCTCAGGTCGTGCCGGGCGGCCAGCCGCAGCACCTCGGCGGCGGCCTGCGCGCCCCCGGGCACCGCCACCCAGCGGGCGGCCCGCCCGGCGACCTCGTCGGCCGCGCCCGCGAAGCGGGCGAAGGAGGGACCGCAGATCGCGGTGAGTCGTCGGGTGATCTCCATCGCGCCGGTGGAACGTGCCGCTGCCGCCATGCCGGTCATCGTACACATGTTCGAAAGACCTGGCGGCGGGTCGGGCGACGACGCCGGGCCGCGGGCGGCGCCCGGCCGGTAACGTGACGCCCGTGACCAAGAAGACCGCCGCGCCCGTCGCGAACCGGGTGCCCGCCGAGCGCACCCACCACGGCGACACCGTCATCGACGAGTACGCCTGGCTCGCCGCCAAGGACGACCCGGCGACGATCGCCCACCTGACCGCCGAGAACGCGTACACCGAGGCCCGCACGGCGCACCTGGAGGGGCTGCGCGCGGAACTGTTCGAGGAGACCCGCCGGCGCACCCAGGAGACCGACCTGTCGGTGCCCAGCCGCAAGGGCGGCTACTGGTACTACACCCGCACGGTCGAGGGCCAGCAGTACGGCGTGCACTGCCGCCGCGCGGTCCGCGACGGCGAGACCGCGCCCCCGGTGAGCGCGGACGGCGCCCCGCTCGACGGCGAGGAGGTGCTGCTCGACGGCAACCTGATCGCCGAGGGGCACGACTTCTTCGCCCTCGGCGCGTTCGACGTCAGCCCCGACGGGCGCTGGCTGGCGTACTCGACGGACTTCGCCGGCGACGAGCGGTTCACCCTGCGGATCAAGGACCTGAGCACCGGCGAGCTGCTCGCCGACGAGGTGCCCGGCACCTTCTACGGCACCGCCTGGTCGGCGGACGCCTCGGTGCTCTTCTACGTCACCGTGGACGAGGCGTGGCGGCCCAACCGGGTGTGGCGGCACGCCGTCGGCACCCCGTCGACCGAGGACGTGGTGGTCCACCAGGAGGACGACGAGCGATTCTGGGTCGGCGTCGACCTGACCCGCTCCGAGCGCTTCGTGCTCATCGACATCCACAGCAAGGTGACCAGCGAGGTCCGGGTCATCCCGGCCGGCAACCCCACCGGCGAGCCGGCGGTGATCGCCCCGCGCCGGCAGGGGATCGAGTACACGGTCGAGCACCACGGCCACCGTTTCCTGATCCTGCACAACGACGGCGCGGAGGACTTCGCGCTGGCGTACACCTCGGCGGACGCGCCGGGCGACTGGGTGCCGCTGATCGAGCACTCCCCCGGCACCCGGCTGGAGTCGGTCGACGCGTTCTCCGACCACCTCGTCGTCTCGCTGCGCAGCAACGGCCTCACCGGCCTGCGGGTCATCCCGGTCGGCGACGGCGACGCCCACGACATCGACTTCCCGGAGCCGATCTACAGCGTCGGCCTGGACGCCAACCCGGAGTACCGCACCCGGGAGATCCGGCTGCGCTACACCTCCCTGGTCACCCCGGACTCGGTGTACGACTACGACCTCGTCACCCGGCAGATGGTGCTGCGCCGCCGCAAGCCGGTCCGGCCGGGGCCGGACGGGCGGGCGTACGACCCGGCCGACTACGAGCAGCACCGTGACTGGGCGCTCGCCGACGACGGCACCCGGGTGCCGATCTCGCTGGTCTGCCGCGCGGGCACCCCCAAGGACGGCTCGGCCCCCTGCGTGATCTACGGGTACGGCTCGTACGAGGCCAGCATGGACCCGTGGTTCTCCATCGCTCGGCTCTCCCTGCTCGACCGGGGCGTCGTCTTCGCCGTGGCGCACATCCGCGGCGGCGGTGAACTGGGCCGGCGCTGGTACGACGAGGGCAAGCTGCTGGCCAAGAAGAACACCTTCACCGACTTCGTGGCCTGCGCCCGCCACCTGGTCAAGGCCGGCTGGACGGCCGGTGACCGGCTGGTCGCCCGGGGCGCCTCGGCCGGCGGGCTGCTGATGGGCGCGGTCGCCAACCTGGCCCCGGACGCGTTCGCCGGGATCGTCGCGCAGGTGCCCTTCGTGGACGCGCTCACCTCGATCCTCGACCCGTCGCTGCCGCTGACCGTCACCGAGTGGGAGGAGTGGGGCAACCCGCTCGCCGACCCGGAGGTGTACGCGTACATGAAGTCGTACACCCCGTACGAGAACGTGGCGGCGGTCGACTATCCGGCCATCCTCGCGGTGACCAGCCTCAACGACACCCGGGTGCTGTACCACGAGCCGGCGAAGTGGATCGCCCGGCTGCGGGCGATCGCCCCGCAGGGCGACTACCTGCTCAAGACCGAGATGGGCGCCGGGCACGGCGGCCCGAGCGGCCGGTACGACTCCTGGCGCGAGGAGGCGTTCATCAACGCCTGGATCCTCGACAAGCTCGGCCAAGCCTGAGGCCGCCGGCTTGACCAGTCACGACGAGGGCCGGGCGGACGAGGAGCCGCCCGGCCCGGACGTACCGGCTCCGGAACCGGAACCGGGCGCGGAAGCGGAACCGGAAGCGGGCGCGGAACCGGGCGCGGCCCGGCGCGGGCCGGCCTGGCTGATCGTCGGCGTGGTCGCCGCCACCCTGCTGATCTGCTGCTGCTCGGCGGTGGTCGGGCTGACCCTTTCCTGGTCCGCCGGCCTCCTCGACTCCCGCTGACTCCACCGCCCCCGAGCGGTCAGCGGGAGCGGCCGGGCGGGGCCGCGCCGACCAGCGCCGCCGCCTCGCCGGTGCGAACCATCCGCTGCCAGCGCAGCCGGTTGCCGATCACCGCGGTGACCGCCGACTGCACCACCACCAGGTACATCACCTGCCGGTAGACCAGCTGCTGCAACGGCAACGTCCACAGTGGGCCGAAGCCCTCCCGGTCCAGTCGCAGCGCGTACGCGGCGGTCAGCCCCTGGAGCAGGAGCAGCCCCAGCCAGGCCAGCACGAGCGTCGACCAGGGCAGGAAGATCAGGCCGTAGACGGCGAACACGTCGACCGCCGGAGCGGCCAGCGGCAGCACGATCTGGAACACCGTCAGGTACGGCAGGCCCCGCCGGCCCAGCTTGCCCCCGGCCCCCGGCTCGCGCAGGGCGTGCCGGTGCTTCCACATCGCCTGCATGGTGCCGTAGCACCAGCGGTACCGCTGCCGCCAGAGCTGGCGCAGCGAGGAGGGCGCCTCGGTCCAGGCGATCGCCGCCTCCTCGTACACCACCCGCCAGCCGGCCCGGAGCACCTGCATGGTCAGGTCGGTGTCCTCGGCGAGGGTGTCCGAGGGGACGCCGCCGACGGCGAGCAGCACCTCGCGGCGGAACGCGCCGATCGCGCCGGGGATGGTCGGCATGCACTCCAGCACGTCGTACATCCGGCGGTCGAGGTTGAAGCCGATCACGTACTCCAGGTGCTGCCAGCGGCCCAGCAGCCGACGCCGGTTGGCGACCTTGGTGTTGCCGGAGATCGCCCCGACGGTGCGGTCGGCGAAGCCCTGCACCAGCCGGTGCACGGTGTCCGGCTGGAAGACGGTGTCCCCGTCGACCAGCACCAGCAGGTCGGCCCGGGCGGCCCGGATGCCGGTGTTCAGCGCGGCCGGCTTGCCGGCGTTGGCCTGCCGGATCACCCGCACCCCGCGCAGGCCCATCCGCTCCACGATGTCGGCGGTGCCGTCGCTGGAGCCGTCGTCCACCACGATCACCTCCAGCGCCGGGTACGCGCTGGCCACCAGCGACCGCACCGTCGCCGCGATGTTCGCCGCCTCGTTGTACGCGGGCACGATCACCGAGACCGGCGCGGTGACCGGCGGCCGGGGGTGCCGGGGCCGGCGTACCCGGCGGACGTGCAGCTGCGCGCAGGTCACCTGCACGGCGAGCCGGGCGACGCCGAGCACCAGCGCGACGGCGAGCAGGACGTTCATCGCGGTGGCCGCCCACTCGGCCCCGGTCTGGGTCCAGCGCAGCGCGTGGCCGCTCAACCGGGTGCCGACGCCGGCCGGGACGGTCGACGGCGGCGCGTCGACGCCCTCGGAGACGGTGGTGAACCGGTAGCCCTGCTTCGACAGTCGGGTGAGCAGCTGGTCCACGGCTGCCACGGTCTGGCCGCGGTCACCGCCGCCGTCGTGCATGAGCACCACCGCCCCCCGCCCCGGCTGCGGGGTCGCCGCCCGGACGATCGCCGGTACGCCGGGGCGCTGCCAGTCCTTGGGGTCCAGGTCGGCGAGCACGGCCACGTGCCCGCTGCCGGCGGCGGCCCGCAGCGCGTCGTACCCGGCGGCGGTCAGCGACGGGGTGGTGGACGAGAAGGGGGGCCGGAGCAGGGTGACCTCCCGGCCGGTGGCCGCGGCGATCGCCTTGCGGGTCAGCGACAGCTCCAGGCCGGCCCGCCAGCCGGAGACCGTGGCGAGGTCGGCGTGGGTGTAGGTGTGCGAGCCGAGCTCGTGCCCCTCGTCGAGGATCCGCCGGACCAGCTCGGGGTGCGCGTTGACCCGGGAGCCGACCACGAAGAAGGTGGCGTGCGCCCCGTGCCGGCGCAGCACGTCGAGCAGCTCGGGCGTCCACCGCGGGTCCGGCCCGTCGTCGAAGGTGAGCGCGATGGTGCGGTCCGGCATCCGCCGGCTGACCGGTTCGGGCTGGTCCAGCCGCAGCACCGGCCCGCCGTCGGTGACCGTCCTCGGCCCGGGCACGTCCGGGGCGGCGGACGGCCCGGAGCCGCCGGTGAGCCCGGTGACCAGCCCGTTGACGGTCAGCGCGGCGAGCAGCAGGAACAGGCCGAGCAGGAGCAGCACCCAGTGGGCCCGCGGGTCGCGGCGGGCTACGTGACGCGCCACGGTCAGTGCGGCTTGCCGGGCGAGCGGCTGGGCTTGGCGGTACGCCGCACATCGCCCTGGCCGGGCACGCCGGTGGACGACTGGGGCCCCGGGCGTGCGGTCGTGGCGGGCGGGCCGGCCGTCCGGGTGGGCGTGGGCGCGGCGGTGCTGGCCACCGGCGACGGTCGCGACGAGGCCGGGCTGCCCGGCTGACCCAGTTCCTCCGGGGTGTCCACGCCCGCTTCGATCGGCGGCCGCGCCCGGGGGTCGGTCCAGCCCGGCAGCGGGACGGTGCTGTCGCCGAAGAGCCCGGCCAGGATCAGCCCGATGCTGGTGAGCAGGCCGAGCCCCATCACGGTGCCGGCGATCGTCATGAGCCGGCGCCGCTTCCCGGTCCGGTCGACGAACACCGGCGGCGCACCGCCCGGCTGGTTGTGCATCTGGTGATCTCCCTGCCCCGCCGCCCGCGGTTCCACCCCCGCTGGCGGGCTTCCGGAGTCACAAGCGCCGTGGCCGTACCCGGTGTTACACCCCTCAGGCCGTGCGCAACTCCTCGACCGCGGTGCTGGCCCGCAGGAAGAGCAGGCCGACCGCGACCGTCACCAGCACCGCGACCAGGGCGCCGCCGCCGACCAGGGCCAGGTGCCCCAGCGGTACGCCGGGCGTCACCGTCACCTCGGGCACCCACAGAGTCCGCAGGTACTGCGCCCGGGTGGCCGGGTCCGCGCAGAGCGACTCGGCGCCGTCGCAGAACTCGGTGGAGTAGCCCCCTCCGGTCACCGCGCGACCGGCGACGCCCCGGCTGAGCAGCAGGCCCACGGTGAGCGCGAGCCCCACCGCCGGCACCGCCGGCGCCAGCGCCTGCCAGGCGATCGACCGGGCGAGCGTCCCCCGGGGCACCCCGGTGGCGACCAGCGCCGCGTACGCCCGCCGTCGGGCGACGATCCCCTCGACCAGGGCGACGATCAGCCCGCCGGCGGCGATCGCCATGGCCACGCCGACCGCCAGGTCGACGAGGTCCACCGTGCGCAGGTAGAAGCCGTCGCTGCCGCCACGGTCCTGGCCGGTGAGCCGTTCGACCTCGGCGTGGGCCTCGAACGAGGCCCGCATCCCGGCCGCGCCGCCACCCACGATCACGGCGGCCAGCAGGGCGGCGAAGGTACGGCTGCCGGCCCACGGGTCGCTGGTCAACCGCCGGGACGCCAGCAGCGCGGCCGGCCGCCGGGCGTACCGGTGCAGCAGCCGACCCGAGGTGTAAGACAGCCAGCCGGTGCCGACCACCACCCCGGTCAGCGCGGCGAGCCCGCCCCCGAGCAGCAGCAGCGGCGGTAGCAGCACCGGGGGTTCCCGGTGGTGGTCCTGATACCAGTCGAGCACCGGGTCCAGGGCGGCGAAGGCGGCGAGGCCGACGACGATCAGCAGGCCGGCCCACGGCCCGGGCGCGCGTTCCCGGCGGACCTTGCGCACCACGCCGAACGGGGTGGCGGTGACCCGGCGCAGCAGCACCGCGCCGACCAGCGCCGCCGCCAGCGGCAGCCCGAGCACCACCGCCACGATCACTCCGGTGGCCGGGAGCACGTCGGTGGGAAGCGCGAGCCGCCCCCGCGCGTCCGGCGCGTCGAGCAGCCGCCGGCCGACGAGGAAGACGGCCAGCCCGAGGAGGGTCCCGAGGAGGCTGGCCAGGCCGGTCTCCAGCACCGCGAGCCGGGTCACCTGGCCGGGCGTGGCTCCGGCCAGGCGCAGGGCGGCGAGCCGCCGGTCCCGGGCGGGGGCGCCGAGCCGGGCGCACTGCCCGGCCAGCGCCAGCACCGGGACGGTGAGCAGGAGCAGCGCGATCGCGGTGCCGCCGCGCAGGCCGGGCTCGCGGAGCAGGGCGTTGCTGTACTGCTCGGAGATGTTGCGGCCGTCGCAGCAGCGCGGCGTGGGGATGGTCAGCACGGTGAGCGCGGCCAGGCCGGCGAGGGTGGCCAGGGCGGCGCTGAGCGCGGTCAGCACCACCCGGGCGGTGTCGGTGCGGTTGCCGGCCAGGGCGAGCCGGAGCAGGACGGCGGGCCTCACCGGGCGCCGCCGGCGAACGGCAGGTCGAGTCCGAGCCCGCTGGCGTCGACCGCCCCGTCGCGAAGCATCACCTCCCGGTCGGCGTACGCGGCGATCCGCGGCTCGTGGGTGACCAGCACGACGCTGGTGCGCTGCTGCCGGGCGAGCCGGACCAACTCGGTGAGCACCTGCTCGCCGCTGAGCGTGTCCAGCGCGCCGGTCGGCTCGTCGGCGAAGAGCACCCGGGGCTCGGTGACCAGGGCCCGGGCGGTGGCGCACCGCTGCTGCTGCCCGCCGGACATCTCGCCGGGCCGGACGTCGGCCACCTCGGCCACGCCGAGCCGGTCCAGCCAGCCGAGGGCCGCCACCCGCGCTTCTCGCCGCCCCGTGCCGGCGAGAAGCAGCGGGAGGGCGACGTTCTCCGCCGCGGTCAACTCGGCGACGAGCTGGCCGAACTGGAAGAGCACCCCGAACTCGGTGCGGCGCAGCCGGGACCGGTCCGCCTCCGACCAGGTGTCGATCCGCTCGCCGCGCCAGCTGACCTGGCCCGCGTCCGGGCGGAGGATCCCGGCCAGGCAGTGCAGCAGGGTGGACTTGCCGCAGCCGCTGGGGCCGGTGACGGCGACGATCTCGCCCTCGGCGACGTCGAGGTTGACGCCGCGCAGGGCGGGTGTCGGCCCGTACGCCTTCACCACGCCGCGAGCCTGGAGTTGTGTCACGAGTGCACCTCCCGGTGCCAGTCGGCGACCCGGTCCAGGGTGGTCCGCAGCCACCTCAGGTCGGCGTCGAGGTGGGCGATGGCGTAGTCGGCCGAGACCACGTCGTCGAGGGTGGCCGAGGGTGCCGTCTTGACGGCGGTGAGTTCGCGGAGCCGGTCGGTGTGCGCCCGCCCCTGCGCGACCAGGTACGAGCGGGCGGCGCTCACGTCGGCGACCAGCAGCGCCACCACCACCTTGGCGAAGAGCGTGCTGGTGACGTACGGCGCGGGTGGCTCGACGGCGCCGAGCCACCGGTCCAGCGCCTCGCGGCCCTGCCCGGTGAGCTGGTAGGACGTCCGGTCCGGGCCGGCCTCGCGCTCCTGCCCGGTGGCGATGACCAGACCGTCGCGCGCCAACCGGCCCAGGGTGGCGTACACCTGCCCGAACGCCAGCGGCTTGGCCCGGGGCAGCCGGGCGTCGTGGGCACGCTTCAGCTCGTACCCGTGCCGGTTGCCGGCGGCGAGCAGCCCCAGCAGGACGTGCGAAGTGGACACCGGGCCACTATTCACTCAGCGAATAGTCGGTGTCAAGCGTCGTCGATGCGGTTCAGCGGCTCCAGGCCGGGTCGCGGCCGGCGCGGCCGAGCAGGCGGTCCAGCTCGGTGCGGTCCGGGCCGGTCGCCACCTCCGGCCCGAAGGCGCCCATCTGGCGACTCATCGGGCCCATGTCGTCCAGGAACCGGTGACCGGCGGCGGTGACCTCGGGCGCCGGTTGGTACGGCTGACCGGTGGCCCGGGCCAGGTCCCAACCGTGCACGGCCAGGTCGATGACCCCCATCAGGCCGACCGTCTCCTGGGGCAGCCCCATGCCGGGCGAGGCGCCCTCCTCGGCGGCCGGGTCGGCCCACGCCTCGACCAGCCGGGCGGTCTCGTCGGCGAACCGGTCCCGCCACCCCTCGGTCAGGTGGTCCGTCTTCGCCGACCAGTCCACCTCGCGCCGCCGGGCGAGCGTCTGGAAGTTGACCACCACCTCGTACAGGTGGTTGGCCAGGTCCCGGACGGTGTAGTCCGGGCACGGCGTGGGCAGGTCCAGCTGATCGTCGGTGATCGCCCGGACCACAGCCACGGTTCGCGGTGCGGCGGCGGCCAGCAGATCGCTAGTCTTCGTTCCCATAGGGCCAGCGTACGAAGGCGGTCTTGAACGAATGCGACAGCCACGCGGGGACAACCGGGGCATCCTCGACCCGGAACGGCTGCGCCGGGAGGTACGGTTCCGCCGGCACCTGCCCGCCCCCGCGCTGCGCCCCTGGGTCGAGCACTACTGGCTGATCGACTGGGCGCTGAGCGCGCCGTTCGCGCAGCAACTGGTGCCGCATCCGGCGGTCAACGTCGTCTTCCAGCGCGCCGAGGGCGGCCTGGAGACCGCCGAGATCGCCGGCGTCGGGCAACGGCTCTTCTCGATCACCCTGACCGGCACCGGCCGGGCCAGCGGGATCCAGTTCCGCCCGGGCGGCTTCCGGCCGTTCTGGCGACGCCCGGTCGCCGAACTGACCGGCGAGCGCCGCCCGCTCGCCGAGGTCCCCGACGCCGCCCGGGCCGCCGCCGGCTCCGGGGCAGACAAGGGCCACTGCGCGGGTACGGACACCGAGCGCCGCCTCGCCCTGGACGCCTTCCTCACCGCCTGGGCCCCGGAGCCGGACCCGGCGGCGACCGAGGCGATGGCGCTGGCCGAGGCGATCCGCACCGACCGCAGCGTGCTGCGGGTGGACGACCTCGCGGGCCGACACGGCATCTCCACCCGACGGTTGCAGCGCCTCTTCCTGGATCACGTCGGGGTCGGTCCGAAGTGGGTGATCCGCCGCTACCGGCTCCAGGAGGCGATCGAGCGGGCCGCCGAGGGGCCGCCCGACTGGTCCGCGCTCGCCGCCGACCTCGGCTACAGCGACCAGGCCCATCTGGTCCGCGACTTCACCGCCGTCACCGGCGTCTCCCCCACGGCCTACGTCCGCTCCCTGCGCTGACCCGACCGGCCCCGCCGTCTCACACACCGTTACTCCACTCCCTCCTCCGCCACCCCTCAATCGCCTCCTTTGCTCTGCTGCCGCCCAGGCGACAGGAGCGGAGAGTGACCGGGGCGCGGAGCCCACGCCTGCGACGATCTCCCGTATCGGCTGCTCACGGCGGTGTCGCCGATACGGCAGCAGAGCAAAGGGATCGGAGGGGTGGTGGGACGGATCCGACAACGTGACTCTGCGCAAGGAGGGCCGGAAGTGACTCTCCGTGCAGAGGGTGTGGTCGCAGGAGGGGCCCGTGACCCTGCCGCAGTCCGCGCCGGTGAAGTCCGTGCAGTGGTCGACACCAGCGGAACGAAGCGGCGGCGTGGCGCCGCGCCAGGAGGCCGCGCTGCCAGCGCTGCCAGCGCGGTCAGCGGCGGTCAGCGGCGGTCAGCGGCGGCGGACGGCCACCACGGCGACGTCGTCGTGGATCTCCGGCGGGGCCAGCTCGACCAGCAGGCGGTGACAGAACCGGTCGAGGTCGTCGTCCACCCGGGCGGCACACGCGGCCAGCGCGGCCAGGCCCTCGTCGATGGTGGCGTCCCGACGCTCGATCAGGCCGTCGGTGTAGAGCACCAGCGTCGCGCCGGCCGGCAGGACGAACTCCAGGTCGTCGGGGCGCTCGGCCCGTACCCCCAGCAGGGGCGCCGACTGCTGGACGAAGTCCACCCGGCCGTCGACGCTCACCAGTGCCGGCAGGTGCCCGGCGCTGGCCAGCCGGATCCGACCGCTGGGCGGGTGCAGCAGCAGGATGCAGAGGGTGGCCAGCTCGTTGCGGAGCAGCGTGCGCATCAGCTCGTTGAGCCGGTCCAGGATCACCCCCGGCTGGTGCCCCTCCACCGCGTACGCCCGCATGGCGTGCCGCAGCTCGGCCATCACCGTGGCGGCGTGCAGCGAGTGGCCGGCCACGTCACCGATCGCCACCAACAGGTGGCCGTCGAGCATGACCAGCTCGTAGAAGTCGCCGCCCACCTCGGTCTGCGCGCTGGCCGGCTCGTAGCGGACGGCCAGGTCCAGTCCGGCGACCTCGGGCAGCCGCCGGGGCAGCAGGCTCCGTTGCAGGGTGACGGCGATCCGGTGCTCCTCGTCGAACGACCGCTGCGCCTCCACCGCCGAGGCGACCGCCTGGGCGAGCTGCACCAGCACCGGCGTGCGCCTGGTCTGGGTCGCGGTCGGCACCACCACGTAGAGCGGGGCGCGGTCCTCACGCAGCCGGGCGGCGGCCACGGTCACCGTGTCTCCCGCCGGCCAGGGGACCAGGCCCCACTCGGCCGGGTCGTTCACCCGTACGGTGGCTCCGGTCGGTACGCCGGTGTCGTCCACCACCCAGGGCACGATCGTCGGCTTCGCGCCCGGTCCGGTGGCGATCCCGGCCAGGCAGTCGCCGTCGAAGGTCTCGGCGATCACTGCCGCCGGACTCTTGAAGATGTCGGCCGCGCCCGCCGCCGCCGATTCCAGCAGGCGGGCGAAGTTCGGGGCGGCGTGCACCGCGACGGTGGTGTCGGCCAGCCCGGTGAGTCGCTCGGCGAGCAGCTCCGCGCGCTGCCGCGCCTGGTAGTAGCGCAGCACCGCGTGGGCGGTGGCGACCAGTTCCTCCGGCTCGATCGGCTCGGCCAGGTAGGCGTCCGCGCCCCGGGTCAGCCCCTGCGCCCGGTCCACCACGTCGACCGCGTGCGCGGACACGTGGATCACCGGCATCGCCGGGTGGTCCGCCTTGATCCGCTCGCAGACGTCGAAGCCGCTCAGGTCGGGCAGCCGTACGTCGAGCACCACCAGGTCGATCGGGTCCGTCGCGACCCGTTCCAGCGCTTCGGTGCCGGTCTCCGCCTCACGGACCGCGAAGCCCGCCCGGGTCAGCCAGCTGACCAGCAGGTAACGCTTGGTGCGACTGTCGTCGACCACCAGCACCGTCGCCTGGTCGCCGACCATCGTCAGGCCCCGCTCGCCGGTAGGACGACGGTGAAGGTGCTACCCCGGCCGGGCTCGCTGGTCAGCTCCAGCGTCCCGCCGAGCAGGGTCACCAACCGCCGCGCGTACGGCAGGCCGAGGCCGGTGCCGCCGACCCGGCTGGCCCCCGGCACCTGGTAGAACTCCTCGAAGATCCGTTCGTGCAGCTCCGGGCGGATGCCGACGCCGGTGTCGGAGACCGACAGGCGCCACTGCTCGTCGTCCCGCTGCGCGGTCATCCGCACCTCGCCGCGCTCGGTGAACTTGAGCGCGTTGTGCAGCAGGTTGCGCAGCACCTGGGAGAGCAGCACCTCGTCCGAGCGGAGCACGGCCGGCGCCGGCGGCTCCTCCACCACCAGCTCGACGGCCGACCGGTTGGTCAGCGCCCGCAGGGTGCCGCGCAGCTGGCCGAAGACCGCTCGCAGGTCGACGTCGGCCCACTCCGGCTCGATCCGCCCGGACTCCGCCTTGGCCAGATCCAGCAGGGCGTTGACCAGGGAGAGCAGGTCGGCCGCCGAGGCCCGGATCAGCTCCACCTGCTCGGACTGCTCGGGGGTCAGCGGGTCGGAGGCGGAGTCGGTGAGCAGCCGCCCCAACCCGATGATCGCGGTCACCGGGGCGCGCAGCTCGTGGCTGACGTTGGCCAGGAAGCGGCTCTTCGACTCGCTCGCCGTCCGCAGCTGCGCCGACTTCTCGTCCAGCTCGGCGTAGAGCGCCACCACGCCGCGGTTGGTCTCCTCCAGCTCCTCGGAGAGCTGGGTGTAGAGCGCCATCACGCCCCGGTTGGTCTCCTCCAGCTCGGCGTTGAGCACCGCCAGCTCGTCGCGCTGGCTGCGGACCTCGTCCAGCGCGGCGATGAGCTGCTCGTTCTGGGTGGCGAGCTCGTCCAGGGCACTGCCGGGCGCGCTGTGCCCGAGCTCGGCGCGCAGCTCGGCCAGCCGCGCCTCGGTCAGCGCCTGGGCGGCGGCCGGGACACGTCGGGACATCCTCACGACCGTATCCCCCTCCTCGCTGGTCACACCCAGTGTGTCCACCAAACGCGCCACCGCGCCCGACTGGGGCTCGTACCGGCCGCCGGGCAGGGGGCTGGCCGGGGTGAGGTCGACGCGCAGCGCGCGGCGACCGTCCCGACCGTGCACCACGTGGAAGGCGACGTCCGCGCCGCCGACGGTACGCAGCAGGTCACGGGCGACCTCACTGAGCGCGGTGGCGAGCCGGACCTGGTCCTGGTGCTCCAGACCGACGGCGGCGGCGACCTCCCGGCCGCGTTGGCGGACGAGGAAGATGTCCTGCTCCACCCGCAGCGCCATCTGCAGCAACGGCTCGCCGGCGCTCATGCCGGTGTCCTCGCCGCCAGGACGCAGGCGTCGTCGCGGCGGACGCCGGCGTCCCGCAGCAGGGTCGCGGCGAGCACCAGCGGAGATCGCCCGGTCAGCCCGGGGTAGTCGCCGATCCGCCACCGGTCGACCACGCCGTCGCTGTGCATGACCAGGGTCGCCTCGGGCGGGAAGGCGTAGTCGTACTCCCGGACGGACGGTCGCTGGTGCCCGGCGATGCCGGGCAGCGAGACCAGGCCCCGCCGCTCGTCGGCGGCCCCGAGGACGACGCCGGTGATGTTGCCGAGCCCGGCGTACCGGAGCACGCCGGCCGACGGGTCCAGCTCGGCCACGGCCAGGGCCGCGCCCCGGGTGTGTGTCATCGCGCGGTGCAGGTGCTGCACCACGGTGGCGGGCGGGGCGGCCGGCGCGGTACGGAAGGCGGCCAGTGCGGCGTCGGCGGCCGCGCCCGCCAGCGCCCCGTGCCCGAGGCCGTCGCAGACCAGCACCTGGTGGCGACCCTCGGCCACCCGTACGGCGTGCCCGTCGCCGCTGACCTGCTCGCCACTGATCGGCCGGGTCAGCCCGGCCGCCCAGGCGGGGCGCACCGGCGCGGCCTTCGGCCACACCTGCACGGCGAGGACGGTGCCCTTGCCCGGCCAGGACCAGGCGTCGTACCAGCTCGCCTGACGGCTGATCGCGCCCAGGCCGATGCCGAGCGTGCCGGTGGTGGAGTGGCCGTCCCGGGAGGAGACGGTCAGGTCCGTCATGCCGGGGCCGGAGTCGATCGCGACCAGCTCCACACCGGCGTGGTCGCCGTCGCGGACCGGCCGCAGCAGCAGCAGTCCTTCCTCGGCGTGCTTGACCAGATTGCTGGTCAGCTCGGCGGCGACGATGGCGAGTTCGGCGACCCGGTCGGGGTGCAGGCCGAGCTGCTCGCCGAGGCGTTCGGCGGCCCGCCGCACCGAGCTGGCGGCGCTGCTGTTCTCGACCCGGAACCAGCTGCCGGGGTCGGGAACAGCGTAGATGTTCACCGGGACCACTTGGTGACGGTGATCCGGGTCCCCTCGCCGACGACGGTCTGGATGTCGAAGTCGTCGACCAGGCGTCGGGCCCCGCTGAGGCCCAGCCCGAGGCCGCCCCCGGTGGTGTAGCCGTCGGTCAGCGCGAGGTCGAGGTCGGGGATGCCGGGGCCGGTGTCGGCGAAGACCACCCGTACGCCCCGGCGCCGGCCGTCCTCCACCACCGTCACCTCGGCACCGCCGCCCCCGCCGTAGATCAGCGTGTTGCGGGCCAGCTCGCTCGCCGCGGTGACGAGCTTCGTCTGGTCGACCAGGGAGAGCTTGGCGGCCACCGCGACGGTACGGACCATCTGCCGGACGCGGACGACGTCCTCGTCGCTGCCGATCGCCTGTGCCTTCGGGCCCAGGTCGACGCCCGCGGTCATGGTGATGTCGCCGCCGTTCCCGACTCCACGTCCTCCGGATCGTCGTCGAACCCGAGGTCGTCGTCCGCCCGGCTCGCCGCGATCAGCTCCATGCCGCGCTCGACGTTCAGCGCGGTCCGGATGCCGTGCAGCGACAGGCCCAGCTCGACCAGCGTGATGGCGACCGCGGGACGCATCCCGACGACCACCGTCTCGGCGTCGAGCACCTTGGAGATCGAGGCGATGGTGGAGAGCATCCGCCCGACGAAGGAGTCGACGATGTCCAGCGCCGTGATGTCGATGATCACGCCGTGCGAGCCGGTGGCCACGATCCGCTCGGCCAGGTCCTCCTGGAGGGCGACGGCCGTCTGATCGGACATGTCGATCTGGATGGAGACCAGCAGGATGTCGCCGATCTTGAGGATCGGCACCCGCTCCATCACGCCTCCCGGCGCGAGTGGCGGCGAGCCGTCTCGACGCCGGTGAGCCGCAGCACGTGCCGCAGCGCGTCGGCGAGGCTGGCCTTGGTGGCGATGTCCCCGAACTCGATGCCGAGGGCGACGATGGTCTGGGCGATCTGCGGCCGGATGCCGGAGATGATGCAGTCGGCGCCCATCAGCCGGGCGGCCACCACCGTCTTGAGGATGTGCTGGGCGACCTGCGTGTCGACGGCCGGCACACCGGTGATGTCGATGATCGCGTACGGCGAGCTGGTGTCGACCAGGGTCTGCAGCAGCCGCTCCATCACCACCTGGGCGCGGGCCGAGTCGAGCGTGCCCACCAGCGGCACGGCGACCACGCCGTCCCAGATCTTGACCACCGGGGTGGAGAGTTCGAGCAGCTGCTCGGCCTGGTCGGCGATCAGGCCCTCGCGGGCCTGCACGTACGTCTCGAAGGTGGACAGGCCCATCTGGTCGACCACGCCGTTGAAGGCGAGGACGTCACGTAGCGACAGCGCGCCGTCGCCGCCGTCGGCCAGCTCGACCAGCACCTCCTTGAGCGCGTAGATGCTGACCGCGGTCTCGGTGGCGGAGAAGCCCTGCCGGGCCCGGTTGCGCGACAGCTCACCGAGCACGGCCCGCAACTCGGCGGCCGACTCGGAGGAAATGTCCGCGAGCCCCCGGGCACCCGCATTGATCATGCTACGGTGCAACTCCTGCACCTGAAGGCGCAGTTCCGCCTGGCTGAGCCGGCCACGCAACGAGGTCGCGACCAGCTCCGTCCAGCGCTGGACGATCCGCTCGGCATGCTCAGTAAGCAGGCCGGCGAGCCGGTCACCCTCTTCCGTGGTCATCGCCATGGTTACCTCCTCTGAGCTGGGCCGGCCGGACTCTATCACCGGCGACTGGCGCGGTACTTGCCACGAGGCAAAGAAATGATCAGGCACACCGGATCGCACTCCCGTTCTGCGTGTTCGGGCGTTCGTGGGATACCGTTCCACCGATAACAGGAGGTCCGAATGTCCTTGACGGTGCACACGGAACAGCGCGGCGACGTGGTCGTCGTCTCGGTCGCGGGCGAGCTCGACATGGCGACCGCACCGCAGCTGCAGGACCAGATCACCGACCTGCTCGACAAGGGCCGCAGCCGTCTCGTGTTCGACCTGGCCGACGTGTCGTTCTGCGACTCGACCGGCCTGTCGGTCTTCGTGCGCGCGAAGAACAGCTGCGACGAGGCCGGCGGCGTGGTTCGGCTGGCCGCCCCGCAGCGCGGCGTGCTGCGCATCCTCGAGGTCAGCGGTCTGGTCGAGGTGCTGCACACCTACCCGACGGTCGAGCAGGCCGTGGCGGGCGACCCGACACCGGCCTCCTCCTGACCGGTTCTCCTCAGCGCTCGTCCTCGATGAAGCGGGGACGAGCGATCATCATGCCCGCGGTCGTCTGCACGGCCAGCGCGGCGACCAGGAACCCGAGCGGGGCCGTCCAGCCTCCGGTCGCCTCGTAGAGGATGCCGACCAGCAGCGGCCCGAGGGCCGCGATCACGTACCCGGTGCTCTGCGCGAAGGCGGACAGCGCCACGGTGCCCTCGGCGGTCCGGGCGCGCAGGCCGATGGTGGTCAGGATCAGCGGGAACGCGCCCTGACCCAGGGCGAGCAGCAGGACCCAGAGCGGCGCGAGGCCGTGCGGCGCCAGGGCCAGACCGAGGTACGCGGCCGCGGAGAAGGCGGTCAGCGCCAGCACCAGCGGTCGTAGCGTCCGCAGCCGGCCGGCCAGGGTCGGCATTCCCAGCGCGACCGGCACGCCGAGCGCGGTCACCCCGGCCAGCAGCAGTCCGGCGGCCTCGGGGCGGTAGCCGGCGTCGCGGAAGAGCTGGGCCAGCCAGCCCATGATCGCGTACCCGCTGAGCGACTGCGCGCCGAAGTAGACCGCCATGGCCCAGCCGAGCCGGGTGCGTTCCGGCCGGATCCGCACCCGCGCGGCGGGGGCCGCCGTCGGGGCCGCGGCCCGCCGGGCGGCGCGGGCCCGTAGCGCCAGCGGCACCCACGGGAGTACGGCCACCGCGGCCAGCCCGGCCCAGACGCCGAGCCCGGCCCGCCAGGAACCGAAGGCGTGCGCGACGGGCACCGCGGAGGCGGCGGCCACCGTCGTGCCCACCGTCAGAGCCATCGTGTACGCCCCGGTGACCAGCCCGGTGCGGTGCGGGAAGTGCTGCTTGACCAGCATCGGCAGCAGGATGTTCGCCACCGCGATGCCGGCCAGCGCGAGCGCGCTGGTGAGCACGAAGACCAGCGCGGAGTCGGTGGCCACCCGGAGCAGCTGCCCCACGGTGAGGGCGAGCATCGCCACCACCAGCACCCGGGCCGGCGGGTAGCGGCGGACCAGCCACGGAGTGAGCGCGCCGAGACCGGCGAAGGCGATCGTCGGCAGGGTGGTGACGAAGCCGGCCATCGTGCCGGAGAGCGCCAGTCCGGTGCGTACCTCGTCAAGGAGGGCGCCCAGGCTGGTCACCGCGGCGCGGAGGTTCAGCGCGACCAGCAGCATCCCGACCAGCACCAGTGCACCGCCGCGGGCCGCCGAGGGCCGGCCGGCCGGGGGCGCGACGGCGGCCGGCGCGGGCCCGGTCGGCACGTCGGCGGTGGGCGCGCCCGGGTCGGCGACGGACCGGTCGGCGGCGGGGGCCTCGGCCTCGGTGCAGGTGGGTGGCGGGGTCATGACCTCGAACCTACAATCATGGGATGAATTCCGGCAGCAGGTGTAACCGGTGACACCCACCGTCGATTCTGTCGCCGTGCCCCCGCGCGGCCACCGGGTACGCCAGACGATCGAGCAGCTCAGGGAGCGGATCCTCGGCGGCGAGTGGCCGGTCGGCGGGCGGATTCCGACCGAACCGCAGCTGGTCGCCGCGCTCGGGGTCGGGCGGAACACCGTCCGCGAGGCGGTCCGCGCGCTGGTGCACGCCGGGGTGCTGGAGTGCCGGCAGGGCTCCGGGACGTACGTGGTCTCCACCGACGAACTGGCCCCGGTGGTGGCCCGCCGGCTCACCGACGACCGGATGGCCGAGGTGATCGAGGTCCGGCGCGCCTTCGAGGTGGAGGCCGCCCGGCTGGCCGCGCTGCGCCGTACCCCGGAAGACCTGGCGGCGCTCGACGCGGCGCTCGCCACCCGCGAGGCCGCCTGGCGCTCGGGCCGGGTGGCGGAGTTCGTGGAGGCCGACGCGGCGCTGCACACCACGGTGGTGGCCGCTGCCCACAACGGCATGCTCGCCGAGCTCTACGCCTCGGTCGGCACGGCGCTGCGCAGCACCGTCGCGCACGCCATGGGGGACGCCCTGGAGCCCGAGCGGTACGTCGACCACGGTCGACTCGTCGCCGCGATCCGGGCCGGCGATCCGGCCCGCGCGGCGATCGAGGCCGGTGCTTTTCTGGAGCCGCCCTCCGGGGCATAGGTTGTCCCGGACGCAGAATCGGACAGCACGGGAGTACGGATGCTCAAGGGCTTCAAAGACTTCATCATGCGCGGCAACGTCGTCGACCTCGCGGTCGGTGTCGTCATCGGTGCCGCGTTCACGGGCGTGGTCACGCAACTGACCAAGTCGTTCCTCGAACCGTTGATCCGGGTGATCGTCCTGCTGCTCACCGGCAGCGACAAGGGCCTGGCGGGCACGGCTCCCACGTTCCGGGGGATCGCCTTCGACTGGATCGCCTTCGTCAACGCCGTGATCACCTTCCTGCTCACCGCGGCGGCGCTCTACTTCCTCGTCGTCTTCCCGATGAACCGGCTCGCGGAGCGCCGCAAGCGGGGCGAGGAGCCGCCGCCCTCGGCGCCGAGCGAGGAGGTCAAGCTGCTGACCGAGATCCGGGACGCCCTGGTCGCCGGCGGGCACACCACCCCGGCGCAGCAGCGGGGCGCGCTCGACGACGTGCTCGGTCGGCGCACGGAGCCGCCCGCGCCGCGCTGACGCGACCGCATGCACATCGGCCCCTGTGGGATTCCCACAGGGGCCGCCCCGTGTCGTACACATGTTCGATAGAGTCCGGCCATGGAACAGCGCAAGCACTGGTGGAACGGCAAATGGGGGCGGCTGGCCCGGCGGGACGTCTTCCTCCGGGTGGACGCCGACCGCTGGCACGTCGAGCAGCGGGCCGGCGGTGCGGAGGGCGTCTCCCAGTTCTACGAGTACGGCAGCGCGGAGGAGGCCGAGGAGACCGTCCGGGCCCTGCTGGAGGGGACCGACGGCTGGCGGGAGCTCTCCCCGCGCCCGCCGAGCGCCTGGGCCCCGCCGAGCGGCGGCGTTTAGCGGCGCGCCGGCCCGGGAACCGCCCGGGAATGAAGCAGCAGGGCACCGAGCAGCAGGCGGCCATCTCCCGGGTCACCACCGGCATGCGGGTCATCGACACGGCCGGCGTCGAGGTCGGCACCGTCGACCTCGTGCAGCGGGGTGACCCGAACGCGGTGACCGTGCAGGCGCCGACCGCCGACCCGGGCGGCAGCCTCGACGAGCTGATCGAGGCGGCCGCGGTGGAGGAGCCCGACGTGCCCGCCGACCTCGCCGCCCGGCTGCTGCGAACCGGCTACCTCAAGGTCTCCACCGAGCTGGCCCGCACCGGCGCGGTCTACGTGCTGGCCGACCAGATCGCCGCCGTCACCGACGGCCAGGTACGCCTCGCCGTCGGCGTCGGCGACCTCCCCCCGGAGGAGTGACCGCCCGCTCGCGGTGACGTGCGGACCTGCCGACCGACCGGGCCTCGGGCTGACGCGACCACCACAGGTGTGGTTGACGCGCTATCGACCTGATGACGTGAACGACTCAGGCCGGTCTCCGGCGTCCGACACCCCGTGAGTCGTCTACGTCATCAGGTCGGTAGCCAATTCGGTAGGCACTCGGTCCCCGAGGCGGCCCCCGCCCCGACACGCCAGCAGACCCCGGGCGCCACGCTCCGGCGGCCGGAAATGCGCGGCCCCCGGCAGAGCCCGGCGGTCAGCGCCTCGTAGCCTCGGCCGGCGCGGCCGGATAAGACCCGGTCCCGTCCGAGCCGGTCCCGTCCGAGCCGGTCCCGTCCGAGCCGGTCCCGTCCGAGCCGGTCCCGTCCGAGCCGGTCCCGTCCGAGCCGGTCCCGTCCGAGCCGGTCCCGTCCGAGCCGGTCCCGTCCGAGCCGGTCCCGGCCGAGCCGGTCCCGGCCGAGCCGGTCGGACCCGATCCGTTCTCCGCTGCGCGGGCGGGCGCCGACACCGTGGCCGGGGCGGCCGGCGGCGACGCGGCACGCCGGCGGAAGAGCAACAGCATCAGCCAGCCGGCGAGCAGGCCCCAGAACGCGCCGGCCACCCCGAGCAGGCTCACCCCCGAAGCGGTGACCACGAAGGTCACCACCGCCGCCTCTCGGCTCTCCGGCTCGGCGACCGCCGCCGCGACCGCCGTGGCCAGCGCGCCGAGCAGCGCCAGCCCGGCCACCGCCTCGATCAGCACCGGCGGGGAGAGCAGCACCAGCGCGGTCGCCACCCCCGCTCCCAGCCCGAGCAGCGCCAGCCCCAGGCCGGCGGTGACCGAGGCGATCCAGCGCCGCTCCGGGTCCGGGTGGGCGTCCGGCCCGGCCGCCAGGGCGGCGCTGATCGCCGCGAGGTTCACCGCGTGCCCGCCGAGGGGCGCGCCGAGCGCGCTGGCCAGCCCGGTCACCCGCAGCGCCGCGTTCAGCGGGGGCTGGTAGCCGTAGCCGCGCAGCACCGCCGTACCGGGGACGTTCTGGGCGGCCATGGTGACCAGGAAGAGCGGCAGTGCCAGCCCGACCAGCGCCGGCACGGTGAACGCCGGCGCGGTCAGCTCGACCACCGGCCGGAACCCGCCGACGCCCCCGGCCGGCGAGGTGAGCGCGATCGTCACCGCGGCCACCACCAGCGCCGCCGGCACGGCCCAGCGCCGGGCGAACCGGTGCAGCACCAGCCAGGTGACGATCACCGGTACGGCCAGCCGGGGCACCTCGACCAGCGCCCGCACCGGGGCGGTGCAGAGTGGCAGCAGCACCCCGGCCAGCATCGCCGCCGCTACCGGGCCCGGGATCGCGGCGACCGCCCGACCGAGCACGGGAAAGAGACCCGCGGCGACGATGAGCACCCCGCAGAGCAGGAACGCGCCGACCGCCGCGGGCCAGCCGCCGGGGACCGGGCCGGTGGCGACCAGCAGCGCCGCGCCCGGGGTGGACCAGGCGATCGCGATCGGCATCCGGTGCCGCAGCCCCAGCCAGAGGGCGCAGAGCCCGGACGCCACGCTGACCGCGAGCAGCCCGGAGGCGGCCTGGGCCTCGTCGGCGCCGACCGCCCGCAGCCCCGCCAGCACCACCGTGAACGAACTGGCGAAGCCGACCAGGGCGGTCACCACGCCGGCCAGCACCGGTTGCAGCCGTCCCGCCATTCACCGCACCCCCCGTCGTCGCGGCCACCCTAGCGGCGGCCCACCAGCAGGCCACGCCCGTCCACCGGCCCGCCCACGAGCCGGGAGCCGGCCGCTCAGCCCAGCGGGCGGGACGGGACGCGGTGCCGCACCGCCCACAGCGCCGCCTCCGTGCGCGACGCGGAGCCCGTCTTGCGGAGCAGATTCGACACGTGCACGGTGACCGTGCGGACCGAGATGCCGAGCGCGCGGGCCGCCTGCTTGTTGGACATCCCGGCGACCAGGCAGCCGAGCACCTCCACCTCCCGGCCGGTCAGCTCGGCGTCGGGCGGGGCGGCCGGGCGGGGCGCCGGCGGCCGCAGGTGCTCCGGCAGCGGCCGCTCGGCCAACGCCTCCGGGCCCCGGCCGGCGTGCGCGGCGAGCAGCTCGGTGAGCGCGTACGGGTTGCCGCCGGTGTGCCGCCAGACGGCGATGGCGATCCGGTCGGCGGGGCGGGTGCCGTCGTACACCTGGGTCAGCACCTCGGCCACCTCGGGCACCCCGAGCGGGCCGAGGTGCTGGCGCACGGCGCCGCGTACCCCGCAGAGCCGGGACAGGACGCGGACGGCGAGGTCCGGCGCGACCGCGTCGGCCGGCGGACGGCTCGCCACCACCAGCAGGGCCGGCAGGTCACCGGCGGTGGCCAGCTCGCCGACCAGGTTGAGGCTGGCCGGGTCGAGGGCGTGCAGGTCCTCCACCACCAGCACCGCCGGGCCGGCGCCGACCAGCCGCCGGACGGTCCGCACGGCCAACCGCAGCAGGGTGCCGGGGGCGTAGCGCTCGCGCGGCGCGGTGGGCTGCTGGGCGAGCCAGGCCAGCGCGTCCGGCGGCAGATCGAGACCGCTGGTGTCGCGGCCGCTGAGCACCGCCGCCAGCCAGTCGTACGGGGCCGGGTCGTGCAGCCGCGCGGCGCCGGACAGGACCACCGCCGGGCGGGGCGAGAAGCCCTCCACCGCCGCCGCGACCAGCAGACTCTTGCCCACCCCGGCCGCCCCGGTGATCACCGTGACGGCCGGCGAGGGACGGCCCGCGTCGACCACGGTGGACCACGCCCGGTCGAGCTCGGCACGCTCGCCGGCGCGTCCGACCATGGACACCGGCATCATTTCTGCCACCCTACGCACTAGTGCGTAGAGACGGATCAAGGGTGTTCTTGGCAAGCTGGTGGCATGACGCTGATCCTCCGCTCGGCCATCCTCAACGACGTCGGCCTGGTCCGCACCAACAACGAGGACTCCGCCCTCGCCGGTGACCGCCTGGTGGCGGTCGCGGACGGCATGGGTGGGCTCCCCGCCGGTGAGGTGGCGAGCGAGATCGTCATCCGCATCCTGGACGAGCTGGTCCCGCCGACCGTCGCCGACGAGGCCGCCGAGGCGCTGCGCGCCGTGGTCGCCACCGCCAACCAACGCATCCGCGCCGCCATCTCCGCCGATCCGACGCGCGACGGCATGGGTACGACGCTGACCACCGGCCTGCTCGCCGGGGACACGCTGGTCCTCGCCCAGGTCGGCGACTCCCGCTGCTACCTGCTGCGCGACGGCGAACTGACCCAGCTCACCCGGGACGACACCTTCGTGCAGGCGCTGGTCGACCAGGGCGCGCTCTCCCCCGACCAGGCCCGGCACCACCCGCAGCGGTCCCTGGTGACCCGCGCCGTGCAGGGCGCGGACGCCCCACCGGCGATCGGGGTGCTGACCATGTTCGTCGGCGACCGGTTGCTGCTGTGCAGCGACGGCCTCTCCGACTACGTGGAGGACGCGGCGATCCACGCCGCGCTGACCACGTACGGCGACCGCCAGCTCTGCGGCGAACAGCTGGTCAAACTCGCCCACCAGGCCGGCGCGCCGGACAACGTCACCGTGGTCGTCTCCGACCTGGCGGAGGGCTGAACCGGACCAATCGGGTTGCGGCGGACCGCCGGCCGGGTTGGGATGGACGAATGCTCATCCGTCGCCTGGCCGCCGAGGAACGCCTGACCACCAGCTTCCCGCTCCAGGCGTACGCCTTCGAGGCATCCCCGCTGAGCAGCGAACGGGTGGAGGCGTTCCACCGGTACCTGCCGTACAACAAGGGCAACCGGACGCTCGTCGTCGACGAGGGCGGCGAGACACAGGCGGCGGCGAGCGCCATCCCGATGCGGCAGAACCTGCGCGGACGGGTGCTGCCGATGGCCGGCGTGGCCGGGGTGGCCACCCACCCGCTGGCCCGCCGGCGGGGTCACGTCCGGGCGCTGCTGCACCAGCTCCTCGACGAGATGCGCGACGAGGGGCACCCGCTGACCGCGCTGTACCCGTTCCGGGCCGGCTTCTACGAGCGCTTCGGCTACGTCGGGCTGCCCCGGGCGCGGACCGCCCGGTTCTCCCCCGCCGACCTGGACCCGCTGCTCCGGGCCGAACTGCCCGGCGAGGTGACCTGGGAGCGGATCGGCGCCGGCTACGCCGGCTACCGGGCCTTCACCGAACGCTGCGTTCGGGAGCGGCACGGCTTCGCGATCTTCCCGGAGTTCCGCGCCGTCGGACTGCGCGACCGCGACGACCGCTGGCTGGTCACGGCCCGGATCGACGGTACGACGATGGGCGCGCTCACCTACCGCATCGACGACCACGGTGGCGAGCTGCAGGGCGACGACCTGCTCGTCACCGACCCGTACGCCCGGGCGCTGCTGTTGCAGTTCCTCGCCCGGCACGTCGACCAGGTCGACCGGATCACGCTCCAGGTCCCCGCCGACGAGCTGCCCGAACTCTGGCTGACCGACCTGGCCGTACACGTCGAGGCGCGGGTCTCCCGCCCGGGGTCACCCGCCCCGATGGCCCGCCTGCTGTCGCTGGACGCGCTCGCCGGCCTCCCCGCCGGCCCGGGCCGGGTCCGGGTCGAGCTGGTCGGCGACCGCTGGCTGGCCGGCACCCACCTGCTCGACGGCACCACCGGCCACCTGGAGCTGACCACCGGCGGCCCGGCGCCGTCGGCGACCCTCACCGCCGCCGGGCTCTCCGCGCTCGCCTACGGGGTCCTGGACCCGGCCGAGGTGGCCGTCCGCGGTCTGGGCTCGATCGCTCCGGACGCCGCAGCCGAACTCCGCCGCCTCTTCCCGCGCGCCCTTCCCTACCTCTTCGCGGACTTCTGATACCGGGCTGGTGGGAGGCGGGGCCTGGGGTCTGCTAACCGGTTCCGCGCTGGTGATCGGGGCGGTCGTCGGGTACTTCGGCCGGGTGCAGGGTCATCGCCACGATCATGGCGGTCGGCGCCGGCATGCTGCTCTCCGCCGTCTCCTTCGAGCTGATCGCCGAGGCGCACGAGCAGGGTGGACTGATGCCGACCACGATCGGGGCGGCCGGCGGGGCGCCGGCGTACACCGGGGCGAACGTGCTGCTGGCCCGCCGCGGCGCCCGGCACCGGATGCGCTCGGAGGCGGGCATGCAGCCCACGGAGCAGGAGATGCCCGGGTCGGGGTCACGGGCTCGATCCACTCCGTTTGCGGCGTGTCGCGCTCTCCCGGAACGGGGACACCGCGACACGCCGCAAAGCACGTGGATCAACGCGCGGGCACCGCGGCACACAACTGCGCGCGCCCTGCCGCCTCGCCGCTGCAGAGGCGCGTGGATCGACCGGCGGAGCGCGGTTTAGCGGTGGGTTAAGCCTCGGCGGAGGAACCGCCGCGGACTGCGCGCGCCTCTAGCATCGGCGGGTGCGCGTGAGATCCCTTGTCTGCCTGCTCGCCCTCGGTGTCGCCACCGCCACCCTGCCCGCCTGCGGCGGGAGCGGGGACGGCGCGGCCCCGATCGCGGGGTCCACCGTGGCGGCAACCGCCCCCACGGCGACCCCGTCGGGCGGACCGGCGGCCCGCAGCGACCTGGGCGGGCCGGGAAAAAGCCCGTCCCCAAAGCCGTCCCCGTCAACCGGCGCGGTGCTCAAGGCGGGGAACCCGAACGGCGGCGCCACCGTCCCGGCCGAGGCGCGGGCGGTGGACACCTCCCGTCCGACCAGGACGGTGGGCACGGGTACCCCGGCGAGCTGCACCTCGGACGCGGTGGTGCGGACGGTCGCGGCGGGCGGGATAATCACCTTCGACTGCGGCCCCGACCCGGTGACGATCCGGATGAAGGCCACCGCGAAGGTCCGTAACAAGGTCGGCGCACGGATCGTGCTCGACGGCGGCAGCAAGGTCACCCTCTCCGGCGGGGGCGAGCGGCGCATCCTCTACATGAACACGTGCGACCCTGCGCAGGGCTTCACCACCTCGCACTGCCAGAACCAGGACCACCCGCAGCTCACCGTGCAGAACCTGACCTTCGCCGACGGCAACTCCACCGGCGAGCGGGCCGAGGGCGGCGGGGGCGGCGCGATCTTCGTACGCGGCGGCCGGGTCAAGGTGGTCAACTCCCGCTTCACCGGCAACCGTTGCGACCGGACCGGCCCCGACCTGGGCGGCGCGGCGCTGCGGGTGCTCAGCCAGTACGACAACAAGCCGGTGTACGTGGTGAACAGCACCTTCACCGGCGGGGTCTGCGCCAACGGGGCGGCACTGAGCAGCATCGGCGTCTCCTGGACGGTGCTGAACAGCGTCTTCACCGGCAACAAGGCGGTCGGCAGCGGCGCCAACCCGGCCCGTTCGGGCACCCCCGGCGGCGGCAGCGGCGGCGCGATCTACTGCGACGGCAACGCGTTCACCGTGCGGATCGCCGGCACCCTCATCGAGAACAACCACGCCAACGAGGGCGGCGGCGCGATCTTCTTCGTCAGCAACAACCGCACCGGCACCATGAAGATCGAGCGCTCGACCCTGCGCCGCAACCCCAGCGAAGGCTTCGAGACCCAGGGCCTCCCCGGCATCTTCTTCCTCGGCGCCCGCCCACCCACCATCACCTCCTCCCGCCTGAGCTGACCCGCCCGTCGATCATGAAGTTGTTGCCCGCCGCACCGGCGTGCCGTGACAACAACTTCATGATCGACGGCGGCGGGGTGGGAGGACCGGTCAGTAGGGGTTGCCGTGGCCGGGGGGGCGGGACTTGAAGAGGGCGGCGGGGCGGCCGGGCAGGTCGGGGGCGGTGGACATGGGTGGGGCGGTGGTGCCCGCGCGGGCGGCCATGCCGGCGAAGAGGTCCTTCAGGGCGGCGACGGCGTCCACCTTCGGGTGCCAGCCGAGTTCGGTCTCGGCGCGCTCGCTGGACATCAGCGGCGCGTTCAGGGCCAGCTCCACCCAACCGCCGTCGACGGGTTGCAGCCGGAACCGCCAGCTCAGCGCGGCGGCGGCGCGCAGCACCGGGGCGGCCACCGGGATCGTCCAGCCCTTGAAATGCCGGGCCACCAGCTCCGGGGTCAGCACCGGGTCCGCGGCGACGTTGAAGGCGCCGCGCGCCTCACCCAGAACCGCCCTGGCGTACGCGTCGGCGACGTCGTCCGCGTGCACCGCCTGCATCCGCAGCCGGCGGTTCGCGGGTACGACCGGGATGCGCCCGAAGCGCAGCAGCCGGACCGGGGCGAGCGGCCCGAGGAAGTACCGGGCGATCTCGGTGCCCGCGTCGCGCTGGAAGATCAGCCCGGGCCGCAGCCGCACCACCCGCAGCGTCGGATACTCGGACTCGAGGCGGTCGAGCATCGCCTCCACCTCGGCCTTGTCCCGGCTGTACGACGATCCGGGTACCCCGGTCGCGGGCCAGCGCTCGCTGATCGGGTGGTCCTTCGGGCCGGGCGCGTACGTGCCGATCGACGAGGCGTACACCAGGCTGGGAACGCCGGCCCGGACGACGCCGTCGATCACCGCGCGGCTGCCGCCGACGTTGGTCCGGTAGAGCGTGCGCTGGTCGTGGCTGGGCTGGATCTGCCAGGCCAGGTGCACGACGGCGTCGGCCCCGGCGAGGAGCGCGGCGAGCTTCCCGTCCGCGCCTGGCGCCCCGATGTCGCAGGAGTGCCACTCCACCCGGTCGTACGGCTCACCGGCGTCCGGGCCGGGCAGCCGCCGGGCCACGCCGACCAGTTCCAGCCCCGACTCCGGGCGCAGCCGGCGCAGCAGCGCGGTCCCCACGTTGCCGCTGGCACCCACGATGACGATCCGCATGCGGCTGCCGTACCCGTTGAACCGGACTCCAACCCCGCACCGGTCAGGGGCGGGGCGACTGGCGTACCCAGCTCTTCTCCTGCTTGCGGCGGCCCTGGGTGGCGGCCAGGCAGCGCGGGCAGATGGAGCCGACCGGGTCGGCCTCGGTGAGCACGTCGGTCGAGGTGTAGTCGAACGGCACGTGCGGGAAGCGGCGCAGCCGGGTGCGGCTGAGCTGGAGCCCGCAGACGGTGGAGTTCTGGCCGGGCTGCCACGCGTGCACCTCACCGCCCGGCGCCCGTGCCCCGTCCGGGCCGGTCGCCTCGCTCGACGCCGCCACGGCCGGGGTGCTGCTCATCCTCATCCCGTCCCGATTCCCCACTCCCGCCGTTTCAGACCCGCCCGGTTGATCGACTCCGTGTCGCCGACATCGCGCCGTCCCACCCACCCGGACACCGCCACCTCGCCGACCCGGAGTCGATCACCCGGCGCGCCGGGACACCAGCGCGGCCACCAGGCAGGCGAAGGCGGCGACGTTGGTGACCGTGCGGGCCAGATTCCACCGCACCCAGGTCGCCTCGAAACTCTCCCGCACCGCCGCCAGGTCGGCGATCCGGTCCACCGGCCCCGCCGCGTCCAGCCGGTCGTTGAGCGGCACGTTGCACCGCATGGTGATCAGCAGCGTCGCGCCGTAGAGCACCAGCGCCGCGACCGTCCAGGCCAGCACCGGGCCGCCGGCGGTGAGGTGCAGCGCCACCGCCAGGGCGATCAGCAGCACCGCGCCGAGGAAGGCCGCCAGGAACCAGCCGTTGAGGATGCGCCGGTTGATCGACTGCATGGTCCCGACGAAGGTCCGGTCGTCGACCGCGGCCAGGCCCGGCATGACCGAACACGAGTACGCGAAGAAGAGCCCCGCCATGAGTCCGGTGACTCCGGTGGCGGCGGCGAGGGCGATCGTTCTCATGCCTGTCAGCCTCGCCCGGCCGCCCTCTGTTGACCATGGTCGAGAGGCTCGGGGGCATGCGTGGGCGTCTGGGTGCGCGGGGCATCGACGGGCGGCCGGAAGCCGGAAGGCCTCGCCGGCCAAGGTCCGGTAGCCTGAGGGCTCGGGGCCGCTAGCTCAATGGCAGAGCTGTGGACTTTTAATCCATAGGTTCAGGGTTCGAGTCCCTGGCGGCCCACAACTCGCACCATTGCGCAGAGGGTGCCGGAGTCCGTAATTCGCCCGAGTCCCCTCCTCGCTGCGCCTGTCAGCCCTCATCCTCGTGTCGTGTTCCGACCAGCCGCCTACTTCAGGCGCCGGGACGAGATGTTCTCCTGAGCCAACAGTCGCAGCGACGCGACGAGGTTCTCGCCGAGGATGGTTCCGATCACCACGCTCTCGGCGACCTGGTCGGGATCGGTCCGGGAGGCGACCGCGGCGACCTCCAGTTCGGTGAACCGCTCAACCGCCTCCGCGTACGGGTCCAGGAGGTCGACCAGGTGATCCTGGCCGAGTGATCGCAGGACGCTGATGGTTTCGACCAGGGTGGCGATCGCAGGTGAGTCCGGCTCGACGGCCCAGCCTCGCCGTTGGATGAGTTCCCGCACCTGCACAGCGGCGGCCGTGCGTTCGCTGTCGCCTGCGGTCAGTTGCCGACTCGGGGTGATGGCCCGGTGCACCACCCCGATCCTTTCGTGCAGGGACAGGGTGTCGGAATCGAGCGCTTCCAGCACGGCTCTGACTCGGGCCACGGGAACCTGGGCCAGGTCGATCATGGCTCGGATCAGGCGAAGTCGATTCAGGTGATGCTCGTCGTAGCTGGCCTGGTTGGGGCTGGTCAGCTCGCCGGGCGGCAACAGTCCCTCCCGCAGGTAGTACTTGATCGTCGGTACCGCAACCCCTGACTGCCGACTCAGCTCCGCGATGCGCATCCCTTGACTTCCCCTCTTCCCTGATGGAGAGTAGCACTATCCATAAGCAGATAGCTGCGCTATCCATTGAGAGAGAAGATCATGCTCGAAGTGATTCTGGTGATGGCCCTGCTGGGCTTCCGCCTACTGGGTGCGCTCGGTGTGCGTCGGTTCGCCACCTGGGCGGCCAGCGCGGCACACGCGATGGCGGTCATGCTCGTCGTCACCGCGTCCGCGCATTTCGTGCCGCCGAGCGTCACGGTGATGCCGAACCACGCCGACCTGGTCCGGATGGTGCCGCCAGTCGTGCCGTTCGCCGATGCGATGGTCTACCTGACCGGCGTGCTGGAGCTGCTGGGCGCCGCGGGCCTGGTGTTTACCGCAACCCGCTGGGCGGCCGGAATCAGCCTTGCCGCGCTCTATGTGCTCCTGCTTCCGGCGAACGTCTACGCCGCCGTCAACGATGTGCCGTTCAACGGGGGCGAGCCGACTCCGCTGTGGCTGCGAATCCCACAGCAGGTCCTCTACATCGCCATCGCTGTCTGGGTGGCCCGATCGGCCGACAGCACCGTTGCCCGACGCGTCCTGCGCCTGCCGCGCTCCGGCGTCGCAAGATCAGCGACCGTTGCCCGATAGCCCCTCGTCAAGCTGATCGGAAAGGAGTTCGCCGTGCAGACCATGGCCCTCAGTACCGAGTCCCGCATGATCGCCGGGGTGGTTCTCCTCACCATCGTCACCATCGAGGTCGGCGGCTGGTTCATGACCCGAATCGCCCGGGGCGCCGTGCCGATGACCGACTTCCAGCGGTCCTTCGCGCGCGCCGGGCACGGCCATGCCGGCGTACTGGTGATCCTGAGCCTGGTCGGCCTGCTCTATGCGGACGCCACGGGCCTCACCGGCGCCTTGCTGTGGATCGCCCGGTTGGGATTGCCCGTCGCCGCGATCCTGATGCCCGCCGGATTCTTCGCCTCTTCCGCCGGCAGGAACGCCACCGGACCCAACAGACTCGTCTGGGTGCTGTGGATCGGCGCGCTCTCCCTGACCGCGGGTGTGATCAGCCTCGGCGTCGGGCTGCTGACCGCCTGACGAGAACCCAGCGCAGGAGTTCGGGTAGCCGGGTTCCGACTACCACTCCTACCCCCACTCCCGGCGCACCGGAGGCTCCTCCGGCTCCTCGTGCGGAGGCTCGGTGTCTTTCGTCTCGACCTGCTCCTCCCGCTCGACCCGGGGCGGCAGTTTGCCGAACCTGTCGTGTCGCTGGGCTTTGAACTCCTCGTCCGCCGCCCGGTCATCGCCTTCTCGGTCCTCGCTCATCGCCGACCCCCCTCGTCGAGTCCCATTGTCCCCGCCAAGGCAGTCAGAGGTGCGTAGAGCTGGTGTCGCAGATCCTGATACCGAGATGTCGCGCAGATCCCGAGACCGGACAGGCCGAGACGACGGCACCGCTCAGCCGAGCCAGAGAGCGGAAACGATGACGAGCACGGCCAGCACGATCAGGACCGCGAGCAGCGCCCCGTTGCCCTGGGTCGGTCCGGACCGGATCATCCCGTCGGCGAACCGCGAGAAGTCCTGGACCTGCCCGGCGGCCGTCAGCCCGACCGTCTCCTCCACCTCCGGCAGCGGCGGCGGCCCCGACACCGGCTGGGTCTCGTAGCGCGGCTCGATCCGGGGCGGCAACTGCCGGTAGCGATCGTCCATGACCCGAGTCTCGGCTCGGGTGTCAAGCAGAGCGGGGCCCTGACCCGGCGCGGAGCACGCCGGCCAGGGCCCCGGGGTGATACGCGGATCAGCCGACGCTGACCAGGCCGATGTCGAGGACCTTCTCGTCGCCCTGCGCCAGGAAGACCTGCTCGGACTGGGCCTCCTGCCACTCCGGCGTGTCATAGGTGAGGACGACGTCGGAGTCGATGGCATCGTCACCGGCGTCCGGGGTGGTGAACCGGTGGGTGGTCGGAGCCAGGCCCGCCAGCAGCTGGTACTGCCCGTCGTGCAGCGCCAGCCGGTAGGTGCCGTCGGCGTTCACCGTGACGCTGCGCGCGAAGCTGTCGACCGGCTGCACCGACAGGCTGAGCTCGCCGGTCGGCGCCGCGCCCTCGTCGGCGTCGCGCTGGCCGTCGGCGTCCGCGTCCAGCCAGACCCGCCCGGTGAGGTACGCCGGGGTGCCGTACACGTAGCCGCCCTCGTGCACGTTGCCCCACTGGTCCTCGTCGGGCGTGCTGGTGGAGACGGTGACGGTCACCGGCAGCGGGTCACCGGGCTGCCCGCCGGGCGGGACCTGGCCGCTGAAGGAGAGCACCTTGGTCTGCTCCCCCGGCGCCAGCGGGCCGGTCACGCACTCCCACTCCTGTCGCTCGACGACGGTGGTGCACTGCCAGGACGGGTCGGACTGGTCGCCGACGCCCCAGAGGAGCCCGGCCTGGGCGACCACCCGGACGTGGACGTCCTCCGCCGTCCGGGTGCCGGCGTTGGCGACATGCATCGGGTGCTTGACCCAGTCCCCCTCGATCACCTCGTAGCCGGGGATCTGGGACACGCCGGTCACGTAGAGGTCGGGGTAGGAGACGGTGGCGTCGTAGGTCACCGTCCGGGTGGCCGAGTTGTTCCGGGTGCTCGACTCCCGGCTGGTCGTGGTGACCGTGGCGGTGATGTCCCCCGTCTGGCCGTCGGTGCGGGGCCGGAACTGGATGAAGAAGTTGAACGGGTCAGCGGTCTGCCCCGGGGCCAGGGCCGCGTGGGTGCAGACCAACCGGGGGCTCAGCGCCGAGCACTGCCAGCTCCCCCCCAGCGGCCCCTCGCCGCCGACGTACGCGTTGGCCGGAAGGTCGACCGTCACGGTGATGCCGTCCCCGGTCGCGACCCCCGCGTTTACGACTGTGATGTCCGTCTTGACGGCCTCGCCCTGCACGGGGATGCGCGAACGGTCGACGGTGAGGCCGACCGTGAGGTCCGCCCGCTCCGGGGCGGCCGACGCGGGGCTCGCGACGGCCACCGAGCCGAGGGTGGTGGAGAGGGCGACCAGCGCGAGAGCCGCGCCGGATCGTCTGTGGAGGATGCGCATGCAACTCCCTGTTCGAAGCTGACGGTGCTCCTGATCCGAGCACCTCGGTGATCGGGCCGCAGGCAAGATCACCGATGCTTCCGAGCAACAGGCGATGTGGACGCTCCGGGCGTTACGTGCCGTGAGGGGAGGAAATGGTCGCCGCTTCGTCACCTGTCGGCGGCGCCCGGACCCTGGTTTTCTCAGCGGGGAAAGATCACCAGAGAGAGCAGGGCTGACATGTCGATCCTCCGCCGTTCCCTCGCCGCCACGGGCGCGATCCTCGCCGCCGGCGCCGTCGCGCTGGTCGACGCGTCGCCGGCGCTGGCCAGCACGCCGTCGAGCTGCGCCAGCGTCCGCCAGATCGGCACCACCCGGGTGCTCACCGTCGGTGGCATGCAGGCGGCCTCGGTCAAGCAGTACTACGGCTGCGGCTACAACTACGCCTACATCTACGTCTGGGAGCAGTACCGCAACACCCACTCCAACTGGGACCTCTACGTCCACGTGATCAACGAGTCGGACAGCGGCACCGACTACGGCGTGGGCCGGCTGAGCGACACCACCCGCGCCGAGCTGTGGGGCGCGCCCGCCAACACGGCGTCGTACTGCACCCACGTGACGGGCTACCTCAACAGCACGGGTGGTTCGACCAGCACCGTCTGCTGACCGCTGATCCACGACGCGGCCCGCCGGAGACAGCCGGCGGGCCCGTCCGGGCGTCCCACACCGCAGCGAGGGCACCCCACCACGGGAAGTGTCCTGTAGTGCGAACGGCCGACACCGCGCTGGCGACCCATCGGTAGCATTCAGCGGCGATGGTCCACAGCGAGCAGTCGGTGACGCACGGCCCGGGCACCACCCTCGGAATCGACGGCTGCACCGACGCCGTCGAGGTGGGGCGGGGCGGCTTCGGCGTCGTCTACCGGGCCTGGCAGCCCGACTTCGCCCGCTGGGTGGCGGTCAAGGTGCTCGCCGCCGACTGGCACGGCCCGTCCCGCGCCCGCTTCGAGCGGGAGCTGCGGATGCTGGGCCGGCTCTCCGACCACCCGCACATCGTCACGCTGCACCAGGCCGGCCGCACCGCCGCCGGCAACCCGTACCTGCTGATGGCGTACGAGGAGGGCGGCTCGCTGGGTGACCGGCTCCGCGACGGCGCGGCCGGCGACTGGCGCGACGCGGTCGCCGGGGGCATCGCGGTGGCCGGCGCGCTGGAGACCGCGCACCGCGCGGGCGTGCTGCACCGCGACGTCAAACCCGAGAACATCCTGATCTCCGGGTACGGCGAGCCGAAGCTGGCCGACTTCGGGCAGGCCCGGCCCCGCTCGGCCCGCCCGACCGGCACGGACGGGAGGGTGACCGCGAGCGTGCTGCACGCCGCGCCGGAGGTGCTGCGCGGCGAGCCCCCATCGGTGGCCGCCGACGTCTACGCGCTCGCCTCGACCGTGCTGCACTGGATCCGCGGCGCCCCGCCCTTCGCGCCCGCCGACGGCGAGTCGGTGGACTCGCTGCTGCGCCGGATCGCCGTCGACCCGGTGCCGGACCTGCGCCCGCTCGGCGTACCCGACGGGGTGTGTGCGGCGTTGGAGCGCGCGCTGGCCAAGGATCCGGCGCGGCGGCCCGCGACGGCCGCCGCGTTCGCCGAGGAGCTGCGGGCGGCGCAGGTGGCGGCGGGCCTGCCGATGAGCCCGTTCGTCCTCGGCGGCCCGGGTGGTGACCCCGCCGGGCCGTGGCCGCCGCATCCCGCCGACGAGGCCACGCCCCTGTCGCTGTCCGACCGCCGCCGGGCCGCCCTGGCGCTGTCGGCCACCGTCACGCGCCGGCCGTCACGGGTACGCCGGCACGCGCTGACCCGCTCGCTCGGGCTGCTCGTCGCCCTGGCGACGGTGCTGGCCGCGGGCGGGTCGCGGGCGCTGCCCACGCCCGCCCCGGTGGAGCTGCCGGCCCAGGTGCCCTTCGGCGAGCTGGAACTCAACGCCGAGTCGCCCGAGCAGGTGGTGGCGGTCGGCAACCGCGCGGACCGGCCGGTGCGGTTGACCGGGTTGACGCTGACCGGGCCGTCCCGGAGCGAGCTGCGGATCGTCGCGGACGGGTGCACCACCCGACCGCTCGCGCCGGGCGACCGGTGCGCGGTGCGGCTGGTCGCCGTCCTACGCGCCGCCGGGCCGATCCGGGCGTCGCTCGAGCTGACCGTGGACGGCCGGCGGCTCGCCACCCCGGTCGTCGGCACCGGCCGACCCCGGTCCGCCAGCCGGGACGACGCGCCGCCCGGCCCCTGCTACGCCGACGCCTACCAGGTCGGCGCGTCCGCGTACGGGCACGCGGGCGGGCTGCGGGCGATCTCCGTCAAGCAGTACTGGTCGCCGAGCTGCCGGGCCACGATGGCGTACGTCTGGGTGTGGAAGCAGTACCGGGACAACGCGGCCACCGGCGGCGGCACCTGGACCGTCGACCTGGGGGTACGCGCCGACCGGCCCACGACCGCACGGCAGCGCGCCGTCGGGCAGCCGTACGAGCTGTGGACCGAGCCGTACCCGTCGGCGGGGCGGTGCACCACGGCGACCGCGACGGTCACCGCCGACCGGTCGAAGGTGGCCACCACCGCGACCACCGAGCCCTGGTGCGACCGGTGACCGCCGGATACCTCGAGGTCCACGGGGTGGGCGCGGTCCGGCTGGTGCCGCTGACCACCGACGCGTTGACCATCGGCCGGGCGCCCGGCAACGAGCTGCCCATCGACAGCAAACTGGTCTCCCGGCTGCACGCCCTGGTGGAACGGTTCCCGTCCGGCTGGACGATCCGCGACCTGGGCAGCACCAACGGCACCACCGTCAACGGCGCCGCGGTGCGGGAGGCCCGGCTGCTGCGCGACGGCGACCGGGTGGAGATCGGCCCGGCCCGGCTGCTGTTCCGCGCGCCGGCGGAACTCACCGGCACCCGGACGGTGGGCGTCGAACCGCCGCCGGCGCCCCCGGCGCTGACCCGGCGGGAACAGGAACTGGTCGAGGTGCTCTGCCGCCCGTACGTCGAGGGCGGCACCGCCTTCCCCGAGCCGCCCACCGTGCGGGCGCTGGCCACCGCACTCGGCGTCAGCGAGAGCGCCGTGAAGAAGCACCTGACCAACCTGTACGACAAGTTCGGGCTGGTCACCAACGACGAGCGGCGCCGCTCCCGGCTGGCCGGCGAGGCGGTGCGCCGGGGAGCGGCGGGGCTGCCCGGCTGACGTACGCGTGCCCTCCGGACCACGTCGCACGCGGCCCGGAGGGCACACCCCCCTGTTTCCTCCAGGCGTGTCGCGCCCCCGCGAAGGGTCCGACGAGGTCGCCGGCGCACGCCTCCCCGGTGCGCCGGGCGCCGGGCCGGAGGACGTGGCCGACAGCGCCCACCAGGAATCACACCAGGCCGGGCGGCCCGCCGACAGGTGTCCGAACGGGGAGGGTTTCCGCCCGCGAGCGCTACGCTGACCAGTCGTGTCGGTGATCCGGCTGCAGTGCGCCGGCGGCTGCCGTACGACGGGGGCACGACCGTCGCCGAGGAGGTACGCGATGACCCGTCAGCGGGAGACCGTCGAGGTCGATCCGGTCCTGTTCCGAGCCGTGTACGACTCGCCCGCGGCGCTGCCCGGACGGCACCGGTGGGTCACCCCGGAACACGACGTGCGCCGGATCGAGAAGCTGCTCGGGATGCCGCCGGCGAGCATCGGGGCGCCGCTCTGGGTCAGCGGTGACGAGCCGGACTGTCCGAAGTGCGGCCGCCGGCAGACCTGGTTGGACATCATCTCCTCGGCGCTGAAGGGCGTGCACGACAAGGCGATGATCGCCACCGTCATCCTCGGCGACCGCAAGTACGTCAACACCGAGGTGCCGGACGGGATCGCCGGGGTGCACTGCGTCGACTGCCACACCCCGGTCGAGGGGCTGCGCAGCTTCAAGTGCCACAACTGGGCGTACGCCTTCGAGGCGCTGGAGGCGGTGCGGGAGCGGATGGCGAACGGGGTCAGCCGGCCAGTTCCCTGACGTGACGCAGCCCGGGCTGGCCGTCGAGCAGCACCTCACCGACCGGCGTGAAACCGGCCCGGCGCAGCACCGCCAGCGAGCCGGCGTTGTCCAGCGTCGCCGAGGCGGTCAGCCGGATCAGCCCGTACGCGTCGCGGGCCAGGTCGCACACCTGCCGTACACCGGCGGTGGCCAGGCCGCGCCCGGCGGCCCGTTCGGCGACCCGGTAGCCCAGGTCGGCCGCGCCGTCAGCGACGTCGACCAGGTTGAACCGGCCCAGCACCTCACCGTCGTCGTCGACCAGGAGGTGGAAGTGGCAGCGGCCGGTCTCCTGCTCGGCGAGCAGCGCCGCGTGCCGGGCGGCGAACCGCGCGAAGTAGTCGTCACCCCGGTCGGGCACGCTACGGGCGAAGTACGCCCGGTTCGCCCGCTCGAACTCCAGCAGCGCGGGAGCGTGGTCGGGCGTCAGGCGCTGGAGTGCGGGCACCCGCGCCACCCTAGCCGGCCGAGCGGCGGGCGGGACGCCGGCCGGCCGGGGACGGCGGCTCGGGGCCCGGGTCCGGCACCGGCGGCATGGGCCGGGTCACCGCCGTCTGACCGGTGACGGTCACCGGCTCCCCGGCGTGCCGGAGCGTGACCTCGACCTCCGGGGCGGCGTCGGGCACCTCGTAGCGGGCCCCGTCCCGGGTGAGGGTGACCCGCAGCCGCTGCCCGCGCCAGTGCAGGCCGAAGGCCAGCCGGTCGAGCCGGGCCGGCAGCCGGGGGTCGAAGGACAGCTCGCCCCGCTGGTCGCGCAGCCCGCCGAAGCCCTCCACCACCGCCGTCCATGCGCCGGCCAGCGCGGCCAGGTGCAGCCCGTCGCTGGTCTTGTCGCCCAGGTCCGCCAGGTCGTGCAGCGCCGCCTCGGCGAACAGGTCGTACGCCAGGTCCAGGTGCCCGATCTCGGCGGCGAGCACCGCCTGGGAGGCGGCGGAGAGCGACGAGTCGCGAACGGTCCGGGCCTGGTAGTAGGCGAAGTTGCGTCGCTTCTCCTCGGCGGTGAACTCGCCGGGGCAACGCTGCATGGCCAGCACCAGGTCGGCCTGCTTGACCACCTGCTTGCGGTAGAGCTCCAGGTAGGGGAAGTGCAGCAGCAGCGGGTAGTCGTCCTCGGTCAGCGCGGCGAAGTCCCACTCGGGCTGCTCCGTGAAGCCGGCCGCCTGCTGGTGCACGCCCCGCTTGCGGTCGTACGGGAGGTGGACCGCGTCGGCGGCGGCCCGCCAGCCGGCGATCTCGGCCGGGCTGACGCCCAGTTCCTCGGCGCGCCCGGAGTGCCGTTCGGCGGCGTCGGCGGCGCCGAGCAGGTTGCGCCGGGCCATCACGTTGGTGAAGAGGTTGTCGTCGACCAGGGCGGCGTACTCGTCCGGGCCGGTGACGCCGGTGATGTGGAAGGCGCCCTCGTCCGACCAGTGCCCGAAGCCGTGCCACAGCCGGGCCGTGGCGACCAGCAGCTCCAGCCCCACCCCGGCGAGCAGGTCGTCGTCCCCGGTGGCCGCGACGTAGCGCAGCACCGCGTCGGCGATGTCGGCGTTCACATGCAGGGCGGCGGTGCCGGCGGGCCAGTAGCCGGAGCACTCCCGGCCGCTGATGGTCCGCCACGGGAAGGTCGCGCCCGGCAGCCGCAGCTCGGCGGCGCGCTCTCGGGCCTCGGGCAGGTGGGCGTGCCGCCAGCGCAGTGCCGACCGGGTCACCTCCGGCGCCAGGTACGTCAGCACCGGCAGCACGTAGCCCTCGGTGTCCCAGAGGACGTGCCCGTCGTAGCCGTTGCCGGTCAGCCCCTTCGCCGGAATGGTCCGGTCGCCCTCGGCCCGGCCGGCCTGCAGCAGGTGGAAGACGGCGAACCGGATGGCCTGCTGGAGCTCGGGGTCGCCGTCGAGTTCCACATCGGCGGTCTGCCAGTGCCCGTCGAGCGCGGTCCGCTGGTCGGCGAGGAGGGCGTCGAAGCCGTACTCCCGGGCGGCGTCGGCCTCGGCGACGACCAGGTCGGCCAGTTCGTTCGCCGCCATGCCGTCGACGGGCGTGCACTCGTGCGCGGCGTACTTGGTGATCCGCAGCCGCTGGCCGGGGCGCAGCCGGCCCTCGACGCACATCCGGAGGCGGTCGGCGGTGCAGTCGTCGGAGGTGGCGAAGCCCTCCGGAATCTCGGACTCGTGGGTGACCGCGACGGCGACCCGCTGGGCGCTGCGGTCGGTGCGGTGCACCAGCACGCCGGAGCCGCCGTCGCAGCGGTGGGCCTCGGCGTTCAGCGGGTCGCGGATCACCGAGGCGGCCCGGGGGTCGTCTGGGCGCTCCGGCACCCGCTCGTTGGCCTGCACGTCCGAGCAGAGCCGGAGTTCGACCGGCGCGTCGCCCAGCGGCTCGACCTCGTAGCGGACGGCGGCGATCGGGTGCCGGGGCAGCGACACCAGCCGGGTGCTGCGGACGCGGACCCCGTGCCCGCCCGGCGAGATCCACTCGGTGTCCCGGCGCACCACGCCGGCGCGCAGGTCGAGCACCCGCTCGTGGGCGCGCAGCGTCCCGGTGCGCAGGTCCAGCGCGTCACCGCCCACCCAGAGCCGGATCAGGGCGGCGTTGGGCGCGCTGACCACGGTGTCGCTGCGCTGCGGGAAGGCGTACCCGTCCTCCGGGTAGCTGAGTTCGCGCTGCTCGTGGAAGCCGTTGAGGTAGCTGCCGGGCATCCCGTACGGCTCGCCCTCGTCCAGCGTGCCGCGCCAGCCCACCCAGCCGTTGCTGAGCGCGAAGACCGACTCGGTCTCGCCGAGCCGGTCGCTGTCGGCCGCGGTACGCCGCACCAGCCAGTTCTCGTCACTACGCACGGAGCTCCCGATACCCGTGGTCCGGGGCGGCCCAATCGGCCCGGGGCTGTGAAGTCGCTGAGACGAAGGTCAGGGCCAAACCCTCACCATCGCACGGTGCCGGCCGCCTCCGTGATTCGTACCGTCTGCCCAAGGTAAACGGGGTATGAACATTTGGTGAGGTGAGGCATGGTGCGGACCGGCACGACGGACGTTCCCGACATCAGCGTGGAGTGGTACCGGGAGATCACCGAGGTGGCTCACGCCACCCCGACGCCGGTGCAGTGGTTCGCGGTGCACTTCACCGAAGCGGCGATCCTGCTGCTCGGCGCGCTGTTCCTGTTCGCCGCCGCGCCCCGGCTGCTGCGCGGTAAGCCGTGGGACCGGGCGGTCGCGCTGGTCGCGCCGGTCACCGTGGTCCTCGCCTACGCGTGCAGCGAGGCGCTGAAGACGGTCTTCGACCAGGCACGGCCCTGCCGGGGAGCCGCGACCGTGGTGGCCGGGCACTGCCCGCCGGTCGGCGACTGGTCCTTCCCGAGCAACCACGCCACGATCGCCGGCGCGCTCGCCGCGGGCACCCTGCTGCTCTCCCGCCGGCTGGGGCTGGTCGCCGTGGCGCTGGCGCTGTTGGCCGCGCTCTCCCGGGTCTTCGTCGGCGTGCACTACCCGCACGACGTGGCCGCCGGCCTGTTCCTCGGCGCCCTGGTGGCGCTGGCCGGCACGCCGCTGATCGCCCGCCCCGTCGCCGACCTGCTGGCCCGCCGCACCACCCACCCGGACCGACTCCCCGCCACCGCCGACTACCCCTGACCCCACCCGGCCGCCCGCGCCACCGGCCCGACCAGGGTTGGCCGATCGCCGGCTCTCGGCCAGCGGGCGGCTGGCTCGACCGACGGGCAGCTCGGCCGACGAGCGCGCTCGACCGGACCGCCGGTGATCAAGAAGTTTGCGTCTCGGGAAAGGCTCTCCCTGACGCAAACCTCTTGATCACCGAGTGGGTCGGCAGGCCGGCGGGCCGGGGGTGGGTGGGTCAGGTGGGGAGGAGGAGGGCGGCGCAGGTACCGAGGATCAGGAAGGGGCCGAAGGGGAGGTGGCTCGACCAGCTGACCCGGCGGGCCAGCAGCAGCGCGAGGCTGACCACCGCCGAGAGGGCGAAGGTGAGCAGCAGCCCGGCGACCAGCACCGGCCAGCCGTACCAGCCGAGCAGCATGCCCACGCTCAGCGCCAGTTTCGCGTCGCCGAGGCCGAAGCCGCGCCGGCCGAGCAGCAGCGTGCTGGCGGCGAAGGCCAGCCCCAGCGCGGCCCCGGCGGTCAGGGCGCGCAGCCACGGGCCGGGTCCGGGGCCGGTCAGCGCGGCCACCGCGAGCAGCGTGGCCGCGCCCGCCGCGGCCGGCCAGGTGAGCCGGTCGGGGAGCCGGTGCACGGCCAGGTCCACCAGCGCCAGCGGCACCGCCCAGCCGAGCCACCAGGCGAGCGCGGCCCGCTCGGCGAGGGTCGCCTCGGTGAGGACCAGCACCGCCAGGGCCGCGACGGCGGCCAGTTCGACGGTGCCCGGCGGCGCGCCGGTCCGGGCCCCGCAGGCCGGACACCGGGCCGTCGGGCCGAGCCCCGGGCGCCCGAGCCCGATCGGGGCGCCGCAGCCGTCGCAGCCGGCCCGCGCCGGCGACCCCGCCGGTACGGCGTACCGGGCGACGGCGAGCCGGAGCACCGGGGTCACGGCCAGGGCGGCGAGGACGCGTACGGAGAGTGATTTCCAGCGCCGGCCCGGGTGATGATCCACCGCTGGTGGTGATGCTGGATAGCTTGCGTCGGCCGGGCCGTCGAATTCGCGGGAATCCCCTCTCGTGGTTTTTGCGGCGAGGGGACGGATCGGGCGAGACGCATCGACAGGTGCCATATCCTCCGGACCGCCTGCCGGATCGGCGGGTGGGCCCGGCCGACCGTCGGCACCCGCGCTCCGACCGGGGGCGGCAACCCGTCCCGGCGTTCCGGACTCGCCCTCGGTCACCCGTGACCACCTCCACTCATCACCCACCGTGTTCGGATGAATTGCCTCTGTTGCATCGGCGGACGTGAGCCTATGCTCGCCCCTTGGGTACGGCGCAACCCCCGTCAACAGCGTCGGAGGCCACCCCAGACATCAGGTTCCACCATTTCGTAGAAGATCCGCACAGGTAAATGCGACAGCGGTAAATCGAGGTCCGGACGGCATCATCCGGGCGCGCTGGCGCATGCCCGGAGGCCACCGGAGACGGGCCGCCGGGTGGCACCGAGGAGGGCACGGCGTTGCGTACACGGCATCCCCGCCGATGGACAACCTGCCTGGTCATCGCCACGGTGGTCGGGTCGACCGCCGGCTGCGGCGGCGGGTCGGAGACGGCCGCCGGGCCCGCCGCCCGCAAGGCCGCCGAGCCCCGGCATTCGGCCGAGGAGGAACGGGCCGCGGAGCAGGCCGCGCTCGCCGCCTATTCCGGCTACCTCACCGCGTCCCGGGAGGCGAGCCGCGACAGCGATCCCCGCCACCCCGCGCTCACCCGTTTCCTGGCCGATCCGCTGCTCACCCGGGTCCGGGTGGCGATCGGCCAGGCCCGCACGCACGGCGCGATCCGCACCGGCACGTTGCGCTCCGACCCCACGGTCACCTCGGTCAGCCTGGACGCCGTCCCGCCGACCGTGGAGATCCAGGACTGCCTGGACGCGACCGGCTACCGGCTGGTGTACGCCAAGGACCGGCGGGTGGTGCCCGGCTCGGGCGGTGGCCGCCACCTCGCCACCGCGACCGCCACCCGGTACCCGGACGGCCGCTGGCTGATCAGCTCCGGTGCCGCCCACGAGGACCAGCCGTGCTGACCTGGGGAGGAGGGTGCGTCCCGGCTCGCGGACCCCGGGCCGGGGCGCCCCGCCGGCTGCTCGCCGGGACGCTGCTGGCCCTGTTGGTCGCGCTCGCCGCGCCGGTGCCGGCGGCCGCCGAGGGGCCGGGGCCGCAGTGCCCACCCGGGCAGAACGACTGCAGCATCTGGGACGACGACCCGGGCACCCCCGGCGACCCGGGCGGCGGCGGGGACACCGGCGGCGATCCGGGCGGCGGCACCGCCCCGAAGTGCCAGTGGAACGGCAAGCCGCTGCCCTGCTACAACGAGTTCCTCGGCTGGTTCAACAACGCCGACGGCTGCTACTACAAGCTGGCCGAGCCGCAGCCCGAAGCCCCCGAGGGCACCAAGTGGTACGTCCGCACCTGCAACGGCGGTGACCTCGGCAGCCAGACCGTGGTGCTGCTGGACACCCCGCCGCCCGGCTTCGGCACGCCGCCCGACCCGGAGGAGCTGGCCCGCCGCGCGCTGGCGTCGATCTCGCTGCTGCCGCCCCGGATCGCGGTGGCACCCCGCCGCAACACCGGCCCCGGCCTGGTCGGCCTGCCGGTCTGGATGTGGGCCAGCCCGGGCGCGAACTACTTCGGGCCGATCAGCGCCGCGGAGGAGGACCGCGGCCTGCGGGTGGAGATCACCGCCAAGGTCGACCGGATCGTCTGGACGATGGGCAACGGCGTCAAGGTCACCTGCGCCGACGAGGGCACCCCGTACGACCCGAAGGGGCCCCGCGCCGGCAAGACCTCGCCGGACTGCGGCTACGACTCCGGCTACCCGAAGGCCGGCACCTATCGGGTCAGCGCCACTACGTACTGGTCGGTGACCTGGCGCGGCGGCGGCGAGAGCGGCGTGATCGCCCAGACCCGGACCAGCGGGACGACTCCGATCGAGATCGACGAGCTTCAGGTGGTTACCCGATGAGCCTGGTCACCCGCAACGGCGCCCCGGTCGACGCGCCCGTCGCCCCGCCGAAGGTGCTCCGCCAGCGCCGGACCCGCCCTGGCCTGCTGGGGCTGGCGGTGCTGCTGATCGCGTTGGGCGGCCTCGGCGCGGCCTTCGCGGTCACCTCGGTCCGGGCCACCGGCAGCTACCTGGCGGTCGCCCGCCCGGTCGAGGTCGGCCGGCAGCTCAGCGCCGACGACCTGGTCAGCGTGCAGGTCTCCGGCGGGGCCGGGCTCTCTCCGGTGCCGGCCGGCAAGCTCGACGAGGTGGTCGGGAAGCGGGCGGCGGTGTCGCTCACCCCCGGCACGCTGCTGACCATGGGGCAGCTCACCGACGCCCCGCTGCTCGGCGAGGGGCAGCAGCAGATCGCGCTCGGGTTGAAGCAGAGCCAGGTGCCCGCCCGCAAGCTCCACCCCGGCGACAAGGTGCTGCTGGTCAGCACCCCCGCCGACAACGACGACAGCCAGGCGCCGGGCACCCGGTTCACCGGCACGGTGATCGACACGGCCACCCCGGAGAACGACGACGTGGTGGTCTACGTGGCGCTGCCCGTCCGGGACGTGCCGGCCGTGGTGGTGCTCGCCGCCCAGGAGCGGATCGCCCTGGTGCTGGTCGAGGCGGCCTGACCATGGCGATCATCGCGCTGGTCTCGGCGAAGGGCTCGCCCGGAGTCACCACCACCGCGCTGGCCTGCGCGCTGAGCTGGCACCGGCGGCTGGTGCTGGCCGAGTGCGACCCGGCCGGCGGCACCATCCTCGCCGGCTACCTCGGCGGCGCGCTGGACGGTCCTCGGGGCATCGGCGAACTGGCCGTCGGCGAACTGCGCGACGGCAACCTGGAGACCGCCTTCTGGTCGCAGCTGGTCGACCTGGACGCGCCGCGGCGGGAACGGTTGCTGCTGCCGGGCGTGGTCGACCCGGCCCAGGCGGGCAGCGTCAGCCCGCTCTGGCAGCGTTTCGCCGACTTCTTCGGCAGCCTGGAGAAGGGCCAGCCGCCGTACGACGTGATCGTCGACTGTGGGCGGCTCCAGGTGGCCGGTCCACCGTGGCCGGTGCTGCGGGCAGCGGCGGTGGTGCTGCTGGTCACCCGGGCGCAGCTGCCCGACCTCTCCGCCACCCGGTCGATGATCCGGGCGATAGAACGGGACTTCACCGAGCACCGGGTGCCCCCGGGCACGCTGCGGCTGCTGGTGGTCGGCGACGGGCACGGCAAGGGCGAGATCAGCAAGGCGCTGCGGGTGCCGGTGATCGCCACCCTGCCGGCGGACCCGCGTACCGCCGAGGTGCTCAGCCTCGGCGGCACCGTACGCGCCGGGCGGCCGTTGATGCGCGCGGCCGGCGCGCTGGAGGTGCCGGTCCGGGCGCTGCTGGACCGCCGCCGGGCCCGGCTGGCCTGGCCCGCCGCCCAGGAGGTGCCGGATGTGGTGTGAGCGGCCCGGGGAGGCGCGTCATGCGGTTTGAGCCGGTCTCCCACGACCCGCGTCAGCAGCCGGCGGCGACCTCGACGATGCCGCCGCTGCCCCCGCCGAACGGCCGGCACCACCAGCCGGCGCCGCCCGTCGCGCCGCCCACGCCCACCCCGCCGCCGCGACCGAGGGTGGACTTCGCGGTGGTCCGCGAGCTGCGCCGGGAGCTGAGCGAACGGCTCACCCAGTGGCAGCGCGGCCGGGAGTTCGACGCCAACGCCGAGGAGGTCGAGCGGGCCCGGCTCGCCGTCGCCGTGGTCTCCGGGTACGCCGACTCGGTGCGCCGCGCCGGCACCCCGATGGCCGCCGACGAGGAGCGGATCCTGCTCGACCATGTCACCGCAGAGCTGGTCGGGCTGGGCCGGCTCCAGACGCTGCTGGTCGACGACACCATCGAGGAGGTGCACATCCTCGGCTGCGACCAGGTGCGCATCACCCGGCACGGTGGGGGCGTCGACTGGGTCGAGCCGATCGCCGACAGCGACGACGAGCTGGTGGAGATCCTCCAGGCGGCGGCCCGCCGGGCCGGCGCGACCGAGCGGTCCCTGTCGACGTCCAAGCCGACGCTCGACCTGCAACTGCCCGACGGGAGCCGCCTCGCCGCGGTGTTCCTGGTCAGCCACCGCCCGTACGCGGTGATCCGCAAGCACAACACGCTGGACGTCAGCCTGGAGGAGATCGCCGGCTCTCGCCCCGACCTGGACGAGATGATCGACCCGCTGCTGCGCGACTTCCTGCGGGCGTCCATGCGGGCCGGGCTCAACATCATGGTCGCCGGGTTGGCCGGAGCGGGCAAGACCACTGTCATCCGGGCCCTGATGGACGAGATCCCGCCCGACGAGCCGTACGTGCTGCTGGAGGAGAGCCGGGAGCTGCTGCCGGCCCGCCGGGGTCGCAAGCACCGGGCGGTGATGAGCTTCGAGTCCCGCGAGGGGCACGGCGAGCGCGGGATGGACGGGCGACCGGCGGGCGAGGTGAGCATCGCCGACCTGATCCCGGTGTCGCTGCGGATGGGCGTGCTGCGGATCATCGTCGGCGAGGTCCGGTCCCGGGAGATCGTGCCGATGCTCCAGGCGATGACCACCAGCCGCGGCTCGATGTGCACCATCCACGCTCGTACCCCGGCCGGGGTGAGCGAGCGGATCATCGAGCTGGCGCTGGCCCACGGCCGGGAGATGACGGTCGACCAGGCCCGCCGGATGGCCGGCAACGCCCTCGACCTGATCGTCTACGTGACCGTCGAGGACGAGACCGCGATCGGCGGGCGCAAGCACCGGTTCGTCTCCCACGTGGAGGAGGTGATCGGGGTCGGCGAGGGCAACCGGATCGTCACCACCAGCGTCTTCGGCCCCGGCCCGGACGGCCGGGCCGTCCCCCGCCACCTGCCGGAACGCATCCGCGACCAGTTGCTGCGGGTCGGCTACGACGCCCGGCTGCTGACCCGCTTCATCGAGGCCGGCACCGGCGCCTGGCGCCGCCCCCGGCACAGCCGACTGGGCCCGGCGGTGCGCCGGTGAGCGCGGGCGTCGGCTCGGGGATGGACGGGAGCGCTCCGGTGAGCGCGCGGAGTGCGCCGGGGTGGCGAGCCCCGCAGCCGCGAACGGAGCCGACCCCGTGACCAACATCGAGCTGATCGCCGTCGTTTCCGGGGCGGCCTGCGTCGCCGGCCTGGTGCTGGCCGTGGTCGCGCTGGTCGGCACCCGGGCGCCCGCACGTTCTGCGCCGGGGGCCGGGCGCGGGCTGCGCCGGCTCTGGCTGGGCTCGGGCGCGGGCCGCCGCGCGCAGCGGGCGCACCAGGTCCGGCTGGCGGTGGCGGTGGCGGCGGGCGCGCTGGCCTTCCTGCTCACCGGGCTGCCGGTGGTGGGGCTGATCGTGGCGGTGGCCGTGCCGGGGGTCCCCTGGCTGTTCTCGGTGGGCCGAGCCGAGGAGCGGGCGATCGCCCGGATCGAGGCGGTCGGCGAGTGGACCCGCCGGCTGAAGGACGTCTCCGCCACCGGGCAGGGCCTCCAGCAGGCGATCATCGGCACCATCGCCACCGTCCCGGAGGAGATCCAGGAGGAGGTACGGCTGCTCGCCGCCCGCCTCCAGGCCGGCTGGACGGCCCGTACCGCGCTGCTCGCCTTCGCCGACGAGATCGGCGATCCGGTCTGCGACCAGGTGGTGGCCGCGCTGATCCTGCACCTGACCGACCGGGGCGAACGCCTCGGTGACGTGCTCGGCTCGATCGCCTCGGCCGCCGCCGCCGAGGTGGGCACCCGGCGCGAGGTGGAGGCCAAGCGCACCCAGCCCCGGTTCGCGGTCCGCTTCCTCACCGGGATGACCCTGGCCGTGCTGGCGTACGGGCTGCTGAACACCGAGTACGTCCGCCCGTACGGCACCGTGTTCGGGCAGCTGGTGATGGCGGTGCTCAGCGCGGCCTTCGTCGGGCTGCTGATCTGGGTGCGGTCGATGAGTCAGCCTCCGCCGCCGGCCCGCTTCCTCCCGGCCCCCGACCCGGAGGAGGCGATCGCGTGATCGTCAACTGGCAGCTCGCGGTCGCCGTGCTCGGCGGGGCGACGGTGGGGCTGGGCCTGTTCCTGGCGGTCCGGGAGGCGTTGCCGGCCGCCCCGGCGCTCGGCCCCGCGCTGCGCCGGCTGCACCAGCCCCCGGGCACCGTCGCCCCGAGCCGGGGCCTGGACTGGTTGGGCGGGTTCTCCCGCTGGCTCAGCCCGCCGCACCGGCAGCTCGCGCTGATCGACAAGTCCCCTGAGCAGTACGCCCTGTCGGTGCTGGTCTCCGCCCTGATCGGGTTGGCCACCCCGACCGTGCTGGGGGCGGTGCTCTTCCTCGGCGGGGTACGCCTGCCGGTGGTCGTACCGGTGCTGGGCAGCATCGGGATGGCGCTGGTCTGCGGGCTGCTCGCGCACCGCGCGGTGCTGTCGCGGGCGGACGCCGCACGCGACGAGTTCCGCGCGGCCGTCTGCACCTATCTCGACCTGGTGGCGCTGCAACTGTCGGCGGCGCACGGCCCGGTGCAGTCGCTCGAACGGGCGGCGGCGGTCTGCGACGGCTGGGTCTTCGACCGGATCCGCGAGTCGCTGCGGATCGCGCAGATGCAGATGCACTCGCCCTGGGACGAGCTCCAGGAGCTGGCCGAGCGGATCGGCATCCCGGAACTGGGCGACGTCGGGGCGATCATGCGCTCCTCCGGCAGCGAGGGCGCGCAGGTCCACGAGACCCTGCGCAGTCGTGCCGACTCGCTGCGGGACCAGATCCGCACCGACAACCTGGCCCGCGCCGAGGGGGTGACCAGCCGGCTGGACATCCCCGGTTCGCTGCTGGTCTTCGTCCTGCTCGGTTTCATGCTCTACCCGTTCGTGGCCCGCCTGTAGGTCCCCACCCCGACAAGGAGCACGCCATGCAACTGATCGCCTACCTGCACGTCACGCTGGCCGCACGGTTGGCGGAGCTGCGCCGCGAGGGGGACCGGGGCGACAGCCCGGTGCCGACCGCCGTGATCATCTTCGGCCTGGTCGCGGCGGCGATCGCGGTCACCGGTCTGGTGATGACGCGGGCCACCGACTGGATGGACAGCGTCCCCACCGCGCCGTGACCCCTCCGATGAGCTGGCCGGACGCACCCCGGGCCGGTCGGGCGGCCCCCACCGCCCGGTCCCGGGGCGCGTCCGGCCGTCCGCACCCCGGGCCGGCGACCCGGACCGCGCGCGCCGTCGGAACCCCCGACACCGCCGGGCCCTGCCACCCGATCCGGTCCGGCCGCGCCGCACAGCCTGACCAGGCGACCCGGCCTGGCCGGCCCGACCGGAACGGCAGAGCCGGTCGGAACGGCGGGGCCGCCCGGAACGGCGCGGCCGGTCGGGGCGTGCCGGTCGCCGTGCGTGGCGTGGTGCGGGCCGTGCGGCGACGCCTCGCCGCCGGGGGTACGGACCGGGGCGCGAACCCGGTCGAGCTGGCCGTCGTCATGCCGGCGGTGCTGGTGCTGCTCTTCGCCTCCGTCCAGGTGGCCGCGTGGTTCGTCGCCCGGTCCACGGCGCTGAACGCCGCGCAGAGCGGGGTGAACGCGCAGCGGGTGCTCCAGGCGCCGGCCGGGGCGGGCGAGGCCCGGGCCACCCGGTTCCTCAATGCGGCCGGTGACTGGCTCGTCGGCTGGGACAGCCCGGGGCCGACCTGCGTCACCGGGGCCACCGAGGTCACCTGCACGGTCACCGGCCGGTCCCTGTCGGTCATCCCGGGCGTCAGCTTCCGGGTCCGGCAGACCGCGCACGGCACCGTCGAACGCTGGACGAACCCGTGACCGCCGTCGCGGACGGCCGCGCCCGGGGCTCGGTCTCCATCGAGGTGGCGGTGCTCGCCCCGGCGTTCATCGCGCTGATCGTGCTGGCCGGGGTGACCGGGCGCACCGCGATCGCCGACGAGGCGGTGGAGGCGGCCGCCCACGACGCCGCCCGGGCCGCCTCGATCTCCCGGGACGCCGGCACCGCCCGCGACGCGGCCCGCGACGCCGTCCGCCGCCAGCTCGACTGGCGACGCCTGAACTGCGCCGGCGCGCCCCGGATGACCTTCAGCGGCTCGGTACGTGGCCGGTCGACCAGCTTCGACGCGGCGTACCGCAGCCCGGCCGGGCAGCCGGCGAGCGTGACCGTCTCGGTGACCTGCGTGGTGTCCCACCGCGACCTGCGGCTGCCGGCGCTGCCCGGGATGCCGCTGCGGACCACCGCCGCGGCGATCTTCACCTCCCCGCTGGACCGCTACCGGAGCCGGGGATGACCGCCCGTCGGGCCGGCCGCGACGAGGGACGGGTGAGCCTGTTCCTGGCCGTCGCGATGACCGGCGTGCTCGCGGTCATCGGCGTCGCGTACGACGGCGCCGGTCAGCTCCGGTCGCTGCAACGCGCCGACGACCTCGCTGCCGAGGCGGCCCGCAGCGGCGGCCAGGCCGTCGACCGGGCCCGCGCGATCGAGGGCGGCCCGAAGGAAATCGACGAGGGCGACGCGCGGGCGGCCGTCCGCGACTACCTCTCGGCGGCGGGCGCGACCAGGCACTCGGTGAGCTTCCCCGTGATCGACGGCGAGAAGCAGATCCGGGTACGCGTCACCGTCACCTACCGCCGGCACATGCTCGGCCTCTTCGGCATGGACGACACCGTCACCGTCTCGGGTGAGGCCACTGCGCGGGCACTCACCGGGGCACCGTAGGAAGGGAAGGCCGCCATGACCGCACCGCGTGGCTCCGCCGTTCGGCGGACCGGCCAGCTGCTCACCGGCTTCGGGTCGCTGGTCGTCCTGGTCGCGCTGCTGGTGGGCGCGCCGGTGGCGCTGCTCGCCTTCGCCGGTAATCCGCTGCCCGACCACCTGCCCAGCCTGTCGGAGGTGGGCACGGCGCTCACCAGCCGGGACGACGGTCGGTTGTTCCTGCGCGCGCTGGCCGTGGTCGGCTGGTTCGGCTGGGCGACGTTCGCCTTCTCCGTGCTGGTGGAGCTGGCGGCGCAGGCGACCCGGCGGCCGGCGCCCCGGCTGCCCGGGATGAGCCGGCAGCAACGGGCGGCGGCGGCGCTGGTCGGGTCGGTCGCGTTGATCATCGCGGCGAGCCCGGCGGCCAGCGCGGCGGCGGCCATGACGTACCCGGCGACGGCCGGCACCGGGCTCCCGGCGACGGGCGCGGCAATGCCGGCGACGGGCGCGACGGTGGTCCTCGCGGCGCCGCCCGTCGGATCGACGGGGGCGGTCCCCGAGGGTGCCGGCGCCGAGGCTGTCCGGCCGCAGCCGGCCCCGCCGGTGTACCGGGTCGCCAAGGGCGACTACCTGGGCGAGGTGGCGGAACGCTACCTGGACGACTTCGACCGCTACCAGGAGCTGGCCCGGCTCAACCGGCTGCACGACGCCGACCGGATCCGGCCGGGCCAGCTGATCAAGCTGCCGGCGCGGGCGGAGGACGGCGGTGCACGCACGCACGCGACCGGCCGGCTGGTGGCCGGACAGCCGACGCCGCGCAAGCCGTCGCCCCAGCCGCCGGCCGCGTCCCCGGGCTCGCCGAAGGGGTCCCCCGGCGGCATCGGGTCGCCGGTCCCCGACGAGCAGGCCGGGCCGGGTGCTCCGGGCGGTCAGGTCGGACCGGGCGGGACCGGCGCGACGCCGGGACAGCCGGCACCCCGGACGATGCCGCCGCAGGTGGAGCGGCCGGCGGGGGCACCCCCGGCGATGGCGGCCGGGGCCTCCCGGGCCACCGACGACGACGGGATGAACCGGCCGCTGGCGGTCTCCGCGGTGCTCGCCGTGGCCAGCATCGTCGGCGCGCAGATCGGCGCGGTGCTCGGGCTGCGCCGCCGCCCGGCCCGGGCCGTCGCGGCCGCCCGCGCTCGCCACCGCCGTGACTGACCAGGGGTACGCGCACCCGGCCGCGCCCAACAACAGCGGGCGGCGTGATCTGCGGCGCTCGCGACCGGAACCGGCAGGTCACTGGCCCGGGCCACGGCACCCTGCCGTGCCCGCAATGCCGTGAGCCGACGGGCCGCCCGGCCCGGGCCACCGCGGTCCGGCCAGGTGCCCGGTGGGAGGTCAGGGCAGCTTGGTCTGGAGGATTCCGTCGACCACCCGGGTCGGCAGGAGCTGCTGGTCGTTCGCGGCGGGGCCGTGCACGACCTCGCCGCCGTTGAGCCGGAACGTGGAGCCGTGCCAGGGGCAGACCACGCAGGCGTGGCCCTCGATCTCCTGCACCTCGCCCTCGCCGAGCGGGCCGCTCTGGTGCGGGCAGCGTTCCAGCATCACGGTGACGTCGTCGCCGTGCCGGTAGAGGATCACCGAGACGTCGTCGACCTCGCGGGTGATCAGCTCGCGCTGCGGCAGCGTGGCCAGGTCGGCGATGGCCTTCCATTCGTCGGTCATCCGGTGCAGCTCGGAGATGCTCTGGTTCACCTGCGCACCCTGCTTGTACGCCAGGTGCCCGCCGATGTACGCCCCGGTGCTGGCCGCGCTCAGCCCCAGGTACGCCAGCACCCGCCCCATGCCGTGCCGGCCGCGCATCCGGGCGGCGAGCGAACTGGCGTAGAACACCAGCGCGACGGAGTTGGAGGCGGCGTGCACCAGCCCGACCCGGCGCTGGTCCCGGGCCAGGGCGGCCCAGTCGTTCAGCCCGGCGACGGCGGCCGGGAGGGCGCTCACCGTACCCAGCCCGACCAGGGTGGTCGCGGCCCGGCGCTGACCGGGCAGCAGGTCCAGCACGGCGGCGCTGATCCACGCGCCCACCGGCACCTGCACCATCGCCGGGTGCAGCGGATGGCCCAGCCAGACGCCGTGCAGCAGGTCACGGACCCGCTGCCCGCGCAGGGTCGACTGGACGGCCCGCTGGAGTCGATCGCCGACCGGGTCCAGCGCGGCGTTCTGCTCGATCTTGTTCATCAGCGCTCGCACGTTCCCCGACTTCCCGGCAGATGCGGTCGCAAACCGGGCGGCGGGGACGAATTCCGCCGCCCGGCCGAAATCAGCGCCAGTCGTGGGCCTCCGGGTGGAAGGTGGCGCTGCGGAAGAGGCCGTCCAGGTTGCCGCCGAGCTTGCGCAGGGTGGCCTTGTCGTGCGCGGTCATTTCCACGTACAGACCCTGGACTCCGTAGACCTGGAGGCTCGCGCCGCCGTCCAGGGAGGACGTGCGGCGGGCGGGGTGGCCGTTGATGCGGGAGGTGGGATCGCCGATGACCGCGCCGTAGGACAGCTCCACGTCCCAGCGGTCGTTCGCCCTCCTGCTCATCAGGTACGCCATCGGCTTCAGGCCGGCCGGGGGCGTGGCGAAGCGCACCGGCAGCCGGAGGGGCCAATCCACGGCGTAGCGGAGTTCGAGGGCGATCCGCCGGGCGACGGCGCGCGCGCAGCACCAGCACGGCCCGCTGCCGGGGCGGCACCTGGGCGAGCGCGGCGTGCAGCAGCTCCCGGTCCTCCACCGCGTCGCCAGTCGGGGCGGGCGCCGGCTCGGGTGTCGTGTCGACCAGGCGGACCCGGGACCAGAGCCGGCGCTTCTCGTCGAGGAAGACCCGGACCAGCACGGTACGCACGTACGCGTCGACGTTGTCCGCCTCGCGGGCCCGCCGCCAGCCGACGTAGAGCCGGGTGACGGCGGTCTGGACGAGATCGTCGCCACGGTGCGCGTCCCCGGTCAGGTGGCAGGCGATCCGGCGCAGCGCCGGCAGCCGCGACGTGACGTACTCGACGTACTCCTGTTCCAGGTCCGCCCGCATCCACCCACCCCGTCCGTGAACATTCACCCCGCTGACGGGGTCGGGCACCGTCCAGGTTGTACGCGGCGCATATTTCTCCGCCGATGCGACACGCCCACAGCATATGGTGTGTTGGCTTTTTGCGACCCACTACATCTAGGATCACTTTTACTGCTGGTGCTACCCCCCAAGGGTCCGCCAGGCGTCGACGTCCGCCAGGCGTCGCGCCGAACAGGGAACCCGGTGCGAATCCGGGACTGCCCCGCAGCGGTGAGCGAGAACGACCGCCGTCACGAGCACTGGGCCCGACGGGGCCCGGGAAGCGACGGCCAGTAGGCGAACGCGCCGGACGCGTCTGCCCGCGAGTCCGAAGACCTGCCAGCAGGGCGTGCCCACCGGGCACGCGGACCACCTCGGGGCCTCGTGGGAGGGCCGTCGAGCCGTACGGAGCACCGCCGGCACACCGACCGGTGGCGATCCGGCGTGCCGTCGTGCCCTCCCGCGGTCCACACCGACCACCCAGGAGAGCACGTGACGGCGTCATCCACCATCGCCCCACCCCCGGTCGGGGCACTGCGGGACCTCCTGCACCAGCACCACCACGACCTGCCCGACACCGACCCGGAGCGGATCCTCGCCCTGGTCGAGTCGGGTCGCACCGCCGGCGCGGACACCGACGAGCTGACCCGGCTGGCCATCGCGGCGGCGGCCGGGCTCACCGCCGAGGAGCCCGGGTACGCCCGGCTGGCCGCCCGCCTGCTCGCCGGGCGGATCGCCGACGAGACCACCGGCCAGGGCATCGACAGCTTCAGCGACAGCGTTTCCGCCGCGTACGCCGAGGGCCTGCTGGACCCGGGCTTCGCCGGCTTCGTCGCGACGCACGCCGCCGCCCTCGACGCCCTGGTCGACCACGCCGGCGACGACGCCTTCGAGTACTTCGGACTGCGCACCCTGCACGACCGCTACCTGCTGCGCCACCCGCGCAGCCGGGCGGTGCTCGAACGGCCGCAGCACTTCTGGCTGCGGGTCGCCACCGGCCTGTCCGACACCGTCGAGCAGGCCGGCGAGCTGTACCGGCTGATGTCCCGGCTGGCCTACCTGCCCAGCTCGCCGACGCTGTTCAACGCCGGCGCCCGGCACCAGCAGCTCTCCTCCTGCTTCCTGGTCGACTCGCCCCGCGATGAGCTGGACTCGATCTACGACCGCTACACGCAGGTGGCGAGGCTGTCCAAGTTCGCCGGTGGAATCGGCATCTCGTGGTCCCGGGTGCGCTCGCGGGGGTCGCTGATCCGGGGCACCAACGGCCGCTCCAACGGCATCGTGCCCTGGCTGCGCACCCTCGACGCCAGCGTCGCGGCGGTCAACCAGGGCGGCCGGCGCAAGGGCGCGGCCTGCGTCTACCTGGACACCTGGCACGCCGACATCGAGGAGTTCCTGGAACTGAAGGACAACACCGGCGACGAGGCCCGGCGTACGCACAACCTGAACCTGGCCAACTGGGTGCCGGACGAGTTCATGCGCCGCGTCGAGGCGGACGCCGACTGGTCGCTCTTCGACCCGAAGGAGGTGCCGGAGCTGGTCGACCTGTGGGGCGCGGAGTTCGACGCCGCCTACCGGGCGGCGGAGGCGGCCGGCAAGGCGGTGCGAACGCTGCCGGCCCGCACCCTGTACGGCCGGATGATGCGCACCCTGGCGCAGACCGGCAACGGCTGGATGACGTTCAAGGACGCGGCGAACCGCACCTGCAACCAGGTCGGCGCGGGCGGGGGTGTGGTGCACCATTCCAACCTCTGCACCGAGATCCTGGAGGTGACCAGCGACGACGAGACGGCCGTCTGCACGCTCGGCTCGGTCAACCTGGCCGCCCACCTGGTCGACGGTGGCGTGGACTTCGCCAAGCTCGCCACGACGGTCCGGCTGGCGGTCGGGGCGCTGGACCGGGCGATCGACCGGAACTGGTTCCCCACCGAGCAGGCGGCCACCGCGCACCGGCGGTGGCGGCCGCTGGGGCTGGGCGTGATGGGGCTGGCCGACGTCTTCGCCGCGCTGCGACTGCCGTTCGACTCGCCGGAGGCGCTGGCCCTGTCCACCCGGATCGCCGAGGAGATCGCCCTGGCCGCGTACGACGCCTCCGCCGACCTGGCGGCGGAGCAGGGCGCGCACCCGGCGTACCCGCTGACCCGGGCAGCCGGCGGGGTGCTGCACCCGGACCACTGGCCGGACGCCCGGCCCACCCGGCCGGAGGCGTGGGCGGCGCTGCGGGAGAGGGTGGCCCGGCACGGGCTGCGCAACTCGCTGCTGGTGGCGATCGCGCCGACGGCCACCATCGCCTCGATCGCCGGCTGCGCCGAGTGCGTCGAGCCGCTGGTCTCCAACGTCTTCAAGCGGGAGACCCTCTCCGGGGAGTTCCTCCAGGTCAACCGGCACCTGGTCGCCGACCTGAAGCGGCTGGGCCGGTGGACCCCGCAGACCCGGGACGCGATCAAGCGGGCGGACGGCTCGGTGCAGGAGCTGGACCTGCCGGCGGAGCTGAAGGCGCTGCACCGCACCGCCTGGGAGCTGCCGCAGAAGGCGCTGATCGACCTGGCCGCCGCCCGCGCCCCGTACGTGGACCAGTCGCAGTCGCTCAACCTGTTCCAGGCCAGCCCGACCATCGGCCGGCTCTCCTCGATGTACGCGTACGCCTGGCGGGCCGGCCTGAAGACCACCTACTACCTGCGGTCCCGTCCGGCGACCCGGATCGCGCAGACCACGGTCGCCGCCGCGCCGGCGGCCGCACCCGTGCCCTCGCCGCGACCGGCGGCGCCGGCCCTGCTCACCCTGTCCGTCGGCGAGAGCGACGCGGTCGCCTGCTCGCTGGAGAACCCCGAGATCTGCGAGGCCTGCCAGTGACGATGCTGCTCGACCCCGGCATGGACCTGACCCTGCGCCCGATGCGCTACCCGGACTTCTACGAGCGGTTCCGGGCCGCCATCCGCAACACCTGGACGGTGGAGGAGGTGGACCTGGCCTCCGACGTACCCGATCTGGTGACGCTCTCCGCCGGCGAGCGGCACCTGGTCCACCGCCTGGTGGCGTTCTTCGCCACCGGCGACTCGATCGTGGCGAACAACCTGGTGCTCAACCTCTACCAGCACGTCAACGCGCCCGAGGCCCGCCTCTACCTCTCCCGCCAGCTCTACGAGGAGGCGGTGCACGTCCAGTTCTACCTGACCCTGCTCGACACCTACCTGCCCGACCACGACGAGCGGGCGAAGGCGTTCGCGGCGGTCGAGCACATCCCGTCGATCCGCGACAAGGCGGAGTTCTGCTTCCGCTGGATCGACTCGATCGGCGGCCTGCACCGGCTGGAGAGCCGGGCGGAGCGGCGGGCGTTCCTGCTCAACCTGATCTGCTTCGCGGCCTGCGTGGAGGGGCTGTTCTTCTACGGCGCCTTCGCCTACGTCTACTGGCTGCGCTCGCGTGGGCTGCTCTCGGGGCTGGCCACCGGCACCAACTGGGTGTTCCGCGACGAGTCGATGCACATGGAGTTCGCCTTCTCGGTGGTCGACACCGTCCGCGCCGAGGAGCCGTCGCTGTTCGACGAGGCGATGGCGGATGAGGTGCGGACCATGCTGGACGAGGCGGTGACGGCCGAGCTGGCCTTCGCCCGGGACCTCTGCGGGGACGGCCTGCCGGGCATGAACACCGCCGACATGCGTCGCTACCTGGAGTACGTGGCGGACGCCCGGCTCGCCCGGCTCGGCCTGCCGCCCGCGTACGGGTCGACGAACCCGTTCCCGTTCATGGAGTTGCAGGACGTGCAGGAGCTGACCAACTTCTTCGAGCGGCGGGTGTCCGCGTACCAGGTGGCCGTCGGCGGTGAGGTCAGCCTGGACGACGACTTCTGAGGGCGCATAGCCTCGGCTCATGCCTGTCCACCGGCTCGATCGGGTCGACGCCCGGCGGATCGCGGTGCGCGCCCAACTGCTGGACGCGCACCGCCCGCCGGACCTGCTGACCGTGGTCAACAGGTTGACGTTCCTGCAACTGGATCCGACGGCCGCCGTGGCGCCCAGCGCCGACCTCGTCGCGTGGACGCGGCTGGGCGCCGGGTACCGGCCGGACCACCTGCGACAGGCGGTGGAGCGGGACCGCACCATGTTCGAGCACCAGGCCATGGTGCGGCCGACGGCGGACCTCGGGCTGCACCTCGCCGAGATGGCGGCGTGGCCGCCGGAGGGCTCGCGCAAGCACGCCTGGCTGGCGGCGAACGCCACGTTCCACCGGTTCGTGCTCGACCTGCTGCGCGACTCCGGCCCGCTGCTCTCCCGGGACGTGCCGGACCGCAGCGTGGTGCCGTGGCCGTCGACCGGCTGGACGAACAACCGCAACGTCACCCAACTGCTGGAGATCCTCGCCGCCCGGGGCGAGATCGCCGTCTCCGACCGGGTCGGTCGGCAACGCCGGTGGGATCTGGCCGAGCGGGTCTACCCGGCCGGCACGGCGGCCGTCCCGGCGGACGAGGCCCGGCGGACGCGCGACGAGCGGCGGTTGCGTTCGCTGGGCATCGCCCGGGCGTCGGTCGTCGGGGAGGCCGGTGAACCGGCGCAGGTCGAGGGCACCGCCGGCGGGTGGCGGGTCGACCCGGCGGCCGTCGGTCAGCCGTTCGCCGGCCGTACCGCGCTGCTGTCGCCGTTCGACCGGCTGGTCCACGACCGGAAGCGGACCCGGGAGCTCTTCGACTTCGAGTACGTCCTGGAGATGTACCTGCCGAAGGCGAAGCGCCGCTGGGGCTACTTCGCACTGCCCGTGCTGCACCACGACCGACTCGTCGGCAAGGTGGACGCCACGGCCGACCACCGGGCCGGCATCCTGCGGGTGCACGCCATCCACCAGGACGTCCCGTTCGACCCCGCCGTCACCGCGGCGGTGGACGCCGAGTTGGCGGCGCTGGCGGCCTGGCTCGGCCTGCCCACGGTCAGCGTGGCGTGAAGAGTTGTCGTCGCTGGGACGACCACAACTCTTCACACAGTTCGCGACGGGTCAGCGACTGCCTGTCCACCGGTCGGTGTGCAGGGCCTCGGCCAGCGGGCGCTTCTGCCGCCAGCCGTGCCGGGCCAGGTCGGGCACCTGTTCCAGGTGCGTCACCGGCCCGACGCAGAGCCAGGCCACCGGCCGGATGCCGGCGGGAATGCCCAGCAGGTCAGCCAGGAACGGCTCCCGGTAGAAGGAGACCCAGCCGACGCCGAGGCCCTCGGCGGTGGCGGCCAGCCAGAGGTTCTGGATGGCCAGGCAGACCGAGTAGAGGCCGGCGTCGGCGATGGCGTGCCGGCCCAGCACGGCCGGGCCGCCCCGCGACGGGTCGTAGGTCACCACGATCGACAGGCTCGACTCCAACACACCGTCGATCTTGATGCGGGCGAACCGTGCTGCCGCCTCGTCGGAGAGGGTGGCCGCGAAGGTGTCCCGTTCCGTCCGGACGTGCTCGTGGAAGCGGCGGCGCAGCCCGGCGTCCCGGACCAGGACGAAGTCCCACGGCTGTGAGTAGCCGACGCTGGGCGCGGCGTGCGCGGCGTCGAGGACGCGGTGCAGGGTGTCGTCCGGCACCGGCGCCCCGGTGAACTGGGCCCGGACGTCCCGGCGACGGTGGATGGCGGTGTAGAGGTCCACGGCAGGCTCCCGCTGCGCAAGGCCCACCCCGGACGGGTGGGCGGTCGACGCGAGGCCGGTCTTCGGACTCCCGGATCGACGCCTGGCCGCCCGCCTTCCCAGCCGTACGGCCAGTGGCTGCGCTCTCGCGCGTGGACGGTGGCTCCCCGGTCACCGCGGCGGGCCCGTGCCGGATTTGCACCGGCTTCCCGATTCTCCCCGCGCACGCGGGGCACCTCGCATGATCGTTGCCGTCGCGATACTAGTGGCCCATCGGGCGCCGGCACGCCCTGGCGTGCCGGCGCCGCCGGGCGGCATGCTGTGCCGATGGCCGTACACGTCACGCACGACGGACCGGTGACCACGGTGATCCTCGACCGGGCGGCGTCGCGCAACGCCGTCGACGGTCCCACCGCGCGGGCGCTCGCCGACGCGTTCCGCGCCTTCGAGGCCGACCCGGAGGCCCGGGTCGCGGTGCTCTGGGGCGCCGGCGGCACGTTCTGCTCCGGCGCCGACCTCAAGGTGATCGGCACGCCCAGCGGCAACCGGGTCGAGCCGGACGGCGACGGCCCGATGGGTCCGACCCGGATGCCGCTGTCCAAGCCGGTCGTCGCCGCGATCTCCGGGTACGCCGTGGCCGGCGGCCTGGAGCTGGCGCTCTGGTGCGACCTGCGGGTCGCCGAGTCCGACGCGGTGCTCGGGGTGTTCTGCCGGCGCTGGGGCGTACCGCTGATCGACGGCGGGACGGTCCGGCTGCCGAGGTTGATCGGGGAGAGCCGGGCGATGGACCTGATCCTCACCGGTCGCCCGGTGCCCGCCGAGGAGGCGTACGCGATGGGGTTGGTCAACCGGTTGGTCGCGCCGGGTGAGGCGCGGGCGGAGGCCGAGCGGTTGGCCGCCGAGATCGCCCGCCACCCGCAGACCTGCCTGCGCAACGACCGCGCGTCGGTGCTCGCCACCGCCGGCCTGACCGAGCCGGAGGCGCTCGCCACCGAGCTGGCGTACGGCATGCGGTCGCTGGACACGGACGCGGCAGCCGGCGCGGCCCGGTTCGCCGCCGGCGCCGGCCGCCACGGCGCCGTCAGCTGAGGTCGCGCAGGGCGTCCTCGATCGCCCGGTGGAACGTCGGGTACGCGTAGATCATGTGTCGGAGGTGGCTCAACGGCACCGCCGCGTGCACCGCCACCACCAGCGCCGACAGCACCTCGCCGCCGGCCGGGCCGACGGAGGTCGCGCCGACCAGCACGCCCTGGTCGGCGTCGGCGACGAGCTTGATGAAGCCGTCGTTGCCGGCCTTGTGGATCCAACCCCGGGCGGACGACGACAGCTGGGCGATGCCGACCTGCACGTTGATGCCGCGCTGGCGGGCCTGGTGCTCGGTGAGGCCGACCGCACCGACCTCCGGATCGGTGAAGGTGACCCGGGGCAGCGCCCGATAGTCGGCGCGGGGCAGGGTACCGGCGGCACCGCTCGGGCCGGTCGCGGTCATCGCGCCGCCGACCGCGCTGGCCGCGCCCATCGCACCGCCCACCACGCTGGCCGTCCCGCTCGGGTCGGGGCCACCGTCGGCGTGTCGGGTGCGGTCCAGCACGTCGGCGATGACGATCGCCGCCTGGTACATCGCGATGTGGGTGAAGGCCCCCTCGCCGGTGACGTCACCGACCGCCCAGACACCGTCGGTCACCCGCATCTGCCCGTCGACCGGCAGGTAGCGCTGCCCGGGGTCCACGCCGATCGTGTCCAGGCCCAGCTCCTCCAGGTGCGCGCGACGCCCGGTGACCACCAGCAACCGCTCCGCGTGGAACGCGTCGTCGCCGGCGTGCACGGTGAAGGTGCCACCGTCGTGGCTGACCCGGTCCGCCTTGACGCCGGTGCGGATCTCCACCCCGTCCGCGCGCAGCGCCTTCTCGGCCACCTCGGAGGACTCGGGCTCCTCGACCGCGAGCACCCGGTCCGCCGCCTCGACCACCGTCACCCGTACGCCGAACCGGGCGAACACCTGCGCCAGCTCCAGCCCGATCGCGCCCCCGCCGAGCACGAGCAGCGATTCGGGCAGCTCCTCGACCTCGATCGCCTGGTGGTTCGTCCAGTACGGCGTGTCGGCCAGCCCTTCGATCGGCGGCACGGACGGCCGGGTGCCGGTGCCGAACACGATCCCGTGCCGGGCCTGGATGACCTGGTCGCCGACGCGTACCCGGCCGGGGCCGTCGAGCCGGGCGCTGCCGCGCAGGAACCGCCCACCCTTGCCGGTGAACCGGTCGACCGCCACCGTGTCGTCCCAGGTGTCGGTGGCCTCCTCGCGGATCCGCTTGGCCACCGGCGCCCAGTCCGGCTGGACCTGGGCCGAACCGGCCAGCTCGTTGACCCGCCGCGCCTCGGCGAGCGCGTTCGCCGCCCTGATCATCATCTTGCTGGGGATGCACCCCCAGTACGGGCACTCCCCGCCGACCAGGTCCCGTTCGATGCCGACGACGCTCAGGCCGGCCTCGGCGAGCCGCCCGGCCACCTCCTCGCCGCCGACGCCCAACCCGACCACGACCACGTCCACCACTTCCGGCTCCGCCATGCCGTCAGCATTCCCCAGCCACCGGACGCCGGCCAGCGACCGCACCAGAATTCCCGCGCCCGTAATCATTCCTACCGCCTACGGTGGCCGCATGCCCGATCGCTTCGCCCCCGTCGGCGACTGCTTCCAGGATCTGCTGGCCACCGGCCGGGAGACCGGCGCCGGCCTGACCATCTGGTACGACGGCCACCCGGTGGTCGACCTGGGTGCCGACAGCCGCGGGGCGTGGCGGCCGGACACGCTGGTGAACGTCTACTCGGTCGGCAAGCCCGTCGCGGCGCTCTGCCTGCTGCTGCTCGTCGACCGGGGTCGGCTCGACCTGGACGACCCGGTGGCGACCCACTGGCCCGGGTTCCACGCCCCCGCCACGGTCCGCCAGGTGCTGAACCACACCGCCGGCCTGCCGACCTTCCCGGTGGCCCGGCCGGCCGAGGCGGTCGCCGACTGGGAGCTGCTCTGCGCCGACCTGGCCGCCGCCGACCCGGAGTGGGAGCCGGGCAGCGTCGCGGGCGAGCACGCCTGGACGTACGGGCACCTGGTGGGCGAGCTGGTCCGTCGGGTCGACGGGCGGTCGGTGGGGCGGTTCCTGGCCGAGGAGATTGCCGATCCGTGGCGCCTCGACCTGGGCTTCGGACTCGGGGCGGCGGACCAGCGGCGGTGCGTGGACCTGTCGTACGGCGATCCGGCCTGGCCGGTGCGGATGCTGGGTGAGCCGGGGTCGCTGCGGGCCCGGGCGCTGAGCAACCCACCCGGCGGCCTCGACCTGGCGGTGGTCAACAGCCCGCTCTGGCGGGGCGCGCTGGTCCCGGCGGTCAACCTGCACGCCACGGCGTCCGCGCTGGCCCGGCTCTACGCGGGCCTCGCCGCCGACGGCACCCTCGACGGGGTACGCCTGTTCAGCACCGAACTGGTCGCCGAGGCCACCCGGGTCCAGTACGACGGCCCCGACCTGGTGCTCGATCGCCGGGCCTGCTGGACGCTGGGGATGCAGCGCGAGCCGGACGGGAGCTGGGGCATGGGCGGGATCGGCGGCAGCAGCGCCTGGGCCGACCCCGAGCGGGGCTACGTCTTCGCCTACGCCACGGCCCACCTGGCCGACCACGACCGGGTGGACGAACTGGTCGAGGTGCTGCACTCCTGCCTCTGACCTCGGCGGCAGCATGACCCTGCGTCACGAGCACCAAGCATCACCCACCGTGACAGCCCAGGATTCCCCCGCATTGCCACTCGGACGCTTTGCTCTGCTGCCGCCACGGCGACACCTGCACTGAGCAGCGCATCCACTCAGGGCCACCCTGGCGGCGGGGGTCAGGGACCGTTACCGAGGGTTGCTGTTGCCGGGGAGGCAGCAGAGCAAAGCGTCTGAGCAGGTGCTCCGATGGAAGCGACACTCTCACGGCCAGTACATGCTCTCGGTGGCCGTCGCGGGTGGGGCAACCCCCGTGGGCGCGCACCATGGCGAGTCGCCGCCCGCGCATGGGTCAGCGCATCCAGACCGGGTCGGCGCCGGGCACCTCCAGCGGCGGCGGATAGTCCAGCTTCCGGCGTACGTCGTCGGGGAGCCGCCACGGCTGGTGCACCGCCTTCCCCGCCACCGACGCCAGTTCGGGAACCCACCGCCGGACGTACCCGCCGTCCGATCCCCTCGGCGCCCACCTCCCGGGCCAGCCGGATCGTCTCGGCCACCGGGTCGCCCCGGCGCACCACCAGGTCACCGCCGCGCCGGCGCAGTTCCTCGCGCAGCTCGGCCAGGCACTGATGCAGGAACCGGGTGCGGTTCGGCGACCTGTCGGCCAGCGCCGGGTCGAGCACGTACAGCGGCACCACCCGGTCGAACGCCGCGCAGGCGGTGGCGAGCGCCGGGTGGTCGTGCACCCGCAGGTCGCGGGTGAACAGCGCTCACCGCGGTCGGCGTACTCACTGCGAGACCAGGCTCGGCCCGGGTACGGCGACCGGGCTGCCGGTCGGGGTGAGCAGGGCCCGGGCGGCCACCGCCAGCCGGCGGTGCTGTGGCACCAGCGCCCGGCGGACGAACACGTCGTAGCCCTGCGCGGCGACCTCGTCGAGGATCCCGCCGTAGAGCGCGTACGCGGTCCGCATGCACGCCTGCGAGGCGGGGTTGAGCAGGGTGATGCCCGGTGCGGCGGCCGCGTAGTGCGCCTGGGCGCGGCTCACCTCGTACTCGATCAGGTCCCGGATCCTCGGTGTGCTGCGGGCCTGTTCCTTCGCGGCGAGCAGGTCGTCGCGGGTGACGCCGAACTTGGCCAGGTCCTCGTCGGGCAGGTAGGTGCGGCCCCGGTCGAGGTCCTCGGCGACGTCCCGGATGAAGTTGGTGAGCTGGAAGGCGAAGCCGAGCTGGCGGGCCGGCTCGCGGGCCGCCGCCGGGTCGGAGCTGCCGAGGATCGGCAGCATCATGGTGCCGATGACCGCCGCCGAGCCCTCCATGTAGTCGAGCAGGTCGTCGTAGGTCGGGTACGACAGCACGGTCAGGTCCATCGCCATGCTGCGCAGAAACGACGCGAAGTCGGCGCGGTCGAGATCGAAAACGGCGATGGTGTGCAGCACGGCCGGGAGCAGCGGGTCGTCGACCGGCTCACCGTGCAGGCCGGCGACGAACTCCGACGACCACTCGTCCAGCCGGGCGGCGCGCTCGGCGGGCGGCAGCTCCTCGGTGCGGTCGACGATCTCGTCGGCGTGGCGCGTGAATCCATACAGGGCGTGCACATGACGTCGTTTCCACGCGGGGAGCAGCCGGGTGGCGAGATAGTAGGTGCGACCATGCCGTCGGTGCAGCTCCTGGCAGCGGGCATAGGCAGCGGTGAGATCGGTGTCCACCGGCCCTCCTCGAATTCGACGCAGCAATCGACGCAACTCGTAACCCTAGGGTACGCTCGCTCCCATGGCCAACGACGCAGTCGCGGGTAATGCGCTCCGCGTCGCGCCGGCACAGCCGGGAGCGACGGACGATCCGGTCCGCGGCGTACTGGCCGCGTTCACGAAAGAGCTGATCAAGGGGGTGGACGACACCCTGGCGGCGTTCCTGGCCGCCGAGGTCGGCTCACTCACCGAGATCGACGCGGCGATGGGCGGCTTCGCGGCCACCGCGCGCGACTGCGTGCTGGCCGGCGGCAAGCGGGTCCGGCCGACCTTCGCGTACTGGGGCTGGCGCGGGGTGGTCGGCGGCGCGGAACCGCTGCCGACGGTGCTGCCGGCGTTCGCCGCCCTGGAGCTGCTGCACACCTTCGCGCTGGTGCACGACGACGTGATGGACGGCTCCGACACCCGGCGCGGCCGGCCCACCGCGCACCGGGCCGCCGCCGCCCGGCACGTCGCCGCCGGGTACGCCGGCGACCCGGCCCGGTTCGGCGAGGCGGTGGCCGTGCTCGTCGGCGACCTCTGCCTGGTCTGGGCCGATCGGCTGCTCAGCCATGCCACCGTGGCGCCGGCCCGGCTGTTCGAGGTGCGGCGCTGCTACGACCAGATGCGGATCGAGACGATCGCCGGGCAGTACCTCGACGTGCTGGGCGAACACGATCCGGCGAACTGGTCGGTGGACCGGGCGCTGCGGGTGGCCCGCTACAAGACCGCCAGCTACACCGTCCAGCGCCCGCTGCTCTTCGGCGCCTGCCTGGCCGGTGTCGCCGCCGACGCGCCACTGATCGCCGCGTACACCCGCTACGGCCTGGCCGTCGGGGAGGCGTTCCAGCTCTGCGACGACCTGCTCGGCGTCTACGGCGAACCGGCGACCACCGGCAAGCCGGCCGGCGACGACCTGCGTACCGGCAAGCCGACCGCGCTGCTATTGCTGGCCCGCCAACTGGCCACCCCCGGCCAGCGGCGGGCGCTGGAGCGGGCCGGCCGGGTCACCGGCGCCCGGGACGTGGCCCGGCTCGCCGAACTGGTCGCCGACACCGGGGCGGTGTCCCGGGTGGAGCGGATGATCTCCGACCGGGTGTCCGAGGCGCTGACCGCGCTGCACACCGCGTCGATCGACGAGACCGCGCGCACCGCGCTGACCGGCCTCGCCACCGCCGCGACCAGGCGGCGGGCATGATGAGCGACCTTGCGAAGGAGGTGGTCACGTGCGGACCGTGAACGGGCGTACCGACCGGGTGGTGGTCGTCGGCGCGGGCCTTGGCGGGCTGGCGTGCGCGCTGCACCTGGCCGGCAGCGGCCGGCAGGTGACCGTGGTGGAGCGCGAGCCGGTGCCGGGCGGCCGGGCTGGCCGGCTGGCCGTCGAGGGGTACGAGTTCGACACCGGCCCCACCGTGCTCACCATGCCCGACCTGATCGCCGAGGCACTGGGCGCGGTCGGCGAGGAGCTCGACGACTGGCTGGACCTCACCCCGGTCGACCCCGCCTACCGGGCCTACTACCCCGACGGCTCGACGCTGGACGTCATCACCGACACCACCCGGATGGCCGCCGAGATCGCCCGGGTGTGCGGCCCCCGCGAGGCCGACGGCTACCTGCGCTTCGTGGACTACGCGCGCAACCTGTGGCACTGGGAGCGGACCGACTTCATCGACCGCAACCTGGACGCCCCGACCGACCTGCTCACCGCCAACCTGGTGAAGCTGCTGGCCAACGGCGCGTTCCGGCGACTCCAGACGAAGATCAACCAATTCTTCCGGGACCCGCGTACCCAGCGCATCTTCTCCTTCCAGGCGATGTACGCGGGCCTCGCGCCGCACGACGCGCTGGCCATCTACAGCGTCATCGCGTACCTCGACTCGGTGGCCGGGGTCTACTTCCCGCGCGGCGGCATCCACGCGGTCTCCCGGGGCATGGCCGGCGCCGCCGAGAAGCACGGCGTGCAGTTCCGTTACGGCACCACGGTGACCCGGGTGGAGACCGCCAACGGCCGGGCCACCGGCGTGCTCACCGCCGACGGCGAGCTGATCCCGGCCGACGTGGTGGTGCTCAACCCGGACCTGCCAGTCGCCTACCGTGACCTGCTGCCCGCGGCCCGCCAACGGAAGTTGACCTACTCGCCGTCCTGCGTCGTGCTGCACGTCGGCTCGACCCAGGGGTATGAGAAGATCGCCCACCACAACATCCACTTCGGACGGAAGTGGAAGGGCACCTTCGACGAGGTCATCCGGCGCGGTGAGCTGATGACCGACCCGTCGCTGCTGGTCACCAACCCCAGCCGGACCGATCCGGCGGTGGCCCCGGCCGGGCGGCACACCTACTACGTGCTGGCGCCGGTTCCCAACCTCGAACGGGGCCCGTTCGACTGGCGCGGCGACCTGAGCCGGCGCTACGCCGACCAACTCGTGGCGACGCTGGAGGAGCGCGGGTACGTGGGCTTCGGCGCCGGCATCGAGGTGCTGCGTACGATCACCCCCGCCGAGTGGGAGGAGCAGGGCATGGCCGCCGGTACGCCGTTCGCCGCCGCGCACAGCCTCTTCCAGACCGGCCCGTTCCGCCCGTCGAACCTGCACCGGCAGCTGCCCAACGTCGTGTTCACCGGCTCCGGCACCCAGCCCGGCGTGGGCGTACCGATGGTGCTGATCTCCGGGAAACTGGCGGCCAACCGGATCACCGGTGCCGGGCGGTGAGCGCGCGGAGCGCGGCCCGGCGGCGCGGCACACGCAGGACGGGCGCGATGCACACGCGGAACGGGGGGCGGGTCCGGTGACGTCCCGGGAAGGGCACCTGGTCGAGCTGGTCGACGACCGCGGCAACGTGCTCGGCGAGGCCACCGTGGCCGCGGCGCACCAGGCGCCGGGGCGGCTGCACCGCGCCTTCTCGGTGCTGCTGGTCGACCCGGCCGGCCGGGTGCTGCTGCAACGGCGGGCCCCGATCAAGACCCGGTTCCCGCAGCGCTGGGCCAACTCCTGCTGCGGCCACCCCCGACCGGCCGAGTCGCTGGTGGAGGCCGCCAACCGCCGGCTGGCCGAGGAGCTGGGCACCGCCCCGGTCACGCTGACCGAGGTCGGCGTCTACCTCTACTACGCCGAGGACCCGGCCACCGGCCGGGTCGAGTTCGAGTACGACCACGTGCTGCGGGCCGACGTGCCGGCCGACGTCACCGTGCTGCCGGACCCCGACGAGGTGTCCGAGCTGCGCTGGGTCGACCCGGTACGGCTGATGGCCGAGATCGACGCGGACCCCCGCGCGTACGCGCCCTGGCTGGGCGGGGTGGTGAGCCGGCTGCTGCGCGCCGGCGGCCCCGCCGACACCACCATCCCGTCCGGCGTTCCGGCGGACGACGCGTCGGAGCGGTCGGGTGGCCGATGAGGCGCTGAGCGCGGGGGCCGTCGCACGCCGACTGGGCGTGGCGGTCACCACGCTGCGTACCTGGCACCAGCGCTACGGCCTCGGTCCCAGCCAGCACGTGCCGGGTCACCACCGGCGCTACACGTCGGCCGACCTCGCGCGCCTGGAGATCATGCGTCGGCTCACCGCGGAGGGGATCACCCCGGCCGAGGCGGCCCGCTGGGCGAAGCAGAGCCCCGGGGTCGGTCCCGCCGCCGAGGTGCGGCTGCGCGCCGGAGCCGGTCGGGACGGCGGCGGGCAGACGATCCCGGTCGGCCGGGCCGGGCCGGTCGCCCGTGGTTTGGCCCGGGCCGCCATGCGACTGGACTCGGCGGCGATCAGCGAGACCATCGCCAACGCCCTCGCCCGGGACGGCGTGGTCGCCACCTGGGACGGCCTGCTGCGCCCGGTGCTGGCCGGCATCGGAGAGCGGCACGCCGCGACCGCCGGTCTGATCGAGGTCGAACACCTGATGTCCCGGTGCGTGTCCGAGGCGTTCGCCACGGTGGCCCGACCCGGCCCGGCCGCCGGCCCGGCCCGGATCCTGCTCGCCTGTGCCGACGAGGAACAGCACACCCTGCCGTTGGAGGCGTTGGCCGCAACGCTCGCCGAGGCGGGTGTGGCGTATCGCATGCTGGGTGCCCGGGTGCCGCTCGCGGCGCTGATCGAGGCGGTGAACCGGACCGGACCGGCCGCGGTGGTGCTCTGGTCGCACACCCGCGCCACCGCCGACCCGCGGCAGCTGTCCGCCCTGCTCGGGATGGTTCGACGCCCCCTGCTGGTGCTCGCCGCCGGCCCCGGCTGGCAGGCCGACACACTGCCCGCCGGAGTGGTCCGGCCGGTCGACCTGACCGAGGCGGTGTCGCTGGCGTTGGCCGTCCGAGACTCGCTGGATCAGTCGGGCGGGGCCTGACCGACCCTGCCGGATCGGCGCGTCGTCCACTACCGTCGGGGCCTACCGCTACCCGACCCCCCTCGGAGTGACGATGCGTGCACGCCCCGTCCTGGCGGCCGCCCTCGGCCTGGTCCTGCTCCTCGCCGGCGGCTGCGGCGAACCGCAACGGGACCCCCAGCAGGCCTCGGCACCCGCCCCGACGGCGGCGGCGAGTCCGCCGCCGGCGACCATCCCGTCACCAACAGCAACCCCGCAGCCGACCACGAAACCCAAGCCCCGGCTGCGGCCGAAGCCCACCACGCTGCCCGCGGGCCTGCGGCGCGCCACCGGGGTACGCGCCGTCGCGCTGACCTTCGACGACGGCCCTGACCCGGCCTGGACGCCGAAGGTGCTCGACCAGTTGCGGGCCGCCCGGGTCAAGGCGACGTTCTGCCTGGTCGGCACCGAGGTACGCGAGCACCCGGAGCTGGTCGTCCGGATCGTCCGTGAGGGTCACCAGCTCTGCAACCACAGCTGGCGGCACGACTTCGACCTGGGCCGACGGCCGGTGGCCGAGATCCGGGCCGACCTGGCCCGGACGAACCTGGCCATCCAGGCCGCCGTGCCGGGCGCCAAGGTGCCGTTCTACCGCCAACCGGGCGGCCGGTGGACGCCGGAGGTGGTGGCGGTGGCCCGGCAGCTCGGCATGCGGTCGCTGCACTGGAGCGTGGACCCGCAGGACTGGGCGAAGCCGACCGCCGCCACCCTCGCCAAGCGGGTCCACGGCGCCGCCCGCCCCGGCGCGATCGTGCTGATGCACGACGGCGGGGGCGATCGCAGCCGGACCCTGGCCGCCTGCCCGCACCTGATCATCGACCTGAAACGGCGCTTCGGCATCGCCCCACCCCGGTGACACCCACCCTGACCTGCGGTTTTGACGGGGAATGTGCCAGCTGCCATACCGGTTTGGTCCACTGACGGGGCATGGCATATGCTTCTCATGCCTCCGGCGGGGCCGGATGGGAGCAAGTCCGCTTGAAGTTGCGAGTGTGCAATGATGGCGGGGCCGCCCTCATCGTCTAGCGGCCCAGGACGCCGCCCTTTCAAGGCGGTAGCACGGGTTCGAATCCCGTTGGGGGCACGGTCCGGCTCACGCCGGATGCAACACCAGCCAGGTCCTGTGGAGCAGTTGGAGTGCTCGCCGCCCTGTCAAGGCGGAGGTCGCGGGTTCAAGTCCCGTCAGGACCGCCAGCGCCGACGCCGCGTGAACCATTGCGCGGCGTTCTGCGTATCGGAGCATGTGACCCTTTCGGCGGAGACCCCGCCTTCGGGTAGCATGGACCGAGCACCACGGCCAGGTAGCTCAGTTGGTACGAGCGTCCGACTGAAAATCGGAAGGTCGGCGGTTCGACCCCGCCCCTGGCCACATAGCCTTTCGCCGGGCTACTAGAGCGCCGACCAGCGGAAACGTGGGTCGGCGCTCTGCTTTACGCCCCGCCAGCCCGTCTGTCCGGTCTGACCCCTCGTTGACCGCGGAATCCCGCTGCTGGCCGCCCCTTGCCGCACGTAGATCGCACGGCCACTCGTCATCCCGGCCGGCCGGGGAAGCGTCGCCGACCCCTGCCTTGCAAAGATCATGCGGTTTGTCGGCGAACGTCGGCTGCTGCGGCTGACCTGCTCGGCTTGTCGGCTGCCGCCGCTTCTCGCTCCGGTCTGTCGGCCGGCTTGGCGGTACGGATGGCTGTACAGCCGTCGTCCCCGCTTCTCATACTCGACCGGTGACTGCTGCGGATCTTCCGGCCCGGTTCAGACCCATCATCGAGCAGGTGGTCGAACGGATCGCCGCCGGCGATTTCGACGGCCTAGCGCGGGACTACTCGCGACCGGACCACGACTTGGGCGTCTGGGCACGCGATTACCCGGCGACGTTCATCCCACTGCCGCCCGAGGCGTGGAACCACGCCGAGGCCTACTCCCTTGCTGGAAGGTCGACGTCGACCTCTGGTCTCGCGAGGAAGGCAGAAGCGACATGACCTTGCAGGTAACGGTCTGGGAAGAGGCCGGCGCAATCAAGCTGACCATCGATGACCTGCACGCTCTCTAGTAGCGGTGCCGCCGCCACCGCACCGTCGGTTTGGAAGTCCGTGGATCACTGTCAACCGATGTCCCGAATCGCCCTGCTCAGCCGGTTGGCGTTGGTGACCGCACGACCTGCGCCACACCGGGCATCGCCGCGCAGACCGGCGCCACCCTGGCTGACTTGATGAAGCGACTCGGGCACTCGTCCATGGCGGCGGCTCGCCGGTACCTGCACGCCGTCGACGGCCGAGACCGGGAGATCGCCAAAGCGCTGTCGGAGCTGGCCGCGCACGGGGATGTCGCGCGACTGCCCCGGCACATCACCATGCGCGGCTAGCGGCGCAGCAGCGCATACGATCCCGCCGCCGTCACCAGTAACAGCAGTGACACCGCGAACAGGGCGCGTCCAACCGGAAAAGGCATGGAGATGAGGAAGGGTGCCTGTTGGACCACCAGGCCCGCACCGATCATGGCCTGGCGCTGCCGATGCGCATGGGCTGGGACTGCTGGCTCGCCGTCAGGCGTGCAAGCCGAACCCAGGCTGCGGGAAACCGTCGTGACATGGCCACACGCACGCCGAGTGCAGCCGCGGCGAGACCGAGGACCACGGCCACCAGGCGCAAAGCGATCATGACCGGGTCCTCGCCATCCAGGCTCATGCGCCCATCATCGGAGGGGCGTCAAGGCCGCAATCGCATGACAGCTCGCACGGCAGCCTCCGCCGGCTCCCTGACCTGCCGAAATGCCCGTGCCTGAAAATCAGAAGGTCGGCGGTTCGACCCCTGCCCACATAGCCTTTCGCCGGGCTACAGATATCCCCACCAGCGGAAACGCCGGTAGGGCCACCGTCGCCGACTGGCACGTCAATCCGGTCCTGGTCGACATCGTGGTTGCCCTGAGCCTGGTGTTCGTCGGCGTGGTCGGTCTGCGCGGCCGGCCGAAGAACTGGACCGGGTTCGCCGCCGCTGTGTTCGCCTTCGGCCTCGTCCACGGCCTGGGCCCGGCCACCCGGTTGCAGGACGTGGGCCTGCCCTCGGACGGGCTGATTCCTCGGGTGCTGGCCGTCAACCTCGGCGTCGAGATCGGCCAACTCATCGCGGCCATGGCCATGCTCATGATCGGCGACGTGCTACGTCACTACCTGCCCCGCCTGCGGGATGTCCGGCTCTCACACGGTGCGCTGATCGCCGCCGGTGTCGTCGCCGCAGCGGTCCTGGCCATCACCTCCGGCCCTGACGCGCTGCGCCCGGTGCAGGCCGCTGCCGATCCGGCGAACAGCTGCGAGGTGCGCAACCGCACGGAGACGTTCCCGGCCGGCGGTGGGCACCCGGTCAAGGACTTCTTCGAACCGGGCGAGGTCGTGCGGGCCACGTCGTTCGGGCACGTCATCGGTGACGGGTACGTGATCGTCACCTACCGGCCGGACCTGCCAGCCGAGCAGCTCGCCCAGGTGCGGGCCTTCGTCACCGACTCCACCGCCGGCCGGGTCGTCGGCGGCGCTGCCCCTGACCAGGCCGAGGCGGTCAAGGCCGTGCACGCATACCGCACCATCGCCTGCGACGCGGTCGACGTCGACGCGGTCCGTGGGTTCACCCGCGAGTGGTTCGCCGACCCCCGTTCCAAGGTCGGCGAGTAGCCGCACCCGCCTCGCACGTCAATCGTGGTCGGGGATGCCGCCCACCCGGTGAGACGCCGCCTGCATGACCTCGTTCACCAGTCGCCGCACATGCCCACCTCGGGCGGAGTAGAGGGCCCGCCGGCCGTCACGCCGCACGACGACCAGCCCGGCCAACCGCAGCTTGCCGAGATGCTGCGACACCGCCGGCCGCGCCACCCCCAGCGCCGCTACCAGCGCCGTCACGTCGTGTTCGCCGCCGACGAGTAGCCACATCAACCGCAGCCGAGTGCCGTCGGCCAGCATCCGCAACATCTCCGTAGCCGCCTCTATGTGGCCATCAGCAGGGAGGCGTTGTTGCAGGTCACTGGCACCTGCACCATTGTCGCGTGCGTACATGGGCACATATTATCGCCGCCGTCGGGGGTACCGACTGTCATGCCGCCCGGGACGTTGGGAGACGCGGTGAACGACCACGACCACGAGCAGGACCACGGTCACGACCACTCGCACGATCACGGCCACCATCACGGTGGTCGGCTCGCCGCCTGGTGGCATCGGCTGACGCATGCCGTGGTTCCGCATTCGCACGACTCCCGCGCGAAGGTCGACCCCGCGCTGGAGTCTTCCCGCGAAGGGCTACGTGCCCTGTGGATCTCGCTGGTCGGCCTCGGAATCACGGCCATCGCCCAGGCGGTCATCGTTGTGCTGTCCGGCTCGGTCGCCCTGCTCGGCGACACCCTGCACAACGTCGCCGACGCCCTGACCGCCGTGCCGCTGGGCATCGCCTTCCTCCTCGGCCGGCGCGCCGCCACCCGCGCCTACACCTACGGCTACGGCCGGGCCGAGGACATCGCCGGGATCATCATCGTCGCGGTCATCGCCGCCTCCGCCGTCGCCGCTGCCTGGACCGCCATCACCCGGCTGCTGCACCCGGCCGAGGTGACCCACCTGCGCTGGGTGGCCGCCGCCGGCCTCGTCGGCTTCATCGGCAACGAACTCGTCGCCCGCTACCGCATCCGCGTGGGCCGTCGCATCGGCTCCGCCGCCCTGGTCGCCGACGGCCTGCACGCCCGCACCGACGGCTACACCTCCCTCGCCGTGCTCCTCGCCGCCGGCGGCACGGCCCTCGGCTGGCACCGGGCCGACCCGGTCGTCGGCCTGGTCATCGCCGTCGCCATCGCCTTCGTCCTCAAGGACGCCGCCCGCGAGGTGTACCGAAGGCTCATGGACGCCGTCGATCCTGAGATTGTCGACCAGGCCGAGAGCACCCTCCGCGCCGTAGACGGCGTCCGCGACGTGGCCGCGGTTCGGCTCCGCTGGATCGGTGACCGACTGCACGCCGAAGCCGAGCTGGTCGTAGACACCCACCTCAGCCTCGTCGCCGCACACGAAATCGCCGCCGACGCGGAACACCAACTCGCGCATGCCGTACCCAGGCTGACCAGCGCTACCGTGCACACGGATCCGCATTGCCACCCCGGCGGACACCACCATGCCGAGTTGTCACATCGACGCCGGCAGTGCCTCGACTGAGATCGGAAGGCGGCAATCCCGCCTCGGTCCCTGGCGTCCGAGCCGTGCCTACACCTCGTCCTCGTAGTCGAGACAGCCGTGGCTGCGGCTGGTGACTTCCTTGGTGGATGCGTGCCACCGCATTACGGTCGGCTCAAGCCCCAGTTGCCTGGCGGGACAGGTGTCCGCAGGCATCGTCGTTGCCCGTGCGAAATCGCTGCGCGCTCAGCTGGCGGCAGCGCCGAACCACCTCGGCAGCTGGCTGAGGAGGTCCGCCTGGTCTTCGCCGGCCCAGGCCACGTGACCGTCCGGCCGCAGCAGCACGGCGGGCGCATCCAGTTCCTCGCTGCCGTCGACGACGTGGTCGATCCGGTCGGCCCACCCGGTGACCGAGAGTCGGCCGGTTCGGTCGAGGAGCAGTCCGCGACCATCGTGCAGCAGCTCGTAGAGGCGGCCCCGCTTCAAGCCGATGTCGCGCATCCGCCTGCCGAGCAGTTCGTGCCCGTCGCCGAAGTCGTAGCGGACTCCGATCGCAGTGATCTTCTCGATCAGGTACCGGTGCACGTTCTCGAAGTCCATCAGTTCCGACACCAGCCGGCGCACTGCCTGGGGGCCCGGCTCGGGGGACAGCAGCTGCATCTGCGCCCGGGTGTTCTCCAGCACGTCGGCGGCCACCGGGTGCCGTTCGGTGTGGTAGCTGTCCAGCAGCCCTTCCGGCGCCCAGCCGTTGATCTCGGCGGCCAGTTTCCAGCCGAGGTTGAACGCATCCTGGATGCCGAGGTTGAGCCCCTGCCCGCCGACCGGCGGGTGGATGTGCGCCGCATCGCCGGCCAGCAGCACCCGGTCGACCTGGTAGCGCTCGGCCTGGCGGGTGGCGTCGCCGAAGCGGGAGAGCCAGCGCGGTGAGTGCACGCCGAAGTCGGTACCGGCGAACACCCGCAGCTGTTGCCGGAACTCCTCGATGGTCGGCGGGACCATGCGGTCCTCGGCCAGCCCCTCGGCGGGCACGATGACGCGGTGCACCCCTTCCCCGAAGGGCGCGACGCCGAACCGCTTGTGGGTCTTGCGGACTTCGGCCACGACGGCGGCCAGCTTCTCCGGTGGGGCGGTCACCTCCATCTCGCCGAGCAGCGTCTCGACCCTCGTGGGCTCGCCCGGGAAGCCGACGCCGAGCAGCTTGCGTACCGTGCTACGGCCGCCGTCGCAGCCGACGAGGTAGCGCGAGCGCAGCTGCGTGCCGTCGGCCAGCTCAGCGGTCACCCCGTGGTCGTCCTGGCTCAGCCCGACCACCTCGCAGCCGCGCCGGATCTCGGCGCCGAGCTCGGTGGCGCGCTCGGCCAGCAGGCGATCGGTGATGGTCTGCGGGATGCCCAGGACGTAGGGATGCGCGGTGTCCAGCCGGATGGGCGAGGGCTTGTCGATGCCGGCGAAGAAACCACCGACCGGGTACTGCTGGCCGTACGCGAGGAACCGCTCCAGCAGACCGCGCTGGTCCATCACCTCGATGCTGCGCACGTGCAGGCCGAGCGCGCGGACGAACGCGGTCGGCTCCGACTCCTTCTCCAACACGAGCGCGTGCACGCCGTGCAGCCGCAATTCACTGGCCAGCATCAAGCCCGTCGGTCCGCCGCCGGCAACGATCACGTCAAACATGAAACCCCCCATTGCATTTCGGCCAGCTGCTACCGCCCACGTATCTTCACGAATCTCTGATTTCCGCAGGTCCTGGCCTCGGCCGGCAATTCTGTGGCACGACCCGGGTCTTGCCGCAAGGCCCCCCGTGCGCTATATGTTGAGAGTGGCAAGGGATGAGCCTCTGATCCTGCCCCTGACCACATAGCCTTTCGCCGACTACAGAGATCCCCGCCAGCGGAAGCGCCGGTGGGGATTTTGCTGTTGGTGGCCCTACCAGGGAGCTGTGCGGCGCACGGAGCTGTCGCACGACTGCCCCGGAGCGGGCGGTTGGTGACTAGTCCCGCCGCAGGACGAACCAGCCCGCCGCGGTGGCGGCAAGGAGCATCGCCACCGCGAGCAGAGCGGTGCCGAGCACAAAAGACGTAGGGATCAGAAACGGAGCCTGCTGGATCAGCAGACTCGCCCCAACCAGCGCCATGCCGCCGCCGACGCGGACGGGCTGGGATCGGTGGCTCTTCGTCGGACGCCCGGAGCGAAGCCAGGCCCGGGGAAACCGTCGCGACAGGGCGACGCGCACGCCGAGTACGAGCACGAAGAGGCTGACGACCACGATCACGAGACGGCCGGCCACCAACAGCGGGTCCGTGTCACTCGGGCTCATGCGGCCATCATTGACGCGGTGTCAAGGTCGCCCCTGAGAGCCGGCCGTCCCTGTTGGCCCGGATTGCAGATCGATCGCTGGAGCTGGCTATCATCCCGCCATGGCGATTGATTGCCCTCCCGGGCTGGCCCCCGCGGTGGCGTTGTTCCGGTCTCTCGGCGACCCGACCCGGCTGGCCATCCTGCGCCGGATCGCGACCGGGGAGGCCCGGGTGGTGGATCTGACCGGCGAGCTGAGGTTGGCGCAGTCGACGGTGTCGAAGCACCTGGCGTGTCTTCGTGACTGCGGGCTGATCGACTATCGGGCCGAGGGCCGCCAGTCGTTCTACGCCCTGACGCGGCCGGAACTCCTGGACCTGCTGCGCTCGGCCGAACAGGTCCTCGCCGCGACCGGCGAGGCGGTCGCTCTGTGCCCGACCTACGGGACGTCGACCGAGCCCTCGGCGGAGGTGCCGGCGTGAGCGCCTCGCTGCTGACCCCCGAGCGTCGGGCGGTGCTGTCCCGGCGCAGCCTCTGGCTCGCCTACGCCACCGCCGGCTACAACCTGCTGGAGGGCCTGGTCGCCATCGCCGCCGGCGCGGCCGCCTCGTCGACGGCGCTGATCGGCTTCGGCCTGGACTCGTTCGTCGAGGTGTCCAGCGCGGCCGTGCTGATCTGGCAGTTCCGCTCCCGGGTGCCCGAGGCTCGGGAACGCCTGGCGCTGCGGCTCATCGGCGCGTCGTTCTTCGCCCTCGCCGCCTGGGTGACCTTCGACGCCGTCCGCTCGCTGCTGGCCGGCGGCGATGCCGACGCCAGCCCGGTGGGGATCGGCCTCGCCGTGGCGTCGCTGCTCGTGATGCCGCTCCTCGTGGCGGCCAAGCGCCGCACCGGACGGGAACTCGGCTCGGCAACGGTCATGGCCGACTCGACACAGACCATGCTCTGCACCTACCTCTCCGGGGTACTGCTCGTCGGCCTGGTGCTCAACGCCACCTGGGGCTGGTCGTGGGCCGACCCGATCGCCGCGCTCGTCATCGCCGGCGTCGCGGTCAAGGAAGGCGTCGAAGCCTGGCGGGGTGAGCACTGCGACGACTGCGCACCCCTGCCTGCCGTCGACGCCACCGTCGACTCCCCGGGCTGCGCCGATGGCTGCTGCACCGACCGGAAGGCGTGACCGGACCGTCGTCGAACACCGGACCGAGGATTTCTCTTTCAATTCCTGTCAACAGCCGCAGCAACAATTGACAACGTGTCACGATCTTGACAAGAAGCGGTAGCCAATACGGCGCACCCTGCTTGCTCGTGGCCGCAGATGACGATTGTCGGCGGGTCCCGTAGATCGCCGTCACAGGAAGGCGACGATCGATCAGACGGATCGTCGGCCTAGCCTGTGCGCATGGACGGCGGGCTGACCTACGAACGACTGGCGCGGCTGGGCCTCCATCGATGGTGGATGCCGCCGGTTGCTCTGGCGGCAGCGGTGTCGGTCGCCGCCGTGACGGCGCCCGGCGAGCCGCACATCGGCCAGCAGCCCGACGCCGGTCACCCCGTCGTCCGGGACACCGCCGGCGTTCCCTAGGACCCGCGACGGTTTCCCACTCGTCATCGGAAGCCGCGGAGCTGAGGCGCCGGGTGTCGCGTCAGCGGTCCCGGCGCTGCTGCCCCTGGCGTCGCTGCGCCATGCCGCCCTGGATCGCCTCCCAGACGCTCCGACCAGCCTGCCGCAGCGTCTCGCCCGCCTGCCCGGCGAGCTGGGACGCCTGCGCGGTTCCACCCTGCTGCCGCCCGCCCTGGGTCGATCCGCCGCCCTCGGCCGCGCCGCGCGACTCGCGGTCGCCCGCGGTCGTACCCCGGTCGGCGGGCCGGCCCCCCTTGGCGCCCGCCCGGCCGGACGGCACCGGGCCCAGCGGCGGCTCCTGCGGCGAACCCGCCGGCAACGGACCGGCCGGCGACTCCGGGCGAGGCCCCGCGGGCCGCTCCGGTGCGGTCGGCGCCGATTTGCCGGCGGTCCGCCCACCTGACGGGCCCTCGGGGCCCGCCGGCCTCCCACCGCCTACGCCGGCGGCCGCGCCGCCCTGCTGGCCAGCCTGGCCCGTCTGAGGTCCGGCCTCAGCGCCCTGCCGCCCCGGCTGCCCGGCTCCAGCGGCCCCACCCACCTGCGCTCCGGCCGGCATCCCCTGCTGCTGCGCCACCTGCCCGACCAGTTGGCCGGCCTGGCCCACCTGCTGGCCGGCCTGGTTGACGACCGGCGTGGCCGCGTTGGCGACCCGGTCGGCCACCCGGTTGACGTCGTTCAGCGTGAGGTTCGCGCTGTTGGCCAGCGCGGCGATGATCTGTGGGTTGCGGTCGATGGTGCTCAACGCCCGGTCCAGGATCTCCAGCACCTTCTCCAGCCGGACCTTCAGCACCGCCTCCGCGCGGACACCCTCGATGTCCAGCTCCACCTGTTCCAGGTGCACCCGCACGCCGGCGTCGAGCTGGAGCAGGTTGGCCAGCCGGGCGCGCAGCGACAGATCCGCGTCGAGCCCGTCCACCGCCAGCCGGAGCGAGTCGACGGACAGCCCGGGGACGTCGAGCAGGACGTCCGGCTCGAGCTCCGGGCCCCCGCCGGTCCGGTCCGGTCCGCGCGCCGCCGCCCCGCTCTCGCTCATGCTTCCCGCTCCCTAACCCGAGGCCCGGCCGTCGGGCCACGTCAGGCGCGGTTACCCGGTTTCCCGGTGGCCATCCGTGCCGAATCCGACACGGTGGGTTCCGATCGACTGTCCGGAAGGGGGCAGTACGCGAAGCTGCACAGCGAGGCATCAGCCGGTATGGTCCGGGCCTATGGGACAGGAGATGGCGGACGTCCGGCAGGACGTCGAGCGGTACGCACTCCGCAGCATCCTCCTCGCCCCAGCCACGGCAGAGCAGGCGTTCGCGGTGTTCACCGGGGCGCTGGCCGACTGGTGGGTCCGCGAATACACCTGGTCGGGGCCGGAGGCGCTGGCCGAGCTGGGGATCGAGCCGAAGGCCGGCGGCATGCTCTACGAGATCGGCCCGTACGGCTTCCGCAGCGACTGGGGCCGGGTGCTCACCTGGGATCCGCCGAAGCGGCTCGTCTTCACCTGGCAGATCGGCCCCGACCGGGTGCCGGTGCCGGATCCGGCGCGGGCCAGCGAGGTGGAGGTGCTGTTCCTGCCCGACGGGTCGGGGCAGACCCGGATCGAGGTGGAGCACCGGCATTTCGACCGGCACGGCGCGGCCGCCGAGGGCTACCGGGAGGCGCTCACCGCCGGCTGGCACGAGCTGCTCAGCCGCTACCTGGACACCCTCACCCGGTACGACGCCGAGCCGGGCTGACCCAGCCCACCGGCCGGCCCGACCACGCGCTCACCGGCGGGCCGTTGAGCCGGCGACGGCTGATCCGGGCGGCCGAACGACGGCGACACGAGCGGCAGGTGGGCCCCGGCCGGAGCCCCACCGCTCGGCCGGGGACGGGAGCAGCGTGGCTCAGCCCGCGATCCCCCGATCCCCGGCACCGTCGACGACTCCGCGACCGCCGAGGTCCGCCCGGCGGCCCGCCTCGGCCCCGGCGCCGAAGCCGGTTCCGGCCAGCCGGCGGACCGGGGCGGTACGCAACCTCGGGTAGACCTCGGTCACCCGGCGGGCCACCCGGTCCGAGCGGTCCGCCAGGACCAGCGCGACCGATGGGCCGTCCCGTTCGGCCACCGCGCCCGCCTCGGCGGCTCGCAGCCGCTCCCCGACCACCCGGGCGAAACCGGCCAGCCAGGAGCGGCGGAAGGCGGCCGGATGCTCGCCGGCCGGCACGGCCGTCCCGGACAGCCCGTGCGCGGCCTGCACCAGCAGCGACGTGAAGAGCAGGTCGACCCGTTCCAGGTCGCTGGCGAAGCCGAACAGGTGCAGGGCGAAGCCGTCACCCCGGGCCCGGCGTACGCAGCGGCAGCGCAGCGGGTCGGCGACGGCGGCGAGCAGCCCGGCCTTGTCCCGGGCGTACGGGGCGACGACGTCGACCACCCGGTCGCCGACCAGGTCGGTGGCCGGGTCGCGAGCGGCCAACAGCGCCCGGTCGACGCCGTAGCGGGCGATCAGCTCGGTGGCCTTCGCGGTGAAGGCCGCCGACTCGGCGGGCGTGCAGGCCGGATCCTCGGCCTTGGCCAGCAACTTGCGCACCTTGCTCAGCATCGCCTCGGACATGTCACCAGAGCTATCACATCGGCGGGATGGTCCACTGCGGACGAACCACCGGTACCATCACCACGCTCGGCACCCTGTCCGCAACGCAGGGTGCACCCCCATCCCTGGAGGCAACCGCATGGCATCCCCGGTCGCCCGCCTGGCGGCAACCACGGCGGCGCTGTCGCTCCTCGCCCTCGGCTCCCCCGCACAGGCCGCCCCCGAGACCAACCTGTTCGAGTCGTACGCCACCTGCTACGGCGGCGCGGTCCGCTCGTACTTCCAGACCGGCGGCTGGGGCGGCGACGCCGGCCCGTACCGCACCAGCACCCGGTGCAAGGACATCAACGTCCGCAACGCCAGCGAGTTCGGCGTCGAGGCGTGCGTGATCTTCGTGGACAAGACGGACCGGTGCAACTACCGGACGTACCTGCCGTCGAAGTCGGGCTTCATCACCGTGGCGACGAACGTGCGGGACGGGGTCCGGTTCCAGGTCCGCTTCGAGACGCTGCGCTACGAGTACGAGCCGCTGGTGGCGTACCACGCGTACTGAGGGAGGCCGGCGCGGCGCCCGAACCGGGCGCCGCGCCGTCAACCGGCCCGACTGCGCAGGGTGGCCACGGTCGAGCCGGCGAGAGTGAGCAGACAGTCCGGCAGCAGGCCGTCGGCGGCCGCCGCCCCGAACAGCGCCTCGCCGGTGTCCGCGTCGTGGTTGGCGTACGCGCTGACGAAGCGGGCCACCCAGCGGGTGTCGTAACCGGCCTCGTCGATGCCGGGAAAGTCCAGCGCGCAGGCGCCGGGCGGCGGCGGGTCGCCGACCATGGTGGCGGCCAGGCACCAGGCCACCCCGTACGCCCCGGCGAGCCCGGACCGGTCGACCACGGCGTCGAACGTTCCCACCACCGCGTCACCATCCCCGGCCAGCGCCGAACGGAGCACGGCGGTCGCGTCGTCGAGCGTCTGGTCAGGTACTTCGGTCACCTGCCGCACAGTAGGACGGCGGGTCAAGCGGTGACCCGGAACAGCCCGTTGATCACGGAGCGTATCCGTGACGGATGGCCGACGCCTACCGGTGGCATCCACGCTCCCACCCGCCGCCCCGGCGCGCTATGGTGCCCAGCGGAACTCCCCAAAGGTAAGGACGACCATGCTCGTAACACGCGGCCCGCGCGCTGCCATCCTGGCGGCGGGTGCGGCGTTCCTGCTCGTCACCAGCGCCTGCGGGACGACCGACAAGCCCGAAGACACAGCCACCCAACAGGTGCGTCTGTACGGCACCGACGGCAACATGCTGAACTCCTTCGCCGGCGAGCTGAAGGAGCGCGCCGACCTGGTCGACGGCATGAAGGGCACAACCCCGCTGACGCCGCTGACGGACGACTTCAAGGACCGGCTACTGGCGGTCGATCCCAAGCTGGCCGACTTCCTCTACGCCGCCGAGGCGTACGACGCGGTCATGATCAGCGCGTTGGCGGCGCAGCTCGCCGGCAGTACCGACCCGGCGGACATCGCCAAGCAGATAGTCGGCGTGACCAACAACGGTCAGCGCTGCTCGGACGCCGAGACCTGCCTGACCCTGGCCCGCGACGGGCAGGACGTGGAATACCGCGGCCCGTCGCTGACCCGGGCCGGCTTCACGGACGAGGGCGAGCCGGCCACCGCCAGCTACGCGACGCTGCACTTCGACGCCCAGAAGATCAACGACGCGAAGACCGAGTTCGTCGGCGCGGGCTTCGAGACGGCGGCGAGCACCAAGGCCCCGCCGAAGCCCAAGAAGCAGCGCGGCGGCAAGAACGACCGCAGCGACGGCTCCCCGCTGATCCTCGGCGGCCTGCTGCCGAAGACCGGTGACCTGGCCCTGGCCAACCCGCCGCTCGCGGCGGGCGCGGCCCTGGCGGTCAAGGAGATCAACGCGGCCGGCGGCGTGCTGGGCGAGCCGATGGTCTGGATCGACGGCGACGACGGCACCAGCCCGGCGGTCGCCAAGGCCACGGTCGCCTCGCACATCCGCAACAAGGTGCAGGTCATCATCGGCGCCGGCGGATCCGGCATCTCCAGCTCGGTGCTGCCGGACGTGGTCGCCGCGGGGCGGATCCTGTTCTCCCCGTCGAACACCGACTCGGGGCTGACCAAGGCCGACGACAAGGGCCTCTACTTCCGCACGGCCCCGCCGGACAGCCTCCAGGGCCGGGCGCTGGCCGACGTGATACTGCGGGACGGTCCGCACAAGATCGTTGTGGTCGCCCGTAAGGACTCCTACGGTGAGGGTCTCCAGGAGACCGTCCGCGCCGAACTGGAGCGGGCCGGGTTCGGCAGCGACCGGGTGAAGCTGCTGACCTACGATCCGCCGGCGGACGGTGAGGGCGCCGACGGCGTCGACTTCGTCGGCACCGCGAAGGAGATCAAGAGCTACGCCCCGGAGGCGGTACTGGTCATCGGCTTCGCCGAGTCGGCCGGGCTGATCCGGGCGTTGGACGACGCGGACGTGTCGATCCGGCACTGAGCACCGACGACGACGGCCGCACCGGGACATCCGGTGCGGCCGTCGCGCGTACGGGGTGGGTCAGCGGGAGCGGCGCCGTTCCAGGAACTCGGTCATCCGCCGCCGCTTCTCCTCGTCCTCGAAGAGCACCGCCTGGCTGACCAGGTCGAGGTGGGGGTGCGCGGCCGGCGGCGCGTCCACCGCCAGCTTGGTCAGCCGCAGCGCCAGGGCAGAGCCCTTCGCCATCTCGTCGATCAGCTCGTGTGCGCTCGGCAGCAGCTCGGCCGGTTCGGTCACCACCCGGTTGACCAGGCCGATCCGCAGCGCCTCCTCGGCATCCACCTGCCGGCCGGTGAAGAGCAGCTCCTTGGCCCGGGCCTCGCCGACCAGCGCGGGCAGCCGGTAGGTCGCGCCCGCGCCGGCCAGGATGCCCAACCGCACCTCGGGCTGGCCGAAGACCGCCCGCGCCGTGCAGACCCGCAGATCGCACGCGTACGCCAGCTCGGCGCCACCGCCCAGCGCCGGCCCGTCCACCGCGGCCACGCTCGGCATCGGCAGGGCCCGGATCCGGGCGAAGGCCGCCTGGTTGATGGCGGCGAGGGCGTCGGTGCGGCCGCGCTCGCGCAGCTGGCCGATGTCGGCCCCGCCGGCGAAGATGCCCTCGATGCCGCCGGTGAGCAGCAGCAGCCGGGGCCGGGCCTCCAGCTCGGCGCAGACCTCGTGCAGTTCGCCGATCAGGGCGGCGTCGATCGCGTTGCGCTTCTCGGGCCGGTCCAGCGTCACCACCAGCCGGTCCGGCAGCTCCTCGATCCGCAGCCCGCTCATCGGCCCGCCCCTTCCCCGTCGGCCTTGCGGCCGTCGATCCAGCGGTAGAAGCCCTGGCCGGACTTCTTGCCGAGCTTTCCGGCGGCGACCATCTCCACCAGCAGCGGCGGCGGCGCGAAGCGATCGCCGTAGGCGGCCTGGAGGGTGCGCGCGATGTCGAGCCGGACGTCCAGTCCGACCAGGTCGGTGAGCTCCAGCGGGCCGACCGGGTGCCGGTAGCCGAGCACCATCGCCTTGTCGATGTCGGCGGGGCTGGCCACCTCGTCGGCGACCATCCGGATCGCCTCCAATCCGAGGGTGACCCCGAGCCGGGAGGTGGCGAAGCCGGGCATGTCGCGTACGACGACGGGGTCCTTGCCGAGCCGGCCGGCGAGCGCGACTGCCGCCTCGGTGGTCTCCCGGGCGGTCGCCGGGCCCACCACGACCTCCAGCAGGGCCATCGCCCAGACCGGGTTGAAGAAGTGCAGCCCGAGGAAGCGCTCCGGCCGGGCCAGCGGGTCGGCCAGCTCGGCGATCGGGATGCTGGAGGTGTTGCTGCCCAGCAGCACCGGGCGCAGCCCCTCGGCCTCGCGCAGCACGGCGCGCTTCAGGTCGAGCCGCTCGGGCACCGCCTCCACGACCACGTCCGGCTCCGGCGCGACCTCACCCAGCGCCGCGCGCAGGGTCACCCTGGCCCGGTGCCCGGCGGCCTCGTCGGCGCTCAGCTTCCCGCGTTGCACGGCCCGGTCCCACAGCTCACCGAGGCGCGCGGCCGCCGCCTCCGACCGGCCCCGGTCCACCTCGACCAGTTCGACGGCGTGTCCCGCACCGGCGGCGACGTAGGCGATCCCGAGCCCCATCGTGCCGGCACCGACGACGACAAAACGACCACTCATGACGCTCCCTCGCTGCGCGCGGCGACGCGCCGGGGTCTCCGTCGCGCCCTGCCGCCCGCTCCTGGGTGCGACCCTATGCAGCAGTGCCCCGGGCGGCATGCGTGGGGGACCGCCGGACCGGGTACAGACGGCCCTCAACGTCAAGGGAAGGACGTAGCGCATGAGCCAGGCACCGGAGACCGTGGACGGCACCGGCACCAGCGAGGGTGGGGAGACCGTGGAGACGCGCGGCGACGAGCGCGTCGACCTGCTCCGCGCCGACACCAACAACGACGGGAAGACCGACGTGTGGGTGGTGGACACCGACGGTGACGGCAAGGCCGACCTGTTCCAGTTCGACACCGACGGTGACGGCAAGGTCGACATCACGATGGTCGACATCGACGAGGACGGCACCCCGGACGAGGTGGTCGACGGCGACGGCGGGCTCCCGCCGGAGCAGCTGCCCCCGACCGTGCAGGTGTAGGCCGTGTTTCATGAGGGCGGTCGAGCCGAGGCGGAGCCCAGGCGGCGGTCCGGCAAGGCGCGGTTTCGTCCGGATACCGGTGTTGTATCCGGACGGAATCGCAACGCTGCCGGCCGTCGCCTGGGCCCGCCGCAGGCCGGCCAGTCCTCATGAAACACGGCCTACCCCGCGCCGGGGCCCCGGTCCGGGGTCCCGGCGGCGCGCTCAGCCCGCCAGCCGCAGGGTGGCCAGATAGTACGGGGCGTCCCGGTCGTCCACGTCGGTCAGCCGCCAGGCGGTGTCCCGGACCAGCTCGGCCAGCTCCTCGGCCGAGCAGACGAGGTAGTCGAACCATTCCGTGCCCAGCTCCCGGTAGCGCAGCCGCAGCCGCAACTGGCCGCCGAGCCGGCCCCGCCGCCGGTTGAGTTCGTGGTAGCCGGTGTGCACCGGGTCCTTCGTGCCGTACGGGTCGGTGCCGTGCGCGATGACCTGCGCGCCGGGCGCGGCCATCGCGGCGAGCGCGGCCAGGAACGCCGGCGCCCGGTGCCGCCCCTCGATCAGCCCCAGGTTGTTGCCGAGCAGCAGGAACGTGTCGTACCGCCGGCCGTCGGCGGCGTGCTCGTCGACCGTGCCGAGGACCAGTTCGCGTACCCCTCGGTGCCGGCACACCCGCAGCGCGCCGACCGAGGTGTCCAGTCCGGTCACCGGTACGCCCCGCTCCTGGAGCAGCAGCGCGATCCGCCCGCCCCCGATGCCGATGTCGAGCGTCGCGCCCCGGGCCCGGTCCACGGCCCGGTGGTCGTACGGCTGCCAGTCCTGCGGCCCGTCGAGGTAGTGCGCGGCGGGCGCGCCGTTGATCAGCCCGTCCTCCCGTTCGATGATCTCGATGACCGGTCGGGGCAGCCGCCCGCCCACCAGCGGCCGGGGACCGATGCCGGTGTGCACGGCGTACGCGTCGCGCAGCATCTCGCCGAACACGTCGCCGATCCTCGGTTCCCCGGTCACGGGGTTCACGCTATCCGTGCGGCCGGGACCTGTCGCGGTCGTATCCTTGGCGGCGTGACCGACCTGGACCGCCTGGCGGCGGAGAAGTACGTCCTGCTGACGACGTTCCGCAAGGACGGTCGGGCCGTGCCGACCCCGGTCTGGGCGGTGCGTGACGGCGACACGCTGGCGGTCTGGACGGCGGCGGACTCGGGCAAGGTGAAGCGGATCCGGCGCGACGGCACGGTGACGGTGGCCCCGTGCGACGTCCGCGGCCGGCCGCTCGGTGCGGCGGTACCCGGGCACGCCGTGCTCGGCTCCCTGGAGGAGAGCCGCCGGATCCGCGATCTGATCAAGCAGAAGTACCGGTTGCTGGGCCGGCTGACCCTGCTCGGCAGCCGGCTGCGGCGGGGGGATCGGGGCACGATCGGGATCCGGGTGACCGTCCAGGAGTGAGCGTCGCCGGCCCCGGACATGGTTCAGGGGCGGTGGATCGCCGCTGTCGCGACGTCCGCCCGCCCCTGAGTCCGGAATTCTTCTCGGTGTCGGTCGGTCAGTCTCCCTGACGCTGCTGCGGGATCTGCCCCTGAAGCAGGGCCCGAACCTCCGACTCGCGGTACCGACGGTGGCCGCCCAGGGTTCGGATCGCGCTGAGCTTCCCCGCCTTGGCCCACCGGGTCACCGTCTTCGGGTCGACACGGAACATCGACGCCACCTCGGCCGGCGTGAGTAGCGGCTCTGGTTCGTGCGTTCGCGATGCCATCGGTCACTCCTCCACATGTATAGACATCGGCCGGGGTCCCGCCGGCCGACGCGTCTCCCATGGTCCGGCTAGTCCCCGATGTCCGACATGGGCCGAACGGCCGAAGGTCCCTAGACGGACGGATGAACCATGCCCGATTTATCTGACTTTTACACGGCAGAAAGTACCTTATTCGGACTCATGATCACGGTTCGTGATGCGTCAACTACGAGATCGGCTCGTATCTGACGGCATCGCTGGGTGGATTCGTGGTCAGTTGCACCGCTCGAGCAGCTGCACCGCACGCCAGCGGGCCACCAGCCGGTCGTACGCCGCGGAGGCCTCCTCCGCCTCCCCCCGGGCGAGCCCGGCCAGGCCGGCAGCGACCAGCTCCGTCGAGTCGTCCGCGGTCAGCGTCTCGTCGGAGAGCAGCTGCACCAGGCCGCCGTAGTCCAGCTCCACCACCGAGCGCGGATGGAACTCCTCCAGCCACCGGGCGGCCTCCTCGACCGCCTCGGTGATCGGGGCGTCCCCGACCGACTTGCGCAGCACCGACAAGGCGCGGGACGACCGCCGGCGGGCCTTGGAGATCTCGGTGCGGTAGCGCAGCGCCCGCCGCCCCGGGTGGGTGACCAGGTCCCGCTCCGCCGGCTCGAAGAGCACGAACCATCGCAGCGGCACGCCCCAGGTGGCGATCTGCTCGTGCAGCCGCGGGACCCCGTGTTCGAGCACCCGCGCCCCGCTGCGCCAGTCGTCGACCACCGCCTTGGCCTGACCCGCCAGCACGGGCGGGACGAACGCGTCGGCGAGCACCGACGGCACCCCGTCCCGCGCGCTGAGCGCCGCCTCAGCCACCCGGATCCGCAGGTTCCACGGGCAGACCAGCAGCGTGTCGTCGGCCTCCAGGACGTACGCCTCGTCCGGCAGGTCGGGCAGCCGGGTCCAGCCCGCGCCGAGCGCCTCGATCACCGAGGTGCGCTGCCGTCCGGGGCCCTCCAGCGGGGCGACCGCCCGCCCCTCCCGCACGTAGCGCCGCCAGTACGACTGACGGTCCCGGTCGAAGGCGGTCAGCGGCTCGTAGACGCGCAGATAAGCAGCGAAGAGCGACGGCACGGCGCGATCCTCCCACGAGACGGGGCCCCAGCGCCGTCAGCGCCCGGCAGGCATGACGTGGACGGCGGTGCGGCGTGGACCGATATTAGGCTCAGCAGCACCGGCAGCATCCCGCCGGCGTCCACCCAGGTCCGCGTCCCACAAGGGCGCACACCGAAACAGGAGCAAGCCATGGGCGTATTCGCGAGCACCGACGATCCGGGATCGACCGGTCACGAACAGGTCGTCTTCTGCCAGGACAAGCAGACCGGCCTCAAGGCGATCATCGGCATCTACTCGACCGCGCTGGGCCCCGCGCTCGGCGGCACCCGGTTCTACCCGTACGCCAGCGAGGAGGCGGCGCTGGCGGACGTGCTCGACCTGTCCCGTGGCATGGCGTACAAGAACGCCCTCGCCGGGCTGGACCTGGGCGGCGGCAAGGCGGTCATCTGGGGCGACCCGGAGCAGATCAAGAGCGAGGCGCTGCTGCGCGCGTACGGCCGGTTCGTCGAGTCGCTGGCCGGCCGCTACTACACCGCCTGCGACGTCGGCACCTACGTCGCCGACATGGACGTGATCGCCCGGGAGACGCGCTACGTCACCGGCCGCAGCGTGGAGCACGGCGGCGCCGGCGACTCCTCGATCCTCACCGCCTGGGGCGTGTTCCAGGGCATGCGCGCCGCCGCCGAGCACGTCTGGGGCGCGCCGACGCTGGCCGACAAGCGGGTCGGCGTGGCCGGCCTGGGCAAGGTCGGCAAGTACCTCACCAAGCACCTGCTCGACGACGGCGCCGAGGTCGTGGCGACCGACGTCAACCCGAAGGCCCTGGAGTGGGTGCGCACCACCCACCCGCAGGTCGAGCTGGTCGACGACGCCTCCGCGCTCGTCGCCGCCGACATCGACGTGTACGCCCCGTGCGCGCTGGGCGGCGCCCTCAACGACGACACCGTGCCGGCGCTGCGCGCCAAGGTCGTCACCGGGGCCGCCAACAACCAGCTCGCCCACCCGGGCATCGAGAAGCTGCTCGCCGACCGGGGCATCCTCTACACCCCCGACTACGTGGTGAACGCCGGCGGCGTGATCCAGGTCGCCGACGAGATCGAGGGCTTCAACTTCGAGCGGGCCAAGCTGCGCGCCACGAAGATCTACGACACCACCCGGGAGATCCTGCAGCTCGCCGACGACGAGGGCGTGCCGCCGGCGGTGGCCGCCGACCGGCTGGCCGAGCGCCGGATGGCCGACGTGGGCCGGCTGCGCGGCATCCTCCTGCGCTGACGGCGGCCCCCGGGGTGCGGGCACCGCCCCGCGCCCCGGGGCTCCCCCGAGTAAGCTCCATTCGGGGAGTTCGTCACGGTCTGTCCGGTGTCACGGCCAGCCCCGGCATCCGCTCCTTACCGGGTACACTCGGTGACGGCCGGATCGCTGCGACGCGCAGGGCCGGCTGACGGTAACCCGAGGTGCCGAACGGTGGCATCCCCATGTACCGTAAGAGCCACGAGAGATGCCTGACGTCATCGGGGCCCGCCTTCGGGCTGCCCCGCATTCTGTGCGAGGGGGTCGAGCCATGGGGCGCGGCCGTGCTAAGGCCAAGCAGACGAAGGTGGCCCGGGAGTTGAAGTACCACTCCCCGAACACCGACCTCACCGCCTTGCAGCGCGAACTGGCGGGTGCTGGTAAGTCTGAGCACAACTTCGACGACGACTACAAAGAGTATGTCGACGACGATGATGAGGATCACGCGGACGACGACCCGGATCCCTGGGTTCCTCCGACCCGCTGACCTCCGGTCGCATCTGAGCACGCGGTAACTCCCCGCGTGCTCACGCATGTGCCCGACAGAAGCGGCACCACGACCGACGATCAGGGACCTCGCCCCGCCGGAACGCTCTCCGGCCGGCCGGCAGGTCCCTGATCGCGGCCTGTTCAGCGCGGGCGGTTGTTCCAGTTGTAGAACGTCGGGATGTTCTCGAAGTGGTTCCAGGCGCAGACCGCGCTGGCGCCGTCGGGACCCGACACCTCCGCCCGTGACCGACGCGCGGCCTCGGCCTCGTGGAGCAGGGCGGTAAGCCCCGGGGCGGCCTGCCGGACCCGGTCCACGACCGGATCGACGGCACCTCTCCCGACGTGCTCAGGCTGCCGGTGACTCGTGGTCTCGGGCATGCTCCAACACTCCCTCCAGTAGGCGGATCTTGCTGTTGCGGCAGTGCTCGGTCTCCGTACCGTCAAAACGCCCCAGCTCGAAGTAACGGTTGGCCGCGTGGCCGCCACCGCAGAAGCCGAAGTACGGGCAGGACGACCGGCACGCCTCGACCCCGGCCAGGAACTCGCCGACCCACGGCGTGCCCGCCGCGCCGGCCAGGATCTCGGCCAGCGGGGTCGCCAGCACGTTGCCGCTGCTGAAGTCGCCGTAGCGGGGGTGGGTGAAGCCGGCCAACTCGGGGGAGAGCACGGTCACCGACCCGTCGTGGCCGATCGTGGGGATCGGGTCGAGCTGCCGGGGCAGCAGGTCGTCCGCCGCGCCGTCCAGCACCGCCGCGGCGTAGCGCAACGACCACTCCACCTCCCGCAGGTGGATCCGGGGCGCCCGGCGCCAGGCCGCGACCAGCTCCGCCCAGAACGCGGTCACCGTCGCCGCGTCGTGCGCGTTGGCGCGGGTGTTGACCCCCTCGGTCTCCTCGATGTTGACGCCGAGCACGTCGCAGCCGAGGTCGAGGAAGTAGTCGTACAGCTCGGTGGCGTAGCCGGGGGCGGGCCGGCTCACCACGGCGAGCGCCGAGAACGGCAGGCCGTGCCGGCGCAGCGCCGTCACCCCGCGCACGATCCGGTCGTACGCCGGCTGCCCGGCCCGGGTCACCCGGTCGCCGTTGCGCTCCCGGGGGCCGTCCACGCTCACGCTCACCCGCACGCCGTGCTCGACGAAGAACGCGCACCAGGCGTCGTCGATCAGCGTGGCGTTGGTCTGGACGTGGTGCTCCACCTGCGGCCCGAACGGGGCCATCAGGGCCGCCAGGTGCTCCCGGCCGGCCGCGAGGGGCTCACCGCCGTGCCACACCACCGAGAACCGCCCGGTGGCCGCCCACGGGTCGACGGCGGCGGCAACCGCCTCCGCGACCGCCACCGGCATCCGCCGGTCGACGGCACGGAACGGCAGGTAGCAGTAGACGCAGTCCAGGTTGCACAGGGTGGTCGGCTGCATCACCACGTACGAGGGAACTCCGGCGATGCCCCGCATCCCCGTCACGGGCTGTGCCCGAGCAGCCATCGGCCCTCCTCCCCCGTGCCTGAGGCCCTTCAGGCTAGGCGGCGATGGCCACTCGGGTGAAGCCCTGATCAGGTGCCCGGATGATCAACGCAGCGTGATCACCCGCGGGTGTGCTGCCCGATCATCTGCACGTTGCCGGAACCCTCGATGATCTCGCCGGCCTGCCAGGCGTCGACGCCGCGGCCCGTCAGGGTGGCCAGCGCCCGGTCGGCGTCCTCGGCCGAGACGATCGCGAACATGCCGACGCCCATGTTGAAGGTCGCCTCCATCTCCGGGTCCTCGATCCGGCCCTTGGTCTGGATCAGGTCGAAGACCGGCTGCGGCTTCCAGGTGGAGCGGTTGACCACCGCGTCGACGTGCTCCGGCAGGACCCGCACCAGGTTGCCCGGGATGCCGCCGCCGGTGACGTGGGCCAGGGCCCGCACCTCGGCCTCGGCGATCAGCTTGAGGCAGTCCTGCGCGTAGATCTTGGTCGGGGTGAGCAGCTCCTCGCCGAGGGTGCGCTGCCGGCCGAAGTCCTCGATCACCACGTCCAGCCGCATCCGGCCCGCGCCGAGCAGCACGTGCCGGACCAGGGAGTAGCCGTTGGAGTGCAGGCCCGAGGAGCGCATGGCGATCACCACGTCGCCGACCTCGACCCGCTCCGGGCTGAGGATGTCGCTCTCCTCGACCACACCGACGCCGGTCGCGGAGATGTCGTACTCGTCGGGGCGCAGCACACCCGGGTGCTCGGCGGTCTCGCCACCGAGCAGCGCGCAGCCGGCGTACCGGCAGCCGTCGGCGATGCCGGCGCCGATCTCGGCGACCTTGTCCGGCACGACCTCGCCGGTGGCGATGTAGTCGAGCAGGAACAGCGGCTCGGCGCCGCAGGCCACCAGGTCGTCGACGACCATCGCGACCAGGTCGATGCCGACCGTGTCGTGGATGTCCATCTGCTGCGCGATCACCAGCTTGGTGCCCACGCCGTCGGTGGACGAGGCCAGGATCGGGTTCTTGTACTTCTTGGTGTCCAGGCGGAACAGGCCGGCGAAGCCGCCGAGGTCGCCCATGACCTCCGGCCGCCGGGTCTGCTTGACCTTGGACTTCAGCAGCTCGACCGCGCGGTCGCCCGCCTCGATCGACACACCGGCGTCCGCGTACGAGACCGAGCGTTTGCGCGCCGTGCGGCCGGAGCCGGCCGTCCAGGGCTGGCGGTCGCCGCCGGCGCCCGTCGGGCTGCTTCCTGCGCCGCTGCGCTCGGACACGTGCGTCACGGTTCTCCCCTTTGGTTCTCGGTGCCGCTCGGGGTGCCGGGCGGCGCCGGTGGTGCTACGGGTGGACGGTCGCGCCGCCGGGAGTGGCGACGAGCGGTGGGGCGATGTGCCCGAGGTCGTCGGAGGGCTGGTTCGTGACCCGCCGCCCCACTCCTTCGAGCACGTGCTTGCCGATCAGGTTCCCGGCCGGCAGCTCGATCGGGTACTCCCCGTCGAAGCAGGCGCGGCAGAGCCGGGTCTTGGGCTGCTCGGTCGCGGCGATGAGACCCGGGAGTGAGACGTACCCGAGGGTGTCGGCGCCGATCGACCGGCGGATGCCCTCGTTGTCCAGCCCGTTGGCCAGCAGTTCGGCGCGGGTGGCGAAGTCGATGCCGTAGAAGCACGGCCAGTTGACCGGCGGCGAGGAGATCCGCACGTGCACCTCCAGCGCGCCCGCCTCGCGCAGCATCCGCACGATGGCCCGCTGGGTGTTTCCGCGCACGATCGAGTCGTCGACCACCACCAGCCGCTTGCCCCGCACGTTCTCCCGCAGCGGGTTGAGCTTGAGCCGGATGCCGAGCTGGCGCAGGGTCTGCGACGGCTGGATGAAGGTGCGCCCGACGTACGGGTTCTTCATCAGGCCGGCGCCGTAGGTGATGCCGGACTCCTCGGCGTACCCGATCGCGGCCGGCGTGCCGGACTCCGGCACCGGGATCACCAGGTCGGCCTCGACCGGGTGCTCCTTGGCGAGCTGGCGGCCGATCTGCACCCGGGCGGAGTGCACGTTGCGCCCGGCGATGGTGGCGTCCGGGCGGGCGATGTAGACGTACTCGAAGAGGCAGCCCTTGGGCTCCGGCGCGGCGAACCGGGCCGACCGCAGCCCGTCGGCGTCGATGGCGATCAACTCACCCGGCTCGACCTCGCGGACCACGCTGGCGCCGACGATGTCCAGCGCGGCCGTCTCGCTGGCCACCACCCAGCCGCGCTCCAGCCGGCCGAGCACCAGCGGGCGTACGCCGTGCGGGTCGCGGGCCGCGTAGAGCGTCGACTCGTCCATGAAGACGAAGCTGAACGCGCCCCGCAGCTGCGGCAGCACCTCCAGCGCGGCGGCCTCCACGGACAGGTCGGGGCGGCTGGCCAGCAGCATGGTCACCAGCGAGGTGTCGTTGGTGGCGCCGTCGGCGACCAGACCCCGCTCGGCGACCTCCTTCTGCAGCTCGGCGGTGTTGACCAGGTTCCCGTTGTGGGCCAGCGCGATGGTCGTGCCTGAGGTGGTGGACCGGATGGTCGGCTGGGCGTTCTCCCAGGTCGAACCGCCGGTGGTGGAGTAACGGGCATGCCCGATCGCGACGTGGCCGCGCAGGCTCGCCAGCGTCGGCTCGTCGAAGACCTGGGCCACCAGACCGAGATCCTTGTAGACCACGACACCGGAACCGTCGCTCACCGCGATGCCGGCGGCCTCCTGACCCCGGTGCTGGAGCGCGTAGAGGCCGAAGTAGGTCAGGTTGGCGACCTCTTCGCCGGGGGCCCAGACACCGAAGACGCCACAGGCGTCCTGCGGGCCGGGTCGTTGGGGATCAAGGTCGTGGCTCAGCCGGCCGTCGCCTCGGGGCACCCTGCCGCTCCCTCATGCTGGTCTGGACTGGCCTGGCGGAATCAGAGGTGCTGATCCGCGTTCCTCGGCCGGGACCACTGTCGTCGCCTGACAGTGTACGCGAATGGCAGTCGATACAGATAGTCACGATTTGGCTCCAGCGCGTCACCACGGCGGCCGTGGAGTCGCTGCTAGAGGGGTAGATGCGCGGAGAGGTCCGCCCGGTTCCCACTCACCTGTACGCGACCCTCGGTGACGGCTTCGGCCCACGACAGCCGTCCGGTCGCCAGCGCCAACCAGGTCGCCGGATCCATCTCGACCACGTTCGGCGGGGTGCCCCGGGTGTGTCGGGGGCCCGGAAGGCACTGAACTGCACCGTAAGGTGGGACACGCACCTCCACCGATCGGCCGGGGGCGCGCTCCGCGAGGGCGGTCAACAAGGCACGGACCGCCTCTCGGTACACCGGCCGTTCGGGCGTACGCCCCTCGTCGAGCGCCGACAACGCCGCCGCGACCGCGGCGGACTTAATGTGCGGAGAGGACACGACGGGACGATACGACTCGACGGCAGAGGCCGCGACGCTGGCCCTGGGTCGCGCTGATCCGGTCAGACAAGGCATAGTTGCCGACGGCGTATTCGTACCGTGATGATTCCGGGCCCACCCGGCCCGGGAAGTCAGTCCCGGAAGGCGGTGGACGTGTCAACACACCGACGTGCCTGGAAGCAGCGGGCCGGTGTGGTCGTAGCGCTGGTTGCCGGCGCCCTGCTCACCGTCCCCGCCACACCAGCGTTCGCGGATACCAAGGTCAGTAACGTCTCTGCATCCCCGGGTTCGGTCGAGGCAGGCAAGACCACCAAGGTCACCTACACCCTCAGGTTCGACCCGACCAACCCGGTCCCCGCAAATGTCAGCGTCAGCTCCGACAACTCGAAGTTGACATGCATTGAGGGCTGCAACCGCGGCAATGTGACCGAAAGTGGCAGTTACGACGCCACCTTCAAGGCGGCAGACAACGCGACCAACGGATCCGCCACGATCACCGTCAGGGCCTCGGAGGGCCCGTTGGGGGGGGACCAAGGGTCGACCAACGTCACCCTGGTCGCCAAGGCAGCGCCGACCCCATCGGAGACGCAGACGGTCAAGACGATCTCCGGCAAGGTGACCGTGGCCGCGAACGGCGACGCGGTGCCCAACGCCGTGGTGATGCTGCGCGACTCGCAGGGCCACCAGTACCAGACCACCAGCGACGGCAGCGGCAACTACCGCTTCAGCGGCTCCAGCTCGCAGCCGATCAGCCCCGGCCGGATTGACCTCGGCGCGAGCAAGGACAACATCGTCGCGACCAGGACGATCAACGCGAGCGCCGGCCAGAGCCTGACCGGCCAGCGGATCGCCCTGGCGATCAAGGTCGAGGTCTCGCCGAGCGCCACGCCGTCGGCGACCGAGGAGCCGCTGCCCACCGACGAGGCAACCGACGAGGCCACGGAGGAGACCGCCGAGGCGACCGCGCAGGCCCAGGCGGCAGCCAACGAAGACGGCGGCGGCGCCGGCTCCTTCATCATCATCCTGCTCGGCGGCCTGCTCGTCGCGGCCGGCGTCGGCACGATCGTGCTGCTCTGGATGCGGCGCAAGAACGCCGACGAGGAGGACGACGACGCTCCGGCCGGCGCTGCCGCCGCGGGCGCGGTTCCCGGCGCGCGGGGCGCGTTCCGGGGGGCCGACGACCAGACCCGCGTGGTCAACCGGGTCGGAGCGGCCGGGCCGGACCCGACCATGATCGGCGGCACCTCGCTCAGCGACGCGCCGACGATGATGCACCGTCCGGTCGTGGACGACGTCCCGCCGGACCCGTACGGGGCTCCGCCGCAGCCGTACGGCGCCGCGGGTGCCGCGGCGGGCGGCTGGGCCGGCAGCGGCTACGGCGACGAGCCCGCCCAGGGCGGATACGGCCAGCAGAACGGCTACGGCAACGCCCCCTCCTCCGGCGGCGGCTACGGCAACGCTCCCGCCTCGGGTGGCGGCTACGGCGCCCCGTCCGCCGACGCCGGTTACGGCGCGGCCGGCGCGGCCGGCGCGGCGGCCGGCGGCTACGGCAACGCTCCGGCCTCCGGCGGCGGCTACGGCAGCCGGGACTACAGCGCACCGGCCGGCAGCCCGGGCTACGCCGGCCAGGACCAGGGTGGCGGCTACGGCGAGCGCTACGACGAGCCCACCGGCCGGTACACCGGGGAGAGCACCGGCGCGTACGCCCCGGCGGCCGACCCCTACCCGACCAGCACCTACCAGCCCGACCAGGGCCACGGCTACGGCCAGCCGGACCCGGCGCCGTACGGCCGGGGTCAGGAACCGGCCGGCGGCAACGGCTACGGCAACGGCTACGGCGGGCCGGGCGGCGGCTACGACGCCGGCGGCCAGCAGCCGGGGTACGACAACGGCTACGGCGCTGCCCAGGGCGGCTACGAGCAGCCGGCCGGCGGCTACGGCGCCGGCCAGGGCGGGTACGACCAGCAGGGCGGCGGCTACGAGCAGCCGGCCGGCGGCTACGGCGCCGGCCAGGGTGGCTACGACCAGCAGGGCGGCTACGACCAGGAGCCGCCGCAACAGCGCACCGGCGGGTACGACGACCGGGGCTACGACCAGCAGCAGGGCGGCGGCTACTACGGCGACCAGGCCCAGGCGGGTCGGGGGCGGCCGGACGCGGCGCCGCAGCAGGACCGTGGCGGTCGTCGCCTCGACTGGCTGGACGACTGACCCCAGGGACCGATGTGAAAGGGCCGCCCGGAGCACCGGGCGGCCCTTTCACATCGCCTGGTCAGGCGGCGGAGAAGACGCCCTGGCGCAGCAGCGGCACCACCTCGGAGACGCCGACCCGCACGGCGACCTCCACGTCGCCGGCGAAGCCGCCCTCGATCAGCTCCCGGCCGGACACACAGCCGCGCACCGCCGCCGGAACGTCAGGGGTGCTGGCCAGCGCGGCGAGCGCCATCGCCGCCTCCACCGAGAGGCCACCCGGTACGCCGGAGAGAGCGTCCAGCACGCTCGCCGCGCCCAACTGGTCCTCCACGCAGGGGCGCAGCGAGCCGTCCGGCCAGCGTTCACCGGCGGCCACCACGCCCACCGGGGCGTCGGTCGAGCCGTACCCCTGGCGGCGCAGCCAACGCCCGACGGCGCGGGCGTTGCGCAGGCACGCCGCGACCACCGGCAGGCCGGTGGCGCTGGCGGCGGCGCTGATGGCGGAGCCGTTCGGCGACGGCAGCACCAGGTCGGTGACGACCGGTGCGGTGCTCAACGCCGCCGGCGAGAGCGACCACGGGTGCTCCGGGGTGGTCTGCCGGCGGCCGACCGCGGCGACCGCGCCGACCCGCCGCGCGAAGTCCGCCGCCTGCTCATTCCAGGGGAACGGGTGCACCCGCATGCCGCGGCCGACCGCCACCTCGACGGCGGTGGTGAACGAGAGCACGTCCACCACCACCAGCACGGCGCAGACCCGGCCGAGCTCGGCCGCCCCGGTCAGCCCCCAGTCGAACCGGGCGCCGGAACCGGGTTGGGCGTAGACGGCCCCGGCCAACGCCTCAGCGCTTATCGGGCGCGGAGGACTGCTCGTCGTCACCCGGGTCGGACGGGGCCGCCGGAGCGTCGGGAGCCGTCGCATCTGCGGTGACCTCCGTGGTCGGACGCTCCCGCTCCGCCGCCTCGACGGCGGTGGGCTCGGCGACGGTGCCTTCGGCGACGTCGGCCTCGGGCCGGGGCGACTCGTCGGCGGCGGCCGGCTCCGGCTGCGCGTCCTCGTCGGCCTCGGCCCGCTCGGCCTCGGTGTCGGCGGCGGTCGGCACGTCCAGCGGCTGCGCGACGGTGGCCGGCGCGACGGTGGTGGTGCCGGTCCGGGTGGCCTCGACCTCGACCTGGGCTGCCTCCGCGCCGCCGAAGAGCCGCGGCAGGGTGGCGGTGTGCACCTCGCGCAGCTCGTCCAGGCCGATCCGGAACTGGCCGTGCACCTCGAGGGCACCGCCCGCCGGGTCGGTCACGCCGATCAGCTCCCACGGCACACCGCGCTCACCGCAGAGGGCGGTGAACGCCTTCTCGCGACCGCGCGGCACCGAGACCAGCACCCGGCCGGCCGACTCGCTGAACAGGAAGACGAACGGCAGCGAACCGTCGGCGAACCGCTCCGGCACGGCGATCCGGGCGCCGACCCCGCGCCGCAGGCAGGACTCGACCAGGCTCTGGGCGAGACCACCGTCGGAGAGGTCGTGCGCGGAGCTGAGGTGACCCACCCGGGCCGCCTCGGCCATCAGCTCGGCCAGCACCCGCTCGCGGGCCAGGTCGACCTGCGGCGGCATGCCGCCCAGGTGCTCGTGGGTCACCCAGGCCCACTCCGAGCCGGAGAGCTCGACGTGCGTGTCACCGAGCAGGAAGAGCTGGTCGTGGTCGCCACCGGCCCGCGGGGCGAAGCCCATCGGCACCCGGTCGGCGACGTTGTCCAGCACGCCGAGCACACCGACCACCGGGGTCGGGTGGATCGCGGCGGCGCCGGTCTGGTTGTAGAAGCTGACGTTGCCGCCGGTCACCGGGATGCCCAGCTCGAGGCAGCCGTCCGCCAGGCCGCGCACGGCCTCGGCGAACTGCCACATCACGCCCGGGTCCTCCGGCGAGCCGAAGTTGAGGCAGTTGGTCACGGCGATCGGCTTCGCGCCGGTCACCGCCACGTTCCGGTACGCCTCGGCCAGCGCCAGCTTGGTCCCGTTGTACGGGTCGAGGCGGGCGTACCGGCCGTTGCCGTCCACCGACAGGGCCACCCCGAGGCCGGTGCGCTCGTCGATCCGGATCACGCCGGAGTCCTCCGGCTGGGCGAGCACGGTGTTGCCCAGCACGTACCGGTCGTACTGCTCGGTGACCCAGGTCTTGTCGGCCAGGTTCGGCGACGCGATCATGCGGAGCAGGGTCTCCCGCAGCGCCTCCGGCGTGCTCGGCCGGGGCAGCGTCTCGGCCCGGTCGGCCTGGAGCAGGATCAGGTCGGCCGGCTCGCGCATCGGGCGGGCGTAGACCGGGCCGTCGTCCACCAGCGAACCCGGCGGCACGTCGACCACCACGTGGTCGTTCCAGGTGACCAGCAGCCGGCCCGGCTGCCCGTCCGGGGACGGCGCGGTGACCTCGCCGATCGCGGTGGCCAGCACGCCCCACTTGTCGGCGGTCTTGAGGACCGCCTCCAGCTTCTCCGGGGCGACGACCAGCAGCATCCGCTCCTGGGACTCGCTGGCCAGGATCTCGTGCGGCTCCATCGAGGGCTCGCGCAGCGGCACCCGCTCCAGCCACACCCGCATGCCGGTGCCGGCGGAGGCGGCGGTCTCGGTGAGCGCGCAGGTCAGGCCGGCGCCGCCCAGGTCCTGGATGCCGACGACCAGCTCGGCGTCGTACAGCTCCAGGCAGGCCTCGATCAGCAGCTTCTCGGTGAACGGGTCACCCACCTGCACGGACGGGCGGCGCTGCTCGCTGCCCTCGTCGAAGGTGGCGCTGGCCAGCACCGACACGCCGCCGATGCCGTCCCGGCCGGTCTTGGCGCCGAGCAGCACCACGATGTTGCCCGGGCCGGTGGCGTCCTTCTTCTGCAGCCGGTCGACCGGCAGCACGCCGAGGCAGAGCGCGTTGAGCAGCGGGTTGCCCTGGTAGCAGGGGTCGAAGACCAGCTCGCCGCCGATGTTGGGCAGGCCGAGGCAGTTGCCGTAGCCGCCGACGCCGGCGACCACGCCGGGCAGCACCCGGGCGGTGTCCGGGTGGTCGGCCGCGCCGAAGCGCAGCGGGTCCATCACGGCGACCGGGCGGGCGCCCATGGCGAGGATGTCCCGGACGATGCCGCCGACCCCGGTGGCCGCGCCCTGGTACGGCTCGACGAAGCTCGGGTGGTTGTGCGACTCGACCTTGAAGGTCACCGCCAGCTCGTCGGAGATCCGCACGACGCCGGCGTTCTCACCGATGCCGGCGAGCAGCCGGTCGCTCGGCGGGGCCTTCTCGCCGAACTGGCGCAGGTGCACCTTGCTCGACTTGTAGGAGCAGTGCTCGCTCCACATGATCGAGTACATGGCCAGCTCGGACTGGGTGGGGCGCCGGCCGAGGATGTCCCGGATCCGGTCGTACTCGTCGTCCCGCAGGCCCAGCTCGGCGTACGGCTGGAGCTCCTCGGGAGTGCCGGCGGCCTGCGACACGGTGTCCACGCCGGCGGTCCAGTCGACGGCCGGCGTCGAGCCGGCGTGCCGGCCCGCGTCGGCCGGGCCGCCCTGCGGCACCACGGTGGCCGCGCGCGGCTCAGTCGGGGCGGCCGGGAAGGTGCCCGGTGTCTCCCGTACGACCGGGTCCGGATGGGTGGTCATGACGTCTCCTCGCTGCGCTCGTGGCCGCCCGTCGGGCGGGGGAGCCGACCGATGATCCCGCCGCGCACGGTCACGCCGGCGCCCCCACCAGGTGCTTGAGCACCGAGGTGAAGAAGCCGAGACCGTCCAGGGAGGGGCCGGTGAGCGCCTCCACCGCGTGCTCGGGGTGCGGCATGATGCCGACCACGTTGCCGGCGGGGTTGGTGATCGCGGCGATGTCGCGCTGCGACCCGTTGGGGTTGCCGCCGACGTAGCGGGCGACGACGCGCCCCTCGCCCTCCAACTCGTCCAGGGTCGCGGTGTCCGCGACGTAGCAGCCCTCGCCGTTCTTGACCGGGATCAGGATCTCCTGACCGGCCTGGAAGGCGTTCGTCCAGGCGGTGCCGGTCGACTCGACGCGCAGGATCTGGTCCCGGTTGCGGAAGTGCAGGTGCTGGTTGCGGGTGAGCGCGCCGGGCAGCAGGTGGGCCTCGCAGAGGATCTGGAAGCCGTTGCAGATGCCGAGCACCGGCAGGCCGCCCCGGGCCGCGTCCACGATCCGGTCCATCACCGGGGCGAACCGGGCGATGGCGCCGCAGCGCAGGTAGTCGCCGTAGGAGAAGCCTCCCGGGAGGACGACGGCGTCCACCCCGTGCAGCTCCGCGTCGCCGTGCCAGAGCCGGACCGGCTCGGCCCCGGCGATCCGTACGGCCCGGGCCGCGTCCCCGTCGTCCAGCGAACCGGGGAAGGTCACCACACCGACGCGGGCGGTCACGGGTGCGCGTCCACGGTCTCGTCCGCCTCGACCACCCGGACGGTGAAGTCCTCGATGACGGGGTTGGCGAGCAGCTTGTCGGCGATCTCGCGGGCCCGGTCCAGGTCCGGTTCGCCGGTGAACTCGATCTCGATCCGCCTGCCGATCCGGACAGAGGCGACGTCACTGACGCCGAGCCGCGGCAGCGCGTTTGCGACGGCCTGGCCCTGAGGATCGAGGATCTCGGGCTTGAGCATGACGTCGACGACGACGCGAGGCACTGGGCACTCCTGACTGTGTACGCAGTTGGGTGCCGGCCCACTACGGGCGAGCGCAGCCAGCGTACCTGGCAGATTCCGGTCCGGACGCACCGGCCGGGGGCAGTTCAGGCAGTGATCGACATAACGACCCGTCCCGACGGAGGGCCGATGCGCGTTCGTTGCCGGGCCGATGCGGTTTCGTTGCCTCTCGCGTCGGCGAACCGCCGTCGCCGCCCCGCTGACCAGGCAGATCCCGGGGCGACTGCGCCAGCGCTGACCGGTTCCCGACAAACACGGACGAGCAGGCCCCGAGCCTGCGGCGTCACATCCGTTAATCTCGATATAACTCTTGTGAACGGGACTCGCGGGCTCTAGCCTACATCGGCAGATGTCGATGCTTTCGACGTCCCCGGCGGGTCACCCCCGCCCGCCGAGGCCGACTCCACCCGGCGACCCCGGGCCCCCCGACCAAGGAGTTCCCCCATGCGCCTCCGCCCCCTGCTCGCGGTGCTGACCACCGCGCTCGCCGGCGTCCTCGCCACCGCCTCCGGCGCCACCGCCGCCCCGGCCGGCCCCCAGCCGATCATCGGCGGCAACACCGTCTCCTCCGCGCCGTGGGCCGCAGCGGTGTTCAGCAACGGCTCGTTCACCTGCTCCGGCAGCGTGATCTCGTCACAGTGGGTGCTCACCGCCCGGCACTGCATCAGCGGCTCGATGTCCGTCCGGGTGGGCAGCGTCTACCGCTCCTCGGGCGGCGTCACCCGTACGGTCAGCGCCACCTACAGCCGCTACGACCTCGCCCTGATGCGCCTGTCCAGCCCGGTCACCACCAGCGCGGTGACGCTGGCCAGCAGCAACCCGCCGGTCGGCTCCACCAACACGATCTACGGCTGGGGCATGACCTGCTACAGCGGCTGCTCGGCCTCCAGCCAGCTCAAGACCGCCTCGGTCCAGGTGACCAGCACCAACGCGACCGACGCGTACGGCGGGCAGGCGATCCGCAGCACGGAGATCAGCGGCAACGCCTGGCGCGGTGACTCCGGCGGCCCGCAGTTCTACAACGGCCGGCAGGTCGGGGTCGCCTCCACCGCCGACGGCGTGAGCATCCAGAACTACGGCAGCGTCGCGTACAACCGGGCCTGGATCACCTCGGTTTCCGGTGTCTGACGGTTAGCGCCGTGGCGGCGCGGATGGCCGGGCGAGCGCCCGTCGTCCGCGCCGCCTCGTTTTGCAGCATCCGATCAGGTGAACACGGCTCGCGAACGGCCCGGGCGCGGACTGACAGCATCGGAACCGTGCTGGTCGTGACGACGGATCAACTGCCCGGCTACGAGATCCGCCAGATCCTCGGCGAAGTGGTCTCATCGATGGCCCGGACGCGCAACCCGTACCGCGAGGGGGTCAAGAACCTGCGCGGTGGCGCGTACGACCCGATGGCGCCGGACAACCTCACCCGGTGGCGGACCGACTCGGTGGCCCGGCTCGGCGAGGAGGCCCTCCGGATCGGCGCGAACGCCGTGGTGGGGATGCGCTTCGACAGCCGCGACTGCGGCGAGATGTGGATGGAGATCTGCGCGTACGGCACGGCGGTGATCGTCGTACCCAAGGTGCCCGACGTCATGCCGAGCGACCAGCCGCTGGTCGCGGCCGAGACCGCCCAGGAGCCCGGCTTCACCGAGGCCCCCGGCGGCATCGCGGAGCCGGCGAGCGCCCCGAACCTCTCCTCCGCCGCCGACACCCCCACCCGCAACTCCTGACCCTGGGCCGGCGACGCCGCGCCTGATCCACTCCGTTCGCGGCGTGTCGCGGTGTCCCGACCGGATGACACCGCGACTCGCCGCAAACGGAGGCGATCTCCCAGCGGAAACCAGGACGGGTGCTCGGGGGCTCAGAGGATGGGCGGCGGGGAGTAGGTGGCGGCCTCGGGGTGGGCCGTCACGACCGCGGTGATGCGCTTGGTGACCGCGTCGACCTGGGCCTGGGCGGCGCCGGTGAAGGTGGTGGGGTCGGCGACCAGGGCGTCGATCTCGGCGCGGGTCAGGCCGAGGCGACCGTCGGCGGCGAGGCGGTCGAAGAGGTCGTTCTCGGCGGCGCCCTTCTCCCGCATGGCGAGCGCGACGGCGACCGCGTGCTCCTTGATCACCTCGTGGGCGACCTCGCGGCCGACGCCCCGACGTACCGCCGCCACCAGGATCTTGGTGGTGGCCAGGAAGGGCAGGAACCGCTCCAGTTCCCGGTTGATCACCGCCGGGTACGCCCCGAACTCGTCCAGCACGGTGAGGAAGGTCTGGAAGAGCCCGTCGGCGGCGAAGAACGCGTCCGGCAGGGCCACCCGGCGGACCACCGAGCAGGAGACGTCCCCCTCGTTCCACTGGTCGCCGGCCAGTTCGCCGACCATCGACAGGTAGCCCCGGATGATCACGGCGAAGCCGTTCACCCGCTCCGATGAGCGGGTGTTCATCTTGTGCGGCATCGCGCTGGAGCCGACCTGGCCGGGCTTGAAGCCCTCGGTGACCAGCTCCTGGCCGACCATCAGCCGGATCGTGGTGGCCAGCGAGGACGGCGCGGCGGCGACCTGGGAGAGCGCCGCGAGCACCGCCACGTCGATCGAGCGCGGGTAGACCTGCCCGACGCTGTCCAGCACCCGGTTGAACCCGAGGTGCCCGGCCACCCGGCGCTCCAGCTCGGCCACCTTCTCCGCGTCGCCGTCGAAGAGGTCGAGCTGGTCGGCGGCGGTGCCGACCGGGCCCTTGATCCCGCGCAGCGGGTACCAGTTGATCAGGTCTTCCAGCCGCTCGTACGCGATCAGCAGCTCCTCGGCGGCCGACGCGAAACGCTTGCCCAGCGTGGTGGCCTGCGCGGCGACGTTGTGCGAGCGCCCGGTCATCACCAGTCCGGAGTGCTCGTGGGCGAGCCAGGCCAGCCGGGCCAGGGCGGCGACGACGCGGTCCCGGATCAGCTCCAGCGAGCGGCGTACCTGGAGCTGCTCGACGTTCTCGGTGAGGTCCCGGGAGGTCATCCCCTTGTGCACGTGCTCGTGCCCGGCGAGCGCGCTGAACTCCTCGATCCGGGCCTTCACGTCGTGCCGGGTGACCCGCTCCCGCTCGGCGATGGAGGCCAGGTCGACGTCGTCGACCACCCGCTCGTACGCCTCGACCACCCCGTCCGGCACGGCCACGCCGAGGTCGCGCTGCGCCTTCAGTACGGCGAGCCAGAGCCGCCGTTCCAGCCGTACCTTCTCCTCCGGTGACCAGAGGGCGACCAGCTCGGGTGAGGCGTACCGGTTGGCGAGCACGTTCGGGATCGTCGTCACGTGCCCATTGTCCGGCACCTCCGAGATGCCCCGTCGACCGGGCCGAAACGGATATACTCGCGACGCTGTCCGTATATAGGAGGCGCCGATGACCAAGATCCTCGTAGATGTCGACGACGACGCCCTGGCGGACGCGGCGGAGGCCTTCGGCACGAAGACCAAGAAGGACACCGTCAACGTGGCGCTCCGGGAAGGCGCGGCCCGGCTGCGACGGGCGCGGGCCCTCGCCGAGCTGGGCGTGCGCGGGGAGGCCGGCGACTTCGACGAACTGCTCGACAAGGACAGCTACCGGTCGTGAAGCTCGCCGACTACCTGGTCGACACCAGCGCACTGGTCCGCCTGGTCCGCGACCCGGCGCTGCGGTCCCGGTGGGAGCCCGCCGCCACCGCCGGGTTGCTGGCCACCTGCCCGCTGGTCGAGCTGGAGTTCCTCTACACGGCGCGCTCGGCGGCCGACCGCGCCCGGCTGCAACAACTCCTGCGCACCGCCTTCAGCTGGGTGGCGATGCCCGACCGCAGCTACGAGCGGGCGGCCGAGATCCAGGAGGAGTTGACCGCCCGGGGCACCCACCGCTCCGCCGGTGCCGTGGACCTGCTCCTCGCGGCGACCGCGGAATATCAGGGCCTGTCCCTGCTGCACTACGACCGCGACTTCGACCAGATCGCGGCGGTGACCGGGCAACCGATGCGCTGGATCGCACCGCCGGGCACGATCAAGTAGCTGTCGTGGACCGCTACGCGGGGCGGCCGGTGAGCGCCCGCCACAGTCCCGCGCACGCCTCCTCCTCGGTGTCGAAGACCTGCCGCACGTCCCGCGTCCCGCGCTCGTACAGGCCGATCTCCCAGCGCCCACCCGCCGACCGGCGCAGGAACCAGAAGTCGGGCGGCACCGGCACGTGCTCGTGCACCCCCTCCAGCTCGAAGGCGTCCGGCGACAGTCCCGTCGCCAGCAGGGCGTTGCGCACCTCGTGCCGATCCACTCCCGACCTCCCGCTCCGCACCGGCCGCTCCGACGGTCGCCGCTGCGGTGACCGCCCGCCGGTTCAGCAGACGTGTACGGCGGGAACGCCGCCACCCGTCCCACCCCGCCGGGGCACGCTGTCGGTCACGCACTCCCCGGCGGTGCCGGCCAGGGATTCCTCCACGAGGAACCGGTGGTCGACCAGCCACTGCACGGTCAGGTTCGCACCGGCCTGCGGCAGGTACGCCGGGTTCAGCTGGAACTGGGTGCCCCGGCCGGGCTGGGCGAACCACGGCGCGGTCGGGCCGGAGTCGACGTCGAACGGCTTGAGCACGCAGTAGGTGTGGTAGTTCGCCAGCGGCGCGGCCGACGGTAGCGCCGGCCGCGGTGCGGGAAGTGGCGGCGTGTCGAGGCTCTGCGGTGCCAGGGAGCGGGCGCTGACCGGGGTGCCGAGCGGGGCCAGGAACGCGCCGCCGGCGAAGCCGAAGCGGTCCAGGCGGTACCCGGCCAGCAGGGTCTGCCGGGTCTTGAGCGGCGTGCCGTCCGGCGCGACGACAAAGCCGTTGGCCGGCGGGAAGACGTACCCGGCGGGGGCGCTGGTGGTGTACCGGGCCAGGAACCGGCGCTCGGTCAGCCCGCCGAAGCGCTGGTAGCCGGCGAGCAGCGGCCCGAGCGGCGATGCGGTGGGCAACCGGGCGGGGCCGAGCAGCGGGTTGTCGTCGAGGTACCGGGTGGTCGGCGGCGCGCTCGGCGGCAGGCCGGGACGGCAGAGGCTCGGCCCGGCCGCCGGCTGCGGTTGGTCGGCGCCGGGGCGGAGACCGGGCGGGTCGTCCGGACGGCCGCCGGCGTCGCCCGCTTCCGGTGCGCCGTCGTCGGGGAGGGTGCCGGCCCGCGCGACCACGTCGGGCGCGGCGGCCTGATCGGCGGGCCCGGGGAAGAGGATCAGCGCCGCGCCGGAGAGCAGGGCGAGCAGCCAGCGTCTGCGGTCCACGACGAACCTCCCGGTGAAGGACGGTCAACGCCTTCATCGTCGGGAGAGCGGAGCGAGAATGTGAGGCTTTGTGCCCTTTGCCGCCGAACGGGGGACCGCTACCCGCTCGTCCCGTGGACGAGCGGGCAGCCACGCGGAACGGTCAGCGCTCCAGGATCGCGGTGACGCCCTGCCCGCCCGCCGCGCAGATGGAGATCAGCCCCCGGCCGCTCCCCTTCTCGGCGAGCAGCTTCGCCAGGGTGGCGACGATCCGGCCGCCGGTGGCGGCGAACGGGTGCCCGGCGGCCAGCGAGGAGCCGTTGACGTTGAGCTTGTCGCGGTCGATGGATCCGAGCGGGGCGTCCAGGCCCAGCCGGTCCTTGCAGAACTCCGGCGACTCCCAGGCGGCGAGGGTGGCCAGCACCTGCGAGGCGAACGCCTCGTGGATCTCGTAGTAGTCGAAGTCCTGCAACGTCAGCCCGGCCCGGGCGAGCATCCGGGGCACCGCGTACGCGGGGGCCATCAGCAGCCCCTCGTCGCCGTGCACGAAGTCGACGGCGGCAACCTCGGACCAGGAGAACCAGGCCAGCACCGGCAGGTGGTGCTCCCGGGCCCACTCCTCCGACGCCAGCAGCACCGCCGACGCGCCGTCAGTGAGCGGGGAGGAGTTGCCCGCGGTCATGGTCGCCTGGTCGGCGTCCGGGCCCTTGGCGCCGAAGACCGGCTTGAGCGAGCCCAGCTTCTCCAGTGTGGTGTCCGGGCGGAGATTCTGGTCCCGGGTCAGCCCCAGGTACGGCGTGATCAGGTCGTCGAAGAAACCCTTGTCGTACGCGGCGGCGAGCCGCTGGTGCGACCGGAGCGCCAACTCGTCCTGCGCCTGCCGGTCGATCTGCCAGCGCACCGCCGTCTGCGCGGCGTGCTCACCCATCGACAGCCCGGTACGCGGCTCGGCGTTGCGCGGGATCTCCGGCTTGAACGGCTGGTGCGGCCGCAGCTTGGCCGCGATCTTCAACCGCTCGCCGAGGGTACGGGCGGAGTTGAGCTTGAGCAGCGTGCGGCGCATGTCCTCGTTGACCGCGAGCGGCGCGTCGGAGGTGGTGTCGACGCCGCCGGCGATGCCCACCTCGATCTGGCCGAGGGCGATCTTGTTGGCGACCAGGATGGCCGCCTCCAGGCCGGTGCCGCATGCCTGCTGGATGTCGTACGCCGGGGTGTGCGGGTCGAGCGTCGAGCCGAGCACCACCTCGCGGGTCAGGTTGAAGTCCTTCGCGTGCTTGAGCACCGCGCCGGCGACCACCTCGCCGACCCGCTGCCCGGCCAGCCCGAACCGGGCCACCAGCCCGTCCAGCGCCGCGCCCAGCATGTCCGCGTTGGACGCGTTCGCGTAGCGGGAGTTGGACCGGGCGAAGGGGATGCGGTTGCCGCCGATGACCGCGACCCGCCGGATGCTCTGCACGATCCCGCCTCCGTTTCAGGACTTGCCCACAACCTACTGGCCAGTAGGCTACGCCTATGACCGACAGGTACGCGAGCTTCGTCCAATCGGGGGCCGGCCGCGCGCTGGTCAAGCGCCTCGGGCTGCCCGATCCGCCGCGACTGCGCCGGCACACGCCCGGCGACCCGCTCGTCCCCGGGCCGGTGCTGCTCGGGACGGCCACCGGGGGCCGGCTCGCCGAGCCGGTCGGCAAGATCCTGACCGCCGCCGGGGTCGAGCTGCGCGATCCCGCCGCCGTCGACACCACCGCGCGTTTCGGTGCCCTGGTGTACGACGCCACCGGCATCACCGACTCCACCGGCCTGCGCCAGCTGTACGACTTCTTCCACCCGCAGGCCCGCACGCTGCTGCCCAGCGGCCGGGTGATCGTGCTGGGCACCCCGCCGGCGGAGTGCGACTCGCCGCGCGAGGCGACCGCCCAGCGGGCCCTGGAGGGGCTGACCCGCAGCATCGGCAAGGAGTTCGGCCGCGGCGTCACCGCCCAGCTCGTGTACGTCACGAAGGAGGCCGGTAACGCCTCGGACGGCCCGGACCTCTCAGCCGGCACCCTCACCAGCCTGGAATCGACCCTCCGATTCCTTCTCTCGGGCCGGTCCGCGTACGTCTCGGGGCAGGTGGTCCGGGTCGGCGCCGGCACCGCCCAGCCGCCGGCGGACTGGGACCGCCCGCTCGACGGGCAGGTCGTCCTCGTCACCGGGGCGGCGCGGGGCATCGGCGCGGCGCTGGCCCGGGTGCTCGCCCGCGACGGCGCCCAGGTCGTCGCGCTGGACATCCCGGCGGCCGGTGACGAGCTGGCCGCGGTGGCCAACGAGATCGGCGGCAGCGCCGTCCAGCTCGACCTGACCGCCCCGGACGCTCCCACCCGGCTCGCCGAGCACCTCGCCGGCCGGCACGGCCGGGTCGACGTGGTGATCCACAACGCCGGCATCACCCGGGACAAGACGCTGGGCCGGATGGACGCCGACCGCTGGGACCAGGTGCTCGACGTCAACCTCTCCAGCCAGGAGCGGATCAACGACGTGCTGCTGGCCCGCGACCTGATCCCCGCCGGCGGGCGGATCGTCTCGGTCTCCTCCATCGCCGGCATCGCCGGCAACCGGGGCCAGACCAACTACGCCACCAGCAAGGCCGGCGTGATCGGGCTGGTCGAGTCGCTGGCCCCGGCGCTGAGCGGGCGCGGGATCAGCGTCAACGCGGTCGCCCCCGGGTTCATCGAGACCCGGCTGACCGCGCGTATCCCGCTGACGCTGCGCGAGGCGGGCCGCCGGATGAACAGCATGTCGCAGGGCGGCCTGCCGGTGGACGTGGCCGAGACGATCGGCTGGCTGGCCTGGCCGGCGTCCGGCGCGGTCAGCGGCAACGTGGTCCGGGTCTGCGGCCAGAGTCTGCTGGGGGCGTGATGGCGAGGAAGAAGCGGCCGGCGGACGGCCCGGCGGAGAACCTCTCCGTCCACGACCTCATCGACGGGCCGACCGAGGTGATCTCGGCGGCGGACCTGGCCGCCGTCCGGGCCGCCTCGTCGGAGCACGACGTGAGCCTGGAAGCCACCCACGACCTGTCGGCGTACGCGACCACGGATCTGTCCGCGCACGCCGCCCCGGCGGCACGGGCGCGGGTCGAGCTGCCCCGGCTGCCCGCACCCGGCGCGCTCTACCGGCGGGCGCTGCGCGACGCGGTACCGGTCATCGGCCGGTCCCGCCGCCCGGACGCCCCGCCGGAGGTCGAACTGGCCGTCGCCGGCGTCACCGTGGACCGCGCGCACCTCGCCGACTACGACCGGGTCTGCGGGTTCCGGCTCTCCGACCGGCTGCCGGCGACGTACCCGCACGTGCTGGGTTTTCCGCTGTCGCTGCGGCTGATGACCACGCCGGAGTTCCCCATCGCGCTGACCGGCGTGGTGCACGTGGGCAACCGGATCACCGTGCACCGCCCGATCGAGGCCGGCGAGACGCTGGACTTCGTCACCCACGCGGAGAACCTCCGGCCGCACGAGCGGGGGCGGCAGGTCGACGTCGTCCTGGTCGGGTCGGTCGGCGGCGAGGAGGTCTGGCGCGGCGTCTCGACGTACCTGGGCAAGGAGCGCACGCCCGGCGGCGGTGGGCGGCGCGACCGGGGTGAGCGGCCCGCGCCGCCGGCCGCCACCGCCCGCTGGCGGGTCGAGCCCCGGGTCGGTACGGACTACGCCCGGGTCTCCGGCGACCACAACCCGATCCACACCTCCCGGCTCGGGGCGCGGCTGCTCGGCTTCCCCCGCCCGATCGCGCACGGGATGTGGAGCAAGGCCCGCTGCCTGGCGGCGCTGGAGAGCCGGCTGCCGGAGGCGTACACGGTGGACGTGGCGTTCAAGCTGCCGGTGCCGCTGCCCGGCACCGTGGCGTTCAGCGCCACCCCGGCCTGGGACTTCGCCCTGCACGACGCGCGGACCGGCCGTCCGCACCTGGTTGGCACCGTCCGCTGAACGACGAGGGGGGTGCGCGGCGGCGGTCGGCGGTGGCCTGATCCGCCGACTCGGCCCGGGGGCGGTGGTCGAGCCCGGAGCATGAGGGCATGGAGTCCGTGCTCGACCTGCTCCACCACACGGTCACCTCGCCGTGGGTGTATCTGGTGATCCTCGTGGTCACCGCGGTCGACGCGTTCTTCCCGGCGGTGCCCGGCGAGACCGTGGTGATCACCGCCGGGGTCTTCGCCGCCGGCGGTGAGCCGACCATCGTGGCGGTGATCGTGACCGCCGCGCTCGGGGCGCTCGTCGGTGACCACATCTCCTACGGCATCGGCCGGGGTGGCGGGGCGCACCGGCTGGCCCGGCTCCCGGCGGAGAGCCGCCGCCGGACCGGCTCCGAGTGGGCCCGCCGGGCCGTGGACCGGCGTGGCGGGATGATCCTGATGACCTCCCGGTACGTGCCCGGTGGCCGCACCGCGGTCACCCTGACCATGGGCGCCGTCCGCTACCCGCTGCGCTGCTTCCTGCTCTTCGACGCCTTCGCGGCCGGCACCTGGGGGACCTACTGCGCCCTGCTGGGCTACTTCGGCGGCCTGGCCTTCGAGCGCGACCCGATCAAGGCCCTGCTGGCCGGCGTCGGCCTCTCCCTCGCCGTCACCGGGCTGGTCGAGTCGGCCCGTTGGCTGCGCCGCCGCGCCCACCGCCGCGCCCACCGCCGCGCCGTCGCCCGCCGCTGACCGTCGCTTCGTGGCGGGGCAGTCAGGCCGCCGGGGGGCGCCAGGTGGCGCCGCGCAGCAGTTGGCCGGCGCCGAGCCAGGCGACGTTCATCATCCGGGTGGCGGTCTTCTCCGGGTCGGCCTCGGGGTGGTCGGCGAGCCAGTCGGCCAGCGACTCGGTCGCGCCGACCAGGGCGTACGCGACGACCTCCAGCTCGGTCTCGCCCACCTCGCGCCCGTCGGCGCGCAGCGCGTGGTCGAGCATCCCGGCGACCACCTCGACCAGCCGGGCGCGCATCGTGGCCAACTCCGCGGCGAACGGCTGCGAGCCCCGGGCCTGCCGGTAGAGCACCGCCCAGCCGTCCCGGTGCGCCCCGACGAAGCCGAAGAAGGCGCGCAGCCCCCGCCAGAGCCGCTCGTCAGCGGGCAGGTCCGGGGCGGCGGCCCCGGCGATCGCCTCCATCATCCGGGTGCCCTCGCGGTGCAGGCAGGCGACGAAGAGCTCCTCCTTGGTGCCGAGGTAGGCGTAGACCATCGGCTTGGAGATGCCGGCGTCCTCGGCGATCTCGTCCATGCTGGCGGCGTGGAAGCCGCGCCGGGAGAAGACCTTGACCGCCGCGTCGAGCATCTGCTGCTCGCGTACGGCCCGGGGTAGGCGCTTGAACGTGGGTGTGCTGGACACTCTTGCGAGCATACCTACTCGTGCGTAAGGTTACGCCCGAGTAACCAAAGTCGGCCCGCCCGAGAGGTGCATTCCCCCATGACTGACTTCGACCCGGCCAACTTCGCCAACGTCGGCCCCAAGGAGTTCGCGCAGCTCGTCAAGTCCACCCCCGACGACAAGATCGCCGAGGTGATGTCCGGCGACCTGCGCGGCAAGATCCTCAGCGAGGTCTTCGGCCGGATGCCGCAGCTGTTCCGCGCCGACCGGGCCGGTTCCACCAACGCGGTCATCCACTGGAACATCACCGGCCGGCCCGACGGTGGCACCGACACCTACGAGGTCGCCATCGCCGACGGCACCTGCACCGTCAACGAGACTCCGCAGCACGACCCGAAGCTCAGCCTCACCATGGGCCCGGTCGAGTTCCTGAAGATCGTCTCCGGTGGCGCCAACCCGGTGATGATGTTCATGACCGGCAAGCTCAAGGCCAAGGGCGACCTGGGCCTGGCGGCCAACATCGCCAACCTGTTCGACATCCCCAAGTCCTGACATGGCCGAGTTCTCGCTCGACCTGAACGAGGAACAGCGGGATCTACGCGACTGGGTGCACGGCTTCGCCGCCGAGGTCGTGCGCCCGGCCGCGGCCGAGTGGGACGCCCGGGAGGAGACTCCCTGGCCGATCATCCAGGAAGCGGCGAAGGTCGGCCTCTACGGCTTCGAGTTCCTCGCCACCTGCTGGGCCGACCCCACCGGCCTCTCCCTGCCGATCGCCAGCGAGGAACTCTTCTGGGGTGACGCGGGCATCGGCCTGAGCATCTTCGGCACCGGCCTCGCGGTCGCCGCCATCTACGGCGCGGGCACCCCCGACCAGATGGTCGAATGGGTGCCGCAGTGCTTCGGCGACGTCGACCAGCCCGCCGTCGCCGCGTTCTGCACCAGCGAGCCGGAGGCCGGCTCCGACGTCGGCGCGATGCGTACCCGGGCGGTCTACGACGAGGCCACCGACGAGTGGGTGCTGCGCGGGCAGAAGGCGTACGCCACCAACGGCGGGATCGCCGGGGTGCACGTGGTCACCGCCTCGGTCGAGCCGGAGCTGGGCTCGCGTGGGCAGGCCGCGTTCGTCGTACCGCCGGGGACCGCCGGGCTGAACGCGACCCGCAAGCTGCGCAAGCTGGGGCTGCGCGCGTCGCACACCGCCGACGTCTTCCTGGACGACGTACGCGTGCCCGGGCGCTGCCTGCTCGGCGGCCGGGACGCCCTGCTGGAACGACTCGACCGGGCCCGCTCCGGGCGGAAGGCCTCCGGCCAGGCCGCGATGCGCACCTTCGAGCTGTCCCGGCCCACCGTCGGCGCGCAGGCGCTCGGCGTGGCCCGGGCCGCCTACGAGTACGCCCTCGACTACGCGAAGGAAAGAGTCCAGTTCGGACGGCCGATCATCGAGAACCAGGCGGTCGCGTTCGCGCTGGCCGACATGAAGATGGAGATCGACGCCGCCCGGCTGCTGGTCTGGCGGGCCTCCTGGATGGGCCGCAACAACCGCCCCTTCACCGCCGGCGAGGGCTCGATGTCCAAGCTCAAGGCGGGCGAGGTGGCCGTCGCGGTGACCGACCGGGCGGTGCAGCTGCTCGGCGGCGCGGGCTTCCTGCGCGACCACCCGGTCGAGCGGTGGTACCGGGACGCCAAGATCTACACCATCTTCGAGGGCACCTCGGAGATCCAGCGGCTGGTCATCTCCCGCGCGATCTCCGGCATGCAGATCCGCTGACCCGTCACCCTCGGTGGTGGCGTCCGCCACTGCCGGGTGTCCACCAGGTGGCACTGCTCGCACCGGTTGGGCTCCGGCAGGCATCCGGTGCATGATCGAAAGGTGACGTCCTGCTGAAGGGCCCCTGCGGGGGCCCTTCACGCTCACCCCCCGGAGAAGGAGGCGCCGCATGGACCTGCCGTTCGTCGTGGCCACGCTGACCCGGCGGGGGCTGCTCACCCCGGGCCGGCCGATCCGGGTCGCCTCCCAGCTCCAAGCGCTGCGCAAGTGGGGTTGGAGCCTCGCCGGCGAGCTGCGCCAGGCCGCCGCCCGCGACCCGGGCCGGGTCGCGGTCGTCGACGAGCAGGGCGCCGAACTGACCTACCAGAAGCTGCTCGACCGGGCCGAGCGGCTGGCCCGGGCGATGCGGACCGGGCTCGGCGTACAGGCCGGCGACCGGGTCGGGGTGCTCTGCCGCAACCACCACGGGCTGATCGAGGCGGTCGTCGCCGCCACCGTGCTCGGCGCCGACGCGGTGCTGGTCAACAGTGGCCTCTCCGCCGCCCAACTGGCCACCGTGACCGAAGAACAGCGCCTCCGGGTGCTGGTCCACGACGACGAGTTCGCCGACCGCATCCTCGGCCTCCCCGCCGAGGTGCACCGGGTGGACGAGCGCGGCCTCGAAGAGCTGATCGCCGGCGCGCTCCCCGGCGACCTGCAACCACCCGAGCGCGACGGCCGGACGATCGTGCTCACCTCCGGCACCACCGGCGCGCCCAAGGGCGCCCGTCGGCCCACTCCCAACGGCTTCGGCCCACTGGTGTCCATCATCGACCGGATTCCGCTGCACACCCGGGACACCGTGATGATCGCCGCGCCGCTCTTCCACACCTGGGGGTACGCCGCCCTCCAGTTCGCCTTCGCGCTGCGCGCCACGATCGTGCTGCACCGCCGGTTCGAGCCGACCGCCACGCTGGCCGCGCTGGTGGCCCACCAGTGCCAGGCGCTCTTCGCCGTACCCGTGATGGTGCAGCGACTGCTCGACGTGCCGCCGCCGGACCCGCGGCCGCCGCTGAAGGTGGTCGCGGTCAGCGGCTCGGCGCTGCCCGGCGGGCTGGCGCCGCGGTTCATGGACGTCTACGGCGACGTGATCTACAACCTGTACGGCTCGACGGAGGTCTCCTGGGCCTCCATCGCCAGCCCCGCCGACCTGCGCGAGGCGCCCACCACCGCCGGCCGGCCGCCACACGGCACCCGGCTGGAGATCCTGGACGACGACGGCCAGCCGGTGCCCGACGGGCGGGTCGGGCGGATCTTCGTGGGCAACGAGATGCTCTTCGAGGGCTACACCTCGGGGGCGCGACGGGAGACCCACGACGGGCTGCTGGACACCGGGGACCTCGGCCGGATCAACGCCGACGGGCTGCTCTTCGTCGACGGCCGCGCCGACGACATGATCGTCTCCGGTGGGGAGAACGTCTTCCCGTCCGAGGTGGAGGATCTGCTGGCCCGCCTCCCCCAGGTCCGGGAGGCCGCCGTGATCGGCGTACCCGACCCGGAGTACGGGCAGCGGCTCGCCGCCTTCCTCGGCCTGCACCCCGGCGAGGTGCTCGACCCCGAGGCGGTCCGCGAGTACGTCCGCCACTACCTGGCCCGGTTCTCCGTACCCCGGGATGTGATCTTCGTGAAGTACCTGCCGCGCAACGCCACCGGCAAGGTGCTGAGCCGGGAACTGCGCCGCTACTACGGCTGACCGGGGTACCCCCGAGCCACCGTCCCGGCTACGCCGGGGGATTCTCCCCGACGCTCCCGGCCCCGCCGTGGCGGCAGGCTCGACCGCATGAAGATCACGAACACCGTCCTCGCCGTCGCAGCGCTCGGCCTGGCGCTGACCGTCGCCACCCCCGCCGCGGCCGCTCCGGGCAGCGCCGCCACCGGCCGGGCGGGAGCCCGGCGGCGAGTCGGTCGGGTCAGCCGGGGACGACGATCCGGCCCTCGACCGCGGCGGCGGCGATGTCGGTGCGGTGGTGCGAGCCGGCCAGTTCGACGCCGCGTACCAGGGCGTAGGCGGCGTCCCGCGCGGCGGCGAGGTCCGGGCCGGTGGCCGTACCGCAGAGGACCCGGCCCCCGGCGGAGAGCAACGCGCCGTCCGCGGCCCGGCGGGTGCCGGCGTGGATGATCCCGGCGCGGTCCGCGCCGGTGATCACATCACCGGTACGCGGGGACGCGGGGTAACCGTCGGCGGCGACCACGACCGTGACGGCGGCGCCGTCGCGCCAGCGCAGCGGCGGGTGCGCGGCCAGCGTGCCGGTGGCCGCGGCGTGCAGCAGCCCGGCCAGCGGGGTCGCCAGCAGGGCGAGGACCACCTGGGTCTCCGGGTCGCCGAAGCGGGCGTTGAACTCGATCACCCGAGGGCCGGCGGCGGTCAGCGCCAGGCCCACGTAGAGCAGCCCGGCGAACGGGGTGCCCCGGCGGCGCATCTCCGCCAGCGTCGGGTGCACGACGTCGCGCATCACCTCGTCGACCAGGCCGGGCGGCGCCCAGGGCAGCGGCGCGTACGCGCCCATGCCGCCGGTGTTCGGGCCGCTGTCGCCGTCGCCGACCCGCTTGAAGTCCTGCGCCGGGAGCAGCGGCAGCGCCGCCTCGCCGTCGGTGACCACGAAGAGCGAGACCTCGGGCCCGGCGAGGTACTCCTCGACCACGACCCGGCCGCACTCCTGCGCGTGCCTCAACGCGGCGTCCCGGTCCTCGGTGACGACGACGCCCTTGCCGGCGGCCAGCCCGTCGTTCTTCACCACGTACGGCGCACCGAACTCGTCCAGGGCCCGGGCGGTGCTCTCGGCGTCCGTGCAGGTGTAGGCACGCGCGGTCGGCACGCCGGCGGCCGTCATGATCTCCTTGGCGAAGGTCTTGGAACCCTCCAGCCGGGCCGCCTCGGCCGACGGCCCGAACGCCGCGATGCCCTTGGCCCGCACCGCGTCCGCGACCCCGGCGACCAGCGGCGCCTCCGGCCCGATCACCACCAGGTCGGCCTGCACCTCGACCGCGAGTGCCGCCACGGCACCCGGATCGGCGGCATCCACCTCCCGCAGCTCGGCAAGCGCAGCGATGCCCGGATTCCCCGGCGCCGCGATCAGAGCCTCAACGGACGGGTCGTCGGTGAGCCCGAGCGCGAGCGCATGCTCCCGCCCGCCACCCCCCACAAGAAGTACGCGCACGCCGGCGATCCTACCGACCCCCCTTCCCACCCCGTTGATCATGACGTTGTTGCCCACCATGTCGGCGTGTCATGGCAACAACTCCATGGTCAACGGCGACGACCTGCGGCGGCGATCGCCTGGCGGACGGTCCAGGGGATGTAGGTGGGGTCGAGGGTGTCCTGCCACGTGAAGCGGAGGATGGACCAGCCGGCGTTGATCAGGCGGTTCTGTCTGCGGCGGTCGGCGAAGACCGCCTCGGGGGTGTCGTGTGCGGCTCGGCCGTCGGCTTCGGCGATCACCCTGGGACCACGCCAGCCCAGGTCCCCGATGCCGAGCAGGTAGCCGTCGGCGTCCCGCACCGCCAACTGCAGGGCGTCCGGTGGAACCTTGCCGTCGACACAGCGCAGGCGAGCCCGGGTCTCCAACGGCGACTGCGCTCGACCGTCCGCCTCCGCCAGATAGCCACGGGCGGCTACGGCGCCTCGCCGACCACGGATGAGTCGAGCGGCATCCAGCAGATCGTCCTCGGTCACGAGCCGGCGATTCAGGGCCGAGTCGAGCACCGAGACCGCCGGATAGCGGTCCTCGCTCAGGATCAGGTCAGCGACCGTGCGCAACGGGGCGCTGGCCGGGATGCCGTCGATCCGAACCAACTGCCGCTCGCCAATGGCCAGTTGATGGACGATCACTTCCCGATGAGCCAGTCGGGCAGGCCGGGCCACCCGGCCCGGGACCGACAGATGGATCTCCTCGGTCGACCGACAGCCGGCGATACCGTGCAGCTCGGCAGCGGTCCGCAGGACGGCAGCCGCCGCGGGACCGAAGGAGGCGACGGCCGCACGAATCCGCGCCCTCCTCGGTACGCCGTCATGCAGGTCGGCGTCGACCAGGTAGCTGGCCCGGGCCACCGCACGCCAACGGCCCGCCCGGCACAGTCGCTGCACCTCGTGCACCGTGAAGCCGGCCGCCCGCGCCTGCGCCAGCGCCAGCGTGACAATTCCGTCCCGCCGAGCCGCAACCCGCCGCACCACCGCCCACGCATCCACACCAACCGACTGTCCCGGTCAGCGAAGCCCTCCAAAACCCCCTGTGGAAAACCCCTCCCCCCTGTGGACAACCACCCACTACCTGGGCGCGTCGATCATGAAGTTATTGCCCCGACACGCCGAGGTGGGCGGCAACAACTTCATGATCAACGGGGGAAAGGGTGGGGTTAGGGGAGGAGGGGGTGGCGGACTACGTTTTCTTCGCGGCCGGGGCCTACGCCTACGACGCTGACGCGGGTGCCGGTGATCTCTTCGATTCTGGCGATGTAGCGTCTTGCGTTTTCGGGGAGGTCTTCCTCGGTTCTCGCCTTGGTGATGTCTTCCCACCAGCCGTCGAGCTCTTCGTAGATCGGCTTGGCGTGGTGGAAGTCGGTCTGGGTCATCGGCATGTCGTCGAAGCGCTCGCCGTTGATTTCGTACCCGACGCAGATCGGCACCTTCGCCATGCCGGTGAGCACGTCCAGCTTGGTGACCACCAGGTCGGTGACGCCGTTGAGGCGGCAGGCGTACCGGGCGACGACGGCGTCGAACCAGCCGCAGCGGCGCTCGCGGCCGGTCGTGGTGCCGTACTCGTGGCCGATCTTGCGCAGGTGCTGGCCGTTGTCATCGAACAGCTCGGTCGGGAACGGCCCGGAGCCGACCCGGGTGGTGTACGCCTTGCTCACCGCGATCACCCGGTTGATCGCCGTCGGCGGGATGCCCGCGCCCACGCACGCCCCACCGGCCGTCGGGTTCGACGAGGTCACGAAGGGGTAGGTGCCGTGGTCCATGTCCAGCATGGTGGCCTGGGCGCCCTCCAGCAGCACGGTCTCGCCGCGGTCCAGCGCGTCCCAGAGCATCACCCGGGTCTCCGCGATGTACGGCTTGAGGCGCTCCGCGTACTGGAGGTACTCCTCGATCGTCGCGTCGACGTCGATCGCCTTGCGGTTGTAGATCTTGAACAGCAGCTGGTTCTTCTCGCGCAACGCGAGTTCCAGCTTCTTGCGCAGGATGCCCGGGTCGAGCAGGTCCTGGAGCCGGATGCCCATCCGGGCGACCTTGTCGCCGTACGCCGGGCCGATGCCCCGGCCGGTGGTGCCGATCCGGGCCGAGCCGAGGTAGCGCTCGACCACCCGGTCCAGCGCCCGGTGGTGCGGCATGATCAGGTGCGCGTCGCCGGAGATGCGCAGCCGGGAGACGTCCACGCCGCGCTCGGCGAGCCCGTCGATCTCGGCCAGCAGCACCTTCGGGTCGACCACCACGCCGTTGCCGATGACGATCATCGCGCTCGGCGAGAGCGCCCCGGACGGCATCAGGTGCAGCGCGTACTTCTGCCCGTCCGGAGTGATCACCGTGTGACCGGCGTTGTTGCCGCCGGAGTAGCGCACGACGTAGTCGACCCGCTCACCCAGCAGGTCGGTAACCTTGCCCTTGCCCTCGTCGCCCCACTGAGCGCCGATGAGCACGATCGCTGGCATCTTCTCCGCCTCCAGAAGGCTCGGGTGCCAGGTGGCGACCGGTTGGCGAGCCCGGGGTGTCAGGCTAACAAGTAGTGACGGCGGGACCCGCAGGGGTCGCGTCGAGAGGCAGGAGGCTCGGAGTGTACGACGTGGTGCTGCTCACCCTCGGCTCGGAGCGGGACGCTCCCGGTGGGGGCTGCGGCAGCGGCGGAGCCTGCTGCGGTGGCGCGACCGAGGCTGCCGGCGCGGAAGCGCCGAAGCCGACCGAGGAGCGCTGCGAGACGCCGCGCGTACCGGTGCTGGCCTGCGCGGACGCGCTGACCGCCCGGGGTGCCCGGGTGGAGACCGTCACCGCCCGCTCGGATGCCGAGATCGACGAGGTGCTGGCCCGGCTCGACGCCCCCGCCCGCCCCGACGGCCTCACCTGGCCCGACCCCGACTCCAAGACCCGGCTGGTCGTCGCCACGGCCAGTGACGCACAGTTGCGCGCCGTGCTGCGCCGGCTGGTCCGGCGGTACGCCCCACCGCCCAGCCGCCGCCCGGCGGACCTGGCCGGCAACCGTACGGTGCCGGACCTGCCGCCGGTCGGCGTACTCCCGCTCGACCCCGCCCGGAACGGGACGCAGGGTGACCTGGCGGCGCAGCTCGGGCTGCCCCGCGACCCGGCGGCGGTGGCCGCCGCGGTGCTCGACGGCACCGCCCGCCGGCTCGACCTGCTGCGCAACGACGCCGGCTCGGTGACCCTGGACGGCGCGCTGCTCGGCGCGGCCGACGACGGGGGGCGCCCGCTGCACTGGCGCGGCCGGGTCGAGGTGGACGACGCGGTGCTCTCCGACGGCGAGGACCCGATCCTGGCCTGCGCGATCGGCAACGCCGGCGGGTACGCGTCCCTGGACGGGCTGCCGCTGCTGACCGCTCCGGACCCGACCGACGGCGTGGTCGAGGTGGCGGTGGCCGTGCCGGTGGTCACCCGGAAGGCGTTCGGCCGGAAGCGGATCCGATTCGAGGTCCGCCGAGCCCGGGGCCGGGCGGTCGCGGTCGTCCCCCGGGACGAGAAGGTCCCCTTCCTCGACGACGGTGTGGAGGGCGAGCTGAGCCGCAAGCGGTCCTGGTGGACCGAGGCGGGCGCCTGGGCGGTCTGGACGAGCTGACCCGGAACGGCGTTCCGCTACGTTCCGTGACCGGAACGGGACGGCCTATCCTCGGCAGGAGGAATGGGGAGGAACCGTGGTGGACGAGAACGCCGACCGGGGCCGGCTGCCCGGCCCGCCTGCGGTGCCGGAGCGGGACATCGAACCGCTCTGGCCGCCCGACGCGACCGACACCGCCCCGACCTGGGGCGTTCATGCCTCGCCGCTGTACCCGTCGCTGACCGCCGAGGTCAACGCCGCCCCCGCCGCCGACGGCTGGACGGCACCTCCGCCGGACGGCGACTGGGTGTCCCTGGGCGCCGACGAACCGGCCCCGCCGCCGATACCGCCGTACGCGGCCGGCCCCGACGACTGGTCCGCCACGCCGGCCGACGCGGGCGAGGAATACGCCTCCCAGCTCGGCCACGACACCAGCGCCGGTGCGGGCGCCACCACCGGCGGCGCCCCGGTGAGTGCTGGCGGCGGCCCGGCCGGTGGGGACAGCGTGCGCGGCCTGGTCGGCACCGAACACCTCTCTGGCGGCGGCCCACCCACGACCGGGTTCGCGGCGAGCGGGAACGGCGGGGCCGGCAGGAACGGCGCCACCGGCCCGGACGGCCCGGTCACCGGGTATGCGGCTCCGGCCACCGGCGGAGACACCGCCTTGACCGGGAGCGGCACGACCACCGGCTCGGGCATTCCGGCCACGAACGGCTCCGCCGCCGACACGAGCGGCGCGGCGGCCAGCCCGACCACTCCGGCCACGGGCGACACGGCCACCGGCCCGAACGCCACCCCCGACGGGAGCTTCGCCGGACACGGCTCCCCGACCACGAGCGACGCGGGCCGCCCGACCACTCCGGCCACGGACGGCACGACCACCGACCCGAGCGCCACCCCCGACGGCACCTTCGCCGGACACGGCATCCCGGCCACCAACGGCACCGCACCCGGCCCGAACATTCCGACCGCGAGCGGCACTGCCGCCGGCCCGAGCAGCCCAGCCACCAATGGCAGGGCCGCCGAACCCGGAATGGCGGCCGAGGCCAGCTCGCCGGCCGGGCACGCCGTCGCGGCCGCCGAAGCGGGCCCGGTGACCGGGGAGGCCCGGCCGCAGTCCGAGCCGGCGGAGGACGCCCGACGGCCGGCGCCCCCCGCGCCGGCACCCCGGGTCGGGCAGCCGGCGGTCGACCTCGACCTGCCCTTCACCCTGGACCAGCCGATCACCGCGCCCCCGCCGCACACCGCGCCGGGCACTCCGGTCGTACCCGCCGCGAGCATCCCGCAGGCGGCCCGGGGACAGGGCCAGTCGCCGTGGGCCCAGCCACCGCAGCGCTCCGGCGCCGCCGGCGACGCGGCGATGCGCGGCGACGCGGCGGTTTACGGCGACGCGGCGATGCGCGGCGATCACGGCGGAGCCGCGATCGGAGACGAGGCGATCGGCAGCGCGACGGTGCCCGGCCAGCCCGCGACGCCCACGCCCCCGGCGCCGAAGCTGGGTCCGTTCCCGCCCTCGCCGGGCACGCCGCTGACGCCGCCCGGCCCGCACCCGCCGACGGAGTACCCACCGGGGCCCACGCTCGCGGTGCCGCCTGCGCACGCCGGCCCGCCGCAGCCCGGGCCGATGACCGCCGCGCCGCCGGGGCCGCAGCCGCCCGCCGGGTGGTACCAGCCGTCCTGGCAGGAGGGCACCCCGCCAGCCGGGCTGCCCCGGCAGTCGTACCCGGAGCCGCTGGCACGGGCGGCGCAGGGCGGCTACCCGGACGCGGGCTGGACGCCGGACGGCGCATCGGCGCCGACCGCCGAGGACTTCGCCCGCCGCCGGCAGGCCCGCCCGGCCGACCCGGTCGCCACCATGGGGGTACGGGCGGTCGTCAACAAGATCGGTCTCAAGCTGCCGCCGGGGCGGCACGAGCAGGAGATCAAGCGGGACGTCGAGATGGTCCGCCGCAACTTCGGCGGGCTGCGCCAGGTGACCGTGGTGAACCCGAAGGGCGGCGCCGGCAAGACGGTCGCCATCCTGCTGCTCGCGATGACCTTCGGTCAGAAGCGCGGCGGGTACGTGCTGGCCTGGGACAACAACGAGACGCAGGGCACCCTGGGCATGCGCGCCCAGCAGGACTTCCACTCCCGTACGGTCCGGGACATGCTGCGCGACCTCGGGCAGTTCCAGGGCGCGCACGGCCGGATCGGTGACCTGTCGCAGTACGTCCGCTCGCAGGGCGAGGGGATGTTCGACGTGCTCGCCTCGGACGAGTCGGCCACCGGCGGCGAGATGCTCACCGCGGCGGCCTTCGCGGAGATCCGTGAGGTGGTCAGCCGGTTCTACAAGCTGATCTTCGTGGACACCGGGAACAACGTCCGGGCGCAGAACTGGCAGGCCGCGATGGACGCCACCGACCAACTGGTGGTGACCATGTCGGCCCGGAACGACTCGGCGGAGACGGCCGCCCGGATGCTCGACCACCTGGAGCAGAGCGGCCGGCAGCGGCTGGTCCGGCAGGCGGTGACGGTGGTGTCGATGCCGCCGTCCCGCAAGGAGATCGACCTGCCGGCGATCCAGGAGCACTTCGCCGCCCGCACCCGGGCGGTGCTGCTCGCGCCGTACGAGCGTCTGATCGACACCGGGGAGCCGATCCGGTACGGCGGGCTCTCCTCCGCCACGCGGGACGCCTGGCTGAAGATCGCCGCCGCGGTGGCCGAAGGGCTGTAGCCGCGACGGCTGGCCCGATCACCGCCGGGCCGGCCGTCGCGACGGGTCACTCGCTGGCGAGGGCGTCCCCGGCGGCCGGGTCGCAGTCGCGCAGGAACTGCGCGCAGCGGGCCGCCTCGTCCGCCTCGCCGATCTCGCCCGCCGCCCGGGACAGGACGTACAGGCAGCGGAGGAAGCCCTGGTTGGGGCCGTGCGACCAGGGCACCGGCCCGTGGCCCTTCCAGCCGCTGCGGCGCAGCTGGTCCAGGCCCCGGTGATAGCCGGTGCGGGCGTAGGCGTACGCGGGGATGACCTGGCCGGCGTTGAAGGCCCGGGTCGCCAGCACCGCCCAGGCCGCGCTGTAGGTCGGGAAGCGGGCCGCGACCCCGGCGTACGCCTCGTCGGTGCCCCTCTCGGCGGCGGCCGCGAGCGTGGCGTCGGCCTCTTCGTGCGCGGGCAGGAGGGTGGCCGGTGGCTCAGGCAACAGGTTCTGCATCGTCCCATTCAACCGGCTTCGCCCCACCGCGCGCGAGAGGATCGGCCCAGCGCGCTGGCTGAACGGGGGAGGCGTCCGTCACGCCTGCGGCCCATGCCGCCGCGAGATGTTTTCCATTACAACTATTAATCCGGAGCCTCCCCAGGACCCGGTTACGCAGGAGCCCGGCGGTCTCGACCGTCGGGCTCCTGTAGTCCCGGCCCCCGGACCTGCAGGTTTGCGCCATTGCCCGGGCCGGGCAGGATGGCCTGGTGCCGACCCCACCTCCCGCGGACGTCATCGCGCCGCACGACACCAGCCACGACGAGATCGAGACCCGCGCCGAGTTCGACCGACGGCTGGCCACCGGCAGCCTCGCCGGCCTGACCGTGCAGGGGCTCCGCCTCGACCTGGACCCGATCCCCGACCTGACCCGCACCGAGGTCGCCGGCACCCTCTTCGTCGGCTGCCGGTTCGCCTCCCGAGAGGTCGGCGCGGACCTGGTCCGGCGCGGGGCGAACGTGGTGCCGCCCTTCTCCGGGCTGCCGTACCCGACCCAGCCGTCGCACCTCTACACCCCCGAGGAACTGGCCGCCGGGTTCGCCGAGGGCGGCTTCGCCGGGATGTACGACACCCGGGTGTACGCGCACTTCCGCGAGCACGGCGGCGCGCTGCCGGACGTCCGGGAGGCGCTCGGCCAGCGGCTGCACGACCACGGCGTGGACAACGCGCTGGTCGACGCCACCCGGTCCTGGCTCGCGAAGCACGGGCCGCAGTCGGTGGTGGGGGTGATGGGCGGGCACGCCGTCCCGCGTGGCAGCGTGCCGTACCGGATGGCGGCGGTGCTGGGTTGGGAGCTGGCGCGGGCCGACCGACTGGTGGTGACCGGCGGCGGACCGGGCGTGATGGAGGCGGCCAACCTCGGCGCGTTCCTCGCGGGTCGGCCGGCCGAGGAGCTGACCGCCGCGATCGACCTGCTCGCCGTGGCGCCGGACTTCACCGACCACGACCGCTACACGGCGGCGGCGCTGGCGGTACGCGAGCGGTACGCGACCGGGCCGGCCGTCCCGCAGCAGCGGGCGCCGGAGCTCGACTGGGCCCGCTCCGGCGGGCTGGCGATCCCCACCTGGCTGTACGGGCACGAACCGGCGAACCTCTTCGCCGGGCGGATCGCCAAGTACTTCTCCAACGCCATCCGGGAGGACACGATCCTGCGGCTGGCCCGGGGCGGGATCGTCTTCGCGCCCGGCCGGGCGGGCACCGTGCAGGAGGTGTTCCAGGCGGCGACGAAGACCTACTACGGCACCGACGGGGCGAGCGGGGCGTACGTCTTCCTGGACCGCGCGTACTGGACCCGGGAACTGCCGATCGAGTCGCTGCTGCGGCCGCTGTTCGCGGCGTCCCCGTTCGGTGACCTGTCGACCACCGTGCACCTGACCGACGACGTCCGGGAGGCCGTCCGGGTGCTCACCGCGACCGCCTGAGACGCCGACGGCCGGCTCCCGGGCGGGGAGCCGGCCGTCGTGCTGGCAGTGGTTACTTCATCTTGGTGCCGGTCGAGCGCAGGTGCTCGCAGGCCTCGACGACGCGGGCGGCCATGCCGGCCTCGGCGGCCTTGCCCCAGACGCGCGGGTCGTACATCTTCTTGTTGCCGACCTCGCCGTCGACCTTCAGCACGCCGTCGTAGTTGCGGAACATGTGGTCCGCGACCGGACGGGTGAAGGTGTACTGGGTGTCGGTGTCGATGTTCATCTTGACCACGCCGTAGTCCAGCGCCTCGCGGATCTCCGACAGCAGCGAGCCCGAGCCGCCGTGGAAGACCAGGCTGAGCGGCTTCTCCTTGCCGTACTTGGCGCCGACCGCCATCTGGATGTGGTCGAGGACCTCGGGGCGGAGCTTGACGTTGCCCGGCTTGTAGACGCCGTGCACGTTGCCGAAGGTCAGCGCCGCCATGTAGCGGCCCTTCTCGCCGAGGCCGAGCGCCTCCACCATGGCCAGGCCGTCCTCGACCGTGGTGTAGAGCTTCTCGTTGATGGCGTTCTCGACGCCGTCCTCCTCGCCACCGACCACGCCGACCTCGATCTCGAGGACGATCTTGCCCTTGGCGGCCTCGTCGAGGAGCTGCGCGGCGATCTCCATGTTCTCCGCCACCGGCACGGCCGAGCCGTCCCACATGTGCGACTGGAACAGCGGCTCCTCGCCGCGCTTCACCCGCTCCTGGGAGATCCCCATCAGCGGCCGGACGAACTTGTCCAGCTTGTCCTTCGGGCAGTGGTCGGTGTGCAGCGCGATGTTGACCGGGTAGTTCTTGGCCACCTCGCGGGCGTACGCGGCGAACGCCACCGCGCCGGTGACCATGTCCTTGACCGACGGGCCGGACAGGTACTCGGCACCACCGGTGGAGACCTGGATGATGCCGTCGCTCTCCGCGTCGGCGAAGCCCTTCAGCGCCGCGTTCAGCGTCTGCGAGGACGTCACGTTGATCGCGGGGTACGCGAACCGGCCGGACTTGGCCCGGTCCAGCATCTCCGCGTAAGTCTCGGGGGAAGCGATGGGCATGTCGAACGCTCCTTACTTACCGCTCTCGGCCGAGCTGGCCGCTGTCTTCCATCGGGTGCGCCGGACCGCGCTGTCCACCGCCGGCAGTATCCCGTAGAAGGTGGCGGCGGGCACAACCGCCTCCCCTCACCGGTCCTCCAGACTGTCCGGTACGGCGACGCTGATCAGCCAGCTCACCACCGCCATCACGATGGCCCCCCAGAAGGCGGCCCAGAAACCGTCCACCCGGAACGGCAGGTCGAGCCCACGCGCGAGCCAGTCCGTCAGCAGGAACAGCAGCGCGTTCACCACCAACGCGATCAGACCGAGGGTGAGCAGGTAGAACACGCAGCCGACCACCTTGATGACCGGCTTGAGCACGGCGTTGACCACGCCGAAGATCAGCGCCACCACGATCAGGGTGAACGCCGTCTCGGCGCCGTTGCGGCCGGTCACGTCGACGCCGGGCACGATCAGCGTGGTGACCCACAGCGCGACCGCGGTGATCGCCAGCCGGATCAGGAAGCCCACGCCTCCATCCTGGCACCGCCGGGAGGCCCCGGTGGGACGATCCACCGAGTCCGCTTGCCGCGCCCACCGGGCACCCGCGCCGCGCAGCCCGTACGGTGTGGGGGGTAGTCCGCCGGAACCAGGGAGGGACGATGGGTCAGCCCGACGAGGACTTCGCGCCGAGCGACCACCTCAGCCCGGAGGAGCGCGACCTGGAGGCCGAGCCGGCCGACGCGGTCGAGCAGGCCGCCTCGATCGACCCGGGCGACGCCGAGACCGAGCCGCACCGTGGCCTGGAGGTCGGCGACTGGGACGCGATGGAGCAGGCCCGGGTGGTCACCGGCGACGAGGACGACTATCGCTGAGCCCCCAGGGCGGTCACCCGGTCGGGGTTCGCCGCCGCCCACTCGGCCAGCCGGTCCTGGCGTAGCGCGGTGAGGAAGGCCGGCCCGGCGCGCTCGTCGAGCACGATGCTGCCCGGCCGCTCCGGCGATTCGACGGTCGGCAGGGCGAGACCGACCGGGGCGGCCCGGGACGCCTGCACGGTGCGCGCGAGAAGGTCCGGCAGCGAGGCGTCGCCGGTGTCGGTGACCAGGTCCGGGCCGAGGGCGGCCAACAGCCGGCTCAGTGCCACCGGATTGTGCAGGGTGTCCCCACTGTCGAGCTGCCGCACCAGCCCCGCCGCGTAGCGCTGGGCGTTGCGGTCCCGGTCCTGGGCCCCCCGGGTCATACCCAAGCGCTGCCGCAGCAGGTCGACCGAGCCGGTGCCGTCCAGCCGCTGGCAGCCGGCCGGGAAGACGCGTCGGGTGTGCACCGAGCGGACCTGCTCCGGCAGGCAGACCTCCACCCCGCCGACGCCGTCGGTGAGCCGCCGCAGCACCGGGTACGTCAGCACCGCGCCGGCGTCGATGCGTACGCCGGTGGTGTCGCCGACCACCCGCCGGGTCAGGTCGTAGCCCCGGCGCAGATCGGGCCGGGATGCTTTCGCGCCGAGTTGGAAGGACGCGTTCAGCTTGTCGGTACCGTGCCCGGGGATCGCCACCCTCAGGTCGCGCGGCAGCGACACCAGGTAGAGCCGGCTCCGGTCCGCCGGGACGTGCACCAGCAGGACCGAGTCGGCGCGGCCGGTGGAGCCGGCGCCGCGGACCTGGGGACCGGGGGCCGCGTCCACCCCGACCAGCAGCACGTTCAGCGCGCCGCCGGGCGAGGCCGGGTCACCGATCAGATCGCCGGCCGGGGTACGCCCGACCGACGGCGGAACGACCTGCGGCACCGCGATGCCGAGCAGGCCCAGCACCGCCAGCGCGGTGGCCCCGGCCCGGAGCCGGCGGCGCCGACGGCGACGGCGTACGACGATCCGGTCGACGGCCGCCCGCAGCGGCCCGGCCGGCGGGGTCAGCGACTCGTGGCGGGCGAAGGCGGCCCGCAGCTCGGCCTCGGTCATGAGCAGACCTCCACGTGTTCGGCGCGCAGCGTGGCCAGGGCGCGGGAAATGGACGACCGGACGGTCCCGACGGCGCAGCCGAGGATCTCGGCGATCTCCGCGTCGGGCAGGTCCTCGTAGTAGCGGAGCACCAGGCTGGCGCGCTGCCGGCGGGGCAACCGAGCCAGCCAGGACCAGACCTGGTCGCGCTCCACGGCGTCCTGGGCGTGGTCGGTGGCCGACGACGCGGACTCCTCCGGCTCGCCGCGCAGCAGCACCCGACGCATCCAGGAGCCCCGCCGCCAGTCGACGTACTGGTTGGTGAGCATCCGGCGGACGTAGCGCTCCGGGGACTCCGCCCGGGCCACCCTCCGCCAGTTCAGCTGGACCCGGACCATCGTGTCCTGCACCAGGTCCTGCGCCTGATGCGGATCGCCGGTCAGCATGACCGCGTACCGCAGCAGCGCGGTCAGCCGCGAGTCGGCGAACTCCTCGTACGTCACTGCACCTCCCGGTGTCCCGACCCTGATGACGAAAGTGGGCGTCCAAAACGTTGCGCCGCCCGCTCGCCAGGCGCGGCGGGCCGGCGGGAAGTGACATCCGTGAGAGGCTGACCACGCTCCGCCACCGAACGGGAGGACAGTCCATGCTCCGGCACTCCATCCGGCGCTGGCTCGCCGGTGCGGCCGTCGCGGGCGCGTTCCTGGCCGCCACCGCCGCTCCCGCAAGCGCAGCCGGTGACCTCCGGATCGCCGCACGGGACCTGCTGGTCGCCCCGGGACACAGCGCTCCCGGCGCGGTACGGGTCGACGGCAACCCCTCCCCCGCCGGCAGCCCGGTGATCCTCGACATCGAGCTGTCCGAGTGGGACTCGCTGGGCACCTTCACGGTGACCGACGACGGCGGGTGGGACTGCGTCCGGAGCGCCGACACCCTGCGCTGCCTGGGCGCTTTCGGCAGGTGGAGCCGGACGCCCACCCTCTACTTCCAGCTCGCCGCGCGGGCCGACGCTCCGCTGGACGGGCGGGCCGAGCTGACCGTCCGGGCCGTCTCGGCCGGCGGCACGGCCACCCGCAAGATCACGGTCAGCGTGGTCGAGGGCGTCGACCTGGTGACCGAGCCGAAGACCGCGCTCCGCGCCGGGCCCGGCGGCACCGTCGACCTGACCAGCACCGTACGCAATGCCGGACCGGTGCCGGTGCACGGCGCGGTGCTGACCCTCGACGCCGACATGGACGTCATGTCGGTCGACGACTTCCGCAACTGCCGACGCGCCGAGGCCCGGCTCACCGTCTGCCGGTTCGACACCGAACTGGCGCCCGGGGTCAGCTACCGGCTGTCGGCACCGCTGCCGCTCACCCTCAAGACGTTCCTGCGCAGCGGCCTCGTGCTGCCCAACCGTCTGCAGTGGTGGACCCCCGACGACTGGGCGCTGGTCGAGCAGGACCCGGACGTCCCGCTCCCACCGGACACCCCCGGCACCGGCGACGAGTTGCGCCTGGTGGCGCAGCCGACGGCGCGGCAGACCGACAGCGCCACCTGGAACAGTTGGACCGCGGTGGGCATCACCGTCACCGGCGACCGGACCGCGGATGCGGCCGCCGTCGGGGGGCGGGTCAACGCCAAGGTCGGCGACCGGGTGGCGGTGACGCCCGGATTCCGCAACCTGGGGCCCACGGAGGTGGAGACCTGGCGGGAGATCCCGCTGGTGCGGTTCCGCATCCCCGACGGCACCACCGCGGTCGAGGTGCACTGGGGGTGCGCGCCGATCGGCGCCGGCCCCTGGAAACCCGGCGACACGTTCGGCCAACCCGGGGCCCGGGAGTACGGGTGCAGCGGCCCGGGCGACATTGCCGGTGTCGGCGAGACCGTCTCGTACTCCTTCACCCTGCGGGTGGACCGGCTGCCGTGGCCAACCGCCGGGCGAGTGACCGTCGACGTCGAGGCCGACACCGACCCCGCCAACGACCGGGCGGAGATCGTGCTCGTTCCGCCGGCAGCGAGCGGCGGCAACGGCGGTGGCGACGACTCGCTGCCCATCACCGGCGGATCCACCACCCTGACGATGGCGGTCGGCGGGCTGCTGCTCGCCGCCGGTACGACGGGGGTCCTGCTGGCCCGCCGCCGACGCACCGACTTCGTCGCCTGACCAGCACCACGTCACGCCCCGTCGCCGCCCTGGCGACGGGGCGTCGCCATGGTCCGCCCGTTGCGCCGAAGATGCTCAGCCGTTCGGCTCGATTGCCTGGTCCAGACGCCATTCGGGGTGACGCGGTGTTTTAAGGAGTCCTTAAGATCCGCAGGCTCCACCTGGACACCCCCACGGGAGGAACCCCCAATGCTCACGCACTCCACCCGGCGCTGGCTCGCCGGGTTGGGCGTCGCAGGCGCGTTCATCGCTGCCTCCGCCACCCCTGCGGTCGCCGACGGCGACCCGTTCGAAGTCATCGGCCAGGACATGCTCGTCGCTCCGGGCCACACGGGCTCCGCGTACGTCTTCGCAGCGCCGACCGGCTCTGAGCAGCCGCACCAGTTCGGCCACACCACGCTGGACATCGACTTCTCCGGCATCTCCGACTTCGCCGTCCTCGAGCAGCCCGGTGAGGGCTGGGGATGGGCGTGTGAGACCTCCGCCCAGGCCGTGCACTGCGAGACCGAGTTTGCCGAGGACGACGGTCCCTGGCTCGCCATCCAGGTGACCGGCAAGGACAACGCCACGCCGGGCCAGAAGGGTCAGCTGGAGTACGCGATCACCTCTGGTGGCCGGACGGTCAAGGCGGCCTCCACCGTCACCGTCGCCGAGGGCGTCGACCTCCAGACCGAGCCGGAGGCCAGCGTCAGCGGCGCTCCGGGCAGCCGGGTCGGCACGCCGGCGATCGTCCGCAACGGTGGCGACACGACCACCCACGGTGCCGTGCTGTTGGTGCACGGCGACTACCTGTATCGGTACGCGGGCAACTTCTCGAACTGCCGTCCGACCGACTTCAACGGTGCCCTCTGCACCTTCGACGAGGACCTGGAGCCGGGCAAGACCTACCGGCTCTCCGAGGAGACGCCCTTCCAACTCCATGAGGACGCCCGGACGGGTGCCAGCCTGCTGGCGACGAACGTCTGGTGGACCAAGGACGACTGGGAGCTGGTCAACCGAGACTGGCCGCAGGAGGGCGAGCCGGGCAGCGGGGCGAAGCTGCGCCTGGTCGAGCAGACCGGGGCCAAGTCGCTGACCCCGCAAACCGACACGGACAGCATGAACAACTGGACCGAAATCTCGGTGAACGTGACCGGCGACAACCCGGCGGACCTCAGCGCCACGGGCGCCACAGCCAGCGGCAAGAAGGGCGAGGTTGTCCAGGTACGCCCGGGCTTCACCAACCTCGGCCCGGCCCTCCTCGAGTACCAGGACAAGCCGGTCTTCCGCGTCACGGTCCCGGAGGGCACCACCGCCGTCGAGGTGTCGGGCGAGTGCCAGCCGTACACGTCCGACTCGGAGTGGGACCCGTGGAACGGCAAGTGGGGTGAGCCGGGTGCCCGGGAGTACGCCTGCTGGGTCAGCGAGACCCCGAAGGGCGTGGACTACTCGTACGAGTTTGGCCTGCGTATCGACAAGGTGACACCGGACGCCTCCGGGGCCGTCTCCCTCAAGCTGGTTGGCGACCCGAACAGCAAGAACGACAACGCCGAAATCATCATTAACCCGACCGGCGCCGGTGGCGGCAACGGTGGCAACGGTGGCAACGGTGGCGGTGACGGCGGTTCGCTACCGATCACCGGTGAGTCGACCGGCCTGATCGCCGGCATCGGCGGCCTGCTGCTCGCCGCCGGCGTCGGCGGCTACGTGGTGGCCCGCCGCCGCAGGACCCGCTTCGTCGCCTGACCCACCCCGCACCACCCGGCGCCCCGTCGACCATCGGTCGGCGGGGCGCCGCCGTCTCCCGCCGAGGGAGGACCGCCGGCCAAGCCGCCCTCCACCCAGCCCGTCCGCAGAACCCCGCCAGCACCACCAGATCCCGAACCAGAAGCAGCACCCCGGCCACCCTGAGCCGGCGCACGCCGCTCAACCCCGTCGGGTTTCCGGGGGAGCCCCACCCACAAAAAGAGGGCGACGCAAGATCGAAACCCCTGAGACCATGAGCGGCGTGCTGCTCACCCTGACCACCACCCACCGGCCGGCGACCGACCTCGGGTACCTGCTGGTCAAGCACCCTGACCGGGTCCAGTCCTTCGAACTGCCGGCGGGCACCGCGCACGTCTTCTACCCGGAGGCGGACGAGGACCGGTGCACCGCCGCCCTGCTGGTCGAGGTCGACCCGCAGCGGCTCGGCGTGGGGCGGCGTGCCGGCCGGAAGCAGGCCCGCACCCCGGAGAGCTTCACCCTCGGGCAGTACGTCAACGACCGGGCGTACGCCGCGTCCAGCCTGCTCGCCTCGGCACTGTCCACGGTGTTCCGGTCGGCGCTGCGCGGCGAGTCCCGGGACCGCCCGGAGCTGGCCGGCACCGCGATCCCGCTGGAGGTACGGGTGCCGGTGCTGCGCTGCCGCGGTGGCGCCGACGTGGCCGGGCGGCTCTTCGCCCCGCTGGGCTGGACGGTCACCGCCACCCCGATCCCGCTGGACGAGCAGCACCCCGACTGGGGTGACAGCCGGTACGTCGACCTCGTCCTGACCGGCAGCCTCCGGGTCGCGGACGCCCTCAACCACCTGTACGTCCTGCTGCCCGTGCTGGACGACGCGAAGCACTACTGGGTGGCGCCGGACGAGATCGACAAGCTGCTCCGCGCCGGTGCGGGGTGGCTGGCCGACCACCCGGAGCGGGCCCTGATCACCCGTCGCTACCTGGCCCACCGCCGGGCGCTGGCCGGGCAGGCGCTGGCCCGGCTGACCGAGCTGCGCCTCGCCGACGAGCCCCTGCCCGACGACAGCATCGACGAGCCCCCGGCCGACCCGGCACCCGTGGCCGACGTGGCCGGATCCGACGCCGGCACCCCGCACAGCGAGGCCGGTGCAGCGGGACACGAAGGCGGAGCGGCCCGGACGACGGACGCGGCCGGACCGGGGCGGGCGTCGCTGGCGGTACGGCGGCGCGAGGCGGTGCTCGCCGCGCTCGCGGCCAGCGGCGCGACCCGGGTGCTCGACCTCGGCTGCGGCGGCGGCGCGCTGCTCACCGCCCTGGTCGCCGACCGGCGCTACACGGAGGTCGTCGGCACCGACGTCTCCACCCACGCGCTGACGCTGGCCGCCCGCCGGCTGCGCCTGGACCGGCTGCCGGAGCGGCAGCGCGACCGGATCCGGCTCTGGCAGTCCGCCCTCACCTACCGGGACGACCGGCTGCGCGGCTACGACGCGGCGGTGCTGATGGAGGTGATCGAGCATCTCGACCCGCCCCGGCTGCCGGCGCTGGAGGACGCGGTGCTGGGCCACGCCCGGCCGGGCACCGTCGTGGTGACCACGCCGAACGTCGAGTACAACGTCCGCTACGAAGGGCTGCCGGCGGGGCGGTTCCGGCACGCCGACCACCGCTTCGAGTGGACCCGCGCCGAGTTCGCCGCCTGGGTCGAGCGGGTGGCCGCGACGTACGGCTACACCGCCACGATCGACGGCGTCGGGGAGGAGGACCCGGAGGTGGGCGCCCCCACCCAGCTGGCCGTCCTGACCACGACCGAAAACACCATGACCGAAGCCACCACGACCGACCGGAAGGAGGAGCGCCGATGACCACCCTCGACATCCCCGAGCTGGCCCTGGTGGCGCTGGTCGGCGTCTCCGGATCGGGCAAGTCGACCTTCGCCCGCCGGCACTTCCTGCCCAGCCAGGTGCTCTCCTCGGACATGTTCCGGGCGATGGTCGCCGACGACGAGAACGACCAGTCCGCCTCCGCCGACGCGTTCGAGGCGCTGCACCACATCGCCGCCACCCGGCTGCGTCGGGGCCGGTTGACGGTGGTCGACGCGACCAACCTCCAGTCGCACGCCCGGGCCGCGCTGGTCCGGGTGGCCCGGGAGCACGACGTGCTGCCGGTGGCGCTCGTGCTGGACGTACCGGAGGCGCTGGCCTGGGAGCGGACCCAGGGGCGGGCCGACCGGACCTTCGGCCGGCAGGTGCTGACCCGGATGCAGCGGGATCTGCGCCGGACGTACGGGCTGCTGGCCCGGGAGGGCTTCCGCAAGGTGCACGTGCTGCGCGGCGTCGAGGAGATCGAGGCTGCGGAGATCCGGTACGAGAAGCTCTTCAACGACCGGCGGGAGCTGACCGGGCCGTTCGACATCGTCGGTGACGTGCACGGCTGCCGGGAGGAGCTGGAGGCGCTGCTGCTCCGGCTGGGCTGGTCGCTGCGCCGCGACGACGCGGGCCGCCCGGTGGACGCGGTACACCCGGCTGGTCGTACCGCGGTCTTCGTGGGTGACCTGGTGGACCGCGGCCCGGACTCCCCCGGGGTGCTCCGCCTGGTGATGGGCATGGTGGCGGCCGGGCACGCGATCTGCGTGCCGGGCAACCACGAGCAGAAGCTGCTGCGCAAGCTGCGCGGCCGGGACGTGCGGCTCACCCACGGCCTGGCCGAGACGATGGCCCAGCTGGCGGCCGAGGACCCTACGTTCGTGGCCGAGGTCGCCGCCTTCGTCGACGGCCTGGTCAGCCACTTCGTGCTGGACGGCGGCCGGCTGGTGGTCGCGCACGCCGGCCTGAAGGAGGCCTACCAGGGCCGTGCGTCCGGCCGGGTCCGCGCGTTCGCGCTCTTCGGGGAGACCACCGGGGAGACCGACGAGTACGGCCTGCCGGTCCGCTACCCGTGGGCGCGCGACTACCGGGGCTCGGCCATGGTCGTGTACGGCCACACGCCGACCCCGGAACCGGAGTGGGTGAACAACACCATCTGCATCGACACCGGCTGCGTCTTCGGCGGCCGGCTCACCGCCCTGCGCTACCCGGAGAAGGAACTGGTCGCCGTCCCGGCGGTCAAGGAGTGGTACGCCCCGGTTCGCCCGCTGGTCAGCACCCCGGCCCGACCGGACACGGTGCTGGACCTGACGGACGTCACCGGCCGCCGGCACCTCGAGCACGCGTACGGGACGCTGACGGTGCCGGCGGAGAACGCCGCCGCCGCGCTGGAGGTGATGAGCCGGTTCGCGGTCGACCCGGGCCGGCTGGTCTGGTTGCCGCCGACCATGGCGCCCTGCTCGACCTCCACCGTCGAGGGCTTCCTGGAGCACCCGGCGCAGGCGTTCGAGGACTACCGGGCGGCGGGCGTGGACCGGGTGGTCTGCGAGGAGAAGCACATGGGCTCGCGGGCGGTGGTGCTGGTGGAGCGGGAGCCCACCGGTGGGCCGTTCGGCGGCGGCGTGGTGCACACCCGCACCGGCCGGCCGTTCTTCGGCGCGCCGCTCGACGAGCAGTTGCTGGCCCGGGTACGCGCGGCGGTGACCGCCGCCGGCCTCTGGGCCGAGCTGGGCACCGACGCGCTGCTGCTCGACTGCGAGCTGCTGCCCTGGTCGGCGAAGGCGGGCGGGCTGATCCGCGAGCAGTACGCCAGCGTCGGCGCGGCCGGCCGGGCCGCGCTGCCGGCGGTGCTCGCCACGCTGGACTCCGCCGCGACCCGCGGGCTGGCGGTGGACGGGCTGCGGGAGCGGATGGCGGCCCGCCGCGCCGAGGTGGACGGCTATTCGACGGCCTACCGGGCGTACGTGGCGCCGACCGACGGGCTGCGCGGGGTGACGCTGGCGCCGTTCGCGGTGCTGGCGGGCGCGGGCGTGAGCTTCGCCGACCGGGACCACGGCTGGCACCTCGACCTGGCCGACCGGCTCTGCGCGGCCGACCCGGAGTTCTTCACCCCGACCCGGCGGCAGGTGGTCGATCTCGCCGACGCCGACGCGGTGGCGGCGGCCACCGACTGGTGGCTGGAGCTGACGTCGACCGGGGGCGAGGGCATGGTGGTCAAGCCGTACGCCGGGCTGGCCGCCCGGTCGGCGCGCGGCTCGCTGCTCCAGCCGGGGATCAAGTGCCGGGGCCGGGAGTACCTGCGGATCATCTACGGCCCGGGTTACACCGCCGCCGACCAGCTCGCCGCGCTGCGCCGCCGTTCGCTGGGCCGCAAGCGGGGCCTGGCCCTGCGCGAGCACGCCCTCGGCCTCGCCGCCCTCGACGCGTTCGCCGACAACGCCCCCCTCTGGCGCCGCCACGAACTCGTCTTCGCCATCCTGGCCTGCGAATCCGAACCCGTCGACCCCCGCCTCTGACCCCGCGCCCACCTCCGAGATTCGGGCACTTTCGGAGAAAGCGTTGCCATTTCGCGCTCCATGGCCACGCTTTCGGAGAAAGTGCGGGCAAGGGCGGGGGTGCGGAAGGGGGGGCGGGGGTGGGGCGGGGTGGGGTGAGGGGCAGGTAGCCTGTGTGGCCGTGGACACAGGTGAGAAGAGCCGGGTAGTCGTCGAGACGATCGCGTTGAATCCGCTCGACCCCAAGGAGCTGTTGCAGACCTTCGGGCTGATCGGCGTCTGGGTGATCCTCTTCGCCGAGACCGGCCTGCTGGTCGGCTTCTTCTTCCCGGGTGACTCGCTGCTGTTCTTGGCGGGCGTCGCGGCGTCACCGGTGGCGGACGCGATCTTCGGCGACGGCACCCGGCTCTCCCTGATCGGGCTGCTGATCGGCGGGCCGATCTGCGCGATCGTCGGCGCCCAGCTCGGGCACTGGCTCGGCTCCAAGTACGGCCGGCGGATGTTCGACCGCCCCAACTCCCGCCTCTTCAAGAAGGAGTACGTGGAGAAGGCGGAGTTCTACTTCCAGAAGTTCGGCCCGGCGAAGGCCGTGGTGCTGGCCCGCTTCATCCCGATCGTGCGGACCTTCCTCAACCCGGTGGCGGGCACGCTCGGCATGCCGGCCAAGCAGTTCTTCCTCTGGAACGTGATCGGCGCCATCCTCTGGGTCGACGGCATCCTGCTGATCGGCTACCTGCTCGCCGAGCAGATCTACAGCGCCATCGGCGACAAGATCGACCGGTACATCCTGCCGGTGGTCGCCCTGATCATCCTGATCTCGGTGCTGCCGATCTTCTTCGAGTTCCTGCGCGACCGGAAGGCCCGCAAGCGGGGCGAGGCCGTCGCCGTGGTCGCCGCCGCGAGCGCGGTCGGCGCGGTGGACGCGGTGCGCGACACCATCGAGCACCACCTGCACCACGACCAGCCGCAGCAGCCGCAGCAGCCGCAGGGCGACCGGCGCTACCCGGACCACGGCCAGGGCCGCTGACCCTCGGACACGACGAACGGCCGGCCCCGGAAGGGACCGGCCGTTCGTGCCACCGGATGTCCCGGCGGACGGATCAGCGAGCTGGCTGGTGACAGGCAGGAGTCACCACCCGATGACGCCACCCCTGGTACGTCACCGGACGTCGCCCCGGTCAGGGACGACGCGCGGACACCGGGTCAGCGGGCCTTCTTGGTGGCCCGCTTGCGCGGCGGGGTCAGCAGATCCGCGATCGTGGCGATCGCGGCCGGCACCAGCCGGTAGTAGGCCCACACACCGCGCTTCTCCCGCTCCAGCAAGCCGGCCTCGGTGAGGATACGCAGGTGGTGGCTGACCGTCGGCTGCGAGAGGCCGAGCGGCGCCGTCAGGTCACAGACGCACGCCTCGCCCTCGGGGGCCGACTGGATCAGGCTGAGCAGCCGGAGCCGGGCGGGGTCGGCAAGGGCCTTGAGGACCCCCGCCAGCCGCTCGGCATCGGCACGTTCGATCGGCTCGCCGGCAAGCGGCGAGATCTGAGGCATGGTCATTTCAGCCAACGCAGTTCCCACGTATTCCATCCTTCCACCAGCAGCATCGATCCGCCTGCATATCAGCAGATCCGAATCGGCAAATTTTTACGCCACAAGGCCGAGGTCAGCCAACGTATAGGCCGCCCGATACGGCAGTCCGGCGGCACGTACGGCGTCCCCGGCTCCTCGATCAACAATAACCGCCACACCAACGACCTCCGCCCCGGCCTCGCGCAGCGCCTCGACGGCGGTCAACACGCTGCCGCCCGTCGTCGAGGTGTCCTCCACAGCAAGTACCCGCCGACCGGCCACTTCAGGCCCCTCGATCCGCCGTTGCAGACCGTGCGCCTTTCCCGCCTTGCGAACCACGAACGCGTCCAACGGTCGATCGGTCTCCGCCGCGGCGTGCAGCATCGAGATCGCGATCGGATCCGCGCCGAGGGTCAGCCCGCCGACAGCCTCATAGTCCCAGTCCGCGGTCAGCTCGCGCATCACCCGACCGACCAGCGGTGCAGCCTGGTGATGCAGCGTGACGCGGCGCAGATCGACGTACCAGTCCGCTTCGCGGCCCGAGGAGAGCACCACCCGGCCGTGGACCACAGCCAGGTCGGAAATGAATTTACGCAGGTCGTCGCGGTGCCCCATGGCGATAGAGGGTACTGCGCGAGTCTGTGCGCCGGATGTGGGGTCCACCCGGGTCAGCCTCGCGGGCGACCGATGGGTGGCGATGGACGGCTACGCTGTGCGACCACGCTGGAATCCCGTACCCTGCCGGCGCCGCCGTGACGGCACCGGCCGGGGCAGCGCGGGTCAGCCGTCGGTCGACTCGACCCGTCCCCGGCGATCCCGGTAGGCCATCCGCAGCAACCGCCGCGGCGCGTGCCGCAGGCCGGCCACGGCGAGCTTGTACTTCCAGTCCGGGACGCTGATCTGCTTGCCTTTACGCAGGTCACGCAGGGCGCCGTCGACCACGTCGTCGGCCCGCAGCCACATCCAGCGGGGCGTGCCGGACATGTCGATGCCGTTGCGCTCGTGGTAGCCGGTGGCGGTGTAGCCGGGGCAGAGCGCCATCACCCGTACGCCGACCGGGCGCACCGACAGGTCGACGGATTCGCTGAAGCTCGTCACCCACGCCTTGCTCGCCGGGTACGTCGAACCGGGCATCACCGGACCGAAACCGGCAACGGAAGAGACATTTATCACTATCCCGTTTCGTCGATCCGCCATCGGACCGAGGGCGGCCAGGGTGAGCCGCATGACGGCGTGCACGTTGAGCCGCAGCAACCGCGTCTCGTCGGCGACGGTGGACCGCAGGAATGGCCGGTTGAGGCTGAGCCCGGCGTTGTTGACGAGCAGCTCGACCGGGGCGTTGGCGTCGGTCAGCCGCCGTTCCACCGCCGCGCATCCGTCGTCGGTGGACAGGTCGGCGGAGAGCGTCTCCACCCGGTGACCGTGCCGGGCGGTCAGGTCGGCGGCCACCTCGGCGAGCCGGGTGGCGTCCCGGGCCACCAGCACCAGCTGCCACCCGTCGGCGGCGAGCCGGCGGGCGAACGCCTCGCCGATGCCGGCGGTGGCGCCGGTGACCAGCGCCCGTCGCTCGGTGGCCGGGGTCTCGGACGTCACGGGCGCTCCTCAGCGGGACGGCGGCGGGGCCTGCGGGGGCGGGTACGGGCCGTACGGGAGCGGCGCCGGTGGCGGGGGCGGCGTCGGCCGGGCGCGGCCGAACCAGCCGTTCGCCGCGGGCAGCGCCAGCAGCACGGCCACCACAAGGTAGCCGAGCACCTGGCCCACCGAAAGGGCCGCGTTCAGCGGGAGCCACCAGGACGGGTAGGCGCCGCCAAGCAGGCCCAGCAGCTCGGCGGTGCTCTGCTCGTCGGTCCGCAGCGGGCGGGCCCGCTGACCGACCAGCACGGCCAGGCCGCAGCAGCCGCAGAGCAGCCCCAGCCCGGCGACCACCCAGGTCGTCACCCGGGCGCCCCGGCGGCCGGCGAGCAACCCGGCGGCGAGACCGACCAGCAGCAGGCCGACCAGGACGGTGAGCACCGCCGAGAGGATCGTGGTGACCCGCAGCAGGGTGACCACGCCGCCGACGTCGTCCGGGCCTGCGGTGGTAACGGCGGCGGCCGACCGGAACCGGTCCACCGTGCCGCCGAGGGCGAGCAGCGCCGCGACGGCGTACGCCCCGGCGGCGAGGGCCATCAGCCCGAGCACCGCCGCGGCCAGCGTGACGGCGGCGGGCCGACGCGCCGGGGCCTGATCCGGGTACGACACGACGATTCCCTCCGGTAGGCGTCGGCTTGCAACCTACTCGGAGGGAATCGTCGGCGTCGCTCGTACTGGCCCGTCAGCTGCCGGTCGGGCGGGTCGGGTCGGACGGCGGGACGTCCCCGCCCGGCCGGTCCTGTCCCTGCGCCGGTCCACCCTGTTCCGGCTGGCCGGCCGGCGGCGCGGCGGGCGCGTCCGACGAGGGCGAGGACGGGGCCGACGGCGGCTGCCACGGCGAGGCGGGCGGCGGCTGGTCCGGCGCGGCCGGGTAGCCGGGGGCCGGCGGGTAACCGGGCTGGCCGGGGGCCGAGGGCTGGCCCGGCTGCGCGGGCGGATAGCCCGCCTGCGGGTAGCCCGGGGTGGCCGGGTAGCCGGGGGTCGCCGGGTAGCTCGGCTGGCCGGGGTAGGCGGCGCCGGGGACCGGCGGCTCCCAGACCTGCTGCGGCTTGCGGAAGAACTCGTTCGCCTTGGGGAGCGCGAGCAGGATCAGCGCGGTCAGCAGGGCGAGCAGGGCGATCACCGCGAGCAGCGTGGTGACCGGCCCGTACCAGGACGGCAGCGCCTCCTCCAGCCGGCGCTGCACCTCCTCGGCGCTCGGGACGTCACCGTCGGTCGGCGCGCCACCGCCGGCGGTGAGGCCGCCGGCGGCGTTGCCGGCCGTGCCGAGGCCGCAGCAGCAGAACATCAGGCCGCCGAGCACCCAGGTGGTGATCCGGGTGCCGTTCACGCCCCGGTTGTTGAACAGGCCGAGTACGGCGAGCACGATGGCCAGCAGCAGCCCCACGATGGCGCCGCCCAGGCTGAACGCGACGGCGAAGTCCGCCACCCCCTGCACCCCGTTGGCGGAGGTGCCGCGGTAGGCCTCGTCCATCACCTCGCGGATGGTGCCGATGGTGGTGAGCGCGATGATCAGGTTGATCACCTGGATGAGCGCGAACAGAATCAGCAGATAGCTGGAAATCGTCACCACGGCCGGCCGGACGCGGGCCGGTGTGTGCTGGGAATCGACCACGATTCTCCTTCCCCTAGATCGCGCCCACACCGTATCCACTCCGGCCCAGCCGCGCGCGCACCAAATAGCCGGCGGCCGGCGACGGGGTCAGTAGCCGCGCCACTCCGCGCGGGCGTACTCCAGCACCCTGGGCTGGAGCAACGTGGACGCGGGGACGTCCAGGCGGGCCCGGTCGGCGGGGAAGGCGGCCGCCGCCCGCAGCACCGACGGGTCCAGGAAACGCAGCGGCGGCGCGTCCGCCGGCAACTCCAGCGCGGGCGGGGTCACCCCGGCGGTGGCGAGCAGGAAACCCCAGTCGCCGAAGGAGGGCACGTCCACGTGGTACGGCACGGTGGCGAAGCCGGCCTCGCGTACCGACGCCTCGATCGACCAGTACGACCGGGGCGCGAAGTACGGCGACCCGGACTGCACCACCAGCCGCCCGCCCTCGGCGAGCGCCGACCGGATCAGCGCGTAGAACTCGACGGTGTAGAGCTTCGCGGTGGCGGTCTCGTCCGGGTCGGGCAGGTCGGCCACCACCACGTCGAACCGTTCCATGGCGGTACGCAGCCAGCCGAACGCGTCGGTGTTGACCACCCGCACCCGGGGGTCGGTGAACGCGTCACCGTTGAGCCGGCGCAGCTGCGGCTCGGCGCGAGCCAGCGCCACCACAGCCGGATCGAGGTCGACCACGGTCACCCGGCGGACGTCCGGGTAGCGCAGGATCTCCCGGACGGCGAGCCCGTCGCCGGCCCCGAGCACCAGCACCTCGCCGCGCGGGCCGCGCATGGCGGGATGCACCAGTGCCTCGTGGTAGCGGTACTCGTCGACCGAGCTGAACTGCAGGTCGCCGTTGAGGTAGAGGCGCAGGTCGGCGTCGGCGTGCCCGACCTCCCGCACCGACCGGGTGAGCACGATCTCCTGGTAGCGGCTGCGCTCGGCGTGCACCACCGGGTCCCGGTAGAGCTGCTGCCGGGCGGTCAGCTCGAAGTCGGCGGCAGTGATCCAGGCGTACCCCAGGCAGAGGGCGACCACGACGGAGCCGGCGGCGAGCGCGACCCGCGCCCGGCGGCTCAGCTCCGCCCGGAACACCGTGCAGACCAGCGCGAGGCCGGCCACCGCGTTCACGGCGCCGACCACCAGCGCGCCCTTGAGCTGGCCGAAGACCGGTATCAGCAGGAACGGGAAGGCCAGCCCGCCGAGCAGTGCCCCGACGTAGTCGGCGGCGAACAGGTCGGCCACGGCGCTGCCGGCGGACTGCTCGCGGATGCGTTGCAGCATGACCATCAGCAGCGGGATCTCCGCGCCGATCAGCAGGCCGAGCACGAACGCGGTGCCGACCAGCGCCGGGCCGTAGAGGTCCAGCCAGGCGAAGGCGGCGTAGAGGCCGAGCACCGAGAGCCCGCCGAGCAGCGCCAGGGTCAGCTCGACCACGGCGAACGCGGCGGCGGCCCGGGACTGCAACGGCTTCGCGGCGAGCGCACCGACGCCCATCGCGAAGACCATCACGCCGAGCACGATCGAGGCCTGCCCGACCGCGTCGCCGATCAGGTAGCTGCCGAGCGCGACCAGGGCCAGCTCGTAGACCAGGCCGCAGGCCGCGCAGACGAAGACCGCCAGCAGGACCCCCGCCCGGGCCGCCCGCCAGCGCGGCCGTGGCGGCGCATCGGTGGTCACGCCCGCTCCGGGGTACGCGTCGCCGCCGTCTCCGCCCCGGCGCGCTTCGCGGGCCCGCCTCCCCGGCGCTGCCGGCGGCCCTGCGCGACTCCGACGGTGACCAGCAGCGCCGTGACCAGCAGCAGGCCACCGGCGGCGAGCAGGTAGCCCCAGCGGTCCCGCCACAGGTCGCTGCCGGGGTCGGGCAGCGGCGACGGTTCCGCCGCGGCCGGGGCCGGCGTGGCGGCCGGCTCGACCGCCCCCGCCTCGGCGGCGAGCAGCGGCAGCATCACGGCGGCCCGGGGGACGGCCCAGCCCGGATCGTCGATGAAGACCTTCTCGGTGACCCCGAGCCGCCCCAGGCCGTCCGCGATGCGCAGCAGTTCCGCCGCGGAGAAGTCGCTGGATCCGTTGACGTCGACGTAGGCGTTGTCGTCGCTCTCGCTGCTCTCCGACGGGTAGTAGATCCGGACGCTCACCTGCAGCCAGCGCGGGCAGGCCGGGTTGTCCTCGACCGCCACCCCGTCGCCGAGGTTGGAGCCGACGCTGACCGGGTCGCCGTAGCCGAAGTAGTCCGTCAGCTCCCAGCCGTAGCAGACGCCCTGGCTGGCCGTGGAGCGCTGGAGGATCGGCACGGTGTCGCCGCGCTCCTGGGCGGTCGGCGGCGGCACGATGTCGGACCCGTCGTCGCCGTTGACGATCGCCCCGACGGTGCAGGCGGCGACAGTGCCCAGCAGGCCCACCCAGATCAGGGCCTGCTTCCACACCGGAATCTCCGCGCTCTTCGCTGGGCTCTTCGCGCCGGTGGTCGCCGAGCGCCCGGCGGCGCCCGGCCGTTTCGCGGCGGTCATCAGCTGATCGCGGCGGCGATGATCGCGCCGGTGGCGAGATGGACGACGGCGGAGACCCAGACCGCGGGGTGCGGCTCCGGGTCGACCAGGATCTCGCCGAGCCGGCCCGGGGTCGCCGCGTCGAGCAGCAGGAACGCCGCGGCCATGATGACCAGGCCCAGGATTCCGTACGCGGCGGCGCCGACCAGGCCGAGGACGAAGTCGTCGGCGCTGGCGGCGATCGCGGCGACCACGATGACGCCCACGCCGGCGAGGTTCGAGGCGAGCAGCAGCGCGGCGTTGCGGTTGCGCTCGGTCCAGATCAGCTCGTGGAGCTTGCCGGGAGTGGCCACGTCGACCAGGACGTAGCCGACGGCCATCAGGACGACGCCGACCACGCCGTAGGCGAGCGTGACCAGCAGATCGGTGACCAGGGTCTGCACAGGGGACTCCAGGGGTGTCGTTCGGGTCGGGCTACTTGCCGCTGCCGGGGCCGCCACCCCGGACGGTGCTGCCCCGGCCCCAGCCCCAGTGGCTGCCCACGGTGGAGTGGTAGCGCGGGTAGGCGGTGCGGAGGCTTTCGAGGAGGATCACCGAGCCGGTGGCGATCGGCAGGATCACCACCGAGTCGTCGTCGTAGCGCAGGTAGACGCCGCTGCCGTCGACGTACTGGTCGGCCGGTTGCCAGGCCTCGGTCACGTCCTGCGCCACCTGGCTCGGGGTCTTGTCCGAGGTGTATGCGACCGCCTCGCCGCCGATGTCCTGGCTGGTCGCCCGGGTGTACCGGTCCTCGACGTAACCGCGGGGCGAGAAGTTACCGTAGAAGATCGCGAAGGCGGCGACCAGGGCGCCGATGACGGCGAACCCCACCCCCACCACGAACCAGCGCCGGTACGTCATCGCAGTGCCACCACCGTCTCGGTCAGGACCAGCTCGTTGGTCTGGGGATACGCGTGCCAGGTCCGCCAGCCGACCGACCCGTCCGGCGGATCGGGCCGTACCGCCAGCGCGGTGACCGCGTCCGGGTCGCCGGGGAAGACCCCGACCAGCGCGTACGGGTCGTCGGTCAGTTCGGCGCGGAGCGCGGCGACGCGGGCACGCAGTTCACCGGCGGGCGGCCGGAGCACCGTGGCGGTGAACCGGTAGCCGTTCGGCTCGTCGTGCAGCGTGCCGGGCAGGTGTGGTGGCCGACCCGGCAGGCAGGCCACCGTCTCGGTGAGCCCACCGGTCGGGGTGGGCAGGACGACCTGATGGGAGGCGCCGAGCAGGCGCAGCCGCAGCCGGACGCCGCCGGGCAGGTCGATCTCGCGGACGGCCAGGGCCGGCAGCTCGGGGTCACCCAGGGCCAGGCCGAGATCGGCGGCGCTGGTGTCGACGTACGGGGTGTCGATGCGGACCAGCATGGTCAGTCCACCTTGTCCGGGCCGGCCTGCGGGTAGACCATCACCTCGGAGCGGTGCAGCGGCTCACCGACGGCCACCTCCCAGCCGGCCTCCCCGTACGCCTCGAAGGCCAGCCGGGCCCCGCCCTGCGCCCGGTAGTCGTGGTAGCGGACGGTGCCCGTCGGGTCGAGGCCGGTGGTGCCGGTAGCCGAGTAGCGGGCCTGCCCGGACTCCTCCCACGAGTAGCGGCGGCCGGCGAAGTCGAGGATGGGCGCACCCGGCGTGACGGTGGCCCCCGGTTCGGCGGTCCAGAGCACCAGCTCCACGTCCGGGTCCTCCTCGACGGAGAGCCAGCGCTTGGCCCCACCGGCGTCGTCCAGCAGGTGCTCGGCCCAGCTCCAGGCGCCCTCGACCAGGTGCACCGAGCCGCGGATCGCGTACGACACCTGCCGGATCTCGACGATGTCGCCGGGCTTGAGCTTGCGCGGGTCACCCCGGAGCGCGTCCGCGTCGGTGTCCCGGAACGGGTCGCCCGGTGCCGCCGGTCCGGTCCTCTTCCGCTGCCGGGCGAGGGCGACCACGGCGATCACCACCCCGGCCACCCCGACCAGACACCCCACCGCCGCCACCAGGTACGCCACCGAACCGTCCACCCCGACCGCCTCCCCACGCGTCGGCGGAGACGGTAACAACCCCGCGCACCTGGGGAAACACGCCCGGCTTGAGTGAGCGACCAGTCACTCAGCGTCCCGGTGTGGAGGGGGTGGGACCGCCAGCTCAGCTGCCCGGCTTCGGTCCGGCGTCCGGCGCGTCCGGTGCCGGCGGTGCGTCCGGTGCGGGCTGCGGCGGGGTGGCGGACGCGGGCTGGGCGGGTGCGGGCTGGGCGGGTGCGGTCGGCATGGGCTGGGGCGGCATCGGCTGCGTGGCGGGCTGAGTCGGCGCGGCCGGCATGGGCGCGGCCGGCGTCAGCTGCGGCGGCAGGCCGTGCGCGCGCGGGTCGGGGCAGAGCATGTAACCGGGCGGCAGCAGGAAGGCGGGCGGGTAGGGCGGGTTGAGCGGTGCCGGGCGGGCCTGCTCGGCGGCGCGGGGCACGAACCAGCGGTGCACCGACGGCAGCGCCAGCAGCACCACCGCGGTGAGGGTGAGGCCGACGACCAGCAGCGTCCCCAGGCTGCCGGCGCCGAAGAGGATGTCGCCGGTCGGATCGGACCCGTCGCCGTAGAGCTCCCGCATGAACCCCGATTCCTCCGGCATGAACTCGGCCGGGATGTCGGAGTCCCACTCCTCCTCGGGGCCGCCGAGGGCGAAGAGGAAGGGGATGAACAGGACCGACAATCCGCCCTGCGCGCAGGTGGCCAGCAGTTGCAGGCCGCCGGCCACGAAGACCAGGATCCGGGCGACGTTGCTGCCCCGACGGACGCCGCGCGCGGTGGCGAGGAGCCCGGCGGCGAGCAGCAGCGCGGGCACCCCGAGCACACAGGACATGACGATGTTGCCGAACCGTTCGCCGGAGACCTCGTCCAGATCGGCGTCGGGCACCAGCCGCGCCGCGCGGTCGATCTCGCCGTTCCACTCGATCGCCTGCCAGATCACCAGGCCGAGCAGGGCCAGCAGCACGACGGCGGCGGCGATCTGCATCCAGGAGGCGACGGTGACGGCGGTGGGGCGCGGTGGGCGGGCCGGCGCGCCGGCGTCCTGAGTCATGCGGGGAAGCTACGGGGCGTCGACCGGTTGCCGCAGCCCCGTTCGGCCGGACTCCGGCCTACCGTCCGGCCAGCCTTTCGGTGGCGTACCCGGGCAGGCTGGCGTTGCCCATCACGCAGCCGGTGAAGGTGGTGAACTCGCCCTTGTCGTCGCGCAGCGACGCCCAGGCCTCCCGGGCCGCCGCCGGGTCGACCCGCTCCAGCAGGGTCGCCGCGTACGCCTTCCCGGCGGGCGAGCCGTGCCGGAGCAGCCAGTCGACCTTGTCCCGCGCCTCGTCCGGGTGCGTGTGGAGGGCCTCCTCGACCCGCCGGTACGCCTCTGTGACCGGCAGCAGCGTGCCCGCGATGCCCACCCCGCCGAACGCGAGCGTGTCCGCCCCGGCGAGCTCCTTGACGGCCGCGTCCAGCTCCCGGTCCCTGCTCTTCCCGATCCCGAACATGCCCCCATCCTTTCCCCGTCCCGCCAACCCCCACCCTCCTGATCAAGAGGTTTGCGTCAGCAGGCACGGTTCCGCCGACGCAAACCTCTTGATCACCGGGGCGGGGACGGGCACGCCGGGAGGCGGGCCCGTCGTGGGGTGGTGCGGGTGGGTCAGGCCGGGGTGACCGTCAGGGCGTCCTTGGTGTCGGCGAGGTCGACCCGGACGGTGTCGCCGTCGCGGATCTGCCCGGCGAGCAGGGCCTTGGCGAGCTGGTCGCCGATGGCGGTCTGGACCAGGCGGCGCAGCGGGCGGGCGCCGTAGATCGGGTCGTAGCCGTGCTCGGCGAGCCACCCACGGGCCGCCTCGGTGATCTCCAGGCCGAGCCGCCGGTCGGCGAGCCGCCGCCGCATCCGGTTGAGCTGGATGTCGACGATGGAGCGCAGGTCGTCGCCGAGCAGCGCGGCGAAGACCACGATGTCGTCGAGGCGGTTGAGGAACTCCGGCTTGAAGTGCGAGCGGACCACGGCGAGGACCCCCTCGCGGCGCTGCTCCTCGGCCAGCGTCAGGTCGCTGATCACCGACGACCCGAGGTTGGAGGTGAGAATCAGGATCGCGTTGCGGAAGTCCACCGTGCGGCCCTGGCCGTCGGTGAGCCGGCCGTCGTCGAGCACCTGGAGCAGGATGTCGAAGACGTCCGGGTGGGCCTTCTCCACCTCGTCGAGCAGGATCACCGAGTACGGCCGGCGGCGCACCGCCTCGGTGAGCTGGCCGCCCTCCTCGTAGCCGATGTACCCGGGCGGGGCGCCGACCAGGCGGGCGACGGAGTGCTTCTCGCCGTACTCGCTCATGTCGATGCGGACCATGGCCCGCTCGTCGTCGAAGAGGAACTCGGCGAGCGCCTTGGCCAGCTCGGTCTTGCCGACGCCGGTCGGGCCGAGGAAGAGGAAGCTGCCGGTCGGGCGGTCCGGGTCGGCGACGCCGGCCCGGGCCCGGCGGACGGCGTCGGAGACCGCGCCCACCGCCTCGGCCTGGCCGACCACCCGGGAGGCCAGCGACTCCTCCATCCGGAGCAGCTTGGCGGTCTCCCCCTCCAGCAGCCGGCCGGCGGGGATGCCGGTCCAGGAGGCGACCACCGCGGCGATGTCGTCCGCGCCGACCTCCTCCTTGAGCATGGCGCCGTCGGCCTGGAGCCGGGCCAGCTCCTCCTCGGCCTGCTTCAGCTCGGTCTTGAGCGCCGGGATACGGCCGTAGCGCAGCTCGGCGGCGCGTTCCAGCTCACCGTCGCGTTCGGCCCGCTCGGCCTCGCCACCGAGCCGCTCCAGCTCCTCCTTGGCGGTGGAGAGCTTGGTGATGTGGCTCTTCTCCGTCTGCCAGCGCTCGGACAGCGCGGTGAGCTGCTCGCGCTTGTCGGCCAGCTCCTTGCGCAGCCGCTCCAGCCGCTCGGCGGAGGCGGCGTCGGGCTCCTTGGCCAGCGCCATCTCCTCGATCTCCAGCCGGCGTACGGCCCGCTCGATCTCGTCGACCTCCACCGGGCGGGAGTCGATCTCCATGCGGAGCCGGGAGGCCGACTCGTCGACCAGGTCGATCGCCTTGTCCGGCAGGAACCGGTCGGTGATGTAGCGGTCGGAGAGGGCGGCGGCGGCGACCAGCGCGGCGTCGGTGATCCGTACGCCGTGGTGCACCTCGTAGCGCTCCTTGAGGCCACGCAGGATGCCGATGGTGTCCTCGATGGTCGGCTCGCCGACCAGCACCGGCTGGAAGCGGCGCTCCAGCGCCGGGTCCTTCTCGATGTGCTCGCGGTACTCGTCCAGCGTGGTCGCGCCGACCATTCGCAGCTCGCCGCGGGCGAGCATCGGCTTGAGCATGTTGCCGGCGTCCATCGAGCCCTCGCCCTTGCCGGCGCCGACGACGGTGTGCAGCTCGTCGAGGAAGGTGATGACCTGGCCGTTCGAGTTCTTGATCTCCTCGAGGACGGACTTCAGCCGCTCCTCGAACTGGCCCCGGTACTGCGCGCCGGCGACCATGGCGCCGAGGTCGAGCGAGACCAGCTTCTTGTCGCGCAGCGACTCCGGCACGTCGCCGGCGACGATCCGCTGGGCCAGCCCCTCGACGATCGCCGTCTTGCCGACGCCCGGCTCGCCGATGAGGACCGGGTTGTTCTTGGTCCGGCGGGACAGCACCTGGATCACCCGGCGGATCTCCGAGTCCCGGCCGATGACCGGGTCGATCTTGCCGTCCCGGGCGCTGGCGGTCAGGTCGACGCCGTACTTGGCGAGGGCCTGGTAGGTCTGCTCGGGGTCGGCGGTGGTGACCCGACGGTCGCCGCCCCGGACGGTCGGGAAGGCGGCCACCAGGTTCTCCTCGGTGGCCCCGACGCCCTTCAGCGCGCCGGAGACCGCGCCACCGACCCGGGCCAGGCCGGCGAGCAGGTGCTCGGTCGAGGTGTACTCGTCGCCGAGCGGCCGGGCGATCTGCTCGGCGGCGCCGATGGCGTTGACGAACTCGCGGGCCAGCGTGGGCTCGGCGATGCTGGAGCCCCGGGCGGCGGGTAGCGCGTCGACCGAGCGCTGGGCGACCCGGCGCAGCTCGGCGGGGTCGGCCCCGACGGCGCGCAGCAGGCCGGCGGCGGTAGAGCCGTCGGTGTCCAGCAGGGCCAGCAGCAGGTGCCAGGGCTCCACGGTGGCGTGACCGCGCTGGTTCGCCAGCGCGACGGCACCGGTGATGGTCTCGCGGCTCTTGGTGGTGAGGCGTTCCGTGTTCATGGGCTCCCCTGGATCGGCGTGTCCGCCAGTAAGGACGAAACCAGAGTTGAGCCTATTCCGCTCAACTCCAAGTGTGTGACCCGGGTCACCCGGGTCGCCGCCACCGCCAGTCGAACTCCCCGGCGGCGGGCGGCGGCCCCGGCAGCGGGGGATCGGTGACGGCGAGGCCGGCCAGCAGCAGCGCGAGCTGCCGCCGGCGCAGCTGCCGGGTCCGCTCCGGATCGGGTACGCGGATCGCCGCACACCCCTCCAGCAGCAGCCCGACGTCCTGCACCACCACGTCGGGTCGGAGCCGCCCGGCACGCCGCGCCCGCTCCACCAGCGCCGCGGTGAGCTCGTTGGCCCGCGCCGCGTCCCGACCCATCTCGGGCGTCGGGGTGAAGGTACCGGCCAGGTGCACGGTCAGCGAGTGCACGTCGGCATCGACGACGCGCTCCAGGAAGCCGGCGAAGGCGGACCAGTCGTCCGGGTCGCCGGCCGCCTCCTCGGCCGCCTCGATGAACCGCCGCAGGCCGTCGTGGCAGAGCCTGCGCAGCAGGTCCTCCTTGCCGGCGTACCGCCGGTAGAGGGCACTGATCCCCACGCCGGCGCGCTCGGCGACCGCGGCGATCGGGGCCTTCGGGTCGGCGAGGAAGACCGCGCGGGCAGCCTCCAGGATCACCGCGTCGTTGCGCGCCGCCTGGGCGCGCCTCCCGGCGAGCGGCGGGGTGTCGGTCGGGTTCGGCATGACCCGAGGATAACAGTGGAACGGATCGTTCCGCTCTGCTATGGTCGAACGGAACGAAACATTCCGTTCTGAGGAGCAGCGCATGTCCGACACCGCCATCCGCCCGTTCCGCGTCGACATCCCGCAGACCGCCCTCGACGACCTCGCCGGCCGGCTCCGCCGGGCCGTCTGGCCGGGGGAGCTCCCGGGCGTCGGCGACGCCTACGGCACGACCACCGACCGGGTCCGCGAGCTGGTGACGTACTGGCTGGAGAGGTTCGACTGGCGGGCCGTGGAGGCGCGGCTGAACGCCCACCCGCAGTTCGTCACCGAGATCGACGGCGAGGACATCCACTTCCTGCACGTCCGGTCGTCCCGCACCGACGCCACCCCGCTCGTGCTCACCCACGGCTGGCCCGGCTCGGTGGTGGAGTACCTGGACGTCGTCGGCCCGCTCACCGAGCCCACCGATCCCGCGGCGCCGGCGTTCGACCTGGTCATCCCGTCGCTGCCGGGCTTCGGCTTCTCCGGGCCGACCCGCAGCCCCGGCTGGAACCGGTACCGCACCGCACGGGCCTGGGCGGAGCTGATGGCCCGGCTCGGTTACGACCGCTACGGCGCGGTCGGCAACGACGCCGGCTCGATGATCTCGCCGGAGATCGGCCGTATCGACCCCGAGCACGTGCTCGGCGTCCACGTCACCCAGCTCTTCTCGTTCCCCTCCGGGGACCCGAGCGAGTTCCAGGGGCTCTCCGAGGCCGACCAGGCGGCGCTCGCCCACCTGACGTGGTTCTTCGAGAACAAGTTCTCCTTCAACCAGGTGCAGAGCCAGCAGCCGCAGACCCTGGCGTTCGCGCTGGCCGATTCGCCGGTCGGCCTGCTCGCCTGGAACGGTCAGCTCTTCGACCGGAGCCTGGACCCCGACTTCGTGCTGGCCAACGTGGCGATCTACTGGCTCACCGGCACGGCGGCCTCGTCGATGCGGTTCTACTGGGAGGACGCGCACACCACCGAGCACACCACCGGGCCGACGACCACCCCGACCGGGCTGGCGATGTTCCCCGGCGACTTCCAGTCGATCCGCCGCTTCGCCGAGCGGGACCACGGGAACATCGTGCGCTGGACGGCGCACCAGGCCGACGTGGCGGGGCGCGGCGACGTGGGCGGGCACTACGCCGCGCACGAGGCGACCGACGTGCTGGTCGCCGACCTCCGGGAGTTCTTCGCCGCGCTCCGCTGAGCCGGCGGCAGCCGTACGCCCGGTCGGGGATCCCCGGCCGGGCCGCGTCGTCCGCTCGCCGGGCCGACCGGTGCGGAACGCTCGCCCGTCAGTCGCCCTCGACGGTCACCCGCACCCACCGCCGGTCCGTGCCGACGCCGGTGCCCAGCACCACGTCCGTCGACCCACGGGCGAAGACGGTGCCGTCGGCGAGGGTGGTCAGGTAGTGCTCCGGGCCGACCGGCCAGGCGACCGGGGTGTACCGGCCGTCGATCACCGCGCCGGCACCGTACGGGCCGGTCACCGCGACCCGCCCGGCGCCGATCGGAGCGACCGACACGATCCGGGAGGGGTAGGACTGCGCCGGGACGGACTCCCACCGCCCCTGCCACCGCCAGAGCGCCGGGAAGTCCATCCGGTCCGGGCGCTCACCCACCAGCCAGACCTGACTGTCCGGGGCGACCTTCGCCCGCAGGACGGCAACCGCCCCGGCGGGCGCCGGCACCGGGGTCCGCTGCCAGCTCCGACCCCGGTCCGTGGAGACCGCCGCGGACGGGCCCTCGTCGCCCACCCCCGCCGCCACCAGCAGGTCGGCGGAGGACGCGACGGTGTTCAGCCCCGGCACGGGCGGCTGGACGGTCAGTGGGCGCAGCGCCGCACCGTCCCACTCGCCCACCCGGCCGGTCGCCTCGATCACCTGGAACCGCCCCTGCGCGGCCCGCCAGGCGGGCGGCTCCCCGTCGGTCCGCACGAAGCTCGCACCGCCGTCGGTCGAGGTGTACCAGCCGTGCGGCTCGGCCAGCAGCGTCACCAGTCCCGGCGCGGTGTGGAGCTGCTGGTTGTCGGCCACCGGGCGCGGGTGGCGCACGGTCAGCCAGGAGCGGCCACCGTCCAGCGTGGAAAAGAGCAGCGCCGGGCAGTTCCGGTCCGGCGGGCCGCCGTCGCAGCTGGCGAAGAGCGCCCAGCCGTGCGCGGCGTCGGAGAACTCCACGAACGGGTCGTCGTACCGCTGGGCGACGGCGACCCGGCCGGCGCGTACCTCGTCGAAGCCGGCGGACGGCGGCGGTGCCGGCACGGGCGCGGCCGTCGGCGACGGCGCGGCGGACCGGGCCGGCGGATCGCGGCGGATGTCCCCGATCGCCGAGCACGCCACCAGCGCCGGGACGGCCAGCAGGGCGACCATCGGGCGGAGCACTCGATCGATCATGGGCGCCTCCTCGGCAGGGTAGCCTTGCCCGGGTGCGAGTACGTGTCGAACAGACTGCCCTACCGGGAATCGGCGTGCGTCACGACCTGGTGACGGAATCCGGCCGCCGGCTGGGGGTCGTCTCCCACCGCAACGGCCGCCGTGACCTCGTCCTGTACGACCCGGACGACCCCGACGCCTGCCAGGCGGACATCCCGCTCACCGACGACGAGGCGGAGGCGCTCGCCGACATCCTCGGCGCGTCGCTGATGCTGGGCCAGCTCTCCGGCCTGCGCGAGCAGGCGGCCGGGCTGCTCACCGAGCAGATCGCCATCCCGGCGGGCTCGAAGTACGTCAACAAGCGGCTGGGCGACACCAAGGCACGCACCCGCACCGGCGCCTCGATCGTGGCGGTGCTCCGCCAGGGCGAGGTGAACGTCTCACCCGATCCCACCTTCCGCTTCGCGGCCGGTGACGTGGTGGTCGTGGTCGGTACCCGCCAGGGTCTCGACGGAGTGACCGCCATCCTCGCCGACAGTGACCCGGACGGCTGAGGCGGATGCACGAAACCACCACACTGCTCGTCGAGGTCGGCGCGCTGCTGCTGCTCCTCGGGCTCCTGGGTCGGCTCAGCCGGCGGTTCGGGGTCTCCCCGATCCCCCTCTACCTCCTCGCCGGCCTGGGCTTCGGCCACGGCGGCCTGCTGCCGCTCAACGCCAGCGAGGAGTTCTTCGCCGTCGGCGCGGAGATCGGCGTCATCCTGCTGCTGGTCATGCTCGGCCTGGAGTACAGCGCCAACGAGCTGGTCGGCAACCTGCGCTCCGCCGCGCCGGCCGGGCTGATCGACGCGCTGCTCAACGCGCTGCCCGGCTTCGCGTTCGCGCTGCTGCTCGGCTGGGGCTGGGTGGCCGCCGTGGTGCTCGGCGGCATCACCTGGATCTCGTCCTCCGGCGTGATCGCCAAGGTCCTCGGCGACCTGGGCCGGGTCGGTAACCGGGAGACCCCGGTGATCCTCTCCGTGCTGGTCATCGAGGACCTGGCCATGGCGCTCTACCTGCCGCTGGTCACCGCGCTGCTGGCCGGCGTCGGGCTGGTCAAGGGCGGCATCGCCCTCGGCATCGCGGTGCTCACCGTGGTCGTCGTCCTGGTGGTGGCCATCCGGTACGGCCACCTCATCTCCTCGGCGCTGTCCGCCAAGGACCCGGAGGCGCTGCTGCTCGGCGTCCTCGGGCTGACCCTGCTGGTCGCCGGCGTCGCGGCCAAGCTCCAGGTGTCGGCGGCGGTGGGCGCGTTCCTGGTCGGCATCGCGCTCTCCGGGCCGGTGGCGCACCACGCGACCCAGCTGCTCTCCCCGCTGCGGGACCTCTTCGCGGCGGTCTTCTTCGTCTTCTTCGGCCTGGTCACCGACCCCCGGGACATGCCGCCGGTGCTGCTGCCGGCGCTCGCCCTGGCCGTGGTGACCATGGGGACGAAGCTGCTCACCGGCTACCTGGCGGCCCGCCGGGCGGGCATCGCCGAGCCCGGTCGCTGGCGGGCCGGCTTCGCGCTGATGCCGCGCGGTGAGTTCTCCATCGTCATCGCCGGACTGGCCGTCGCCGCCGGCACCGTCGAGCCCAGGCTGGCGGCGCTCGCCACGGCGTACGTGCTGATCACGGTGGTGACCGGGCCGATGCTGGCGCGGCTGCCCGACATGGGCTGGTTCAAGGTCTGGCTGCGGCGGCGGGCCACGATCCGCCGGCCCGAACCGGTGCCGACCACCGACTGAGCGTGCCCCGGCCGGGTCGGCCGTACGGCTGACCCGGCCGGTCCGCCCGTTGTCGAATTGCTCCCGACAAGCTCTTCCGCCAGCCCACCGGCGACGGTTACCGTTCTGCCCCAATGAGCCAGGGGTCCGCGGGTGGCCGGTAGCGCCCCGCGGGCGTAAGCGGAAGGTTGCCGGTGAGCGTGCAGGATCCGACGTTCCACGGCTTCGCCAACCCCGTCGACCCGTCGCCGACGGAGTTGCGGGCGTGGGCCTACCACCCGGACTCGGTGCCGCTGGCCTCGATGCCGCCCGACTGGGACCTGCTGGTCGCCGGCGACCACCTGGTGCTCACCCTCTTCGACCTGGCGATGGACCCGGCCTGCCCGGCCCGCCGGTTCGCCCTGCACTGCCTCTACATCTACGCGGCGGACGGCATCCGGACGAACTTCCGCGCCCACCCGAAGCGCCGCTTCCGCAAGCTGGTCGAGCAGGCCGAGCGCGAGGGCGACGAGCTGATGCGCAACTGGGCGCACAACAGCCGGGTGCTGCTGGCCCGGCAGGACCTCTTCGTCTACCACGACTGGTGCGAGGGCGGCCTGGTCCGGGAGAACCGCCGGATCGGCTGACGCCAGCGGCCGGCGCGCCGCGGGCGGCCCCGTGCCCACTCTTCCTCGACGAGGCGAACGGGCCGGGACCCCCCGTGGGTCCCGGCCCGCACGTCGGCGGATCGTCAGCGTTCCGATCCACCCTGCTTCCGGCGTCTCGCTTCGACCCGCCCCTGGTCGATGCCGTGGTCGACCTGGTCGCTGAACCGGCCGTTCTTGATCTCGTCGCTGAAGCGACCCTTGGTCACCCGGTCGAACCCCTGCCGGACGTTCTCGGCCACCTTGTCGAGCCGGCCCTCCGTCTGCTGGGCAACCTTCTTCGCCGATTCCGCCATGGCTCCCCCTGCCATCGGAGTCCGGATTGAGTTGGTTGGACCTGGTTCTGAGGCTAACCCAAGGGGTCCGACCGTCGCCGGAGAAACGCGAACTGGCAGCGGTGAAACGCCCGGCGCCGGTCAGCGGTCCCGCGTCCGGGTCGCGCGAGGGACCCGGACCGGGGCGTGGACGGCCGCGCCCCGGCCATCGGGCCGGGCGGGGCCGGAGGTTCAGCGGTCCGGGGTACGGCGGGGACGCCAGACAACCAGCGCCGTCGACGTGCGGTTGGTGGGCACCAGGTCGCCGCGCGGGAAGCCGCCCAGCGACTCCAGCTCGGCGATCCGCCGGTACGCGGCGTCCAGCTCGGCCTCCAGCCGGGCCACCCGCTGCTGCGCCTGCTCCAGCAGCCGCTCCAGGCCGATGATCCGCTTCACGCCGGCCAGGTTGATGCCGTCGTCCTGGCTGAGCCGCTGCACCTCGCGCAGCAGCACCACGTCACGCACGCTGTAGCGACGCCCACCGCCGGCCGCCCGGCCGGCCTGCACCAGGCCCAGCCGGTCGTACTGGCGCAGGGTCTGGGGGTGCATCCCCGCCATCCGCGCCGCGACCGAGATCATCAGCACCTTGGCCTCGTAGGCAGGGTCACCCGAACCGACGAAATCGCCCGACATCCCGCTCACCTCCGCACCCGATCCACCGGTCAACCGACCCGACGCACCCGCGCGTCGAGATGTTCCCGAGCCGCCGGCGGAGTCTGCTCGGCGAACGACTCCAGCGTCGCTCGCGCCTCGTCCGACACCACCGCCGGCACCACCACGTCCAGCGTGACCAGCAGGTCACCGGCCTGACCGTCGCGCCGCACCACGCCCTTGCCCCGAGCCCGCAGCACCCGCCCGGACGGCGTACCCGGCGGCACCCGCAGGGTCACCGCGCCGTCGAGGGTGGGCACCCGCAGGTCGGTGCCGAGCACCGCCTCGGCGAAGGTGATCGGCACGGTCAGGGTGAGGTCGTCCCCGGTACGACCGAACAGCTCGTCCGGGCGGACCTTGACCTGCACGAAGAGGTCACCGGCCGGGCCGCCCCGCTCACCCGGCTCGCCACGGCCGGCCAGCCTGATCCGCTGGCCGTCGGCCACCCCGGCGGGGAAGCGGACGTTCAGCGTGCGGGTCTTGGTCACCCCGCCGGTGCCCTGGCACTCCGGGCACTTCTCCTCGACGACCGTGCCCACGCCCTGGCAGGTGCGGCACGGCTCGGAGAAGCTGAACGACCCCTGGTTGCGGGTGGTCACCCCGGCGCCGTGGCAGACCGGGCAGGCCTTCGGCCGGGTGCCCGGCTTCGCGCCGTCGCCGTGGCAGGTGTCGCAGACTCCCGGCGCGCGCAGCGTCAGCGGGACGGTCACCCCGCGTACCGCGTCGTCGAAGTCGAGCGCCACCTCGGTCTCCACGTCCCGGCCGCGCGCCGGGCCGCGGGGACGAGCCGGGCCACCGGCCCCGCCACCGCCGGAGAAGATCGAGCTGAACAGGTCGGTGAAGCCACCCCCGCCGAACCGGGTGTCGGCGCCACCGGCGCCACCGCCGCCGAAGAGGTCGGAGACGTCGAACGGCACCCCGCCGGGCTGCCCGGCCCCCCGGGCGCGCCGGAACGCGCCAGAGCCGAACAGCGAACGCATCTCGTCGTACTCGCGGCGCTTGGCCTCGTCGCCGAGCACCGCGTACGCCTCGGAGACGGTCTTGAACCGCTCCTCGGCCTTCGGGTCACCCGGGTTGTGGTCCGGGTGCGACTCCCGGGCCAGCTTCCGGTACGCCTTCTTGATCTCGTCCGAGGAGGCGGACTTCTGCACGCCGAGCGCGGCGTAGTAGTCCTTCTCGATCCAGTCCTTGGAACTCACCGGTCCACCCCCTTCCGCCTGATGTGGCCCGGTCGCCCCACCCGCCGTCGTACGGCGGGCGGGGCGACCGGATGGTTCCCCACTATTCCGGGTCGGCGACCGCGACCAGTGCGGGCCGCAGCAGCCGCTCCCCGAGCTGGTAGCCCCGGCGCATCACCTGGACGCAGGTCGGCTCGTCCACGTCGGCCGAGGTCTGGTGCGCGACCGCCTCGTGCCGGGTCGGGTCGAACGGGTCGCCCTGCTCCCCGAACGGGGTCAGCCCGAACTTGCCCAGCGCGGTGGTGAGCTGCTCGGCCACCGTGCCGAACGGCCCGACCAGGTCGCCGTGCTCGCGGGCCCGGTCCAGGTCGTCCAGGATCGGCAGCAGCGCGGCGAGCACCGAGCCGGTCGCCTGCTCCTGGACCAGACCGCGGTCGCGGTCCACCCGCTTGCGGTAGTTGGCGTACTCCGCCGACACCCGCTGCAGGTCCCGGGTCCGCTCGTCGAGCTCGGCCCGGAGGGCCTCCAGCTCGGCGCCGAGCGTGGCACCCACCACGCCGCCGGCGACCGGCTGCGCGGGGGCGTCCACCACGGGCGGACCGGCCGGGACCGGACCGTCGACCGTCTCGACCTCGATTTCGTCGACGACGACCTCGGCCTCCTCCACCAGGCCCTCGGCCGGGACGTCCGCCCCGGCGTCGGCGGCGGCGGGCGCCTCCTCGGTCTTGCCGATCTTGCGGTTGTTGCGGATGACGACCCGCGGCCCGTCGCCGGCGGCCTGCTCGGCGGGCGCGGAGCCACCCGGCACCGACCCGGTGGCTCCCGGGTCGGCGGCTCGTGGCTTCTCCGTCATGCGACTACCTCGTTTTCTCTACCGTGAGTCCGGATCGGGGACGGACCGTCACTTCTTGTCCTCGTCCACGATCTCCGCGTCGACCACGTCGTCGGCGCCACCGGCCTGCGGGCCGCCGGCGGCACCGGCACCCGCGCCCGGGCCGGCCGCGCCCGGCTGCTCACCCTGCTCGGCCTGCTGCGAGTAGAGCAGCGAACCGGCCTGCTGGGAGACCTGCGCCAGCCGCTCGTGCGCCGCCTTGATCTTCTCGATGTCCTGGCCGCCGAGCGCACCGCGCAGCTCGCCGAGGGCCTCGTTGATCTGGTCGCGGTTCTCGCTGGGCAGCTTGTCGCCGCTCTCGGCGAGGAACTTCTCGGTCTGCCACTGGAGCGCCTCGGCCACGTTGCGGGTCTCGGCGTCGTCGCGGCGGCGCTTGTCCTCCTCCGCGTGCTCCTCGGCGTCCCGGCGCATCCGCTCGATGTCGTCCTTCGGCAGCGAGGAGCCGCCGGTGATCGTCATCTTCTGTTCCTTGCCGGTGCCGAGGTCCTTGGCGTGGACGTTGACGATGCCGTTGGCGTCGATGTCGAAGGCGACCTCGATCTGCGGCACGCCGCGCGGCGCCGGCGGGAGGCCGGTCAGCTCGAAGGTGCCGAGCTTCTTGTTGTAGGCCGCGATCTCCCGCTCACCCTGGAACACCTGGATCAGCACCGACGGCTGGTTGTCGTCCGCCGTGGTGAAGACCTCGGAGCGCTTGGTCGGGATGGTGGTGTTGCGCTCGATCAGCTTGGTGAAGATGCCGCCCTTGGTCTCGATGCCCAGGCTCAGCGGGGTCACGTCGAGCAGCAGGACGTCCTTGACCTCACCCTTGAGCACACCGGCCTGCAGGGCGGCGCCGACGGCGACGACCTCGTCCGGGTTGACGCCCTTGTTCGGGTCGCGGCCGGTGAGCTGCTTGACCAGGTCGGTCACGGCGGGCATCCGGGTCGAACCGCCGACGAGGATCACGTGCTCGACGTCGGAGATCTTGATCCCGGCGTCCTTCACGGCCTGCTCGAACGGGCCCTTGCAGCGGTCCAGCAGGTCCTGCGTCATCCGCTGGAACTCGGCGCGGCTGAGCGTCACGTCCAGATGCAGCGGGCCGGCGGAGCCGGCGGTGATGTACGGCAGGTTGATGTTGGTGGTGGTGGCGGCGGACAGCTCGATCTTGGCCTTCTCGGCGGCCTCACGGAGCCGCTGCAGGGCCATCTTGTCCTGGCCCAGGTCGATGCCGTGCTCGCCACGGAAGGTCTTCACCAGGTGGTCGATGATGCGCTGGTCCCAGTCGTCGCCACCGAGGTGGTTGTCACCGCTGGTCGACTTGACCTCGATGACGCCCTCGGCCAGCTCCAGCAGCGACACGTCGAAGGTGCCGCCGCCGAGGTCGAAGACCAGGACGGTCTGCTCCTTGGAGCCCTTGTCCAGCCCGTACGCCAGGGCGGCCGCGGTCGGCTCGTTGACGATCCGCAGCACGTTGAAGCCGGCGATCTCACCGGCCTCCTTGGTGGCCTGGCGCTGACCGTCGTTGAAGTAGGCGGGGACGGTGATCACCGCGTCGGTGATCTGCTCGCCCAGGTACGCCTCGGCGTCCCGCTTGAGCTTCATCAGCGTCCGCGCCGAGATCTCCTGCGGGGTGTACTTCTTGCCGTCGATGTCGACGGACCAGTTGGTGCCGATCTCCCGCTTGACCGACCGGATGGTCCGGTCGGGGTTGGTCACCGCCTGGCGCTTCGCGACCTCACCGACGAGCACCTCGCCGTTGCGGGCGAACGCGACGATCGACGGGGTCGTCCGCGAGCCCTCAGCGTTGGCGATGACGGTGGGCTCACCGCCCTCGAGAACGCTGACGCAGGAGTTCGTCGTGCCGAGGTCGATACCGACCGCACGTGCCATCTTCGCTTCCTCGCTTCGTAACGTTGAGGCAGGTCACGGGCCTGCCTGGCGGGCCGCCCGCAGCGACCGCACCATAAGTTGAGTGAACTTGACTCAATAGTGCCATGCCGCCGGCAATCCGCAAGTCGGGGTTGAGCCGACCCGACGCAACCCGACCGTTATTACCGTCCGGTTGTCTTCCCTTGCATCAGTCGGGCACGCTTTAGCGGTGACGACCAAAGGCGATCCCGCCACCCGGTCCGGCGCGCCCCCCGTCGCCGCCCGCACCGGGTCGCCGGACGCCGCCGAGGCTGCCCCCGGCACCACCGCCGACGGCCTCCCGGCCGCGCTGACCGGGCTGCGGGCCGCGATCGACGCCGCCCGCTTCCCGCTGACCCTGCCGTCGGCCGAGCCGGCCCGGCGTACCGCCTCGGCCCTGGCCGACCAGCTCGACGACTACCTGCTGCCCCGGCTGGCCCGGCTGGACGCGCCGCTGCTGGTGGTGGTCGGCGGCTCCACCGGCGCCGGCAAGTCGACCCTGGTCAACAGCCTGGTGCAGGCCCGGGTGAGCGCCGCCGGGGTGCTCCGCCCGACCACCCGCTCCCCGGTGCTGGTCTGCAACCCGGCCGACTCCGCCTGGTTCCGCCAGGGCGAGCTGCTCCCCGGCCTCACCCGCACCACCCAGCCGAGCGAGGACCCGCGCGCCCTGCACCTGGTCACCGCGCCCGCGCTCCCCGCCGGGCTGGCCTTCCTCGACGCCCCCGACATCGACTCGGTGGTCGACGCCAACCGGGCCCTCGCCGGCCAGCTGCTGGCCGCCGCCGACCTCTGGCTCTTCGTCACCACCGCCGCCCGGTACGCCGACGCCGTCCCCTGGGAACTGCTGCGCAGCGCCCGGGCCCGGGGCGCGGCCATCGCCATGGTGCTCGACCGGGTGCCGCCGGAGGCCGCCGACGAGATCGCCGCCCACCTGTCGGAGATGCTCGCCGCGCAGGATCTCGGCGCCGCGCCGCTGTTCGTCCTGCCCGAGACCTGGGTCGACGGCCAGGGCCTGCTGCCGAACAAGGTCACTGCGCCGCTGAGCGCCTGGTTCTCCCGGCTGGCCGCCGACGCCGAGGCCCGGGCCGCCGTGGTCCGGCAGACGCTGGACGGCGCGCTCGCCTCGCTGCACCCGACCGTCGAGGCGCTGGCCGAGGCGGCCGACGAGCAGGTCGCCGCCGCCGACGCGCTCGACGAGCGGGTCCGGGCCGCGTACCGGGGTGCGCACCGCACGGTGGAGGAGGGGCTCAAGGACGGCCGGCTGCTCCGCGGCGAGGTGCTGGCCCGGTGGCAGGAGTTCGTCGGCACCGGCGAGTTCTTCCGGACGCTGGAGGCGCGGATCGGCCGGCTGCGCGACCGGGTGGTCGCCGCGATGACCGGACGCCCCGCCACGCCCGCCACCGAGCTGCGCAACGCCATCGAGTCCCAACTGGTCACCCTGCTGCGCGGGGTCTCCTCCGAGGCGGCCGAGCACGCGTACACCGCCTGGAAGGCGCACCCGGCCGGGGCGGCGCTGCTCGAACCGGGGCTGGCCCACCCCTCCGACGACCTCTCGGAGCGGGCCGAGCGCCTGGTCCGGGACTGGCAGCGCGGGGTGCTGGAGCTGGTCAAGGCCGAGGGGGGCGACCGGCGCTTCGTGGCCCGCACCGCCGCGTACGCGGTCAACGCCACCGGCCTCGCCGTCATGATCGCCGTCTTCGCCTCGACCGCGTTCATCCCGACCGGCCTGGAGGTGGCGACCGGGGCCGGCACCACCGTCGCCGCGCAGACCGTGCTCCAGGCGATCTTCGGCGACCAGGCCGTGCGTACCCTCGCCAACAAGGCCCGGGCCGACCTGCTGGACCGGGTCCGGGCGCTGCTGGACGAGGAGGCGGCGCGCTACCTGACGCGCACCGACGAGGCCCGGCCCGGCGCGGACGCCGGGGCCGAGCTGCGCCGGGCCGCGTCCCGGGTCGAGGTGGCCCGGCACCGCAGCGGCCTGGCCGACGGCGACGGCCCCGACCTGACCGCCCCGGGCGGTGACCGCCGATGACCGGCATCGTCGGCCGGATGCGCGAGGCGTTCCGGGGCGAGCAGCGGGTGGACGCCGACGACCTGGTGGCCCGCCTCGACGCGGTACGCCGCTTCCTGGCCGCCGTGGACGGCCAGGTGCCGGACTCCCGCCTGGTCACCGCGCACACCCTGGTCGAGCGGGCCGGCACCCGGCTGGCGCTCTCCCGCGACCACACCGTGGTGGCGCTCGCCGGCGCCACCGGCAGCGGCAAGTCCAGCCTGTTCAACGCGCTGGCCCGGCTGGACCTCTCCCCGGTCGGCGTGCGCCGCCCGACCACCGGCGTGGCGCACGCCTGCGTCTGGGGCCCGCTCGACGGCGCCAGCCGGCTGCTCGACTGGGTCGGCGTGCTGCCCCGGCACCGGTTCGTCCGGGAGAGCGCGCTGGACGCCGACGACGAGACCGGCCTGCACGGGCTGGTCCTGCTCGACCTGCCCGACTTCGACTCGGTGCAGCGGTCCCACCGGCTGGAGGTGGACCGGCTGCTCGGCCTGGTCGACCTGGTGGTCTGGGTGGTCGACCCGCAGAAGTACGCCGACCGGGTGATCCACACCAGCTACCTGCGCGAGTTCCACCGGCATCGGGACGTGACCCTGGTCGTGCTCAACCAGGCCGACCGGCTGTCCGCGACCGAGCTGCCCCGGGTCCTCGACGACCTGCGCCGGCTGCTCGACGCCGACGGGCTGGACGGCGTGCCGCTGCTGGCCACCACGGCGGTCCACGAAGGCGGCTTGACGGGGCTACGGGAGGCGCTCGAGCGGGCGGTCGCCGAGCGTCAGGCGTCGCTACGCCGGCTCTCCGGCGACGTGGACGCCGTCGTGGCGGGGCTGGGTGAGCTGGTGGTCACGGACCTCCCCCGCGACGCCCCGGACGAGGACACGGTCCGCTCGCTGGACCGGGCCCTGGCCGGCGCGGCCGGGGTGCCGGCGGTGGCCGACGCCGTTCAAGGGGCGTACCGGCACCGGGCCGGCGGCACGACCGGCTGGCCGATCGTCCGGGGCTGGCGCCGGCTGCGACCGGATCCGCTGCGCCGGCTGCACCTGCCCGGCCCGGCCGCCGACCAGCCGGCGGAGAGCCTGGTCGCCGCGACCTCGGTGCCCGACCCGACCGCCGCCCAGCGGTCCGCCCTCGGGCTGGCCATCCGCGCGGTCGGCGACCGCTCCGGGGCCGACCTGCCCGCGCCCTGGCCGGACGCGGTCACCACCGCCGCCCGGTCGCGCCTCGACGATCTGCCGGACGCGCTGGACCGGGCGATCGCCGGCACCGACCTGGGCATGGACCGCCGGCCGCTCTGGTGGCGGCTCGTCGGTGGCGTCCAGTGGCTGGTCACCCTCGCCGCGCTGGCCGGGCTCGGCTGGCTGCTGCTCGGCTACGCGCTGCGCGCGCTCGGGCTGCCCGCCCTGGAGTACCCGCGGGTGGGCGAGGTGCCGCTGCCGGCCCTGCTGCTGCTCGGCGGCCTGCTCGCCGGGCTGCTGGTGGCCGCGGTGACCCGGCCGGTGATCCGCTGGGCGGCCCGGCGGGCCCGGCAACGGGCCGAGAAGCGCCTCACCGCCGCGGTGGCCGAGGTCGGCGACACGTACGTCCTCAGCCCGGTACGGGCCGTCCTCGACCGGTACGGGCAGGCCAGGGACGCGCTGCGCGACGCGGCCCGGTGAGGCCCGCCCTCGGCACGGGTGTCCCCGCGGCCGTCGCGGCGTAGGGTCGGACCATGGCCACGCCACAGACCCCCTACGATGCGGTGCTGCACGCCGCCCGCGACGTGACGAGGCTGGACACCGCCCTCGACGCCGAGATGCTCGGCGCCGCCCTGCTGGGCAGCGTCTACGCGATCGCCGAGACCGACCGGGAGCGGGCGGTACGGGAGTTCGTCTCCGGCTTCCTGGCCGCCACCGCGCGCCGCCGGACCGCCGCCGCGACCACCATCCGGTCGGTCTTCGCCGCGCTGGTGCCGGACGCGGAGGGCGCCGCGAAGGTCCGCCCCGGCACCCAGGCCCCGGCCTGGTCCGGCCAGCTCGGCCGGGTGCACCTCACCGGCGCCTGGTCGTACGGCGACGTGTACGGCGACCAGACCTCCTACCTCGCCACCTTCGCCTACGACGACGCGACAGGCGGTCCGGAGCACGCGCTGGTGGCGCTCGTCGACCACAACATCGGGATCACCAAGGACGTCTTCGTGGGCGGTCCCGCCGAGCGGATCCTCGAACAGGTCCGGCAGATGTGCGCCACGGACGACCTGACCTGGTTCCGCGAGGAGGACCCGGCCCGGATGCACGGCGAGGTGAGCCGGCACCTGACGGTCACCGACGACCTCGGCGACCTGCCCGGCGAGGGTTCACTCGCCACCGACCGGGCCCTGGTCGGCGCCCGGCTGGCGGTGCTGCCCGGCGCGCCGGCGGACACGCTGACCTGGGACGCCGAGCCACTCACCGGGGAGGAGCGCACCGAGCTGGTGCGGGCCTTCCTGGCGTCGCCGGAGGCGGCCCGCGCCGGCCTGCACGCCTTGGACGGCGACGCGGAGCTGGCCTCGCTGCACTTCTGCCTGGGCCTGCTCTTCGACCACGCGGCGAGCTTCCCGGACGCCGACCCGCTGCGCTGGAGCCCGGCGGTGGCGGGGCTGTTCCTGCTGGACTGGGTGCACCGCCGGGCCGTGCTGGACATGGACGACGCGGCGATGCTGCCCCGGGTGCTGCGCGCCTGGACGGCGTTCGCGGGACATCGGCGCGGCCTGCCGGAGCAGGCCGTCACCCGGACCGACGAGGCGATCGAGGAGCTGGTGCCGGAGTTCGCCCGGCTCTACAGCACGGGTGAGCGGCGCAGCCCGGCCACCGCCGCGGTGGCGCAGCTGATGGCGGACGGGGTGGACCCGGACGACCCGGCCGCGCTGGACGCCTGGATCGAGGCCAACCGCCAGCGCCTCGGCGACGACACCGCCTGACCGGCCACGCCGCGCTCAGCGCAGCGCGGCGTAGACCAGGCCGGCGACCAGACCGCCGACCACGCCCCCGACGAGCACCTGCGCGACGGTGTGGTCGCGCAGCCGTACCCGGGACCAGCCGGCCAGGGCCGGCAGCGGCGCGGCGGCGAGCATCCGGGGGCCGAAGGTCAGCGCCAGCACGACCACCGCGCCGGCGGCCACCGCGGTGTGGATCGACATCTTCCACCAGTGGCTGACGGTCACCGCCACCACCAGGCCGACCACCCCGGCGGCGACCAGGGCGAGCACCGACCGGGGGGCGCCGAGCGCCGCGAGCAGCGCCAGGCCGGCGGTGGCCGAGGCCAGACCGAAGAGCAGGGGTACGCGTCGCTGGTCGCGGACGCCCACGTGGTGGTCGGTCAGGCGACCGCGCCGCACCCCGCCGAGGATGTACGCGAACGGGATGCCGCTGGCGAAGACCGAGGCGAGCAGCGCCCAGCCCAGCCCGTGCGCGCCACCGGCGCCGTGCCAGCCGACCGCGACGGTCAGCAGAGTGACCAGGACGGCGGGGGCGGTCACCTCGGTCACCAGCCGGGCCAGCCGGGTCAGGGCTCCGGGCGGTACGACGACCCGGCGGAGTCCACCCTCGTCGCCGCCCCCGTCGATCCCGTTCAGCTCCCCGTCCCCGATCCGTCCCGTCCGGCCCCGCCGCAGGCCGGTTGCGCCGGCGGCGGGCGTACGGCCCGGTCAGCTGGCGTCGCCCGTCACCGTACCGTCCGGGTCGGGGGCGTCGTGGCTGGTCGGCGCGGGTGCCGCCGGGCGCTGCGGGGCCGGGCTCGGGGTGGCCGCCGGGAACTTCGGCGGACGGGCGGTGGGCGACGGCGGTCGGCCCGGCGGGCGGGCGGCCGGACGCCGACGCGGGCCGCCGGTGGTGGTGGCGGCGGTGGCGGCGGGGCGCGGCCCGGCGGCCGGCGACGGGGGCGACGGCGGGGTGCGGGTGGGGGCCACGGTCGGCGCGGCCGTCGCTGTCACGGTCGGCTCGGGGTCGGGCGACGGCTCGGGGTCGGGCGACGGCTCGGGAGAGCCGGTGGCGGTGGGCTCCGCGCTGACGGTGGGCGTCGGGTCCGGCGGCGACTCGGAGAAGGTGCTGCTCGGTTCGGCGGTCGGGGTGGGCCCGGGGGTCGGCGAGCCGGCCGGCGTGGGGCGGGGTGCGGGGGTCGGTGCGGCGGTCCGGCCCGGTGCGGGCGGGGTGGGCCGGGGGGGCGGGGGTGGCGGCAGCGGGCGCTGGGCGGAGCCGGGAGCGGCCGGCGCCGCCGGCAGCGCGGGCAGCGGCGGCCCCAGCGGGATCAACCTGACCGCGCCGGGGACGGCGGCCGGCAGGTCCCCGGGCCCGGCGGACGGCGGCGCGGGCTGGCCGGTGGCGGGCAGCGGGACCACCACCGGGCCGTCGGAGGGGGTGGGCAGGAACGGGGTGCTCCCGTCGGGGAGCGCGCTGCTGCCGACGGTGGCGGAGCCGGTGCTGAAGGCGGCGAGGATCGGCATGGACGCCGTGCCGGCGAGCAGGGCCACGGTGAAGAGGTAGCCGCGGCCGGGGCCGGCCGGTCCGGGGGTGCGGTGCGCGCCGATCATCCGCCGGTAGCCGCCACCCACGCGGTGCCGGCCGAGCATGGGGGCGGGAGGACCGTCACCTGACTCGGACACCGCAGAACTCCCTCGTCGATTTTGGAGCAACCGGGCACCGGCGGGCCTTCTAAACGGACATACGGCTTGAAACGCCCTGCCGACACCCAGGTCAGCTTGGACCAGTGACGCTCAGTTCACCAGGGACCACAGCGTGTCGACACACAAAATGTCCGTCCCCCTGAATCTTCCAAGGGACAAATACGTCGATGCGTCGCGAAGACGACGGAACGGGACCGGTGGGGGAGGCCATACTGTGGGACCGCTCACCTCCTCTGCAATCATTCAGGCACGACGGCAACGCAGCCGGCCTCCGCGCACCCCGCGGCAGGCGCGGTTCGGCGCCGGCTCCCGAACCGGGTTCCTCCCCGAATCCGGCTCACCGCCGCGCGGCAACCCTCACCGGGGCTAGGCGCGGCCGCCAGGAACCAGCCCGGCACCGGCCGGGCCGGCGTACGAGTTGCGCGGACGGGTCACCCCCGGCGCCGACGCAGACACGACAGGGAGAGACGGATGGCAAAGGGCGACCCCGGGGTCACCAGCCGCGGCCGGCGGGCCGCACCCCGGTCCAAGCGCACCGCCGCGGCGGGCGAGCCGGAACTCGTACAGCTGCTCACCCCCACCGGTGAGCGGATCGACAGCGCGATCGGCCCGGACGGGACCGAGTACCGCGTCGACTTCACCGACGAGGAGTACCGCGGGCTCTACCGCGACCTCGTGCTGGTGCGCAAGCTCGACGCCGAGGCCACCGCGCTGCAGCGCCAGGGCGAGCTGGGCCTCTGGGCCAGCCTGCTCGGCCAGGAGGCCGCACAGGTCGGTTCGGGGCGCGCGCTGCGTACCCAGGACATGGCCTTCCCGACCTACCGGGAGCACGGCGTCCTCTACTGCCGGGGCATCGACCCGATCATGCCGCTCGGCCTGTTCCGCGGCGTCGACCAGGGCGGCTGGGACCCGAACGAGTTCAAGTTCAACATGTACACGATCGTGATCGGGGCGCAGACCCTGCACGCGACCGGGTACGCCATGGGTGTCGCCATGGACGGCAAGACCGGCACCGACGACGGCGAGGCGGTGATCGCCTACTTCGGCGACGGCGCCACCAGCCAGGGCGACGTCAACGAGGCGTTCGTCTGGGCCAGCGTCTTCAACGCGCCGCTGGTCTTCTTCTGCCAGAACAACCAGTACGCCATCTCCGAGCCGCTGGAGCGGCAGACCCGCGTCCCGCTCTACCAGCGCGCGGGTGGCTTCGGCTTCCCCGGCGTCCGGGTGGACGGCAACGACGTGCTCGCCTCGTACGCGGTGACCCGGCACGCGCTGGACAACGCCCGGCTCGGCCAGGGCCCCAGCCTGATCGAGGCGTACACCTACCGGATGGGGGCGCACACCACCTCCGACGACCCGACCCGCTACCGGATCGCCAGCGAGGTCGAGGCCTGGCAGGCCAAGGACCCGATCGCCCGGATGAAGGCGTTCCTGACCAACCAGCAGATCGCCGACGCGGACTTCTTCGCCTCGGTCGACGAGCAGGCCCGCACCGAGTCGGTGCACCTGCGCGAGCGGGTGCTCGCCATGCCCAACCCCGAGCCGGTGTCGATGTTCGACCACGTCTACCCCACCGGGTCCCCCGAGCTCGACGAGCAGCGGGCGCAGTTCAGCAAGTACATGGAGTCGTTCGAGGGGAGCGCCCACTGATGGCCACGGAGACGCTCACCCTCGGCAAGGCCCTCAACACCGGTCTGCGCAAGGCCCTGGAGAACGACCCCAAGGTCGTCATCATGGGCGAGGACGTCGGCAAGCTCGGCGGCGTCTTCCGGATCACCGACGGGCTCCAGAAGGACTTCGGCGACCAGCGGGTGATCGACACCCCGCTGGCCGAGTCCGGCATCATCGGCACCGCGGTCGGCCTCGCCATCCGCGGCTTCCGTCCGGTCTGCGAGATCCAGTTCGACGGCTTCGTCTACCCCGCGTACGACCAGATCGTGTCGCAGGTGGCGAAGATGCACTACCGCTCGCAGGGCAAGGTCCGGATCCCGATGGTCATCCGGATCCCCTACGGCGGCGGCATCGGCGCGGTCGAGCACCACTCCGAGTCGCCCGAGGCGTACTTCGCCCACACCGCCGGTCTGAAGGTCGTCACCTGCGCCAACCCGCAGGACGCGTACTCGATGATCCAGCAGGCGATCGCCTCGGACGACCCGATCGTCTTCCTGGAGCCCAAGCGGCGCTACTGGGAGAAGGGCCCGGTCGACCTGGACGCCCCGCTCGCGGACGCGTACCCGCTGCACTCCGCCCGGGTGGCGCGGGCCGGCACCGACGCCACCGTGCTGGCGTACGGCCCGATGGTGCGGACCTGCCTGGACGCGGCCACCGCCGCCGCCGAGGACGGCCGGCAGCTGGAGGTCATCGACCTGCGCACGCTCTCCCCGCTGGATCTGACCGCCGCGTACGAGTCGGTCAGGCGCACCGGCCGCTGCGTGGTCGTGCACGAGGCCCCGGGCAACCTGGGCCTGGGCTCGGAGATCGCCGCCCGGATCACCGAGGAGTGCTTCTACTCCCTGGAGTCCCCGGTGCTGCGCGTCACCGGCTTCGACACCCCCTACCCGGCCAGCCGGGTGGAGGAGGAGTACCTGCCCGACCTCGACCGGGTGCTCGACGCCGTCGACCGCACCTTCGGCTGGTGAGCGCCATGTCACGGATCAAGGAGTTCAACCTCCCCGACCTGGGCGAGGGCCTGACCGAGGGCGAGATCCTCGCCTGGCTGGTCAAGGTGGGCGACGTCATCGAGCTGAACCAGCCGATCGTCGAGGTGGAGACGGCCAAGGCGGCCGTCGAGATCCCGGCGAAGTGGGCCGGCCAGGTGCAGGCGATCTTCCACCCGGAGGGCACCACGGTCGAGGTCGGCACGCCGATCATCGCGATCGACACCGACCCGGGCGCCGGGCCGATCGAGGAGTCGACGACCGGTGCGCCGGCCTCCGCGCTGCCCACCCCGTCGGCGGCCTCGCTGGCCGCCGTCGAGGTGGCCCCGACCGAGGGCGCGGTCGAGCCGGGCCTGATCGGCGGTCCCGCCCCGGGTGGGCGGACCGCCGTGCTGGTCGGCTACGGCCCGCGCACCACGGCGGCCAAGCGCCGCCCGCGCAAGGGCGGGCTGCCGGCCCAGGCGTCGGCCGCGCCGGTCCAGGCCGCGCCGGCTCCGGTGGCACCCGCTCCGGTCACGCCGGCCGCGCCGGTGTCGCCGGCGCCCGGCGCGAACGGCAACGGGCGGGCCGGCGGGCTGGTGCTGGCCAAGCCGCCGGTGCGCAAGCTCGCCAAGGACCTCGGCGTCGATCTCGCCACGCTGACCGGCTCGGGCCCGCTGGGCTCGATCACCCGGGAGGACGTACAGCGGGCGGCGAGCGGGACCCCGGCGGCGGCCGAGCCGCTGACGGTGACGGCCCCGGCCACGGCGGCCGCGAGCTTCGGCGCGGACCGCGAGCAGCGCATCCCGGTCAAGGGGGTACGCAAGCTCACCGCCGAGAACATGTCCCGCTCGGCGTTCACCGCCCCGCACGTGACGGAGTTCCTCACCGTCGACGTGACCCGGGCGATGAAGGCGCTGGACCGGCTGCGCGAGCGGCGGGAGTGGCGCGACGTGCGCGTCTCGCCGCTGCTGCTGGTCGCCAAGGCGGTGCTGCTGGCGGTCAAGCGTCACCCGATGGTCAACTCGACCTGGGCCGGCGACGAGATCGTGGTCAAGGACTACGTCAACCTGGGCATCGCGGCGGCCACCGAGCGCGGCCTGATCGTGCCGAACATCAAGGACGCCGGCCGGCTGTCGCTGCGCGACCTGGCGGACGCGATGACCGACCTGGTGCAGACGGCCAAGGCGGGGAAGACCTCGCCGGCCGACATGTCGGGCGGCACGCTGACGATCACCAACGTGGGGGTCTTCGGCGTGGACACCGGTACGCCGATCCTGCCCCCGGGCGAGTCGGCGATCCTGGCCTTCGGCGCGGTCCGCGACATGCCGTGGGTGCACAAGGGCAAGGTGAAGCCGCGCCAGGTAACCACGCTGGGCCTGTCGTTCGACCACCGGATCATCGACGGTGAGCTGGGCTCGAAGTTCCTCCGCGACATCGGGGACTTCCTGGCCGACCCCGAGGCGGCGCTGCTCGCCTGGACCTGACCGTCCACGACACCAGCCACGGCCGGTGTGCCCAGGGTGAACGCCCGGCACACCGGCCGTTGCCATTGCACGAAGAAAAGTTCGGCAATAGCCCTCCATGGCCTTCGAATCGTAGGCAAGTGTCTCAGCTCACCTAACAATCGATGGAAGTTGGCGGCGTCTTGCGCTTCAATAGAGACATCAGGGGCTGACAACCGAATAGTCGGAGGAGAGAGACACCATGAGCATGATCGAGCGCATCCGCACCCACCGCGACGCCACCCGCCGCGCCCGCGCGATCGAGCACGCGCTTCGTTCCGCCAACTCGCCTGCGGTGCGCGAGGAGATCCTCGCGATCGCCCAGCGCCACATGAGCTGACGCGGCACAGACTTTCCTCACCTCCTCCAGATCGATGACCCGCCCGGGGCACCCGGGCGGGTCATCGGCGTTTCCGGGGTCGTCGGCGCTTCCGGGCCGCTGAGACCGGGATTCCACCTCGACCGGACGCCCGGTACGGTGGGGCACGGTCGCCACCCGCCGACCCGGGACACCGATCGAGCCGGATGAGAGCCGATCGCCACCGCCCGGCGACGCGGAGTGACGGCCCGGTGCTCCCCGGACGCCCCGCGCGGTCACCGGATACGGTGCGGGGAGCCCGCACGGCCGATCCGCCGGCGACACCGGCGGCCCGCCGCCCGGTCCCGGACGGCATCGGCGGCCGACATGTGATGGAGGAGGCGCACCCATGACGTCCGAGGGCCAGCACCGCCCCGGCCAGGAGCCGGACCAGGTGCCGCCGGGCGCCGGTGGACCGGCGCCGTACGGCGACCGGCAGACGCAGCAGGACACCGGGTACGGCAACCCCGCCGCCCCGGACCTGGGCTGGGCACCACCGCCACCGGCCGGCCGACCGGATCAGGCCGCCCCGGCCTGGGCCGCCGCGCAGGACCAGCCCCCGGCGTGGGGCGCCGCGCAGGCGCCGCAGCAGGGCGAGCCGGCGCAGCCCGGCCAGTGGGCAGCGCCGCAGCCCGCCTGGGCCGCCCAGTCCGACCAGCCCGCCGCCGCCTGGGCCGCGGCCTCCGTACCCGGCCAGCCCGCCGGGCCGGGCGAGCCGGCACAGCCCGCCTGGGCGCAGCCCGAGCAGGCCGCCCCGGCGTGGGCGCAGCCCGACTCCGGCGCCCGTGGCGCCGCCCGGGTGCCCCAGCCGAACGACGCCTGGCCCGCCTCCGCCGACCGGGCCGCCTCCGGCGGCTGGAACGCCGGACAGCAGGACCAGGCCGCCAACGGCTGGGCCGCCGCGCCGCAGCACGACGAGCCGGCCCACTCCGGCGGCTGGAACACCCCGGCCCAGGACGACCCGGCCCGCTCCGGCGGCTGGAACGCCGGCACGCCCGGCCAGGATCAGGACGCCGCGGGCAACGGCGGCTGGAACGCCGGCGGGATCGCGTCCCACGAGGCGTCCACTTCGGGCGGTCGACACGTCGACGCCGAGCAGCACGAGCAGTCCACCGGCTGGAACGGCGCAGCCGCGCCCCAGGAGCAGGCCGACGGCTGGGGTGGCGAGACCCAGCCGCCACCGGACGACGCCGTCCGCTCCGGCGGGTGGAACGCAGCGTCCACCCAGGACGAGGCCCCCCGATCCGCCGGCCGCGCCTCCGTGCCCGTGCCGCCGCAGCAGCAGCCGGAACAGGCCGTGCCCGGGTGGGCGCAGCCCGACACCGGCGCGCGCGGCGCCGCGCAGGTGCCGCAGCACGACACCCCGGCGGCCGACGGATGGTCCACCGAGGACGACCCGGCGCGCTCCGGCGGCTGGAACGCCGCCCGCACGCCGCAGAACGACCCGGCCCACTCGGGCGGGTGGAACACCGGCGGCCAGGACGACGCCGGCCACTCCGGTGGCTGGAACACCGCCGCCCCGGACAACGCCGCCGGCGGGTGGAACAACGCGCCGCAGGCGGACGAGCGGTCGCCGCAGTCGTGGGACGCCGCCGGCGCACCGGCGCCGGCCCACTGGGAGGCCCGCGCGGAGCAGCAGGCCGCCGACGGTTGGGGCGGTGCCGCGCCGGCCCGCGAGGAGCAGCGGTCCGGTGCCGACTGGCCCGCCGCGGAGGAGTCGGCCCATGGTGCCGGTTCCTGGGGCGCGGCCGCCGTGCCCGGTCAGGACGGCCGACCCGAATCGGGCGGCTGGACGCCGCCGGAGCAGCCCGCCCGGGCGACCGCGTCCGTCACGGTCCCGGGCAGCCCGCCGGCCTGGGGGGCGGACGCCGACAATCCGCCGCAGCGGGCCGGTGCCGACCGTCCGGCGGTGCCGGACGCCGAGCCGTGGGCGGCCGAGGAGGCCTGGGGCCGCGCCGAGGCCCCGCCCGCGCAGCGACAGGCCGGGGACGCCTGGGAGCCCCAGCGCGCCGACGAGGCCCCGATCTACCAGCCGGCGCCGGCACCCGGCATCTCGCCGGCCAACGTGGTGCCCCTGCCGCCGCAGGAGCAGCGGGTGCCCGGCGCCAGCCTGGCCGCCGCGCCGCCGGACGACTACGCCCCGCCGGCCCAGTTCGGTGGAGCCGCGGACCAGTCCTCCTTCGAGCCGGCCGGGCGTGCGGACGCGCCGTCGGCGTACGAGCCGGAACGGTCGGGCTGGGGTGCCGGCGAGGAGCCGCAGTCGCCGGCCGGGCCGGTGGTGCCCGGGCCGCGTACCTCGCCGGAGGCCGACGGGGCCGGGCGCGCCGCCGTGCCGGTTGCCGACGAGTCCGCCGCCGGGCGGGCGTCGGCGAGCGCGTCGGTGCCGCTGGCCAGCCGAGTGATGCCCCCGACCGACCAGGCCCTGCGCCCGGGCGCCACGGGTGCCCCGCAGCCCCGGGTGTACGGCCGGCCGGCCCGCCCGGAGCCGGTGGACGAGCCGGTCGGAGAGTACGACGGCCAGCAGGCCGAGCACGACTCCCCGCCGCGCTTCGCCGACCAGCAGCCGTTCGCCGGCCAGCAGTCCTTCGACGGCCAGCAGCGGTACGAGGACCAGGACCGGCGGCGTTTCGACGAGCCGGAGCGGCCGTCCGGCCAGCCCGGCTTCGGCCCCGAGGTGCCCTCGTCCGCGCCGCCCACCTCGCCCGCCGCGCCGCCGGCGTTCCCGGGCGCCATCCCGGCCTTCGCGGACCCGGCCAGCAACAACCGGCCGATGAACGGGACGCGCCCGCACGGCCCCGACGACCGCCCGGCGGAGCCGTTCGGCGCCGGCCCGGCCGGCGGTCCGGCCGCCGGTGCGGTCCCCGGTTACGGCCACCCGGCCCACGACCCGGCCCACGGCGGCGGCACGGCGCCGTTCCCGCAGGCGGGGCCGCACTTCGCGCCGGCCGGGCCGCAGTTCCCGCCCGCGGGTCAGCAGTTCCCGCCCGCCGGCCAGCCCTTCCCGCCGGCCAACCAGCCCGGTCCGGGCGCCTGGCACCAGGACCCGGAGCCCGAACAGGGACGCTTCGACTCGTTCAAGCCGGACCCGGCGCCGAAGGTCGAGCAGCCGGCGCCGAAGGTCCGCAACGGCCGGGTGCTGGCCATGGTGCTGATCACGGCGGTGCTGATCCTGGCCGTCCCGCTCGGCCTGCTCAGCCTGCTGGGCAAGATCGGCGGAGAGGACGAGCCGGACCGGTTCTCCGTGGGCTCCTGCGTCAAGCAGTCCGGCAACGGCGCGACCGAGGTGGACTGCGGCGAGCCGAACGCGTTCACCGTGGTCTCCAAGGTCGACGCGAAGGAGAAGTGCGCCGACCCGGCCCAGCCGCACGTGGTGCTGCCGGGCACCGGCGCCGACCGGGTGCTCTGCCTCAAGCCGGCCACCAAGTAGCACGTTTCGACGGCGGGGCCACGGTGATCCGTGGCCCCGCCGTCGTATCCGCTGTAGTGTGATCGACCATCGTCCTGCTGGGATTCCCGGCGCGTTCCACACGGTCTAACGACCTCGAGGTACGCTCCCCCGGATGACCCACCCCCACGAACCGCTAGACGCCTCGCGCTGCTGCGCCCTCTACCTGCGCCGGTCGCACAAGAATGCCGACGGCGACGCCCGCAACGGCCGCTCGCTCGCCGAGCAGGAGGCCGAAGAGCGCGACCTCGCAGCCCGCCTCGGTCTGCACGTCGTGGAGGTCTACGTCGAGCGTGAAGGCACGGGCGCGTCGCGCTACTCGACGAAGGCCCGCCCCGAATGGATGCGGGGCCTCGCCGACCTGCGCGTGGGCGACCGCTTCCGTACCCTGCTCGTCTGGGCGCTCGACCGAGCCGACCGTCGCGGGGCCGTCGAGATCGGGCGCATTCTCGACGAACACGCCGACGGGTCTCGCCGCGTGGTCGGCTGCGACGGCACCGACACGGGCGACTCTCGCCGCCGCCTCGAGCACATCATCAGAGCCGAACTCGCCCGCGAAGAGGTCGAGAACCTCTCTCGCCGCGTGAGTCGGGCGAAGCGCTTTCGCCGGGCCGAGGGCCGATGGCTGGGCGGGCCGCCCCCGTTCGGTCTGCGCGTCGTCGACGGGCACCTCGCGCACGACCCCGAGACCTTCGCGACCGCCCGGCGCATCGCCGACGAGCTGCTCGCGGGCGAGACGATCTGGGCCGTTACGAAGCGCCTTAACAACGAGGGCGTGCCGTCGCCGCGCGGCAAATCGTGGGGCGTCGGCACCGTGTCTACCCTCGTACGGTCGCCCGGCTGGGCGGGCCTTCAGTCGACCCGCGAGCGCACGCCCGAGGGCCGGTGGCAACACATCGCCGAGCCTTACCGCGATGAGCACGGGCAGACCGTGAGCGTCGGCGAGGGCGTCATCACGGCGGGCGAGCGTGCCCGCATCCTGCGCGCCCTCGATGGCCGCTCGGCGACCATCAGCGAGAGCGGGCGATTCCTCCGACGCGGTGACCGCCGCTCGGGCGCGCTGCTCGCCGATCTGCTGCGCTGCGCCGAGTGCGACGGCCGGACCGCGCAGAGCGGGGCCGCCGGCAAGAAGGTCTACCGCTGCGGTCGGTACGGCAACGGCCGCGACTGCGCCGGATTCACCGCACCGACCGTCGAGACCGACGACGCCGTATCGGTCGCGTTTCTCTCGCGTCTCGCGACCCTCGAGCCCGGCGACCCTCTGCTCGAGGCCGTCGCCGATGCCTGGGTCGCCCGCGTCGCCCCCGACGACATCGCCGCCCGTGACGTCGCGCAGGATGCCCTCGACCTCGCCCGCGCCGAACTCGCCCGCGTGCGCCGCCTCGCTATTGCGGGCACGATCACCGAGCAGGAAGCCGCCGAGGCAATGCCGCGCCTCCGCGAGCAGGTCGCCGCCGCCGAGCAGGCCCTCGCCCGTGTCCCTATCCCCGACGCCGATATCTCGCCGCTGCTCGACCTCGCGCAGAGCGTGCCCGCGTTCTTCGAGTTGCCCGAGCGCGAGCGGCGAGGGCTGCTCGGTCTCGCCGTCGCTCAAGTCACCGCGTCCCGAGCCGCCACGCGGGGCGTGCGATTCAAGCCTGCCGAGCGGCTGCTCATCACCTGGGCGGACGGCACGACCTCACGACCCGCCGACGTACTCGACAAGACGACCGAGAAGGTCTTCGCCCTACTCGCCGCGGATCCGTCGGCCACCCTCGACGAGGTCGCCGCCGAGATCGGCCGCTCGCCTCGTACCGCACGCAGGTATCTCGACGCCGCCCGCGCGATCGTCGCGCACTGAGCCTCACGCCTGACACAACCAAATAAGGCAGGCCCCGGTCGCGGCATGTTCCTCGTCGCCACGCTCGCCCTCGGCGGCGGCCGCCGGTCGAAGGCTTCCGCCTGGGTCGCGTTCCTCGTCGGCGTGGCCGCGTCGCTGGCCGCAAACGTCATAGCCGCTGAGCCCGACGCGGTCGCCCGCACGGTCTCGGCGTGGCCCGCCGTGGCCCTGCTGCTCACGGTCGAGGTATTGGCCCGCTCTGGCCGCGAGCAGACCTCGGCCACGGCCGCGACGACCGCCTCGGCCGCCGAGGTGACCACCACGGCCGCGACGCCGACGACTACCTCGGCCACGGCCACGACGGCAACCGCGACGACCTCGGTCATGGGCCGCCGCTCGGCCACGGCCGCGAGCACGACCTCGGTCACGGCAGCTGGGCCGCACCGCACGAGGGCGACGTCGCCGAGGCAGCGCCGCACTGCCGACCCGGCCGAAGACATGGCCGCCCGCGTGGCCGCGCTGCTCGCCGAGCGGCCTTCGGCCACGACCCAGGAGGTTGCCGAAGTGATCGGCCGAGCGCCTCGGACGGCGCGCTGGTACCTGGCCGCTATCCGTGGTCGCGCCTCAACGCCGACAATCGCAGCGGCCGGCTGACCCGTCGCGTGCAGCGGACGTCGGCTGGGCGACTGAACCTTCTCATCCATACGGCGGGCAGACCGAGGCATAGATCCCTTGACATCCGTTCCACTAGGGAGAAACGTGGATTCCATGTCCGGCAGCCGTCGCAAGGGGTGGCTTCGTGGAGCCGAATGACTCACTAGAGACCAAGCGTGCAGCGCGCCCTGCTTTGGAGCTCGCCGGTTTTGTGGCGGACACTTATCCAGTACGCCAGCCTGACCTGCTGCACGGGGACTACGTTGTCACGGCGGCCTTTATTCTGCTGCAGCTTCGGCGCGGGCCGCTTACTCGAGCGGAGCTTTTTCACTCACTCCAACCTTCGGTTCTTAAAAGCGGTCTGTTCGAGCAAATTCTAAGGGCGCTATTTTCCGCGAGTCTTATTCGCGACGGGTCGGACGACTCTCTACAACTGACGTTGCTTGCTCGCAGATATTTAGAACTCAGACCACATCGCGGGTATGAAAGCGCAGCGGAAACCATCCGTCAGCGTGTCCGATCAGCGCTTAAGGACGTGGATGACAACGTCGTGACGGCTGCGACGTTGGCGGCACTGCAAGCTGCGTACGATCGTGCAACTGTCGCCGACGACACGGGAGTAGATGTCCAACCGACCATCGCCGTCGCGGCCGAGAGGCAGGTGCTCGGCAGCATGCTGCTTTCGAAGGACGCCATATCGAACGTCATTAAGATCCTGACGTCGAGGGACTTCACCCAGTCGGTCCATGCGGCGATCTACAACGCGATCCTCGAACTATACGTCCGTGGCGAGCCAGCAGACCCGATCACGGTCGCCGCCGCCTTGGCCGACTCCGGGAATCTTGCCCGGGTCGGCGGCCCGCGGTATTTGCAGCTCCTAGTTGCCAGCGTCTTCAGCCCCGCGCACGGGGCGGACTACGCGCGCAAAGTCGCTAGGCTGTCCATGGCGCAGGGACGACGGCGCGTGGAGGGCGACAACCGCCAGGTCCAGTTGTCGCATGAAACGGACCGCGCGGGAGATGTTCGAACCCGTGCACGGCTATACGCCTGGTTAGGCCGCGTTTGGGGAACCCTTAAAGGTCCACGCTCAGGGGCCAACCGACCGACGCCTCAGGCCAGCAACTCGGTCCGCTTTGTCGATGACGCGACTCTCGATGTTGATGCGATCTTCAACCTGCTAGGCCCACCGCCTCAGTGGTCGGCGCAAGGAATGACGCCAAACCCACGCACGCCGGTAGGGGTGTCATGACGAGTTCGGTAAGTCCGCAGAACGCGGAATGGGAGAGCCTTGCGCCTTGGGAGAAGGCAGCGCAGTGGCAGGACGTTGCTCCCCACATCGCCGATCAGGTCATGGCATTGGCCGTGAAGCACGCCGAACACAATTGGCAACTGCAACGGGAGCAGGCGGAACACCTGCGGCGGATGGACGTGAGGCTGTGGATAACGCAGCTCGTCGCGCTGGGTGGAGGGCTCTTAGACGTTGCGATCCTCGCTGTCGTGGCCTGGCATTACGCGGACACCGGAAACGTCGTGCCGGGTCTGCTGACGTTTGGAGCTGGCGCAGGGCTGACCGCCGGAACCTACGCGGTTGGACGAGGGCTTCTGCGGCGGCGTGAGGAAAGCGCTGGCGCGGCTGCGGCTGAATCGGGGTCTGCCTAGCACGCCTGCGCGTAGTCAGAACCCTTGACGCCGAGGTGAACACCTCGGGGCGTCGCGGCCGACTTGCCCTACGACCGTCGATGACGACCGAGGGAGCCGCGCCGATGAACGACAGCGCCGACGACCCACCACAAACCGAGCCCGCGTGAGGCGGGCCGCCGTGCACGATCGAGAGCGCCTCGCGCGAGCCGCCCGCAAGGGTGGCCCGCGGGGCGCTCTTTGCGTATCCGCTGCGGCGCGGGCGGGACGCCGAGGCGGGCGTGGTGCCCTTGGACCTACGCCGCCGCGAAAAAGCGCCTTCAGCGCCGTGTAAGGGCCGTGCCGACGCCGCGAGGGAAGCGGGGGAACGCTGAGATCTACAGCCACGAAGACCTGACCGCGTGGGCGGGCAGCTCGACCGCATAGGCGGACCGCACCCACGAACGCCCCGAGCCGGCCGAGGTGTTCGTCATTCAGGCGAGGTTTCTGAACAGGTTGGGGGCCTCCGGCCGAGTTGCGTTTCGAGCGACGTTTCGACGACGCCGCCGACGCGCCCGACCGAGGAGACCCGCCATGAGCTTCACGTGTGTCGAAAGCCGTGGATCACTGCCGCACCGGCCGACGAGCACGCGCAGCACCTGCTCGCCCCGCTGCCGGAACCGTCGGAGCCGCCGACTGCGCCGTGCACTGGCGTGGCGCACGGGCATCAAACTGCTCATGCGGCCCGCCGATCCCTCCAAGCCCGCGAGACCAAGGAGCACCGTGCAAATCAACCTGCCGAATCCCTGCCCAATCTGCGCAGAACGCCGATACGCCGCCGCCGCAGCATGGGTGCTCGCGAACGGGCACACGCAGCCCAGCGGACAGCTGCCCGACCATCACGCCGCGCGTCCCCCTGCTCGGCGAGTAGCCCGACAGCGGCTTCGACGTAGTTCAGCTTCTTGTGCAGTGCAAGCGGAGACCCGCTTGATGATGAAGTTGGTGACGCTGACCGTGCCCTGACATAGCGAGGCCCCGGTAACCGGATCATCCGGAGACCGGGGCCCGAGCCTGCTGTTAAGAAAGGATCTGGTGCAGAAGTCCGACGGCCGAGATCGCCAGGGTGACCCCAGCGATCCCTCCGGCAGCCTGAGCTGCGGCGTAACCGACGATGCCGGCCACAGCCAGGATGAGCGCCCAGCGCAGGGGTAGCTTCGGCGGCTCCTCGCCTCCGGAAGGCTGCGGCCGTTGAAGGCCGCGTAGGGTTGAACGCACTGACGTGTCCTCTCGTACTTTAAGGAGCGGGCGGGCGTGTCGCAGTAGGCGGCCCCCGGATTCCGGCCGGGGGTCGCCGCTTCTCTATCCGTACGCCCTGCGGGCTTCCGGAACTGTCGATATGACCTGAGTCACTTTGCTTTCAGACGTCGAGATGCGGCACACCGCTTACTGCACGAGAAGCCTATCGAGCGCTGCAGACAGCACCGGAGTCTCACCATGCCAGCATGGTGACCCCATTCGATGATCGTTTAGCCCCTTATATCGGCATATAAATAGCTGCCGGCAATGCCAGCGTGCCGTTTCACGTGGAACCTAGGCCAAACAGAAAGCCGGATCCACTTACTTTGAGTATCTGTTAGATCACCAAAAGTAGGGAGTGGACGTGCTTTTACGGCCTTAGTCCTACCAAGGCCGAGTTATCCACAGCCCTATCCACAGGACGCGCCGCACCTAGTCGGGGTGATGCTCGCCCTCGGCTCAGATGATCCGAATGCATGACGGATCGAAGCCGCGCTGGCCCTGCGGAGGGGCCTTCGTGCGTTTAGACGTCTGCGCCGCCTGCCCGCGTCACGTTCGGCCCTCGCGTACTCTGAGCGCCTCTCAGTGCCCACAGAGGAGCCCGATCATGCCGACGCCGCCGCGCTTTCCCGCCGACCTCATCGACGCCCTGTGTGCGCACATCGCCGAACTGCTCGGCGAGGCCCCGCTCGCGACGCGCACGGTCTGCCGGCCCGCCCCGACCAGCCGCCGCCGTCGGCGCACCTGACCGGTCGACCAGCGAGGCCCCGAGGCGGGCCTACGTTGCGTTTACACGCGCCCTTCTACCCCTCACCAGAGCACCTCTCGCGCCCGTTCGCCCCGCGCCTAGGGTGCCGGGCCTCGGCCGTTTCTAGGCCCTCTGCCGCCCTACTCGCGGGGCCGTGCGTGTCGCACCTCTCGACTACGGTGCGGCCTATGGCCATTGCCGTCACCGACGTTCCCGTCGGTCGCCGTTCCGCCGTTCCGGCCCCCGCGCCTCACGCCGCCCCGCCGATCGTCGGCACGCCCGCGACGATTCACGTCGGCGACGACGCGTACCCGGCCGTCGTCGTCCGTGCCTCGGCCCTCGCCGTGACCGTGCGGCGCGTCGAGGCTGTCGACGAGCGCCGCAACCGAGAGCACTCAGCCCTCGTCGGCGTCGGCGACCTCTCGGCCCCGGTCGGACCGCCGGAGGTCTACCGCCGCGAGGGTGGGCGGTATCGCACCGCGTCGGCCGTGCTCGCCCTCGGCGAGGCCGTGTCGCGTACGCCTCTCGCGCCGCCCCGTCGTGCAGGATGGCGGCCCTTTGTGAGGCACGATGATGTCATGAGTGCACGCGTACGCGCCCCTGAGCTGCGAGGCCGAGCATGGCTTAACACGGGCGGCAAGGTCCTCAGTTTGGCCGACCTTCGAGGTCGTATTACCGTCCTAGATTTCTGGACCTTCTGCTGCATCAACTGCCTGCACGTGCTCGACGAGCTGCGCCCGCTGGAGGAGAAGTACGCCGACGTGCTCGTCGTGATCGGCGTGCACTCGCCGAAGTTCGAGCACGAGAAGGACCCGGACGCGCTGGCCGCCGCCGTCGAGCGGTACGGGGTGCACCACCCGGTGCTGGACGACCCCGAGCTGGACATGTGGGACCAGTACGCGGCGAAGGCCTGGCCGACCCTGGCCGTGGTCGACCCCGAGGGGTACGTGGTGGCCACCATGGCCGGCGAGGGCCACGCCGAGGGGCTGACCCGCCTGGTCGACGACCTGGTCGCCACCCACACGGCGAAGGGCACCCTGCACCGGGGCGACGGCCCGTACGTCCCGCCGGCGGAGCCGGACACCACCCTGCGCTTCCCCGGCAAGGCCGTGGTGCTCGACGGTGGCAACCTGCTGGTCTCGGACTCGGCCCGGCACTCCCTGGCCGAGCTGGCCCCCGACGGTGAGAGCCTGGTCCGGCGGATCGGTTCCGGCGAGCGGGGCCGGGCCGACGGGCCGGCCGACGCGGCCAGCTTCGCCGAGCCGCAGGGGCTCTGCCTGCTCCCCGCGCACGTCGCCGAGGTGGCCGGTTACGACCTGGTGGTCGCGGACACCGTCAACCACCTGCTGCGCGGCGTACGGCTGGCGACCGGCGAGGTGGTGACGGTTGCCGGCACCGGCCGGCAGTGGCGTTCCTCGGTCGACGACCACGCGCACGACGCGCTCTCGGTCGACCTCTCCTCCCCCTGGGACCTGGCCTGGTACGACGACAAGGTCGTCATCGCGATGGCCGGCATCCACCAGCTCTGGTGGTTCGACCCGATCCGCCGCACCGCCGGCATGTACGCCGGCACCACCGTGGAGGCGCTGCGCGACGGTCCGTTGCCGGACGTGTGGATGGCGCAGCCCTCCGGGCTCTCCGTCTCGGCCGACGGCACCCGGCTCTGGGTGGCCGACAGCGAGACCAGCGCGCTCCGCTACGTCGAGAACGGCGTGCTGGCCACCGCCGTGGGGCAGGGTCTCTTCGACTTCGGCCACGTGGACGGCCCGGCCGACCGGGCGCTGCTCCAGCACCCGCTCGGGGTGTGCGCGCTGCCGGACGGCTCGGTGCTGATCGCCGACACCTACAACGGCGCGGTGCGCCGCTTCGACCCGGCGACCGACCAGGTCGCCACGGTGGCCGACGGCCTGGCCGAGCCGAGCGACGTGGTGCTCACCGCCGACGGTGACGTGCTGGTGGTCGAGTCGTCCGCGCACCGGCTGACCCGGCTGGCGCCGGGCACGCTCACGGCGGCCGGCGCGAGCACGGTGAACGGCCCCCGGCATCAGGTGGAGCGCAAGCCGACGGACGTGGCGGCCGGCGAGCTGACCCTCGACGTGATCTTCACGCCCGCGCCTGGGCAGAAGCTGGACGAGACGTACGGTCCGTCGACCCGGGTGGTGGTCTCCGCCTCCCCGCCGGAGCTGCTGATCGAGGGGGCCGGCACCAGCACCGACCTGTCCCGGCGGCTGGTGATCGACGGCGGTGTGCCCGGTGGGGTGCTCCAGGTGACCGCCCAGGCGGCCACCTGCGACAAGGACGTCGAGCATGCCGCCTGCCACCTGACCCGGCAGGACTGGGGCGTACCGGTGCGGGTGGTCGACGGCGGCGCGACCCGGCTGCCGCTGGTGCTGCGCGGTCTGGACGCCTGAGCGCCGGCGCCCTCGGCTCGCCCGCCCCGGGCCGTGGCCCCGGGGGCCGGATCGCGGTCACCCTGGGGCCGGGACGTCAGACGAAGGGCTTCGGGGTGACGCCCGCGTCGAGCAGCGCGGCCCGCACCAGGGCCGCCGAGGCGACCGCGCCCGGGGTGTCACCGTGCAGGCAGATCGAACCGACCACGCACGGGATGACGGTGCCGTCGACCGCGACGACGGTGCGCTCGGTGGCCATCCGTACGGCCCGGGCGGCCACCTCCTCCGGGTCGGTGACCAGCGCACCGAGCGCGGTGCGGGGCACCAGTGAGCCGTTGGGCAGGTAGCCCCGGTCGGCGAAGCCCTCGGCGACCACCCGCAGGCCCGCCCCGACGGCGAGCTGGGCGAGCTTCGAGCCGGGCGCGCAGAGGATCGGCAGCTGGTCGTCGTACCCGCTGACGGCGGCGACCAGGGCGGCGGCCTGCGACTCGTCGACGGCCGCCGCGTGGTAGAGCGCGCCGTGCGGCTTGAGGTAGCGGACCCGGGTGCGGAACAGCCGACAGAACGCGTCCAGGGCGCCGAGCTGGTAGGTGACCTCGTCGCGCAGCTCGGTGAAGGCGTACTCGATGCGCCGGCGGCCGAAGCCGGCGAGGTCGCGGTAGCCGACCTGGGCGCCGATGGCCACGCCGCGATCGGCCGCCGCGGCGCAGACCCGCCGCATGGTCGACGGGTCACCGCCGTGGAAGCCGCAGGCGACGTTGGCGGAGGTGACCAGGTCCAGCAGCGCGTCGTCGTCGCCGAGTCGCCAGATGCCGAATCCCTCGCCGAGGTCAGCGTTGAGGTCCATGGAACCTCACCGTAGTCCCTGGTCGGGCCTGCGCGAGCGCGGTCACGTCGTCCACCACCCCGATGACGGGGTACCCGCCGGTGGTGGGGTGGTCGGCCAGGAAGACCAGCGGCTGGCCGTCGGCCGGCACCTGCACCGCGCCGAGCACGATCCCCTCGCTGGGCAGTTCACCGGCGACCGCGCGGGGCAGCGGCGCGCCGGTCAGTCGCGCGCCGACCCGGTCGCCCACCGGACTGACCGTGTACGGGGTGCCGAGCAGCCGGTCGAGCGCGTCCGGGGTGAACCAGTCGGCCCGTGGCCCGGGGCGCAGGGTCAGCCGCAGCTCGCCGGTCGGGGGCCGGCCGACGGTCACGTCCACCGGTGGCGGCGGCCCGGGCCACGGGCCGAGCGGGAGGCGGTCGCCGTCGCGTACCGGGGGTGGGCCGAGGCCGGAGAGGGTGTCGGTGGCGCGGCTGCCGAGCACCGGCTCGACCGCGATCCCGCCGCTGACCGCCAGCCAGTTGCGCAGCCCGTCGCGGGCCGGCCCGATCCGCAGCACCGCGCCGGCCGGCACCGCGAGCGGCCGGCCCACGTCACCCGGTCGCCGGCCCACCCGGACGTCGGCGTCGGCCCCGGTCACCGCGACCGTGACGGCGCGGGTCGGCCGCAGCTCACAGCCGGTCAGGGTGATCTCCAGGCCGGCGGCGGAGACCGGGTTCCCCACCAGGCGGTTGGCCAGCGCCAGCGCCGCCGGGTCCAGCGCCCCCGACCGGGGTACGCCGAGATGCGCGTACCCAAGCCGGCCGAGGTCCTGGACGGTGGTGAGCGGGCCGGCGCGGCGTACCTCGATCACGTCGATCACGCGGCCACCAGTCGGACCCGGGTGCCCGGGGTGAGCCGGGCCGGCGGGTCGGCGCGCACGTCGAACAGGGTCAGCTCGGTGCGCCCGACCAGCAGCCACCCGCCCGGCGAGGCGGTCGGGTAGATCCCCGCGTACGGCCCGGCGAGCGCCACCGACCCGGCCGGCACCCGGGTACGCGGGCTGGGCAGCCGGGGCACCGCCCACTCCGGCGGCAGTCCGGTCAGGTACGCGAACCCGGGCGCGAAGCCGCAGAACGCCACCCGGAACGGGGTCTCCCGCAGTCGTCGCACCACCTCGGGCACGGTCACGCCCCAGTGCCGGGCGACGACGGGCAGGTCCTCCCCGTCGTACCCGGTGGGGACCTCGACCTGGGCGGTGGCGGCCGGGGCGGCGACCGGCCGTGGGGTCCACCCGGCGATCCGCGTGGCGACCGCCGCCGGGTCCGGTACGCCGTCGAGCAGGACGGTCGCCGCAGCCGGGACGATCTCGACGGCGCTCAGCTCACCGGCGTCCCGACGGCGCCACAGCTCGGCGCGCCACGCCTCCACCTGGCCGGGGTCGTCGCAGTCGAGCAGGAGGGCGTGTCGGCCGACGGGTCGGATCCGCATCCCGCCATCCTCCCCGATCGATCGGACGACCACGGGCCCGCGCCCGCGCGACGCGGCGGTGACCAGACGCACTACCCGCAGGTAACCTACGGTGTCGTAACCTGTATCCGTGACCACCTCCGCACCGCTCCGGCTCAAGCCGGTCGACATCGGGAAGCCCCGGATGCGCGGCTGGCTGCACACCTACGCCTTCTTCGTCGCGCTCGCCTGCGGCATCGTCCTGTGCGCGATCGCGGCCACCCGCCCGGGCTGGGCACCCCTGGTGAGCTGCCTGATCTACAGCCTCACCGTCTGCGGGCTCTTCGGCACCAGCGCCCTCTACCACCGGCGGGTGTGGTCGGAGCGGGGCTACCAGATCATGCGCCGGCTGGACCATTCGATGATCTTCGTGTTCATCGCCGGCACCTACACGCCGTTCTGCGCGCTGCTGCTCGACCGCCGGATGGCCACCATCATGCTCAGCGTGGTCTGGGGCGGGGCGCTGGCCGGCGTGGCGCTGAAGCTGGTCTGGCCGCACGCGCCCCGCTGGGTGTCCGCGCCGCTCTACCTGGCGCTCGGCTGGGTCTCGGTGGCGATGCTGCCGCAGATCCTGCACGAGGGCGGGGTGACCGCGCTGGTCCTGCTCGCCGTCGGCGGCGCGATCTACAGCGCCGGCGCGGTCTTCTACGCCCTGCGCCGACCCAACCCGTGGCCCACCGTCTTCGGCCACCACGAGTTCTTCCACGCCTGCACCCTGCTCGCGGCGCTCTGCCACCACATCGCCATCTACTTCGCGCTCTTCGCCTGAGCCCGAAGCCCGCCCGCCGGCCCGGCCGGACATGGTGCGGGGCCCCGCACCGCTGCGGGGCCCCGATGTCTGCGCGCGGGGATCAGGTCGGGTAACCGGGGCGGCGCACCTCGCGGTACTCCTCCCGCACCACCCGGTCGTCCTGCACCGGCACGACCCGGTCGGCCACCACCCGGTCCTCGCGCACCGGGGTGGCCACCACCGTGCGGCGGCGGGTGTTCCAGAAATAGAGGGTGGTGATGAGCCCGACGACGCCGGCGAGCATCAGCACCCAGCCGACGACGTTCAGGTTGAGCCATCCCAGGTTCGCGTCGATGGCGAACGCGAAGATCGCGCCCAGCGCGATGAGGAAGATGCTGGCACCGATGCCCATGATGTCGCCTCCTTGGCATGTTCACTGGCGTATCCGACCGCCGCGGCCATCGGTGAGCGTGCGGCACACATCGACTTACCCAGGCGCTCCGATCGCCAATCAGGCAAGCTGGGCGCATGACGGACGCCCACGCCGAGGAACGGACCCTGGTGCTGCTCCGGCACGCCAAGGCCGAACTACCCGCCGGGGGCGCCCCGGACGCCGAACGCCGCCTGACCGCGCGCGGGCACGCCGACTCGGCCGCCGCCGGAGCCTGGCTGGCCCGGCACGGCCTGCTGCCCGAGGTGGTGCTCTGTTCGTCGTCCCGGCGTACCCGGCAGACCTGGCACGACGTGGCGATGGGCATGACGGGATCCCCGCCGGAAGGGGGACCGGCGGGGTCGTCACCTGTGGTGCGCTACGAGCCGACCGCGTACGAGGCGCAGCCGCAGGAGCTGCTCGCCCTGGTCCGGGCGGCCGAGCCGACAGCCCGGACGGTCCTGCTGATCGCCCACAATCCCGGCATCTCGCTGCTCTCGGCGCTGCTCGACCCGGAACGGGCGGATCCCGAGGGGCTGCGGACCACCGACCTGGTGGTGCACCGGGCCGCGACGCCCTGGGCGGACCTGGCGCCGGGCGGCGCGGCGATCGTGAACCGCCACACCGCCCGCGGCTGAGCCGGTACGTCTTCCCCGGACCGCACCTCCGGGGCAGGCAGCGCGGGGACGGCAGCGCGGGCGGCGGGTCAGGACGGTGGCGCGGTGGGCGGCGGCGGGTCGGGCGGCGGCGGCATCATCGCGGTCGGATGGGACAGGCGGTTCTCCTCCACGATCAGCGTGCGTGCCCGCTTGCGCCGGTCCTGCCAGAACCAGAGCGTCGTGAGTAGTACGGCCAGCCCGGCCAGGATGAACACCCAGCCGACCGCGCGCAGGTCGATCCACCAGACGTTGGCCCGGATGGCGAAGGTCATGATCGCGCCCAGCGCGATGAGAAAGATTCCGCTACCAATGCCCATGTGCGCTGCACTCCCCCGTGCGGTGGCCTCTGGGCGTGCCCCTGACGTGGTCCGCGACGGTTACCCGTCAACCGGCCCGCCTACCAACCCCACCCCCGCCAATCCCACCCCCCGCCACCCTCTGGGCGCACTTTCAGAGAAAGCGTGGCTGTCCGAGGCGAAACAGGCACTCTTTCCCAGTAAGTGCGCGGCCTCCGTGGTGGTGCTGGGCCCGGCGGGGCGGGTGTCGGGTCGGGTGCCCGATGAGGGGTTCGGGGGGCAGCCGGGTGAGGCTCGGCGCGGGCTGGTGGGGTCCGGCGCGGGGTTGGGGCGGCTCCCGGTTTGCGGCGAGTCGCGGTGTTCGACGGGCCGGATACCGCGACACGCCGCAAGGCGCGGCAGCGGCCAGCGGCGGGCACGGCGACACCCGGCAGAGCACCCAGGACTCGGGCCGGGTGGGTGCCGCACCGACGGCGGCGGCCGGCGAGCAGGTGCTCGCCGCCCGCCATCAGGGTCGAACCGGGCTGATCACCCCGGAGGGGATCAGAACGCCTCCTCCGGGAGGTCCATGATCTCCAGGTCGGCGCCCTCGATGATCCGCCGGTCGGCGCCGATGCGGGGCAGCACCTCGCGGGAGAAGAACCGGGCGGCGGCCACCTTGCCGGTGTAGAACGCCTTGTCGGCGGCGGAGACCTCGCCGGCCAGGGCGCGCAGTGCCACGTCCGCCTGCCTCTGCAGCAGCCACCCGACGACCAGGTCGCCGATGGCCAGCAGGAAGCGGCGGCTGCTCAGGCCGACCTTGTAGAGGCTGCGGGTGTCGCCGCCCTGCGCCTCGCCGAGCCAGCCGGTCATCACGCCGAGCATGGTCTGGATCTCGGCGAGCGCCTTGCCCAGCGCCTGCCGCTCCTCCTTGAGCTGACCGTTGCCGCCCTCGGTGGTGATGAACTCCTGGATCTCGCCGGCGACCGCCATCAGGGCCTTGCCGTTGTCCCGGACGATCTTCCGGAAGATCAGGTCGAGGCTCTGGATCGCGGTGGTGCCCTCGTACAGGGTGTCGATCTTGGCGTCGCGGACGTACTGCTCCAGCGGGTAGTCCTGGAGGAAGCCGGAGCCGCCGAAGGTCTGCAGCGACTCGTGACCCAGCAGCTCGTACGCGCGCTCCGAGCCGACGCCCTTGACCAGCGGGAGGAGCAGGTCGTTGACCCGCTTGGCCAGCTTGGTGGCCTTCTCGTCGCCGGCCGCCTCGGCGATGGCGACCTTGTCCTGCCAGCTGGCGGTGTAGCAGACCAGCGCGCGCAGGCCCTCGGCGTACGACTTCTGCAGCAGCAGCGAGCGGCGCACGTCCGGGTGGTGGGTGATGGTCACCCGCGGGGCGGTCTTGTCGGCCTGCTGGATCAGGTCGGCGCCCTGCACCCGGTTCTTGGCGTACTCCAGGGCGTTCAGGTAGCCGGTGGAGAGGGTGGCGATCGCCTTGGTGCCGACCATCATCCGGGCGTACTCGATGATCATGAACATCTGCCGGATGCCGTCGTGCTTCTCGCCCAGCAGCCAACCCTTGGCCGGCACGCCGTGCTCGCCGAAGGTCACCTCGCAGGTGTTGGAGACCTTCAGGCCCATCTTGTGCTCGACGTTGGTGGCGTAGACGCCGTTGCGCTCGCCCAGCTCGCCGGTGGTCTCGTCGAAGTGGTACTTCGGCACCACGAAGAGCGACAGGCCCTTGGTGCCCGGGCCGCCGACGCCCTCGACGCCGACCGGACGGGCCAGGACGTAGTGGACGATGTTGTCGCTCAGGTCGTGCTCACCCGAGGTGATGAAGCGCTTGACGCCCTCGATGTGCCAGGAGCCGTCGGGCTGCTGGATCGCGCGGGTCCGACCGGCGCCCACGTCCGAGCCGGCGTCCGGCTCGGTGAGCACCATGGTGGAGCCCCACTGCTTGTCGATGAAGAGCCGCGCCCACTTCTTCTGCTGCTCGGTGCCCTCGACGTGCAGCACGTGCGCGAAGGACGGGCCGGAGGCGTACATCCAGATCGGCGCGTTGGCGCCGAGCACCAGCTCGGCGAGGGACCACCAGAGCGCCCGCGGGGCGTTGGTGCCGCCGAGGGCGTCGGGGAGGTCCAGCCGCCAGAACTCGGAGTCCATGAACGCCTGGTACGACTTCTTGAACGACTCCGGCAGCGGCGCGGTGTGCGTGGCCGGGTCGAAGACCGGCGGGTTGCGGTCGCTGTCCGTGTAGCTGGCCGCGAGGTCCTCGCGGGCCAGGCGGTCGACCTCGGAGAGGAAGCTGCGGGCGGTGTCGACGTCCAGGTCCGAGTACGGCTCCTGGCCGAACGTCCGGTCCGCCCCGAAGACCTCGAACAGGTTGAACTCGAGGTCCCGAAGGTTGCTCTTGTAGTGGGTCATGCTCGCTGGCCCCGCTTCCGGACAGGTGTTACCGATCAGTAACCCCGACTGTATTACTCACCGGTAGCCACCGACAAGCCGATGGGGGAAGTGACGGCGATTACACACCTGCGGTTCAGCTCTCGTTCGGCCCGTGGCAGGACGGCGCGGGGGTGCGGCGGCTCACGCCTCCGCCGCGCCGACCTCCCAGCTCGGCACCGGGACGGTCGCCCCGGTGCGCGGGCCGGTGTACTCCATCAGGACCAGGGCGATGTCGTCGTCCAGCCGCCCGTGCACCCACTCCACCAGCGCGGTCTCCAGCGAGGCGAGGCCGTCGCCGACCGTGCCGTGCCCGAGCAGCCGCCACGCCCGGTCGGCGGTCGGGAAGAACTCACCGTCGCGCCGAGCCTCACCGAGCCCGTCGGTGAAGAGCAGCAGCCGGTCGCCGGGCTCCAGGCGTTCCACCCGGGGGCGCACCACCGGCATGAACCCCAGCGGCGGGGCGGGCGCCGGCGGCTCCAGCGGGATCACCGCGCCCCGGCGCAGCAGCAGCGGTGACGGGTGGCCGCAGTTGACAATGGTCAACGTACCGCCCCGCTCCTCCACCACGGCCGCCGTGACGAAGTCCTCGTCACCCACGTTGCGGGCCACCGCCCGGTCCAGGTCGGCCACCACCGCGCGCAGGTCGGCCCGCTCGTACGCGACGTGCCGGTAGGAGCCCAGCACGATGCTCGCCAGCCGGACCGCGTCCAGCCCCTTGCCCCGGACGTCCCCGATGATCATGCGGACGCCGTACGGGGTGTCGATGGCCTCGTAGAGGTCGCCGCCGATCTCGGCGGTGGCCGTCGAGGAGATGTACCGGGCAGCCACCGCGAGGGTGCCCACCTGCGGCCCGAGCGGTCGCAGCACCGCCTGTTGGGCGACCGACGCCAGCTTCGACAACTCGGCGATCTCCTCGCCCTGCCGCTGCCGCAGCGCCGCCACCGCCGCCGAGATCCCGCTGGCGAACGCGATCCCGGCGAGGTCGATGGCGGTGACCAGCGACGGGGTGGGTTCGGTCAGCGCGAAGCTCGCCCCGAGCACCGCGGCCACCAGGCCGACCCCGAGCACCACCCGCCAGGAGGCGAACGCGGCGGCCAGGATGGGGGCGGCCATCATCAGCGCCACGTAGTGCGCCGCCCGGCCGTCGGCCAGCTCCACCGCCGAGATGATTGTGAGCAGGCCGAGGGCCGCGCCGACGCCGGCGCGGGATCCGGGACTCAGCGGGCCGCGGCCCGACTGGAAGGCATGCGTGCGTACGAGGGACAGCATGCCTGATGGACGTGAACCGGTGAATGAACCTGACCCCTCGACCGAGGGTGTTCCGACCGGCCGGACGGTCACGACGAGCCGATCGCCGTCAGCCGAGGACCTCGTACTTCACCGTCAGCTCACCCAGGCTCACCGAAGCGATGCTCTCGAACGCGGCGCGGGACAGGTCGATGCAGCGTCCCTCGATGAACGGGCCACGGTCGTTGATGCGGACGGTCACCGACTTGCCGTTGTCCGGGTTGGTGACCCGGACCCGGGTGTTGAAGGGCAGCGTCTTGTGCGCGGCGGTCAGCGCGTCCGGGTTGAAGGTCTCGCCGTTGGCCGTCATCTGGCCCTCGTCGTAGAAGGACGCGCCGCACGAGCCGCTGTCCACCACGGTGCTCTTCGGGGCGGCCTTCTTCGTCGTCGCGCTCGGCTTCGGCGTGGCGGTGCGGGTCCTGGCCCGGGAGGCCGCCTGGGCGGACCGGGTGGCCTTCGGGCTGGCCGTGACGGTCGGCGAGGGGCTGGCGGTGGGGGACGCGGTGGCGCTCGGCGAGGTGGTGGCGCTGGGGCTGACCGCGGCCGGCACGGTGTCGGCGACGACGGGGGCCGCCGCCTCGCCCGAGGTCAGCTGTACGGCGCCGACGGTGCCACCGACGGCGAGCACGACACCCACGGCGGCGGTGGCGGCGATGCCGGCCGGCGAGGAGAACATGCGGGTACGGGAGTGCCTACCAGCCACCGGACCGGTCCTTTCGTCGGCTGAACAAACCGGGTCGGACCGTAACGAGAGAAGCACTTCGGAAGTCAACGTGATCATGGTGGTATGGTCTGAATTGCAGCGATACGTGTAGCCGATCATCCGACGGCGCGGGGGCCGGACGGGCCAGCGCCACGCCGCGTGGCAGCGATGGGTGAGGATGGACGGATGGCCGATGAGCTGCGCCGGCGTCTGATCGAGCTGTTCCGCTGGGTCGATCCGGGGCCGGGCAGCAGCCACCTGGTCAGCGACGTCTCCGGCTGGTGGCGCGACCCGCAGGTGCTGGCCGGGCTCGGGCCGGCCCTGGCCGCACCGTTCCGGGACGCCCGGCCGACGGTGGTGGTGGCCCCGGCCGTCACCGGGCTGATGCTCGGCCCGCTCACCGCCACCGCTCTCGGGGTGGGCTTCGCGCCAGCGCACAAACCGGGCGACGGGCGACTGCCGGCCGGGCCGCTGACCTGGTCCCGGAGCGACCCCGACTTCCGCGGCCGCCAGGTGGACCTGGCCGTGGTGGACCGGCGACTCGGCCCGGACGACCGGGTGCTGGCGGTGGACGACTGGGTCGCCACCGGGGCGCAGCTGCGGGCGATCCGGGAGCTCTGCGCCGCCCGGGGCGCCACCTGGCTCGGCGCCTCGGCGGTGGTGCGGGACTGCCCGACCGAGGTGAGCCGGGAACTCCGCCTGCACGGGCTGCTCGACGCCGCCCAACTGCCCGCTTGACCTGAAGCGCGCTTCAGGTCCCAGGATCGGCGCATGGACCACGGCATCCTGGACGAGGCGTACCGACGGCTGCACCGCACCGGCCCCGAGTTCGAGGGCTGGCTCTCCAACCACGGGCCGATGGCGGTCGAGGCGCTGGTCCGGCACGGCCACGACCGCAGCGTGCACCGCTGGCTGGACGACTACCTGCGCCGGCTCGACGAACTGCCGCGTGGTCAGCACCGGATCGAGGACTGGCGGGAGGCCCTCGGTGACCCGAAGCGCGCCGGCGACTGGCTGGCCCACTTCGACCGGGAGCTGCTCGAGCGCCCCTGGCGCGAGGTGCTGGGCACCTGGTGGCCACGGCTGCTGCCCGGCATCGCGGCCGGCGCGACCCACGGCGTCATCCGGGTCGGCCACGCCGTCCGGGCGCTGCGGGAGGACGGCTCCAGCCCGGACCGGGTGGCCGAGCTCGGCCAGGCCCTCGGCTACTGGGCGGCCCGCTGGCAGCCGGTGCCGGGCCTGCGCCTCGACGCGGCGTCCCGTCCCGACGGTCCCGACGTGGCCACCGCGCTGGCCTCGGTGCCCCGGATCGACGATCGCAGCGGCGGCATCCGGCAACGGCTGGCGCGGCTGTCGGGCGTACCCGGGTGGGACAGGGCGGTGGCGTCCCCGCGCCCGGCGCGGACGCCCGCCGAAGCGGAGCGGGGGCTGGTCGCGCTGGTGCACCGGGCCGCGCTGGACTACCTGCGGTACGGGCACGAGAACCCGGTGATGCTGGTGCACGCGGTGACCGCGCCCACGGCGGTGCTGCGGACCCTGCCGGCGCTCGACCCGGCGCTCTGGGCGCCGAGCCTCACCGCGGCGTGGTCGGCCACGGCAGCGGTGACCGCGGTGTACGCCCCGCCGCGCGGCACGGCGATCCCGGCCGTCACGCCCGGCACCCCGGCGGAGGTGTTCGCCCGGGCCGCCCGGCACGGCGACGCGCACGTGGTCAAGCTGGCCGACGCCGTGCTCGACGCGCACGCGGCGACCGGCGACGAGCGGGTGCTCACCGCCGCCGGCTACGCCGGCCAGCTGATCTGAACGAACTCCTCCACCGCGGTGCAGACCCGGCCCAGCACCTCCGCCGAGCGGGCCAGCGGACCGGGCACCAGCATCCCGTGGTGGGCGTCGGGGACCTCCAGCACGTGCGGGGTGAGCCGGCGCGCCACGGCACCGTCCCAGGAGGGGTCGGCGGTGCCGCCGACCAGCAGGACCGGCGCGGTGGCGCCGATTCCCCACGACGGGAAATCGGTGCTGGGTAACGTCGGCAGGATGTGGCCTCGGATCGGTGGACTGCGCACGCTCGCCCTCGGCACCCCGGGGCGGATGCGGACCAACCTCAACACCCTGGTGCTGGCCGGGGTGAAGACGGCGACCGCCACCCTGCTCACCGAGTACGCCGAGGAGGGCGAGGAACTGGAGCACACCGGCGAACGGCTCGTCCTGCTGGACGACGTCGACGCCCTCGCCGGGATCGTCGAGGTCACCGGCGTCGAGGTGCTCCGCTTCGCCGACGTCCCGTGGGACTTCGCCCGCGCCGAGGGCGAGGGCGACCGCTCGATCGAGGAGTGGCGGGCGGGGCACGCCGCCTACTGGGCCCGCGTCGGCACCCCGGTCACCGACGACACCGAGATCGCCTGCCTGCGCTTCCGGCTGGTCTCCGGGGGCGACGGCGGCGTCGCCACCGGCGACCTCAGCACCTGAGGTACGCGCCGACCAGGCTTCACCCGGGCCCCGCGCGGCCAACCCGGCTGCGGGCGCCATCGCTCCGGCTTCCAGCCGGGGGTCGGGCGCGCCGACACCGCTGCGCGTCCTTTGCTCTGCTGCCCTTACGGCGACAGCAACAGCCAGTCGCTGTTGCCTCCGCGGCAGCAGAGCAAAGGAGGCGGCGGGTGACCCTGGCCGCCGGGTCAGGCGGTGCGCAGCTCGGGCAGGAGTTGGGTGGCGACGTCCACCAGGACGGCCTCGTCGCCGGCGTACCAGCTGCTGGCCCGGGGCCAGTGCGTGATGACGTCGGTGAAGCCGAGCGCCGCCGCCCGGGCCACCTGCTCGGCGAAGAAGTCGGCGCTGCTCAGCGAGAAGACCGGCGCCGAGTCCAGCGACAGATAGCGGTCCACGGTGGCCGGGTCCCGACCGGCGACGTCCAACGTCTGATCCAGCCGGGCGCAGAGCTGCCCCACCCCGTCCCACCAGCTCGTCAGGTCGTCGCCGCCGGTGCCGGTGGTGACCCAGCCCTGCCCGAAGCGGGCCACCAGCCGCATCGACCGGGGACCGTTCGCGGCCACCACGAACGGCACCCGGGGCTGCTGCACACAGCCCGGGTTGTTGCGGGCGTCCACCGCGGCGAACCAGTCACCCCGCCAGGTGACGCCGTCCTCCCGCAGCACCAGGTCGAGCAGCTCGGTGAACTCGCCGAAGCGGTTTACCCGCTGCCGGGGCGGCAGGGTCTCGCCGCCGAGCACCGCCGAGTCGAACCCGATGCCGCCCGCCCCGAGGCCGAGCAGCACCCGGCCGGCGGACACGTCGTCGAGGGCGGTGACCTGCCGGGCGAAGGCCGCCGGATGCCGGAAGTTCGGCGAGGCGACCAGGGTGCCGAGCCGGATACGAGAGGTCACCGTCGCGGCGGCGGTCAGGGTGGCCATGGAGTCGAACCAGGGGCCGTCGACGAGATCGCGCCAGCCCAGGTGGTCGTACGTCCAGGCGTGGTCGAAGCCCCACTCGTCCGCCTGGCGCCAGCGGCGCTGCGACTCCGACCAGCGCTGGTCGGGAAGGATCACGATGCCAATCCGCATGATCGCCAGGGTACGGCCCGACTCGGCCCGGGCCACCCGACACGGGCCCTGTTCATACATCGATCATCTGTATATGATCGGCGCATGGCGGCGATGCGTGAACCGACCTACCTGATCCTCACCGCGCTCGCCGGTGGTCCCCGGCACGGCTACGGCATCGTCCAGGACGTCGCCGTCCTCTCCGAGCAGCGGGTGACCCTGCTCCCCGGCACCCTCTACACCGCGCTGGACCGGCTCACCGCCGAGGGCCTGGTGGAGCCCGACCGGGAGGAGACCGTGGACGGTCGGCGGCGCCGCTACTTCCGTCTCACCCCCGAAGGGCACGCCGCCCTCGGGGCCGAGGCCGGCCGGCTGCGGCAGCTCGCCACGGTCGCCGAGGCCCGGCTACGCGCGTTCCGCCCCGGCACCGCCTGAACCGCCAACTCACCCGAGCCACGCAGCACCATCCCCGCCGTCCCGCCAGTCGGCGGGACCGCACCCCGCACCACCCGAGGCGAGACCGAGCCCCCGGAGGGAAGGCAATGGCATCGACCGGCGACCCGCTCGCGCGCCGCTATCGCCGCCTGCTGTGCTGCTATCCGCGCACCTACCGGCGGGAGCGCGGTGACGAGCTGGTCGCCCTGCTGCTCGACACCGCACCGCCCGGACGGGCCAGGCCACGGCTGCGGGAGGCCGTCGACCTGATCCGGAACGGGATGCGCTGCCGGCTCGGCCGACCGGCCAGCAGCACGGTCGTCGCCTGGGCGGCGCTGGCCGCGGTCGTCTGCGGGCTCTTCAGCGCGGCACTGTCCGCCCGGGTCGCCTGGGAGACCGCCCGACCGCTGCCGGGCCGCGCCGAGACTGGTGCGGTCTTCCGGACCGTGCTGCCCGACCGCGAACCGGACGAGATCACCAAGCCGTCGACGTTCTTCGGGTACTACACCCAGCCGCTGACCCTGCAGGCGTTGGACAACGTGCTCCTCGGCGACGGCGGGGAGTACCAGCAGTCCGCCGCCGCCGCGTGGGCCGCCGGCCCGCCACCCGCCCCGCCCGAGCAGATCGCCGCGGTGGCCCAGCGTCGGCTCCGGGAGGCCGGCTGGCACCTGGACGGGATCACCGTGCAGCGCTCGGACGACTGCGCCGACAAGCTCTGCGCCGCCGTCGTGCCGGTCACCTGGACCACGGTCGACGCCAGCCGGGGCGACACCCTCCTCAACGTGACGGTCCACCCGCGCCCCGAGCCCGACCACCCGTACCTGTCGATCACCCTGCGCCGCGCCACGCCGCCGCTGGTCCTCCCGGCCGCCGTCGGCGGCGGGCTGCTCGGCGCATTGGCCGGTTGGTTGGTCTTCGGCTGGGCCAGCCGGCGCACCGAGGCCCCACACCCGGCCCGGGCGGTGGTGAAGGTCCTCCTCGGGGTGACGCTGCTGCTGTGGTGGCTGCCGACCCTGTTCTCCGTGCTGTCGGTGGCCAGCCACCACGGCGCGGAACCGCACCCCCAGTGGCATCCGCTCTGGGAGTGGCTGGGCCAGCCGACCTTTTCGCTGTTCTTCCTGGTCGGCTCGGTGAGCGCGCTGCTCGGGATCGCCCTGGCCGCCCTGCCCCGGCGGGACGTCGACCGGGTGCAGACCCTGGTCGGCGGCTGAGTCTCCGGTCAGCCCGCCAGCTTGGTCATCATCCGGGGCAGGTGCGGGTCGAGGGTGGCCGGGTCCGCCGCGGCCACCTCGGCGGGCGTCCACCACCGGACGGCACGGAACTCCCCCGGGTCGGGCGTGAGCGGCTGGTCCCGGCGGCCCGCCAGCACGTACCAGAGGCTCACGTCGACGTGCCGGTCCTCGGGCGGGCCGACCGTCGGCGTGACGGTGAGGAAGAGCGGACGTTCACCGGGCTCCGGCGGGAAGACCGCCGGCACGCCCAGTTCCTCGACCACCTCCCGGCGTACGGTCTGCGCCGGATGTTCGCCGGGCTCCACGTGGCCGCCGGTGGGCAGCCACCGCCCGGCGTTGCGGTGGTCGACCAGCAGGACGCCGCCGTCGGTGGCGTCGCGCAGCAGGAAGTACGCGACGAGGTGCGGCGACGGGATGCGGGGCTTCGCCCGCCGGAAGACGTCGTCGGTCGCCGCCAGCCAGTCGAGGCACTGCGCCCGGTGCGCCGCCTCCAGGTCGTCGAGGGGCACGATCGACTCGACCAGCGCCCGGATCTCGTCCAGCACCCGCATGTCGGGCATCCTGCCAGTCACCCTCGGCGCACGGCGTCCGCCGCGGCACGGACGAACTCGCGTACCCGCTCGGTGGTGTTGGTCTCCCGCCAGACCGGACCCCGCCGGATGGGCGGCGCGTCGTGGATCGGCACGTAGGCGACGTCCGGGCGGGGGTAGTACCGCCGGGTGTGCTCGCCGACCGGCAGCACGCCACGGCCCATCGCGACCAGCGAGAGCATCTCCGAGAAGGTGTTGCCGACCGGTCCCCTCGGCACCGGACGCCCGGACGGCGTGCGGTCCGGGGTGCGGTCGCGTTTGAACTCCGCCGAGGTCACCGCCGGGTACTGCACCACCGGGTGGTCGGCGAGGACCTCCAGGGAAACCGACTCCGCGCCGGCCAGCGGATGCCCGGCCGCCACCGCCAGCGCCCGGCCCTCCGACAGCAGCGCCGGGCCGTTGGCCATGCCGTCGAACGGGTACGCGGCGATGAGCACGTCGATCGAGCCGTCCACCAGGCTGGACCGGGAGTTCGCCAACTGGGCCTCGTGGACGTGCACCTCGCAGTCGGGGTGCCGCTCGCGGAACAGGTTGACCGCGCGGAGCAGCACCGGCGCGGTCCACTCGCCGAGGAAGGCGACCCGCAGCTCGCCGGTGACGCCCCGTCCGGCCTCGACGGCCCGCCGGACGGCTTCCTCCATCCCGGCGACCAACGGTCGCAGGTCGTCGGCGAGCCGGTGGCCGATCGGGGTGAGGCGGACGACCCGGCTGGTGCGCTCGAAGAGCGGCGCGCCGATCCGCCGTTCCAGCTTCTTCACCACATGGCTGATCCGCCCGGTGGTGACCCGCAACCGCTCGGCGGTCCGCCCGAAGTGCAGCTCCTCGGCGAGGGTCAGGAAGGTCTCGACCTCGTGCCGCTCCAGCAAGCCGGGCTCCCGTCGTTGAATCCGGTTCAACGATCGTAGTCCGATCGCGGCTTGGTCGCGTTCCCCGCTCCGACCAGGCTGGAAGCCAGCAGAGAGATCGCTACGCCGAGGAGTGCGCAATGAGTACGACCACCGTCACCGAATACCTCGCCGGGCTCGACGAGCCACTGCGGGAGATCGCCGCGAAGCTGCGGCCGGTCATCGAGGCGGCGCTGCCCGGCGCCACCGACGCCGTCTGGCACGGCCACCCGGTGTGGGGTCGCGGGGACCGGCCGGGACGGGACCCGGTCTGCCTGGTCAAGGCGTACCCGTCGTACCTGACCTTCGGGCTCTGGCACGGCCAGCAGGTCGACGACCCGTCCGGCCGGCTGCTGCCGGGTGCCCGGTCGATGGCGTCGGTGAAGCTGCGGGCCGCCGACGAGGTCGACCCGGCCCTGTTCGGCGACTGGCTGCGCCAGGCGTACGCCCGGGAGGTGGCGGCGTGACCAGCGTGCGGGTGACCGGCTTCGACCATCTGGTGCTCACCGTCGCCGACGTCGAGCGCGCGCTGGCGTTCTACTGCGGACCGCTCGGCCTGGCCCCGGTACGCGTCGACGAGTGGCGGGCCGGCAGGGTGCCCTTCCCCTCGGTGCGCGTCGACGCCGGAACGATCATCGACCTGGTCCACGGCCGGCGGGGATCGGCGAACGTCGACCACTTCTGCCTGGTGGTCGCGCCGCTCGACTGGCACGAGGTGATCGCCGCCGGCGTCTTCGACGTGGTGGAGGGGCCGGTGGGCCGGTTCGGCGCCCGGGGCTCGGCCACCTCGCTGTACGTCCGCGACCCGGACGGCATCGTCGTCGAGCTGCGCTGGTACCCGCACGATTGATCAGGGCCGGTGGCCCACGGGGTGGTGATCGGCGCGGTCGGGCCGCCTGAGCCGCGCCGGTCCCCCGCACCTCGGCCAGGCTGGTGCATCGCCTCAGAGATGCTGGACGATCTGGATCGGATTGCCGTCCGGGTCGGCGGTCCAGGCGATCAGGAGGCGATCGAGCCAGGGGTGCGGCGCGGCGAGGGCGGGAGCGCCGTCGGCGGTGAGCCGGGCCCAGGCGGCGGCGGTGTCGTCGGTCCAGAGAATCACGGCGGCCCGCTGTCCGTCGGGCACCGGGTCGAGGCCATGGTCGTCCCGGGTGGAGCTGACCGATGCGATACCGATCCGGTAGCCGTCGAGCGTCAGGTCGACGTGGATCGGCTCGCCGTCGGTCGGCACCCGGAAAGTCTCGGTGAAGCCCAGCCGCGTGTAGAACGTCACGGCGCGCGGCACGTCGGCGCTGAACAGGACGACCTGCGGGGTGCGGAACATCGACACCAGCCCTCCTGGGACTAGCCGACGAAGATGCAGAACGGGTGACCGGCCAGATCGGCGTAGACGCGGAGCGGCTCGTCGGGGTCGTCGCTGCGGTCGTACAGCAGCCGACCACCGAGGCGCATGACGCGCTCGTGCTGCACCTGCAACTCCTCGACCGACGCCACGGTCAGGTCGAGGTGCAGCTGCTGCGGCACCCGGTTCTCCGGCCAGGTCGTCTCCGGCAGCTGGTCGACCTGCTGGAAGGCCAGCTGGGGAGCGCCGCCGGGGGCCCTCAGCACGAGCCAGTCGCGACCACGCTCATCCGCCTGCCCCGCTTCCGGCGGCTCGTCACCAGGCCGGTAGACGAGGCCCAACAGAGATCGGTAGAACTCCGCGAGGGACCTGGCGTCGGTGCAGTCGAGCACCACCGAACACAGCCTGGGCACGCTTTCCCGGTCGACCATGTCGATCACCTCCACCGCCATTCTGCATGGCGGCGGTCCCTGGTCGACGAGCGTGGAGCCGGGCCTCTCTTCTCAACCGTGCCTTGTCAGACCTGCCTGCTCGTTGCCCTCGGCCTCGGGCAGTCCGGAGGCCTGCAGCAGCTCGCTGACGGCGGCGCGCAGCTGTGCCACGACGGCGTTCGCGGAGAACTCCAGACCTTCGGCGCAGGCCTCGTCGGCTTCCTCGATCGCCTGCAGTGCTCGGGCGCGCGTCGGCTCCGGCTCCCGTCCGGCGAGGAAGTCACGATGCAGCAGCCTGAGCGCCTCGCCGAGGTGCTCGATCGCGGCGGGAAGGCTGGCCGGCACCGACTCGCCTTCGCGGATGGTCGTCACGATCCACCGCATCATCTCGCGGCCGCTGGTGTAGACGTTGTCGAGGTGCTCGGCAGCGAACTGGTACCGGCGAATCATGCCCAACCGTCGCCTGCGCCAGGGTGAGAGGACGGCGACCTCTCGCGCTGCCTCAATCATTTCCGCAGTCTGCTGTCTCTGCGCCTGGCCTGTGGTGAAGGCGCGAGCGGCTTCGTCGGCCCGCGTGACGTCACGGCCGGCCAGGGCCTGCGCGGCGGCGGTGAGTTGATTGGCGAAGAGATCCGCGGTGGGACCGGCCGCGCGGCGCACGACGCGCAGCGGGTTGAGCGGCAGGATCAGCAGTGCCACCGCGAGGGCGGCAACGCCACCGACCAGAGCGCTTTCCGTTCTCGGCACCGCCAGATCCGGTCCCCCCGTCACCAGTCCCAGCAGCACCGCCGTGCTTCCTGCCTGTGCCATGGTGGCGCCGCCACCCCGGAACAGGACCGCCACCGAGATGGCCAGCGCCACGACCAGACCGGTTCGGGCCGGCCCTGTTCCGGTGAGCCGGATCAGCCAGTGCCCGACGAACGCGCCCACGACCACCCCGGCAAGGAGTTCACCCGACCGCCGGAGCCGGTGGCCGATGGCTCCCGCTATCACGCCGATCGCCACGGCGGGCGCGAACAACGGCTGCGCGTTGTCCAGGACAGTGTCGGTGACGAACCACGCCAGGCCGGCCGCCAGACCCGCCTGCATCGCCACGATCAGGTACGTGCGAAGTCGGTCGTACATCTCGCGGCCGCTTCGCCGCAGAGTCTCCCGAGGCGTACCCCGAACCGGGCCCCGCACATCCCACCTCCGAGAACCCATCGGCTCTCCGACATCGTCGTACGTCGGCGGAGCTCGGGTGACGAAGATCGGCAATCTGTCGCATCGTCGACGCGGGAGCCACCACTTCCGAGGCGCATGGCCCGTGGATGGCGTCGAGGTGACACCCGGACCGGGGCCACCCCGTAGAAGCGCCCCCGGCACCGGCATTTCAGTTGAGTCGATCGGTCCAGGCAGCGCTGAGGATCATCTGGTACGCGCTGATCCGTACCGGCGAGAGGGTCAGCCGCTCGTGAGCGAGCAGTTCCCCTGTGTTGGGGTCGAAGATCAGCAGGGACTGCGCGTTGTGGTCGCGGTCGTCGAAGGTGATGGCCACGCCCTTACGGCCGGCCCGATCGGTCACCTGACCGCGCCACCGGAACCCAGGTACGTCGGCGAGGACCCGCAGGATCTCGGCGCGTGTCCGACGCGGGACGACGTACCGCCCGTACACCGTGCTCACCTCCTTGCTGACCGCGCCGGCCCCGAACCTGACCTTGAGCAGCTCCGTCAACCGGGTCCGTTCCGACGGCAGCGGCGCGAGATCCAACGGCGGCAGCGGCACCCGGGCGGGCCCGGAAGCGGCGGGTGCCGCAGCCTTGAACTTGAGGTTGCGCTGCCAGTAGTCCCGGGACTCCTGGTCCGGATACTGCGGCTCAAGCTGGATCGTGACCTGCTCACCGGTCCCGTCGGCCGCCTGCCAGACCCTGGTCTCGTCCGCGAAAGCGACCTGGTAGCGACCGTCAGGAGACGCCATCACCGGATCGCCCCACGTCCTCGTGTGGTGGTACATGTACCGGCCGGTGCGGTTGTCGTACTCCGCGTCGACGAGCCTGCTCGCCAACGCGCGCAGTTGGCTCCCCGCATCACGGGCGCCGGAGCCGTACGCCACCGGCACGAGCACCAACCCCGGATCCGCCGCGGGCGGACTGGCGACCTCCGGGGCGTCCGGGCTGGACGTACCGAACGTCTGGGCGATTGCCGCGGCGCCGATCGCGACGGCCAGCGTCCCGGCCGTCAGAACCAGTCTGCGGGTGGGGCGTGTCGGACGGCGATGGGCGACCGGCTCGGCGACTGCCTCTGCGCGGTTGATCAGGTCGTGTGCCGACAGCCGGGGCGGTGCGATGGTGCTGTGCCGGGCCGGGTCAATCGGCTTGAGGAGGGTGCGCGTTCGCTCTTCTCCGAACATCACAGGGCCTTTCGAGGACTAGCCAGCACCGGCTGCTGCGCCGGTGATCCGGATCGGTACGACATCGCTTCGTTGAGGCGCCTACGGGCGCGGTGCAAGCGCACTGCGGCGGTGGTGCGGGTACAGCCAAGGACATGGGCGGCCTCGGAAACGGTCAACTCCTCCCAGCCGACCAACCGGAGGATTTCCTGGTCGAGATCGGCGAGGGTGGCCAGAGCGGCCTGGAGATCGGCTACTCCCACGGTCGCGTCGGCGCCGGACGATCCCGGTTTCTGCAGAAGGCCAGCGTCGGCAATCGGTAGTACGTCCGGCGCAGCTCTCCGAGCTCGCCATTCGTTCGCGAGCAGGCGCCGAGCCACCCCGTACAGCCAGGGCAGGCTGCGGTCCGGAACCTCGCGGCGGCGCCGCCAGGCGATGATGAACACCTCCTGAGCGAGTTCAGCCGCCGCGTTCAGATCGGCAAGGCGACGCTGGCCGTACTTCACGACCGGTCCGTACTCGGCGGCGTAGACCCTGGTGAACCAATCCTCATCGCGTTTTTCCGGTGGACCCATCCAAGACTCCCGCCTGGTTGACGAACTCCCACCCTGGCTTGTGTCACCACCGCTCCGATGATTACCGCCAACGACCCACCCCTCACGCAACGAACAACTCCCCCTGGGTAGCCGGATCGCCTTAGACAGGAGCACGAAGCGTTCGGGTCGTGGTTCGCGGCATGCCGCCGTTGGCCTGTCGACCCCTAGGTCGGCACGGAGCGGGCACGGCGCCGAGGCATCGTGGTCGTCGTGGGCTGAGAGACTGAGTGGGTGGGACTGGACAAGGGGACCGCAGCTCGGGTCGCCGAGGCACGCCTGGCGGAATGGCGACGCCTCGGCTATGCCGAGTGGCGTGCGCTCCTCGACGACAAAGAGCTACGCCAGGTCGTTGACCAGGACGGCCAGCGGTACAGCGTGGTCAGCTACGCCCTTGATGACGGCGACGGGCGTGTCCGCATGTCAGTAGCGGTGGACGATGGCGGCTGGTCCGCATTCGTCCCGCTGGTGCGAGGCGAGATCATGAATCCGGATGGCACCTTCCTCGCGTGACCACTTCACTCAGTTCGTCACACCCCCCAGGCAAGCTGGCCGCTACCGATCAACACCAGTGCAGCATCGGCCTCGCAAACCTGGAGGAAACCGTGGCGGTCACCGCCGATGATCTCGACGCAGCATTGTCCAGCGTTGTTGCCAGCCTACGACCAGCGACCGATCTGGACTGGTCCGCGCGGGCGGGCAGCCTGGAGTGGGACTGCTGGCACACCGCCGAGCACATCGGTGATTGCCTGATGTCGTTCGCGGGTCAACTCGTGGCCCGGCCGGAGAAGCGGTTTGTGCGCTTCATGGCAACCGCCGACAAGGACGCTTCCGCGGAACAGGTACTGGAGTTCGCCGAGGCGGGTGGCCGTATCTTGGCAGCCACGGTACGCACGTCCGGACCGGCTGTTCGGGCCTACCACCCCACGGGTCAAGCCGATCCGGAGGGCTTCGCCGCGATGGGGTGCGTGGAGACGTTGCTGCACGGCGATGACATCGCGCAGGGCCTCGGTTTCGCCATCGATCCACCACGTGACGTGTGCGCCCGGGTACTCACTCGGCTGTTTCCGGAAGCGGCGCAGGAACTGGCCAGGGTGGACCCGTGGGCGGCGCTGCGTTGGTCCACGGGCCGGATCGAGCTGCCAGGACGCCCGAAGCTGAAGGAATGGCGCTGGCGCGGTGCTCCGCTCGGCGAATAAGCCCGAGGCGCGAATGCTGACACCGCGTTGTGGTCCGTGAATGGCCCGACGATGCCGCCCCTGTCGCACGCGGACTGCACGCTGGACCTGTCTTGACCGGTAAGTAAGGTCGTCCGCATGGCTGACGCTGTCGTGATTCCCGGCGCCTGGTTCGGGCCGGGCGCTCCCCTGCTGATGTATGCCGGCGATGTGGCGGAGCGGCGGGGCGCAACAGTACATCGGTACTCGTGGTCCCAGGAGTTTCCGAAGCCTGATCAGCCAGAAATCGAGAGCTGGGTTGGCGGTGAGATCGCTCCACTGATCGACACCATTGGCGGTCGCCCACTGCTGATCGGCAAGTCGCTCGGCACGAACGCGGCAGCGGTTGCCGCCGAAAGATCCTTGCCCGCCGTGTGGCTCACGCCCTTGCTCACCCTGCCGTGGGTGGCTGATGGGTTGGGCCGCACAACCGCGCCGTTCCTGCTCGTGGGTGGCACTGCCGACAAGCTATGGGACGGTGACATCGCCCGCCGGCTGTCGCCTCATGTGCTAGAGGTGGAAGGCGCGGACCACGGTATGTACGTACCCGGCCCGCTTACCGAGTCGATCGCGGTGCTCAGTCAGGTCGTGGTCGCCGTGGAGGAGTTCCTCGACGCTATTGGCTGGCCGAGCTAGTCACCTGGTCCCACATCGCTGCTGGTACCTAGAAGCGGATCTCCTCGTCGGGCGGCCGGCCCGACCGATGCCGGCCGGAGGTCGCCAGCAGGCCGGGGCCGGGCCGGCGCGGCTCGCTTGCGGGCCGCCTTGATCTGATAGAGCGGAATTCGGCAATGCGCGTGGCCGGTGCGTGGCCGGTGCAGTGTCCTCCGTCGACTGATGCGCGACAGTCGTCCGCCAACTGATCTGCGACATCGGAGCGCGGATCGCGGCAGAGGGCGAAGTCGTCGTGCCCCGGTGCGCCGTAGGGCGAGAGCCAGATCCATTGGTAGGTTGCCCGCCATGACCGAGCTCGGACCCGTCGCCTGGCCACCTGCCGCGATCAGGACCGAGCGGCTCGTGCTGCGTGAGTCCGAGGCCCGGGACCGTGCGGCGTTCATCGAGCTGTTCACCTCGCCGGAGGTGGGCACATACCTAGGCGGCCCTCGACCGCGTGATGAGTGCGAGCGCGCGTTGCCTGAGACGCCCGAGAGGCGCCCCGGCCTTTTCGTGATCGAGCTCGACGGAGCGATGATCGGCACCATCGAGCTCAACCGGCGCGATGCGGAGCGTCGGAGTCATGTCCGCCCGGATGCCGGGCAGGCCGAACTCGGCTACCTGCTCCTGCCAGAGGCATGGGGACACGGGTACGCCGCCGAGGCGTGCGCGGCGGCGCTCGGCTGGTTCGCCGACGCGCGTCCCGGCGAGCCGGTGGTGCTCTGCACCCAGACCGCCAACGACCGCTCGATGCGCCTCGCGGCGAAGCTGGGGTTCGCCGAGGTGCAACGGTACGAGGCGTGGGGGGCCGAACAGTGGATGGGCGTGTGGTCCCCGGTCACGCCGCCCGCTTGAGCTCGTGCCCGGCAGCACGAGGGAGCTACGAGGTCGCCGATCGGTCGTTGGCCTCGGCGGGTTCACGACGCCTTCGGGCCGGCCGGTCTGGCGCGGCAACCTCAACAAGGTCATCGGCTGGTCGGCGGTGTTCGGCAAGCTCGGCGTGCCGGGTCTGCACTTCCATGATCTGCGGCATACCGGTAACACGATCGCGGCGCGGACGGGCGCGAGCACCCGGGACCTGATGGCCCGGATGGGTCACGACTCGACGCAAGCGGCCGTGATCTATCAGCACGCCACCTCGGAGGCGGATCGGGCCATCGCCCAGGCGGTGAGCGACGCTGTGACGGCCGAGCCCAAGAAGGCCAAGAAGCCAGCCGCCGACCTCTCCGACAAGGCCAAGGGCAAGGGCAAGAAGCGTGGCTAGTGGCCCGTGGATGGCCCGCCGGGCGCTGCCGGCCGCAGCGACATCGAAGGCCCTGGCTGGGACTTGCGTCCTGACCAGGGCCTCGATCGTGGAGCGGGTGACGGGAATCGAACCCGCACTGTCAGCTTGGGAAGCTGATGTTCTGCCATTGAACTACACCCGCAAGCGGCACCACTGTACCTGAGGTGACCGCCGCCGTGCACCCAGGTACCCCCGGGCACGCCGACACCCTCGCCGCCGTGATCGATCTTGGACCCAACGTATTCACGTAGAGCTAAAAGTTTCACACCGGCAACATATGGCCGTTCTCAAATCTGTCGATCGGTTGTAACGTCACCCCCACGTTCTCGACCACGGTGTGACATACCCCCTGTCACGCCGCCAGAAAGAGGTGGGCCCATGGGACTCCGTCCCAACCTGCTGACCCGGCGTGCCGCCGGTGTCGCGTCGACGACCCTCGCGCTGCTGCTCAGCACCGCCGCGGTAGGCGTCGTCCCCGCTGCTTCCGCCTTCTCCGCCGCCCCGAGCGAGGTGTGCGCCGAGCCGGCCGACGTCCACTCGGACGCCCGGATCAAGAAGGGCGGGATCGCCAAGCACGAACCCAACGAGCTGACCGCCAAGCAGGTCCGCGAGCGCGAGGCCGACCTGGCCGCCGCGCTGCGCGAGCGGGCGAGCTTCCGGGCCGGCGCCCAAGCCGCCGCCCCGCTGGCCAGCGTCACCATCCCGGTCGTCGTGCACGTGATCCAGCGCGACAGCACCCGCGCCGGCGGCAACATCCCGGACTCGATGATCACCTCGCAGATCAGCGTGCTGAACCAGGCCTACGCGGGTGCCACCGGCGGCGCGGCCACGGCCTTCGGCTTCCAGCTGACGAAGATCAACCGGGTGACCAACCCGGCGTGGTACCCGATCGTGCAGGGCTCGTCGGCGGAGCGGTCGATGAAGACCTCCCTGCGCGAGGGCGGCAAGAACACGCTCAACGTCTACCTGGGTGAGCTGAGCGACGACCTGCTCGGCTGGGCGACCTTCCCGCAGCGGAAGCTGAACAGCATGGACGGCGTGGTCGTGCTGAGCGAGTCGCTGCCGGGCGGCACCGCCGCCAACTACAACCAGGGCGACACCGGCACCCACGAGGTCGGCCACTGGCTGAACCTCTACCACACCTTCCAGGGTGGATGCTCCGGCTCGGGTGACAGCGTCAGCGACACCCCGGCCGAGGCCTCGCCGGCGTTCCAGTGCCCGACCGGGCGGGACACCTGCGCCACGGCCGGCCTGGACCCGATCACCAACTTCATGGACTACACCTACGACTCGTGCATGTACCAGTTCACCGCTGGTCAGGCGAGCCGCATGCTGACCGCGTGGAACGCGTACCGCGCGGCGTAACACCCCAGCAGACGCCGATGCCGGCTCCGTCGGACCGACGGGGCCGGCATCGGCGTCTCGGCGGTCAGGCGGCGGGGCGGCGGGTGTCGAAACCGTGGCGGCCGCGGCGGGCCGGCCGCCGATCGGGTACGCCGGCAGCGTCGCCGCCGCGCTGGGCGGCGACCGGATCGAGCCAGACCTGGACGGCGGAGGACCCGTGGCCCTCGCCGGGCTGGCCGAGCCCGCCCTGGTCGCGGCGGGTCAGCATCGCCACGTCGACGCTGAACTCGAAGAGTCGCCAGTCGACCTGCGGCGCCGCCCGGCCGAGGCGGGCTACCCGGGCGACCCGGGCCGGGTCGGTGACCGGTTGCGCGCGACCGGCGACGTATGCCTCGTCGTCGGTCTCCTCCGGCGGGAACGAGTGCAACGCGTAGCGCCCGTCGCGTTCGAGGTCGCGCCGCTTGGGCGAGTCAACGACGAAGCAGAACAGACCCTCGTCGGTGATCACGGGGCAGACCGGGTGCACCCGGGGCCCACCGTCGGCGCGGACGGTGGCCAGGTAGCCGAAGCCCGGCCCGTACTGCTGCATGAGAAGGCGGATCCCGTCGGCGAGTCGGGGCTCGTCAGCGGCGAATTCGGACCAGGAAGCCATACGGACACCCTATCGAACATGTGTACGAACGCGTAGTCCGACACGCAGGTCACCCGGTCCGCTCGATATGGTGTGCCGATGCTGCTCTCCGACCGCGACCTGGTCTCCGAGATCAAGGCGGGCACGCTCGCGCTGGAGCCCTTCGAGCCCACGCTGGTGCAGCCGTCCAGCATCGACGTGCGGCTCGACAAGCTCTTCCGGGTCTTCAACAACCACCTGTACACGCACATCGACCCGGCGATCCAGCAGGACGAGCTCACCTCGATGGTCGAGGTGCCCGAGGGCGAGCCGTTCGTGCTGCACCCCGGTGAGTTCGTGCTCGCCTCCACGCTGGAGGTCATCTCGCTCGGCGACCAGCTCGCCGGGCGCCTGGAGGGCAAGAGCAGCCTGGGTCGGCTCGGCCTGCTCACCCACTCGACCGCCGGCTTCATCGACCCCGGCTTCTCCGGTCACGTGACGCTGGAGCTGTCGAACGTGGCGAACCTGCCGATCACGCTCTGGCCCGGGATGAAGATCGGCCAGCTCTGCATCTTCCGGCTCTCGTCCCCGGCCGAGCACCCGTACGGCTCCGCCGTCTACGGGTCGCGCTACCAGGGCCAGCGCGGGCCGACCCCGAGCCGCTCCTGGCAGAACTGGCGCACCTGGCCCACCCGCTGACGCCGGGCCGGGCCCCCGGAGCCCCCGGGAGCCCGGCGCGCGCTCAGCCCGGCCGGCCGTAGCTGTTGACCGGCCCGTCGTCGACCCGCTTCATCTTGACCGGCTGGCCGGCCTGGGAGGCGTGCACCACCCAGCCGCCGCCGACGTACATGCCGACGTGGTGCAGGTCGGCGTAGTAGAAGACCAGGTCGCCGGGGCGCAGGTCGGCCCGGCTGACCCGGGGGGTCACCTGGCGCTGCTGGCGGGCGTTGTGCGGCAGCGAGACACCGGCCTTCGCCCACGCCGCGAGCATCAGCCCGGAGCAGTCGTACGAGTTGGGGCCCTCGGCGCCCCAGACGTACGGCTTGCCGATCTGCGCGCAGGCGAACTTGACCGCCGTGCCGGCGGGGCCGCCGGGGTAGCCGGCCGGGCACGGGGCCGGGCGCAGTGCGCCTCCGCCACCGTTGCCGTACACCTTGAGCCGCAGTTTCTGCAGCCGGTCGATCTCGGCGTTGATCTGCTTCTTCTTCGCGGCGAGCTGGGCCTCGGTGCGGGTCAGCTGGGCGACCATCTCGTCCAGCGGCGCCTTCTCCGCGGCCAGCTTGTCCCGCAGCTCCTTGACGACCCGCACGTCGCGCTGCTGGCGCTGGGCGAACCGGTCGAGCATTTCGAGCTGGTCGACCAGTTCGGCGGGGGACCTGCTGCCGAGCAGGGCGTTGACGGCGGAGACGTTCTCCCCCTTGTACGCCTCGGCGGCGAGGCCGGTGACCTGGTTCATCGCGAGGTCGACCTGGAGTTGCAGCGGCTCGATGCGCTTGGCCAGCGCGTCGGCCTGCCGGCGCTTGGCGGCCAGGTCCTGACGGGTGGCGTTGTGCTGCTCGATGATCGGTTCGAGCCTGTTCCAGTCCTGGTCGATCTGCCGCTCGATCTCGGCGACCGAGGGGTCGGCGTGGGCCGCCGTGGCAGCGCCGGTCAGTACGACGGCGGCACCGGCGAGGGCGGCGAGGACGGTGGTGAAGCGGGACCAGCGTGGGCGCGGCGCAGCCGTCAGCCGGGCGACCTGGGTCGACCGGTACGACGGTGGCCGCGGGGCATGGTGTGCCACCGGGCTCCGGGCTCCTTCTTCCGCGACCGCCTACCGGGTTAGCTGACGGGTTCGGGCGGGAAGGGAGCGCCCTACCGCAGTGGCTGCGGATTCACCCCGGCGTACCTGGGTCCCCGGCTCGCCCGCAGGCGACTCGGCGGTGCCGGCCACTGCCGCCCGGGTTGGACGGACCTGTCGCGGCCGACGAAGGACCAGAGTAGAGACGACCGTTATCGATCCGCAACCCGCCATGCCGTGCCGGGTCCCGGATACGCGGAACCCCCGGTCGGTCGACCGGGGGTTCGCGGCGGGCTCGGGTCAGTTCGGTCGTCGGAAGCCGGCGACCGGCATGTAGTCGACGCTGGTGACCTGGACCGGTTTGCCGGTCCGTGGCGCGTGCACCATCAGCCCGCTGCCCAGATAGAGACCCACGTGGTGCAGGTCGCTGTAGAAGAAGACCAGGTCGCCGGGGCGCGCCTCGGAGCGCGGGATGGCCCTGCCCTCGTTCCACTGGGCGCCGGTGTGGTGGGTCAGGTAGATGCCGGCGGCCTTGTAGGCGTACTGGGTGAGGCCGGAGCAGTCGAACGAGTCCGGCCCGTCGGCACCCCAGACGTACGGGTCACCGACCTGCTGACAGGCCACCCGGATAGCGGTCTGCGCGGCGGAACTCACCACGCCCTTGACGGTCGGGCAGCCGGCCACCTTGACGACGGTCTTCGGCATCGACGCCTGAAGCCGCTTGATCTCGGAGTTGATCTGCGCCCTCTTGGCGGCCAGCTCCTTCTCCTGCTTGACCTCCGCGGCGATCAGCGCGTCGAGCTTCTGCTTCTCGCCGTCGTACTTCTGCCGGGCGTTGATGACGACCTGGAGCTCCTTGCGCTCCTGCGCGGCGAGGCGGTCGAGGATGGTCAGCTGCTCGGTCAGGGTGCCCGGCTTGGCGCTGATCAGCAGCGCGCCGATGTCCTGCGAGGGGCCCGTCATGTAGTACCGGGAGGCGAGGTCGCCCACCCGGTTCATGGCCAGCTCGGTCTGCAGGGCCAGCGGCTGGATCTTCTTCTCCAGCTCCGCCGACTTCTTGCGGTTGACCTTGAGGTGCGCGCGGACCTTGTTGTACTGCTCGATGGTCGGCTCGAGCTGCTCCCACTGCTTGTCGATCGCCGCCTCGATCTCCTCCGGCGTGGGCGCGGCGTGCGCCGGCACGGCGAACATCCCGGCGCCGACGACCACGGCGGCGACCAGTGTGAGCAGGCGGCGGGCGATCCGGCGCAGGCCGGCGGGGTGAGTGGGCGGACGACCCTGGGCGTGACGATGAGGGGGCATGGTTGCCACCGGCACCGACTCCTTAACGACCGACCGCCGGGCGCCTCGCTGAGGGGAAGACGGAGGCAGACGACCCACAGCGGTCGGTGCCCCACATTAGGGAACCGTCCGTACGAATTCAAGGTGGGTCATTACAGCATCACGCCTGTGCAACCACCTGCACACAAAGGGTGTTGGCTCATTTTCCAACGACCGCTGTCAATACGTCGTCCAATGTCACCACGCCGAGGGGCCGGCGACCGTCGCTCACCAACACCATGTGCCGCCGCTCGCGCCGCATCGCCAGCAGCAGGTCGGCCAGCGTACGGTCCGGCGGCACCACCGCCAGCGGTCGGTAGACGTCGGCGGGCACCGGGGCCCGGCGGGACGCCCCGGCGTACCCCAGGACGTCCTTGACGTGCACAAAGCCGAGCACCCGGCGGGTCGACCGCTGCACCACCGGGAAGCGGGACCGGCCCGTCCGGGTGGCCAGCACCTCCAGCGACGCCGGGGAGACGTCCTCGGCCACCGTGGTCACCGTCGACCAGGGTTGCAGGGCGTCCCCGGCGGTCCGCCGGTGCAGGGCCAGCGCCCCGGTGATGCGGGCGTGCTCCTCCGCGTCCAGCAGACCCTCGGTGCGCGCCTGCGACACCAGCCCGGCGAGTTCCTCGGCGGTGAACACCGTCTTCACCGCCTCGGTCGCCTCCACCCGCCACAGCCACAGCACCTGACGGGCCGCCCACTTCATCGCGACCAGCAGCGGCTTGGTCGCCACGCAGAACGCCAGCATGGCCGGCCCGAGCCAGAGCGCGGACGGCTCCGGCCCGGCCAGGGTGATGTTCTTCGGCACCATCTCGCCGACCACGGTGTGCAGGAAGACCACCACCGCGAGGGCGATGAGGAACGACAGCGGGTGGACCGCCGAGTTCGGCAGCCCCAGCGCGTGGAAAGCCGGCTCGATCAGGTGGGCCAGAGCGGGCTCGGCGATCGCCCCGAGCCCCAGCGAGCAGACCGTGATGCCGAGCTGCGCCCCGGCGATCATCAGCGGGATCTGGTTCATCGCCGACAGCGCCCAACGGGCCCGCCGGGAGGTCGCCGCGAGCGGCTCGACCACGGTACGGCGGGACGCGATCAGCGCGAACTCGCTGCCCACGAAGAACGCGTTGCCGAGCAGCAACGCCAGGGCGACCAGCAGCTCAGTCATCGCCGTCCGGCTCCTCCGGGCGCACGATGCGGACCTGCTCGATCCGGTGCCGCTCCACCTCGACCACGGTGAACTCGTACCCGGACTCCTCGACCGTCTCGCCGGGCACCGGGATGTGGCCCAGCCGCGCCATCAGGAACCCGGCCAGCGTCTCGTACGGGCCCTCGGGCAGCCGGAAGCCGGTCTGCTCGGCCAGCTCGTCCTCGCGGAGCACCCCGTCGAGCAGGACGGTCCGTTCGCCGCCCGGGACGGTCAGCTCGGCCGCGCCGGCGTCGTCCACCGCGTCCGGGTCGAACTCGTCGGCGATCTCGCCGACCAGTTCCTCGATCAGGTCCTCGATGGTGACCACGCCGTCGGTGCCGCCGTACTCGTCGACCACGATGGCCAGGTCGGCGCCGGCGTCCTTCAGCGCGGCCAGCACGCCGTCGAGGTCCAGGCTCTCCGGCACGTACACCGGTTCGCGGGCCACCGCCGCGACGGTGGTGGAGTCGCGGCGGGCCAGCGGCACCCCGAGCGCGTCCGGTACGCCGGCGACGCCGGTGACCAGGTCGAGGGTCTCCTCGTACACCGGGAAGCGGGTCCGTCCGGTCTGCCGGGACGCCTCCAGCAGCTCGGCCACGGTGGCGGTGGCCCGCAGCGCGATCACGTCGACCCGGGGGGTCATCGCCTCGGCGGCGCGCTTGTCGCCGAAGCGGATGGTGCGGCGCAGCAGCATGGCGATGTCCGGCGGCAGCGCACCGGCCCGGGCCGAGATGGCCGCCAGCAGCCCCAGCTCCTCCGGGGAGCGGGCGCTGGCCAACTCCTCCTGCGGCTCCACGCCCAGCGCCCGGACCAGCCGGTTCGCCGACCCGTTCAGTGCCCGGATCAGCCAGCCGAAGGTCCGGGAGAAGCGGTGCATCGGCCCGGCGGTGGCCAGGGCGGCGGGCATCGGCCGGGCCAGCGCGAGGTTCTTCGGCACCAGCTCGCCGAAGAGCATCGAGAGCAGGGTGGCCAGCGCCAGGGCGAGCAGCGGGCCGAACCGTTCCGCCCCGCCCACCGGCCGTAGCACCGGGGTGAAGAGCCGGGCCAGCGCCGGCTCGGCGAGATAGCCGGTGAGCAGCGCGGTGAGCGTGATGCCGAGCTGCGCACCGGAGAGCTGGAAGGACAGCCCGCGCAGCGCGCGGCGTACCGTGGCCGCCGCGGCGTCCCCGGCGTCGGCGCGCCGGTCGATCTCCGCCCGGTCGACGGTGACCAGGGCGAATTCGGCCGCGACGAAGAACGCGTTGCCGGCGGTCAGCAGCACGAAGCCGACCAGGGGCAACAGCGTGCCGAGCAACAGGCCGTCGATGAGCGCGATTGTTCCACGGCCGCTCGCGGCGCACGAGTTCGCCCGAGGCGGCCCTGGTGGCCCGCGTCTCCTGAGCACGACGACGGCGGTGGCACCTGGTGGGTGCCACCGCCGTCGGGTGTCCGGTGATCCGGGGGTACGCCTCAGCCGGCGACCGGCTCGGTCTCCTTGTCGCCCTGCATCTGCTCGGGCTTGACCGAGCGGAGCAGCACGCTGGCCACGTCGATGACCTCGACCTGCTCGCCGGCGCCCTTGCCGTTGACCCCGTCGTTGAGCATCGTCGAGCAGAACGGGCAGCCGACGGCGACCGTCCGCGCTCCGGTGGCCATGGCCTCCTCGACCCGGTCCACGTTGATCCGCTTGCCGATCTTCTCCTCCATCCACATCCGGGCGCCACCGGCGCCGCAGCAGAAGGAGCGCTCGCTGTTGCGGGGCATCTCGGTGAGCTCGCCGGCGATCGCGTCGCCCAGCACCTCACGCGGCGCGGCGAAGACCCGGTTGTGCCGGCCCAGGTAGCAGGGGTCGTGGTAGGTGACCCCGCCGTCCACCGGCTGCACCGGGGTCAGCTTGCCGGTGGAGACCAGGTGCGCCAGGAGCTGGGTGTGGTGCACGACCTCGAACTCACCGCCGAGCTGGCCGTACTCGTTGCCGAGCGTGTTGAAGCAGTGCGGGCAGGTGGCCACGATCTTGCGCTTGGCCTTCTCCCGACCCTCGAACGCCTCGTTCAGGGTCTCGACGTTCTGCTGGGCGAGCATCTGGAAGACGAACTCGTTGCCGATCCGGCGGGCCGGGTCGCCCGAGCAGGTCTCGCCCTCGCCGAGGATGGCGAACTTGACGCCGGCCTCGTTGAGCAGCGTGGCGACCGCGCGGGTGGTCTTCTTGGCCCGGTCCTCGAACGCGCCGGCGCAGCCGACCCAGAACAGGTACTCGAAGTCGTCCACCTCGCCGACCCGCGGCACCTCGAAGTCGAGGCCCTTGGTCCAGTCCTCGCGGGTGTTCTGCGGGGCGCCCCACGGGTTGCCCTTGTTCTCCAGGTTGCGGAGCATGACGCCGGCCTCGGACGGGAAGCTCGACTCGATCAGCACCTGGTAGCGGCGCATGTCGACGATGTGGTCGACGTGCTCGATGTCGACCGGGCACTGCTCGACGCAGGCGCCGCAGGTGGTGCACGACCAGAGCACGTCGGGGTCGATGACCCCGCCCTCCTCGGCGGTGCCGATCAGCGGCTTGTCCGCCTCGGCCAGGGCCAGCACGTCCATGTGGGCGAGCTGCGCGGCGGTGGCCTTCTCCTCGCCGGTGAGGTCCTTGCCGCCGCCGGCCAGCAGGTACGGCGCCTTGGCGTACGCGTGGTCACGCAGGCTGAGGATCAGCAGCTTCGGCGACAGCGGCTTGCCGGTGTTCCAGGCCGGGCACTGCGACTGGCAGCGGCCGCACTCGGTGCAGGTGCTGAAGTCCAGCAGGCCCTTCCAGGTGAACTGCTCGACCTGGGCGACGCCGAACTGGTCCTTCTCCGGGTCGGCCTCCTCGAAGTCGAGCGGCTTGCCCTCGCTCATCATCGGCCGCAGGGCGCCGAGGCCGGAGCCGGCGGGCTTGGCCGGCTCACGCTTGAAGAAGATGTTGGGGAACGCCAGGAAGCGGTGCCAGGCGACACCCATGGTCACGTTCAGCGAGATGACGATCAGCCAGGTCATCGAGATGGCGATCTTGATGAGCGCGGCGACGCTGGCCCCGTCCTGCCAGTCGGGCAGCACCGCCCCGACCGCGTGGCTGACCGGGGTGGCCCAGGCCGGGTACTCGAAGTGGTCGGTGGCGACCTTGAAGCCCCGGATCACGAACCCGAAGATCAGGACCAGCAGCACGATCCACTCGACGAAGTAGCCCTGCCACATCGTCGAGCCGGTGAACCGGGAGCGACCGCCCGGCCGGGTGGGCCGGTTGCGCAGCCGGATCGCCATCAGCACCAGGATGCCGACCAGGCCCAGCACGCCGATGACCTCGGTGGCCAGGCCGAAGACCGTCCAGTGCCCGATGATCGGCAGCCCGCCGGTCGGAGTCACCACCTCGAAGTACGCCTCGAGCACCAGCAGCGACAGCACGATGAAGCCGACCATCACGAACCAGTGCGCGGCACCCACCACGCTCCACTTGAGCATGCGGGTGTGGCCGACGGTCTCCACCAGCATGGTCCTGGTGCGGGCGCCCTTGTCGGTGAACCGCTCCGGGGCGGGTTGCCCGAGCCGGATGACGGCCGTCATCTTCATGACCGCGCGCACCGCAAGCCACACCGCCACGGCGGTGATGGCGGCCGCGAGGATCGTGGTGACGATCTGGACGCTGCCCATCGAGTTGGCCTCCCGGTCTGCTGCCTGTCGAGCGGCTCGGCGACCGGGTGGCCGGTGTCAGGGAGTCACCGGCGTCGCGCCGCTGCCACCTGATCGACCGGGCCGGTCGATGACCTCGCTCCGCTCGGTCATGCAGTGCAGCCTACGCGCAAGGTTACCCAGCAGTAACGTGAGTCTTCTCGCACCCGGCCACGCCGCCCTGCGCACACCATAGGGTGCCCGGCGCCGGAGCGCCGGGCAGGGTTCCGCGAAGGTGACGTGGCACCGCCTCGACAGAGGGCCGGGTCAGCGCCAGCGGGAGAGCAGGATCAGCGAGGAGACCATCGCGCCGAAGCCGACCGCGAGGTTCCAGTAGCCCCAGGTGGCGACCGGGTACTCCTGCTCGGAGAGGTAGTAGACCACCAGCCAGCCGATGCCGCCGACGATCAGCGCGACCGCGGTCGCCGGCAGCCACACCGGGCTAGGCTTGCGCGTCGCCGCCGTCGTCGTCGGACGCACGTCCGTCGGCGGGGTGTACACCTTCTTCTTGCGGACCTGAGACTTGGGCACGACGCTCTCCAGAGGGGTGACGACCTCGTCCGGCCTGACAACCGGGCGCGGGGGCGACGGTCCATGGCCAATAATGTTCGACAGCTAGCGTAGTCCGGACGGCCCGTCCAAGCCACGAATGGGGTCAGGCCGGTGCGCGGAGTGACCGGAAAGAGGGAAACGCCCCGGCGCAACCGCGCCCGTCGGCGTCGTGGCGGGCACCAACCAGACGAGGCGGAGGGAACGCTCGGTGGAGTACACATCCGGCGCGGCGTCCTGGCAGAAGGCCATGCGGCGCGCGGTCGCCGCGCTCCTGCCCCGGCGTCCGCGGCAGCGGCGACCGGGCTGGTCGATCGGGGTGCCGCTGATCGCCGCCGCAGCCGGGCTGCTCTTCACCACCACCGCCACCACCGCCGGCGGCACCGCCCTGCGGGAGGACCGGCGGCCCCAGCTGACCCAGTTGATCGAGGACCGGCGCGAGCAGGTGGCGGCCAGCGAGTTGCGGGCCGCCCGGCTGCGCGCCGAGGTCGAGAGCCAGACCGCCGCGCTGGCCGACACCGACGGTCCCGTGAAGGAGCAGCGCGACCGGGCCGGGCGCAGCCTGGAGGCCGCCGGGTTCACCGCGCTGTCCGGGCCGGGCGTGACCGTCGAGCTGGACGACGCGCCCCGCCGCAACGACCAGACCCTGCCCAAGGACGCGACCAACGACGACCTGGTCGTCCACCAGGGCGACGTGCAGGCGGTGGTGAACGCGCTCTGGTCCGGCGGCGCGGAGGCCATGTCAATCATGAACGTCCGCGTGCTGTCCACCAGCGCGGTACGCTGCGTGGGTAACACCCTGCTGCTGCACGGCCGGGTGTACTCCCCACCGTTCAAGATCGTAGCAATCGGCGATCCCGCTGCCCTCCAGCAGGCCCTCGCCGGCTCTGAGGGAGTCGGGTTGTTCAAGCAGGCGGTCGAGCACTACCAGCTGGGCTACAAGGAGACCGTCTCCTCCGTGACCGTGCCGGCCTTCGAGGACTCCACCGCTCTGCGATCGGCGACGGTGCCCCGATGAGTCCCGACGGCAGGGACCCGCGCCACCGCGACCGGAGCGACGAGGAGACCGCGGTCATCCCCACGGTCGAGGGCTCGACCCCGCCGGCCCGCCGCAACAGCTGGCCCGACCCGGTGCTGCCGTCGCGGTCGTCCGCGAACCGGCCTCCGACCCCGCCCGGCCCGGCCCCCCGATCGGCCGCTCCCGACCCGACGACCGACCGCGCGACCGCCGACCCGGGGCAGCCGTCCGTCGACCCGACAGCCGACCGCCCGGCGGCCCACCCGTTCTCCGGTGGCCCGGCGCCGGCCCGCCCGACCGAAGGCCCCACCCGCCCCGCGCCGCCCGCGTGGCCCGGCAACGCCCCGGTCCGCCCGGCCGCGCCCGCCGCTCAGCCACCGTCGGCCCCGGCCGCCGTGCCGCCGGCCGCGCCGGCGATCCACCGGTCATCCGCGCCGTCGGAGCGCCCGGCCGCGCCCGCCCCGGCGGCCGCCGCCGACCATCAGCCCCGATCCGGGGTACGGCCGCAGCCCGCCACCGAGGCGCCCACCGCCTTCCTCCCGATCGTCGCCGCCCGTCCCACGGACCGTCCGGCGAGCCCACCCGAGGCCCGCCGTACCCGGCAGCCCGCCGCCGGCGACCTCGCCGACCCGGGGCACCCGTACCCGTCCGGCGGGGTCCGTCCCGGCGTACCCGCGCCGGAGGCCGGCCCAGGCGGACCCGGCCTGCCCCGCGCAGCCGCTCCCGACGGTGGCCCGCCCCGCGCGGCCGCTCCCGAGAGTGGCCTGCCCCGCGCGGCCGTCCCGGAAGGCGGATTGCCCCGCGCGGTCGCGCCGGAGGGTGACCGGCCCCGCGCGGCCGGTTCCGAGGGTGGAGCCGCGAGCGTGGCCGCTTCCGGCGGTCGAACGGACGCCTGGGGTACCGGCGGCGGCCCGGACAGCGCGCCGACCGGCGCCTACCGGGCCGGCGGCGCACCGGACCGGTTCGCGGACCCGGCGGCCACCGCGATCATCCCGGCGGTGACCGGACGCCCCGCACCCGCCCGGCCGGCGCTGGACTCGACGGCGCTGATGGGCGCGGTGCCCCCCGTGCCCGAGCGCGACGGCCCGGCCGAGGACAAGCCCGCCGAGCCGCCGCAGCCCCGGCGCGGCGAGCGGGTGGTCCAGCTCCGCCCGCACCAGACCGGCGAGGGCTACAAGAGCGTCTACTCGGAGCTGACCCGGCCGTCCCTGGCGTCCCGGTTGCGCTCCGGCGTCCGGGTCACCGGCGAGGTGCTGATCACCTTCGGTCTGGTGGTGCTGCTCTTCGCCGGGTACGAGATCTGGGGCAAGTCGGCCATCGTCGACGCCCACCAAGGCGACCTGAGCAGCCAACTGGCGCAGGAATGGGGCCCGAGCGGCGACCCCACCGTCGCGCCGTCCGCCGGTACGACGGCCAAGCCCAAGCCCAAGCCCCCGGTGGAGGGCAGGCCGATCGCCGGCCTCTACATCCCCAAGCTCGACAAGAACTGGGTCGTGGTGGAGGGCGTCACGCAGAAGGACATCCGGTACGCCCCGGGCCACTACCCGAAGAGCGCGATGCCCGGCCAGGTCGGCAACTTCTCCGTCGCCGGGCACCGCAACCGGGCCACCTTCTGGCGGCTGGACGAGCTCAATGACGGCGACGCGATCGTCGTCGAGACCAAGACCGACTGGTACGTCTACAAGGTGATCAAGAGTCGAATCGTCCGCCCCGACCAGGTGGAGGTCGTCGCCCCGGCGCCGATCAAGCTGGGGCCGGGAGAGAAGCCGAAGAAGCTGCTCACCCTGACCACCTGCAACCCGAAGTTCGACAACTACCAGCGCCTGATCATCCACGCCGAGCTGGACGCCGCGGCCAGCATTCCCAAGTCCGAGGGCCGCCCGGCGGCGCTGGGAGGCTGACGACGATGTACTCCTGGATCTGGCGCAAACTGCCCTTCGGCCTGACCGGCAAGATCACCGGTTCGCTGCTGCTCGCCGCCGCGACCGTGGCCCTGCTCTGGTACGTCGTCTTCCCCTGGGCCGAACCCCTGGTGACCCCCTTCGACGACGTGCAGGTCACCCAGGACACCGGCGTGCCGGGCGACCCCGCCGATCCCGGCGTCGAGCAGGACGCCCCGTCCGGCGACGAGCACGAGCTGCCGTACGACACCGACCAGAACAACACCCCGCCCCCCTCCCCGGACGAGTGAGCCCATGCGTGTCCTGGTCATCGACAACTACGACTCGTTCGTCTTCAACCTGGTGCAGTACCTCGGCCAGCTCGGCGTCGACTGCGAGGTCCGCCGCAACGACGAGATCGACGTGGCCGAGGTCGGCCGACTCGACGCGGCCGGGGTGCTGCTCTCGCCCGGCCCGGGTAGCCCGGACCGCGCCGGCATCTGCCTAGACGTGATCAAGGAGTACGCCGGCAAGCTGCCCATCTTCGGCGTCTGCCTCGGCCACCAGGCCATCGGTGAGGCGTTCGGCGCCACCGTGACCCGGGCCCCCGAGCTGCTGCACGGCAAGACCTCGGAGGTACGCCACCACTCGGTCGGCGTGCTGGCCGGGCTGCCGGACCCGTTCACCGCCACCCGCTACCACTCGCTCGCCGTGCTCCCCGAGACGCTGCCGGACGAGCTGGAGGTCACCGGCTGGACCGGGTCCGGCGTCGTGATGGCGATGCGCCACCGGACGCTGCCGATCGAGGGCGTCCAGTTCCACCCGGAGTCGGTGCTGACCGAGGGCGGTCACCTGATGCTGGCGAACTGGCTGGCCGCCTGCGGCCACCCGGAGGCGCTGGACCGCGCTCCGGAGCTGGCGGCCGAGGTGGACGCGCGACGGCGGGCCGCCTTCGCCAACACCTGAGCACCACCACGACAGCAGGAAGGCCCGGTCCCTCGGCACGGGACCGGGCCTTCGTCAGTGCTGCGTCCAGCTCACCGGGCGGGGGCACCGTCCGGGGGCGGGGGGAACAGGCCGCCACCGGTGCCGGTGGTCGGGGTCGGGCTGCTCGGAGTCGCGGTGGGCGGGCTCGGCTCCTGGGTGGGCTCGGGGATGGACACCTCGATGATGACCTCCCTGCCCTTGGCCAGGTTGGTTCCCGCATTCGGGCTCTGGTCGGTGACCCGGCCGGCCTCCGCCGCGGGCACCTCGTCGCCGTCGCGCACCCGCACCTTGTAGCCGGCGTCGGTCAGCTCCTTGCGGGCCTCGTCCTCGGTGAGGCCGATGACCCGCGGCACCTCGCGGATGTTGCCCAGCGAGACGGTCACGGTGATCTCCGCGCCCTCGGCCACCTTCTCACCGGACTGCGGGTCCACCGCGATGACGGTGTCCTTCTCCTTGGGACTGTCCTTGGTCTCCCGCTTGACCCGGAAGCCCTGGCCTTCGAGGGTGGTCTTGACGCTCTCGAAGGTGCCGCCCACCAGACCGGACGGGACCGTCTTGGTGGCGGGACCGCCGCACATCCGGACGGTCACTTGGCGGTTCTCCTCCAGGCTGCTGCCGGCGGCCGGAGTCTGCTCGGCGACCGTGCCCTTCTTGCAGGTGGGGCCGAAGACATCGTCCCCCAGCCCTGGCACCAGCCCGGCGTTGCGGATCTCGGTGAAGGCGGTGGCCTGGTCCTTGCCCGCCAGGTTCGGCACCTGGACCGTCTCCGGGCCGCGGTTGTTGAGCAGCAGCGCCGCCACCAGGGCGATCACCGCCAGCACGCCGACCGCGGCGAACGCGGCGATCACCCAGGCCGAACTCTTGCGCCGACCCGGGTCGCCGACCCGCGCCGGGGCCTGCTGCCGGGTCTGTGCGCCGACAACCTGCGTCGGGTACCCGCCTGCGGCGGGCGCCAGGTGCGCCGTCTCGTCCTGCGGCATGACCGGGGTGGCCAGCACCGGCCGGCCGGCGGCGGCCCGGAGCAGGTCGGCCCGCATCTCGCCGGCGCTCTGGTAGCGGTTGAGCGGGTTCTTCGACAGCGCCTTGAGCACGATCGCGTCGACCGCCGGGTTGACGTCCGGGTTGATGTCGCTCGGCGTCGGCGGGGCCTCCCGTACGTGCTGGTAGGCCACGCTCACCGGGCTGTCCCCGACGAACGGCGGGTGCCCGCAGACCAGCTCGAAGAGCACACAGCCGGCGGCGTAGACGTCGGAGCGTGCGTCCACGGACTCGCCGCGCGCCTGCTCCGGGGAGAGGTACTGCGCGGTGCCGATGACCGCGCTGGTCTGGGTCATCGTGGTCGCGCCGCTGGCCAGCGCCCGGGCGATGCCGAAGTCCATCACCTTGACCTGGCCGGTCTGGGTGAGCATCACGTTGCCCGGCTTGATGTCCCGGTGGATGATCCCGTGCCGGTGGCTGAACTCCAGCGCCGCGCACATGTCGGCGCAGATCTCCAGCGCCCGACGCGGCTGGAGCCGGCCCTCGACGCCGAGGACCTCCTTCAGCGTGCGGCCGTTGACGAACTCCATCACGATGAACGGGAGCGTCTCGCCGGTCGGCGCGGTCTCCTCGCCGGTGTCGTAGACGGCGACGATCGCCGGGTGGTTCAGCGAGGCGGCGTTCTGCGCCTCCCGGCGGAACCGCATCTGGAAGGTGGCGTCCCGGGCCAGGTCGGTGCGGAGCATCTTGATCGCGACGTCCCGGCCCAGCCGGAGGTCACGACCACGGTGAACCTCCGCCATGCCGCCGTAGCCGAGCAGCTCGCCGACCTGATACCTGCCACCGAGCAGGCGGGCCTGCGCTGTCATCGCGTTCGTCGTCCTTCGCTCGTCGTCGTCTCGCCGCCACCCGGTCGAAGCCGTTCCACCCGACGGTACGGCTTCTGGGCCAGATCGTCGCGCCCGTACGCGCTCACCGCGCCGGACGTCACGCTCAGCGGGCCGGATGCGCCGGGGTCACCGGTCAGCGCGCCCTGCCGCGCCCTGTAGGAAATCACGCCGGAGCAGACCAGGACCAGTACGGCCAGCAGGATGGCCACGGTCACCATCCCTGACCTGGAACGACGCGGCGGAACAGCAGCCGGGACCGGCTGCCGGGCGTACCCGACGGGGCGGTCGGACCGGGTGGGGGCCGGTGACCCGACCCCGCGCGGCGGCGCGGGCTGCGCGACCGGCGGCCGGGACTGCGGCCCGGCCGGGGCCGGCTGGCGCTGCGCCGCGGCGGGCGGCTGCGGCTGCCGCGCGGCGACCGGCGGGCGGGCCTGTCCGGCGGCCGGCGGGCGGTGCTGCTGGGCCAGCGCGGGCGGCCGGTGCTGCTGTCCGGCGGCCGGCACCTGGGCGCGGGCCACCGGGGCGGCCGGGGAGGCGGGCGCCCCGGAGACCGGGCCGGCGTGCCCACCGGCGCGGGCCTGCTGGGACAGCGCGAGCTTCGCCTGCCGGGCCACCGAGGCCAGCGCGGCGGCGCTGGGCCAGCGGGCCGCGGGATCCTTCGCCAGGGCCCGCTCCACGATCGCCCGGACCTGCGGCGGGATGTCGCCGGGCAGCGGCCGGGGCGCCTCCCGGACGTGCTTCATCGCGATCTCGAGCGGGTTGTCCCCGTCGAACGGACGCCGGCCGGCGAGGCACTGGTACGCCACCACGCCGAGCGCGTACACGTCGGAGGCGGGGGTGGCGACCGCGCCAGTGGCCTGCTCCGGAGAGATGTACGAGGCGGTGCCGAGCACCGAGCCGGCGGCCGTGAGCTGCCCGACCAGGTCGGAGCGGGCGATGCCGAAGTCGGTCAGCACCAGCGTCCCGTTCGGCCGGACCAGCAGGTTGCCCGGCTTCACGTCCCGGTGCACGATGCCTTTCTCGTGGGCGGCGTGCAGCGCGTCGGCCGCCTGGGCGACCAGTGCCATCGTCCGGGCCGGGGTGAGCCGGCCGACCCGGCTCAGCGTCGCCGACAGCGCGTCGCCCTCGACGTACTCCATGATCAGGAAGGCGATCTGCTGGTCGCTGCCGAAGTCGTAGACGTCGACCACGCCCGGGTGGTTGATGGTGGCCATGGTGCGCGCCTCGCCCCGGAACCGCTCGGCGAAACCGGGGTCGTCCAGCAGCGCCGGCAGCAGGCTCTTCACCGCCACCGTACGGCCCAGCACCTGGTCGGTGCCGCGCCACACGTCGCCCATGCCGCCGCTGGCGATCCGCTCGTCGAGGCGGTAGCGGTTGCCGAGCTGCACGCCGGGGTGGAGCATGTCAGCGGCCCCCGGAGTCGGCGATCGCCGCCCGCATGATCCGGCCGGCGATCCGGGCCGCCTCGGCGCTGCCGCCGCTGCCCGCCTCCTCCAGCACCACGCAGACCGCGGAGATCGGGGTGCCGTTCTTGTCGAGGGCGAAACCGATGAACCAGCCGTGGTCGGGCGTCTGCGGCCCGGACTGGGCGGTACCGGTCTTGCCGCCGACCGTGTAGCCGCTGATCTGCGCATTGGTGCCGCTGCCGCTCTGCACGACGGCGACCATCATCTCCCGCAGGTCGGCGGCGACCGTGCCATTGACCGGCTGACGCAGCGGACGCGGGTTGGCGGTGTAGTAGCTGGTGGTGCGGTCCGGCGCGAGTAGCTGCCTGACCAGGTGCGGCCGCATCTGGCTGCCGCCGTTGGCGACCGCGCCGGCGATCAGCGCGCCCTGCAACGGGGTCATCTTGACGTCGCGCTGCCCGATGGAGGACTGGGCCAGCGCGGCCGGGTCGGTGCCGCCGCCGGGGGCCTCCATCGCGCCGGTCCGGCTCGGCGCGACGGTGAGGCCGTCCTCGCCGAGCTGGCCGACGGTGAGGTCGTCCTGCTCGAAGCCGAACTGGCGGGCCTTCTCCTTGACGGTGTCCGCGCCGAGCTTCACGCCGAGCTGGGCGAAGCCGGTGTTGCACGACTCCCGAACCGCCTCGATCAGGCTGACCTGTGGCTCGGGGCAGATCGACGGGGCGGCGTTGCGGATCGGGGAACCCGAGGTGGGCGGGGTCCAGCTCGCCCCGGCCGGGATCTGGGTGCTCTTGCCGACCCCGTTCTCCAGGGCCGCCGCCGCGACGACGATCTTGAAGGTGGAGCCGGGGGGCAGCGTCTCCGACAGCGCCCGGTTCTTCAGCGGACCGTCCGGGTCCTGCTCCAGCCGGTTGTACGCCGCGGAGGCCTGGTTCGTGTCGTGGTCGGCCAGCGGGTTCGGGTCGAAGCTGGGCATCGAGACGAGCGCCTGCACCGCCCCGGTACGCGGGTCGATGGCGATCGCCGCGCCCTTCTTCACCCCGTTGTTGTTGTTGCGCAGCTGCTCGTACGCGGTGTCCTGGGCCCGCTTGGAGAGGGTGAGCAGCACGTTGCCGCCACCGGTCTCGTCGCCGGTGAACATGTCCTTGATCCGGTTGGCGATCAACGCGTCGCTGGTGCCGGCCAGGAATTCGTTCTCCACCCGCTCGATGCCGGTGTCCGCGAGGTTGACCGGCTTGTAGCCGAGCACGTGCGCGTACTTCGCCCCGCCGGGGTAGGCGCGCAGGAACTTCAGCTTGCCGCTGGTCTCCCTGCTGGTGGCGAAGGCGGTGCCGCCAGCCTCGATGTTGCCGCGCCGGCGCTCGTACTCGGCCACCTGGACCCGGCCGTTGTAGTCGCTGTTGCGGTATTCGTCGGCCTTGTAGGCCTGGATCCAGTTCAGGTTCGCGAAGAGCAGACCGAACAGGATCATGACGACGACGCCGACGCGGCGCAGGGGTGCGTTCACGGCCGGATCACCTCCGTGGGAGCACCGTGCAGCTGCTCCGGCGGGCCGCCAGCGGGTCGGGCCGCCGGGCCGGAGCCCTGGGTCACCGGGCGGCGGGCCGCGTCGGAGATCCGCAGCAGCACCGCGATGAGCAGCCAGTTGGCCATCAGCGAGGAACCACCGGCGGAGAGGAACGGCGTGGTCTGACCGGTCAGCGGGATGAGCTTGCTGATCCCGCCGACGATCACGAAGACCTGGAGCCCGAGGGTGAAGGCGAGACCGCCGGCCACCAGCTTGCCGAACGAGTCCCGGACGGCGAGCCCGGCCCGCAGTCCCCGCTCGACGATCAGCAGGTAGGTCACCAGCAACGCGGTGAGCCCGAACAGGCCGATCTCCTCGCCGATGCCGGCGAAGATGAAGTCGTTCTGCACCTCGGGGATCTCCAGCGGCTCGCCGGCACCCGGGCCGGTGCCGAAGAGGCCGCCGCTGCCCAGGCCGAGCAGGCCCTGCACCAGCTGGTAACCCCGGTCGTACGGCTCCGCGAACGGGTCCAGCCAGATCTCCGCCCGGGTGTAGAAGTTGGCGAACGGCCCGCCGACGGTGCCACCCAGGACGTACGCGAGATAGGCGCCGCCGAAGAAGAGGACCAGACCGATCAGCAGCCAGCTGACCCGTTCGGTGGCGATGTAGAGCGTCACCACGAACATGCCGAAGTACAGCAGCGAGGTGCCGAGGTCCTTCTCGAAGACCAGGACCAGGAGGCTGATCAGCCACACCACGACCACCGGACCGAGGTCCCGGCCACGGGGGAAGTCGATGCCGAGGATCCGGCGGCTGGCCAGCGAGAGCACCTCGCGCTTGCGGACCAGGTAGTAGGCGAAGAAGACCAGCAGGGCCAACTTCGCGAACTCACCGGGCTGGATGGAGAAGCCCCCGACCCGGATCCAGAGCTTGGCACCGTTGATCTCGGAGAACCGGCCGGGCAGCACCGCCGGGATCATCACCAGCACGATGCCGGCCAGACCCAGGGTGTACGCGTACCGGGAGACCGAGCGGTGGTCGCGCATCAGGGCGAGCAGCCCGGCGGCGAGGACCACCGCGGCGAGCGTCCAGGCGAGCTGCCGACCGCCGGTGCCGGCGAAGACGGCCAGCGTCTCCCGCTCGACCGGCGCCGCCTTGCTCAGGTCGAGCCGGCGCAGGAAGCCGACCCCGATCCCGTTGAGCAGGGCGACCGCCGGCAGCAGGGCCGGATCGGCGAAGGGTGCCAGCCACCGGATGACCAGGTGCATGCCGAGGAAGACCACGCCCAGCGCCGCCGCCGGCATCCAGAAGTCCGGGGTGACGGTGTCGAGCATGTTCGCCTCGACGATCGCCGCGTACGCCGCCACCAGCACCAGGGCCAGCAGCAGCAGGGAGAGTTCCGCGTTGCGCCGGGACCGGGCCAGGCGCACGCCGGGCTGCTCGCCCGTTGTGGCGGGCGAGACTGCCGGTGTGGCGGCTGCGGTCACGGATCGATCCTCGGGCTCTCAGCCGACGTTCACTCGGTCGACCGGCAGCCCGCCGGATCCACGACCGGCGGTACCGGGTCGGAGGCCGGGGCGTCGGGCGTGGTGGTCGGCGCGGGGGTGACGGTGCCGGCCGGCGGGCGGCTGGCGGTCGGGGTGGGTGGGGCCGGGCTGCCGGTCGGCGCGACCGGGGAGGCGCTCGCCGCCACGGTCGGGCTCGGCGGGCAGACCGGCTTGAGGTTGGGGTTGGCCGGGTCGTCGAGGGTCAGCTCGGCCAGCCGGCGGACCGCGTCGGGCTCGCTCTTGGCCTGGATGCCCTGCTTGACCTGCTCCTGCGCGGCGAGGGTGAGATCGTCCAGCTTGGCCTGGCTGGTCGAGTGCACGCTGGACAGGTCGAGCCCGGCGACCTGGCCGGGGACGCCACGGAAGACCGCGAGCTGCCCCTGCTCGGTCGCCCCGACGTAGTACTGCCGCTGCGTGTAGCTCCAGCCGGCGAAGAGACCGCCGCCCAGGATCACCAGCAGCGCCACCAGCATCGCCACGGTACGCAGCGGCCGGCGGCGGGGGCGATCCGGCTCGTCGTCCCGGTTGGCGGCCGGGTCCTCCGGCACCGGGGGACGCGGTGCGGAGAGCGCCGAGGCGCGGGCGGCCGGGGTGGAGACGTCGGCCGAGGTGGCCATGCCCCGGTCCCGGGACGCGGCACCGCCGACGATCGGGCTCGCCTCAACGATGTCCTGGTCGGTGGCGTCCGCGATGATCACGGTGATGTTGTCCGGGCCGCCGCCACGCAACGCGAGCTGCACCAGCCGCTCGACGCACTGCTGCGGGTCGGTGTACTCCCGCATGGTGTCGGCGATGGTGTCCGCGCTGACCACGCCGGAGAGCCCGTCGCTGCAGATCAGGTAGCGGTCACCGGGCAGCACCTGGCGGACGCTGTACTCCGGGTCGATGTCGCGACCGTCCAGGGCGCGGGTGAGCAGCGAGCGCTGGGGGTGGCTGCTCGCCTCCTCCGCGCTGATCCGGCCCTCGTCCACGAGCATCTGGACGTAGGTGTCGTCCTTGGTGATCTGCGCGAACTCACCGTTGCGCAGGAGATAGGCCCGCGAGTCACCGATGTGGACCATTCCGAGCTTGCTGCCGGAGAAGAGGGTCGCGGTGAGCGTGGTGCCCATCCCCTCCAGCTGCGGATTGGCGTCCACGGTGTCGCGGAGCTGCTGGTTGGCGGTGCCCACGGCCGAGCGCAGCGCGTCGACGAGGGCGTCCCCTGGGACGTCCTCGTCGAGCGGCGCCATGGCACCGATGACGATGTTGCTGGCGACGTCACCGGCGGCCATGCCGCCCATGCCGTCGGCGACGGCGAGGAGCCGCGGCCCGGCGTAGACGGAGTCCTGGTTTCCGTCTCGGATCAGACCGCGGTCGCTGTGGGCCGCATAGCGCAGGGTCAGAGTCATGGCCGTAATTCGAGAGAAGTGCGGCCGATCCGGATCGGCACGCCGAGGGGGACGGGGGTTGGTCCGGAGACCTTAGCGCGATCCAGGTAGGTGCCGTTAGTCGAGCCGAGGTCCTCGACGAACCACTGCCCGTCGCGCGGCACGAGCCGGGCGTGCCGCGCGGAGGCGTAGTCGTCGGTGATGACGAGGGTGGAGTCCTCGGCCCGTCCGATGGTGATCTGTGCTTCGCCGAGGGTGATCCGGGTGCCGGCGAGCTGGCCGGCGGTGACCACCAACTGGTGCGCGGCCCTGCCCCGCTTCACCTTCGCCGGCTTCGCCGCCTGGCCGGTGGAGGCGCCCACCGCGCGTGGCGCGGCCACCAGCCGGCCCGACCGGGCTCCTGCGAAGAGGTCGCGGCGGATCACGCCGACCACCGTGAACACGAAGATCCACAGCAGGATGAGGAACCCGAACCGGGCGACGGTGATGACGAGCTCCGGCAAGGCGCGTCAGCCGTCCACGCGGAAGGTCAGGGTGGTCGTGCCGAGCTGGATCATGTCGCCGGGGTTGAGGGCGACCGCGGAGACGCGCTGGCCGTTGACCATCGTGCCGTTGGTCGACCCGAGGTCGGTCAGCACGACCTGCCCGCCGTCGAAGTCCAGCCGGGCGTGTCGCCGGGAGATCCCGACGTCCGGCAGGCGCAGGTTGGCCTGGTCGCCGCGACCGATCACCGTCGACCCCATCTGGAGCGGGTAGGTGCGGCCGTCACCGGAGACCAGCCGGACGTTGCGGGCGCCGGCGCCGTGTCCCGGCGGCGGGCCGTATCCCCCGCCCTGGTCGTACGCGGGGTACGCCGGCGGGCCGGCGTCGTAGCCACCGGGCGCGGAGACCGGGGCGACCTCGCCACCGGTGTAGACCTCGGCGGTGACCCGGAACATGCCGGTGTCCAGTCCCTCGCCGCGCTCGATCTCGACGATCACGTCGCCGTAGACCGTCCACGCCTGCTCGCCGATGAACTCCGCCTGCGACTGGGCCAGCTCCTGGGCCAGCGCGGCGGCGTACGGCGCCAGCCGACTGTGGTCGTACGGCGAGAGATCGATCACGTAGCGGTTGGGCACCAACGTGCGCCCACCGGCCAGGATGGCCTTGTGCGCCTCGGCCTCCCGCTGCATGGCGTTGAGGATCTCCACGGGGTGGACCACCCCTTTGAAGACCTTGGCGAAGGCCCCCTCGACCAGGCCTTCCAGACGCTTCTCGAAGCGTTGCAGCACGCTCACCGGCTCCTCCTCGGGTCCCGAGGACATGATGGTATCCGGCCGGCGCGCATGCAGCTCGCGCGCCGCTCGGCGGGCGCGTGCCGGCCCGTTCGGAAGGGGCCCTCCGGGCGTGCTAATGTTTCGTCCGCCGAGGCGGTGACCGCTCCACGGAGCGTAACCAGTCGAGGCGATGACGCAGGACACGTAGGCCCGCTGGCGACAGCGGGATCAGCACCAGCTACAGTGTTCGAGGTCAAGCCACGGGGAAGTGGCGGAATGGCAGACGCGCACGGTTCAGGTCCGTGTGTCCGAAAGGACGTGGGGGTTCAACTCCCCCCTTCCCCACCAGATCGACGAGGGCTCCGCAGCTTGCGGGGCCCTCGACTCGTATCGGAGCGTGCCGGACGTCACGCTATGCTCCGAGGGTTTCCCAGCCTCCTACTGACCAGGAGTGGCGTGTGAGTGTCGCGTTGGTGACCGGGTCGGGCGGTCTGATCGGGTCCGAGGCGGTCCGGCACTTCGCCGGTCTCGGCCTGGACGTGGTCGGTATCGACAACGACATGCGGCAGGAGTTCTTCGGCGCCGAGGCGTCGACCGCGTGGAACGTCCGGCGGCTCGCCGACGAGCTGGGGTCCGCGTACTCGCACCACAGCATCGACATCCGGGACCGGGATTCACTGGCGAAGCTCTTCGCGCGCTACGGCCGGGACATCGCCGTGGTGATCCACACCGCCGCGCAGCCCTCGCACGACTGGGCGGTGCGCGATCCCTTCACCGACTTCGACGTGAACGCCGGCGGCACCCTCAACGTGCTGCAGAACGTGCGCGAGCACTGCATCGAGGCACCGGTGATCCACTGCTCGACCAACAAGGTCTACGGCGACCGCCCGAACAGCCTGCCCCTGGTGGAGCTGGAGACCCGGTGGGAGATCGAGGCGGGCCACCCGTACGAGCAGGGCATCCGCGAGGACATGTCGATCGACGCCTGCCTGCACTCGGTCTTCGGCGCCTCCAAGGTCGCCGCCGACGTGATGGTGCAGGAGTACGGCCGGTACTTCGGCATGAAGACCGCCTGCTTCCGGGGCGGCACGCTGACCGGCCCGGCGCACTCCGCGACGGAGCTGCACGGCTTCCTCGGGTACGTGATGCGGGCGAACATGGAGCGCCGCACGTACAAGATCTTCGGCTACCAGGGCAAGCAGGTCCGGGACGCCATCCACAGCTCGGACGTGGTCTCCGCGTTCGAGGCGTTCTTCCGCAACCCGCGCTCGGCGGCCGTCTACAACCTGGGCGGCGGCCGGCACTCCAACACCTCCAACCGCGAGGCGTTCACGCTGGCCGAGCAGATCACCGGCCGGGAGATGGTCACCGAGTACGTCGAGGCGAACCGGATCGGCGACCACAAGTGGTGGATCGGCTCGAACGAGGCCTTCCAGGCGGACTACCCGGACTGGAAGCAGGTCTACGACGTACCGATGATCATGCGGGAGATCTACGAGGCCAACGTCGACAAGTGGGTGCCACAGGCATGACCGGCAAGGGCAAGCGGAACGTCCTGGGCGTCCTGGTCGACGCGACCGACTACGCCTCGGCGACCGAACAGGTGGTGGCCGCCGCGCACGAGCGCCGGCCGCTGGCGCTGACCGCGCTGGCCGTGCACGGCGTGATGACCGGGGTGCTCGACCCGGCGCACAACGCCCGGCTGAACTCCTTCGACGTGGTCACCCCCGACGGCCAGCCGGTCCGCTGGGCGCTCAACCTGCTGCACCACGCCGGCCTGGCGGACCGGGTCTACGGCCCGACGCTGACCCTGCACGTGCTGCGCCGCTTCGCCGAGGAGGGGCTGCCGGTCTACCTCTACGGCTCCACCGAGGAGACGCTGGCCCGGCTGATCCCGGCGCTGGAGCGGATGTTCCCCGCGCTCAAGATCGCCGGGGTGGAGCCGTCGAAGTTCCGCGCGGTCCAGCCGGGCGAGGACGTGGAGATCGCCGACCGGATCCGGGCCAGTGGGGCCCGGCTCGTCCTGGTCGGCCTGGGCTGCCCGCGCCAGGAGGTCTTCGCGTACGCGATGCGGCCGCTGCTGGACATGCCGCTGATGGCGGTCGGCGCGGCCTTCGACTACCACGCCGGCCTGCTCAAGCAGCCGCCCGCGTGGATGCAGCGGGCCGGGCTGGAGTGGTTCTGGCGGCTCGGCCTGGAGCCGAAGCGGCTCTGGCGCCGGTACGTCATCCTCAACCCGGCGTACCTGACCCGCCTCGCCGGGCAGAAGACCGGCCTGTGGAAGGCGCAGCCCCCGGCGCCGGCCACGGAACGCCCGGCCACCTTCTCGGTCTGACCCGCGCAGCCGCGCCACCCGGCAGGTCCGCGGAGCCGGCGGGCCCGGCCAGGCATGGTGCGGGGCCCCTTCCGGTCGGAAGGAGCCCCGCGGCGAGGGTGCGTCAGAGGGTCAGGGTCCAGGTGTTGAGGTAGCCGGTGTCGCCCGAGTAGACGTCGCGCACCTGGAGCCGCCAGGTGCCGTTCGCCGCCTCCGACGAGAGGTTCGCGGTGTAGGTGGCGTTGACGTTGTCGGCACCGTCGAAGAAGCTGCTGTTCTTCAGCCGGTACGCGGAGCCGTCCGGGGCGACCAGGTCGATGACCAGGTCACCGCGGTAGGTGTGGACGATGTTCACCGCGACGGTCGACGCCGACGAGGCGTTGCGGCCACACCCGGAGATCACGATCGAGCTGGACACGGTGGCACCGGTGTCCGGGATCGCGACGTCCGTGCCGTTGCTGCCGGAGCAGCCACCACCACCCGAGCCGGTCACCGTCAGCGAGTACGTCGCCGTACGGGTGCCCGACGCGGCCGTGCCCGTGACGGTGACGGTGTACGTGCCGGGCGGGGTGCTCGCCGAGGTGGCGATCGTGAGCGTGGACGAGCCGCCCGAGGTGACCGTCGACGGGTTGAACGAGGCGGTCGCGCCGGCCGGCAGGCCGCTGGCGGAGAGGCTGACCGACTGCGCGGAGCCGTTGGTGGTGGCGGTGGCCACGGTGGCGGTCACCGACCCGCCCGGGGCGGTGGAGCCGGAGGTCGGCGACACCGAGACCGAGAAGTCGTTGGTCGGCGGGGTGGTGCCGTTGTCCACGTAGAGCAGTCGGTTCGGGGTCCCGGTGCCCACGTTGGTCACCACGTTCGGAGTCGCGGCGTTGACCAGGTTGTCGCGAACCTGCTGCGGGCTCCACGACGGGTTGGCCGAGAGGACGAGCGCCGCGGCGCCGGCGACGTGCGGCGACGCCATGGAGGTGCCGCTGATGGTGTTCGTCGCGCTGTTGCCGGTGTACCAGGCGGAGGTGATGTTGACGCCCGGGGCCAGGATGTCGACGCAGGTGCCGAAGTTGGAGAAGCTCGCGGCGGCGTCGTTGTTCTGGGTGGCACCGACCGTGATCGCCGAACCGACCCGGGCCGGGGAGTAGTTGCAGGCGTTCTGGCGGTTGCCGAAGATGTCGCCGTTGCCGGCGGCGACGGCGTAGGTGATGCCGGAGTTGATGGAGTTGGTGACCGCCGTGTCGATCGAGCTGTTGGCGGAGCCGCCGAGGCTCATGTTCGCCACGGCCGGCTTCACCGCGTTCGCGGTCACCCAGTCGATGCCCGCCACGACCTGGGCGTTGGTGCCGCTGCCCTGGCAGTTCAGCACCCGGACACCGACGATCTGCACGCCCTTGGCCACGCCGTACGAGGAGCCGCCGACGGTGCCCGAGACGTGCGTGCCGTGGCCGTTGCAGTCGTCGGCGGAGCCGCCGTCCACCGCGTCGAAGCCGGAGACCGCCCGGCCGCCGAAGTCGTTGTGCCCGTACAGCACGCCGGTGTCGATGACGTAGGCGCGCACGTTGGACGCCGTGGTCGGGTAGGTGTACGAGCTGTTCAGCGGCAGGTTGCGCTGATCGATCCGGTCCAGGCCCCAGGAGGGCGGGTTGGCCTGCGTGCCGAAGATGGAGACGGTGTGGTTCTGTTCGACGTACGCCACCGCGGGGTCGGCGGCGATCCGGGCCGCCGCCGTCGCGCCGACCTTGACCTCGAAGCCGCGCAGCGCGGCGGTGTAGGTGCGGGCGACCTGGCCGCCGTGCCTGCCGACCAGCCGTTGGGCGTTGTCACCCACCCGGCTCCGGCCGACGGCGCTGTCCTTGAAGACCACGATGTAGCTGTCCGGCACGGCGGTGGCCCCACCCGCTTCCCGGATCACCCCGACGGGCTCGGCGGCCATGGCGGGTGCGGCGGTTGCCAACATCGCCAGGGTGGCCACCCCCACGAGTGCGGACCTGTGTGAAAGACCCATCTCCCTACCTCCCTCCGACCGGCAGCCGACCGTCCACCCGCGAATCCGAGGTTGATCGATGGTTGCCGATCCACATGAGGGTAGATCGGTGAGGTCCGGGAGTTAAACATGTCGAAGCGTCCATAACGTCGGCGAGATGCCCCTACGGGTGAGCTAGGGGGCGAACCGGGGGCCGGCCCCGGATTCGCCGACCGCCGAACTGGAGAAGGCTGAGCACATGGATGGCCATCTCATCGTTCTGCTGCCGATCGCCGCGGTCTGGCTGGCCGCCGGTGTGGTGGCGGACCGACTGCCCCGGCTGGACCACGCCCGCGCACTCCGCCGGCGTACCGGATGGTTGCTCGCTCTGACCCTGACCGGCCTCGGCCTGACGGCGGCGGTGCTGGCGGTCGGCCTGACCAGTGCCGGCGCGACGCCGGTCGACCGGGCCGCCGCCGGGCTCGGCCTGGCCGCCGGCCCGGCGCTCGCCGTCGCGGTCTGCACGGTGCGGCGGCTGCGCCGGCTCCGGGCCGGCGCCGGCGCGTTCGCCACCGCGCCGGAGACGCCGGCGCCGCACGGCCTGCGGGCCGCCGGGGCGCATCCGCTGATCGGCCTGCCGGTGCAGGTCACCGCGCTGGCCACACTGCCGCCGGTGCTGTCGGCCGCGGGGCTGGACCTCGCCGCCGACCCCCGCCTGACCGGACCGGCCGTCACCCTGGGCGGTCTCGCGGTCATCGCGATCGGGGTACGCCTGGCGCTCCGCCACAGCCGGCTCGCCGAGCGGGCGTTACCGGAGGCGGCGGCGACCTCAGCGCGTGCGGCTCGGCCCCTGCACGTATAGCAGCTCCAGGATCGCCCGGGTCGCCTCGAACCAGCGGTCCAGCCAGCCGGGCGGCGGCACGCTGCCCTTCGGCGGCAACTCCATCAGCAAGCCGCGCAGCAGCGGGTGGTCGACCAGCGACTCGCTCGGCTCCAGCGGCCACCCGGCCGGCGGGAACGAGGGCTCGGTCAGCGGGTTCGGGTCGAGCGAGGGCAGCGTCAGCGGCGGCCCGGCCTGCTCTGGCGCGGCCGACCCGGCGTCCCGCCCGCCGACCTCGCTGTCGGTGGACACGACCTCGGTGAGCACGGTGTCCCGGCGCGCGCCGCGGTACTTGCCGCCGAAGCGCTCCGACTTGCCCGGGCCGTTGGTGAGGTTGTCTGAACCGATCGTCGTCATCCGTCTCGCCTGCCTCGCTCGGTTTCCGATCCGTGCGGCGGGTTGTCGACCAGCGCCGTATCGAGGGGTTCAACGAGACGGAACGCAACTGGCGACGGGCCGGCCGGAGGGATCCCCGGCCGACCCGTCGTCAACGCCACGTTGCGTCGATCAGTGCTGGACGAACCCGCCGCTCCGTGTCCGGGTGACGAAGGCGTGCCAGTCTCCCGGAGCGAAGACCAGGGCCGGGCCCGTCTTGTCCTTCGAATCCCGAACGCCGACCGCCCCGGTCACGTACGCCACCTCGACGCAGTTGTCGCAGTTCGGCCCGCTCTTCGAGCTCTTGAACCACGTCGCGTGCCTCAGGTCCACGGGGAACTCCTTGGTCGCCATTTCCACAGCGGCTCCTCTACCAGTTTCGCGATGTGAGCTATGGATTCCTCCGGGCGAATGGCCGCTGCTCGAATGTGATCGAAGATGAAGCTGTACTTCTGCAGTTCGTCGCTCTTCTCCAGGAAGAGCCCACCCGTGGCGTTCTCCGCGTACACGACATCGGGATCACTCGGTTCGGGGAAGCTGAGAATGGTGAAGGTGCCGTCCATGCCGGCGTGCGCGCCCACCTCGAAGGGCAGGACCTGAAGCGTCACGTTCGGCAGTTCCGCCACTTCCACCAGCCGCTGGAGCTGGCCACGCATCACCGCGTCGCCGCCCACCGGCCGGCTCAGCACCGCCTCATCGAGCACCACCCACAAATCGACCGGATCGTCCTGGGTCAACAACGACTGACGGCCCAGACGGACACGCACCCGTTGCTGCACCTGGTCGACGGTGAAGTCCGGGCGGGCCGCCCGGATCATTGCCCCGGCGTACTCCTCGGTCTCCAGCAGGCCCGGGACCACCTGCTGTTCGTACGCCCGGATCGAGCTGGCCGCTGCCTCCAGGCCGACGTACGCCCCGACCAGCACGGTGCTGTAGGGGTGCCACCAACCCTTCTGCCGGGCCTCCCGAGCGATCTGCACGAGCTCGTCGCTCTCGACGCCCACCACGCCGTAGATCCGCAGCATGTCGCGGACGTCCCGCGGGGTCGCGGAGGTGTGGCCGGTCTCGATCCGGGAGATCTTCGACGCCGAGCACTCGAGCTGCTCGGCGACCGTCTCGATGGTTATCCCCGCCGCCTCGCGCTGGCGGCGCAGTTCGGCGCCCAGCCGGCGGCGCCGGATGGTGGGGCTGCGCCGCTCGCTCACCGCGGCACCCCGCGGCTCACCGGGTGGTGGTCCCCGTTCCTCGCGCTCACCCGGTTACCTCCCGGTGGCTCGCGCCTGCGTCGACACCCGCCGAGGCGCGACAGACGAACGGCGGGCGATCGTTCGCGGCAGGGGTGGTGCCGGTCGTCGACCGGCCGCGTCGGGCGAAACCGGCGTCCAGTGTGCCGGTCCGGGGTCGGCGTCATCAAGCGCCTCGTTCACGTGTCGCGCTCGCGTATCGGCAAAAGTCGACGTGCAACTTGCATGTCGCACGTCGCTGATGCACTCTGTCCGTATGGCTCGGGTTACTCACCGTCTCCCCACGCTTCCCCCGTCCGGCGACGACACCGGCGGCGGGTCGACGGCCGGGCGACCCGGTCCAGCTGCGACGACGAGACCTGCCCCGGGGTGATGACCTTGCCGCTGCACGCCCGACGGCTGCGGCGGCGGGTGCGGTAACCGGGAGCAGCACGGTGATGGTCGGGTGGCGGTCCGCCACCAGCGGGTACGGCCCGACCACCGCCACCGATCCACCGGGCGGCGGGGCACGACCCCGGCACCGGGCCCAGAAACCCTTCCCCCGACAACCCTCCGGTCCGGCACCGCCGGCCATATCCTCCCCAGGAGCCCATGTGCTTCCCCGCTCCGGTGACGTACTGCACGTGACTCGCGCGGCGAGTGTCCAGTTCATCCGACCCATCACGTTCCGGGTCATCCGGGTGCTCGACTGGCCCACCTACGACGGTTGGCTCTGGCTCGACGGTTACGAGTTGAACGCGGCGGGGGACGCGGTCAACCGACGGTCGATCTTCGTACAGGAGGCCGGTCTCCGGCAGCTCCAGACGGCGCCCGTGCCGCGCCAGCACACCGTACGGACCCGACGGACGATCAACCGCGCACCGGTGGCGGTGGGCTGACCTCCGCCATTACCCGGTCGGGGGGCGTGCCGTCGCCATAGACTCGGTACGCCCACCCCGGCAAAGTTCACCACCCCGCGCGTCCCGGACCCTGAACCTGGGATGGCCATGGTCAATATGCCCGCCGCGCGGCGGCACCACAGGTCCCGTATCGGTTACGCCTTCGGGCTGCTGGCGCTGGTCGGCGCCGTCACCACCCTCGTGGTGGTGGTGCGCTATCCGGCCGAATCGGCGACTCGGCTGGCCGAGCCGGTTCCTGCTCCCGAGATCACCGTGGTCGAGCAGAACTCACCACCTCCCGGCGTGGCCGGGTACCCCGGCTACGAGGACGACTCCGACTACCCAGCGGACCTCGCCGCACCCGACGACCACCGGTACGGCGACACCGCACCGGGTCCCGAGGCGAACGCCTCGGAGGATCCCGCCAGCGGCGCCGGATCCCGGCCCGGCACCGGCGGCGACGAGGCGGCCCTGGCCGGCTCGTCCACAGCCGACGCCCGGCAGGCCCTCAGCCAGTCGCTCTTCTACTCCGGCCTGCTCGGCCTGACCATCTCCCTGGCCGGGCTGGGACTGGTCGGCACGCGACGCCGGATGTGGTGAGCCGACAGCCTCCTAGCCGGTGGGGGTGACCTCGGGCGTCGGCTCGACCGTCCGGGTCGGGGAAGCCGTCGGCGACGGTGCGGCGGCCACCACCAACGTCACCCGGTCACCGGCGTCGACCAGCTCACCCGCCTCCGGGTTGGTCTCGATCACGGTGCCCGGCGGCTGCTCCGACGACTCCCGCGTCCGCACCCGGTACGACAGGTCGAGCCGGTCCAGGATCCGCTCGGCCGACGCCCGCGGCAGCCCCACCAGGGGCGGCACCGGGATCTGGGCGGCCGCTGTGGTGGCCGGCGTGCTGGGCGCCTCGGTGGTCGGGGCGGCGGTGGTCGCAGCCGTGGTCACCGGCGCGCTGGTCGGCACCGGCGGCGAGGGTTCCTCGTCCCGCTCGTCGGCCGCCCGCAGCACCAGCCAGATCCCCGTGCCGAGGGCGGCGAGCAGCAGCAGCGCCAGGATGCCCAGCAGGATCGGCATCCACCAGCGGCGTCCACGCTGCTCCTCGCCGTACCACTCGACCGGCTCCCGGTAGTCGGCCGGACGCGGCGGTGGCACCCCGGCCCGCCCGGACCAGACGGGCGGCGCGGCCGGCACGGTCTGCTCCCCGGCACCGGTCGGGGGCAGCGGCCGGGTCGCGTCCAACGGCTCGTGCCGGGCAGTCGCGTCCAAGGGTGCGGGTGTGCCCGGCGGCTGTCCGTCGCCGGCACGGGGCTGCGGGCGGGTCCGGTCGTCATCGGAGGGCAGCGGGCGGGTCGCGTCGTCGGCGGGCTCCTGGCGGTCGTCGCTCATCGCACGTCCTCTCCCACCGGGGCAGGCGTCGTGGCCCTCGACGGTCCACGGTAACGGTCGGGATCACCAGCCGCCGGGATCGGCGCGGCGTCCGCCCGTGCCTACTCCTCGCCGCCGCAGGAGATGGCGACCTCGTCGTTCCAGTGCCGGGTCACGTCGGGCTCCGGATCCTGGGAGCGGACCTTGCCGACCCGGCCCGTGCGATAGCGCGGGTAGAAGCCGCGCTCGACGATCGTCGCGGCGGCGTCGGCGCAGTCGTAGTCGTCCAGATCGGGCACCTCCGCCTCCGGTGCCGGACCGGCGACGTACACCTTGACGGTGGTGCCGTGGCTGACCCGGGTGCCGGGGGCGGGGTCCAGGCGCTCGACCTTCTCGCCCAACCCGGTGCCGAAGATCAACCGCCACCCCAGCTTCCGGTCCCGCAGGTCGCTGCGTACCCCCTCGAAGCCGTCGCCGACCAGGTCGGGGACGGTCACGTACCCGGTGGGGGGTTTGCTCGGCGGGGCGGGCGCGGAGGTCCGGGGGGTCGTCGGTGCGACGGTCGCCGGCTGCGCCGCCGGTGACGGGGCGGCCGAGGTCGGGGCGGGTGCCGAGGTCAGGGCGGTCGACGCGGCCGCGGCCGGCGGATCGGTGGAGGACGGCTCGTCCGGCCCGGCCAGCACCCAGCCGGCGGTCGCACCCACGGTGGCCAGCAGGACGAAGGCCAGCCCGCCGCCGATCAGCAGCGGGGCGCGACCCCGCGGCCCCGGCTGTGGAGTGTCCAGAAGGGTGTGTCCGTCGCTCATCGCACTCTCCGCCTCGTCACCAGCGACCGTACCGGGCGATGCCAAGCCGTCACCGCACGTCGTCCCCGTCGTCACACGGCTCGCCGCGCCGAGCAGGGGACGCTACGCTCCCCGGCATGGCCAGACTGGGCTGGGGAGGATCGGTCGCCACCGCGGTCGGCGTCGCTGCCGGCGTGGGTGCGGCACAACTGGGTTTCGCCTACGGGCTGGGCGTCATCGACTGGGCAGCGACCGAGCCCGCCGCTGCCGGCGCCGCCTGGTACGCCAGCCTCGCCTGGGCGACCTGGATCGCGGCCGTCTCCACCATCGCCGGGGCCGTCTGCGCCCAGCGGCTGGAGGAGCGGGGACACGACGGCGAGGCCGCGCCGGGCGGCACGCTGCGCCGGCTGACCCTGGCCGTGGCCGGCGCGGTGGGTGCGCTGATCACGGTGCTGCTGGTGGCCGTGCCCGCCCGGGCGGCGACCGTGCCCGACACCTTCTCGCCACAGAGCCTGGCCGCCGGGTACGCGGCGGTCGGCGTGCTGGTCGGGCTGCTGACCGCGATCTGGGCGCTGCACACGCGGGCCGTCGCGACCAACGTGATCGCCACGGTGGGCTGGATCTGGCTGCTCGCCGTGGTGTCGGTCGCGGACGGGGTGCTGGCGGGACGCGGGTTGACCAGCGCCCAGCTCGGGATCTGGCAGATCAGCACCGACAGCGCCCGGTTCTGGCTGCGGGACTACGTCTACTGGCCGGGGGTGCTGCTGGCCGCCGGTTCGGCGCTGCTGATCGGCGCGCTGGCCGCGCGGCGTACCGCCCGGGTGGCGGAGCGTCGGCTCGGCGCGGCCGTGTCCGGTGCGGCGGGTCCGCTGCTCGTCGCGGTCGCCTACTTCGTCGCCGTGCCCCGGCTGGCCGAGGTCACCCCCGCGCAGGTCTCGGCGCACTTCGTCGCACCGTACGCGGTCCTCGTCGGCGCGGCCGGCTCGGTGCTGGTGGCCGCGCTCGCCCAGCGCGCCGACCGGCGCGCGGCCGCTCGCCCGGCGATGGTGCCCCGACAGCGCACCGGCGACCTGAACGACGGCGGATTCGCCGGCGACCTCGCGTCGGCCGGCGAGCCCTTCGACACCCTCGGCCGGGCCGGCGCGACGCGTCGGGCCGCCGGCCCGACGGGCGACTTGGAATCAGGCACGGCGACCCGACCATCGGTCGGCACGGCGACCACGACCGCCACCCGACCGGACGGGACAGGGCTCGCCGATCCGCTCGCCGGGACGGACCCGGCCCCGGGCGACACCCGGCCGGACGGGACCGGCCGCCCGGACGACGGCTCGCCCGCCACCGGCACCGGACGGACCCGACCGGCCCGCCGCGGCCGGGCCACCCCTCCCGTCCGGGAGTCCGGGGCGCAGTCGACGACCTCGACCGACGAGACCGCGCCCGACCCGACGCCGGAGACCGTCGACCCCTCGGACGCGTCACCCGCCACCGCCCCCCGGACCCGCCCGTCCCGCCGCCCCCGCTGACCCCTCACTCGCGCCCCCACCCGACGCAATTTCCCGGAAGAGTGGCTATCCAACGCGGAACAGCCACTCCTTCCGGGAAAGTGCAGCGCCAGGGAGGCCCGGTGAGGAGGGGCTGGGTCAGTCGACGGGCCAGGTGTGGACGGGTTCGTTGCTGCGCTGGAGTTCGGCGTAGCGGCGGGCCATGTGGTGCAGCGCGGCCTCGCGGTCCATGCCCCGGTGCCGCTCGGCCGCCCAGACCGCCTCGGTCTGCCAGACCGCGCCGTTGCGGCCGGTACGGCAGCGCTGCTCGATGACGCCGAGCAGCCGGTCCCGCTCGGCCGGGTCGACGCCGAACCGGTCCAGCCCGGTCGCCGCCGTCGGCAGCAGCGTGTCGAGGACCAGCTTGGCCACCGGCACGTCCCCGAGGCGGGGCCAGTGCAGGACGGCGTCCATGCCGCGCCGGGCGGCGGCGTGGAAGTTCTCCTCGGCCGAGCTGAAGGTGAGCTGACTCCAGATCGGGCGGTCCGACTCGGCCAGCCCGCGGGCCAGCCCGAAGTAGAAGGCGGCGTTGGCCAGCATGTCCACCACGGTCGGGCCGGCCGGCAGCACCCGGTTCTCCACCCGCAGGTGGGGGCGACCGTCCATGATGTCGTAGACCGGCCGGTTCCAGCGGTAGACCGTGCCGTTGTGCAGCCGCAGCTCCGAGAGCTGGGGCACCCCGCCGGCGTGCAGCACCGCCACCGGGTCCTCGTCCGCACAGATCGGCAGCAGCGGCGGGAAGTACCGGACGTTCTCCTCGAACAGGTCGAAGATCGAGGTGATCCAGCGCTCGCCGAACCACACCCGGGGTCGTACGCCCTGGGCCTTGAGTTCGTCGGGGCGGGTGTCGGTGGCCTGCTCGAAGAGGGCGATCCGGGTCTCGGCCCAGAGCTGCCGCCCGTAGAGGAAGGGGGAGTTCGCGCCGATCGCGACCTGGACGCCGGCGATCGCCTGGGAGGCGTTCCAGTAGTCGGCGAAGCTGTCCGGCGCGACCTGGAGGTGGAACTGGAGGCTGGTGCAGGCCGCCTCGGGGGCGATCGAGTCGGTGTGCGTCTGGAGCCGTTCCACGCCCCGGATGTCCAGTTCGATGTCCTCGCCCCGGGCGCCGACGATCTGGTCGTTGAGCACCCGGTAGCGCTCGTTGGTGGAGAGGTTGTCCACCACCAGGTGCCGCTCGGTGAGCGTGGGCAGGATGCCGACCAGGACGATCCGGGCGTCGGACTTCGCCGCCCGCTCGTCGGCGCGGGTCAGGCTGCTGCGCAGGTCGGCCTCGTACTCGGCGAACCCGCTGCCCTCGATCAGCCGGGGCGCGGCGTTCAGTTCGAGGTTGAACTGGCCGAGTTCGGTCTGGAAGAGCGGGTCGGCGATGGCGGCCAGGATCTCCTCGTTGCGCATCGCCGGCTCGCCCGCCGAGTCCATCAGGTTGAGCTCGATCTCCAGGCCGGTCATCGGCCGGTCCGCGTCGAAGCCGAAGTCGTCCAGCATCAACGCGAAGACGTCCAGACTGCGCCGAACCTTCTGCCGGTAGCGGACCCGGTCTTCCCGGGAGAAGGCGCCCTGCTCGACGTCCCTACCCATGTGCCCTCCCGGCGCGAGGCGCGCGGGACCGTGTCGTCCCGCCCGCGTTGTGAACAACCACGGTAAGAGCGCCACCTCGCCAGGGCCAGTGGCCCAACGAATACGCGCTGTGGCCCTCTCTACCCAGCGGCCACCGCGGGCACCGGCGCGGCTGACGAATAATTCGTGACAATTTGCACCCGGAGACGGAGCGAGGCCCCTGCTCAGGAGAGCAGGGGCCTCGCCGGGTGGGGTCCGCAGGGATCATGCCTGGCGGACGGCCTCACCCTCGATCTCGATCTTGATCTTCTTGCCGACCAGCACGCCGCCGGTCTCCAGCGCCACGTTCCAGGTCAGACCGAAGTCCTCCCGGTCGATCTCGGTGCTCGCGGAGAAGCCGAAGATGTCCTGGCCGAACGGGCTGCGGCCGACGCCCTCGAACTCGACGTCCAGCTCCACCGACCGGGTGACACCCTTGATGGTGAGCTCGCCGAGCAGCACGAACTCGTTGCCGTCCCGGGACTTCACACCGGTGCTGCGGTACTCCAGCGTCGGGAAGACCTCGGCGTCCAGGAACTCCGGGCTGCGCAGGTGGGCGTCCCGGTCGGCCTGGGCGGTGTTGATGCTGGCGGCCTGGATGGTGGCGGTGACCGAGGACTGCATGGGGTCCTCGGCGATGGTGATGGTGGCCGAGGCGTCGGCGAACTCACCGCGTACCTTGCTGACCATCATGTGCCGGGCGACGAACCCGACCCGCTTGTGAGCCGCATCCAGCAGGTAGGTGCCGGCGGTAGGGACGGTGAGGCCCTCCCAGTCGCGGGTAACCGACTCGGTGCTGGTCATGGTGCGTCCTCCAGGGAAGAGATTGTTTAGAAGCCCAACGACTGACGAAGCAACTATAGTCGCAGCAATATTCCCCGTGTCAAGCACTGTTAGGATGGCCAGGTGAATCAGAACGTGTTCGACGACCCCCGGATCACCGCCGTCGGCCTCCTCGTCGAGGCGTACGCCGGGCTGTCGGCCCGGTTCGCCGACCAGTACGAGGAGCACGGCCTCTCCGCCGTCGAGTTCGAGGTGCTGATGCGGCTCGCCCGGTCCCCCGGGCACCAGCTGCGGATGACCGACCTGGCGGCACAGACCTCCCTGTCGACCAGCGGGGTGACCCGCGTGGTGGACCGGATGGAACGCGACGGCCTGCTGTGCCGAAGTGCCTGCCCGTCCGACCGCCGCAGCTCGTACGCGGTGGTCACCCCGTCGGGGCTGAAGCGCCTCGACGAGACCCTCCCCGGTCACCTGCGGATCATCGAGCAGTGGTTCACCGGCCAGCTCGAACCCGCGGCGCTGGCGGCGATGCTCGACGGCCTGCGCCGGGTGCGGGACGCCGTCCACCCGGGGGCGACCGCCGGCAGCACCGAGCCGGCCCCCGCCAACGAACCGGCGGCCTGACGCCGGCACCCCGCCTCGCGCTACCGGCAGAACCACCGGCAGAACTGGCCACGCCGGCCCGGACAACCCAGTGAAGTCCCGCAAAGCGGACGCCAGGGGTGGCTAGCCTTCGTCGAGTGCGGGGGGAGCACCTGGGGGGGTGCCGGCGCGAGCGATTGAGCGAGGGGAATCACCAGGGGGCTTCTTCGCTCGCGCCTCCCCGCCCCCGCTGCCGCGCCCCAGGTAGCGATCGCTTCGCCGGTCAGGCGTACCCGGCGCCCGCCGTGACGAGGCCACCGAGGAGATCCGCAAACACACCCGCGGCTAGTGCGTCGACCACTCGCGTTCGCCGGGTGGTCAGGCCAACCCTCGCTCGCCAGCCGCGCAGGGGCCGGGTCGCGTGGACGAAGCCCGGGTCTCAGCCGACCGGCCGGAGCCCGCGAAGCAGATCCTGCTCGTACGGCAGTAGGCGGATCCCGCTCTCCCGGCAGGCCCGGTCCAGACGGTCCAGCACGGCCGGGTCGCCCGTGCTCGCCGCCAACCCCACCAACGCCTCGACCACGTCCCGGCGGTACTGACCGTCGACACCGGCCTCCACCGCCGCCCCGAACCACTCCGCGGCCAGCTCCCGGTCGCCCCGGTGCAGCGCCACCGTCCCCTCGATCAGGGCGACGATCCCCTCCTCCGGCTGCGGGGTCGCCACCGCCGTGCCCGCGCGCCCCTGCCCCACCGGCCACCCGAGCCGGCCCGACCCGGATGGCGACGGCACCACAGCTCCCGGCGACACCGGCCCGGAGCGGGCCGCGACCACACCGTCCGGCAGCGCGGATCCGGACGGGACCAGGTCGCGGCGCGACGGGGAGGCGACCGCCGGCGGCCCGTCGACCGGGACCGCCGGACCGGGGAGCGGCACCGGGCGCGCCTCCGCCCGCAGCTCGGCCAGCACGTCGACGGCCTCGTCCAGCCGACCGTCCCCGGCCAGCGCCAGGCCGACCGTGCCGAGCACCCGACGACGGTGTCCCGGGTCGCCCAGGTCCGCCAGCGCACCGGCGACCCGGCGGCCCTGCTCCACCGCCTCGGCGTACCGGCCCTGGAGGCGGGCCACGTCGGCCAGGTTGGCCCGGGCCAGCAGCCGCAGCCGCCGTTCGTCGCACTGGGCGGCCAGTCGGTCGACGATGGCCAGCCGCCGCCGGGCGCCGGTCAGGTCACCGAGGCGGATCTCGTGCCAGGTGAGGTTGTTCTGGGCGACCGCCATGTCGCGGATCCGGCCGTGCTGGGTGGCCAGCGCCAGCACCGCCTGCGCCTGCTCGCGCCCCTCGTCGTGCTCGCCGGTGGCGACGAGCAGCGCGCAGAGCACCGTACGGGCTTCCAGTTCACCGGTGACCTCGCCGTGTGCGGCGAAGACGTCGAGCGCGGCGCGGGCCGCCGGCAGCTCCTGCGCCCCCGCGCCGTGCTCGGCGGCGAGCCGGGCCACCCCGAGCAGCGCCCAGGCCCGCAGCACCGGGTCGGCGTCGGCGGTACGCGGGTCGGCCAGCAGCCGGCGCAGCCACTGCCGCCCGGAGACGTCCCGCCCCCGCAGCCGCCACCAGCGGGTCAGCGCCGCCGCCAGCCGCAGCGCGGTCAGCGGGTCGTCGGTGGCGGCGTGCGCCAGGGCGGCGCTGATGTCGCTGGTCGCCTCGTCGAGCTGGCGTACGGCGGCGGGCAGTTTCGCCCCGACCAGATCCGGTGCCGTCCGGGTGACCAGCCGGGCCACGACGACGGCGTGCCGGCGGCGGATCGCGGTCAGCTCGCCCAGGCCGGCGGCCCGCTCGACGGCGAAGTCCCGGACCGCGTCGAGCAGCCGGAACCGGAACGGACCGGCCCCCCGGACGCTGACCAGCCCCAGCTCCACCAGCCGGTCCAGCAGCGGAACCGGGTCGACGACGACCGCGCCGTCCCGGTCAACCTCGTCGGCCAGCAGCTCCTCGGCCAGCTCCACCGACCAGCGGTTGCCGAACGCGGAGAGTCGGCGCACCGCCGCGCGCTCCGAGGCGGCGAGCAGCCGGTAGCTGGTGGCCACCGCCTCGCGCAGGGTCACCGCCACCGCCGTCCGCGCGCGGCCCGACCCCGCCGGCTCGGCGGCCTCCCAGCCACGTCGACCCAGGTCGGGGCTGGCCAGGTCGAGAACCCGGTCGCCGTACCGGTCGAGCAGTTCGTCGAGGTCGAGGATGCGGCCCCGGGCCGCCATCAGCTCGATCGCGAGCGGCAGCCCGCCGAGCCGGCGCACCAGCGCGGCCAGGGCGGGCAGCTCCCGCGGGTCGGGCGGCTCGGGGCGGACCCGGGCGAGTCGCGCGGCGAAGAGCGCCGCCGCCGGGTAGCGGGCCAGGTCGGCGGCGTCCACCACGTCGGCCGGGGGCACGTCCAGCGGCGCCACCGGACGGACCAGTTCCCCGGGTACGCCCACCGGGTGCCGCCCGGTCACCAGCACCCGCAGGCTCGGCACCGCGTCGGTGAGCTGCCGCAACGCCTCGGCCAGCGGGTCCGGGGCGCGCTCGGCCGCGTCCACCAGCAGCAACGCCGGCCGGTTGCGCAGCCGGACGGCCAGGTCGGGCAGGCGGGCCGCGCCGAGCACGGCGCTCATCGCGGCCAGCACGTCGGCGGCGTCGGAGCCCTCGCCGACGAGCACGCCGGCCACTCCGCCGGAATACGCGGTGACGACCTCGTGCGCCACCGCCAGGGCCAGCGCCGTCTTGCCCACGCCGGCCAGCCCGACCAGGGTCACCACCCGCGGCCAGTGGCCCGTGGTGAGCAGCGCGGCGAGGTCGGCCAGGTCCCGCTCCCGCCCGATCAGCTCGACCGGGGGCGGCAGCGCGATCGGCGTACCTGCGGGGTGGGGTTCACCGGGCGCGGACCCGGCGGCCGGCGCGCGGCCCGGGTCCGCGGCGACGGCCGGGACGGTGACCCGTCCACGGGCGGTGGTGAGGAAGGCGGCGCGCGGCCCGTCGGTGAGGCCGAGCGCGTCGGCGAGCAGCTCCACGGTGGTGCGCTGCGGCCGGCTGGACCGGCCGCGCTCCAGGTCACGGACGGTCCGCACGCCGATTCCGGCCCGCTGGGCCAGCTCGGCCTGGGTGAGACCGGCCCGGAGCCGATGCCCCCGCAACAGCTCCGCCAGCGGGGTACGACCACCCGGCGCCAGCTGGTGATCATGAGCCGGTGTCATGGCCACGAAGGGTACGGACCGGATACGACGGTCGACACGGGTGCGTCGTCCAGCCGACGCGCCGGAATCCGACAGGCCCCTGCCGTGCGGCGGGGCGGCAGGGGCCGGGGGCCGGATCAGACGCCCAGGTCGCGAGCGATGATCATGCGCTGCACCTCGGAGGTGCCCTCGCCGATCTCCAGGATCTTGGAGTCCCGCCAGAACCGGGCGACCGGGTACTCGTTCATGAAGCCGTAGCCGCCGTGGATCTGGGTGGCCTCGCGGGCGTTGTCCACCGCGATCGTGCTGGCGTGCAGCTTGGCGATCGCCGCCTGCCGCTTGAACGGCTCACCGGCCAGCATCCGGGCGGCGGCGTCGTAGTACGCCAGCCGGGCGGTGTGCGCCTTCAGCTCCATGTCGGCGATCTTGAACTGGATCGCCTGGTAGTTGCCGATCGGCTGGCCGAAGGCGTGCCGCTCCTTCGCGTACTTGATCGACTCGTCGACGCAGCCCTGGGCGAGGCCGACGGCGAGCGCGGCGATGGCGATCCGACCCTCGTCGAGGATGCGCAGGAACTGCGCGAAGCCCCGACCCCGCTCACCGAGCAGGTTCGCCGCCGGCACCCGGCAGTCGTCGAAAGTCAGCTCGTGGGTGTCCGAGGCGGTCCAGCCGACCTTGGAGTAGCCCGGCGCCACCGTGAAGCCCGGCGTCCCCGTCGGCACGATGATGGTCGACAGCTCCTTCGAGCCGTCCGGCTTGGTGCCGGTGACCGCGGTGACGGTGACCAGCGCTGTGATGTCGGTCCCCGAGTTGGTGATGAACGCCTTCGAGCCGTTGATCACCCACTCGTTCGTCGCCTCGTCCAGCACCGCGCGGGTCTGGGTGCCGCCGGCGTCGGAGCCGGTGCCCGGCTCGGTCAGCCCGAAACCGGCCAGCGCCTCGCCGCTGAGCAGCTTCGGCAGCCAGGTCGCCTTCTGCTCCTCCGTGCCGAACCGGTAGATCGGCATCGCGCCGAGGGAGACCGCGGCCTCCAGGGTGATCGCCACGCTGGAGTCGACCCGGGCCAACTCCTCCAGGGCGAGGCAGAGCGCGAAGTAGTCGCCGCCCATGCCGCCGTGCTCCTCACCGAAGGGCAGGCCGAACAGGCCCATCTTGCCCATCTGGCGGATCACCTCGTACGGGAAGGTGTGCTTCTCGTAGTGCTCGCCGATGACCGGGGCGACGACCTCGCGGGCGAACTCCCGCACGCTCTCCCGCAGCGCCTCTTGTTCCTCGCTGAGCCGGAAGTCCATGTGATCCTCCTGGTGGGACGTCCTGGGTGGACGGGCCGCCGGGCGCTCGTGACGCCGCGTCGGGTGGTGCGGGTCGGGGGGTCAGACCGGGGTGACGCCGTGCCGGCGCCGGGAGAAGTGCCGGTCCTTGGTGCGCGCGGCGGCGAACCGGCGGACCAGCTCGGCGCGCAGCTCGTGCGGCTCGACGATGGCGTCGACCACCAGTTCGCTGGCGAGCCGGACGACGTCGATGTCCCGCTCGTACTCCTCGCGCTTCGCGGCGACGAAGGCGGCCCGCTCGGTCTCGTCGGCGATCGCGGCGATCTTGTTGGCGTAGACGGCGTTCACCGCGGCCTCCGCCCCCATCACCGCGATCTTCGCGGTGGGCAGCGCGATGGTCGCGTCCGGCTCGAAGCCCGGCCCGGCCATCGCGTAGAGGCCCGCGCCGTACGCCTTGCGGACCACCACGCAGATCTTCGGCACGGTCGCCTCGGAGATCGCGGTGATCATCTTCGCGCCGTGCCGGATGATGCCCTGCTTCTCCACCGCGCTGCCGACCATGAAGCCGGGGACGTCGCTCAGGAAGAGCAGCGGCACGTTGAAGGCGTCGCAGAGCTGCACGAACCGGGTCGCCTTGTCGGCGGAGTCGACGAAGAGCACCCCGCCCTTGAACATCGAGTTGTTGCCGACCACGCCGACGACCTCGCCGTTCAGCCGGCCGAAGCCGATCGTCAGCTCCTTGGCCCAGAGCGCCTGGATCTCGAAGAACGAGCCGTCGTCGAGCAGGCCCTTGACGTACCGGCGCATGTCGAAGGCCTGCCGCTCGCTGGCCGGGACCAGCGCGGCCAGGTCGACCTTGTCGGACGCCTGCTTGGCGGGCGCGGCGGGCGGCTGCTGGGTCCAGTTCGCCGGCAGGTACGACAGGTAGGTCCGCACCACGTCGAGCGCGTCGGCCTCGGTCTTGCAGAGGAAGTGCCCGACCCCGGACTCGGCGCAGTGCACCTTGGCGCCGCCCATCGCCTCCAGCGTCGTCTTCTCGCCGGTGACCATCTCGACCATCCGGTCCGAGCCGAGGTACATGCTGGCGTTGCCGTCCACCATGGCCACCACGTCGCAGAACGCCGGGATGTACGCCCCGCCGGCCGCGCTCGGCCCGAACAGCGCGCAGACCTGCGGGATGGAACCCGAGGCGCGGACCTGGTTCCAGAAGATCTTGCCGGCACCGCGCCGACCCGGGAACAGGTCGACCTGGTCGGTGATCCGGGCGCCGGCCGAGTCGACCAGGTAGACCATCGGCACGCCGGTCGAGTAGGCCCGCTCGATGATCCGGATGATCTTCTCGACCGTCCGGGCGCCCCAGCTGCCGGCCTTGACCGTCGAGTCGTTGGCCATCAGGCAGACCTGCCGGCCGTCGATGGTGGCGGTGCCGGTGACCACGCCGTCGGCGGGCAGCCCGTCGGCCATCGCGTTCGCGTAGAGGCCGTCCTCGACGAAGGAACCCTCGTCGACCAGGAGCGCGACCCGCTCACGGGCGAAGAGCTTGCCCTTGGCGGCGTTCGCCGCGTGGTACTTGTCCGCACCGCCGGCCCGGGCGCGCTTGCGCAGCTGCTCCAGTGCCTCACCGTCGAGCGTCACGCCGACTCCCTCGCCGCCTGGGCCGGGCCACCTCGTGAGCGGACCGACTGACCTGAACGATCGTTAGGCTAGCGCATCGGACCACCCTCCGGCGACCCGCCACCGGCGGCCGAGCCGGTGCTCAGGCACGGTGATCAGGAGGTGTGCGGCGCACACCTCCTGATCACGGCGGAGGGGGGCGGGTCAGGTCGGCAGCGGGGTGAGGCGGGTGCGGGGACCGGCGCGCAGGACGCCGGAGGGGAGCTTCTTGCCGACCAGCTCCTCGGTCAGCTCGGCCGCCTCGATCAGCGCGTCCAGGTCGATGCCGGTGTCGATGCCCATGTCGTGCAGCATGTGCACCGCCTCCTCGGTGGCCAGGTTGCCGCTGGCTCCCGGGGCGTACGGGCAGCCGCCCAGGCCGCCGACGCTGGCGTCGAACTCGGTGACGCCCAACTCCAGCGCGGTCAGCAGGTTGGCCAGGGCGGTGCCCCGGGTGTTGTGGAAGTGCAGCAGCACCGGGATGTGCGCGTTGCGGTCCCGTACGGCGGTGACCAGCTCGCGAACCCGCCGGGGCGTACCCATGCCGGTGGTGTCGCCGAACGCGACCCGGTCGGCGCCGTCGCGGACGACCCGGTCGACGATGCCGGCCACCCGCTGCGGGTCGACGTCGCCCTCGTAGGGGCAGCCGAAGCTGGTCGCCACGATCACCTCGGCCCGGGCGCCGGCCCCGTGCAGCAGGTCGATCAGTTCGGCGATGTCGTCCAGCGACTCCTCGGTCGAGCGGTTGACGTTGCGCCGGTTGTGCGTGTCGCTGGCCGAGACGACCACCTCGATCTCGGTGAACCCGGCCGCGAGGGCCCGCTGCGCACCCCGGGTGTTGGGCACCAGGGCCGAGTAGCGCACTCCGTCGGCCCGGGTGGCGCGCTGCCACACCTCGTCGGCGTCGGCCATCTGCGGGATCGCCTTCGGGTGCACGAACGACACCGCCTCGATCCGCTTGACGCCGGTGCCGGAGAGCGCGTCGAGCAGCCGCACCTTGGCGTCGGTGGGGATCGGCTCCTCGTTCTGGAGCCCGTCCCGCGGCCCGACCTCACGGATGGAGACGAAGTCCGGCAGTTCCGCCATAAGGGGTCACCTCACTGTGACGTAGCGCTGAGCTGGTTCCCCCCAGCATCCCACCCACCGCTCCGCCGGGCTTGATCATGAGGTTGACCGGGACGAAACGGACGGATCCGCCGGCCAACCTCATGATCAACGCGAACAGGCGGGATCAGCGCATGCGGGAGACGATGCCGGTGTCGTAGTCGCCGGAGAGGAACTCCTCGTTCTCCAGGAGTTCGGCGAAGAAGGGGAGGTTGTTCTTCGGGCCGGTCAGGTCGAAGGCGGCGACGGCCGACTTGGCGCGCTCGATGGCCTCGGCGCGGGTGGCGCCGCTGACGATGAGCTTGGCCATCAGGCTGTCGTAGAACGGGGTGACCGTGTTGCCCTCGATGTAGCCGGAGTCGACCCGGACGCCCTCGCCGGTCGGCTCGACCCAGGTCTTGATCGCGCCGGGCCCCGGCAGGAAGCGCTTCGGGTCCTCCGCGTTGATCCGCAGCTCGATGGCGTGCCCGCGCGGGGCGAGCGCGTCCGGGTCGAACGTCGGCGCCAGGCCGGCCGCCACCCGCAACTGCTCCTCCACCAGGTCCACGCCGTAGACCAGCTCGGTCACCGGGTGCTCGACCTGGAGGCGGGTGTTCATCTCCAGGAAGAAAAATTCTTCGGAGCCGGCGCCATCCTCCTCGAAGTCCCGCTGACGCGGGACCAACAGGCACTCCACCGTGCCGGCGTTGCGGTAGCCGACCGCCTCGCCGGCCCGTACCGCCGCCGCCAGGAACCGCTCGCGCAGCTCCGGGGAGACCGCCGGCGACGGGGACTCCTCGACCAGCTTCTGGTTGCGCCGCTGCACCGAGCACTCCCGCTCGCCCAGCGCCACCACCCGGCCGTCGGCCAGGCCGAGGATCTGCACCTCGACGTGGCGTACCCGGGGGAAGTACCGCTCGATCAGCACCGAGCCGTCGCCGAACATCCGCTCGGCGAACGAGCGCACCTTGTCGTACTCGGTGCGCAGCGCGGTCTCGTCGGTGGCCACGCCCATGCCCATGCCGCCGCCACCGGCTGCGGCCTTGACCATCACCGGGTAGCCGATCTCCGCGGCGGCCGCGACCGCCGCGTCCAGGTCGGCCGCCGGGTCGGTGGTGCCGGGCGCGACCGGAACACCGGCCGCCGCCATCAGGTTCCGGGCATTGATCTTGTCACCCATCGCGGTGATCGCGTCCGCGCGGGGCCCGACCCAGATCAGGCCGCTGGCCTCGACGGTACGGGCGAAGTCCGCGTTCTCCGACAGGAAGCCGTAGCCGGGGTGGATCGCCTGCGCGCCGGTCGACTTGGCGGCGGCGAGGATCGCCTCGACGTTCCGGTAGCTCTGCGCCGGGTTGGCCGGGCCGACGCAGACCGCCTCGTCGGCCTCGGTGACGAACGGCAGGCCGGCGTCGGCCTCCGAGTGCACCGCGATCGCGCGGATACCGAGCCGCTTGGCGGTACGGATGATCCGGCGGGCGATCTCGCCCCGGTTGGCGACCAGCAGCGACTCGATCATGTTTCCTCCCGACGTCCAGGGGTGGGGACGGGTGCCAGGTAACCATGACCCGCCGGTTACTCACGAGTCGCCCGGCCCCCGCCGGCGTGGTGATCAAGAAGTTTGCGTCGGCTTGAGCCGGATTCCTGACGCAAACTTCTTGATCGACGAGAGCGGGGCGGCCGGAGGCGCCGGCGGGGGGCGCGGCGGGCCCGGAGGGTCAGGCGGGGTCGGTGGGGGCGAGGAGGGCGGCGAGGGTGGCGGCGCGGAGCAGTTCGGCACGGCGGCGGCGGTCGACCTCGCCGCCGAGGAACGGCGTGGAGTTCATCAGGCCGAAGGCGGCGTGGGCCAGCACCCGGGCTTCGCCGTCGGGCAGCCCCGGGTGCAGCGCGGTCAGCACGGTCACCCACTCCTCGACGTAGAGCCGCTGGAGTCGGCGGATCTTGCGACGCGGCTCGTCGGGGAGGCGGTCCAGCTCGTGCAGATGCAGCGCGATCACGGCCGGGTTGGCCAGCGCGAAGTCGACGTGGAAGTCGATCAGCGACTCCAGCGCGCCGCGCGGGTCGTCCGGGTGCCCGGCGGCCCGGTCCCGGCCGCCGGCGAGCAGCCCCTCGCTGACCGGGATCAGCGCGGCGACCAGCATCGCCTCCTTGCCGGCGAAGTGGTGGTACAGCGCCGGCCCGGTCACGCCCGCGGCGGCGCCGATGTCGTCCATCGACACGCCGTGGTAGCCGCGCGCGGCGAAGAGGCCGACCGCGATCTCCAGGATCTCGTCCCGACGGGACCGGCGTCGGCCCGCGCCCGTCGCGCCGCTCGCCCCGCCCCGCGCCTGCTGCTCCACCGCCACCGGGCAAGCCTAGACCGCGCGCCGGCCGCGGTGGAGGCTCGGTTACCCGTCGGTCGGTTCACCGCCTCCGCCGCCGGCCCACCGCGTGCCCCCCGGCTGCCCGGACACCGCCGCCCGGGGGCGGCGACCGCCGTCAGTTCTCCTCGATCCCGTGCTCGGCGCGCAGCTTTGCCGCCTCGGCCGACCGGCCCAGCTCGTCCAGGGCCCGGGCGAGCAGCCAGGCCGCCTGGCTGGCCGGCCGGGAGCCGGGCGGCAGGCCGCCCAGCACCTCGCGGAGCAGGCGCTCCGCGTCGGCCGGCCGGTCACCGCGCAGCAGCAGGTCACCGGTGAGCAGTTCGACCTGCGCCGCCTCGCCGAACGCCTCGATCGACCGCAGCCGGTCGGCCACGCCGTCCAGCCGGTCCAGCGCCGCGACCGTACGGTCCTCGGCGGTCAGCACCCGGGCCACCGCCTCGGCCGCGAGGGCCCGCTCGTACGTCACCACGGGCGGCTCCTCGGGCAGCCCGGTGAGCGCCGCCGCGCCCTCGTCCACCACGTCGACGAGCGCCGAGGCGGCCGGCAGGTCACCGGACCAGAAGAGCGCCAGCAACTGCCGCCGCCGGGCCCGCAGCTCGTCCAGCGGCAGCTCGGCCAGCCGGTACGCCGACGCCGACGCGGCGAACCGCTGCGCTGCCAGCGCGTCCCGGTCGGCGTCGTAGAGGATGCCGCCGGCCTCCTCCAGCACCTGCGCCCGGTGCGGGAGGTTGTCCGGGCTGTCCAGGTTCTCCGCGAGCTGTTCCAGCAGGGCGAGCGCCGGGTCGACCTCGCCCAGGCCCTCGTAGACGCCGGCCAGCAGGTGCCGGCACCGGTCCGCCTCGGCCTGGGCACCGAGCCGGTCCAGCCCGAGCACCGCCTCCTCGGCCACCTCGGCGGCCTCGCTCAGCCGGCCGGCCACCCGGTAGGCGTTGGCCAGCTCCCACCGCAGGAAGGCGTCCCCCTCGGCGCCCTGCTCCACGCAGAGGGTCACCGCCTCGGCCAGGTCGTCCACCGCGTCGGCGGCCCGGTCGGCGGCGAGCAGCGCCCGGCCCCGGGCCACCCGGACCGCCAGCCGGGCGTCCGCCGGGGCCACCCGCAGCGCCTCGTCACAGGCGGCGACGGCCTCGGCCGGGTCGTCGGCCCAGCGGGCGTACGCCAGGCAGGCGGCGACCAGCATGCCGGCCGAACCCACCTCGCGGCTGAGCCGGCGGGCCCGCTCGGCGGCGTCGCCCATCTCCTCGCCCCGGTCCAGCTCCTCCAGGACGTGCGCGCGGTGCAGCGCCACCCGGGCCGCCAGCCACGGGTCGACGTCCGCCTCGGCGGCGGCCCGGTCGATCTCGTCGAGCGCGTCGGCCCAGCGCTGCCGGTGCACGTACGCCAGGGCCAGCCGGTCGTGCGCGGCGGCCCGCTCCCGCTGGTCGCCGTGCCGGTCGAGCTGCTCCGCCGACTCGCGGGCCAGCGCCAGACCCTCCTCGGCGCCCTCGTCGGTCATGCAGAGCAGCGCGCCGAGGCGCCCGGCCACCACCTGTGCGCGCACCGGGTCGGGCACCGCCCGCCAGGCGGCCAGGGCCACCCGGTTGGCCTCGATGGAGGCCGCCGGGTCACCGTCGTCGTTCAGCTCGCCCGCGCGCAGCTCCAGCCGGCGCGCCACGGTGGCCGCCGGCAGCTCGGCACCGCCGAAGCGCTCGTCGTACGCCTTGAGGACGGTGGTGCAGTCGTCGGTGCGGTGGGTGCGCCAGCACTCGTCGGCGAGGGCGAGCAGTTCCTCGGCGCTCGCCCCGGCCGGCACCTGCACCGGCTCCGCCTCGGCCACGTCGGCCGGCGCCGGCTCGGGGGTGCGGGTCGGGCGGCGACGCAGGCTGGCCGAGAGCGGCAGGTGCTCCCCGACGGGCTGCGCGGCGAGCCGCCGGGCGACCACCTCCGACTGGTACGCCGTGCCGTTGCGCGCGTCGAACCGGGCGGCCAGCGCGGTCGCCGTGTCGGTCAGCTCGGCGGCGAGGGTGCCCACCGGCACCTCGCCGGCCGGCCGGTCGCCGAACGCCCGGCGGTGCACGGTCAGCTCGCCCGGCACCTGCCGCAGCGCCGCCGCGGCGGTGGCCGCGAAGTGCATGGCGGCGGCCGGGGTGGGTGCCCGGTCCAGCCAGTCCAGGTGCCGCTCGACGAGTTCCAGGGCGCGGGCGTCGTTCCCGGTCAGGGTGCAGAACTCGACGTGGTCGGCGATCTCCCACAGGTCGGAGAGGTTCGACCGCAGCCGCCGGTACGCCTCCCGGTGCGCGTTCCGCGCGGCCTCCGACCGGCCGGTACGCAGGTACGCCGGCAGCAGCGCGGTGAGGATCGCCTGCGGCTGTTCGGTGCAGCTGAGGCGGCCGGCGAGCACCGGCTCGGCCAGGGCCACCGCCTCGTCGTGCCGGCCCACCTCGCACAGGTGGTGCACCTGCGTGGTCGGGTCGCAGCCGGCGCAGTCGGAGAGGGCGTCGCGGGGGGTGGTCATCCACCGGCGGTACCACTCGGCCGCCTCGTCGTGCGCCCCGAGGTGCGACGCCACCAGGTAGCGGTGCTTGTACACGGCCTGCGGCGAGTGCCCGGTGTCCCGGTAGCGCCGCTCCATGTCATCCAGCACCGCGTAGGTGCGGTCCAGCGGCAGCTCGGGGAACTTCAGCATGGCGCTGACCATGTACTTGAAGTGCCAGAGCAGCTGGTGGGCGAAGCGCTGGTGGTAGGGCTGCGGGTCCCGGTCGAACTCGGCGAGGCACCAGGAGAAGGTCACGAAGGACTTCGCCGGCTCGCCGCCGTAGACGTACGCGGTGGTGGCCTGCATCCGGGCGGCGAAGGCGAGGTGCCGGTCGTCGCCGGCGTCGGCCCGCCGGATCAGCTGTTCCAGCGCGGCGGTCTGCCCCGCCCCGTACGGCATGTTGTGGGCCTCGTGCAGCAGCCGCCACAGGTCGTCGTCGCTCACGGTCGGTTCACTCCCGTCCCGGTACGGCCCGGCCGAGCAGGCCGAGGAAGGAACTGTTCAGCAGGGCGGCGTCGGCCGCGCGGATGGGGTGGTGCCCGAGCAGCAGCGCCTGCCCGTAGAGCGCCTCGACGGCGAGCCCGACCAGCTCCGGGTCGGTCAGCGTGGTGACCCGGCGGACCAGCGGGTTGCGGTGGTTGAGCACCAGCTGCGGGCGGTCCGGCGGGGCGGAGGCGGCCAGCGCGTCCAGCACGCCGCCCCACAGTTCGTCGGCCTTCTCGCGACTGGCGGCGAGCTGGTCGTTGAACGCCGCCGAGCGGCTGACCAGATAGAGCGCCGGCAGCGAGACCGGGTCGTACGCCCGGACCACCACCTCGCAGCCGAGCCGTTCCAGGGCCCGCTGGGCGCCGGTCAGGAACGGCCGCAGGGCCAGCTCGACGTGCGGTTCGAGCGCGTCGAAGCGGGTGGTCAGGTCGCTCGGCTCCAGCCGTTCGATCAGCACCGACCGGTCCACCGCGGGCAGCCGCTCGATCAGCTCGGTGTCGTACGTGTAGCCGCCGTTGACCACGGCCAGGTCCTGCGCCGCCGCGACGGCGGCGAGCTGGCGGAACTCGTCGAGGCTGGCGGCGTACCGGAGCAGGCCGTGGCGCTGCCGGAACTCGGCGAGGGTGAGCGTGCCGACGTTGGTCTCCATCGGCCACCACTGGTCGACCAGGCGCAGCATCTCGTCGTCGTGCAGGGCGAGCGCCTTGACCCCCAGGTGGTGCACCTGGAGGAACTCGGCGAGCCGGCGCGGGTCGTGCTTGGCCAGCCGGACCAGCCAGCCGCGCACCTGGTCGCCGAGGGCGTCCCGGGTGCCGGTGAGCAGGGTGTCCTCGTAGAGCGCCTCGCGGCTGGCGGTGGGCCGCAGTTCGCTGGCGTCCACCATGCAGTGGGCGAAGAAGGCCCAGTCCGGCAGCAGCCCGTCGGCGTGCTCGGTGAGCAGCATCCGCTTGAGGTAGACCCGGTGCCCGGCCCGCGCCGCCGGGTTCACCGGGGTGGGCAGGATGAAGGCCACCCCGGTCAGTCCGGCCTCCGGCACCGCCAGCGGCACCACGTCGAACGGGACGAAGCCGAGGGTCTCCTGCGCGTACCGGACCAGGGCCGCCCGGTCCAGCGGCGCGCCGGGGGCGGTCGGCCAGGGCGGCGGCCCGGCGGTGGTCGGGGTGTCGCCGACCCGCACGTCGACCGGCAGCAGGCTGCCGTAGAGGCGGGCCAGCTCGGTCACCGTCGGCACGCCGAGCCACTGGTCGGCGTCGCGGCGGGGCACCAGCGTGACCGTGGTGCCGGGCTCCGGCCGGGCCTGCTCGGGCGGGGCGGGCCGGACGGCGTACCGGCCGTCGGACCAGCCCGTCCAGAGCACGGTCGGCTGGTCGGCGTGCCGGGTGACCACCCGGATCTCGTCGGCGACCAGGAAACAGGAGAGCAGGCCGATGCCGAACTGGCCGAGGAACTCGTGCCGGGAGAAGCCCAGCTCGTCGCGCTTGGAGCTGCGACCGATGGTGGCCAGCAGCTCGTGCACCTGCGCCTCGGTGAGGCCGACGCCGGTGTCGTGCACCCGCAGGGTGCCGTCGCCGGTCAGCTCCGGCGGCTCGATCCGTACCCGGGCGGGGGCGTCCGGTTCGGTGGCCCGACGGGCGGTGATCGCGTCGACGGCGTTCTGGAGCAGTTCCCGGACGTACACCCGTGGGCTGCCGTAGAGGTGATGACTGAGCAGGTCGACCACGCCACGGAGGTCGACCTGGAAGGTGCGGTCCACACGCTCTCCCCGGTCGGATTCGGCGCTCACCGTACCGGTGATCACCGACGCTGTCCGACCCCTTTCCGGTCGCCTTGACCCTCGACCCGGTCGAGGCGGCAGGGTCCGTCGGCATGACCGCCACCCCACTCGGCCGGGACTACCGGCTGCTCTGGTCCGCCGCCGTCTCCTCCCGGTTCGGCGACGCCCTGCGTACGCCGGCGCTGGCCCTGCTGGCCGCGACGCTGACCCGCGACCCCCGGGCGGTGGCCGTGGTGACCGTCGCGGGGCAGCTCCCGCCGCTGCTGCTCGGCCTGCTCGGCGGCGTGTACGCCGACCGCTGGGACCGCCGCCGGACGATGGCACTGGTGGACGCCCTGCGGGCGGCCGTGGTGGCGGCGCTGGCCGGCGTGGTGGCGGTGGACCGGGCCGGGGTGCCGGCGCTGGTGGCGACGGCGTTCCTGCTCGCCGCGCTCGGCGTCCTCTTCGACGCCGCCTCGTTCGCGCTGCTTCCCGCGCTGGTGCCCGCGCCGGCCCTGCCCGCCGCCAACGGCCGCCTCCAGGCCGGCACCGCGCTGGCCGGCGGCCTGCTCGGCGCCCCGCTGGCCGGCGTGCTCTTCGCGGTCTCGCCGAGCGTCCCGCTCGCCGTGGACGCGGCCACCTTCGCCCTCGCCGCCCTGCTCACCCTCGCCCTGTCCCGCCCCGCCGCCGACCCCCGGTGGCGGGGCGAGGGTCGCCGCGAGCGCGGCAGCGCGGGGCGCTCGGTGTGGCGGGAGGCCGCCGACGGGGTGCGGTGGCTGCGGGGTCAGCCGACGATGTGGCGGATCACCCTGCTCAGCGCGGGGACGAACCTGGCGATCAGCGCGCTGATGGCGGTGCTGGTCCTCTACGCGCTGGACGTGCTGCGGGTGCCGCCGGCCGGGTACGGGCTGTTCATGGCGGCGGTCGTGCCCGGCGGGCTGGCCGGGGCGCTCGGGGCGGGGCGGCTGGCCACCCGGCTCGGCACCACCTCAGCGCTGCGCGCGGTGCTCCTCGCGCAGACCGTCGCCCTGGCCGGGTTCGCGCTGGTCCGGCACCCGGTGCCGGCCGGACTCGCGCTGGCCGTCTTCGCGGGTGGCAGCACGGTGTGGAACAGCCTGTGGGCGGCGTACGGGCAGGGCCGGGTGCCGGCCGCGCTGCTCGGTCGGGTGGGTGCCACCCAGCGGATGGCGGCACTGCTCACCGCGCCGGTCGGCGCGGCGCTCGCCGGGCTGGCCGGGGCGGCGTACGGGGTGGGCCCGGTGGTCGGGGCGGCTGCCGTGGTCTTCGCGCTGGTCACGCTCGCGGCGTGGCGGGCACTGCGGCCGGTCGCGCCGGCACCGGATGACGCCCCGCCCACCACCGCCGGGACAGCAGCCCGGCCAGGGCCGCTCCGGTCGCGTTGAGCAGCACGTCGTCGACGGAGGTGACCCGGCCGAGGTCGAGCGCGTACTGGGCGGACTCGACCAGTACGGAGGCGGCGGCACCGAGCAGGAAGAGCCGGCCGACGCCGGCGAGGGCGGCGGAGCGTACCGGGGCGAGGAAGCCCAGCGCGGCGAAGACCAGCAGGTTGCCGACCACCTGGACCACGACGGTGGCCGGTGGGCCGGCCGCGACGAGATCGACCAGGTCACGCAGCGGCACCAGCTTGACCTCGCCGGGCGCGGCGCGCGGCGTGAGGATCATCCACACCCAGGGCAGCGTCCCGGCGACCATGCCCACCTCGACGGCGCTGCGCCGCCACGCCTCCCGGCGGGTCGGCGCGGCGCGGGCCCGAGCCAGCAGTGCGACCAGCAGCACCGTCACCGGCACCGCGACCAGCGTGGCGAGCAGCACGTCGCCCCACTCCCGCCACACCTGCCCCATCGGGGCAGCCTAGCCCGGACGCTGGGCCAGTCCGGAGAGGCGCAGCGCCAGCCGCCGACGGACGGCCGGCGCGCCGGCGACGGCGCGGAGCAGCAGGTCGCGCAGGGGGCGGACGGCCGGCGGAACGGTGGCGAGCCGGGTCAGCCGGTCCGCGAAGCCGGCGACCTCCTCGGCCAGCGGTCGGCGCGCGGCCGAGTAGTCGTCGAGCAGGGTGTCGGGTCCGCCGGCGAAGACGTCGGCGAGGGTGTCGCCGAGGGCGACCCCGTCGCAGATGCCGAGGTTCATCCCCTGCCCGCCGGCCGGGCTGTGCACGTGCGCGGCGTCGCCGGCCAGCAGCACCGGGCCGGCGCGGTAGGTCTCGGCGACCCGGTGGTGGATCCGGAACCGGGAACTCCAGATCACGTCGGTCACCCGGTCCGGCCGCCGGGCCGGCCCCCGCTCGTCCAGCAGCGCCTGGAAATACGCGGCGTCCGGCGCGCGGGGGGCCTGGGCGACCGAGGCGACCACCCGGACCACCCCGTCCGGCAGCGGCGCCCAGACCAGCGGCCCCGGCCGGGCCAGGAAGAGCGCGATCTCGTCGCGGGGCAGCACGCTGCGCACCCGCACGTCGGCGAGGACGAACGACTCGCCGCGGCCGTCCGGTCCGCCGAAGCCGATCCCGGCCAGCTCGCGCACGGTGCTGTGCATGCCGTCCGCGCCGATCACCCACCGGGCGCGGACCCGGCCGCCGTCGGCGAACCCGACCACCGCGCCGGCGGCGTCGCGGTCCAGGCTGCTCACCTCGTACGGCCGGTGGACCCGGCCGCCCAGCGCGGTGAGCCGGTCGGTCAGCACGGCCTCGGTGACCGCCTGGGAGACCAGCAGCGCGTACGGGTAGCGGCTCGGCAGCTCGCCGAAGCCGACGCCGAACAGCACCCGGTCGCGGTCACGGACGGTGAACCGGCGCGACGCCGCTCCCCGGGCCACCAGCGGCGCGGCGGCGCCGATCCGGTCCAGCATCTCCAGGGTGTACGCGTGCACGACGGCGGCCCGGGAGGTGACCGGCGGTTGGGCGGCGCGGTCGACCACGGTCACGTCCACCCCCCGCTGGGCGAGGGTGGCGGCGACGGTCAGGCCGGTCGGCCCGGCCCCCACCACCAGGACGTCGGTGCGCTCGGGCAACATGGCCCACCTCCTATGCCAACAATTGTTTGCCAACGCTTGTAGGCAAGGCTAGGCCGGGGCGGAACATCGTGTCAACGCTTGTTGGCATAGAGTCGGGGACATGACCGCCGCAACGCCCGCCCGCCGCTCGGACGCCACCCGCGCCGCGATCCTGCGCGCCGCCCGGGAACGGTTCGCCGCCGACGGATACGAACGCGCCACCATCCGCGCCATCGCCGCCGACGCCCGGATCGACCCGTCGATGGTGATGCGCTACTACGGCAACAAGGAGGGACTCTTCGCGGCGGCGGCCGAGTTCGACCTGCGGCTGCCGGATCTGGCCGACGTGCCGACCGGGCAGCTCGGCGAGGTGCTGGTCCGGCACTTCCTGGACCGCTGGGAGGGCGACGAGACGCTCGCCGCCCTGCTCCGGGCGGCCAGCACCAACCCGGGTGCCGCCGAGCGGATCCGCGGCATCTTCGCCGACCAGCTCGGCGCGGCCGTGGCCCGGTTCGGCACCGACCCGGCGACCACCGCCCGCCGCGCCGGCCTGGTGGCCAGCCAGACCCTCGGCCTGGCCTTCACCCGCTACATCGTCGGCCTGCCGCCCATGGTGGACGCGACACCGGCCGAGCTGGTCGCCTGGATCGGCCCCACCCTCCAGCGCTACCTGACCGGGGCGGTCCCGGACGGGCGTACGCCGTGACGACGACGGCCGTGGTCACCCAGCGGTGACCACGGCCGTCGGGGGCGCGGGACGGATCAGCCGGCGATGCCGCCCGGCTGGTCACCCTTGGCGACGGGCGCCCGGACCAGGTTGCCCCACTCGGTCCACGAACCGTCGTAGTTGCGCACCTGCGGGTAGCCGAGCAGGTGCCGCAGCACGAACCAGGTGTGGCTGGACCGCTCACCGATCCGGCAGTACGCCACCACGTCGTCCGACGGGCTCAGCCCGAGCTGATCGGCGTAGATGGCGCGCAGCTCGTCCGCGGACTTGAAGGTGCCGTCCTCGTTCGCGGCCGACTTCCACGGCTTGTTGACCGCGCCCGGGATGTGCCCGCCGCGCAGCGCGCCCTCCTGCGGGTAGTCCGGCATGTGCAGCATCTCGCCGGTGTACTCGCCGGGCGAGCGGACGTCCACCAGCGGCCGGCCGGCGGCCACGTGCGCCATGACCTGCTCCCGGTACGCCCGGATCGGCGTGTCGTCGCGCTGCGGCACCGGGTACTCGGCGCGGGGACGGGTCACCTTCTCCCGGGTCAACTCCCGCCCCTCGGCGATCCACTTCTGCCGGCCGCCGTCGAGCAGCCGTACGTCGGCGTGGCCGAAGAGCGAGAAGACCCAGAGCGCGTACGCGGCCCACCAGTTGAAGTTGTCGCCGTAGAAGACCACCGTGTCGCCGCGACCGATGCCCTTGGCGGCGCACAGCTCGGCGAAGCTCTTCGCGTCGAGGTAGTCCCGGGTCACCTGGTCGTTCAGCTCGGTGTGCCAGTCGACCTTGACGGCGCCCGGGATGTGACCGGTGTCGTAGAGCAGCACGTCCTCGTCGGACTCCACCACGACGAGGCCCTCGTCGCCCAGGTGCTCGGCCAGCCACTCGGTGGTGACCAGGCGCTGCGGATCGGCGTACGACTGGAGGCGGGGATTCGGATCGCTCGGCACAGGCATGATCTCCAAGGTACGCCGGATCCCGGCACGGCGGCCGGCCATCGGAAATCGGGTGCAGCGGATGTGACCGCCGGCACGTGACAGGGACGAACCCGCCGACCACAGAGGATCGACATGACCGTACGGCCGGACACCGGGCCGACCCGGGCCGTCACGCCACCCGTGGACTTCACCGACCTCTACGAGGGCCACTTCCACCGGATCGCGGTGCAGTTGCAGGCGTACCTGGGGGACCGGGCGGAGGCGCAGGACCTCACCCAGGAGGCGTTCTGCCGACTGCTCGAACGCTGGGACCGGGTCAGCGGGTACGACGACCCGTCCGCCTGGGTGCGCCGGGTCGCCTGGAACCTGGCGACCAGCCGGCTGCGCCGGGTGCGTACCGCCGTCCGGCACCTGGCCCGGCAGCGGGAGGAGTACGTGCCCGGGCCGGAACCCGACCGGGTGGCGTTGACCCGGGCGCTGGCCACCCTGCCCGCCACGCAGCGGCGGGCGATCGTGCTGCACCACCTGGCCCAGCTGAGCGTCCGGGAGATCGCCGAGCAGGTCGGTGCGGCGGAGGGCACCGTCCGCTCCTGGCTCTTCCGGGGACGCGCCGCGCTGGCCACCCACCTCACCGAGCGGCAGGAGGCCCACGATGCGTGAGACCGCCCTGGACGAGATGTTCGCCGAGTTCGAGGCCGACGCCCGTACCGTCATCCGCCCGCCGGGGGTCGCGGCGGCCCAGGCCCGGGTCCGCGCGCGCCGGCGGCGGCGCCGGGGCCTGCTGGCCGGGATGATCGCCCTGCTGCTGGGCGGTCCGGCCGGGGCGTTCGCCGTGGCAGGCCGCCACGACGGACCGCCCACCCCGCCGGAGCCCCCGGCGATGGCCCGGCGGACGGTCGTGGTGCCGGGGGCGGTCGGGGAGCTGGCCGACCTGGAGTTCGTGGACGCCCGGCACGGCTGGGCTCTCTTCACCACCTGCACCCGGGAGGCTCCCACCGGCTGCCGACGGACGCTGGGAAGGACCACCGACGGCGGGGCGACCTGGCAGGGTTCCGCGCTGCCGGTCTCCGACGGCGGCGCATACCTGGACGCGCTCGACGGGCAGACCGCCACGGTCGTGACCGGGCAGGAGTTCCATGTCACCACGGACGGCGGCCGCACGTTCACCCGCCATCCGGAGAGTGAACCGCCCTTGGAGCAGCGGGCGTCGCCAAACTCGCCCTCCGGCTTCCGGCTGGCCTGCCCGCCGGAGCTGGAGGCGCGCGGGCAGGACTGCGCGTCGTTCCACCTCGCCCGGGTCGACTCCCGCCCGGTCCGGCAACAGCCTCCGCTGACCCTCGACCGTGGCTCCGCTGCGGACCTCGTCGAGGGCAACGACGGGCGGCTCTGGGTGAGCACGATGACCGACGGCCGGACGACCGTCGTGGTCAGCGCCGACCAGGCGCGCACCTGGCGGAAGCTGCCGTCCGTGGCGGCCGAGGGCCGGCCCGTCGTCTCGCCGGAGGGCACGGACGTCTGGCTCGTCGACGGTGCTGAACGCGCCGTCTGGCACCTGGTCGGCGACGAGTGGCAGCCGCGACCGGAGTTGCCGCACCGGCTGTCGGCCAACGGGGTCGCGGCGGCGGGCGAGGGCGCGATCCTCGTCAACAGCTTCGGCCGGGTCGGCTTCTACGTGAACGGCAGCTACGTCGACCAGCCGGCGCTGCGGGACGCCCTGGCACACAGCGGGAGCAGCGAGGTGGCGCTCCGGGCGCTGCGCGACGGCACCCTCGTCCTCCAGGGTGAGGGAGCCTGGCGCATCGTCGGCGTCGGCTCGGGCACCGACCGCACCTGGACCTGGTTCTCCTGACGTCGGCACCTGCGGTCGAACGGGGTATCGGCCGCCCGGGGTGACCGTCGCGCCGCTCCCCACCGGGCGGGCCCGGCTGACCGGCCCTCGTCAGGCGCGGCGGTGCACCAGCCGCCCGGCGACCACGGTGGCCAGGCAGGTGCCGTCGTCGGCGAAGACGGCCAGGTCGGCCCGGCCGTTCGGGACCAACGCCGGCGGGCGCGGGCCGTCCAGCACCGTGACGTCGTTGCGGGCGGCGGCGGACCGCAGCTCCGGCTCGGTGACGTGCGCGGCGAGCACCGCGGCGACGCCGAGCCGGAACAGCGCGTGCACTCGCTCGCGCGGGCTCGGTGCCGGCGGCAGGGGCCCGTCGTGCACCAGCGCCGGCCCGAGGGTGCCGGCCCACCGCCGCACCCGCACCTGCGGGTACGCCTCCGTCAGCTCGTCCAGCGGCGCGACCGCCTCGATCCGGTTGCCGGTGACGAGCACCGCGCGGCCGGCGACCGGCTCGTCGTCCGGCGTCGACCGCAGCAGCGTGGCGGCGTGGATGGTCCGCACGGTCAGTCGCTGACCGGCCCGAGCAGCGGGCGCTTGGCGGTGACGGTATCGCCCGAGGACCGCCCGGTGAGCCGCCGCTTGATCCACGGGGCCAGGTGCCGGCCGGCCCAGCGCAGGTCGGCGGCGCGGGCGGCCAGCCAGGGCGTGGGAGCCGGCTGCTCGGGGACCAGCAGCCACTCCTCGTCGCAGCCCACCCCGAGCGCGGTCAGCACCTGGGCGGCGACTCGCCGGTGCCCGGCGGCCGACAGGTGCAGCCGGTCGGTGCTCCACAGCATCGGGTTGAGGAAGGTGTCGTCGGCGTACAGGTCGACCAGGATCGCGCCGTGCCGCTCGGCGGTCTCGCCGACCGCCCGGTTCATCAGCTCCATCCGGGGGGCGACCAGGCGCTGGCCGGGCAACCGCGCCATCACGTCGGCAAACCGGAAGAGGATCACGTCGGCGCCGCCGGAGCGGAGCTGCCGCACCACGTCGTCGAAGCGGGTGACCAGGGCGTCCGGGTCGAAGGTACGGCGCAGCGCATCGTTGCCGCCGGCCGCGAAGCTGATCAAATCGGGCTTCATCGCCAGCGCGGCGGGCACCTGCTCGGCCACCACGCTGGGGAAGAGCCGGCCCCGGATGGCCAGGTTCGCGTACCCGAAGTCCGGGCCGGCCTCGGCGGCCAGTCGGGTCGCCACCAGGTCGGCCCACCCGCGGTAGGTGCCGTCCGGGTACGCGTCATCCATGCCCTCGGTGAAGCTGTCCCCCACCGCGACGAAGCTGCGCCAGCGCACGCCGCCTCCCCCTCACGCTCTTCGTTGCCTGCGGCGACCAGTCTGACACCGGGTCCGACCCGCGCAGCTACCCGTCGGGCGAACGTGGCGGAGGTCATCGATCCGGTTCCACCAGGGACCGCTACCCGGCGGCTCGGCTCACCGGTCGTCCGGGGGCTCGACCATCGGCCGCCGGTACGGCCCCCACGCGACGAACCGGGCGAACAGCTCCCGTGGAGTGGGCCCGTCGTGCGGGTTCAGCCGGAACAGGTCGTGGGTGGCCTCGTGATAGAGCCCGGAGAGGTAGATGGCCAACTCGACCGGCTGATCGGCGTACTCGATCTTGAGCAGCAGCCGGGCCTCGGCGCAGGGCCACGGCAGGCCGCAGGCCCGGCACACCCAGAGCGGGCGGATCGGCAGGTGCGGCCGGCGGCCCGGCGGATACGCCCGAGGCCGATCGGCATGCGGGCCGAGGCGGGGTACCGGGAGCTGGCTGAAGATCACCCGCTGCTCCCGTTCGCCCGGCACCGCAACCAGCGGAGCGGTTGGCGCATCTCGACCTCCTCCGGACGTGGGGCGGGGCCGCCCCTGCGCGGGGGGTCACGGGCGGCCCCAGAGCGGGCCGGACGGAAGGCGACCCGCTACGTGACAGTCTGGTGAGGACACCATTACCGTCGGAAGGCATCGACGCTGGTCGGGGCGAAGCCCGGTCAGCTCTTCCGGCCGCGGGGACGGGCCGTGGAGACGCCGAGGGAATCGTGGAGGAACTGTGGAAGGCGAGCCGACCGCCGAGCTGATCCGGGCCCAACTGCGCCGGCTGCGGGTGAACGCCGAGCTGAGTCAGGAGGAGTTCGGGAAACTCGTCCACTTCTCGGGTTCCCAGGTTTCCGCGGTCGAGCTGGGCCAGCGCCCGCTCGACCGGTTCTTCCTCAAGCGGGCGGACGAGGTGCTGGGCACGGGCGGGCTGTTGACGTCGCTGCTGAAGCTCGCCGAGCGGGACGGGCAGCCGAGCTGGTTCCGGCCTTGGTTGGAGGCGGAGCGCCAGGCCCAGCAGTTGAGGTGCTACCAACCCACGCTGATTCCGGGGTTGTTGCAGACGGAGAACTACGCGCGAACCGTCATCCGCGCCAATGGCACGCTCACCGACGACGAAGTCGACAAGCGAGTGGCCGTCCGGATCGATCGACAGTCCATCTTCCTCCGGCCGAACCCGCCTGAACTCGTGGCGGTGATCGAAGAGGTCGTCCTTCGTCGGGTTGACGAGGACTTTCAGGGAATCATGGCGGAGCAGATCACCTGCCTGATCGAACGAGCAGGTCTACCAAACATCAGCGTGCATCTCATCCCGACCGAGGTCAGCATGCACGTCGGGCTGACCGGGCCGTTCACTCTCGCGCGCGGCGTGGACGCAGGGTGGATCGGACACCTGGAGAACCATCTGGGTGGCGTTGTCATCGACAAGGATGACGAAATGGCTATCCTGCTGTCGCGGTGGGAAGGCGTTCGGAACGAGGCGCTGTCTCGCCGGCAGTCCATCGAGCTGATGAAGGAAGTGGTGACGTCATGGACCTGACCGGCGCTACCTGGCGTAAGTCCACCCGCAGCGGCCAGGGCGAGTGCATCGAGGTTGCCGACACGGTCTGCGGCGTCGTCGGCGTCCGCGACAGTAAGGACCCGGCCGGCCCCGTGCTCACGTTCGACCCGCAGACCTGGCGAGCGTTCGTCACCTTCGCCAAGCGGCGCTGACAGTCTGGGCCCGCCCACCTACTGACCGAACGTGAATCGCAGGTTCGCGTTGATCAGCTGGTTGAGTCGCTTACGCATGTGCCCCAGCAGCGCCGGCTCCGGCAGCGGCTCGGCCAGGAACAGGGTCCAGCGCAGGTCTGTCCCGCCTCCGCCGTCGGACAGGAGGTCGAACCGTACCCGCGCGTCCGGCCGTTTCCGCCAGATCGAGGACCAGATGACGAGGTGCGTTGCCTCGCTGCTCAGCAACTGCGGTCGATCCTCGTCATTTAGGAGCAGCAACCAGGGGCGAGCCGGATCGCGATCCGGCTCCGTCAGCACCTCGAAGATCACGTGGGGCGGTGCGGGCTGATTGCGCTTGCGGGAGCCACCTTCGAGCATGCCAAAGGCTAGACAGCCGCCTGCACTGCTGATCGGCTTCAGACTGCCGAGTTGGACCACGCTTCGTGCATAGTGATCGCATGGTTGCTCTCCGGATTCGTGACGTGCCGGAAGAGGTACGGGAAGCTCTGGCCGCCCACGCCGAAGGCCGAGGCCAAACACTCCAGGCGTACCTGCTGGAACTGGTGGGGACACAGGCCCGCCGCCTGCGCCACACCTCGCTCGTCAACCATGTCGGCGGCAGATCGTGCGGATCGCGCTCGCTGACGGATGGAAGCGCAGCGGAGTTGGCCGACCAGCGTGAACAGCACGGACCCTGAGGGGATGCGATGCGTCCGTCCTCGCGGCTGCCCTGGTCGACGACGGGCCGTCCCGGAGGACGGCCCGCCCTGTCGTACCCGATGGGTCAGTCCACGGCGGCGATGATCTGCATCGACGCCAGGCTGCTCGGCTCGGGCTTCTCGGCGACCTTCTTCCCGGCCTTGTCGACGAGGATCAGGGTGTACCGGCTGCCGCTGCGCACCCGGGCCACCAGCGAGCCGTCCGCCTGGAAGTAGGCCTGCCGCAGTTCGCGGCCGCCCAGCGGCAGGCTGATCTCCTTGCCGGTCCGGGTGTCGAGCACGGCATTCACGATCAGGTCGCGGGCGGCGTCGCCATAGGTGCCGTCGCGGTCGATCCGGAACAGCGCGATCCGCCGCCCGTCCGGGGAGATGCTGGCGACGTCGAAGCAGACGTACCGGCTGCCCTTGCTGCCGAGGCCCGGGATGGTGCGCCGCCCGGCGCCGTTTCGGTCGGTGACGACGACGGTGCCGTTCGAGCCGTCGGCGAAGGCCACCGTGCCGTTGGCGGCCCAGACCGGGTGGCAGCCGTCGAAGCCGGCCACCTCGGTGAAGGCGCCGGACGACACGTCCAGCAGGCCGGCTTTGGAGAAGCTGCCGTCCGCCGCGCCCAGCCGCACGGTGAGCTGCCGGGAGTTCGGCGACCAGGTGGGCGACCAGCACATGTTGTCGACCAGGTCGTGGAGCTTGCGCTTGCCGGATCCGTCCAGGGCGGAGGTCCACAGCGCGCCGCCGTCCTCCACCCAGGCCACCCGGCGGCCGTCCGGCGAGACGGCGGCGTTGAGCTGCGCCGGGTTTACCGGCAGGGCGAGCCGCCGGACGGGGGTGTCACCCGGCTTCCACGAGTAGAGGTGGGTGGTCTCGGCCCCGCCCGGAGTGAACGGGCCGTAGTGGAGCCGGCCGAAGGTGGCGCTGCTGGCGGGCTGGCTGCTGGTCGACGTGGCCGGCGGGGCGATCGACGGGCTGCCGGAGGGCGACGGGGTCGGGGACGGGGTGGGCGACGGGCTGGCGGTGACCGACGGCGTGGTGCCGGGGATCGGGTCGGCACCCCGGTTCGGCAGGAACGCGAACGCGGTGCCGGTGGCCGCGCCGAACAGCACCACCGCCGCGGCCGAGGTGGCGACCGCGCGCTGGATGCCGATCCGGCGGGACGTCCGCAGGGCGCGGTCCCGCAGGTCGACCGGGGTGACCTCCTCGGCCAGGTCGGCGAGGTCGAGCCGGAGACGCTGGTCGTTCATCGGGCGCTTCCTTCCAGGACGTACAGCTCGGCGAGCTCGGGTGCGACGATGCGCAGCTTGGCCAGTGCCTTGGAGGTCTGGCTCTTGACGGTGCCGACGGTGACGCCGAGCAGCTCGGCGGCCTCGGCCTCGGTGCGGTCCTCGAAGAAGCGCAGCACCAGCACGGCCCGCTGCTTCGGGGAGAGCTTGGCCAGGGCCGCCCGCAGGGTCAGCCGCAGGGTGGTCTGGTGGGCGTGGTCGGGGCCCGAGTCGCCTCCGCGTGGTTCGGGCAGCTCGCCCGTCATCGACTCGGGCACCCGCCGGCGTCGCCACCAGGAGACCTGCAGGTGATACATGATCTTGCGGGTGTACGCCTCGGCGTTGCCGCTGTCGTGCAGCCGACCCCACGACCGGTGGGTACGGGCCAGTGCCGACTGGACGAGATCCTCGGCGAGGTGCTGGTCACCGGTCAGCAGGTAAGCCGAGCGCAGCAGCGCCGGCGTCCGGGTACGGACGAACGAGTCGAACTCACTCAGGAGAGGGTCCACACGAGCCGATCCTTGGGGTAGTCGTTGATGCCTTTCCAGACGCCACCCCGGGATCGCCGGGTTGCCGGCCGGACGGCCGATGTGCGCGACAAGTTTCGGCACCGACCCGCGTAATGGCGTCGCCGGCCCCGCCGCGCCGGTCGTACGCTGCGCGAATGCTGCTACGTACGTCGACCCTGCTGCTGCGGACCCTGCGCGAGGATCCGGCGGACGCGGAGGTGCCGAGCCACCGGCTCCTGCTGCGCGCCGGTTACATCCGTCGCGCCGCGCCGGGCGGCTACACCTGGCTGCCGCTGGGCAAGCTCGTGCTGGACCGGGTCACCGAGATCGTCCGGTCGGAGATGACCGCCGTCGGCGACCAGGAGGTGCATTTTCCGGCGCTGCTGCCGGCCGAGCCCTACCGGACCAGCGGCCGGTGGACGGAGTACGGCGACCTCCTCTTCACCCTCGCCGACCGCAAGGGCGCCGAGCACCTGCTCGCCCCGACGCACGAGGAGATGGCCACGCTGCTGGTGAAGGACCTCTTCACCTCGTACCGGGACTTCCCGGTGACGCTGTTCCAGATCCAGACGAAGTTCCGCGACGAGGCCCGGCCCCGGGCCGGACTGCTGCGCGGGCGCGAGTTCCTGATGAAGGACGCCTACTCGTTCGACCTCGACGAGGCCGGCCTCCAGGAATCGTACGAGCGGCACCGGGCGGCGTACCGGCGGGTCTTCGACCGGCTGGGGCTCGACTACACGGTGGTGCACGCGACGTCCGGGGCGATGGGCGGCTCGGCGTCGGAGGAGTTTTTGGCCGCGACGCCGGTCGGCGAGGACACCTTCGTCGGCTGCACGGAATGCGACTACGCGGCGAACACCGAGGCGGTGACCACCCCCGCCCCGGCCGCCGCGGACCCGGACGCGCAGCGGGCCTCCGAGGTGCACGACACCCCGGAGACACCCACCATCGCCTCGCTGGTCGAGTTGGCGAACACCCGCCGGCTGGCCGACCGGGACGACTGGACCGCCGCCGACACCCTGAAGAACGTCGTGCTGAGCGTGCGCCGGCCGGGCGTGGAGTCGTCGGACCTGCTGGTCATCGGGCTGCCCGGTGATCGGGAGGTGGACCTGAAGCGGGTCGAGGCGGCCCTCGCCCCGGCCACCGTGGCCGTCTTCGACGACTGGGCCGCCCATCCGGAGCTGGTCCGCGGCTACATCGGACCGCAGGTCATGGCGAAGCTCGGCATCCGCTACCTGGTCGACCCGCGGGTGGTCACCGGCACCGCCTGGCTGACCGGCGCCAACGAGCCGGGCCGGCACGCCACCAACGTGGTCGCCGGCCGCGACTTCACCCCGGACGGCACCATCGAGGCGGCCGAGGTGCGCCCCGGCGACGCCTGCCCGGCCTGCGGCACCGGTGAGCTGACCATGCGCCGGGGCATCGAGATCGGGCACATCTTCCAGCTCGGCCGCCGCTACACCGACGCCTTCGCGGTCGACGTGCTGGGCTCGGCCGGCAAGCCGGTCCGGCCCACCATGGGCTGCTACGGCATCGGGGTCTCCCGGGCGGTGGCCGCGATCGCCGAACAGCACCACGACGAGCGGGGACTCCTCTGGCCGGCGGCGATCGCGCCGGTCGACGTACACCTGATCGCCGCCGGCAAGGGGCCGCAGCTCGACGCGGCGCTCGACCTCGGCGGGCGACTGTCCGCCGCCGGCCTGCGGGTCCTGGTCGACGACCGGGTGAACGTCTCCGCCGGGGTGAAGTTCACCGACGCGGAGCTGATCGGCATCCCGCGCGCCGTCGTGGTCGGCCGCCGGCTCGCCGACGGGTACGTCGAGCTGCGCGACCGGGCCGGCGGCGAGCGGGTGGAGCTGCCGGTGGACGGGCTGGTCGAGCGGCTGGTCGACGAGGTGGGCCGAACCCTCGGCAACCGGGTGTAGCGGGCGCGCCACCGGGTACCGCTGCGGGATCGAGCAAGGGTGTTATCGGAGGCTCTCATGTACCGGGTCAGTGACGTGATGACGAAGCAGGTGGTCTACCTGTCGGCGGAGACCACCCTGGACGAGGCGGCCAGGGTGATGAAGGAGGCGGACATCGGCGACGTGGTGGTCACCGACGGCGCCACCCTCGCCGGCGTGCTGACCGACCGCGACATCGTGGTGCGGGCGGTGGCCGAGCGCAGCGACCCGTCGGCCACCACCATCGGCTCGATCACCACCCGGGAGGTGGTGATGATCGAGCAGCACTCCACCGCCTCGGAGGCGGCGTCGCTGATGCGCGAGCGCAACATCCGGCGGGTGCTGGTCTGCGACAACGAGCGCAAGCTGGTGGGCATCGTCTCCCTGGGCGACCTGGCCATGCAGCTCGACCCGACCTCGGCGCTGGCCGACATCAGCGAGGCGGCGCCGAACGCCTGACCCGTGATCGACCCGGTGCCCCTCGCTCTCGTGGGCGTGGCGGTGCCGGGTCGATGGCCGCCAGCCGCGACCTTCGTCACCGGAAGCCGGGTCGCCGATCGTCGACCGCCGGGCGTCCCGGGCGGGCGGCGGTAGCCTGGCGGGATGCCCGAGATGCCGACGAAGCTGGCCGAGATCGTCGAGGAGTTCGCCGCCGCACCCCGCGACGTGGTGCTGGAGATGCTGCTCGAATACGCCGACGTCATCCCGCCCCTGCCGCCGGGCGTGGACCGGGAGGGCATGGAGCAGGTGCCCGAGTGCCAGACCTCGTTCTTCCTCCGCGCCGAGGTCAACCCGGACCGGACGGTGAGCACGATCTTCGACTGCCCGCCGGAGGCGCCGACCACCCGCGCCTTCGCCGGCATCCTCGCCGAGGGCCTGGACGGGGCGAGCACCGAGCAGGTGCTGGCCGTGCCGGACGACCTCTACCAGCGGATGGGGTTGGCCCAGGCGATCAGCCCGCTGCGGGTGCGCGGCGGCACCGCCATCCTGGCCCGGCTCAAGCGCCAGGTCCGGGAACAAGCGGCCTGAGCTGGCTGTTCACCCCCGTTATGGAGATCGAGATCTACGCCGACGTGGTCTGCCCCTGGTGCTGGATCGGCAAGCGCCGGCTGGAGCAGGCGTTGGCGTCGTACGGCGGTGACGTGACCGTCCGCTACCGCCCCTTCCAGCTCGACCCCACGCCGGTGACCGAGCCGAAGCCGCTGGTGGAGGCGATGGCCGCGAAGTTCGGTGGCCGGGAGCGGGCGGAGGCGATGTTCGCCCAGGTCACCCAGGTCGCGGCCGGGGTGGGGCTGGACCTGCGCTTCGACCGCGCGGTGCAGGCCAACACCTTCGAGGCGCACCGGCTGATCCGGTACGCCACCGAGCGCGGCCTGGCCGAGGAGATGGTCGAGGCCCTCTACGCGGCGCACTTCACCGACGGGGTGGATCTCGGCTCGCGGGACGCGTTGGTCGAGCTGGCCGGCAAGGTCGGCCTGGACGAGACCGAGGTCCGCGACCACCTCGACTCCCCGGTCGGGCGCCGCGAGGTGGCCGCCGACCTGACCGCCGCCCAGCAGCTCGGGGTGAGCAGCGTGCCCACCTTCGTGCTGGCCGGCAAGTACGCGGTCACCGGCGCGCAGGAGCCGGAGACGCTGCTGGCAGCCCTGTCCGAGGTGGAGCGCCGCGAGTCGGGCGCCTGACCGGGCATCGATCCCCGTGATGTTTCACGTGCAACCACATCGACGGGCGTGACGAGCTGGCCGGCTGAGCCGACCCGATGAGCTAGGCCGGGCGGGCCAGTCCTTCGACGACCCGGGCGCCGGGCAGTGCGCCGAGCGCCGGGCCCGGCAGCGCTATCTTGCTGTGCCGGACACCGGATCCGATGATCACGTGCGGGGTCGCGATCACCCGGGAGTCGACCAGGATCGGCCAGCTCTCCGGCAGGCCGATCGGGGTGATCCCGCCGTACTCCATGCTGGTCAGCTCGACCGCGTCGGCCATCGGGGCGAAGCTCGCCTTGCGCACGTCGAGCGCCCGCCGAACCACCCCGTTGACGTCCGCCCGGGTGGTGGCGAGCACGACGCAGGCGGCGTAGCGGATCTCCCCCTCCCGCTTGCCGGCGACGACGACGCAGTTCGCCGACACGTCCAGCCCCACCTCGTACGCCGCGCAAAAGGCGGCGGTGTCGGCGAGCGTCGCGTCGATCGGGGCGACCAGCACGTCCTCGACGTCCACCGGAGCCTCGACCGGCCACTGCGCCAACGCGGCGGCGACCGGCGACGCCAGCAGGTCGGTTCGGGTGCGGGCAGGCTCGGTCTTCAACGTCCCCATCACGGTTGCGATCCTCGCACCCGCCGCACTGATCCGCCCGTCGGCACCCGCCCGGCCGGCGGGGTTGATCGACCCCGCTTGCGGCGTGTCGCGGTGTCCCACGCTGCCGAAGCCGCGACACGCCGCAAACGGGGTCGATCACGCCGGCCCGGACGCGGGCTCAGTTACCGCTGAGGAAGGCGTTCTCGCGCATGAAGGCGCGGTCGTCGGCGGTGGCCGACTGGGCGACCCGCAGCACCTGCGGCCGGCGGGCCTCCAGGTCCTCCATGCCGTGCCGGACGGCGAGCCGGATCACGCCGTAGAGGAAGACGAACCCGAAGACGTAGAGGATGACGGTGGCGATGACGGTGAACATGGCGCCACGGTAAGGCGAACGTGAACGGGGAGAGGTTTCATCTCCGGCCGGTTCCCCCGTACGTGTCAGCCAGGTGATCCGCCCAGGTCCGCCGGCCCGTCGGGGTGGCGGTGGTGGTCAGCCCGCCCGCACGCAGCGCGCTGCCCAGCCGGCCGGGAATCCGCACCGGCAGCAACGGCCGGCGCGAGCCCCGGGCCGCCCGCCAGGCGCGCGCCGCCTCGTCGAAGCGGAGCACCTGCGGACCGCCGTACTCCTCGATGCCCCCCAGCGGGCCGGCGGTGAGCCGTTCGCTGAGCCGGCCGGCGACCTCGTGCTGGTCGACGGGCTGGGCGAGCACCGCCGGGTCGCCGATCACCGGGCCGAGCCGACTCGCCGCGCGCAGCAGCGCGTCGAGGAACGGCGGGAACTGGGTGGCCCGCAGCACCGTCCAGGGCACCGGACCGGCGGCCACCACCCGCTCGGCCGCCAGCTTGTGCCGGTAGTAGGCGTAGGGCACCCGGTCGACGCCGACGATCGAGACGTACACCAGGTGGGCGACGCCGGCCGCCCCGGCGGCGACGGCCAGGTCACGGGTGCCCAGCACGTCCACCCGGTGGGTACGCCGGCTGTTCGGCAGCGACGCCAGGTGCAGCACCGCGTCCACGCCGTCCACCGCCTCGGCCAGCCCGACCCCGGTCTCCACGTCGGCGACCACCCACTCCGCCGCCGGGTCGTGCCGGGGCCGCCGGCTCATCGCCCGCACGTCGAACCCGTCCGCCCGCAGCCGGGGCAGCACCGCCCGCCCGAGCGTGCCACCGGCACCGGTGACCAGCACCTTCATCTCGACTCCTTCCGGTCGACAGCTCGACGGAACTGGCGGGCCGATCGTGACGTCACCTGAGCAGGTCGGCCCCGGTCATCAGGATGAAGAAGGCGACGACGATCTCGCTGACGATCCAGGAGTGGCGGTCGGCCCAGTCCCGCATCGTCGGCAGCGCGCGCTCGGCCCGCCGACCGAGCAGCAGCAGCGCCAGCAACGGCAGGGCGAGCAGCAGCAGGGTGAGCAGCACGAACGGCACCAGGTGCCACCACGGCAGGTCGTACCGGACGACGTTCGCCCCCACGGTGGCCATGGTGAGGTCGTCGACGGGCATCGCCACCATGATCAGCAGGCCGAGCCGGAACGCGTACCCGGGGCCCGCGTGCTGCAGCCGGCTCATCCAGGCCGGCTGACCTTTCGAGTGCCGGCGCAGGAACACCACCGCGGCCAGCGCCACGAGCAGCGCCAGCACCACCTGGCCGATGGCGGTCCTGATCTCCTCACGGGGGCCGGCCCCGACGTCCTCGGCGAGGCCGGTCACGCGGCGGGTGACCAGCCAGGCGGCCGTCGTACCGGCCATCACCACGACCGCCGCGCCGGCCAGGAAGCCCAGCGAGGCCTGCCGCGGCCGGTCGCCGGAGGCGAGGAAGACCGCCGCGACCAGTTGCGTGCCGGCCACCATGACCACGGCCAACGGCAGGACGGTCAGGAAGCTCATCGCCTTCCCATCCTCCCGGCCCACCCCGCCGGCCAGGGCCGATTCGCCGCATCACCCGACCGCCGGACGGGCGGGGCGGGTCAGCGGGGTACGGCGGGCACCACCCGCCCGACGAGCAGCAGTCCGAGCAGGCCGCAGCCCGCCGCGACCGCCAGCATCCCCGCGTAGTCGACCGGACCGGGCGCCGCCCCGGCGGCCAGCACGGTGCCGGTGAGCGCCAGCACCGTGGCGGCGAAGAGCGAGTCGCCCAGTTGCAGCGACGAACTGTTGCGCCCCTGCTCACCGGGGGCGGACAGGTCCAGGGTGAGCACCGACAGGGACGGGAAGAGCAGGCCCATCCCGGTGCCGGCCACCGCCCAGCCCGCCACCGCGACCGCCACCGGCACGGCCGGGGCGACCACCAGCGCGACCGTCGCGGTCCCCACCGTGATGCAGGCCAGCCCGGCCCGGGGGAACGCCGCCGAGGAGCGGGGCGCCGGCAGCCGCCCCTGCAACCAGGAGCCGGCCGACCAGGAGACCGCCCCGACGGTGAGCACCAGACCCGCGGCGGTCGGCGTGAAGCCACGCTCGCGGGAGAGCATCAGCGGGATCACCACCTCGGCGCCGGTGAACGCCGCCGAGGCCAGACCGCGCAGGCCGATCACCGTGGGCAGCCCACGCGCCGCACGCAGGAACCCCGCCGGCAGCAGCCGGGGCGCGCAGCAGGCCAGGCCGACCAGCGCCAGCACCACCAGCGGTACGGCGAGCGCGCCGCGCTGCTGCCCCCCGTGGTGCAGCAGTGCGGCGCTCACCCCCGCCCCGGCCGCCCAGCCGATCCTCGCCAGCGCCCCGGCGGGCGCCCGACCGCCGACCGGCGCGGACAGGGTGCGCAGGCCGGAGTGGACCAGCAGCGCCGCCGGGACCGCCACCGCCGGCACCACGAGGAAGACCCAGCGCCACCCCAGGTGCTCCACGATCAGCCCGGCCACCGCCGGCCCGACCAGCGACGGTACGACCCAGGCGGCGGCGAACGCCGCGAACACCCGCCGGCGCAGCTCCTCCGGGTACGCCTGCCCGACCACCACGTACAACGCGACCGAGAGCAGCCCGGAGCCGAAGCCCTGCACGGCCCGGCCGACGACGAGCTGCCCCATCGCGGTGGCGGTGCCGGCCAGCAGCAGCCCGGCCACGAAGAGCCCGACCCCGCTCCACATCGGCACTCGGGGACCCCGGGCGTCGCACCAGATGCCGGAGAGCACCATCGCGAGCACCCCGGCGGCGAACGTGCCGCCGAAGGCGAGCGCGTACAGGGCGAGACCGTCCAGCGCGCGGGCGACCGTGGGCATCGCGGTGCCGACCGCCAGCGCCTCGAACGCCAGCAGGGAGACCAGGGCGACGCTGCCCACCGTCATCGCCCGCAGGCGCGGGTCGTACAGGCGGGCGGCCGGGGCGACCGGCGGCGTGGCGGTGGCCGTCACCGGCCCGACCGGGCCCGGCGAGATGTGATCGACATGGGCTCAGCCTGCGACCTCAACCCGGGTTGAGGTCAACCGTGAGCCCGGTCTCCTCAGGCCGACTGCAGCGCCTCGCCGAGTCCCTTGGCGAGGCCGGACATGTGCTGGTCGGCGAGGACGTGACCGGCGGTCACCACCAGCGCCAGTGGCCACTCGATCACCTGGAGGGCGGCCAGCACCCCCAGCCCCGCGTAGTAGGCGAGCTTGTCCGGCGGTGGCACCGCCATCTCGCCCATCATCGGGACCTGCACCCGGCGGGTGTACGCACGGACCATCTCCTGGCCACCGCTGAGTTGTCGCGTGATGGTGCTCATTGCGGCCTCCTCCTGATCCGACTCCTCCGACGCCCACCCGGATTCCACGTCCACCCCGCCTCCATGCGCCCCTACCGGCGCAAACTTCCCTCCTTCCGACGGCATAACGGGCGGCTCGCCGGGAAGCCAGGCCGCCTGACGAGCGCGGGAGGCGAGATGGCGTACGGCAGCAGCGGCGGGCACGGCGGGGAGCGGGGCCGGCGGCTCGGCCGTACCGCTCGATGACGGCGCTGGGCCGGGTCGCCGACCGCGTGCTCCCGCCGGTGCCACCGCTGGTCGCCGACGCGTCCCGTACCGTCGGCTCGGCCGCGTCGCGGCTGGTCCGCGCGGTCGGTCTGACGCAGCGCCGGGTCTGGTCGCGCGGCGGACGGCACCACATCGAGGTGCACGGCGTCTGCCAGGACGGCGGCGACCGGCTGGCCCGGCAGGTCGAGACGGCGCTGGAACGGATGCCCGGGGTCACCTGGGCCCGGGTCAACGCGCCGTCCGGCCGGGTGGTGGTGGCCGTCGAGGAGCCGAAGCCCCGGCTGCGCGACCTGATCGCCACGGTGGCCCGCACCGAACGGGTCTGCCCGTACGAGCCGGATCCGGAGATCGCGCCCCCGCACCCGGCCGAGGAGGGGCCGCGGACGCCCCGGACGCTCGGCGCGCTCGCCTCCGACGCGTTCGGCCTGACCATCTCGGCGGCCACCCGGATCCTGCCCTTCACACCGGTCCCCGGCGAGGTGGCCGGCCTGCTGGGCGCGATCGACCTGCACCCGAAGCTGCACGCGCTGGCCGACCGGGGGCTGCGCGCCGACCCCCGCGCCGAGGTGCTGTTCCCGCTGGCCGAGGCGGTCGTCCAAGGGCTCACCGGCGGCTGGACCGGCATCGCCCTGGACAGCGTGCAGCGGATCGTGCAGTGGGGTGAGGCGCGGGCGCAGCTCTCCGCCTGGAACAAGGCCGAACCGCGGTTGACCGGCGACCCGGAGCGGGCCGTCGCCCGCTCGCCCGCCACCGAGCGGGGCCAGCCGAAGGCCGACGGCCCGGTCGAGCGGTACAGCAGCTGGGCGCTGGCCGCCGGCGCGGCGGCCGGGGCCGCCGCGGTGCCGGTCGTCGGCCGCAAGCGCGCCGCCGCGCTCGCCCTGTCCTCGCTGCCGAAGGCCCCGGGCAGCGGTCGCGAGGGGTACGCCGCACAGCTCGGCCGGATGCTCGCCCGGCGCGGCGTGATCGCGATGGACCGCAGCGTGCTGCGCGAACTGGACCGGATCGACACGGTGGTGCTGGACGCGGCCGTGCTGGGCTCGGCCCGGGGTGTGCTCGCCGACCTGGCCCCGCTGGGCGGCGCGGCGACCGGCGAGGTGGCGGCCCGCGCGTTCGCGCTCTTCGACCCGGCCGACCCGGACGCCTCGCGGGAGGCGGACGGCTGGCGGCTCGGTCCGCTCGACGGCCTCGACGTCACCGATCCCGGGGACACCCCGGACAGCAGCCGGCTGCGCGAGGGCGGCGGCCAGCTCCTGGGGCTCGCCCACCACGACACCCTCACGGCCGTCATCCGGGTCGAGCCGGAGCCGGCGCCGGGCGTCGACGCGCTGCCCACCGCCGCCCGGCAGGCCGGCCTACGGCTGGTCGTGGCCGGCGACGACCCGCAGCGGTACGCCTTCGCCGACACCGTCCTGCCCGGCGGTGACCGCCTCGCCGAGTCGGTGCGCACCCTGCAACGCGAGGGCGCGGTGGTGCTGGTGGTGTCCGGTGACCGGGCGGCGCTCGCCGCGTCCGACTGCGGTCTCGGCGTCGCCGACCCGGAGGCCCTGCCGCCCTGGGGCGCCCACCTGCTGGTCGGCACCGACCTGCGGATCCCGGCCCTGGTCATCGAGGCGGCGGGGGTGGCCCGCCGGATGACCCGGCAGAACATCCGGCTCGCCGTGGCCGGCGCCGGCCTCGGCGCGCTGGGCGCCTTCACCGCCGACCGCCAGGAGCTGCCCGGACGCAGCCTGGCGGCGGTGAACGGAGCGGCCGCGCTGGCCTTCGCCCACGGCGTCTGGCGGGCGCACCGGTTGCCCCACCCGGACGGCGCGCCCACCCCGGCCACCACCGCCTGGCACCTGATGCCGGTGGACACCGTGCTGCGGCAGCTCGACACCACTCCCGGCGGGCTGGCCGAGGCCGAGGCGCGCCGCCGGCACACCGCCGGCACGGGCGCGGGGCCTGGCGCGGGCGGCGGCCTGCTACGCGCCTTCGTCGACGAACTGTCCAACCCGCTCACCCCGGTGCTGGTCGCCGGGGCGGTGCTCTCCACCGTGTTCGGCTCGCTGGTCGACGCCGCCCTGGTCGGCGGGGTGGTGGGCGGCTCCGCGCTGATCGGGGCGGTGCACCAGCGCAACACCGAGCGGTCCCTGGCCGAGCTGCTGTCCCGTACGGAGGTCACCGCCCGGGTCCTGCGCGACGGGGCCGAGCGGGTGCTCCCCGCCGAGGCGCTGGTGCCCGGCGACGTGGTCACGCTCGGGCCGGGCGACGCGGTGCCGGCCGACTGCCGAGTGCTCACCGCCGACGGGCTGGAGGCGGACGAGTCGTCGCTGACCGGGGAGTCGCTGCCGGTCGGCAAGACCGTCGAACCGGTGGTCGCCGCCGCCGTGGCGGACCGCCACTCGATGCTCTACGAGGGGACGACCGTCGCCGCCGGACACGGCACCGCCGTGGTGGTGGCGACCGGCGCCGAGACCGAGTCCGGCCGCAGCCTCGCGCTGGCCGGGCAGGCGCCGCCGGCCAGCGGGGTGGAGGCCCGGCTCGGCAAGCTGACCAGCGCGGCGCTCCCGCTGGCGGCCGGATCGGCGATCGCGGTGGCCGGGGCGGGGCTGCTGCGGGGCGTACCCCTGGCGGAGACGGCGGCGACCGCCGCGAACCTGGCCGTGGCGTCGGTGCCCGAGGGGCTGCCGTTCCTGGTCAGCGCCGCGCAGCTGGCCGCGGCCCGGCGGCTGGCCGAGCACGGCGCGCTGGTCCGCAACCCGCGCACCATCGAGGCGCTGGGCCGGGTCGACGTGCTCTGCTTCGACAAGACCGGCACCCTCACCGAGGGGAGCCTGCGGCTGGCCGGCGTCGGCGACGACGGCCGGTACGCCCCGGTGGACCGGCTCGACGACGGGCTGCGACGGACCCTCGCCGCCGCGCTGCGGGCCACCCCCGCCGCCGACGACCCGGACGACCTGCCGCAGCACACCGATCGGGCGGTCCGGCACGGCGCCCGCGACGCCGGGGTGGTGGAGCAGGTCGGCGCGGACGGCTGGGCGGCGGTCGGCGGGCTGCCCTTCGAGCCGTCCCGCGGCTACCACGCCACCGTCGGGCGGACCGGTGACCGACTGCTGCTCAGCGTCAAGGGGGCGCCGGAGACGGTGCTGCCCCGGTGCAGCGCCTGGCGTACCCGGGGTGGCCGGGACGAGCAGCTGGACGACGACGGACGGGCCGGGCTGCACGCGATGCTCGCCGACCGGGCGCGGGCCGGGCACCGCATCCTCGCCGTCGCCGAGTGCCGGGTGGGCGCCGAGACGGTCACCGACGACCAGGTGGCCGGCCTGGTCTTCGTCGGCTTCCTCGCCCTCGCCGACGGGGTGCGCGAGAGCGCCGCCCCGGCCGTGCGCCGGATCCGGCAGGCCGGCGTGCACACCATCATGATCACCGGTGACCATCCGGCCACCGCCGAGGCGATCGCCTCGATCATCAGCGACGGCCACGACGCGCAGCGGGTGGTGACCGCCACCGAGCTGGACCAGCTCGACGACGACGCGCTCGGCGAGCGGCTGGCCCGCACCGACGTGGTCGCCCGCTGCACCCCCAGCCACAAGGTGCGGATCATCCAGGCGTTGCAGAAGTGCGGCCGTACCGTGGCGATGACCGGCGACGGCGCCAACGACGCGCCGGCGATCCGGCTGGCCGACGTCGGCATCGCCCTCGGCCAGCGGGGCACCCCCGCCGCGCGGGCCGCCGCCGACCTGGTGGTCACCGACGACCGGCTGGAGACCATCATCGCCACCCTCGTCGAGGGGCGGGCGATGTGGTCCTCGGTACGCCACGCGCTGAGCATCCTGGTCGGCGGCAACCTCGGCGAGATCGCGTTCAGCGTGCTGACCGCGGCGGCGACCGGCCGGTCCGCGTTGACCGGGCGGCAACTGCTCCTGGTCAACCTGCTCACCGACCTGGCGCCGGCGCTGGCCATCGCGGTCCGGCCACCCGGCGCCGACCACGCCGACGGGCTGCTGCGCGAGGGTCCCGACACCTCCCTCGGCGAGACGATGACCCGGGAGATCGGCCTGCGCGCGGCGGCCACCACCCTCGGCGCGACCGCCGGCTGGACGGTCGCCCGGTACACCGGACGGCGCAAACGGGCCGGCACGGTGGCGCTGGTGTCGCTGGTCGGCACCCAGCTCGGGCAGACCCTGCTGGCCGGCGGCACCAGCCCGATGGTGCTCGCCTCCACCGCCGTGTCCCTCGGCGTGCTGGGCGCGGTGGTGCAGACCCCCGGGGTGAGCCAGTTCTTCGGCTGCACCCCGCTCGGGCCGGTCGGGTGGGGCATCGCCGCCGGCTCGGCGCTCGGCGCCACCTTCGCCAACGGCGCGCTGACCCGACTGGTCGAGCGCTTCCCGCCGACCGGCGACGGACCGACCCGGTCGACCGCCGACGGACCGACCGGGTCGACCGCCGACGAATCGGCCGGGGACGGGCCGGCCGAGGAGAGCGCCGGCGACGGGACCGCCGCGGCGGAGCCGTCCGGTCGGTAGGCCGGCGGCCCGCATGGCCACGCCCGTCCCGGGTACGGCCGGGGGGTGGAGGTGGGACCCGTGGAGACGGATCAGCCAAACGTGACGTTCATCGGCACCGCGACGACGGTGCTCCGGATCGGGGGCTTCACCCTGTTGACCGATCCGAACTTCCTGCACCGGGGCCAGCGGGCGTACCTGGGCAAGGGTCTATGGTCCCGCCGCAGCACCGAGCCGGCGCTGACCATCCCCGAACTGCCCGCCCTGGACGCGGTGGTCCTGTCCCACCTGCACGGCGACCACTTCGACCGGGTGGCCCGCAAAGGACTCGACCGCGAGCTGCCGATCATCACCACCCAGGCGGCCGAGCGGAAGCTGCGCAAGTGGGGATTCCGGGCGGCCGAGGGCCTGCCCACCTGGCGGTCCCGGGAGTTCAATCGGGGGTCCAGCACCCTGCGGCTGACCTCGTTGCCCGGTCAGCACGGCCCGGGGGCGCTGGACCGGCTGCTGCCCGACGTGATGGGCACGATGATCGACCTGGACCGGGACGGGACGCGCCGGTTCCGCCTCTACGTCACCGGGGACACCCTGCGCCGTCCGCAGCTCGCCGAGATCCCGCAGCGGTTCCCGGACATCGACGCGATGCTGATCCACCTGGGCGGCACCCGGATCGCCGGCATCCTGCTCACCATGGACGCGAAGCAGGGTGCCGACCTGGTCGAGCTGATCCGGCCGAAGCTGACCGTGCCGATCCACTACGACGACTACCCGGTGTTCCGGTCGCCGCTGCGGCACTTCGTCGAGGAGGCGAAGCGGCGCGGGCTGGTGTCGGGGGTGCGCACCATCCTGCGTGGCGAGACCGTGCCGCTGACCGGCTGAGCGGAGGTTCCCGTACACCGATCGCCGCCGTCCGGCGTGGAGCCGGAGGGCGGCGATCGACGCCTGCGACGGGATCAGGAGCACTCGGAGATGGCCTCGATCAGGTCGCCCACCGGGCGCTCGGGCAGCGACCGGGCCACGTCGGCCACCGCCACGATCCCGACGAGCTCGTGCCCGTCGATCACCGGCAGCCGGCGTACCTGGTGCTGGCCCATCGTGCGCAGGATCTCCGCGGCGTCGTCGTCGGCGCCGATAGTCACCGCCTCGCCCTGGGCCAGCTCGCCGGCGGTCACGTTGGCCGGGTCCTTGCCCTGCGCGAGAACCTTCACCACGATGTCGCGGTCGGTGAGCATGCCCTTCAGCTTGTTGTCGTCGCCGCAGATCGGCAGCGCGCCGACGCCCAGCTCGGCCATCCGCTTGGCGGCGGCCCGCAGGTCGTCCTGCTCACGGACGCAGGTCACGTCGTTGGTCATGATGTCGCGTGCGGTCGGCATGGTGACACCTCGCTTTCCGGGGGTTGGTAACTGAATCGGTACCCCCGGTCCGCGGGACCATGCATCCGAGCGTCAGCCGGCCGGCTCCCAGGTGGCGGCGGCGCGGCGCAACCGGTCGTTGATCGCGCGGCCCACCCCGGTGTCGGGCGCCGCCTCCGCCAGGATCTCGGTCACATCGGCCGCGTCCAGCCGGTGCAGGGCGTCGAAGAGCCGGGCGGCGGCCTCGGTGACGTCCCCGGCGGGTGAGAGCACCTCGACCGCCGCGTACCCGTCGGCCGGCCGCTCCCGGAAGGCCAGGAAACCGCGCCGGCCGCCGTCGGCCGGCGCCGGCTGCGCCCCCACCACGACCCGCAACGGGGTACGCGGCGCGTAGTGCGCGGCCAGCGTCCCCGGCGCCACCGGCTGCCCGGAACTGCCCGGCCGTACGCTCACCGGCCCGACCGCCTCGACCAGCTCCTCGAGGGCGAGTGCGCCGAGCCGCAGCACCACCGGCTGCGGGCCGCGCGCGTCGACGATGGTCGACTCGATCCCGCACCGGGTCGGCCCGCCGTCGAGCACCACGTCCACCGCCGCGCCGAGCCCCTTGACGACGTGCTCGGCCCGGGTCGGGCTGAGCTGCCCGAAGCGGTTCGCGCTCGGCGCCGCCACCGGCACCCCGGCGGCCCGGATCAGGGCCCGCGCGGAGGGCTCGTCCGGCACCCGGACGGCCATGGTGTCCAGCCCCGAGGTGACGATCGGCGGAATCTCGGCCGGTCGGTCCACGATCAGCGTGAGCGGCCCCGGCCAGAACCGCTCGGCCAGCGCGGCCACCGCCGGGGGCACCGGTCCGACGAGCTTCTCCAGGTCGGCGGCGTCGGCCAGGTGGGTGATCAGCGGGTCGAAGCTGGGCCGGGCCTTGGCCTCGAAGATCCGGGCGGCGGCCCGGGCGTCCAGGGCGTTCGCGCCGAGGCCGTAGACGGTCTCGGTCGGGAAGGCCACCAGCCCGCCGTCGCGCAGGACGGCGGCGGCCTCGGCGATGCCGCTGTCGGCGGGCAGGACGCGTGGGGATCCGGTGCTCACGCCCCGACGCTAGCCTGCCGACGTACCGGTCCTCCGGTCGGCCGCGCGATCACCCGCCCTCGGCCCGGCAGGCCCCGCCCCGGAACTCCACTCCCGGCACGTCGTCGAGGATCCGGCTGATGTCGGCGACCGACGCGAGGGCACGAGCCGGGTCGCCGCGCAGTTCCGCGTCCGCCGAGTCCAGGTCGCCCTCGTCCCGCGACCAGTCGATGTCGGCCGCGCGGAGCTGGGCCACCGCGTGTGCGGTCAGGGCGGCGGGGTCGGTCACCGACACCTCCACCCGGCAGTACATCTGGAGGACGTGCGGCGTGTCCCGGCCGACGAAGGCCGACAGGCTTGGCTGTACGGATTCTCGTACAGCCAAGGCCTCGTCGTTCCTGCCGGATGGTTTGGTGGGGCAGGCAGCCGCGACGGTCAGCAGCAGCTTGCGGCGGCTCCGCTGGTGGCGAGCTCCTTCTCGGCGGCCGGGGTACAGCAGGCGCTCGCCGTCGCCTTCTCCAACTGCGGGGAGTCGGCCTTGACGGTGTAGACCTCCCACGGCTCGTTGCCGGGTCCGCGTACCCAGACCTTGTCCTGGAGGGCGTAGCAGCACTCCGTGCTGTTCTCCTCCAGCGTGATGAGGCCGGCGTCGGTGAGGCGCCTGGTCGCCGCGCTGACCTCGTCGGTGCTGAACACCTCCACCCCGAGGTGGTCCATGACGGTGGGCTGGTCGGGCTCGCCTTCGAGCAGGACGAGCTTCAGCGGCGGGTTCTCGACGGCGAAGTTGGCGTAGCCGGGTCGACGCTTCGCCGGCTCGACGCCGAACAGCTTGGAGTAGAAGGCGACGGAGCCTTCGAGGTCGGAAACGCGCAGGGCGAGCTGGACGCGGGACATGGTTCTCCTCCTGGACGACTCAACCGGCTTGTCTAGACGGTTTTCGAAGCAGAGGCCCCACTGTCGCACCTTGTTTTGAAGTCTGTCAACCTAGGTATGTATCGAAACAAGCGCTGCCGGTGGTGGATGCCTCCGAAACCGCCTTGTTGTCCTGCTGGCCCATGCCTACCGTGCAGTGATGCTCTCCAGAATGCTGACGGTGACCTTCGATGCGCACGACCCGGCTCGCCTGGCGCAGTTCTGGTCCGGCCTGCTCGGCCGGGAGGTCGCCGAGGACGCCGGTGGCGCGCTCCTGCCTGGTGACGACAACCAACTCAGCCTCCGGTTCATCCCGAGCGGCGCCGAGAAGGTGGGGCCGAACCGCCGCATGCACCTTCACCTGACCAGCGCCAGCCACGCCGACCAGCAGCACACGGTGGCGACGGCGCTGGGGCTCGGCGCCGGCCACCTCGACGTCGGGCAGCGCCCCGAGGAGGGGCACATCGTCCTGGCCGACCCCGAGGGCAACGCGTTCTGCGTGATCGAGCCAGGCAATGCCTTCCTCGCCGGTTGTGGCTTGCTCGGGGAGGTCGCCTGCGACGGCACCCGGGAGGTCGGCCTCTTCTGGAGCGAGGCGCTGGGCTGGCCGCTGGTGTGGGATCAGGACCAGGAAACCGCGATCCAGTCACCGCACGGCGGCACAAAGGTCGCGTGGGGAGGCCCCCCCTTGGCCCCGAAAGAGGTGAGGAACCGGCAGCGCTTCGACCTCGCCCCGGCCGGTGGCGACCAGCAGGCGGAGGTCGACCGACTGGTCTCCCTCGGGGCCACTCGGCTCGAGGTCGGTGAGGACGGTGCCGTCATGCTGGCCGATCCCGACGGCAACGAGTTCTGCCTGAGAGGGAACTGACCACAGCGCGGCCGGTTGCCAGTGGGTCAGGGCGGCCTGCCACCGGACCGCCCTCCCTCTCGCCGACGCGGTCGGCGTCCGCCGCGCGGGTCCTGGCCCCGCGGCCCGACCGGCTGCCGGCCCACCACCCCACCTGTCAGTGGCCTGTCATTCCGCGGCGGCCCTCCGGGCTCCCGCTCTCCGCGCCAGCCGCCGGGTGTCAGGCATGACGGCCGCAGAGGCGACAGCGACAACGGCCGGCGCGGCCCCGGCGGCGGCGCTTTGAACCACGTCACCGGCAGCCGGTGTCCGGTCTCGGGACCTGGGTGACAGATCGGTATCAGGACCTGCGTGACGTCGACGGGCTACTGGCGCACCCGGCCCGGCGAGGTGTTACCGAGCACGGAGTTCAGCTGGTCGGCCCAGTCATCATCGGCGAGCCCCGCCCCAACCAGAACGTCGCGCCAATCCTGCTGCGCCAAGGCCACAGCATCAAGGAACCGCTGACTGTCTCCATTGGACAGGATGACCACCGCAGCTTGGACGCGCTCGGCGCTTTCGGCAGTGCTACCGGGGGCCAACGGCACGAAATCGGTCAGGAGGTCCAGGGCAGCTTCCGCCTCGGACGGTCCGAAGCGTGCCCGCACCCATGCCTGCAATCGATCGCTTACCATCCAGCCGAGTATGCCAACCGACAGGTACCCATCGCTGGCCGTAGATCATCCAGCCGGATCTGTCCCGCGCGTCCCGAGACCGGATCTTCACGCGTCGGCCGACCCAGCCCGGAAACCTGTGCGGTCACAGCTTCCAGCTTCGGCTGCCGATCATCGACATCAGCAGCCCGTGGGTCTCGGCGTCGCCGGCCACCACAAGCCCGCGGCCTGCGCGCCCGATCGGGGCGCCGTCGATTCCGGTGACGACGCAGCCGGCGGCCCGGCACAAAGCGATGCCGGCGGCGAAATGCACGCTCTCGACCAGGTCATCGCCATCGGTGACGTATGCGGCGCGCTTGCCGGCCGCGACCCAGGCCAAGGCCAGCGTTGTGGACACGACCCGCGGCCGGAACCGTTCGACGAACCCAGGGTGGGCCAGCAGGTCCACGGCCCGGAATCCAGGCGCGCTCGGAAACGGCGGATCCAGGTTGGCGTCCACCAACTGGGTGCCGGGCGTGGGGGTCAGCCGCGCATCGACACCGTCATTCCGCACCCAGGCGGTCTCACCGTCAGTGAAGAAGACCTCGCCGCTGAAGGGGTCGGCCACCGCCGCTGCCCCATCGCGCAGCGCCACGTTGACGGCCACCAGCATGTTGCCGACGGCGTAGTTCAGCGTGCCGCACAGCGGATCCACCAACCACTGGCGCACGACGTCGGCCGCGCCCCGCTGCCCGCCTTCCTCGCCGAGCACCGCGTCATCGGGCCGAGCAGCACGGATGACGTCGAGGATCGTCTGCTCAGCCTCCACATCGGCAGCGGTGGCGAAATCCGCGGCGCCCTTGTCGATGCGGGTGAGCCGCTGGCTGTACATGTTGCGCACCACGTTCGCGCCGGCACGTGCCGCAGCTACCGCGACCCCGGCATCGTCAAGGCCCGCGTACGAGTTGATCATGCCGTGCACCATATCGGGGCGGACCCAATCCCCACCGACGCCTGCTCAAAGGGCCTCGCGGCTTGCCATCGTTGCTGGCTGGTCGACGACGTTTGACGGTGTCTTGTGTTCCATCTGTGCCCCGAGCGCCTGCCGGGCGGCCTCGCCCATGGGGTCGTCGCGGGTGGGCAGCCGCTGGATGGTCGGCAGCACTTCCTCCTGGAAGACGCCGTGCAGCCGGCGCAGTTCCCACGCCGGATGCTCGGCGTCGTCGACCCGCACGTCCCAGAGCGGGTACGGCTGATCGCCGATCACCGTCATGGTCGCCGACCGTGCGCCGTGCCGGTCACCGCCGGTCTCCTCACCGGCCCCGATGGCCAGCACGAGCCGCTCCGCCAGGTCGAGTTCCCGACTGTCCTCGAACACCCGGACGATCTCCGCGAGGGTTTCCGGGCCCACCAGGCGGTTGCCCTGCACCGCGTACCCCGGCCCGGTGCGGTGCCCCGCCCAGTCACTTGTACGGGAGCCGGTGAAGGCGTGCGAGCGACCCTGGCGGTCGACCATGCCCACCTGCCGTACCTCCCGACCCGGGTCACGGGCCAGCAGCTCGGTCAGGACGTCCTCCGGCGAGCGGCCCTCGCCGAGCAGCGGCAGGCTGTCGTAGGCCAGGAACGGGTTGGGGTGGCCTGGGTCGCCACCGCACCACCGCCCGAGTGGACGTGTGCGACGAGCTTGCCGACCGCGGGCCTGGCCGTCAGGGCTCCCACCCCGAGCTGGCCGGTACGTGGACACCGTGCGGCGATCGAGAAGGTCACGGTCGGCACGTACCCGGACGAACGCCCGGCATGCCAGAGCCCGCCTCGGTTGCTGTCAGCGGCCCTCTGACCTAAATCGCTGCACCTCGGTCGTCTTTGCTGAGCGATCACAACGGCTGTCTGCGCTCTTGCTGACTTCCCGCTGACTGCGACACGTGGCTTGCGCCACTCCGAAGAGGGCAAGTCACCCATCGGTATAGGACCTAGCAGGCCGACGGCACGAGTTTCGGGCGGGGCAGCGCAGGAAGGCGCCTGAGGGGGCCCGTCACACCCTCCCAGCCGGGCCGGCACAGAAGTTTCATGGGTCGGGAAGACGGGGATGCCGCGGCTCCAAGACTCGGCTCGGCGCCGCAGGCACCAACAGAGCAAGGAGATACACCTGATGCGTGGAGTAGTCATGCACGCCGCCGGCGACGTCCGCGTCGAGGAGCGTGAAGACCCGAAGATCATCGAGCCCACCGACGCCATCATCCGCGTGACCGCGAGCTGTATCTGCGGTTCGGATCTGTGGCCGTACCGGGGCCTCGAGCCCGTGAAGGATCAGGTCATGGGTCACGAGTACGTGGGCGTCGTCGAGGAGATCGGCCCCGAGGTGAAGAACGTCAAGGTCGGCGATTTCGTCGTCGGGTCGTTCGTCATCTCCGACAACACGTGCGAGATCTGCCGGTCCGGCTACCAGTCCCGCTGCGTGCACGGCGAATTCGTGGCGGCGACGGTTGGGACCCAGTCCGATAAGGCCCGTATCCCCCTGGCGGATGGCACCCTGGTTGCCACGCCGGGGCAGCCGGACCCGGGGCTGATCCCGTCGCTGCTGGCCGCGTCCGACGTGCTCGGCACCGGCTGGTTCGCTGCCGTCGCCGCCGACGCCGGCCCTGGCAAGACGGTCGCGGTTGTCGGTGACGGCGCTGTTGGCCTGATGGGCGTCCTCGCCGCCAAGCAGCTGGGCGCAGGGCGGATCATCGCGATGTCCCGCAACCCTCAGCGGCAGGAGCTGGCCCGGTTCTACGGCGCGACCGACATCGTGCAGGAGCGCGGCGACGAGGGCGTGGCGAAGATCAAGGAGCTCACGAACGGACTGGGTGCGCACAGCGTGATCGAGGCGGTCGGCACCCAGGAGTCGATGATGCAGGCCATCCGGTCCACCCGGCCCGGCGGGCACGTCGGCTTCGTCGGCGTCGCCCACGATGTCGAGCTGCCCGGCCTGGAGCTGTTCTTCGCCGACATTCATCTGCACGGCGGCCCTGCCCCGGTGCGCCGGTTCCTGCCCGACCTGATCCAGCTGATCTGGGACCGCAAGATCGACCCCGGCAAGGTCTTCGATCTGACGCTGCCGCTGGAGGAGGCCGCGGAGGGCTACAAGGCGATGGACGAGCGGCGCGCCATCAAGGTGCTCCTCACCGCCTGACGCGACCCGCACGCACTCCCCGCCCGCCCCGCATCGTCACAGCGGGGCGGGCGGACGCGCCCTCCGACACGGGTCACGCGGGGGATACCGAACCCGGCCGGGTGCCGATAGTGTCCACGGATCGCACCGCCCGTTCATCCGGAGGGCTCCGTCATGAGGTTCGGACTTCCGTGGCTGCCCCGAACGGTGGCCACCGTGCTGCTTCTTCTCGGAGGGGTCGGCGTGCCCGCCGCGTCCGCCTCGGCGGCGCCGGCGGGGGCGGACCTCACTGTCGACCTGGCCGGCGCGACGATTCCGCTGGGGGTCACGAAGAAGACGCTTCACCTGAAGATCAGCAACCGGGGCGACGCGACCCCGACCCGGGTCGTCGTCCGGGTCGACGCGTCGGAGCTGGATAGGTTCGATTTCAGGATCATGCTCTGGCCGACCGGCGGGCCGCGTGACTGCGACGGCGATGTCTCCGGTTGGTACTGCGACCTGCTGCCGGATCAGCTTCCGGGGCCGGGCGAGACGGTGGAGCTTCCCATCCTCGCCACCGTCCAGACCGGAGAGCCCCTCGCGGGCCGGATCAAGGTGACGGTCGAGGTCAAGCCGGTCGACACGAATCCGGCCGACAATACGAAGTGGTTCCCGATCCAGGTGGTGGATCACCCCGAAGCCGACCTTTCGGTGGTCGCGCCGGACGTGACGCAGTCGGTGCGGATCGCTGCCGACGGCAGCCTCGCATCCACCGGCGCGTTGAATCCGGGCGAGACGGGCGCGGTGCGCTACACGATCGCCAACCAGGGGCGGAAGCCGGTCGATGGGGTCAAGGTCGAACTGCGCGTGCCCACGGGCGCGACGTTCACCAGGCCGCCGGATGAATGCATCCTCAGTGACGCCGGGCGTGCGGCGGTCTGCACCTACGACCGGCTGGCCCTCGTTCCTGTCGACCAGGACACCGACCCGAACGACCAGCTCCACTCCGCCGTCGAGCTGTACCACCTGGTGACGGTGTCGGCCGCCACGAAGGCGCCGGTCACGTTGCGGAACGGGACCGTCCGGGTCGAGGGCCTGAGCGACCCGCGGTCGGACCTTTCCGGCCCGGCGCGGAGCGACCTTCCCACGAACGCCGTCGCCGTTCGGGCGGTCGACGTGGACGACAGCGACAACCAGGACGGGTTCGCGGTCGTGGTGGCCGCGAACAGCAGCGGCGGAGGTAGTGGCGGCAGCCCCGGTGACGGTGGTGGCGCTGGTGGTGGCGGCAGCTTGCCGATCACCGGGTCCCAGGCCGGGCTGACCGCCGGGGCCGGCCTCGCCATGCTGGTGGGTGGCGGCGTGCTGCTGCTCCTGACCCGACGACGCCGGGCCATCCGGTGACCCTCGACGGGTGACCGGTGTCGGCGGTGCGCAGCTGGCCCTCCAGGATCCCGACCGCCGGGCCGACGATCCCGAGGGCCGCGAGGAGCTCAGGGCGTTCCGTGGTGGGGCGGGCGGGACTCGAACCCGCGACCGAGGGATTATGAGATCAAGATGGGCGACCCGCCGACCTGGGCACATGGCGGTCTAGCAGCGGAAATACCTTCCGACATCTCTCAGCGCTCCCCTACCTTCGGTGGACCTCTTGCGGACTAGATGCGGACCGTCCGCAGCTAGCAGGCAGACTTCTGGACGAAGGTCTCGCGTTCCCCGGTGTCCGGGTCGTCGGCCCAGTGCCACAGGCTCATCTCCCCCCGCCAACTGCGCTGAGTGTTTAACTCAAGGCTTGCTTTGGCATCCTTCATCCTCAGAACTAGCTGGCCGTCAGCTGCCAAGTCGCCCGGGCGCAGCTGGCCGATACCGGAAACCGTGTCCGTAGATCCGTCCTCGTTGGGACCGAACATGGCCTCAGACACCGTGAAGGCGTGATCTGGCGTGATCTGGATGACCCCACCCTGCCGGGACTGGAAGACCCCGCACAAAGCGTCGATGCGAACCGGCCACAGTGCGCGCCAGGCAAGGGCACCTGGCAACAGCGCTACCAGGAGGCCGACGGCCACAAGCACGATCTTTCGCCTACTCATGCCCGTCTCCTGTCGATGTCCGCCGTCAGCTTGGCCAGCACCCTGTCCGCGTTCATCCCGGCAGCGTAGGCGGCACTGCCGCCAACCGGCCTCAAGCCCGCGCAGCCTCGGACCGTGGAAGCCTGGTTGACCGAGTGGCTGCGGGACGTGAAGGCGCACGACGGCACTCGGCCGTCAACGCTGGTGCGCTACCGCCTGGCCGTGAGCAAGCACCTGGTGCCGGGGCTGGGCCGGGTGAAGCTCGATCGGCTGACGCCTCGCGACGTGCAGCGGTTCCTGACCGGGCTGCGGGGCAAGCTCGCGCCGGCCAGCATCATCAAGGTGCACGCGGTGCTGCGGGTCGCCCTGGCCGACGCTGAGCGGATGGACCTGGTGCCGCGCAACGTCGCCAAGGCGGCCAAGCCTCCGGCCCTCGGCCGGACCGAGCGGCGCGCGCTGACGCCCGAGGAAGCCAAGACGTTGCTGTCGGTGCTGACCGGGGACCGGTTGGAATCGCTGTTCGTCCTAGCGCTGGCGACCGGGCTCCGGCGCGCTGAGCTGTTGGGCCTGCGCTGGTCGGATGTCGACCTGTCGGGACGGGCGCTGTTTGTTCGGCAGACGCTCCAGCGAACGGATCGCGGGTTGGAGTTCGTGCCACCGAAGACGCACCGGTCGAGTCGCCCGCTGCCGCTGTCGGCGCTGGCCGTCCGGACGTTGGAGGCACAGCGGGTGCGCCAGGCGAAGGAACGGCTCACCGCCGGGGAGGTGTGGTCGGATCTGGGCCTGGTCTTTGCCAGCACAATCGGCACCGCGATGGAGCCGCGGAACGTGAACCGGCGCTTCGAGCAGCTCCGGGCGGCGGCCGACTTGGATTGGCTGCACCTGCACGACCTGCGGCACGCCTTCGCCACGTTCCTGCTCGACCAGGGCGAGGAACTGCGCACGGTGATGGAGCTGCTGGGGCACTCCACGATCCGGATGACAGCCGACACCTACGGGCACGTCCTGCCTGCTCGGGCTCGTCAGGCTGCCTCGGCCATCGATCGCGCGTTGGGCGAGGAGGACACGGCGTGACCGCTTGGCTGTACGGATGGCTGTACTCGCGACCGAGATCAACCAAAGGAAAGTGCTGGTGGAGCCCAGGGGACTTGAACCCCTAACCCCTGCCTTGCAAAGGCAGTGCTCTGCCAGTTGAGCTAGGGCCCCGAGGGCGGTCGGAGCCGCCTGGTGCTGGCCGGTGCCAGCGGGATCAGCGCAGGTCGGGCGCGGTGGTGGCCTCGTGCCAGAGGGCGCGCTCGTCGTTGGAAGCCTTGACCTTCTTGGCGACCAGGGCGGCCACGCCGACGACGCCGACCAGGAACAGAAGCTTCTTGAACATGGGGCGACCCCTCGCGCTCGACTAGCCGTCGGAACGGTGTGCGGTGGGGCTAGCTGGAATCGAACCAGCGACCTCAGAGTTATCAGCTCTGCGCTCTAACCGACTGAGCTATAGCCCCGCGTGGCGACGAGCAAGGTTAACCCATCGCCACGTCCGACCCCAAATCGGGGCGGTCGTGGCGCCCGTCCCACCCGACGGTACCCGTACCGGCGACGAGGCGACGACTGCTTTCCCCGGGCGGCCCCGCGCCGAGATCAACTCCGTTTGCGGCGTGTCGCGGTGTCAGTTCGCCGGGACACCGCGACACGCCGCAAACCGTGCGCCGAGCCCCGACGACGGGCGGGGCCGGTGAAGGGGGCCGGACACGGCGACGCCGGGGCGACCGCGGGTGGCGGTGCCCCGGCGTCGTCGGGTGTCAGTCGCGCTCGGCGAGCGTCAGCTCGATCCCGCCGACCAGGTCGGCGCAGACGTTGTAGACGAACGCGCCGAGGGTGGCGAGCGCCGTGAACAGGACGACGTTGACCAGGCCGATCAGCGCCGAGCTGAGGATCACGCCCCGGGCGGTGATCTGGAACCCGCCGGAGCTCTGCCCGCCGGCGTTGACCAGGTCGGTGAGGCTGTCGTTGACGCTCTGGAAGACGCCCATCGCGTCCAGGGCCAAGTAGAGCACCGAGGTGGCGACGACCACCACGATGAAGAGCACCACCGAGACGGCGAAGGCGAACTTCATCACGGACCACGGGTCGATCCGCTTGAGGTTCAGCCGGGCCCGGCGCGGCCCGCGGGACGCGGCCGAGCTGACCGAGCTACGCGCGGCGCGTACCGCGTCACCCACGCGCGCGGCCCCGACGGCCGCCGCTCCGCTGATGCCCGGCGGCAGGCCGCCACCGTTGGCGGGGCGGGCGGTGCCGGCCGCACGGCCGCCGTCGGGCGACGGCCTGGTCGGGCCGCCCACCTTCGGCTGGGTGCCGGTGCTGGACGGGGACGTGGCGGTGCCCGCCTTGATCGGCTGCGTGGTGGTAGCCGGCGCGACCGGGGCGCTGACCGGCGCGGCCGCGGAGGTCGGCGCGTCGGGTCCCGGTGTCTCGGCCTTCTCGCTCGCCCCCGAGTCCTCCCCGGGCTTGTCCGGCGGCGGTGCCATGCCGGGAGCCCGGGTGAACTTCGGGGCAGGCGCGTCGGCGGGGACGGTCGCCCGGCCCACGGCGGCGCGGCCGGCCGCCGATGTGCCGCTCTTGGCGGCCTCTTCGTCGACCGGGTTGGCCGAGGTCCCCGTGTTCCCCGACTTCGCCTGTGTCTCCGTCATTCAACTAGTCCTGTTCGTCAGGCTCGTCGGCATTGCGAGCAATCGCCACGATAGTCACGCCGTCCGGGAGGTCCATCAGCTTGACCCCCATTGTGTTCCGGTCACGCGTACGGCGTACAGGCTTCACCGGAGTCCGGATGACGCCGCCGTTGCTCGTGATCGCGAACAACTCGTCCTCCGGGTCGATCACGACCGCGCCGACCAGACCACCGCGTCGCTCGGTGATCTTCGCAGTCAGCACGCCCTTACCTCCCCGGCCCTGGACCGGGTATTCCTCGATCGGGGTACGTTTCGCGTATCCCCCGTTCGTGGCCACCAGAACGTCCAGACCCTCCCGAACCACCTCCATGGCCAGGAGCACGTCGTCGTCGGTGAAGCGCATGCCGATCACGCCCGTGGTCGCCCGCCCCATCGGCCGCAGCGCCTCGTCGGAGGCGTTGAACCGGATCGCCTGCGCCTTCTTCGACACCATCAGCAGGTCGTCGGAGGGCGCGACGAGGGCAGCACCGACCAGCTCGTCCTCATCGCGCAGGTTGATCGCGATGATGCCGCCGGAACGGGGGGAGTCGAACTCCTCGAGCCGCGTCTTCTTCACCAGGCCGTTCTTCGTGGCCAGTACCAGGTAGGGAGCCACCTGGTAGTTCGGGATTTCGATGATCTGCGCGATCTGCTCGTCCGGTTGGAAGGCGAGCAGGTTGGCCACGTGCTGGCCCTTGGCCACCCTACTGGCTTCCGGCAGTTCGTACGCCTTGGCCCGGTAGACGCGGCCCTTGTTCGTGAAGAACAGGATCCAGTCGTGGGTGGAGCATACGAAAAAGTGGCTGACGATGTCGTCCTGCCGCAGCGTCGCGCCGCTGACGCCCTTGCCGCCGCGCCGCTGCGAGCGGTACAGGTCGGCCTTGGTCCGCTTGGCGTACCCGGTGCGGGTGATCGTGACCACCACGTCCTCGCGGGCGATCAGGTCCTCCATCGAGACCTCGCCGTCGAACGGCACGATCTTCGTACGCCGCTCGTCGCCCCACTTCGCGACGATCTCGCCGAGCTCTTCCGAGACGATCCTGCGCTGCCGCTCCGGCTTGGCGAGGATGTCCTTGAGGTCGGCGATCTCGACCTCGAGCTTGGTGAGGTCGTCGATGATCCGCTGCCGCTCCAGGGCGGCCAGGCGGCGCAGCTGCATGTCCAGGATCGCGGTCGCCTGGATCTCGTCGATCTCCAGCAGCCGGATCAGGCCCTGCCGGGCGTCGTCCACCGTGGGCGAGCGCCGGATCAGGGCGATCACCTCGTCGAGGGCGTCCAGCGCCTTGGCCAGACCGCGCAGGATGTGCGCCCGCTCCTCGGCCTTGCGCAGCCGGAACGCGGTCCGCCGGCGGATCACGTCGATCTGGTGCTCGACGTAGTAGCGGATGAACTGGGCCAGGTTCAGCGTGCGCGGCACCCCGTCGACCAGGGCCAGCATGTTGGCGCCGAAGGTCTCCTGGAGCTGGGTGTGCTTGTAGAGGTTGTTCAGCACCACCTTGGCGACCGCGTCGCGCTTGAGCACGAGCACGATCCGCATGCCGGTACGCCCGGAGGACTCGTCGCGGATGTCGGCGATGCCGGCGAGCTTGCCCTCCTTGATCAGCTCGGCGATCCGCTCGGCCAGGTTGTCCGGGTTCACCTGGTAGGGCAGCTCGCTGACCACCAGGCAGGGGCGGCCGCGCTTGTCCTCCTCGACCTCCACCACGGCGCGCATCCGGATCGAGCCGCGCCCGGTCCGGTACGCGTCCTGGATCGCGGTCTGGCCGACGATCAGGCCGTAGGTGGGGAAGTCGGGGCCCTTGACGATCTCCAGCAGCGCTTCGAGGGTGGTCGCCTCGTCCACGTCCGGGTTCTCCAGGCACCACTGCACCGCCGCGCCGATCTCGCGCAGGTTGTGCGGCGGGATCTTGGTGGCCATGCCGACCGCGATGCCCTCGGAGCCGTTGACCAGCAGGTTGGGGATCCGCGACGGCAGGATGGTGGGCTCCTTGGCCCGGCCGTCGTAGTTGTCCTGCAGGTCGACGGTGTCCTCGTCGATGTCCCGCAGCATCTCCATGGCCAGCGGGTCGAGCTTGCACTCGGTGTACCGCATGGCGGCGGCCGGGTCGTTGCCCGGGGAGCCGAAGTTGCCGTTGCCGTCCACCAGCGGGTACCGCAGCGACCAGGGCTGCGCCATCCGGACCAGCGCGTCGTAGATCGCCGAGTCGCCGTGCGGGTGGAACTGACCCATCACGTCACCGACGACGCGGGAGCACTTCACGTAGCCGCGGTCCGGCCGGTAGCCGGAGTCGAACATGGCGTAAAGGATCTTGCGGTGGACCGGCTTGAGCCCGTCCCGGACGTCCGGCAGGGCCCGCCCGACGATGACGCTCATCGCGTAGTCGAGGTACGAGCGCTGCATCTCGACCTCGAGGCCGACCGGCTCGATCCGGTCGTGCGCCACGACGGCCGCGGTTGTCTCCGGGATCTCCGGCTCGTTCGGGGTGGACTCGGGAGTATCGGTCACTGTTAACCCTTATCAGACTCAGAGTCGTTTTCGTGCTGTGGATAACGGCTGTGGAAACCGGCCAAGCTGTGGATAACTCTGTGGACCGGCGGGTCGGCCGGGGACCACCCGGCCGACCCGCCCACCACCGTCAGATGTCGAGGAACCGCACGTCCTTGGCGTTGCGCTGGATGAACGAGCGGCGCGCCTCGACGTCCTCACCCATCAGCACGCTGAACAGCTCGTCGGCGGTTGCGGCGTCGTCGAGCGTGACCTGGCGCAGGGTACGGGTGGCCGGGTTCATCGTGGTCTCCCACAGCTCGGGATAGTTCATCTCACCGAGACCCTTGAACCGCTGGATGTCGTCCGGCCGGGCGTTGGGCTTCTTCTGCTGGCGCAGCGCGATCAGGCCGTCGCGCTCGCGGTCCGAGTACGCGTACTGCGCGTCGTCGCCCTTCTTGTTCCACTTGATCTTGTAGAGCGGCGGGGCGGCCAGGTAGACGTGGCCCAGCTCGACCAGCGGCCGCATGAAGCGGAAGAGCAGGGTGAGCAGCAGCGTCTGGATGTGCTGGCCGTCGACGTCGGCGTCGGCCATCAGCACCACCTTGTGGTACCGCAGCTTCTCCATGTCGAAGTCGTCGTGGATGCCGGTGCCCAGCGCGGTGATCAGCGCCTGGACCTCGTTGTTCTTCAGCACCCGGTCGATCCGGGCCTTCTCCACGTTGAGGATCTTGCCGCGGATCGGCAGGATCGCCTGGGTCCGCGGGTCGCGCCCCTGCTTGGCCGAGCCGCCGGCCGAGTCGCCCTCGACGATGAAGACCTCGGACTCGCGCGGGTCGGTGGACTGGCAGTCGGCCAGCTTGCCCGGCATCGAGCCGGACTCCAGCAGCGACTTGCGCCGGGCCAGCTTGCGCGCCTGCTGCGCGGCGATCCGGGCCCGAGCCGCCTGGGATGCCTTCTGGATGATGGTCTTGGCCTCGGCCGGGTTCCGGTCGAACCAGTCGACCAGCCACTCGTTGCAGACCCGCTGCACGAAGCTCTTCACCGGCGTGTTGCCCAGCTTGGTCTTGGTCTGGCCCTCGAACTGCGGATTGGCCAGCTTGACCGAGATGATCGCCGCCAGGCCCTCCCGGATGTCCTCGCCGGAGAGCTTCTCGTCGCCCTTGAGCAGCTTCTTCTCCGCGCCGTAGCGGTTGACGACGCTGGTCAGCGCGGCCCGGAAGCCCTCCTCGTGGGTGCCGCCCTCGTGCGTGTTGATCGTGTTGGCGAAGGTGTAGACCGACTCGCCGTACGACTCGTTCCACTGCATGGCGATCTCGACCGACATGCCCTCCTCCTCGGCGCCGAACTCGACCACCGTCTTGTGGATCGGGTTCTTCGAGGCGTTGAGGTGCCGGACGAAGTCGGCGATGCCGCCCTCGTAGAGGAAGGTGACCTCGCGCGGCTTGCCCTCCTCGCCCTCCGGGACCCGCTCATCGAGCAGGTGGATGCGGAGGGCACGGTTGAGGAAGGCCATCTCCTGCAGGCGCCGGTAGATGGTCTGGAAGTCGAAGTCGACGGTCTCGAAGACGTCCGGATCCGGCCAGAAGGTCACGGCCGAACCGGTGCGGTCGGTGGTCTCGCCCTTCTCCAGCGGCGACGGCTTGGAGTTGGCGTACTGCTGCCGCCAGACGAAGCCGGACTTGTGGATCTCCACCGCCATCCGGGTGGAGAGCGCGTTGACCACGGAGACGCCGACGCCGTGCAGACCGCCGGAGACCGCGTACGCCTTGCCGTCGAACTTGCCGCCCGCGTGCAGCACGGTGAGCGCGACCTCGACACCCGGCTTCTTCAGCTTGGGGTGCAGGTCGACCGGGAAGCCTCGGCCGTTGTCGGTGACCCGGACGCCACCGTCCTCCAGCAGCACCACGTCGATGGTGTCGCAGTAGCCGGCCAGCGCCTCGTCCACGGCGTTGTCCACGACCTCCCACACGAGGTGGTGCAGACCGCGCTCGCCGGTCGACCCGATGTACATACCGGGCCGCTTGCGCACCGCCTCGAGCCCCTCGAGGACGGTGATCGACTCGGCGCCGTACTCCTGCTTGTCCTGCGCTGCCACCCTCGGCCACTTTCTCGCGCCGGCCGCGCCAGGGGCGCGCCAGGCGCGGGTTCGGCGGACAGGACGCGACGTCGGCGCACGGACCGCCCCCGGGAACTCCAGGTCACGGATCGCATACGCCGGTCGCCGCGGTTGCCCGCGGATCGCGATCGGCTCCACCCGCCGCGGTACTTTGACCAAGGGCCTCCCGGGCCCGTGTCCGTCGCTCCGCGTCGGGTCTTCGTCTCGTTGTCAATCCTACTGTGCGCGGACGACAGAGACGCCACTCGGCACCCCCTGCGCGGCGTCTGAGACCTCCGTAGCGGCCCGAATCGCGCTGGCCGCGACTCCCCCTACACGCCAAGGGGGGATCGAGGGCCGGGCCGCCACGGAATCGGGCCGGGCCGACGGCCGGTCGGGGGTCGCGCGCAGAGCGGCCGTACCGTACCTTTGCGGCGCCACCGGTGCTCGTCTTGATCTTTACCATCCGTAACCGGGACGATCGACTCGATCGATCCGACACGTGCTCACAAGGGGTGACGCCAGATGGGGCTGGACAACGTCGCGGTGCACTGGCCGCGGACCGGCCGCTTCTACGATCCGGTCGCGCCGGCCGAGTTCGTCGACTTCGGGGAGATCGTGGACATCCCGCAGATCTCCGCACCTACCGCGGCGCTGGCCGAACACATCGCCAAGACGGGGACGGTCCGGGCGACCGCCTACACCGAACTGGTCGACCTGATCCTCGGCCTGGAAAATGTGCTCTACGCCACTGACGCCGCCGCCGAGGACGAGGACCCGGTGATCGACCCGGACGGGTGCTCCTGGATCGCCGGCGGCGTGGAGAAGTTCGTCGCCCAGCACCGGCCGTTCGGTGAGACGGTCACCTTCGAGTCGGTCAGCGAGGTGCTCCGCTCGCTGCTGGCCGACGGGCGGCTCGCCGCGCAGCAGCTGCGCTGGCTGGGCAGCCGGCTCGACGCGTTGCGCGACGAGAACGGCGACCCGCCGCAGTGGGACTTCACCTGCGCCGAGCTGGGCGTGCTGGCCGCCTTCTACCGCCGCTGCGCCGACCGCGGCTTCGCGGTCTACGCCGACGCCTGATCCCGCGCCGGCCCGACCCGCCCCGTCGACCTGACCGGGCGGGTCGCCGGCGTCGTCAGGAAGTCGTCGGGCCCGGCGCGGCGGGGGTGCCGGTCACGGCGCGGTTGGCCGCGCCGATCACCTCGGTCAGCATCGTGTGCAGGCGCCGCAGCTCCTCGATCGGCATGCCGAGCCGCTCCACGATCGTCGGCGGGATCTGCTCGGCGCGGGCGCGCAGGGCCTGACCGCTGGCGGTGAGCGTGACGGCGAGGCTCCGCTCGTCCGCGGCGTCCCGCTCGCGCCGCAGGTAGCCCGCCGCCTCCAGGCGCTTGAGCAGGGGCGACAGCGTGCCGGGATCGAGCTGGAGCAGGCGACTCAGCTCCCGGACCGACAGCGGTGCGTGCTGCCACAGCGCGAGCATGACCAGGTACTGCGGGTGGGTCAGCCCCATCGGTTCCAGCAGCGGCCGGTAGACGGCGACGACCCCGCGTGCCGCGACGGAGAGGGCGAAACACACCTGCTGCTCCAGCGCCAGCGGGTCCCCGTCCAACTGGTCACGCACCGATCGGCCTCCTCGTGGTCGTTGCTATCGTACCAATCATTGGTGTACCAATCGTTGGGGCGCAAAACGTCGAGGAGAGGTCGGGCGCGATGAGCGAGGCGAAGCGACAGCAGCGGGCTCCCGGCGAGGGCGGCAGGCTGTGGGCCTGGGCCTTCAAGTACCTGGCCGGCCCGGCCGAGGGAGTGCAGGGTGCCGTGCAGGGCGGTTCCACGCAGGCCCGCGAGGCGTGGAAGCGGGACCTGGAGAACCGCAAGCGGTGGAGCCGTGAGCAGCGGGAACGCAAGCGCGCCGAGCGCGAGGCCCGCCGCGCCGAGCGGTGACCCGGGCTCAGCCGTAGGTGTCGCGCGGACCGCGGCCCCGGACCCGCCGCGGGCCCTTCGACCAGGACGGCGCCGCCGGGCCGTGGATGTGCAGCTTGCGCACCACGTTGTGGCCCACCTCGCCGGCGATCCGCTTGAGCAGCGAGCCGGCGAGCAGCCGCAGCTGGGTGGCCCAGGCCGTCGAACGCGCCTCCACGGTCAGCTCGCCGTCCTCCAGCTTGACCGGTCGGCTGTGCTGGGCGATCTCCGCCCCGACGACCTTCTCCCAGGCGCCGAAGACCGTCGCCTCCGCGGCCGGCTGCTGCCAGCCGCGCGCCTTCATCAGCCGTTCCAGCACCACGCCGAGCGGCTGCGGGTCGCGCGGGTCCGGGCCGGGCCCGGAGTAGCCGCGCAGCCGCCGCTCGCCGCCGTCGCCGGAGACCGCGCTCTTCCGCCGGGTCTTCGCCGTCTCCGCCCGGCGGGCCTTCGCCGCGTCGAGCACCGCGCGCGCCAGCTCCGGCCCGGCCGCGCCCGCCCCGGCTGCGGCGTCCGCAGCGGCACCGGCCGGGCGCGCCCCGTCGCCGTTCCCGGCACCCTGCCCACCGGTCGCAGCGGCCGGTCGTGCCGGCCCGCCGGCTCCGGCGCCCCGACCACCAGGCGTGGCGTCCGCGCCGGCACCGGCCGCGTGGGCGGCGGCACCGCCCGCGTCGGTTCCCGCTCCCCGAGGGGTACGCGCACCGCGCTGGCCGCCCGAGGCGGCGCGACTCGGGCCGCCGGTCCGGCGGGTCGGCCCACCGCCCTCGGCGGCGTGCTCCGGCTCAGTCGACACGTCGCACCGTCCCCTCGCCCACCACGTACCGGGTGCCGCGCAGCGCCGCCGGCACGTCGTCGTCGACCGCACAGGTCACCAGGAGCTGACCGGCCCCGCCGACCAGCTCCGCCAGCCGCTCCCGGCGGCCCGCGTCCAGCTCGGCGAAGACGTCGTCCAGCACCAGCACCGGCTCGATGCCGTCGGCGCGCAGCAGGTCGTACCCGGCCAGCCGCAGGGCCAGCGCGTACGACCAGGACTCGCCGTGGCTGGCGTACCCCTTGGCGGGCAGCGGGCCGAGGGTGAGGCTGAGCTCGTCACGGTGCGGGCCGACCAGCGTCGTGCCGCGGTCGATCTCGTTCGACCTGGCCTCGGCCAGCGCGGCGGTCAGCGCCTCGGCCAGCACCGCCCGGTCGGTGGTCGGCTCGGCCAGGTCCAGCGACGGCCGGTACGCGATCCCCGCCGCGCCCCGGCCCGCCGCCACCGCGTCGTACGCCTTCGTCACGTGCGGGGCCAGGGCTGCCACCAGTTCCAGCCGGCCGGCCAGCAGCTCGGCGCCGTGCCGGGCCAGGTGGGTGTCCCAGACCGCCAGGGTGGACAGGTCCCCGCCCCGCGACCCACCCGTCTTGCGGGCCAGGTACGCGGTGCGCAGCAGGGCGTTGCGCTGCTTGACCACCCGCTCGTAGTCGGCGCGCACCCCGGCGTACCGGGGCTGCCGCAGGACCAGCAGGTCGTCCAGGTAGCGGCGGCGCTCGGCCGGGTCGCCCCGGACGAGTTCCAGGTCCTCGGGGGCGAAGAGCACCAGCCGCAGCGCGCCGATCACGTCCCGCGCCCGCCGCGCCGGCGAGCGGCCCAGCCGGGCCCGGTTGGCCTTGCCAGGGACGATCTCCAGCTCGACGAGGAGCTCCCGCCCCTCGTGCACCACCGCGCAGCGGATCACCGCCGAGGTGGCGCCCATCCGGACGAGGGGGGCGTCCGTGGCGACCCGGTGCGAGTCCAGGGTCGCCACGTAGCCCAGCGCCTCGACCAGGTTGGTCTTGCCGACGCCGTTGGCGCCGATCAGGACGTTCGGCCCCGGCTCCAGGTCGACGCCGACCCGCTCGTACGAGCGGAAGTCGACCAGTTCGAGCCGGCGGACGTACACAGGCTGTGGATACCGGTCAGCGCTTGCGGACGGCGTGCCCGCCGAACTGCTGGCGCAGCGCGGCGACCGCCTTCATCGCGGGCGAGTCGTCCTGCCGGGAGGCGAACCGGGCGAAGAGCGAGGCGGTGATGACGTTCAGCGGCACGGCGAGCCGGACGGCCTCGTCGACCGTCCAGCGACCCTCACCGGTGTCCTCGGTGTAGCCGCTCAGCTCGGCCAGCTCCGGGTCCTCGTCGAGGGCCCGGTCGAGCAGGTCGAGCAGCCAGGAGCGGACCACGGTCCCCTCGCGCCAGGACTTGAACACGCCCGGCACGTTGGTCACCAGCTCGGAGGCCGCCAGCAGCTCGTAGCCCTCGGCGTAGGCGTGCATCAGGCCGTACTCGATGCCGTTGTGCACCATCTTGGCGTAGTGGCCGGCGCCGACCGGGCCGGCGTGCACGAAGCCGAACTCGCCCTCCGGCTTGAGCGCCTCGAAGACCGGCATCAGCCGCTCGACGTGCTCCTGGGCGCCGCCGACCATCAGGGCGTACCCGTTCTGCCGGCCCCAGACGCCGCCGGAGACGCCGACGTCCAGGTAGCCGATGCCCTGCTCGGCGAGGCGCTCGGCGCGGGGGGCGTCGTCGCTGAAGCGCGAGTTGCCGCCGTCGATGATGATGTCGCCCTCGCCCAGCACGCCCGCGAGCTCGTCGATGGTCGCGTCGGTGACGCCGGCCGGGACCATCACCCAGACCGCGCGGGGCGACTCCAGCTTCTCGGCCAGCGCCGACAGGCTCGCGACGTCGCTCAGCTCCGCGTTGTGGTCGAAGCCGACCACCTCGTGCCCGGCGGCGCGCAACCGTTCGCGCATGTTGCCGCCCATCCGGCCGAGTCCTACCAGGCCGAGCTGCATCTGCTCCTACCTCCGTGCGTGTGGGTCTGTCGGGGCTGCGATCAGCGGGACACGCGGATCGGCATGATGAGGTACCGGTACCCCGGGACGACCTCGCCATCCTCGCCGGCGGGGGAAATCACCGCCGGCTTGAAGGCGTCGACGAAGGCCAGCTGCGCGAACTGGGCGCCCAGGTTGGCCAGGCCGTCGATCAGGTACTGCGGGTTGAAGCCGATGGTCAGCGGCTCGCCGGTGAAGGTGGCCTCCATCGCCTCGCTGGCGCGCGCCTCCTCGGTGCCGCCCGCCTCGACCACCAGGCCGTCGGAGCTGAAGCTCAGCAGCACCGGGGTGGTCCGCTCGGCGACGAGGGCGACCCGCTTGACGACCTCGATCAGCGTGCTGACCGCCACCCGCGCCTCGGCGTTGTGGGTGGCCGGGAAGAGCGAGCGCACGGGCGGGTAGTTCGCCCCGTCGAGCAGCCGGCTGGTGGTACGCCGGGTGCCGCCCGAGAAGCCGATCATGCCCTCGCCGGCGGCGCCCTGGGAGAGCGCCATGGTCACCTGGCCGCCGATCGGGCCGAGGGCCTTGGCGGTGTCGTGCAGGGTGCGCGCCGGCACCAGCGCGTTGATGCTGATCTCCGGGTCGTCCGGGTTCCACTCCATCTCGCGCAGGGCGAGGCGGTACCGGTCGGTGGCGAGCATCGCCAGCGTGCCGCCGGAGAGCTCCAGCCGGACGCCGGTCATCATCGGCAGCGTCTCGTCGCGGCCGGCGGCCACGGCCACCTGGGCGACGGCGGCGGCGAAGGCGGCCGCGTCGATGGTGCCCGCGCTCTCGGGCATCTCCGGCAGGGCCGGGTAGTCCTCCACCGGCATGGTCGGCAGGGTGAACCGGGCGCTGCCGCAGACCAGCTCCAGGTGGGCGCCGACCGCGGCGATGTCCACCGGCTTGGCCGGCAGCGCCTTGGTGATCTCGGCGAGCAGGCGGCCGGAGACGAGGGCGGCGCCGTCGGCGTCCCCCTGCACCTCGACGGTCACCTGGCTGGAGACCTCGTAGTCGAAGCCGGAGACCTGGAGGTTGCCGTCGGTGACCCGGAGCATCACTCCGGCGAGCACCGGTACGGACGGCCGGTTGGGCAGGCTCTTCGCGGTCCACGCCACCGCTTCGGCGAGCGCGTCGCGCTCCACTCGGAACTTCATCAATGCCTCCGCGTCGACGTCAGCGACAACTCTCTCATGCCGACCGCTGCCCACCGTCCCGCCCGACCGTGCGGGTACCCATCGCACCTTAGGGCGCGTGGGCATCGGCTGTGCGCCCGACCCCGTGGTTCCAGGTGCCGGGGCGACCGCTGACGGCAGCGTCCGAACCGATCCACAGGAAGTCCAACGGTGATGATTGGTTTTTGATTCTTTTAGAAGAGATAACTCATCGTCTTCATCGCACCTGTGCAAACTGTGGAGAACCCGCGTCCGCCCAGGTCAGACAGGTTATCCACCGGTGGTTTGGCTGTGGAGAACCGGGGGGTAAACCGGTGTCGGAGTCCACAGGCCGACGGAACCCCCAGGTTGTCCACGGTTGTCCACCGGTTGTCCACGGGTAATCCACCGGGTTTCTCCCCAGTGCTGTGGACACCGGCGAGGGCCCCCGGAGCCGTCGTCCCCAGAACCTTCAACAGGCCGCCCACAGGTCGACCGTCGTCGGTGGACAACCGGACCGTCGTCCCCAGGCGTCCACAGCTCCGTCCCCAGGGTTTGTCCACAGTCTGTGGGTAACCGGCTCGGGACGCTACGTGGTTGTCCACCGCCTGTGGAACAGGGGGTGTGGACAACCGGGGCGTGCTGTGGACGAACACGACACCGATCCTGGGCCCTCGACCCGGTGCAGGGTCAACCGTCGGCTCTCCACAGGCACGAAAAAGCGCCCGGCCGAACGGGCCGGGCGCGTCTCCGCGCTCCCTCACCGGCGGGCGCCGGCGTGACGTACGTAACGACGACTTCAGTTCGGCGCGTCTGACGCCGCGCCGCGACCTGAAGCCGTCGCTCAGGTGTTCTGCTTTATCCGGTTGGTCAGCTCGGCGATCTGGTTGTAGAGCGAGCGGCGCTCCGCCATCTGCTGACGGATCTTCCGGTCGGCGTGCATCACCGTGGTGTGGTCCCGGCCACCGAAGGCCTGCCCGATCCGGGGCAGCGACAGGTCGGTCAGCTCCCGGCACAGGTACATGGCGACCTGGCGGGCGTTGACCAGCACCCGGGATCGGGAGTGCCCGCGCAGGTCCTCCAGGCTCACCCCGAAGTAGTCGGCGGTGGAGACCATGATCTGGTCGGCCGTGATCTCCGGCCCGGTGCCGTCCGGGATGAAGTCCCGCAGCACCTCCTCGGCCAGCGACAGCTCGACGTTCGACCGGGTGAGGCTGGCGAACGCCGTGACCCGGATCAGCGCGCCCTCCAGCTCCCGGATCGAGTTCGACACCCGGGAGGCGATGAACTCCAGCACGTCCGGCGGGGCGTACAGCCGCTCCTGGGCCGCCTTCTTCTGCAGGATCGCGATCCGGGTCTCCAGGTCCGGCGGCTGGATGTCGGCGAGCAGGCCCCACTCGAACCGGGTCCGCAACCGGTCCTCCAGCGTCGCCAGCTGCTTCGGCGAGCGGTCGGAGGTGATCACGATCTGCTTGTTGGCGTTGTGCAGCGTGTTGAAGGTGTGGAAGAACTCCTCCTGGGTCCGCTCGCGGTTCTCCAGGAACTGGATGTCGTCGATCAGCAGGATGTCGACGTCGCGGTAGCGGCGCTGGAACGCGCTGGTCTTGTCGTCGCGCAGGGAGTTGATGAAGTCGTTGGTGAACTCCTCGGTCGAGACGTACCGGACCGAGCGGGCGTTGCCCAACGTGGTGGCGTAGTGCCCGATGGCGTGCAACAGGTGGGTCTTGCCCAACCCGGAGCTGCCGTAGATGAACAACGGGTTGTACGCCTTCGCCGGCGACTCGGCCACCGCGACGCTCGCCGCGTGGGCGAACCGGTTCGACGAGCCGATGACGAACGTCTCGAACATGTACTTCGGATTGAGCCGGTTGCCGCCGCCCTCCGCGCCCCCGGGGCGACGGTCGTCCCGCCCGCCGGGTCGGTGGTCGGCGGCGGACCGGCCGGGGCCGCTGTCCGTACCCCCGTCGCGCGGCAGGCCGCGCGGAACGTGCTGGTCGCGCGGCGGCCTGGCCTCGCCCCGGTACGCGGGCTCGAAGCCGCGGCCGTCGACCCCTGGCCCGTCGGGCAGGGCGCGCTCCTCGAAGCCGCGCCGGTCCGGGCCGGGACCGGCGCCCCGCAGCGGCTCGGCGAACGCGGCGCCGAAGAGGGTGTCCTGGCCGCCGTCCCGGCTGGCCGGGATGCGGCCCGGGCGGTGGCCGTCGGATGCCGGCGGCGCGACCGGCGACTCCGGCTCGGCGGGCAGCTCCGGGTAGCCCGGCGCCAGGTCCGCGAAGGCGGGCGGTTCCGGGGCGAAGTCGTCCGCGGGCACGTCGAGGCCGAGCTGCGCCGGCTCCGGGCCGCTGCGGTAGACGGTGCCGGCGGGTCGACCGGCGGTGTCCTCGGCGACCCGGACGGTGACCGCGACCTGGATCGGCCGGCCCAGCCGGCGGGTGAGCGCCTCGGTGATGGCCGGGCGGAGCCGGGACTCGATCACGTCCCGGGTGAAGGCGTCCGGCACGGAGAGCAGGGCGGTGTCCTCGACGATCGCCCGCAGCCGGGTCAGCCGCAGGTACGCGCGTTGCTGCGCGGAGATGATCTCGTCGGCGAGTTCGTCGGTCGCCGCGGTCCACACCGCGGCAAGGTCGGTCGTACCGGCCACCGTCGTGCCACCCCCTCGCCTCTGCTCCCGGTCGCCGCTGTCGTCCAGTCGGCCGTTCCGGGCCCGCCACCGCGTTCGAGCGGGTGGTACCTCACCCCACCGGGCGGCTGACCGACCGGCATCCACAAGTTATCCACAGCCTGTGTGTACCGACCGATTGTGCCGCCCGCCGTGCGCGGGTCGGACCTGCCCCCCTGGTCGGGCGGGACGTTGCGCGGGTTCACCGTGCCGAACGATTCACTGCCGTGTCCGGTCTTGCCTGCCAGCGACAACCCGGACCCCCGACGCTGACCGCAATCGGGCACGGTAACAGCGACGGCCGGGCACCATCAACCGCCGACGCTCCGGCCCGCTTGGCGGCATCAGTGAAAACCGCCGGTTCGGTCGTACGGCCGCCCTGCTCGTGCCTCCGGTGACCTGTTTGACGGTCATTGCCCCCCTGCGTAGGCTGGAGGGGCTGCTCTGTCGCCCTCTGCTAGGGTGATGGGTGCTTGCTGTCCGCGATCGCTTCCCCGCATCGCCGAGGTCCCGGGTCGCCGGGCAGCATGGATCGGAGGTCACCGCCGAGGTGGCCTGGACCACCACACGACCCCGGCGATCCCGCGCCGTGGACGTACGAAAACGGAGAGCCTGACGTGAGCAAGCGCACCTACCAGCCGAACAACCGCCGGCGCGCGAAGACCCACGGCTTCCGGCTGCGCATGCGCACCCGGGCCGGTCGCGCCATCATCTCGACCCGCCGCTCCAAGGGCCGCACCCGCCTGTCGGCCTGAGCCGACCGGGTCCGGTCCGGGGGACGTGGGCAGTCGTGCTGACGGCCGCACAGCGACTGCGGCGCAGCAATGACTTCGCCGCAGCGGTCAGGGGTGGCCGACGCGCCGGACGAGGTGCCGTCGTCGTCCACCTGACGCTACCGGCGACCCCCGAACCCACCGCGACAACCTCGCCGGAGCCGGCGCGGGTCAGCGGCACGGAGACGATCTCCGCGCCGACCCGCGCCGGCTTCGTCGTGTCCAAGGCCGTCGGCCCCGCCGTGGTCCGCAACAAGGTCCGGCGCCGGCTGCGGCACCTGGTCCGCGAGCGCCTGGCCGCGCTGCCCGAGGGAAGCACCCTGGTGGTACGCGCACTGCCCGCCGCCGCCGAGGCGAACTACCTCCGGCTGGGGGCCGACCTGGACGCGGCGATCGCCGCCGCGCGGGCACCCCGGGGGCGGCGGTCCCGATGAGCACCGGATCCGCCGGTTCGCGGCCTACCAGCCTGGGTGCCCGAGTGCTGAGTGGCCCCATCATCGCGTACCGTCGTTGGATAAGCCCGGCGCTGCCGGCCCGCTGTCGGTTCTACCCGTCGTGCAGTGCGTACGCCCTGGAGGCGGTGGCCCGGCACGGCGCGCTCCGGGGAGCCGGGCTGACGGTCCTGCGCTTGTCGCGCTGCCACCCCTTCCACCCAGGTGGACACGACCCGGTGCCCGAGCCGGGCGGCCGCCGCCGTGCCGACGTGACTGGAGCCTGAGAATTGAGTCTCGACTGGATCTACTTCGCGATCTCGTGGATCCTGCTGACCTGGCACTCGGCCTGGGACGCCATCAAGGTGCCGGTCGGCTCGGTGCTCGGCACGAACTGGGCCTGGATCCTCGCGATCATCTTCCTGGTGGTCACCGTCCGGGTGATCCTCTTCCCGGTCTTCGTCAAGCAGATCAAGTCGCAGCGGGCGATGCAGGCGCTCCAGCCCAAGGTCAAGGAGCTGCAGGAGAAGCACAAGGGTGACCGGGAGACGCTCCAGAAGGAGATGATGGAGCTCTACCGGAAGGAAAAGGCCAACCCGCTGATGGGCTGCCTTCCGATGTTCCTCCAGATCCCGGTCTTCCTCGGTCTCTTCCACGTGCTGCGTCGCCTCGACCCGGCGAAGGAGAACAAGACCCTCTACGGCTGGACCGTCGACCAGTTCCAGAGCGCCTCGCAGGCGAAGATCTTCACCGCCCCGATCGCCGGCAAGTTCGGCTCGACCGCCGACGAGCTGGCCCGCCTCGGCGCCAACGGCACCACCGTGAAGATCATCGCTGGCATCCTGGTCCTGGTCATGATGGGCACCACCTACCTGACCAGCCGCCAGATGATCCTCAAGACCGGTTGGGCGGAGGACCCGCAGCAGCGGATGGTGCAGCGACTGATGCTCTACGGCATCCCCCTGTCGCTGCTGATCTCCGGCGCGATCTTCCCGATCGGCGTGATCATCTACTGGGTCACCAACAACCTCTTCACCCTCGGCCAGCAGCAGTGGGTGCTGCGCAAGTTCCCGCCGCTGGTGACCAACCAGAAGCCCGGCAGCACGGCGCCCCGCAGTCCGGTGCAGCCGGCCAAGACCGGCGGCTTCCTCAATCGCGCCAAGCCGGCTGCGCAGGTGCCGGCCAAGCCCGCCGCGCCGAAGGTCGCCGGGCCGAAGCCGGGTGCGAAGCCCACCAACCCGAAGAAGGGTCGGCCGGCCAAGCGGCAGGGCTGACCTCAGGGCCGCCGTCGGGATCACCGGCGGCGGCCTTCCGGCATCGCGCAGCCGCCGTACGGCCGGCGCCGGGCCGGAACCGCCGCGCCTGGCGCGGTCACGGGCGAGACTGCCCGTACAAGACGTGCCCGTGGGCACCGGCCTTCTCCCGCCGGGCGCCCCGGGAAACCAGCGGACCCGACGGTCCGGCCGAGCGAGTACGGAGATGACACCGTGACCGACACCAGCATCCCCAGTGCGGAGCAGTCCGTGGACGAGGAGATTGTGCCGACCGCCGCGACCGGTGACGGCGAGCCCGAGGAGGCCGGGGAGGCGGCGGTCGAGGCGGGTGCCGCCCCGAAGAAGGCCGCCGGCGAGGGCGAGCTCTTCGCGCAGAGCGAGATCGCTGCCGACTACATCGAGGGCCTGCTCGACATCCTCGACTACGACGGCGACATCGACGAGCTCGTCTCCGGCGGGCGCCCGGTCGTCGAGGTGGTCGGCGCCCGGCTGCAGAACCTGGTCGGCCAGCGCGGCGCCACCCTGGAGGCGCTCCAGGAGCTGGCCCGGCTCGCGGTGTTCCGCCAGACCGGTACGCCCAGCCGCCTGCTGCTCGACGTCGGCGGCTACCGCGCCACCCGGCGCAAGGAACTCGCCGCCGTGGCCAAGAACGCGGTGGAGAAGGTCAAGGAGCACGGCGAGCCGGTCCGGCTGGAGCCGATGTCCGCCTTCGAGCGCAAGTGCGTGCACGACGTGGTCAACGCCATGAGCGGTGTGGAGAGCGAGTCCGAGGGCGTCGAGCCGAACCGGCGCATCATCGTCCGGCCGGCGGACTGACCGGGTGACCCACGACGACGCCACGGCCGACGCCGTGACCGGCCCGGGTGGTACGCCGCCCGGGCCGTCGCCTGTCCGCCCCGTTCCCTCGCCGGAGGACGCCGCGCTGCCGGCCGAGCTGGCCCCGGCGGCCCGGACGCTCTTCGGTGACCGGCTGGACCTGGCGGCCGCGTACGCCGAGCTGCTCGCCACCGACGGGGTGGTACGCGGCCTGATCGGCCCGCGGGAGGCGCCCCGGATCTGGGACCGGCACCTGCTCAACTGTGCCGCCGTGGCCGAGCGCATCCCGGAAGGGGCCAGCGTCATCGACGTCGGCTCCGGCGCCGGGCTGCCCGGGCTGGTGCTGGCGATCGCCCGCCCCGACCTCCAGGTGATCCTGGTCGAGCCGCTGGCCCGGCGGACCTCCTTCCTGATCGAGGCGGTGCAGCAGCTCGGGCTGGCCAAGACGGTCCGGGTGTTCCGGGGCCGGGCCGACGAGGCGGCCACCGACGCGACGGGCACCGGCCCGTTCAGCGCCGACGTGGTGACCTCGCGAGCGGTCGCGCCGCTCGACCGGCTCTCCGGCTGGTGCCTGCCGCTCGCCGTACCCGGCGGCCGGCTGATCGCCCTGAAGGGCTCCTCCGCGGCGGACGAGATCGCGGAGCACGCCGAGACCGTCGACCGGCTCGGTGGTGGCGAGCCGAGCGTGCACCTCTGCGGCGTCGGCGTCATCGACCCGCCGACCACCGTGGTGGAGATCGTGCGCGAGCGGGTGGTCCGTCCGCCGTCCGCCAAGAAGGCACCCAAGCGCTCACGGGGCGGACGCAAGCGCGCTCGGTGATCCCGCTCGGGTTCCGGCGTGTCGCACCGGCCGGCGGACAACCGAGATGGACCCGCCGCGCCCGTCCCCCGTAGGCTGGCCGCGCGTCGATAGTGTGGGGCGGGCGGGCGTCGGGCGCACCGGGTCCCGACCGCTCCCGCCGGGACCGTACGCGCTGCGGTGCGAGTGCGCGTGTGGCCTGATTGACGGGGTGCGGACCGACCATCCGGAGCGGGCAGGGATGACAGGTGCATGACGACGGCAGGTACGACGATCCACGGGTGAGACGCCCGGAGGGCATCCCCTCCGGAGTGGACCCTGTTTCACGTGAAACCGACCACGACCTCCGGCCCGCCGACGGCCAGCCGGGTTCCGCCGGCCCGCCGGACTGCGATCCGGTGGTCGGTCGGGACGTGCCCGCAGTGGGCGCCGCGCGCCCCTCCCCCGAGTCGTACATTCCGCCGCCGCCCATCGCGGACGACGCGGGCCGGCCGGTCAACGCGCCCAGCGACCGCACCGCCCCGGTCCAACGCAACTCCGGCGTGCCGTCCCGCTTCGAGACACCGGTCGGTGGCAATGTGCCGCCCGCCGTACCCCAGCAGCCGCACCCGGGCGCGGTGGCGGACTCCGAGTCCGTCGCCGCGAACACGCCGGGGCCGGCGGCCGGGGGCGTGACCGTCGACCCGGCCGCCGCCGCGTACGTTTCACGTGAAACCCCGACGCGCGAAGAGGATGACCCACCGTTGGCTATGGAGGCGATGCGCGCCGTGCAGATCCTGAATCCGAGTGGCGAGGTGACCATGCCTCGGCCCGACCGGACCCGGGTCATGTGCGTCGCGAACCAGAAGGGTGGCGTGGGTAAGACCACGACCACGGTGAACCTGGCGGTGGCGCTCGCCCTGCACGGCAACCGGGTCCTGGTGGTCGACCTCGACCCGCAGGGCAACGCCTCGACCGGGCTCAACGTGCCGCACCACACCGGCGTGCCGGACGTCTACGACTGCCTGATCAACAGCGTGCCGCTGGAGGAGGTCGCCCAGGAGGTCGAGGGCATCCCCAACCTGTGGTGCGTGCCGGCCACCATCGACCTGGCGGGCGCGGAGATCGAGCTGGTGTCCGTGGTCGCCCGGGAGTCCCGGTTGGCTCGGGCCATCGACGCGTACCCGGGGCACTTCGACTACGTCTTCATCGACTGCCCGCCCTCGCTCGGCCTGCTGACGGTCAACGCGCTGGTCGCCGCGCAGGAGGTGCTGATCCCCATCCAGTGCGAGTACTACGCGCTGGAGGGCCTCAACCAGCTGATCAACAACATCAACCTGGTACGGCAGCACCTCAACCCCAAGCTCGAGGTCTCCACGATCCTGCTCACCATGTACGACCGGCGTACCCGACTGGCCGACGCGGTCGAGCAGGACGTCCGGAACCACTTCGGCGACAAGGTCCTCCAGGCGGTCATCCCGCGCAACGTGCGGGTGTCCGAGGCACCCAGCTACGGGCAGTCCGTGATGACCTACGATCCCGGTTCGCGGGGGGCGACGAGCTACTTCGAGGCCGCCCAGGAGATCGCCGAGCGCGGTGTCAAGGAGCCGGTGAGCCGGAATGCGTAGTGGGCACGAGTCGCTGGGAGGCGTCGCATGAAGAACCGTCCCCGTGGCGGTCTGGGTCGAGGGCTCGGGGCGCTGATCCCGACCGGGCCGGCACCGGAGGCGCCGGGCACCACCCTCATCGCGCCGGTCGAAGCCGACACCGGCGGTACGGCGGGCGCGCCTCCCGTCGAGGCGGTGACCGCGCCGGTCGCCACCCCGCCGGCGCCGCCCGAGCCGCAGCTGAGCCCGGTGCCGGGTGCCCGCTTCGCCGAAATCCCGGTCGACGCGATCGTGCCGAACCCGAAGCAGCCCCGGCACGTCTTCGACGAGGAGGCGCTGGAGGAGCTGAAGATCTCCATCCAGGAGGTCGGCTTCCTCCAGCCGATCGTCGTCCGCCAGCTCGACGCCGAGAAGTACGAGCTCGTCATGGGCGAGCGCCGGTGGCGGGCCGCCCAGGCGGTGGGCCGGGAGAGCATTCCGGCGATCGTCCGGGACACCAAGGACGACGCAATGCTCCGGGACGCCCTCCTGGAGAACATCCACCGGGCGAACCTCAACCCGCTGGAAGAGGCCGCGGCCTACCAGCAGCTGCTGGAGGAGTTCGGCGCCACCCACGAGGAGTTGGCGCGGCGGATCGGCCGCAGCCGGCCGCAGATCTCCAACACCATCCGCCTGCTGAACCTCCCGGCGCAGGTGCAGCGCCGGGTCGCCGCCGGCGTGCTCTCGGCGGGCCACGCCCGGGCGCTGCTGAGCCTCGACGAGGCGGAGGCGCAGGAACAGCTCGCCCTCCGGATCGTCGCCGAGGGCTTGTCCGTCCGCGCGACCGAGGAGATCGTGGCGCTCGCGCTCAACGACGGGCCGGCGAAGACGCCGGCGGCGAAGCGGCGTACCAAGCCGCACGCTCCGGCGCTCACCGATCTGGCCGACCGGCTCTCCGACCGCTTCGACACCCGGGTGAAGGTCGACATCGGCCGGAGCAAGGGCAAGATCACCATCGAGTTCGCGACGGTGGACGACCTGGAGCGGATCGTGGGCATCATCGGCGTCGGCGAGCAGGAGCCGGAGGACTGACCCCGCCCTGGTTTCATCACCGGCCGCGTCGCCCTGAGGGCACGCGGCCGGTTCGTTTCCTGCTGTCGCTGCGGGCGTGCGTCGGTGGCCTGGGGGCGGGATGGCGGCCGCGACGTGTTTCACGTGAAACCGGTGCGCGGCGGTGGGCTGGCGGCGGCTGGAGGCCGGCGAGGGGGCCGGGGCCGCTGCGGCGGCTTCCTCGGAGGGCTGCGTCGCTGAGCACTTCACCGAGACCGGCTCGACCCGGGACACCGTGCTCGTCCGTAGTGAGGCGATGCGGTGTCCGGCGGGAGGGACCGATGGCGGGCAGCCGATGCGTCGCGAACCGACAGACCGATCCGTTCGTGCTGGGGCCGCGACGCTCCGGTTCCCACCGGACTCGCCAGGGATCGGCAGCTTCCATCACCGGCCTGGCTCACGGGGACGGACGCGCGGGAGGGTGGCTCCTCTACCAACGCGGGCGCCGAACACAGCGCGAGGAACGTGTCGCCGCCGTCGTTCTGCTTCACGGAGGTACAGCCCGTACTCGGCGGACGGGTTGCTCGGCGGTGGTCGTATCTTGCCGCCGCCGGCCGCCGGCCGCCCGCCGCCCGCCGCCCGCCGCCCGCCGCCCGCCGCCCGCTCAGTGACGGCCGGCGTGGGCGTGGCTCCGACGCTGGCTCTTTCAGGTCAGTCATGGGAGGCCCCTGTAGCGTCGCCTGAGCCCTCGAGGCGCCCCTGGGGCAAACGGGGTCGCAGTGACGGGCCTCGTCCCGCCTGGAGCGCCTGAGGGGGCTTCGGCGGTTGCTCCGGTCGGGGCAGAGATGACACCTGCCCGACGGGACCGGTACCGCAGCACCTCGTTTCACGTGAAACGAGGTGCTGGGAAAGCACTCTCGTGACATGCCCACGACTCAGGCTCGCCCCGCGGGATCGATCTCACTGCCAGGGTGCCGCCTTCGGCGGCGCGGCTGGAACGCGCCACAGGCGATCGGCGCGCTGCCCGAGCTGCCGAGTTAACCGATGTCAGCTCGTGATGTCGGCTGCCTCGTCCCCGCTCGCCGGGCAGATCCGGATCGTCATCGAAGGAACCTGTGGCCGAGCGTGGTGTAGCCCCGACCACGGCGCTGGAGGCCTCGGCGGGTCAGGCCGTTCTCGGCGGCCTTCTTGATGCGCAGGTACGCCGCCCCCACCTCCTGGCGGCAGTCCCTCAACACCAGCGGAGCCTTGGCGGCAGCCGGCCAACGCCAGCAAAGTCTCGGCGGCAGCCGGGCCGATGCAGGCGGAGTCCGGGGGCCAGTTGGCCGGATGCACCAAGCGACGTGGGCCGTGGGCCGGAATCCAGCCCGCCTGCGTAGTGATCGTGGGCTCATGGATCACGCCGAGAGCGAGCCACACCGCCACCCCGGGCCGAGCCATTCCGGTCGAACCCAATGGACGCCAAGCGACCGGCGTCAGCGCCTCGCTCCAGGAGGTCGGCCGGTTGTCATCGGAACCGGCTCGACGGCCACGGCGGTCGGTCCGCATCTGGGACGGTGCCCGGCCGGGCCCGAAATCGCCGCGCTCGATCGCCACACGGGGATGCCGCCTCGCGGCGTTCCACGTGAAACCGGCGAGGTTCCACGTGAAACGAGCGACGGGCCTACCCCGGATTGCTTCCGCTCCAACCTCCGACGCCCGCGACCGACGTGGAAGCGATCCGGACCGAGGACCGCCCCCTGCGGCGCAGGCATGGTGAAGCCGGAGCACCAACTGCGGCAGATTGAAGATGAGGCGTCCGTCGTCGACTGGAAGGCCATCCCGGTGCCCTCTCGGCGCGCGACGCTCGGCAGAAACGCCGCTTCCGGCAGCAGCCAACCGGCGCTTCGCTCGTTGGGAGAAGCGGGCCCGCCCTGCCTGTGGTCAGGGCTGTGGATTCGACTCCCCGGTTATCCACAGCGGTTTTCCACAGGCACCCCTCGTTTCACGTGAAACACGGTGTCAGATGGCGTCCTGGCCTGTGGATGACGTGGTGTGGTGGTGATCTCACCAGCCTGTGGACAACTGCTCTCCGGCGGCCTCCGCACGCCCTCGGTTGGCACCCTGCCGCCCACGAGACGGACTCACGATCGCCGTCGTTCGGGTAGGGACAGCGGTCTCCGACTCGGTTAGGGTCAGCGTCGTGCACGACACCCCTCCCGCAGTCCCGGATTTCACCCAGTGGCCCTCCTTCCCCTTCGAGGGGGACCTCCGCGTCAAGCAACTCGAGGATCCGGTCCCGGTCGAGCCGCCCCGCAAGGGCGAAGGGCACCGGGAATGCACGGCCTGCAACGCCCCCGACGACGCCTACATCTGGGTGGGCGAGCGCTGGCGGGTACGCGCCATGGACCGGCCCACCGGCCTGCCGATGGTGCTGATCCTGGAGTCCCGCTCCCACCTCGACCTCGGCGACCTGCCCAACCTGCTCGCCGCCGAGCTGGGGGTCATGACGGTACGACTGGAACGCGCCATCCGGTCGCTGGACGGCGTCGCCCGCGTGCACGTCAACCGCTGGGGCGACGGGTCGGCGCACCTGCACATGTGGTTCCTGGCCCGGCCGTACGGGCGGCTCCAGCTCCGGGGCACCTTCCTGTCGCTGTGGGACTCGATCCTGCCGCCCATCTCCGAGTCCCAGTGGCGGGAGAACCTGGCCATGGTGGCCGCCTGGCTGGCCGAGTTCGGCGGACGCCCACTGGCCGAGCCACCGCGCATCCAGTGGCAGGCGCCGTCCAGCCTGTCCGCGCAGGCATCTCGGGAGCAGGAGGCCGCCGCAGAGCAGCAGGAGGAGCCGGTGTCGGTGATCGAGTCGGACGAGGAGACGCCCGTACCGGCGGACGACCCGGACGACGCCGCCGCCGCAGGAGCTGACACTGGCGATGTCAGAGCGGGCGACGACGGCAACGGGGGCGACGACGCCGAGGTGACCGCCGACACCGAGATGACGGCCGACGCGGACAGCGCCGACGCGGAGGGCAGCAACGGCGGCCAGGAGGACAACGCTCCCCGGCAGGGCGGACGCCCCCGGCACGATGACGCTCCCGGCCCGGCGGCGAGCTCCGGCCCGGCGACGACATCTGGAACAGCGACGGGCACGGGAACAGCGACGGGCCCGGGAACAGCGACGACTCCGGGACGGTGAAAGATCCCGCGACGCTGACAGATCCCGCGACGCTGATCGCTCTGCTGACGCCAGGCAGTCAACGGGACTGGAACGGCGTCGGCGGCCAGTCCGCTGCGTAGCCCACGCCGCGGAAACGAGCGCGAGGTGAGGGAGCTACCGGGAGCGCACGGCGGGCGAACACCCGTCGTGGAGTAGTAGCCGGGAACGTCGACCCACTGGCCGCGGTTGTCGTCCTGCTCCCGAGAGCGAGTCACCGCTGCCCGGGCCGACTCGGCGGTCGTTCACCGACGCGCCGGCCCAATGCAGCCGGCGGGTAGTTCAAAGCGGCCGCCGCATCGGCAGGCCGCAGCATGCGCGGGAAGCGGTCAGCCGCGCCGGGCGGCGGCGCGGCTGACCAGCGACCCCAGCACCCGCCCGAAGTCCAGCCCGGCCGCCTGGACCGCCAGCGGCAGCAGCGACGTCTCGGTCATGCCCGGCGAGACGTTCACCTCCAGCACGTGCGGTCGGCCGTCGGCGTCGACGATCAGGTCGACCCGGGACAGGTCGCGCAGGCCCAGGGCGGTGTGCGCCGCCAGCGCCACCTCGGCGACCGTGTCGGCGACGGCGCTGTCCAGCCGGGCCGGGGCGTGCCAGGTGGTCCGGCCGGCGGTGTAGCGGGCCGCGTAGTCGTACACGCCGTTGCGGGGCACGATCTCCACCGGCGGGAGGGCGCGCGGGCCGTCACCGAGGTCCACCACGGAGACGGCGACGTCCATGCCGGGCACGTACCGCTCCACCAGCGCCGTCGAGTCGTACGCGAAACAACCCACCATCGCGGCGGGCAGCGCCGCGGCGTCCCGGACCACGGCGGCGCCCAGGCCGGAACCGCCCTGGGTCGGCTTCACCATCAGCGGCAGCCCCAACCGGTCCACGATCCGGTCGAGCACCGCCACCGCGCCCAACTCGGAGAAGCGGTCGTGCGGCAGCGCCACCCAGTCGGGGGTGGGGATGCCGTTCTCCCGCAGCACGGCCTTCGCCGACGGCTTGTCCCAGGCGAGCCGGGAGGCGCGGGCGTCGCAGCCGACGTACGGCACGCCGCAGAGGTCCAGCACGCCGCGCAGCGAACCGTCCTCGCCGGTCGCGCCGTGCAGCGCGATCACCACCGCGTCCGGCGGGTCGGCGGCCAGGGCGGGCAGCAGCGCCACGTCGGCGTCCCGCAGCTCCGCCTCCACGCCGACGGCGCGCAGCGCGTCGAGCACCCGGCGGCCGGAACGCAGCGAGACGTCCCGCTCGTAGGAGAGGCCACCGGCGAGCACCAGCACGTGCAGGTCGGCGGTGACGGCGGGATCGGTCACGGGGGTTGCCCCGGCAGAGGTCACGGCCATGCCGGAATCATGCCAAGTCGGGTCCGGGCGCGTCCGCGCCGCCCTGCCGCCGGCGTTCGGCCGGGGTCACCGTGCCGAAGACCCGGCGCATGGCGATGTCCTGCTCCATCACGCCGGCGAGGCGGCGGACGCCCTCCCGGATCCGCTCGGGCGACGGGAAGGAGAAGTTGAGCCGCATGTTGCCGGTGCCGGAACCGTCCGCGTAGAAGCCGGTGCCCGGCACGTAGGCGACCCGGGCGGCGATGGCGCGGGGCATCATCGCCTTGGCGTCCAGCCCGTCCGGCAGGTTCGCCCAGACGAAGAGGCCACCGGCCGGGGTGGTCCAGGTGGTGCCGTCCGGCATCAGGTCCTCCAGCGCGGTGAGCATCGCGTCCCGCCGCTCCCGGTAGACCTCCCGGTAGACCTTCAGCTGCTGCCGCCACGGCATCGTCGACAGGTACGTCGCCACGGCCGCCTGGGCGTAGCCGCTGGGGCAGAGGATCTGCGCCTCGCTGGCGATCACCAGCTTGTCGCGGACGGCGTGCGGGGCGAGGATCCAGCCGACCCGCAGGCCGGGGGCGAAGGTCTTGGAGAAGGTGCTCAGGTAGAAGACCCCGTCGCGGCGGCGGGCCCGCAGCGGCAGGGGCGCCTCGCCCTCGAACCCGAGCTGACCGTACGGGTCGTCCTCCACCACGAGCAGGCCGGCGCGCTCGCAGATGTCCAGCACCCGCTCGCGGCGCTCCTCGCTCAGCGTCACGCCGGTGGGGTTCTGGTAGGTCGGGATGGTGTAGAGGAACTTGACCCGGCGCCCGGCGCGGGCCAGGTCGGCGATGGCCACCTCCAGCGCCTCGGGGATCAGCCCCTCGTCGTCCATCGGCACGTGCGCCACCTGGGCCTGGGCGGCCTGGAACACCCCGAGCGCGCCGACGTACGTCGGGCCCTCGGCGAGCACCACGTCCCCCGGGTCGAGGAAGAGCCGGGCCACCAGGTCGAGGGCCTGCTGGCCGCCGACGGTCACCACCACGTCGTCCGGGGAGGCGCCGCAGGACGCGTCGATGCCGGAGAGGGCCATCACCTCGCAGATCCGCTCGCGCAGCTCCAGCGTGCCCTGGCCGATGCCGTACTGGAGGGTGGTCGCCCCGTGCTCGGAGCCGAGCCGGCCCAGCATCTCGCCGACCGCGTCGAGCGGCAGCGCGGCGATGTAGGGTGCCCCACCGGCGAGCGAGACGACCTCCGGACGGCTGGCCACCGCGAAGAGCGCCCGGATCTCCGAGGCGGTCATCCCGCGGACGCGCCGGGCGTACCGGTCGGTGTAGTCGTCGAGCGTCGTGCCGGTCATGACATCACCTCGATCGGGTGTCGGTCGGGCTCCCGCCCCGTGTGGTACCCGCGGAACCGGCGACCATGGCGGCGCGGGACGCCGGTTGGTCGATCCTAGTCCGCGGCCGCCACCCCGGAACCCCTGACGTGGGCCGCGTCCACATCCCGGACCGCCGTCCCCGGCTCGGGTGGTCGTTCGCGCGTCCCCTCCCGTACGGTCGGCTGGCGGCGTACGATCGCTCGTCGGGGGGCAGGAAGGCGGCGGCGTCTCCTCCGCGCTGGTTTCACCTCCGAGCCTATTGTGGGGATGCGCCAATGTCGCGACGTCTGGTCAGTCTGACCCTCGACACCCTGGAAGACCTGCCCCGCCCGTGCCGGCAGTGCGTCTACTGGGAGCTCGACCCGGTCTCCGCCGACCGGGCCTGCGCCGCCGGTGACCCCGGCCTGGAGAAGGAGGCCTGGGTCTCCCAGACCCTGCTGGAGTGGGGCTCCTGCGGCAAGCTGGCCTACGTCGACGGCATGCCCGCCGGCTTCGTCATGTACGCCCCGCCCGCCTACGTCCCCCGGTCGATGGCCTTCCCCACCTCTCCGGTCTCCGCCGACGCGGCGCTGCTGATGACCGCCAACGTGGTGTCCTCGTTCGCCGGCGGCGGGCTGGGCCGGATGCTCGTCCAGGGCGTCGCGCGGGACCTCACCAAGCGCGGCATCAAGGCGATCGAGGCGTTCGGCGACGCCAAGTTCGGCGACGGCGACGACCCGACCCGGGCCTGCGTCGCCCCGGCCGACTTCTTCCTCTCGGTGGGCTTCAAGACCGTCCGGCCGCACCCGCGCTACCCCCGGCTGCGCTTGGAGTTGCGCACGGCGCTGAGCTGGAAGTCCGACGTCGAGTACGCGCTGGAGAAGCTGCTCGGCTCGATGAGCCCGGAGACCCTGCTCCGCCCGGTACGCCCCGCCCCGGCCACCCGCGCCACCACCGGCTGACGCCCGGCCCGCCGGAAGGAAGCCCTGGATGGCGGCTCAGTCCATCACCGCGCCGGCGGCCACCACCTTGCGCAGCTCGCTGACGTCGATCGAGCCCGTCGGCACGTCCCGCTCGATCGGGAAGAACATCCGCTGCACGGCGGCCACGATCGCCTCGACCACCTTGTCCCGGAACCGGGGGTCCACCAGCCGGTTCCGGTCCCGCGGCGAGGTGAGGTAGCCGACCTCGACGCGTACCGCCGGCATCCGGGTCAGCCGCAGCAGGTCCCAGGCCTTGGCGTGGGTACGGCAGTCGCGCAGCCCGGTACGCGCCACGATCTCCCGCTGCACCAGCCCGGCCAGCCGCTCCCCGGTCGCCGAGGTGACGCCGTTGTCGGTGCCGTAGTGGTAGGTGGCCACCCCGTCGGCCTCGGGGTTGGCGTGCCCGTCGGTGTGCAGCGAGATGAACACGTCCGCGCCGAGCGAGTTGGCCAGCTGCGCCCGGTCGGGGTCCGGCAGGCACGTCGCCGGCGTCGGGCCACGGGTCAGCTGCACCCGTACGCCCGCCGCGGCCAGCCGCCCCTCCAAGCGGCTGGCCAGGTCGTGCACCAGATCCGCCTCGCTCCAGCGCAGCGGGCCGTCCGGCACCACCACACCCGGGTCGGTGCCCCCGTGGCCGGGGTCGATCACCACCGTCCGCCCCACCAGGGTCGGCCCGGACTGCCGGATCGCGTCGGACTCGCGGAGCCACTGCGGCCGGCCGCCGACCACCTTGCGACCGAGGCGGCGCAGCGCACCCATGGTGTGCGGGCCGCAGGAGCCGTCCGGTTTCAGGCCCACCTCGCGTTGGAACTGGGCCACTGCGCGGGCGGTGCGGACGCCGTAAATGGCGTCGGCGTGGCCCACGTCGTACCCCATCTCCAGCAGCCGCTCCTGGAGCGACCGGACGTCCTCGCCGGTGAGGGGTTCGGGCACCGCGTGGTAGAGGGTGCGGGCGCCGAGCCGCCAGCGGGCGGCGTCCAGGGCGCGCCAGGTCTCGGCACCCACCCGACCGTCGACGCTGAGCCCCCGGGACTGCTGGAAGGCGCGGACGGCGCGTTCCGTGGCGACGTCGAACTCGTCGCCGATGGCGGGCGGAAGCAGTTCGAGGCCGGTCAGGACCGTGCGGATCTCCGTCACCGCAGGCCCACGGTCACCGGGTCGGATCGGACGCACGCACGACCCCCTCTGCACGGATGCTGGCTGGGCGGGCGCCACGGTCGCGCGACCGGAGTGCTCTGGCGCGTAGCGGATGCCTACGGAGCGTACCGTGCCCGGTGGCCGTCCACCCGGCGTTCGCCCAGCTCAGGGCCGGGAACGACGGAACCCCCGCACCCGGGGAGGGTACGGGGGTTCCGGTGCTGCGAACGTCAGAGCGCCGACTCGATGAGCCGGACCAGCTCGCCCTTGGGCTTGGCGCCGGCGATCGACTGCACCGGCTCGCCGTTCTTGAAGATGGTGAGGGTCGGTACGGACATCACCCGGTAGGCGCGGGCGGTCTCCGGGTTCTCGTCGATGTTGAGCTTGACGATGGTGACCTGGTCGCCCATCTCGCCCGCGATCTCCTCCAGCAGCGGGGAGACCTTGCGGCACGGCCCGCACCACTCGGCCCAGAAGTCCACCAGTACCGGCTTGTCGGACTTCAGCACGTCAGTGGCGAAGTTCGCGTCGGTGACGACCTTTGTTGCTCCCACTATGACCCTCCTCCGGGACTTTCGTTGTTCGGTTGTTCAGCCGCTGATCGTGGCGATGAAGCGCTCGGCGTCGAGGGCGGCGGCGCAGCCGGTGCCGGCCGCCGTGATGGCCTGCCGGTAGGTGTGGTCGACCACGTCGCCGGCGGCGAAGACACCCGGCACGCTGGTCCGGGTGCTCGGCGCCTCGACCTTCACGTACCCCTCGTCGTCCAGCTCCACCTGCCCCCGGAAGAGCTCGCTGCGCGGGTCGTGGCCGATCGCCACGAACACGCCGGTCACGTCGAGCACCTTGGTGTCACCGGTGTGCACGTTGCGGACCCGTACGCCGCTGACCTTGCCGTCCTCGCCGAGGATCTCCTCGACGGTGCTGTTCCACTCAACCTTGATCTTGTCGTTGCCGAGGGCGCGGTCGGCCATGATCTTGCTGGCGCGGAACGAGTCGCGCCGGTGGATGATGGTGACCGAGTCGGCGAACCGGGTGAGGAAGCTCGCCTCCTCCATCGCGGAGTCGCCACCGCCGACGACGACGATGTGCTGGCCGCGGAAGAAGAAACCGTCACAGGTGGCGCAGGACGACACGCCGTGGCCCAGGTACTCCTGCTCGCCCGGCACGCCCAGCGGACGCCAGGCCGAACCGGTGGAGAGGATGACGGCCCTGGCCCGGTGGGCGGTCTCGCCGACCCACACGGTGCTGACCGCGTCCGACCCGATCATGCCGGTGTCCTGCAGCTCGACCCGGGTGACGTCGTCGGTGAGGAACTCCGCGCCGAACCGCTCGGCCTGCTTGCGCATGTTGTCCATCAGCTCGGGGCCGAGGATGCCGTCGGCGAAGCCGGGGAAGTTCTCCACCTCGGTGGTCGTCATCAGGGCGCCGCCGGACTGCACACCCTCGATGACGAGCGGCTTGAGGTTGGCGCGCGCGGCGTAGACCGCCGCCGTGTAACCGGCCGGCCCGGAGCCGATGATGATCAGGTTGCGGACCTCGTCCACTGCCGTCTCCCGATGTGTGTGTTCGACATCCGCCCCCGGCTGACCCACCGCCGGGACGACGCCGATCCGAGTGCCGACGGCTCAGCGACGCCGGCGGCTGACTTGCAGAACGTCATCGTACGAACCGGGGATTCCCGAACCGGTCATCCGGTGGGTCACGTCACGCGGCGACGGATGGCCGGCGACCTGACCTCACCCTACCCGCGCCCGGTAGCGGGTGTCCGCGCCGGATCCCGGCACGCCACACTCCGCGCCGCTCGCCCAGGCCCAGCGCTCTCCCGACGGATCGGCGAACCGGAGAACGAGCGCCGGTTCCCCCTGGAAGCTGGCGTAGTCGAGCAGTTCCACCGTGATCGCCCCGCGTCCGTGCTCGGCGGCGACCTCGGTGAGACAGGTGTCCAGCGCGTCCGGAGCGGCGAGCCGGAGGAGCCCGCCGGGGGACGGTCGCCGGTCCGCCTCGGGGGCCTTCTCGGTCGACCCGCCCGGTGCCAGCCCGGGGCGGTCGGTGGCCACCTGGGGCAGCACGGTCGAGGTCGCCCCACCGGCCAGGGTCTGCGGCGTCCAGTCGGTGCCGCTGGTCTGCGGTGCGCCGGTGACCCGGAAGGGCGCCGTCGCCGAGGCGGCGTCGCCCCCGGCGACCGTCGACTCGGCCGTGCCGCCGCCCCCCGAGGGGTCGAGCAGGTGGTCGACGCCGAGCCCGACGGCCGCGAGCGAGGCCGCGGCCAGCGCGACGGGGGCGGCGAGCCGCGCCCAGCGCCGGCGCCGACGGCCCGGCCCGGTCGCGTCGTCCCGTCCGGCACCGGCGGTACGCCCCGGACCCCGCGCGGACTGCGCCGGCACCGGCGGATGCCGCTCGCCGGCCGGCGTCACGGCATCCGCCGGGGTGGTGAGCGCCGGTGCGTCGGCCGGGGCGGGCCCGGCGCCGGCCAGCGCGGCGGTGAGTCGTTCGGTGACCGCGAGCGGCATCTGCGGGGCCGGTTCGGCCCAGTCGGCCAGGTCGGCGCGGACCCGGGCGACGGCCGGCGCCAGCGCGGCGTACGCCTCGGCCCAGGCTGGGTCCTGCTCGACCAGTCGCGCGACGGAGGCCTCCTCCGGGGTGCCGTCCAGCGCCCCGCCGAGGTAGTCGGCGAGCAGGTCGTGGTCGACCCCGCTGAACTTCCCGGCCGTCACGCGTCCTCCTGGTTGGGGTCCCGTCGGGAGTGCCCCGACCCCGATCCGACGCCCTCCGAGGCCCGGGGGTTCCCGAGGGTGACGCCGGGCACGCCCCGGCCGGCGACCGGGACCGCATCCGGCCCGGCGTCGTCGGAGCCGGTCCGCAGGTGCCCGAGCTGGACCGCCAGCCGGGCGCGGCCGCGGGCGCAGCGGCTCTTCACCGTCCCCTCGGCGACGCCGAGGATCCGGGCCACCTCGGCGACCGGGTAGCCCTGCACGTCGACCAGCACGAGGGCGGACCGCTGCTCGACCGGCAGCGTGGCCAGGGCCTGTCGGACGACCAGCGCGGTGTCGTGGTCCGCGGCCGGGGCGGCCGGCTCGATGCCGCCGGAGCCACCCTCGTCGACCCGGGTGCCGTCGGGCAGCGGGACGGTCGGGTGCGCCTGGCGGCGGCGGATCCGGTCCAGGCAGGCGTTCACCACGATCCGGTGCAGCCAGGTCGTGACGGCCGAGTCACCCCGGAACCGGGCGGCGCCCCGGTGGGCGGAGAGCAGCGCGTCCTGGAGGGCGTCGGCGGCCTCCTCGCGGTCGCCGAGCGTCCGCATGGCCACCGCCCAGAGGCGGTCACGGTGCCGGTGGAACAGTTCGGTGAACGCGTCCCGGTCACCGGCCACGTGGGCGCGGAGCAGTTCGACGTCGCTCGCCTCGGCGGGCGGGACCGCGCGCGGCGGTACGACCGGCACCGCCTCGCCGGTCGCCGGATCGGGCGTACGCCCGCCGCGACCGGCCATCACCACGTCCGTCGGATGCGGTGCCGGGCGCGCGGCGGGCGGCTCACGACCCCTGGACCGTGATTTCCTGGACGCCGAGCTTCCAGCCGTCTCCGCTGTCCTTCTCCGGCAGCTCGGTGATCCAGAAGAGCAGATAGCGGTACGTCTTGTCGGCGTCGAAGCCGTTGAAGGTCATCTTGGTGCCGTCGTGCCCCTCGAACGGCTGCCCGATCCGGGTCGTGTAGGCGGCCTTCAGCTGCTTGTCACCGGCGGAGCTGGGCGGGAAGTCGGCCTCACCGGCGAGCAACTCGGCGGAGGCCCCGGTGGACGAGAGGACCGCCTGCACGGACTTCACCGTGTGCGGCGCGCCCAGGTCGATCCAGATGCCCATGCCATCCTTCAGGCCGCCGAACTTGCCGTTGTTGCGGTAGCTCTGGGTCTCCCAGCCCTTGTCCTCGTCGCCGTCGATCACCTTCTCGGCGTCGCGCACCTCTGCGCGGTCCCGGCTGTCCGGGTCGACGATCCGGACATCTTCGACGTTGAGCTTGCGCACGGCGGGCGCGGGTGCGCTCGCCTGGTTGGACGGGGCGCTGTTCGACGGGCGGGCGACCGGCTCGGTGTCGGGCGACTTGTCGTCGCCGCCCAGCGCGCTGATCCCGATGAGCAGGCCGACCAGGGCGACCGCCAGCAGGCCGGCGATGCCCACGGCGACCTTCCGCCCACCGGCGGCAGCCAGCGGGGACGGGTCGTCGCCCGGGTCCGCGGTGAACCGGATGGTGCCGGTCTGGTCGAGGAAGTGGTCCTCGGCTGGGACGTCGAGCCGGGCCAGCTCGGCGGCGAGCACGTCCGACGAGGGCGGGGCGATCTCGGCGTCGAGCAGGTCCATGGTCAGGTCGTCGAGGTACGCCGGCACGCCGGCCCGGACCTGCCGGGGCGCGGCGATCGCGCCGCTGGCGTCCCGGACCGCGTCCGGGATGGCGGCCCGACCGTGCCCGGCGGTCGCGCCGCGCAGCGGGGCCTCGGCGTGCGGCCAGTGCCCGGTCAGGGCGAAGTAGAGGATGCCGCCGACCGCCCGGATGTCGTTCTCCTGGCTGTCCGCGCCGTCGGTGCGCGCGTCGGCCAGGACCACCCGGCCGTCGTCGCTGATCATCACGGTGCCCGGGTGCACGTTGCCGTGCACCATGCCGGTGGCGTGCACGGCGGCCAGCGCGCTGGCGACGGCGTTGCCGATGGCCGTGGCCCGGGCCGGGTCCATCGGCCCGTCGGCGACCATCTCGCGCAGGGAGTTGCCGTCGACCCACTCGCGGACGACGTACGCCCGCACGTCCTCGTCGATCGCGTCGTAGACGCCGACCAGGTTGGGGTGGATGACCCGGCTCGCGGCCACCGCAGCCTGGAGCATCTCGGTGGCGGAGTCGCCGCCGGGGTAGCGCAGCACGACCGCGACCGGCCGGCGCAGCACCACGTCGACCCCCCGCCAGACCAGCCGCCCGGCGCTGTCGTTGTTGATGTGCTCGACCAGCTCGTACCGCTCGGCGAGGATCTCACCGGCCGTGGGAGCACCGAAGGTCATGACGGGCGGAGCAGTCTCCTCCGCCTCCTGACCCTCGCCGACCTGGGTCACCCGTCCTCCCTCGGTGATCGTGTCGATCGATGGACCCGCGCTGCTGGGCATGTGGCTTCCCGCTCTGCCTTCGAAGGAACCGGCCGGCGTCTCGACGCGTACGTCGGCCACCTGCCGTATCCGTCGAGAGCGACCTTACCTGGACTGCCCGTCATCCCGACATGTCATCTTCCCGCCGTGCCCGACCGTGCCGGATGTGGACGACCTCGCCCGGTTACGACCGTTGTCAGCCACGTTGCTGGCACATGTACTAGCCAATCTAGAGGTTGACCGCAAGTGATCGCAGCAGGGGCCGGCCCTCGTGTGGCGGTCCGCCGACGTCCTGTCAGGTTCCCTCCGAACGGCCCTCCATACTCAGCCGTACGGTTGGTTGTCCACAGGCTGATTCGGTAGCTGACCGGGGAAACGCGGGGTTATCCACAGCCACGTCCCCAGGCTGGTCATCCTCGTTCACCCTCCGCACCGGGCGGCCGGCGGCCGCCCCCCGACCGGTCGCCGGCTCAGCGGCCGAGCCGGCGGCGGACCATCCCGACGACCTCGGTGATCTCGCCGATCCGCAGC